>NZ_JBPRLO010000001.1:0-1155742 GCF_051417975.1 Planococcus sp. 1R117A | reverse complement strand
GTCGCCTTGGGAGGCCGTTACCCCCCCAACTAGCTAATGCGCCGCGGGCCCATCCGGCAGTGACAGCGTGAGCCGTCTTTCCGTCGGCTCCCAGGCGGGAGCCGAACCTATTCGGTATTAGCCCCGGTTTCCCGGAGTTATCCCGATCTGCAGGGCAGGTTGCCCACGTGTTACTCACCCGTCCGCCGCTGAAAACCTGGAGCAAGCTCCAAGTTCTCCGCTCGACTTGCATGTATTAGGCACGCCGCCAGCGTTCGTCCTGAGCCAGGATCAAACTCTCCATTATAGAAGAAATTGATTGCTCAATGTTCTGCTGGCGTCTCGCCATCCCGAAGGATGCGCGAGTCGCTTGATCTAGCACGCTTGATCAGTAGTGTTTTGCTCCGGTCGCACGCGACCTTCGCAGAATGTGGGTGCCGCGTTCGGAACGCGGTCCCCACTATTTGTTGACGTTTTGCATTCAGTTTTCAAGGTTCAGGTTTTCTTTTTGTTAACGCCGCACTCATTGGCGACTTGATTAATATACCATGCTTAACTTTCCGCGTCAACTGTTTTACGAAAAAAACTTCTGCTTAAAGTAAATTCTTTTTCTTTCGGGAAACTTCTTGGATTTTATAGGTGTTTTTCTTTAGCAGGTTCGATGAAATTCTCAAGTAGATTTACTTAGGCCTAATAGTTGAGCTGCAATAAAACTTTCATCTGCAAAATTCCACATCCCCTATATAGAAGAAAGAACGAAGCCCATAAATAGATCGTTCAAATTTGCCGGTGCAGATATTATTCGCCGGCTCTGTCATTCTATTGCATCTTACTCGCCTTTTGCACAAAAGACTTGGGTTAGCTGCTTACAGAAACTTAGATGCTCTTTCTCGATATCGCCAAAATCACAAAGACATATCAAATTAAAACACCGCCACTGATAAAGAGATGAATTCATTTCAGCCAAATAAAAAAGCCCGCTGACAAATCAGCGGGCCGAAAATTATTCTGCGTCTTCTTCAATTTCTTCTTCTACATGATCGATCTCTTCATTAGCGACAACTTCATCTTCAGTATAGACATCCGCTCCAGCACTTTCTTCAATCAATGCTGCATCGGCATCTCCTTCAGCTTCTTCTTCCTCTTCAGGAATTTCAATATCTTTTTTCACTCGTGCTACTGTTGCAACCGTTTCTTCTTCAGCCAGTTTGATCAACCGGACGCCTTGCGTGCTTCTGCCAGTCTGCGAAATATCATTAACATCCATACGGATCAAAATACCATTGATGGTGATCAGCATAATGTCTTCTGTTCCATTGACTGTCCGCACAGCTACAAGCGGTCCGTTTTTGTCTGTAATCTGGCAAGTCTTGATACCCATACCGCCTCTGGACTGAACTCGGTATTCGGATTCTTTCGTCTGTTTGCCATAACCTTTTTCCGTGATGACCAGAATATTATCTCCTGGATTCAAAACTTCCATTCCCACAACACTGTCGCCTTCACGCAATCGGATACCGCGTACACCGCTTGCTGTCCGACCCATGCTGCGAATATCGGTTTCAGGGAAACGGATCAGTGCACCATCACGGGTACCGATGATCATTTCCTGGTTGCCGTCTGTCAGTTTAACAGAAATCAGTTCATCTTCTTCACGCAGACCGATGGCAATCAAACCATTTTGGCGGATATTGGCATAATTTGAAACCGGTGTCCGCTTGCTGAGGCCTTCGCGTGTTGTAAAGAAGAAGAACGCATCTTCCTTAAACTCTTTGACACGGATTACGGCTGTTACTTTTTCATCTTTGCTGATTTCCAGCAAGTTGACTAATGGAAGGCCTTTCGCCGTTCTACCATATTCCGGAACTTGATAACCTTTTTTGCGATATACTTTTCCTTTGTTCGTAAAGAACAGGATGGTATCGTGCGTAGACGTGTAAAGCATGTGCTCAACGAAATCGTCTTCATTGGTGCCCATTCCCTGTACGCCGCGGCCGCCACGATTCTGGCTGCGGAACGTGTTTGCCGGCATCCGTTTCACATAACCGTTATGAGTTAATGTCAACACAGAAGCTTCTACCGGAATTAAATCTTCATCTTCAAACATCTCAGTTCCGCCTGTGGTGATTTCAGTTCTGCGGTTATCGCTGAAACGCTCTTTCACTTCAGTCAATTCTTCACGGATAATTTCAAGAATCCGATATTCATTCGCTAAAATTTCGCGCAGTTCATCAATTAACTTAACCAGACCTTGATACTCTTCCTCAATCTTGTCGCGTTCCAAACCAGTCAAACGCTGCAGGCGCATATCCAAAATCGCTTGGGACTGGCGCTCTGACAAATCAAAATTACTCATCAAGCCGTTGCGGGCTTCTTCTGTCGTTTGAGAACTGCGGATCAACGCAATAATTGCATCGATATGATCCAAGGCAATGCGCAAACCTTCTAAGATATGAGCGCGGTCTTCCGCTTTCGCCAAATCAAATTGTGTACGGCGGCGGATAACTACTTTCTGATGTTCTAAGTAATGGAAAAGCACTTCTTTTAAGCCGAGAACTTTCGGATGGCCATCTACAAGCGCCAGCATATTGATTCCAAAGCTTGTTTGCATCGCTGTTTGTTTATATAAATTATTCAACAAAACACTTGCGCTCGCATCTCGGCGGACTTCAATAACAATGCGCATGCCGTTGCGGTCAGATTCGTCCCGCAAGTCGGTGATGCCGTCAATTCGTTTATCGCGCACAAGTTCCGCAATCTTTTCAATCAAGCGAGCTTTATTCACTTGGAATGGGATTTCATTGACAATGATGACTTCTTTGCCATTCGGTTTTGTTTCGATATCAACCACTGAACGGATCATGATCGAGCCTTTGCCTGTTTCATAGGCACGGCGGATACCGCTGCGCCCTAAAATAATGCCCCCTGTCGGAAAGTCAGGGCCAGGGATAAATTCCATTAATTCTTCTGTAGTAATTGCTGGGTTTTCAGCTAGAGCTAAAACTCCATCAATGGTTTCTCCCAAGTGATGCGGTGGAATATTTGTAGCCATTCCGACGGCAATACCAGAAGTTCCGTTAACCAATAAATTCGGGAACCGGCTTGGCAGAACAACAGGTTCTTTTTCTTGGCCATCGTAGTTGTCTCTATAATCAATTGTATTTTTATTCAGATCCCGCAATAATTCCATCGAAATTTTCGACATTCTGGATTCCGTGTAACGCATCGCAGCTGCTGAATCTCCGTCGACTGACCCAAAGTTTCCGTGTCCATCTACCAGCATATAGCGATAACTGAAATCCTGAGCCATGCGGACCATAGTTTCATACACAGCTACGTCACCGTGAGGGTGGTATTTACCAATAACGTCTCCAACGATACGTGCTGACTTTTTGTAAGCCTTATCTGAAGTAATCCCTAGATCATGCATTGCATATAGGATGCGGCGATGTACAGGTTTTAACCCATCACGCACGTCCGGTAAGGCACGGGATACGATAACACTCATGGCATAATCCAAGAATGACGTACGCATTTCCGTACTTATATTTATTTCTTCAACACCACTGCTAGGCCGTTCAGCCATATCCGCAGCCTCCTCTCAACTCTACATCGCTTAAACGTCTAGATTTTTAACGTATTTCGCATTTTCTTCGATAAAATTGCGGCGCGGTTCGACGTCGTCTCCCATTAGAATATGGAAAGTTTCATCTGCCACCATTGCATCGGTTAACGTAACTTGCAGCAGGGTCCGGACATCCGGATCCATTGTCGTATCCCATAGCTGTGTAGCGTTCATTTCTCCTAACCCTTTATAGCGCTGAATATTCGGCTTTGGTGTTGGAGACAATTTTCCAAGCGCATCTTTCAATTGCGCATCGGTGTACACATAATCTACGTGCTTACCTTGCTTGATTTGGAACAATGGCGGCTGGGCAATATAGATATAGCCTGCTTCAAGCAATGGCCGCATGTAACGGAAGAAGAACGTCAGTAACAGTGTACGGATATGGGCACCATCAACGTCAGCATCCGTCATGATAACAACTTTATGGTAACGCGCTTTCGCCAAATTAAACTCTTCACCGATTCCAGTACCAAGTGCTGTAATAATATTTCGAATTTCAGCATTCGTAAGGATTCTGTCAAGGCGCGCTTTTTCAACATTCAGGATTTTACCGCGCAATGGCAAAATCGCTTGGAAATGCCGATCACGGCCTGATTTTGCCGAGCCTCCCGCAGAATCACCCTCAACGATATAGATTTCACTAATTTTCGGATCCCGAGAAGAGCAATCCGCCAGTTTACCAGGCAAGCTTGATACTTCAAGGACCGACTTCCGGCGTGTAAATTCACGGGCTTTTTTGGCAGCCATGCGGGCATGAGAAGCCATGATGCCTTTTTCAATAATTTTGCGTGAAACAGATGGGTTCTCCAAAAGGAATCGCTCAAAACCGCCTGAGAACAAGTTATTGACAATAGGGCTGACTTCCGTATTGCCGAGTTTCGTCTTGGTTTGGCCTTCAAATTGAGGGTTCGGATGTTTAATCGAAATGATGGCAGTTAACCCTTCCCTAACGTCATCGCCTGTCAGATTGGCATCTTGTTCTTTCAGCATGCCATTTTTACGGGCATAATCGTTTACAACGCGAGTCAAGGCAGTTTTAAAGCCGGATTCGTGCGTTCCGCCTTCATGGGTATTGATATTATTGGCAAATGAAAAAATATTGGCAGCATAGCCTGCATTATATTGCATGGCCACTTCTACAGAAATGCCGTCTTTTTCAGCTTCCACGAAAATCGCTTCATCGTGGAAAGGATCTTTGGATTTATTTAAATGTTCGACGTAAGATTTAATGCCGCCTTCAAAATGATAGACTTTCTCTTTCTCTTCGCCTTCGCGTTCATCTCTTACAATAATTTTCAAGCCGCGGTTCAAATAAGCGAGTTCCCGCAGGCGATGGTCCAGAAGATCAAATTCATAGACAGTGGTTTCTTTGAAAATATCAGCATCTGCTTTAAACCGGATCGTCGTTCCTGTGTTTTCAGCTTCGCCGATCACATGCAGCTCTTCTGTTACCGCTCCGCGTTCAAACTTGATATAATGCCGTTTCCCATCACGGTTAACGTAAACTTCTGTCACTTCAGACAATGCGTTTACAACCGAAGCACCTACACCGTGCAAGCCGCCGGATACTTTATAGCCGCCGCCGCCGAATTTACCGCCTGCGTGTAGAACAGTCATAATGACTTCTACTGCCGGACGGCCCATTTTTTCCTGCATGCCGACGGGAATTCCCCGGCCGTTATCTTCTACTCGGATCCAGTCATCGGGTTCGATTGTTACTTGAATTTCGTCACAATAACCTGCCAGCGCTTCATCGATACTATTATCCACGATTTCCCACACCAAATGGTGAAGTCCTCTTGAACTTGTTGAACCGATATACATTCCGGGTCTTTTGCGAACAGCTTCCAATCCTTCTAAAACTTGAATCTGATTTGCATCATATGATGGTTGAAGATCTTTTTCTTCCATTGCCATTGCGTTCACCTACTCTTCCTTACAACATTCTGTTTCCTCTAGCTAACTTATAATTTGTGTTGCTGAATTTTTTTCAAAATGGCTTGGGCCCGCAAAGGCGAGCCGTAAGTAAAATCATCCGTCACAATATATGATTTTACTTTCTCTATAGGGACAAGCAGCTGTATAAAAGCAGCCGGCACCTGGTTTTCATAAGTTATGACGGCAATTATGTCGATTATGCGGATGGTCTGCTTTTTTCCAATCTGGATGTAAATAGCCGGTCACTCCTTAACCATCCCTTGTGCCACTTCGAAAAGACGGGCATTTTGAATGGTTTCATGCTGGATTCCGTCTACACTCGTCGTTGTTACAAATGTCTGGACAGAACCATGAATGGTGTTAAGCAAATGAGATTGCCGATAATCATCCAATTCCGATAAAACGTCGTCCAATAGAAGCACCGGTGCTTCTCCGACTTCCTGCTTAATCAATTCGATTTCCGCTAGCTTTAAAGACAGTGCGGTGGTTCTTTGCTGGCCTTGCGAACCGTAAGTCTGGACATCGTAGCCATTGACAAAAAACTGTAATTCATCACGGTGCGGACCGACAAGTGTCAAACCACGCTCTATTTCCCGTTTTCGTACTTCAGCCAGTTTTCGCTCTAAAAAAGACGCCATCTCTTCAGGCGTCCATTCGGGCTTTAGACCGCTGATTGGTTGATAGCGGATTTGAAGTTGTTCCAGCCCGCGAGAAATGCCGTGATGGATAGGTTCGGCCCATTTTTGCAATAACTCCATGAACTGATAGCGTTTTCGGATAACTTTCACAGCTGCTTCGATAAACTGGTCCGTGTAAACATCAAACATGACGTCATTAATGGCTTGTTTACCGTAGTTTTGTTTCAATATATGATTTCGTTGCTTTAAAAGTTTTTGATACATTGACAAGTCATGCAAATAGACGGGTGAAATTTGGCCGATCTCCATATCAATAAAGCGCCGACGAACTTGCGGACTCCCTTTTACTAAATTCAAGTCTTCGGGAGCAAACATCACTACGTTTAACTGGCCAATATAATCACTGAGCCGCCGTTGTTCCAAATGATTGACTTTTGCCTTTTTCCCTTTTTTAGACAAGATGATTTCCAAAGGCAATTTACCATATTTACGGAAAACATCAGCCTTTATTTTACCATAATCCGCTTCCCAGCGTATCAATTCTTTATCATTGGTCGTTCTGTGGGATTTCGCCATAGATAAGACATACAATGATTCCATTATATTGGTCTTTCCTTGAGCGTTCTCTCCAATAAAGACATTGATTTCTGGGGAAAAAGACAAATCCAATGTTTCGTAATTCCGATAATTCAAGAGTTCAAGGCGGTCAATCCACATCGAAGCTCATGCCTTCGGCTACAACTATACGAAACTCCCCATTTTCAGGAATTTTTACCGTATCGTTTGGACGCAGCTTGCGGCCTCTACGATCTTCAGCTTCTCCGTTTACAAATACTTCATGTTCACTGAGAAACCATTTCGCCATTCCTCCCGAACTAATAATATCGGTCTTTTTAAGTAGTTGGCCCAGTGTGATAAATTCTGTGTCAATTGCGATTTCTTTCAAAATGCACTCATCCTTCAATTCGTAGTCTATCCCTCTACTTTACCCTATTTAGGGTAAAAAGTAAAAAGGATAGCCTGTATGGCTATCCTAGAGGGTGGTTTCTCTTTTTAATATGTTCGGACAGGAAGAATTAATTGCAAAATGGAATCATCCAATGCCGATTTCAAAATGAAAGGACGCATGGCTCCAGTAAATTGAATTAGAACGTCCTGGCCATCGATTGCTTTTAAAGCATCCATCATAAATTTAGCGCTAAAAGAAATCTTCAGCTCTTCGCCTTCAATGCTTTGCGCTTGAAGCTGCTCTTCTACTTTACCGACTTCCGGAGAATTAGAAGAAACTTCTACTTCGTTGCCGGAAGTGGTGGAAAAACGCACCACGTTATTGCGTTCTTCGCGGGCTAATAGTGAAGCACGGTCAATTGCTTGAAGCAATGAACGTCCATTAACGGTCACTTCTGTTTTGTATTCAGATGGGATCAGGCGGGATGTGTCTGGGTAATTGCCTTCAAGCAGCCGGGAGAAGAACAAAATGTGTTTGGATTTAAACAACACTTGCTGATTCGTCATAACGATTTCAACGGGGTCTGAGTTGTCATCCAGAATTTTATTCAATTCAGTTAAGCTTTTCCCAGGAATTACAACACTGTATTCCCCTTCAGGCAAAGTTTCCAATTTTGTTTTGCGGCGGGCTAAACGGTGGCTGTCTGTCGCTACACAAACCAATTCCCCTTCTTTTACTTCCCAGTGAACACCAGTCAATACCGGGCGGGTTTCTGAACTTGATACTGCAAATACCGTTTCACGATTGATTGTTTTTAATAAGTCAGCCGGAATGGTGAACAAACGGTCATCTTGAATGTCCGGAAGCTGTGGATAATCCAGTGCATCCAAACCGATCAAGTGGAATTCAGATTTTCCAGAACGGATATGTGTTTGGAAATTCCCTGTAATTTCAATTTCCACTTCATTGGTCGGCAGTTTGCGAATAATTTCTCCAAATACTTTCGCCTGGAGCACAATGCTTCCGCCTTCAGTAACGCGAATGATTTGTTCCCCATCTTCTTCAGCCGGGATGAACGTCTGGATTGTGATATCTGAATCACTGCCTGTTAATCTCATTCCTTCTGAAGAAACATCCATTTTAATTCCCGTTAAAATCGGAATCGTTGTTTTTGAACTTACCGCTTTCATTACATCATTTAAACCTTCGACTAAACGTTCACGCATTATCTCGAATTTCATTCTCGAACCTCGCTTATATATATATTTTATTTAGAGATCTTTAAGTAATAATAGTAGTAGGGGCTGTGAATATGTGGATAACCCTAATTTACTGAATAAAGGCAGCTTATCCACATGTAGATAAGCTGTGCACAAGCTGCCCTTTAAAATATTGGGTTATCCACAAGTGAATTACCCTTTGCCAAGCGCACTTCTGATATCTTTTACATCTTGCTGGAGCTGCTGATTGTCTTTCAACATTTTTGAAATCTTCTCATGGGCATGAATGACCGTCGTATGGTCACGTCCCCCGAATTCTTCCCCGATTTTAGGCAAAGAAAAATCCGTCATTTCACGGGACAAATACATAGCCACTTGACGAGGATATGCAATATCTTTCGTGCGGCGTTTTGTTTTAAAATCCTCTAATTTAACATTAAATTGATCTCCGACTGCATGCTGGATGTCCAAAATCGTGACAACTTTAGGCTTGGAGTTCGGCATAATATCTTTTAATGCTTCCGCAGCAAGTTCTGCACTCATATCGCGGTTTATTAAAGAGGAATAAGCTACAACACGGATTAAAGCCCCTTCAAGTTCACGGATATTCGAGTCGATCGAATTAGCGATATACGTCATAACATCGTTCGGGATATCAAGGCCGTCTGCTTTCGCTTTTTTGCGCAGAATTGCAATCCGCGTTTCCAGATCCGGCGGTGTAATATCTGTGATTAATCCCCATTCAAAGCGGGATCTTAGGCGATCTTCCAACGTCGGAATTTCTTTTGGGGGCCGGTCGCTGGAGATGATAATTTGCTTTGATTCTTCATGCAGCGTATTAAAAGTATGGAAAAACTCTTCTTGCGTCTGCTCTTTACCGGCCAAAAATTGAATGTCATCAATCAAAAGAATATCGACACTGCGGTATTTATTGCGGAAATCAACGGTTTGGTTATCACGAATCGAATTGATGAATTCGTTCGTAAATTTCTCCGAAGACAAGTAAACCACTTTGGCATCCGGGTTGTGTTCGAGGACATAATGTCCTATTGCGTGCATTAAATGTGTCTTGCCAAGTCCTACTCCTCCATAGATAAACAGCGGATTATACGCTTTTGCAGGGGCTTCAGCTACTGCCAATGAGGCAGCGTGAGCAAAGCGGTTGCCGGATCCAATAACAAATGTGTCAAATGTATACTTTGGATTCAGCATGCCAGGAAGAAATTCCTGATGCTCATTTTGCCCTGGTTTTATGCGAGGGGCAGGAAGTTGAAAATCGTCCATATCCTGATCTTTTGGCACAACAAATTTTATCAGCAGATCATTGCCTGTGGAATCCGAAAGAATTCCAGTAATTAAATGCACGTAATGGTTTTCCAACCAATCACGTGCAAACGAATTAGGCGCTGAAATTGTCACTGTGTCATTCTGATAGGATAAAAGTTTTGTTGATTTTAACCATGTTTCAAAACTGGGTTTGGAGATTTTAGTTTCAACTTGGGCTAAGACACTCGACCAAAGTTCGTCTAAGTGTTCCAATAGCTCTTCTCCTTTATATGTAAAATATTTTTTAAGTATACCATACACAAAATCACAGCTTGTGGATAACCTTTATAAACAAGCCCGTGAATAACTATCCACATCTTACCCACAGTTTGTGGATAACTTATTTAGAGTAAAAATTATTAACAAGTGAAAACAAGTTAATGTTAACAAAAAAACTGAGACATTACAAGAAGTTCTTAAACTTATCCACATTTACTTTATTGTGCACAACAAAGCTATCCACAGGGGCTTTATATGTGAGGAAGTTGTAGATAAGGGGTGTGGATAAAAAAACTAGAAAAAAATTGGTGCACAATAATAATTCTGTTTTCTGGAACGATTGTGGATAACTTGATTCGAAGGAGGGAGAAGAGAAAAGGCTATTTTTGATGCTGTTTTGAAAGAGATAAGGGATTTTCTTTCTTGCTTAAACGGTATGTGCCGATCTGGTTGAAAATCGGCAAGAAGTCGGAATTAGGCGGCCAAATAAATGATGGGATTTTTATCTGTATATATAGAAACTGTTCTATAAGAGAAGCATTCGCCAGGAATTCTCTCTTCGGCAAGTTTGCGTCAGAACCGCAGAATCTTATGTTGTCTTTTTAATAAGACATTGACATTTGATGCATTGCGACTATATAATAGTCAAGACTGTCTTTGAGAAAAGAGTTAACTTTTATTCAGGAGGTGTCACCATGACATTACGCACATACCAACCAAATACACGTAAACACAGCAAAGTACACGGCTTCAGAGCACGTATGAGCACTAAAAACGGACGTAGAGTAATTGCCGCACGCCGTCGTAAAGGAAGAAAAGTATTATCAGCTTAAGTCCACTGACCGCATCAGTGGTCTTTTTTTCTTTTCTGCTGAATTTCAGTGGAAATGAACCAAAATAAGCAGGTGAAAAAATGAATAAGCACCAACGAATCAAGAAAAACGCCGAATTTCAGCGGATCTTCAAAAAAGGGAAGTCCTTTGCGAATCGCCAATTTATCGTTTATATGATGAAAAGCGATCAGCCAGAGTTTAGGCTGGGGTTATCTGTCAGCAAAAAAGTAGGAAACGCAGTTACGCGAAACCGCATTAAGCGTTATATACGGCAAACATTCTTGGAATTAAAAGAAGATTTGCTGCCAAATGCGGATTACGTTATTATCGCCCGGCAACAGGCGGCCGAATTGGATTTTCACGAAAGCAAGAAAAGTTTGGAACATGTTTTAAAAATTGCGCGTGCTCTGCCTAAGAAGTAGAAAGAGATATCGTTTGAATGTTATTATAGAAGTAATTGAAAAATAGTTTGGGGGAAGAAGGTTGAATAAGCGAATAGTTCTGCTTATTTCACTGGTGGCAGCAACTCTGCTGCTTGCCGGTTGTACTGAATTCGATCAGCCAATCAGTGGAAAAAGTGAAGGATTTTGGAACGAATTTATAGTCTGGCCATTGGTAGCAACAATCACGTATTTCAAAAACTTACTTGGAACATACGGATTAGGGATTATTGCAGTGACCATTATCATCCGATTAGCTTTGTTGCCATTAATGATCAAACAAACCCGCAGTTCTAAACGGATGCAGGAAGTGCAGCCGAAACTGAAAGAGCTGCAAGCAAAGTACAAGTCGAAAGACGCAGTAACTCAGCAGAAATATCAGCAGGAAATGATGGCTCTTTTCTCAGAAAATGGCGTTAATCCAATGGCTGGCTGTCTGCCGGTATTGATTCAAATGCCGGTATTGATCGGTTTTTATCATGCAATCAGCCGGATGAACAGCACACCGTCAATCGATTTAGGAAGCTTTTTGATTTTCCCTCTCGCTGAACCGAGCATTATCCTGGCTATTATTGCGGGTCTTATGCAATTCATCGTATTGCGGACTGGGCCAGCAATGGACAATCCGCAAATGAAAATCATGATGTACTTTATGCCGGTTATGATTATAGGCTTCGGGATTGTCTTACCGTCTGCATTAACGTTGTATTGGGTAGTCGGAAACATAATTTCTCTTATTCAGAACTTGGTTATTTACCGTCCATGGGAAAAGAAAGATGTAGCGTTAGCGGCAACGCCAGCAGCTGCGTCGAAAAAAGAAGTGAAGCAACCTGTTAAAACGAAAGCAGGAGGGGCTAAAAAGTGAAACAGATTACGCAAACGGGTACAACTGTTGAAAACGCGATATCTGCAGCATTAGAAAAACTCCAAGTGACACGTGACGAAGTAACCATCCATGTGATTCAAAGTGAAAAAAAGGGATTTTTGGGCTTTGGCTCAAAACCGGCTGAAGTAGAAGTGACAGTGAATGAGCCAGAAGCTGCGCCGCTTGTAAAAGAGGAAGCAGTGGCGAAAACAGCTGTCATCGAACCGGAAGAGATTTTAGAGAAATTGGTGGAAGAAGCGCCCAGTGAGTCAAATGAACAGGCGATCCAAGAAACCAAAGACTATATTCAATCGATTGCAAAAGGCATGATGATTGAAGATTTGAAAATCACCCATCAACAGAACGGCAAACAAGTCAGTTTTTATTTAGAAAGCGAAAAAGTGGCCATGCTGATTGGAAAACGGGGGAATACCTTAAACTCTCTTCAGCAGCTTGCCCAATTAGTCGCCAATAAATATTCCAACCAATTTATGATGGTTGAGCTGGACGCTGAAAATTATCGGGAGCGCCGGCAGGAAACACTGGAACAATTAGCTGAACGCATGGCTGACAAAGCAATTCGAACAGGAGGGCGTGTTCAATTTGAGCCAATGCCATCCTACGAACGAAAAGTGATTCATCAGGCCTTGTCCCGGCGGATGGATATCGATACGTACTCGGAAGGCAAAGATCCGAATCGCTATCTTGTAATTGAACCTCTAAGATAAAAGCAGTTTGATCAGTTATTGAATAAAATAAAGTGGACGGTTTGCTTCCGGGCAAGCCGTTTTTTTATGGCTTTTTAATGAAACTTTACAAAAAGTCAAGCGCTCTGCCTTTCGAATTACATCCATTTATGCTAATGTAATATGTTAGAAAGTCGTGTGCTTTTACTAGTTGTCCACATGTGGACAACTTTTTTAAAGAGAAAATTTGATTTTTTAGTTTAAAAAGTCTGGGGATAAGTTTTATGGCCAGATTTTTATTTTTTGACCATTCAAGCGTTTACGCTTTTTTACTAATTTAATCAGTTGTTTTAGGTTTTTTGAATTGTCTAGCTGCAAGAGCCAGCTTCTCGGGTCATAAGCCACTCCGGTGTCTAGTTCAGTGCCTAGCTCTTCGGGTCATAAGTCAACCCAGCTGTGTGGCAAAATGCGCCACTTCACTGGTTCATCTTATGCCTGTCAGAGCTAAACAGGCACTTCTACTTTTCGAGGCTGTGCGGCAAAAAGCGCCGCTTCGCCGGATCGTCTTATGCCTGTCGAAGCTGAACGGCTCTTTCCGCTTTTCAGATTGTCTAGCTCCGGTGCCCAGCCCCTCGAGGTCGCTTCAGTCTGACCAGCAATGGCAAAAAAACGCCATTACCGGCCAGACTTCCAGCACTTGTCGGGGCTACATGGACACCTACGCTTTTCTAAATTGTCTAGCTGCAAGAGCCAGCTTCTTGGGTCATAAGCCACTCCGGCTGTGCAGCAAAAAGCGCCGCTTCGCCGGATCGTCTTATGCCTGTCGAAGCTGAACGGCTCTTTCGCTTTTCTATATAAGGAGGAATATCATGGAATTCGATACAATTGCTGCGATTTCCACGCCAAGCGGTGAAGGCGCTATTGCCATTGTCCGTTTAAGCGGACCGGAAGCAATCGGGATTGCAGATAAGCTGTTCCGAGCGCCGAGCGGAAAGAAATTAGCAACGCAGGCCACGCATACGATACATTATGGGCATCTGGCGGATCCGTGGACGGAGGAAGTAGTGGAAGAAGTCATGGTATCGTTCATGAAAGCTCCAAAAACGTTTACCCGCGAAGATGTTATTGAAATAAATTGCCACGGCGGCATTGTGTCCGTCAACCGTGTATTGGCATTGGTGCTTCGTGCAGGTGCGCGACTGGCAGAACCTGGTGAATTTACGAAACGGGCATTTTTAAACGGCCGCATCGATTTATCACAGGCTGAAGCAGTCATGGATTTAATCCGCGCTAAAACGGACCGGGCAATGGATGTGGCGCTCAACCAAATGGAAGGGCGCTTGTCGAAGCTGATCGGGACGCTGCGCCAGGCTTTGCTTGAATCCATTGCACAAATGGAAGTGAATATCGATTATCCGGAATATGACGATGTGGAAGAAATGACGCGTCCGATTATGCTTGAAAAAGCCCAATGGGTGCGATCGGAAATTGAAAAATTGCTGCAGACCTCTTCTCAAGGAAAAATTTTAAGAGAAGGGCTTTCCACCGTTATTGTCGGCAGGCCGAATGTTGGAAAATCGTCTCTTTTGAACAGCCTAGTGCAGGAAAACAAAGCAATCGTAACAGAAATAGCGGGGACCACCCGTGATATAATAGAGGAATACGTGAATGTCCGCGGTGTGCCGCTGCGTTTAGTGGACACAGCCGGAATCCGTGAAACGGAAGATATAGTGGAGCGAATCGGCGTTGAGCGGTCACGCAAAGTGTTGAAAGAAGCAGACTTGATCCTTTATGTATTGAATTATTCGGAAGCCTTAACTGCAGAAGATGAATTGTTGTTTGAAGCGGTGAAAGATATGGATTATATTGTAGTCATCAATAAAACCGATTTGCCGAAGAACATAGATCTGAATCAAGTACAGGAATTGGCGGGCGACAAAATGCTGGTGACGACTTCTTTAATTGAAGAAGAAGGGATCGACCAGCTGGAAGAAGCCATCGCTGAATTGTTTTTTGAAGGCCAGATTGAAGCAGGGGATATGACCTATGTTTCTAATGCGCGCCATATTGCCTTGCTGCATCAAGCGCATCAGACAATTTCAGATGCCATTGAAGCAGCGGATATGGATGTGCCGGTCGATATGATACAAATAGATGTTACTCGAACATGGGAAATTCTTGGGGAAATCATTGGCGATACCGCTGACGATGGCTTATTGAACCAATTATTTTCTCAGTTCTGTCTAGGGAAATAAAATTTGAAGGGAATGAACGAACATGCCACAATATGAAGCAGGCACGTTCGATGTCATCGTAGTAGGGGCTGGACACGCAGGAGCAGAAGCTGCTCTTGCCTCAGCTCGCATGGGCGCTAAGACGCTTGTGTTGACGATGAATCTGGATATGATCGCGTTTATGCCATGCAACCCGTCAATCGGCGGACCAGCAAAAGGCATTGTTGTACGTGAAATTGATGCACTTGGCGGTGCCATGGGACGCGTTATCGATAAAACACACATTCAAATGAGAATGTTGAATACAGCTAAAGGGCCGGCTGTCCGCGCACTTCGCGCACAAGCCGACAAAGTGCTTTACCAGCAGGAAATGAAGCGCCTGATGGAAGAAGAGCAGAATTTAACGCTTCACCAGGGAATTGCAGAAAAATTAATTGTTGAAGACGGCAAAGTAACCGGATTAATCACTCAAGTAGGGGGCATTTACCGGGCAAAATCAGTAGTCATTACGACCGGCACTTTTCTGCGCGGTGAAATCATTATCGGAGACCTGCGCTATTCAAGCGGTCCAAACAACCAGCAGCCATCAATTAAACTGGCAGAAAACCTGGAAGAACTCGGCTTTGAAACAGTTCGTTTCAAAACGGGGACGCCGCCCCGCGTCAACAGCAATTCAATCGATTACAGTAAAACAGAAATCCAGCCGGGCGACGAAGAGCCGCGCGCCTTCAGCTACGAAACGACTGAGTTCATTACAGATCAACTGCCTTGCTGGCTGACTTATACGAATGAAAAAACACATCAAATCATTGACGAAAATCTTCATTTGTCGCCAATGTACTCAGGGATGATCAAAGGAACCGGACCAAGATACTGCCCATCGATTGAAGATAAAGTGGTGCGTTTCAACGATAAGCCGCGTCATCAGATTTTCTTGGAACCAGAAGGTCGTAATACGCGTGAGGTTTACGTACAAGGGCTTTCAACCAGTTTGCCTGAACATGTCCAAAGAAAACTGCTGGAATCGATCCCAGGGCTTGAGAAAGCCGAAATGATGCGTTCTGGATATGCCATCGAGTATGATGCAATCGTTCCGACGCAATTATGGCCAACTTTGGAATCAAAACAAATTGAGAATTTATACACAGCAGGCCAGATCAACGGAACTTCAGGATACGAGGAAGCGGCAGGACAAGGCCTGATGGCAGGCATTAACGCCGCTGCTAAAGTGCTTGGGAAAGAAGAAGTGATTTTGAGCCGTTCCGATGCTTACATCGGCGTTTTAATTGACGATTTGGTGACAAAAGGAACAAGCGAACCGTATCGTTTACTGACGTCTCGTGCGGAATACCGTTTATTGCTGCGCCACGACAATGCGGATATGCGATTAACGGAATTAGGCCATAAACTTGGCATGATTTCTGACGAACGTTATGCGAAATTCCAAGCGAAAAAAGAACGGATTGAAGATGAAATCAAACGGTTGAGAGGCATTATGATTAAACCGAATGAGATGACGCAGCAATTGATCAGAGATGCAGGAGGCAGTGAATTGAAAGATGGCATTCGCGGAGCAGATTTACTCAAACGCCCGGAAATGTCATACGACATGATTGCCCAGCTGATAGCTTCTGAAATTGACTTGGAAGCTGAAGTGAAAGAACAAGTCGAAATTCATATCAAATATGAGGGCTATATCGAAAAATCACTTCAGCAAGTGGCCAAACTGAAAAAAATGGAAGACAAAAAAATACCTGAAAACATTGATTATCATTCAATTTCAGGCATAGCGACTGAAGCTCGGGGTAAATTGTCCGAAGTTCGCCCACTTTCCATTGCACAGGCTTCCCGAATTTCAGGGGTGAATCCTGCTGACATTTCGATTCTTTTGGTGTATATTGAACAAGGTAGAATCGCAAAAGTATCTGTTTAAACAAGAAAAGTGCAGGCGCCTGTATAGATTCGCCAGGTTTAAGGCGCCGAAGCTGGACACATAAAAGCACAACATCTGCTCAAGTAAGGAGCAGGACGATAAAGCTGGACAAACAATAAATGGGCTGGCATAGACCAGCCCATTTTTACATAGTAGAACCGGACGGAATTTTAACACATAGAAGACAACAAGAGGGGGAAGAAACAAGTGAACGAACAACAATTCAAAGATGCCCTCAGTGAAAAAGGAATCGAGCTGTCAGAACTTCAAATGGACCAATTCCAGATTTACTTTAAAGAGCTGGTCGAATGGAACGAAAAGATGAACTTAACAGCGATTACGGATCAGCCGTCTGTCTACCTGAAACACTTTTTTGATTCCATTTCAGCGGCTTTTTACCTAGATTTTACGAAACCGTTAAAAGTCTGTGATGTGGGGGCCGGAGCCGGATTTCCCAGCATTCCATTAAAAATATGTTTTCCGCATATTGAAGTAACGATTGTGGATTCGTTAAATAAGCGCATCCAATTCCTTACACATTTAAGCGATAAGCTGAATTTATCAAACGTTCAGTTCATTCACTCGCGGGCAGAAGATTTTGGTCAATCAAAGCATCGCGAAAGCTATGACTTGGTAACGGCAAGAGCAGTGGCAAGGCTTTCTGTATTGGCGGAATTATGCGTGCCTCTCGTTAAAAATGGCGGAATATTTGCAGCCATGAAAGCAGCATCAGCTCCCGATGAATTGAAAGATGCAGAAAAAGCTTTGTTGAAGCTGGGAGTGAAAGAAGAAAGCATTCATTCGTTTAAATTGCCAATTGAAGAAAGTGATCGGTACATTCAAGTGTTCCGGAAGTTTAAAGAGACCCCTAAAAAATACCCTCGTAAACCCGGTATCCCGAATAAATCACCAATAACTTGAAATGTGAAAGTATCAGTTAATGTTTCACGTGGAACACTGGCATAAAGAAAAAGGTTCAACGATTAACAAACAGTAAACAAGTGAGCTTTTAAAAGGTGGTGCTTGAGGATGAAAAGTCCTTTTTCCCGGTTCTTCGGAGGCGAAGACAAAGCAGATGAACCAGAACAACCAGTAGAGGCAACAAACAAGCTTTCAGAAGAAGTAGTTAAGTTGCCAATTGATAAAATAAGCGCAAATAAATTCCAGCCTCGTACGGTGTTCGATGAAGAGAAAATCGAAGAACTGGCCCGTACGATTCATATGCATGGGGTTATTCAACCGATTGTTGTAAGAACGTCGGATGAAGAGGGCAATTACGAAATCATTGCAGGTGAACGGCGTTTTCGGGCAATGTCTTCTTTAGGATGGCAAGAAGTTCCGGCAATCGTCCGTCAGCTTAGCGATAAAGAAACCGCATCGATCGCATTGATTGAAAATCTGCAGCGTGAAGAACTGACTTCGATTGAAGAAGCGAATGCTTATCAAAATTTGCTTGAACTTCAAGGAATCACCCAGGAAGCACTTGCGCAGCGTCTTGGAAAAGGGCAGTCTACTGTTGCCAATAAACTGAGGTTGTTGAAATTGCCGGAAGAATTTCAAACAGCTCTGTTGAACCGGATCATTACGGAACGACATGCCCGAACACTGCTGAAAGTAAAAGATGTTGAAATGCAAAAAAAGCTTTTTGATGAAACAGTAGAACAAGGCCTTAATGTAAAACAGCTGGAGTTGAAAGTTGAAAAACTTTTGTCTGCTGAACCCAAAAAAGCAAAACCGAGAAGAAAAGCGATAAGCCGGGATATCAGAATCGCGATGAATACGATTAAAGAGTCCTTGAGTATGGTAACAAAAAGCGGAATTGATTTGTCGACTGAAGAAGAAGAACACGAAGAGTATTATCAAATTACCGTTAAAATACCGAAGAAAAAATCATAAAAAAGCTCTTTCCAATGATGGAAAGAGCTTTTTTAATAGGAATGTAATCATAAAATATCCATGGTTTTGTTACAATAAGGAAAGAAACTATTATTATTTTTGTTTTTATAATGGAATTAGTTATACTAGAGCAGTAAAATGAGAGAAGTATGAAAGAAAGTTGGTGCAAGTGTGGGTAGAATTATTGCGATCGCCAATCAAAAAGGCGGCGTAGGAAAAACAACGTCTTCAGTGAACTTGAGTGCCTGCCTTGCTTACTTAGGCCAAAAAGTTCTATTAATAGATATCGACCCTCAAGGAAATGCGACCAGCGGAGTTGGGGTCAATAAAGGTGAAGTCGACCAATGCATTTACGAAGTGTTGATCGATGACGTCGATATAAAAGATACCATTAAGGAAACAAAAGTAGAGAATCTGCATGTTGTGCCTGCCACCATCTCACTTGCAGGGGCAGAAATCGAACTTGTTTCGACTATTTCAAGAGAAGTGCGCTTAAAGCATGCACTTCAAGAAGTAAAAGAAATGTACGATTACATTATTATTGATTGTCCTCCTTCGCTTGGTTTGCTGACAATCAATTCATTGACGGCCTCAGATGCTATTATTATTCCAGTACAATGTGAATACTATGCGTTAGAAGGGCTGAGCCAGTTATTAAGCACGATTCGCCTTGTGCAAAAGCATTTAAACCACGACCTAATGATTGATGGAGTGTTGTTGACGATGCTTGATGCGCGGACGAATCTCGGCATCCAAGTGATTGAAGAAGTGAAAAAGTATTTTCAAGATAAAGTTTATCGGACCATTATTCCACGGAATGTACGATTAAGCGAAGCACCGAGCCACGGGGAACCTATCATTATTTATGATCCGAAATCCCGAGGCGCAGAAGTGTATTTAGAATTGGCAAGGGAAGTGATTCGTAATGGCTAAAGGATTAGGAAAAGGAATTAATGCATTGTTCCCTGGCGAATCATTAAGCGAAACAGAAACAATCAACCAGATCAGCATCGGTGAAATTCGCACTAACCCTTATCAACCGCGAAAAGTATTTGACGAAATAGCTTTGCAGGAGTTGTCAGACTCCATTAAAGAACATGGCATCTTACAGCCGGTTGTCTTGCGAAAATCAGGAAAGTATTTTGAACTGGTAGTGGGAGAAAGACGTTTCCGTGCTGCGAAACTGGCGAAATTAAAAGAAGTGCCGGCAATTGTCAAAGAGCTGACTGATCAGCAAATGATGGAACTGGCAATTTTGGAGAACCTCCAGCGCGAAGATTTAACACCTATTGAAGAAGCAGAAGCTTACCAGAAATTGATGGAAGCATTAAATTTAACGCAAGAGCAATTGGCGTTCCGATTGGGTAAGAGCCGGCCGCATATCGCTAACCACATCCGCTTACTGGCATTGCCTGAAAATGTGCGGCAAATGATTTCCGACAAACAGCTGACGATGGGGCATGGCCGTACATTGCTCGGACTACGGCAGAAAAAACTGATACCGGATATCGCAGAAAAAGTCGTGAAAGAGAATTTAAACGTCCGCCAACTGGAAAATTTAGTCCAGCGATTAAATGATGATGTTCCACGTGAAACAATTGAAAAGAAAAAAGATTTATTCATAGAAGAAAAGCAATCGGAACTGAGAGACCGTTTTGGAACAAATGTCCAAATCAAGAAAAGCAAAAACAAAGGGAAAATCGAAATTGAATTTTTCTCTGAAGAGGATTTGGAACGCATACTCGAACTTTTAAATTAATCCGTACCTATTCCCATAAGTCGGGGGAATAGGTTCTGTTTTGTAAAAGGAGAGCGGAAGGGGAAGTAGAAAGATGGTTCTCTTAGGAACGTTGATTAACGCTGTTTTGATTGTAGCAGGGACATTTATTGGTAGAGCGCTCCGAAACATTCCTGAAAAAATGAAAGAAACCGTAATGTATGCCATCGGACTTGCAGTAGTGGTTCTTGGACTGCAAATGGGCTTCGAAAGCCAAAATTTTGTCGTCGTCATTATCAGTTTGGTACTTGGTGCAGTTATTGGGGAATGGATGAATTTAGATGATAAGTTGAATAACTTCGGTCATTGGATGGAAGATATGCTGGGTGCGAAAAAAGAAAGCAAGGGCAGCCTTGCCCAAGGTTTTGTAACAGCAACGCTTATTTTTATTATGGGTGCCATGGGGATTATTGGGGCTTTGGAGAGTGGCTTGAGCAATGAGCACGGCGTATTGATTTCAAAAGGATTGATTGATGGTTTTACATCAATTATTTTGGCTTCAACATTAGGAATAGGCGTCATGCTTGCAGCGATTCCCGTGTTCGTTTATCAAGGATTAATCGCGTTGTTCGCGACTCAAATCAGTTTGATCATTCCTGATGCAGCTTTGGATATGTTTATTACGGAAATGACTGCAACAGGCGGCGTTATGATTGTCGCCATCGGTTTGAATATGATTGGCCTTACTAAAATAAGAGTAGCGAATTTATTGCCGGGAGTATTGGTCGTTGGATTAATTGTTACGGTAATCTATAAGATGAATTTAGGTTAACCGGAGGTAGGAAGGTGTTAAAGTGACTACAGATACAGTAGCAAATGCAGAACAAGCTGTGGAACAAGGGAAGAAGTTTCTCCTGGATCAAGAAATGTGGCTCAATATCGGTTTTGTCGGTTTAAAAGTGATGTTGATCATTGTAATGTCGGGAATTATTGTAAGGGTCGCAAAAATGTTGATTCGCAAAACATTTGCGGTACGCATAAAAGGTCCTTTGAAATACAACGAGCGGCGGCAACAGACGATGTCCAAATTGCTGGAGAACATTGTGTCGTATGCAGTCTATTTTATGGCGATTATCGCGGTATTGTCAGCCTTCACAATTGATATCACCGGGTTAATTGCTGGGGCCGGGGTTCTTGGCCTTGCCATTGGTTTCGGGGCTCAGAACTTGGTGCGTGATGTAATCACCGGATTCTTCATCATTTTTGAAGATCAGTTTTCAGTGGGAGATTACGTCCGGATTGGCCAAGCTGAAGGTACGGTTGAAGAAATTGGCTTGCGCACCACGAAAGTAAAAGGGTTTACAGGAGAATTATTTATTTTCCCGAACGGCAACGTGACGGATGTCGTCAATTTCTCTATTCATAACTCGATTGCAGTAGTGGATGTCAATATTTCTTATGAATCGGATATTGCACGAGTGGAAGGGCTAATCCAGGAGTTTCTAGTGGATCTTCCTGAAAAATACGAGCAGATTATAAAACCTCCTGAATTATTAGGGGTGCAAAACATCACCACAACAGAAATAATCATGCGAATTACAGCAGAAACCTTGCCGATGCAGCATTTTGCGGTTTCCCGCGGTATCCGCCGGGATTTGAAAGACTATTTGGACAAAAAAGGCGTGGAAATTCCTTACCCGCGGATGGTCATGGTGCAGCGGTCGCCTGAAGACTCCAATCCGTCGGTCATTGCTAAAAAGTAACGAAGGAGACAGGGCGATGGAAAAGAAAGAGTATGGACTGAATGATATCGTGGAAATGAAAAAAGGGCATCCTTGCGGAGCAAATGCCTGGAAAATTATCCGCATGGGCGCTGACATCCGAATCAAATGCGAAGGCTGCCAACACAGTGTCATGATTCCGCGCGTCGAATTCAATAAGAAAATTAAAAAAGTTTTAGTAAAAGCCGAAGAAGAATAATAGAAAATCTTATATGAGTATAAAGACAATACTTATATAACAATAGTAATGAATTTATAGAAGTTTTGAAAAATGGACAGAACAGTATTTCGTTCCTATAATGGAATGGTTGCAAAAAAATAATTCGTGTTAGACAGAAGAAAGGTTGTGAATCCTTTGGCATTAACTGCAGGGATTGTAGGTTTACCAAACGTGGGGAAATCCACATTATTCAATGCTATTACTAAAGCGGGGGCCGAAGCAGCCAACTACCCGTTCTGTACAATAGATCCAAACGTCGGAATTGTTGAAGTGCCGGATGAGCGCTTAGACAAACTGACTGAGTTGGTGGTACCGAAGAAAACCATACCGACAGCTTTTGAATTTACAGATATCGCCGGCATCGTAAAAGGCGCAAGCAAAGGCGAAGGGCTTGGAAATAAATTCCTTTCTCATATCCGTGAAGTAGACGCTATCGTTCAAGTGGTACGCTGTTTTGCTGATGAAAATGTCACACATGTATCCGGAAAAGTTGACCCGATTTCAGATATTGAAGTCATTAACTTGGAATTGATTCTTGCGGACATGGAAAGCATTGAAAAACGCATTGCCCGCGCTGCCAAATTGGTGAAGCAAAAAGACAAAGATGCGGTTGCTGAAGAGCCGGTATTGATGAAACTTCGTGAGGCATTCGAAGCTGGGGACTTAGCCCGTTCCATCGACTTTACAGAAGACGAACTGCGCATCGCAAAAAACTTGAATTTATTAACGCTTAAGCCGATGCTATACGCAGCAAACGTAGCGGAAGATGAAATTACCGATGCGGACAACAATGAATATGTTCAACAAGTCCGTGACTACGCAGCTCAGCAAAATTCAGAAGTCATCGTCGTTTGTGCGAAGATCGAAGAAGAAATGGCTGAACTGGAAGACGAAGAAAAAGAAATGTTCCTTGAAGAGCTTGGCATCAAAGAATCCGGTTTGGATCAATTGATCAAAGCATCATATAATTTGCTTGGGCTGGCAACGTATTTCACTGCTGGTGTACAGGAAGTGCGCGCTTGGACATTCAAAAAAGGCATGAAAGCTCCTCAATGTGCCGGTGTTATCCACTCTGACTTTGAACGCGGATTTATTCGTGCCGAAACAGTAGCTTACGAAGACCTGGTAGAAACAGGTTCAATGACGGCTGCAAAAGAAGCAGGAAAAGTTCGTCAAGAAGGAAAAGAATACGTTGTCCAAGACGGAGACGTAATGCTGTTTAGATTTAACGTTTAAAAGCGGAGGTGCCCGTTTAGCCCCGACAAGCGCTGGAGGTCTGGCTGGTAATGGCGATTTTGGCCATTGCCGGACGGACTGAAGCGACCTCGAGGGGCTGGGCGCCGCAGCTGGATACGTCTAAAAGCGAAAACGGCCATTCTCTTTTGACAGGGATAAGAAAGACTTATGCTTATAAAATCTCATTTCCGGAATCAGCCAGTTTGAAAAAGTATTGACCCCTTAGCCATTGGAATAAAATAAAAAATGACCGGATGCTTAGCTGCATTCGGTTTTTGATATAGGAGGATTGAAATGTTGTTATTTGTATATGGAACGTTAAAGCGTGGCGGAAAATATCATGATTATTTAGGTGAAGCAGAGTTGGTCGCAGAGCATGCAGTTGCCAAAGGGGAACTATACGATACTGGGCTTGGCTATCCGGCAATGACTTTATCTGAACAAGGTGAAATTCACGGGGAAGTCTATTACATTCCCAAGGAACTATGGCCGGCAATCGACTATCTGGAAGATTATACAGGCGGTGCAGCTACAGATCTTTTCAACAAAGTGACGATTGAAGTCGAAACTGAAGGAAAAGTATTGCAGAGCGCTGTCTATATCGCGGCATCTGAAAATTTGTTGAAGAGAAAATTGGAAACGGGCAACTGGGATGTGGCAGTAACCGTTTAAAAACCTTGATAAATGTCAAAAAAGCGCTGATTATTGATCGGCGCTTTTTATATTGGGATTTTGTTCATAAATATGGAGGCGAGGAAGTTCCGGGTCATCCAGCACCCAAACGTCGCTGCGTTCTTTCAGCAGTTCCCGGTACATATAAAAATCACCAATGGCGCCGGCTGCGAGCATGGCACCAAGAAGGACTAATACTTGGCTGTCTATCCAAAATCCAATGATGGTCGGGATGACGGCAGTCGTCCAGAAAGGCAGCAGCAGCGCTTTTTTCATGGCGTTAATGCGGATAGCCGTACTGGTCGTCGCATAAGCGATTCCCATTTTTAAATTAATGCCGTATTTCAATGAAGCAATTGTCACTTTGCCAAACAGCACAAAACCGATCAAGTGAAATAATTCGTGGAGCACAATCAGAGCCATATAGCCAAAGATAAACAACAGAACACCATTAAATGAAAAACGGAAAGAAAACGGTTCAGCAAACAGGTGGTAAGCGGCAGCAAAGAGAATCAGAAGCAGCACATTGATCCACAATGCCTTTGGTGCGATTTCTTCTAACTTCAATTCAATGGTATGAGTTGGTTCCATGCAATCACTTCCTTTATTAGCTACATAAATTATAGCTGAACAGGGCATGAAATACAGGGTTGCTGTCCCTTGCCGTTTATGATACAATACATTGATGTGAGTAATATTTTGAATTGCTTGCTCCTTGCCCGCTGGAATCAGCAGGGCCCAAGTCCATAAGGAGGTGACAACACGATGAGAGAGTATGAATTAATGTACATTATTCAGCCTGCAATTGAAGAGGAAGCTAAAAAAGCTCTAGTCGAGCGTTTTAACGACATCCTTACTTCTAACGGTGCTGAAATCATCGAGTCGAAAGAGTGGGGTAAACGTCGTTTAGCTTATGAAATCAACGATTTACGTGAAGGTTTCTACCAAATCGTAAAAGTAAACGCTGGTTCTGAAGCTATCAACGAATACACACGTCTTGCGAACATTAACGAAGACATTATTCGTCATATCGCTGTACGCAAAGACGCGTAAACAGCATATGCATCTGTAAAATACTATTGACTTAAAGGAGGTTGAATTCTGATGATTAACCGAGTTGTTTTAGTCGGAAGACTGACAAAAGATCCAGATCTTCGCTATACCCCAAGCGGTGCGGCAGTTGCCCGTTTTACACTGGCTGTAAACCGGACATTCTCCAATGCGCAAGGTGAGAAAGAAACGGATTTTATCAATTGTACTGTTTGGCGCAAACAAGCTGAAAACACAGCGAACTTCTTGAAAAAAGGAAGCCTGGCTGGCGTTGAAGGCCGCATTCAAACTGGAAGCTACGAAGGGCAGGATGGAAAACGCGTCTATACGACTGAAGTTGTGGCTGACAGCGTCCAATTCCTTGAGCCGAAAAACTCTGGAGCTAATGCTAATGCAGACCGTTCACAAGGCCAACAGCCATCCTATCAGCAGAACCAATCGCCGAGCCCAAGTCAGCAAAATTATACACGTGTAGACCAGGATCCATTCTCAAGCGGCAGCGGCCCGATCGAAGTATCGGATGACGATTTGCCGTTCTAAGACGGACCAGACTCGCGAAGAACGAAAAAATCCAATTAAAAAGGAGGTAATTCGATATGGCACCACGTCGCGGAGGAAAGAAACGTAAAAAGGTTTGTTATTTTACGTCAAACAACATCACGCACATCGACTATAAAGATACTGACCTATTGAAGAAATTTATTTCTGAAAGAGGAAAAATCTTGCCACGTCGTGTTACAGGCACTAGCGCTAAATGGCAACGCAAGTTGACAATCGCTGTCAAACGCTCTCGTATCATGGCACTTCTACCGTTTGTTGCGGAAGAAAGATAAGTAAGAAAAGCGGAAGCGCCCGTGTAGATTCGACGGGCTTAAGACGAACCGGCGAAGTGGCGCTCTTTGCCACACAGCCGGGTTGGCTTATGACCCGAGAATCTGGGCGCTGGAGTCTGGACACAGACATACTTCTTTCAAGCTGAAAGACTATATTTTCTTATATTATGAAAAGAGGCCGGGAAACCGGTCTCTTTTTTGTTGCCATAAATTCGACAAGCAGATTCTTCCGGGTATTCCCTTTTTTTGTTCAGCGACCTTAATCATGTTACAATTACAAGGATGAAATCAACCCGAAAGAAGGGGAAAAACAACAGAATGCCAAATCAACAAACAAAACAAATTACTCATGGGGCCATGATGGCGGCTGTCTTTACGGTACTGCTCGCCCTCTCTGTTTATGTGCCTCTTTTAAATGTTGTAACGACATTATTTTTAGCTTTGCCCATTGCCTGGTACAGTGCTAAATACCACTGGAAGGCTTCGGCGCTTTTTGCAGCAGTGTGCCTGATCTTATCGGTGCTGGTAGGCGGGCTGCTCGCTTTGCCGCTGGCGCTGATCCATATTCCGCTTGGCCTGATGATCGGTTTGTCGATCTATAACCAGAAAACCAAGCTATTCATGTTCATGGGTTCAGGCATTGTCTTGCTGCTGTCGGTGATGCTGCAGTATCTGGCATCCATTTGGCTGTTGGGCATCAATGTCATTGAAGAGATGATGACCGCAATGGAAGCTTCATATAAACAAACTGGCACTTTGCTGGACAGTATTGGCGCTTCCACTGACGAATACAATGAAATGGTCAATCAATTAATGACGACATTTGAAACATTGCTGCCGGCTTTACTGGTGCTGTCGGTTTTCATAATAGTGTGGTTGTTGCTGCTGCTGTTATTGCCGATTTTAAAGCGTCTGGGCATTGAAGTTCCAAAATTTCCGCCTTTTCGGGATATGAAATTGCCGAAAAGTGTATTATGGTACTATTTAATCGTTATACTCGTTTCACTGCTGTCTGATTTGCAGCCTGGTACAATGGCTTATATGATTTTCATCAATGCATCCGTCGTGCTTCAATTCCTGCTTTTCCTGCAAGGTGTTTCTTTTTATCATTTTTACATCAAGCAAGAAGGCTGGCCGACATGGGTGACCGTCATTGTTACCATACTGGCGTTACCATTGCAGTCATTCACGAGCATTGTCGGAATTATCGACCTCGGCTTTGATATCCGGGGATGGGTTAAACGAGCACATGATTTTAAAGGAAAATGAGGAGCTGAAAAGAAATGTCGGCTTTTTTTAGAAAAAGGAAACTTCGAATTCCCCTTCTGGTGCTGCTGTTTTTAGGACTGGCAGCGGCAATTTTGGTCTCGTTGAGGTCAGAGTGGGCAGGCGGAATATTCATCATCCTTTTCGGGGCGGTTTTCATCTATGCCTGGATTACTGAAAAGCGGGTGTACGAAGCAACCGAAAAGCATATAGAAACACTTTCCTACCGCATGAAAAAAGTCGGAGAAGAAGCACTGCTGGAAATGCCTATTGGTATTTTGCTGGTCAATGAAAAATTCGATATTGAATGGGCGAACCCTTACATGACATCAACACTTGAGTATGACACGTTAATCGGAGAATCTCTTTACAGCTTATCGGATGAATTTCATACACTGGTAAAATCGGAAGAAGTACGGGACATGACCATCACGCTGGGCGAACGCAAATACCGCGCTTATTACAAAGCGGATGACCGTTTGTTTTATTTATTCGATATTACCGAGCAAGTTGAAATTGAAACGCTTTATTATGCGGACCGGACGGTTATCGGCATTTTGTTTATCGATAATTACGATGAATTGTCGCAAGGCATGGATGACCAGACGCGAAGCAATTTGAACAGCCTGGTGACTTCATTGATCAATGAATGGGGCTCACATTACGGAATTTTCGTCAAACGGATTTCATCTGACCGCTTCATGGCGGTTTTCAATGAATCGATTTTAAAAGAGCTGGAACTGTCGAAATTCGCTATTCTGGATGATATCCGGGAAGTGACTTCGAAAGACAATTTGGCTTTAACTTTAAGCATTGGTGTCGGCGCTGGTTCAGCGTCGCTTGTCGAGCTTGGCAGCATGGCCCAGTCCGGACTTGATCTGGTACTCGGGCGCGGCGGAGACCAGGTGGCGATCAAGCATCCAAGCGGCAAAGTAAAATTCTACGGCGGCAAAACAAACCCGGTCGAAAAACGGACTCGGGTGCGGGCGCGGGTGATTTCGCATGCATTGCGCGATTTGATCCAGGAAAGCGACCATGTCTTCGTTATGGGCCATAAATTGCCCGACATGGATGCCATCGGGGCAGCGGTCGGCGTGTCCAAAATGGCAGCGATGAACAAAGTCAAAAGCAGCATCGTGCTCGATTTTAATGAATACGACCGCTCAGTCATGCGTTTGATGGAAGAGATCCGCCAAGACGATGACCTGTTTGACCGGTTTATCACACCGGAAGAAGCACTGTCGATGATGACAGATAACTCCCTGCTGGTTGTAGTGGATACCCATAAGCCTTCAATGGTCATTGATGAGCGGGTGCTTCAGCGCATGGAACGCGTTGTATTGATTGACCATCACCGAAGAGGCGAGGAATTCATCACCAATACGATGCTTGTCTACATGGAACCTTATGCATCCTCGACAGCGGAGCTTGTAACGGAATTGATCGAATATCAGCCGAAACATGAAAAACTGTCGATGCTGGAAGCGACCGCCATGCTTGCTGGAATTATCGTCGATACCAAAAGCTTCACATTGCGCACAGGTGCCAGAACATTTGAAGCCGCTTCTTATCTGCGCTCAAACGGAGCGGACACTGTGCTGGTCCAGCGTTTGCTGAAAGAAGATCTCGAGACATACTTAGAGCGGGCAAAAATCGTCCAGACTGTTGAATTCGTGGCAGACGGAATAGCGATCGCAAAAGGCGAGCCGGGACAGATTTACAGCCCGGTATTGATAGCCCAGACTGCTGATATTCTGTTAACAATGAAAGACGTCAATGCGTCGTTCGTGGTTGCAGAGCGTTCAGAAGGCGGCATTGGCATCTCGGCCCGTTCACTCGGCGAAGTAAACGTGCAAATCGTTATGGAAAATCTTGGAGGCGGCGGCCACTTAACAAATGCTGCAACCCAGATGCCCGGCACAACGATTGAAGAAGCGATTGAACAACTAAAAGAAGCGATAACGGAACAGTATGAGGGAGGAAAAATAGAATGAAAGTAATATTCTTAAAAGACGTAAAAGGAAAAGGCAAAAAAGGCGAAGTGAAGAACGTGGCGGATGGCTACGCGCATAACTTTTTGCTGAAAAATAACTTGGCGAAAGAAGCGGATCAAGCGGCTATCAGCCAGCTGGCCGGCCAAAAGAAAAAAGAGGAAAAAGAAGCGGCTCAAGAGCTTGAAGATGCGAAAAAGCTGAAAGAAAAACTTGAAGGCCTGACAATTGAATTGAAAGCGAAGTCTGGTGAAGCCGGCCGTTTATTCGGCTCTATTACAACCAAACAAGTAGCAACAGCACTTGAAAAAGCACATGGCATCAAGCTGGATAAACGCAAAATGGAATTGGATGATGCTATCCGCACTCTTGGCTACACAAACATTCCGGTTAAATTGCACCAGGATGTAACAGCTACGCTTAAAGTCCATGTAACAGAAGAAGCGTAAGCCTATGAACCAAATGAACGAAACCATAGATCGTGTCCCTCCGCATAACCATGAAGCCGAGCAGTCGGTAATTGGGGCCATCTTTTTAGAACCGCAATCGCTGATTTCCGTGGCGGAAATTGTCATGCCGGAAGATTTTTACCGCATCGCCCATCAAAAAATCTTCCAGACCATGGTAACTTTATCGGATCATGGCAAAGCGATTGATGTTGTTACCGTAACAGAAGAACTCTCTGCCAAAAAAGAATTGGAAGACGTCGGCGGTTTATCGTATTTGACGGAAATTGCCAATGCGGTTCCGACTGCTGCCAACGTGGCGCATTATGCCCATATTGTTGAGGAAAAAGCGCTTCTGCGGCGGCTCATCCGTGTAGCGACTTCCATTGTGGAAGACGGATTTACACGCGAAGATGAAGTGGAAGCATTGCTTGCCGAAGCAGAAAAGAAAATGATGGAAGTGTCGAGCAGAAAAAATGCCGGCGACTTTATTCATATCAAAGATGTCTTAGTCAAAACTTATGACAATATCGAATTGCTGCATACCCGCAAAGGAGACGTTACAGGCATTCCTACGGGCTTTAAGGACCTGGACAAGATAACAGCGGGATTTCAGCGAAACGACCTGATTATCGTGGCTGCACGGCCATCTGTCGGTAAGACCGCTTTTGCATTGAACGTAGCGCAGAACGTCGCAACAAAAACCGATGAAAACGTCGCGATCTTCAGTCTGGAAATGGGCGCTGAACAGCTGGTCATGCGTATGCTTTGTGCAGAAGGAAATATCGATGCACAAATCATGCGGACTGGAGCGCTCCAGAATGAAGATTGGCGCAAATTGACAATGGCGATGGGAAGCCTGTCAAACGCAGGGATTTTCATCGACGATACGCCGGGTATCCGGGTCAATGATATCCGGGCGAAATGCCGGCGCTTGAAACAGGAATACGGCCTTGGCATGATCATGATTGATTATTTGCAGCTAATACAAGGACCGGGACGCTCCGGTGAGAACCGCCAGCAGGAAGTCTCGGATATTTCCCGTTCCTTGAAAGGATTGGCGCGTGAACTTGAAGTGCCGGTCATTGCATTGTCCCAGCTGTCCCGTGGAGTGGAACAGCGCCAGGACAAGCGGCCAATGATGTCGGATTTACGGGAATCGGGAAGTATCGAGCAAGATGCCGATATCGTTTCCTTCTTATACCGGGAAGATTATTACGACAAAGAAACTGAAGACCAAAACATGATCGAAATCATTATCGCCAAGCAGCGGAACGGCCCAACCGGCACCGTTAAACTGGCGTTTGTGAAAGAATACAATAAATTCGTCACCATTGACTGGAGCCAGCATGAATCTGGCGGAGATTTCTAAACACGAACGTTGAATGCATAAATGCATTCTTACGTTCGTGTTTTTTCATGTTTTATATTGACGAAAGGCATTTTCGTTGGTACAATGAAGACTGTTTGAGATAGGGCATAAGCCTAACGGAGGTGCGGACGATGACATCAGTCGTAGTAGTAGGAACGCAATGGGGAGACGAAGGAAAAGGGAAAATCACGGATTTTCTATCAGAACACGCAGAAGTAATTGCGCGTTACCAAGGCGGAAACAATGCCGGCCATACTATCATTTTTGGCGGCGAAACGTATAAACTGCATTTGATTCCGTCAGGGATTTTCTATAAAGACAAGATTTCAGTAATCGGAAACGGCATGGTTGTCGATCCGAAAGCGCTTGTAACAGAACTTAAAGCGCTGCATGCACGAGGAGTCACTACAGAGAACTTGCGTATATCCAACCGGGCGCATGTTATTCTGCCATACCACATCAAGCAGGATGAAGTGGAAGAAGCAAGACGCGGAGCAAACAAAATCGGAACAACTGGCAAAGGCATCGGGCCTGCTTATATGGACAAAGCAGCACGTGTCGGCATTCGCATGGCCGATCTTCTAGACCATGTCGTGTTCGAAGAAAAACTTCGCATGAATTTAAATGAGAAAAACCGGATGTTCGAGAAGTTTTATGAAACAGACGGCTTTACTGTTGAAGAAATCATGGAAGAATACTTTGCATACGGACAGGAAATCGCAAAGTATGTAACGGATACATCTAAAGTATTGAACGACGCCATCGACCACGGTCGCCGTGTTCTTTTTGAAGGTGCACAAGGCGTTATGCTGGATATCGACCAAGGTACATATCCTTTTGTAACCTCATCCAACCCGGTAGCAGGCGGAGTGACAATCGGTGCCGGAGTCGGCCCGACAACAATCCAGCACGTAATCGGTGTCTGCAAAGCTTACACGTCACGTGTTGGAGACGGCCCGTTCCCAACTGAGTTATTTGATGAAGTGGGCAACCAGATTCGTGAAGTCGGCAAGGAATACGGTACGACTACAGGACGCCCACGCCGAATCGGCTGGTTCGACAGTGTCGTTGTCCGCCATGCAAGACGCGTCAGCGGTCTGACAGATTTGACAGTCAACTCGATTGACGTATTGAGCGGCCTTGAGACAGTGAAAATCTGTACGGCTTACCGCCACAATGGTGAACTGATCACAGAATACCCAGCAAACCTGCGTATGCTAGCTGAATGTGAGCCGGTATATGAAGAGCTTCCAGGCTGGTCAGAAGACGTAACAGGCTGCAAATCATTGGATGAACTTCCTGAAAACGCGCGCCATTACCTAGAGCGCATTGCACAGCTGACAGGTGTACAGATTTCCATCTTCTCTGTCGGTCCTGACCGCAACCAGACGAATATCGTCACAAGCGTTTGGCGATAAAAAGAAACTGAATAATTGAATGCAAAGAGCTGAAACGAGTTGGTTTCGGCTCTTTTTCTGTTGTTTTTCTACTTTTTTAACAAAAATGACACATCTTTATCGCTTTTATTAGAAGTTTTATGACAATTATTACGCTTCTGTGATGAAAATGACCGATTATTTCGTTTTTCAAAAATAGCAGTTATTACTTTCAGCATGTAAAAACCAATGATATTTGCATGCTGTTCTCAGCTTTATAGAAGGATTTGGCAAGAATGAGTCAGTTGGATTACAGACGCTAAAACCGGCTAAATTTGAAAGGGGATTGTGCTAGAGTGAGAAAGATTCATTCAAACAGACGAAAGCTGCAGAGCTTTACATAGGAATAAAAGGAGTTACAGATGAAATTATGAAAAACATTCAACAGCCAGGGGCAGGCCTGGCTTTTTTAAAAGCAGGTGCTGCATCGGCGCTGCTGCTGACAGGACTCAGCTTTACCCCTGTATTTGCCACATCGGAGGATGACCGCAATCTTCAGCCGATTTATCATCTATATAATGAAGGGCAGTATGTCAGCACGGTCTCTGACCAGCAGGCCGTGGAAGCTATGGTAGACGAAAAAATCAGCCAGCTTCAGCCGCAGTTTGCCGACTTGAAACTGGAAGTGGACAAAGACTTCAGCATGGTGGAAGAACAAGTATTTGAACGGAATCTTCCTCACGAAGAGGAAGCGATGGCGCAAGCGGCGGCAGAAGTGGAAATTAAAGCTTCTGCATTCGCTTTATCAATCAATGGCCGTGAAACAGTGCAAGTGAAAGATCAGGCTGCTTATGACGAGATGATCCGCCAAGTGAAACTGGCATACGCAACCCCCGAAGAGCTAGCCGCCTGGGAGCAGCGAAAAGGCATCAATGAGGCATTGCCGGAACTGCAGCCGGGGCAGGCGAACATCCTTAGCCTGACGATTGCGGAAAACTTGTCGGGAGCCGCAAATCAAACAAAACCATCGCTTGTTATGCAGCCTGAACAAGCTGCAAAATATCTGCTTACAGGCGAACGTTCTTACACAGTTCATGAAGGTGACAAAGCAGAAGAGCTAGCCGCTATTTTCGGTATGGAGCTGGAAGAGCTGACAGCCTTGAATCCAGGCATTGATCTGGGAAAAATGGCTCCGGGCACACAGCTGAATGTCTCCGAAGCCGGTCCGTTGGTGACGGTGCAAGTCAAAAAACAACAAAAGCAGATTGCTTTGATTCCCCATAAGTCGCTGCAAACGGATGATCCGACTTTATTGAAGGGGCAAAGCAAACTCAAGCAGCAAGGAAAAAATGGCAGAAAGCATGTCACAGCGGAAGTTGAAACCGTGAACGGCGAGCAGGTCTCGCATACCGTCTTGAACGAACAAGCGACGCTGCAGCCGATTGACCACATCGTGCTGAACGGCACGATGGAGCCTCCGTCAGTCGGTGCTGGAACATTTATGTGGCCGGCAGAAGGCGGCCGGATTACCAGCAAAAGGGGCCAACGCTGGGGCAGGCTGCATAATGGCATCGACATTGCACACCCAAGCGGCCCTGCCATTAAGTCCGCAGACCATGGCATTGTCAAAGCAGCCGGAGCCGCGGGCACTTTCGGGAACCGGGTCATCGTAGATCATCAGAATGGCTATGAAACCATCTATGCCCATCTTTCTTCTATTGATGTAAAAGTGGGGGAAGTGGTTCCTCAAGGAACGAAACTGGGCGATATGGGCAATACAGGTCGTTCTACTGGCGTCCATCTGCATTTTGAAGTATCTTTAAATGGTGTAACACAAGACCCCTTGAAATATATAAATTAAATGCCCAAAAGATCGGCCTCTACTATAGGCCGGTCTTTTTCGATTATCCACTGATTATTTCCCGGGAAATAATGCACAGGAAGTGAGAGGTGCGAAACCTTCAAAACAGTGATAAAGTAATGGTAGATAAGAATGTATTTCGGAGGGAATTCCACCAAAAAACGATGGAATAATAAGGGGGAAAAAACAATGAGTAAAACAATTTTGGTTGTGGACGATGAAAAACCGATTGCAGATATTCTGCAATTTAATTTAAAGAAAGAAGGCTTTAATGTCGTATGTGCCTATGATGGAGACGATGCCATCAAAATCGCTGAAGAAATCCAGCCTGATTTAATGCTTCTTGATATTATGCTGCCGAACCGTGATGGCATGGAAGTATGCCGTGAAATCCGCAAGAAATTTGATTTTCCGATTATCATGCTGACGGCAAAAGACTCAGAAATCGATAAAGTACTAGGCTTGGAGCTTGGAGCAGATGATTACGTGACGAAACCATTTTCCACGCGTGAACTGATTGCCCGCGTGAAAGCGAATTTGCGCCGCCAGAACGTGGTGCCGCTTGAAGAAGAAGGGCCAAATTCAAATGATATCCAAGTAGGTTCATTGACGATCCAACCGGACGCTTATTTGGTGCAAAAGCGCGATGAAACCATTGAATTGACTCACCGCGAGTTTGAATTGCTCCATTATCTTGGCAAACACATCGGACAAGTGATGACCCGTGAACATTTGCTTCAAACAGTGTGGGGCTATGATTATTTCGGGGATGTGCGGACAGTCGATGTAACGATCCGCCGCCTCCGTGAAAAAATCGAAGACAATCCGAGCCACCCGGCATGGATTGTAACCCGCAGAGGTGTAGGGTATTACTTGCGGAATCCTGAACAGGAGTAGGTCGAATGCAAAAAGTAAGCTTCTTTAAATCAATTCATGTGAAGTTTGTATTGATTTATATTTTGTTGATATTGCTGGCGATGCAGATCATCGGCCTTTATTTTGCTCAACAGCTGGAAGAGACGCTCATCGATAACTTTAAAGATTCGATTACAGAGCGCATGAACATCGTGGAATTTAGTGTCAGGGAAGAAATGATAAAGACGCGGACCGACGAGGATTTGACACTTGAGCAAAGCCTGCGATCGGTCCTTTACGGGTTTAAATCCGAAGACATTGATGAAATTCGTGTGATCGACTCCCGCCATCGGATTTTAGCTTCTTCGGCAGTCGACAACCAGTCGCTTGTTGGCCAGCGGTCGACCGATGAATTGGTGATGCAGTCAATGGTAGGAGAAACGGTCGAAGACAGGACCAAAGTCAATTCGCAGAAAAATCGCGTATGGGTCCGGACGCAGCCGATTATGGCAGAAGGCGGCGAAGTGCTTGGCACCTTGTATATGGAAGCGGATATCGAAAATGTATACGACCAGATGGATGACATCAATTCGATCCTTGCAGTTGGTACGGCCATCGCTTTGGCGGTAACCGCAGTGTTAGGAGTGTTGGTGGCACAGACGATTTCCAAACCGATTTCCGATATGCGGCGGCAGGCTCAGGCCATGGCGAGAGGGAATTTTTCACGGAAGGTCCGCGTCTATGGAGACGATGAGATCGGCCAGCTGGCGAAATCCTTTAACAACCTGACAAACCGTTTGCAGGAATCCCAGCAGTCTACGGAAAGCGAACGCCGGAAGTTGGCGTCAGTCCTTGCCAATATGACAGACGGGGTGCTGTCGACTGATAGAAGAGGGCGCGTTATCCTGATCAACGACCCCGGACTCCGGCTTTTAAATGTTTCACGTGAAACGGTTATAAACCGGCCCATTACATCGGTTTTAGGATTGGATACGGAATATACTTTTGAAGACCTGATCCATCTAAAAGAGGCCATCACGCTTGATTTAAGCACGTATGAAGAAAGCGCGCTTCTTCGGGTAAGCTTTTCCGTGATCCAAAAAGAAACCGGGTTTGTCAATGGCGTCATCGCTGTTTTGCACGACAATACCGAACAGGAAAAAATCGATATGGAACGCCGGGAATTCGTGGCTAACGTGTCGCATGAATTGCGGACGCCGTTAACGACAATGAGAAGTTATCTAGAAGCGCTTGCAGATGGAGCTTGGCAGGACCAGGAGCTCGCGCCGACGTTTTTGAATGTTACACAAACCGAAACGGAACGCATGATCCGGCTGGTCAATGACTTGCTGAAATTATCGAAGATGGATTCAAGCGAAACCGAAATAAATAAGGAAATGATCGAATTCAATGTGTTTTTCAACCGGATCATCGACCGCTTTGAGATGTCGAAGTCCCAAAATGTCTATTTCGAACGGGAGCTGCCGAAAGAGCAGTATTTTGTGGAAATCGATCCGGATAAATTGACGCAAGTAATCGATAATATCATTTCCAATGCGCTCAAGTATTCTCCGGAAGGCGGCAAAATCCAATTTGCCATGACCGTTGAAGACGGCTTTATTCTCATCCGCATTATTGACCAGGGCATGGGGATTCCAAAAGAAAACGTCGATAAGATTTTCGACCGTTTTTACCGGGTCGACCGTGCACGTTCGCGGGCGATGGGAGGCACCGGCCTTGGACTGGCCATTTCAAAAGAAATGATCAATGCACATGGCGGCCATATCTGGGCTGAAAGCCAATACGGCAAAGGGACCACCATTTTCTTCACACTGCCGTTTGAAGAAGACGACGGAGGTGAATGGGAATGAAATACATTGAGCACATCAAATCAATTGCCTTGTTTTTGCTGATTGTTCTCAGTCTTGTTCTAACTTTTGTCATTTGGACATTTACTCCGAGTTTTGAACGAATTGAAACGACGCCGGCTATTGAAGTAGCCCTCGGGGAAACGAAAACGGTGGACCAAGTGGTGCAGCCAAGCAAAGCGCTGTATCATTTCAGCGATGTGGTCACCGGCACGACGAAACAAGAGCAAGTCGATTTGCTGTTGGATGCGATGAAGCAATGGCAAATCCATGGCATCGTGGAGATTGACAAAGAAGCACCGGCAAAAAATTTGAAATCGTATATGCATGACCCTAACCGTGCCGTTCTGTATTATCCGGGCCAAGTGCCATTCCCGGTATTCGACAGCATGATGGAGATTGTGGATGACAGTATCCCGGAAGCTTCGTTTGACCGGCTGGTAATTGAATGGGACAAAGCGGAAAATACAGATTTAACTCTTTATTTTATTAATACAAAATCCGGGCGTGTCCATCAGGCTAGCGTCTCGGCTACTGAATTAGAGCAATTTCAATCACAGATTGTAGAACCGGCGTTTAACTACGACACTTATATCACAGATGAAAAAATTGGGACTTTGCCGATATATGTACCGGAAAATCCGCTCGAGGTAGCGACTTATAGATACCTGCAGGAAGACATTGACAGCCAGAAATTCGTTGATGGGCTGTTTGAAGATCCGGGCAGTGTGGAGTCGACCGGCGATTTGATGAATGAGGAATACAGCGATGAATCAGATGCCTTGATGAGTGTTGACAGAAACAAGAAAAGCATCAGTTATGTTCAGCCGAAAGCGGAAACACAGGATCCAGCCATACCGTCTGAATTGATATTTAAAACGGTTGATTTTATCAATGGCCATAGCGGCTGGACCAATGATTACCGTTATTTTGGAATGGAACCGCTCAATCAGAAAATCGATTACCGTCTTTACCTGGACAGCTTGCCGGTATTCAGCTCGACTTTCTCTACCAATCTGGAACTGGTATGGGGAATTGACGAAGAGACGGAGCAGGTATTCCGCTATAGACGCCCGTATTATGTCCTCGAATCATGGGGAGAGACTGGAACCATGACTTTGCCTTCAGGGGCGGCTGTGCTACACGCCATTACCCACCTGAAAGAGCAGGATTTAACCAAAATTACGGACATTGTTCATGGCTACGAACTGACACGGGATGAAAAAGATCCGGAACGGCTATTGAACTTACAGCCAGCCTGGTACTTTAAAGCCGACGAAACCTGGATCCGCTTATCGGAAGAACAGCTGGGAGGTGGACAAGTTGGATTGGAATAAAACCAAATCCATTTTCATCATCGTCTTTGCCATACTGAATGTTTTTTTATATTCCTTGTATTTAGACCGCTACAAAGAAGCGGAAAGTGTAGATTTCCTTTCTGAGTCTTCCAATGAGGAAAAGCTGGAAGCTGAATCCATCACTTATTCCGATTTGCCGAAAGAAGTAGAAGCTTTGCCTTATGTCACCGGAACGATGAAAACATTTGTCGCAACCGATGTTCCGGGTGTAGACTTAAAAAAGAACAATAGAAATGATAGATTTTTGTCAGCCACTTTTACGGAGCCCATCCCATTGAATGGCAAAGCAAGCTCAGAAACACTTCAGGAATTTGTAGAAGAAACCATCTACGAAGGAGAGCAGTATGCCCTGTGGGAAATTTCAGAGCAAGACAGAAAAGCTGTATTCACCCAGAAAATCAATGGCAAGCCTTTGTTCTACAGCGATAACGGGAGTTTGACCGTCTACTGGAATGAAAACGGAGAAGTTACGCAATATGAACAGACCATCTATGAGAATGTCGTCGAGGGCGAACAGCAGAAAGCTTTGATTTCTCCTATTCAAGCGATTCACAACCTTTACCAAAAAAGACTGCTTCCATCCAACACGAATGTCGATTCCGCGGAGCTCGGTTATTCCGAATATGTGACCGTCTCGGAAAACACCCAGATGTTCCTTCCGACTTGGCACATTAAAGCGACATTCGAAGACGGGAAAACAGAAGAATTTTTTGTAAATGCGGTAAAAGGAGACATCATTGAAATTAAAGAACAAACAGAAGTTACACAATAAGGAGATTTTAGTATGCGGTTTAGTGTATTAGCAAGCGGCTCAAGCGGCAATGCTATTTATATAGAAAACGATCAGCATTCATTTTTAGTCGATGCAGGCCTCAGCGGCCGCAAAATGGAAGAATTGTTTGCATCCATTGGCAAAAAAATGGGTGACCTGGACGGCATTCTGGTGACGCATGAGCATAGTGACCATATCAAAGGCCTGGGGATTGTAGCGCGGAAACACAAAGTACCAGTCTATGCCAATGCGAAAACCTGGCTGGCTATGGACGGACTTGTCGGTGCCATACCAGTGGAGCAGCGCTTCCATTTTGACATGGATACCGTAAAAGCATTTGGATCGCTTAATATTGAATCTTTTGCGGTATCCCATGACGCAGCCGACCCCATGTTCTATGTGTTCCATGAGAACGGCCGAAAGCTTGCGCTCATCACCGATACGGGCTATGTCAGCGACCGGATGAAAGGTGTTATCCAAGCAGCTGATGCTTATGTGTTTGAAAGCAACCATGACGTCGGCATGCTGCAGATGGGCCGTTATCCTTGGTCGGTTAAACGGCGGATCCTGAGCGATGTCGGGCACGTTTCAAATGAAGATGCGGCAGTGGCAATGAGTGAAGTCATGGCGGAAAAGCCGACACGCATTTACCTGTCGCATCTCAGCAAAGACAATAACATGAAAGACCTGGCGCGTATGAGCGTTGAACAAACGCTGCAAACCAAAGGGATCATTGTCGGAGAATATGTCGATTTATTGGACACTGACGCCAATGTCCCAACTGAATTGGTGATCGTTTAATTGATGAAAAGCCGGGAGCGGCAATGCTTCCGGCTTATTTTCATGGCTTTATTACCGCCGGATTTCCACTTGAATTGTCTGTTTCGTATTCTTAAACTAAGGCTATATAAGAGTATAGGAAAAGAGAAGAGAGGATGAAAGGCAAAATGGGCTATTATAACAATCAGGCGCCGGATGGCCGGCGAAAGCCGAACCGTGCAGGCACTTTTTTAGCAGGCTTAGCTGGAGTGGCCATTGGGGCTCTTTTAGTTTGGCTGCTGTTTTATTCCATTCCAGGGCTGACTCCTGGGAATGATGCAGCAACAGGCACGGAAGTTGTGGAAACGGACCGCCAGTCAGCCACCGCTTCGGTGGACATCACGACGGATGTAACCCAAGCCGTTGAAAGTGTGGCAGATGCAGTGGTCGGGGTGACGAACCTGCAAGAGACAAATGATTTCTGGTCACAGGCTCCCGGACAGGAACAAGCTGTTGGGACCGGCTCCGGCGTCATTTACAAAAATGAAGGCGGGACAGCGTACGTTGTGACGAACCACCATGTCATTGATGGAGCCAATGGCATCGAATTGACGCTTGCGGACGGTTCAAAAGCGGAAGCGACGCTTGTCGGCAGCGATATTTGGACCGACCTTGCTGTACTTGAAATGGACAGTTCCAAAGTGCCGGATGTGGCGGAAATCGGAGATTCAGATGCCTTAAAACGAGGGGAAACGGTGATTGCCATCGGAAACCCGCTTGGCCTTGATTTTTCGGGTTCTGTAACAACGGGAGTCGTATCGGGGACAGACCGTGCTGTACCAGTGGATTTGGATGGCAATGGCCAGCCCGACTGGCAAGCTGAAGTTCTTCAGACGGATGCCGCCATCAACCCAGGAAACAGCGGCGGTGCACTTGTGAATTTGGCCGGACAGCTGATCGGCATCAACTCCATGAAAATCGCGACGGATGCAGTAGAAGGAATCGGTTTTGCGATTCCAATCAATTCAGCGTTGCCGGTCCTTAAGTCGATTGAACAAAATGGCGAGATGATCCGCCCGGCGATGGGTATTACATTGCTCGACCTCATTCAAGTGCCACAGGCGCAGCGCCAGGAGACGTTGAACCTTCCAGATGATGTTAGGGAAGGAGTTGTCGTCAACTCGGTTGTAGAGGGCTCAGCAGCAGCAAAAGCGGGCATGCAGCAGTTTGACGTCATTGTTGAGATGGACGGCGAGCCAGTTGGCGACATTATTGAATTGCGCCAGCATTTATACAACGAGAAAAAAATCGGCGATACTTTAGCTGTCAAAGCCTATCGCAATGGTAAATTGATGGATTTTGAGTTAGAGCTTGTTGATAACTCAGCGTTGTAAATTTTAAGTATAGTTAAATAAGTGTGTTGATTTCCGTTTCAGGCGGACGCTTTCCGCGGGCGGTCCGTGAGCCTCCTCGTCGCAAGCTCCTGCAGGGTCTCACCTGGACACGCTTTTCCCGCAGGAAGCGAATTGTGCAAAAGTACTTTTGCATGATTCGTTTGCGACGAAGCTAGCGCAGCGATGCAGGAGCACAATGTTTGCCCTCGCCGCCTTTCACTACAATCAGTTAAATGATTAATACCAAGAATGAAATATAACAGACCTAATTTTGAGAGCAGACCCGAGGCGAAAGCTTCCGGATCTGTTTTTTTGTGCAGGAAAAACGGCTCTTTTCACGAATTAGGTAAATGCAATGAAAGACAGGAGGGATAGTATGTTCATTGATTTAGAAGATTTTTTGAAGGAATGGCAGCATGAAGCGGAATCGACCCAGAAAATACTCGATGCTTTGACAGATGAATCGCTCCAGCAGCAAGTAGCGGACGGTTTCCGGACGCTTGGCCGATTGGGCTGGCATCTGGTGACGACGTTAGATGAGATGATGAGCCATACAGGGCTGGCATTTTCAGCAGCTAAATTCGGCACGCCTGCTCCGGATACAGCTGAAGAAATTGCAGAAGCTTACCGTTTTTCGAATCAATCGATGGTGACGGCGATGAAGGAAAACTGGACGGATGAAACCCTGAAAGAAGAACATGATATGTACGGGGAGATGTGGAGCGTTGAAACGATTCTGAAGGTATTGTTTACACACCAGATTCATCATCGCGGCCAGATGACGGTGCTGATGCGCCAGGCAGGATTGAAGGTACCGGGGTTATACGGGCCGGCGAAAGAGGATTGGGCAGCTATGGGAGCGCCGCCTCCGGAAGTTTAAGAAGAACAGCAGAGACCACAAGACGCTTATAGGCGTTTTGTGGTTTTTTATTGAATGGGATTGTAGCTAAAGAAATCGCTCCTAGCGGACGCTTTCCGCGAGAGGACCGCAAGCCTCCTCGGACTTACGTCCTCCGGGGTCTCGCTTGGCCCTCTATTCCCGCTGGAGTTGCCGCTATCCGCTCTTTCTTTTAAAAGTTATTTGGAATTAAAGAAGGAAGGTTCTATTGATGGCTTCCTAAAAAGGGTATCAATCACTTCTTTAGAAGCCATGAAATTCAAGCGGAAAATAAGGAATTTCTTGTGTAACACTATTGTAATATTTATGAAGTTAGACTTAACAAATAACAGCTATTGTTCGGGAAAGCAGAAAAATGACATGTGGATAACTTTTTGAATTTATTGAAGTTACTAACTATCCACAGGTCTCCAGAAGCTTCGCTATTCGGAACGTTTCACTTCTGTTAAAATAGGTTGTGGATAAAGGTGAATAAATTGTGCATAACTGTGTGGAATATTCGGAAATCGAAAGGGGCGGAAAAAATGAAGATAAAATGCTGTAAAACCCATGTGGAGCATGGACTTGACATGTTTGTGGCCGAGACGAAAAGCTATCCTATTCTTACTGAATTATCAGAACAAGAAAAGTTATCCACAAAATGCGATTACTGTGAAGAAGCTGCGATGTATCTTGTGGCGAACGAATGAGCGGGCACAAGATGTAGAAAGGTCTGTGGATATGTGCATAACATCTGTGGGTAACTTGTTTGTAAATATTGTGTAAAGGGGGATAAGTTGTGAATATCTCAATTATCAGTGTTGGGAAACTAAAAGAGAAATATTTGAAATCGGGGATAGAAGAGTACACGAAGCGGCTTGGAAGCTACGCAAAAATCAATGAAATTGAAGTGGCGGATGAGAAAGCGCCGGAACAATTAAGCGATGCGGATATGGAGATTGTGAAGAAGAAAGAAGCCGACCGGATCCTGGCAAAAGTTTCTCCGGATGCTTACGTTATCGCCCTGGCAATTGACGGGAAGATGAAAACTTCCGAACAGCTTGCGAAAGACATCGAATCATTGATGACTTACGGCCGCAGCAAAATCGTCTTTGTCATCGGCGGGTCGCTTGGCCTCCATGATGAGGTATTGAAGCGGGCGGATGAGAAATTGTCGTTCTCCAAAATGACGTTTCCTCATCAGCTGATGAAGCTGATTTTGGTGGAGCAGGTGTACCGGGCGTTTCGGATCATGAAGGGTGAGCCTTATCATAAATAAAGGAAAACCATTAAGGGACTCTAGCAGGTCCCTTTTGTATTTATTAGCTGAAATAGAGCTTATTGACCAAATACTTAGCTGCTGTCCGAGGTCGTGATATATCTTTTTCAGTAATTCAAAGCAATCTTCCATAGACTCCATTGTGAAATCAAAGAAAAGGTTGATCCTTGTAATATGACGGCCAATACCACGTGGTGCTTCTAAGCTTATACGGATATCTTTAATGATGAATCGGAGCAGTACCTTCTGTTTTTCAGGTTCAACTAGTGAGAGAGAACCTTGAAAATCACCTAATAATCGTTGTATAGAATCATAATCAACAGGTGAAGTATCAGCTTCCGTTATTTCAGAATTTAACGGTTTAAGGCGATTTTCCGATTGGTTCTTTTGTTCCTGAGAAGAGACCATCCAGCTTATATAGAAAATATGCTAGACCCATATATAGACGCTATCCTAAAGTCAAGGCCAATCATAGTAGCATGACAAGGGGACAGGGACTTTGTCTTAAAACAAAGTCCCTGTCCCCTAAATCCACTTATTTTAATGAGTAGCCGCCATCTACGACTATTTCTGCACCGTTTATATAGGATGCTTTGTCTGAAGCTAAGAATAGAACGACTTCTGCAATCTCACTTGGTTTCCCGTAACTTCCTCTAGGGTGTCCCTTTGATTGTTTTTCATAATTCTCTATTCCGCCATATGCATTAATGGCTAGGTCGGTTTCTGTAGGGCCGGGAGATATGCAATTTACGCGGATTCCTAGGTTAGCAAAGCGCAGTGCCGTGCTTTGAGTCATCGCGACAACTGCTGCTTTTGTCCCGCTATAAGCTGGTAGCATAGGATTAACCTTATCGTTTCCAAGGATGGCTGCATTATTAATAATGACTCCATTTCGTTGCTTACTCATCACGACTAATGAATATTTCATGTAGGCGAAGATAGCCGTTTGATTGACAGCAATTAAATGATTCCAGTCATCTAGCTTTACTCGAGACAATGGCCCCATTCCTGTAGACAGAATACCAGCATTGTTAAATAGAATATCAACATTATGTCCATCATTTTCAAGTGCTTTAAAAAAGCTTTCGATTTCTTCCACGTTTTCGTTATGGACTTGGTAAAAATGAGCCTTCCCGTTGCATTCATTCTCTACCTGAGAGCCTTTGTTACGATCTCTTCCAGTAAAATGAACGGTAGCCCCTTCTTTACAAAAGAAACGAACCACTTCCTTACCAATTCCATCCGTTCCACCATTAACAATCACTACTTTGTTTTCGAACATCATGAGATCTCCTCCGAACATCATAGTAAAGTCATAAAGTATGTTTAATCAGTATATAACATTCGTATCACCATAGGAAATCTAGGTACTCACTACTTAAGAGGACATGGGCGTTATCTTATATGAAGGATTCGACCCCCACTTCTCTCTTCATTATGTGTGAGCCGTTCATGTTTTGTTCGCTTAACGGTTACTTCCCAACCTTTTATATCAGAAGAAAGTTATTCTTACCATTTTGTCATGTCATTAGATTTGTAGACAATAATGACTTCACAGATGAATAGGGATAGGGATCTTGTCCTATAGAATCTAAACCTTTTACTAGTAGAATTACGTAAATAAGTATATGTTTAGAACAACACCCAGATTTTATAGAATAACTAAAGAGATGATTGCAACCCTAGAAAATGAAGATGAAACTAATCTTCGTCTACTGAAGATTAATGCGGATAGTGAAGCAGGTAATAACTTAGTAAGAACTCTAATAAGAATTACACTCACCGCTGATTGTATCGGTACCCTTGCGCTAAACAGTTTGAAATAACAAACCCATAGATATCAATAAATTGAAGACAGTATGTTCGTAGATAGCTACATTCTACATCCACACTGCCTTTTGACTAAGGTTAATGTTTTACCCTATTCCAACGTTATGGTGAACCGTACCATAAGTAAATGAGATTTATAAAACAAGCCGTTCAGTTTAATAACTGAACGGCTTGTTTAAGAGATTATTTAAAAGAACCTTCAAATAAAATTTCATCTAATGAGCGGCGACCTGATGGTGTTTCGCGTTCTTGTAATTCGGGAGAAAGCAGTTCTTTTTCACCTTTGTAACCGATTGCGATTGCTAATTGTACATCGAAGTTTTCAGGAATATTTAATGCTTCCTTCGCCACATCTTTGTAAATACCGCTCATTGGGTGAGTGATTAAGCCTTCTTTAGCTGCTTGTAATGACAGGAATCCCCAAGCTGTGCCGGCATCAAATTCATTTGAACCTTTTGTGTTATCAGAAACTAATATTGCTAATACTGGTGCGTTTTTAGCCCATGCCAAGTTTCCTTCCATCAAGATTGGATAGAATTTTTCAAGGTCAGCTTCTGTTTTAGCAACGATGAAGCGCCAAGGTTGGTTGTTGCCTGAAGAAGGTGCCCAACGAGCTGCTTCGAATAGTCTATTCAATACGTCGTCCGCTACTGGTTTGTCAGCGTAAGAACGTGGAGACCAACGATTTAAAAATAAGTCTGCAATTTTGTGTTCAGGTGTTCGGTGATCTTTTGCTTCGAATGTCATAATAAAATCCTCCTAAGGGTATCAAACTCCCTTGTTTATATTAAATTATTTAAGCAAGTTTGCAAGTAATATGACTTACGAAAAGTAAGCGTGTAACTTATTCGTAAGATAGGGTAAGGAATTTACTCAATCAAGTTGAAATAATTAACGTCCGTATAATCGAAACTAAATACTTTTCTGTTCAGCATTTATACTAATGCATCAGCTACTAACCTCTTTACTAAAGTAGATTGATCGTTTTGGAGAATATACGCTGTAAGTGACACAGGCTATTTTAATAGGACTTACTATAGAAGCCAGCTCCAGAAAAATTAAACTAACGTAGAATTTCCAAAAGATAGTGAACCGTGTATGGTAAGACTATAAAACTTTAAGGAGAGAATAAAATGAACAATAATGAATTAAAAGAAACACCGCATATTAAGCCAAACGGAGTAGAAATAGCCGAAACGATCCTTTTGCCAGGAGATCCTTATCGTGCCAGGTTTATAGCGGAAACCTTTTTAGACAATCCTGTTCTTTTTAATGAGGTCAGAGGAATGCTGGGGTATACAGGTGAATATAAAGGGAAGAAAGTTTCTGTTATGGGTACCGGCATGGGGGCGCCAAGCATGGCCATCTATTCGTGGGAATTGATTAATGTTTTTGGGGTTAAAAATTTAATTCGTATCGGTTCATGTGGAGCGATGCAAGAGGATATTAAATTATACGATCTGATCTTTGCTATGGGCGCAGCGACAAATTCGAATTATGCGCATCAATGGAATCTTCCAGGCCAATTTCCGATTACAGCGTCTTTCGAACTATTGGAGAAAGCTAAGAAAGCAGCTGACGAAAAGAATTATAAGGTTCATATAGGGAATGTACTATCAAGTGATGTCTTCTATAATGCGGATGAAACGGCAACAGAAAAGTGGGCGAAGATGGGCATATTGGCGGAAGAAATGGAAACGACAAGTCTATACATGAATGCTGCCAGTGCCGGAGTTAACGCATTAACCATTTTAACAGTAAGTGACCATATGATTACTCATGAACAAACCACACAAGAGGAAAGACAAACTTCATTTACGCAGATGGTTGAAATCGCTTTGGATATGGTTTGAAAGTAGTCTGATTGAAGCTTTTTCGAGCATTGAGCCGAAAAACAGAGTGGCTAGACAGTTGCATGAAAAGCTGGAATTTAGAGCAGATGGCCGGCTAATCGACGAGGAAGTCATTCATAAACTGGCGTATTAAGAAGAGAGAAATATAAGAGCCCCGGTAATTTTCCGTCAGGAGAATGCCGGGGCCAATTTTTTGGCCCTAAGGTGAAAAGTCTGCATAAAATCTATAACTTTGTTATGTTTAAGCTGGATTGACAAACATTTATTAAGAGGAGGAAACAGCATGAAAGGTTGGCAATTTACTAAAACGCATGAACCACTTAAGCTCGTAGAACAGGAAGTTCCGAAAGCGGCTCCAGGACGTGTAGTGATTGATACGGCGGCAGTAGGTTTATGCCATTCTGATGTTGGGACTCTGGAAGATGAGGGCTGGATGGCATTGATGCATCCGCCAGTTATTATGGGCCATGAAAATGCGGGAATAATTTCTGAAGTAGGGGAAGGCGTCACGGATTTTAAAGTAGGAGATCGGGTCGCTATCTGTCCAACCGGACCATCCGGCACGAATCCAGGATATCATTACGATGGTGGTTTCGGAACAAAAATTCATGCCCCAGCAGAAGATTTAGTTCATGTTCCTGATGGGCTTTCAATGGAAATGGCTGCTGCAGCGACGGACGCAGGAATGACTTCCTATTCAGCCTTGTTTAATATAGGGCAAGCAACTCCTGATATGAAAGTCGGTTTAATTGGTATTGGCGGACTGGGTCAATTTGCATTGCAAGCGGCTATTGCAAAAGGATTTAAAAATGTCTATGCAGCAGATGTGAGCGAGAAAGCGCGTGAATTAGCTAAAGAAATCGGAGCAGTGGAAGTGGTAACCGATATTAAAGATTTAGCAGACAAAGACTTAGACTTAATTGTGGATTACGCCGGATTTGGTAATACCACTTCAGATGCATTAGAGGTAGTTAAAAGAGGTGGAACTGTCGTATTGGTAGGCATGGGGAAACTGGAAACTACCATTAATACGGCTTCATTTATTACAGGCGCTAAGAGATTATTAGCAAATGTGGGAGGGACGCCTCAGGATATTGCTGAAATTTATGAATTGATGGCGGCAGGCAAACTGAGTCCCAAATTAACGAAGATTAAATTTGAAGACATTCCTGAAGGCATTGAAAAGCTAAAAGCCGGAGAAGTACAAGGCCGTTTAGTAGCTGTGTATGATGGAAATGAATAAATATTAATAGGTAATTATATCAAAAAGTCTCAATGGAATTTGCTCATGAGACTTTTTGATCTTGTAAAAGACAGTCTCCTCCTCTCAAAGAGCTCCTATGCAAAATTAGTAGAGGCAAAGGCTATCTCAAATCTAAAATAACGGACTTTCGGATAGTTAGCGATAAAGGAGGCAGAAATATGATCAGCGAAACCGATTTAAAACACCTGCGGCGCTGTGTGGAACTCGCGGAAACGGCTTTGGAAAAAGGAGACGAACCATTCGGCTCTGTCCTGGTGTCAGCTGCTGGGGGAGTGCTTTTTGAAGACCATAATCATGTGGCCGGCGGTGACCATACGCAGCATCCCGAGTTTTCGATTGCCAGGTGGGCAGCAAATAATCTGGCTCCTGAAGAAAGAAGCAAGGCAACGGTCTATACTTCCGGTGAACATTGTCCGATGTGTGCAGCGGCTCACGGATGGGTCGGCCTGGGCAGAATCGTGTACGCCAGTTCTTCTGAGCAATTAGCCGGCTGGTTAAGTGAAATGGGCGCTGCACCGTCCCGTGTCCGGAATCTGGCCATTCCGGATGTGATTACGGATACGGAAGTGGAAGGACCGGTTCCTGAACTGGCGGAACAAGTTCATCAATTGCACCGCCGATCATATGAAACAAGCCGGTAAGCAGATTGTGACATCATCTTCATTTCATTTGTTGTTATAATATAAGAGTGTCAAAAGCTGAACCATAGCTTTGAACACTCTTTTTTTTGTACACAACACGGATTTTACTACCCAGGGAGTTGGAATTTGAGATGAACAATAAAGATATAGCAGATATCCGCAAACGATTTAAGCTCGATACCGATCTATTGAAGATCGCAGACATTTACAATGTGTACATCCAGCAGGAAAGCAGTGAAATTTTTCACGAAGAAAGCCGCTCGTTTTCTTTATTGGACCGGGAACAGCAAGAGCTGTTTCTTGCCAATTTCAAGAAAGTATTGGGCGGAAAACTCGATGTGAAGCTGTTTGAAGTGAAGTTCCAGCCGCAGGAAGAGGAACAGGCAGAGCATACGCAGCGGCTCCTGTATGAAGGGCTTGAGGCAGAGGATGTGGCGGAATGGCAGGCGAATATGCAGCGCATTGCCTTGAAGATGGTGGAAGAAAAACCGTATGAAAAAGATATGGTCATCACGTTTATTCGCGGAACGTATTTCAAAACGACGAAGCGCCAGGCAGATGAAACGGAAATCGACATGCGGGATGAAGTGTATACCACGCCGTTTATCCTCGGCAGCATGAACCAGACTGAACTGCCGAAAAGTTCACTGGTGTTTGACTTTGTCGAAAAAGAATTCAAGTCAAATGTGTTGGTCGATCCCGTCATTAAATTGGCTTCTCCAGTTGGCGGATTTTTGTTCCCGAGCTTCACGGACAATGCCGCGGACATTCATCACATCGTTTATGCTTCGGGCAAAGCGAACAAACCAGATTTCCAGTTTATCGAGAACGTCTTAAACGGCAATGAAATCATGACCGCCGAGGAAGACAAAGCGGTGTTTGAGGAAATCGTCAAAGCCGTAATCGGAGAAGAAGTAGATTCAAGAACCCTTGCCGGTCTCTATGATGAGATCAATCTCATGCTGGAAGTGGAAAAAGAAGCTGAGAATGAAGATGAGGAGCCGCCAGTTTTGGATACGGTAGAAGTGACACGTGTCTTGAAGGCGAGCGGCGTCAAAGATGTAAGTAGCGAAAAAGTGGAAAGGGCCTTCCAGCAAGTGGTGGAAGACAAAAACTACGAAATGAAAGCAAGCCACGTCGTGCCAAGCTATGCGTCCAAGTCGATCAAAATCAACACAAAAGTCGCGGAAATCAAAATCAGCCCGCAAGACTTACGATACGTCAAAGGCGTCAATTATAACGGCAAACGCTGCATCTTGATCGAAGTGGAAGAAGACACGATGATTGAAGGGTTTAAACTGCTTGAGGAAGAGCAGCTGGAGTAGCGATTTGAGCAATCCTTACCAGCTGAAATACACTGTTTTTAGGCTTTAAAATATCGTATATTTCCCGGGAAATAAAATGTTTACTGGTGAAGACAGTTGCAAATTCTCTTTAGGCTCTCTTCGTCCATCAAATTAAATCAGGAAAAAAAGCATCTCATAAGAGGTGCTTTTTTTTCTGTCTATATCCTTAAGTACTAGCTATAAGAAAACTCACTAATTGAATCGCTTGAGAGAGAAGATGGAAATATCAAAGGTGCTTTGGCCTTCCAACGCCATTTGGCTCAATACTTCTCCCATTACGCTGCCGAATTTAAAGCCATGCCCCGAAAAGCCGCAGGCAAAAATGACTTGCGGATGGTCTGGATGATAATCAACGATAAAATCATGGTCGCGCGAGTTTGTATACAGACAGGTTTTTCCTTGATTCAATGTGCCATTTGCTTGAGGCATATAGGTTTGAAGCATATGCCTTAAGTCGCCTTCATCACTTTCATACAGTCCGAAGTTCTGGGTATGCACGTCCGGGTCAATCAGCTGTCCGCCATCAGATTTGCCGATTTTAAGGCCGGCGCCGTTCAAATTAGGGAAACCATAAGCTTTTTTATCCCCGTCCTCGATAAAGAAGGCCGGAAAGTGGGCATCGCTGTACAGATCGGAAGGGGCATCAAACCAGCCGACGGCTTTGCGTGTCGGCTGAATCGGAAGGCTTAACTCCGGCAATAACTTTGCGGCCCAGGCACCGGCAGTGATGATCACTTTTTTTGCATAAAAGGCAGTATGGTCGGTCGAAATTTTTATCCCATTTGCATCATTCATGTCGATGTCCCGCACTGGTGTATTGGAGACAAGGTCCGCTCCGTTTTTAAGAGCGGTTTCCTTGTAAGCCCGGATGGCCGCCTCGCTGTAAATGATTCCCGATCCTGCTTCAAAGCACCCAATAAAGTGGTCCGGCACCGAAAAACCAGGCCACCTGCTTTGGATTTCCTGGCCGTTTAAGATTTCCAAAGGGAGATCATATTTCTGAGCAGCCGCGATTGTTTCTTGCAGAAAAGGCGAATCTTTCGGGCCAAGTCCAAGAACACCGGTTTTTTCAAAAATTTTGTAGCCTGTCTGCTGTTCGAGTTCCTCCCATAATCGCTGGGCACGCTTCACAAGCGTCACGTATTGTCTGCCTTCACCATAAGCATGCCGGATCAAGCGAGTGTCCCCGTGATGGCTTCCCTTAATGTGCGGCGGGTCGAAGGCATCAATTAGCAGGGTCTTTGCATTCTGTTTCGCCAAAAAGGCGCCAGCAGCCATTCCCATCGTTCCCGCACCTACGATGGCTACATCATATACAGGTTCTTTTGTCATTGCCAGTTCGCTCCGCTCTTCTTTAAATTTGGGCCATTGTTCAGAAAGTCAGGACAGCATAAAGTGAATTAGTAAAAAGGCATAAGAAGTATTATTAGATAGTATTTAAGATTCGAATTATTGTCAAATGGGTTGTTCAAACTTTGAAGTAGGGCAGAGGAAGCCCTCTTTGCAGAGATTTCAACCGCAACTGCAGCGCTGGCCAGTAAAATGAGCTCGTGTATTTCGATCATATTCTTTCTGTTTTCATAAAAAATAAGCGGTAAAAATTCGAAATAGAGAAAAATGTATTTGACAGAACGGGCAATGTAAAATACTATCTGTATTATGTAAAAATTAAATAACTTATCAAGAGAGACTGAGGGACAGGCCCGATGACGTCCAGCAACCATCATTTTTTATGAGAGGTGCTAATTCCTGCAGAGCGTTTGCTCTGAAAGATAAGATCTAGATTAAAACCTATTTCCTATCGGAATAGGTTTTTTGTGTTTTTTGGCCTCATTCATTCAAGCAGCGCAAAGCTTTGAGTATGAAAGAACTTTGCGACTCTCTTTACCAACAAAGGAGTTTTAACATGAAAAGAAAACAGTACATATCCCTTTCTCTGGTTTTATTGCTAGGCGCAGGCGGCATTCTAAGCGGATGTTCGTCAAAAGAAGCAGCAAGTGCTACAGGCGAGCAAGTGATTCTGGTCGGAACGCAAAACGATTATCCGCCTTTTGCTTTTGCGGATGAGAACAACGAACTGACCGGATACGATGTAGAAGTGGTCAAAGCGGTCGATGAGAAATTGGACGGCTACACGTTCGAATTCACCGCTGTTCCATGGGACAGCATGTTCCTGGCGCTGGAATCCAATAAAATTCAGGCCATCGCCGATCAAGTCGCGAAAACGCCGGAACGCCAGGAAAAGTATTTGTTCACCGATGAATCCTATTTTGCAGCGGAAACCGTTATTGCTGTGAAAGAAGGAAGGAAAGATATTCAAACCATTGAGGATTTAGAAGGCAAGAAAATCGGCGCTTTAGCTGGAGATTCTTACACGTTGTTGCTTGAGGAGTACAACAAAAAAGCGGCAAAAGCGATTGATTTGAAGTACAGCGAAAGCGGCAACCCTTCAGAAATTTTGCAGGATGTGCAAAACGGCCGGCTTGATGCTTATGTAAACGACCCGATCATGATTGATGCAGTCTTGGAGAAGAATGATTTGGACGTTGAAATTGTCGGCCAGCCTTTGGTTAATGATGATATGGGAATCGTATTGAAAAATGGGGAGCAGGGCGAAGAATTGAAGGCACTGATTGATCCTGTTTTGGAAGAACTCAAGCAAGATGGCACTTTAGCTGAACTGTCGAAAAAATGGACTGGCGGAGAGTACATCCCTGAATAGGTTTGTGGAGGGGAAGAGGCAATGGAGAATTTACTGGATATCAATTTTTTAATAGAAAGCTTTCCTGCAATTATTTCGCGGCTGCCCATCACCATAGGGATTGCGGTAGGTTCATTGATTTTAAGCTTGTTTATTGGCGTGGCCACCGCCCTCATCAAAATTTACCGGGTCCCGGTATTAAGGGTGATTTCATCCATTTACGTATCGTTTATCAGAGGGACCCCTTTATTGGTTCAGATCTATCTCGTATTTTATGGCATACCGAAAATTATTTATTACTTGCAGATTGAATACGGCTGGCTCCAATCGGCGGACGTCAACAGCATTCCACCCGAAGTTTATGCGCTATTGGCGTTTTCCGTAAATTTGGGAGCATACTTGTCCGAAACGATCCGTTCTGCTATTGAATCGGTTGATCGCGGGCAGTTTGAAGCTGCTAAATCGATAGGCATGAGCCCTGCACAGATGATGCTTAAAATCATCTTCCCGCAAGCTTTGACAGTAGCCATACCTAACCTTGGGAATATGTTTATCAGCACCATCAAAGATACCTCTCTTGTTTTCATTATTGGCGTTATAGACATTATGGGGCAAGCCAAAATTCTCGGTTCCCGCGGGTTAGCATTCTTTGAAGTGTATATCGCGGTATCGATTGTCTACTGGATTCTTTGTATAGCAGTAGAGCGATTGCTCGTGAAAATCGAGAAACGGGCTCGCAGATATGAAAGAGGGATTGCTGCATGATCAAATTGGAAAATATCCATAAATATTACGGTAACCAGCATGTGCTGAAAGGGATAAACCTTACAGTTGCCAAAGGTGAAGTGGTTGCCATTTTAGGGCCAAGCGGTTCAGGTAAATCAACACTATTGCGGTGTATTAATTTTTTGGAGCAGCCTAGCGGCGGAATTGTTGAAATCAACGATAAAAGAGTAGATGCTGAAACAGCGAGTAAAGCAGATATCGTTTCTTTAAGAAATTTGACAGGGATGGTCTTTCAGCAATACCATCTATTCAAGAATTTTACCGTGCTGCAAAATGTGATGGTCGGTTTAACCAGTGTCAAGAAAATACATAAAGTTGAAGCTAAGAAAAGAAGCATTGAAATTCTGGAAAGGGTGGGTTTAGCGAATAGGTTAAGCCACTATCCCGCACAACTGTCAGGCGGGCAGCAGCAGCGGGTTGGGATCGCTCGTGCACTTGCACTCAATCCGGAAGTCCTATTGTTTGATGAACCGACTTCCTCACTTGATCCAGAACTGGTTGATGAAGTTTTGGCAACGATCAAAAAGGTAGCCAATGAAGGAAATACGATGCTTATTGTCACCCATGAACTGAATTTTGCACGTGACATTTCAGACCGCGTCATTTTCATGGAAGATGGCCTCATTGTTGAAGAAGGAACAGCTGAACAACTTTTTAATGATCCTAAAGTCGAGAGAACGAAGCAATTTTTAAGCAAAGCAATCAGAACCCATTAAAAGATGGTGAAATAAGCTTGGATAGAGGAAGGATGTTTGGATTGAACCCGATAGAGCAAATTTTGAATAGCTTTCCTGTCGTTATTCTGGACGGGGCCATGGCTACAGAGCTTGAGAATCATGGCTGTAATTTGAACGATCGCTTGTGGTCCGCAAAAGTATTGATGGAAGATCCGGAGCTGATCAAGCAGGTGCATATGAGTTATTTTGAAGCGGGAGCGGATTGTGCGATTACTGCCAGCTACCAGGCAACTATTAAAGGGTATCAGGAAAGAGGGTTAACTGAGGAAGAGGCAATTGGATTGATCAAAAAGTCTGTTCAAATTGCAGCAGAGGCCCGTGATGAATTTTGGGAAGCGTTAAATGATAAATCCAACAGGCCGAGACCCTTAGTTGCTGCTTCTGTAGGCCCATATGGTGCTTTTCTGTCGGATGGCTCTGAATATCGCGGTAATTATTCTATCAGTGAAAGTGAATTGGTCGCCTTTCACAAAGAGCGAATCAAGGCATTGGTGGATGCAGGGGCCGATATTTTAGCGTGTGAGACTCTTCCCTGTCTGATAGAAGCTAAAGCCATCCTAGAGGTGCTGAAGGAATTCCCAGGGGTTTATGCCTGGTTCAGCTTTAGTGCCAAGGATGGCCGCCACATAAGCGATGGAGAAAGAATTTCCAGTTGTGCGGAGTGGTTGGATAAAGAACAGCAAGTAGCTGCAATCGGCATTAATTGTTCAGCACCCGATTTTATAGAAACGCTGATTGGAGAAGTAAAAAGCCGAACTTCCAAACCGGTAATTGTTTATCCAAATTCCGGTGAAGAGTATGACGCCATAAGCAAGACATGGGAGGAAGAGTCTTCAACAAATCACTTTGCCTTTAACACACAACGATGGTATAACGCTGGAGCTCAACTGATTGGAGGTTGTTGCAGAACAACCCCAGAGGATATTTCAGCCATTGCTGGATGGGGACGTAATATGGAAAAATAATAGCCAAAGAGGCAGCAGGCAATGGTATAGAGAGCCTGATGCCTTTATTTATCCCAACTATTGTTATAATAAAAGAGTTTAAAAGCGAAACTGTAGCTTTGAACAGTCTTTTTTTGTGCGCAACGCGGATTTTACTACTACATCAAGCAGGAAAGTATGGAATTTAATAAATTGGCGGTAAAAGAAGGAGCCTGTATCCCAAAAGGATGCAGGCTCTATTTCGTTCCTTGCTTTAAACACAATAATTTTTGTAATGACTCTGGCGCAGCACTCAGGACGGCAGCACCTTAACTTTAACTGATTTTATCTAAAGCCAATATGATCTCTGCGGCTTCTTCGGCCGTTGCTGCATCGATTTCTTTATAGAACGCAAGACGAACCGAATCAATTAATGCCAACAAAAATATCTAAATTTTCTTATAAATATAAAAATCTATTGATTTTGTATAATAATTTATATAGTGTGTTAACTATAGATGAAAATTGGAGAGGGTTTTTACAATGCACAAGATACTTGAGACATATATTCCGATAGCAGAGGTCATTGCAAAAACTTTTGGTCAAGATTGCGAGGTTGTAGTGCATGATTTAACAGTCCCGCAAAACTCAGTTGTTTATACAGTTAATAACCATGTAACGGGCAGAAAAGTAGGGCAAAGCTTTGACCACCTCATTACAGAAGTATTGCTTTCTCAAAACTTCACAAATGATTTTTCAGCAAATTATTATTTTCAAACGGAAGACGGCAGAATGATAAAATCTTCTACATTGCTCATCAGGGATCAAGAAAAAAAAGTGATGGGGGCCCTATGCATCAATGTTGATACCACGGCCATTACCGAGAACATCAATTGGTTAAGCAGGATGATTCCAGCCAACCCCAATCAATTTCCAAAATCTGTTCCTAAACAAGAAAATTTTAGTGAAATGGAGCATATACGGGAAATCGCCGATGAATTAATCGACAAAATCATAGGGGATAAACCACTGGAAAAACTACGGCGAGATGAAAAGGTTGAGATGATCCGTTTCATGGAAGAAAAAGGGGTTTTCTTAATACGCGGAACAATTGACAAAGTAGCTGAAAAATTGAATATCTCCAAAGTAACGGTCTATAGCTATATCGAAGAAATTAAAGGGAAAAGCAACAGCTCAGAGAAAATCGTATAAATTTTTTCAGCTCTTATAAAACTTTATACGATTTATAAAATAAATTCTAAGGAGAAATCTAATGATGAAATTCATTTCAATTGATGGGGCGAAAGCGAACCCGGGCCATTATTCAGCAGCCACACAACAAGGCAACTTTCTATTCGTTTCAGGACAGCTGCCAGTCGACCCTTTTACGGGAGAAGGAAGCAGTGGGGATATCGCGGTCGAAACAAAACAAGTACTAGCAAATCTAGACCACATTTTAAAAGCAGCGAGTGCTAAAAGAGAAGATGTCATGAAGGTCACTATTTACATTTCAGATATTTCATTATGGAATGCCGTAGATTCATTATACAAACGGTATTTCGGTGAGCATAAGCCAGCGCGTGCTGTTGTGCCCACGAATCAGCTGCATTATGGATATTCAATTGAACTTGAGGCAGTTGCTTATATCAGCGGGGAAAAGAGGGATTGAGGATGAACTATATTTGTTCCGGCTGCGGTTCCAGTTACCCAGTGGAAAGCAATAAATGGAAATGCGATTGCGGAAAGCTGCTGAACCTTGAATATGAAAAAAAGGCAATTGATTTTTCCGAAACTTCCATCTCGCGAAATCATTCACTTTGGAAATACATCGATTCATTGCCATTTGAAGAGGAAGATGTGTGGGAAGACATTACATTAGGAGAAGGTGGTACGCCGCTCATTAAACTATCCGGAAATGTCTATGCAAAAGCTGAATATTATATGCCTACGCTGTCATTTAAAGATCGGGGCGCTGTACTGCTCATTGCCATGGCGAAAAAACTTGGCATTGATCGAGTCGTTGCAGACAGCAGCGGAAATGCTGGCACAGCCATTGCTGCTTACGGGGCCAGAGCAGGAATCCAATGTGATATTTTTGTTCCGGATTCCACCTCCAGTAAAAAAATAAAACAAATCGAAGCACATGGTGCTGTCATTCATAAGATTCCAGGAACGAGAGAAGATACAGCAAAAGCGGCAATCGCCATGGTGGAAAAAACAAATTCGTTTTATGCCAGCCATATATACAATCCTATCTTTTGGGAAGGTACAAAAACGTATGTTTATGAAGTTTTCGAACAAATGAATGGCGAATTGCCGGATGCATTCATTATTCCAGTCGGAAATGGAACATTGCTGATGGGGGCTTATATTGCCTTGCAGGAGTTAATGGCAAGTGGCCAAATTGCGAAAATGCCTAAGCTTCTTGCTGTGCAGGCAGAAGCTTGTGCACCTGTCCTGCATGCTTTTGCTGAAGGAAGAAATACAGTTGATGCTATCAAAAATTCGGGAACTATAGCGGAAGGCATTGCCATTTCAGCACCCGCAAGAGGAACAGAAATTTTACAAGCTATCCGGGATTCAGGCGGGGATATAATCGGCGTGTCTGAGGAAAGTATTATGGATGCGAGAAATGAGCTTGCGTTAAAAGGAATCTATGTTGAAATCACATCGGCAGCTAATTACGCCGGATATCTGCAATATTTAGAGAAGTATCCGGAATTAAAAGAACAAAAAGTAGTATTTCCTTTATGCGGAGCCGGTATAAAGAGTAATTAGGAAATTGATGGAAATAAGGGAATCTGGTACGACCGCTTTCTCAATTTTAATTACTGAAGGAGTGCTTATGATGAAAATGACAGAATTAGATACACCAAGCTTATTGATTGATCGAGAGATAATGATGGATAATATCCGCAGAATGCAATTGTACGCTGATCAATATGACGTTCACCTTCGTCCGCATACGAAAACGCATAAGATGCCTGCCCTAGCAAAACTACAAGAAGATGCAGGGGCCAAAGGAATTACTGTGGCAAAAGTCGGCGAAGCAGAGGTAATGGCTGAAAACGGATTGAATGATATTTTCATTGCAAACGAAATAGTAGGCGAAGTTAAGCTGAATCGTGTAAAAAAGCTGGCCGAAACAATTGATATTTCTTTTGGCGTTGATAGTATCGAACAATGCAAAATGATTGAAAATGTATTTAGTGATAGTCATAAGCCTGCTCAAGTTCTTATCGAAATTGAAGTGGGTGAAAATCGTTCAGGTGTCATAGAAGAAAGTGATTATATTCGTTTGGTCGATTATATAAAAAATTGCTCTCATGTAAAACTAAAAGGAATCTTTTCCCATGATGGCCATACATACAAAGCAAAGGATCTTGAAGATTGCCGCCGTCTTTACAATGAAGCACAAAAGCGCACGCTTCGCTTTGCACAACTCGCAGAGGAGCAGGGATGTAAACTTGAAACAGTCAGTATCGGCTCTACCCCGCCGCTGCTGCACGATTTTGGAGTTATGGAAGGGATTACCGAGCTGCGAGTCGGAACTTATATCCTCATGGACGTATCCCAAGGAAATGCAATCGGTTCCTATTCTACCTGCGCTGCCAGTGTCCTGACGACCGTCATCAGCAAACCGACGAATGAACGGGTCATTACCGATGTCGGGGCCAAGGGACTGACCATGCAGACAAGAAGTGAAGGAATTTGTGCCACTACTGGAATAGGCTATATCAAAAATTCCGATCAGGTTCATATCGACCAGCTCTTTGATGAACACGCCATTATATACAATGAAGAATTCCGGAACCAAATTGCAATCGGTGAAAAGCTGGAAATTATCCCGAACCATATATGCCCGGTCTGCAATCTCTATGATTACGCTTATCTTGTTTCCGAAGGAGAGGTCGTGGAAGAAATCTCAATCTTAGGTCGAGGGAAGTTACAGTGATCAAGTCAATGAAACCAATGAGAAGGCAAAAGCGAAACTGCACCATGCACTAAGCATCTCCATCATTGAGAGTTAAATCCAAGTAAGTGACAATTGGCCGGGCTCTTTTTTGATTATTCCGTTAAAAATTAAGCGCAAACCAATCTTAATTTATTTTAAGACAAAGGCTCAAAATAGAACGAGGTACAAAATTAGTTTAAAGTTAGTAAAAGGAACAGTATATAAGCAAAGAAGCATCAAAAAATCTGGAACTAAAAATACGATGGAGCAGGTGAATTATGGAGTTATTAAATAAGGATGCCGATATCTCTCACTTCAATTTAGTCACTGAAAGCAATCAAGTAAAAGTTAAGTTTGATTTAGCCGATAAAGAGCTGACGATTGATTTGTATTTAAGCCCGGAAAAGAAAGTATGCATAATAGGCCAAAAAGCCAATTACATTTGCTGGTGCTCGATAACCGATTTAAATGATAGAGAAAACAATAAAAAGATATTCAATTACATAGCAAACAATCCTTTTGATAAGTTTACCTACGAATACTTAGCTATGGGAAACGAAAAATATGGTGAAATAAGGGATTGGTATAGAGGGGTAATAACAAGATCACCTAAAGAGGGAATAGCTTGGAAAACGCCTTTTGGACAATTTGGCGATGGTGAAGATCCTGAGGTCCACGGCGAATTTTTTGCCGACGATCTTGTATGGTTTTATCAAGAACTATTGGATAAATGCAGCTTCAGAATTAAAAGCAGCATGTATAAAGTTGTATTGAATAATTACTTGGATTTATTGAACAAAGAAGTGGATTACAACCAAATAGAACCGTTAATGTCTATTTTAGAAAACGAGTCTTATTTAAGACTAAGCCCTGACGAAACCATAAGAGAGCTGTATTTAGAATGCATGAAAAAAGGCCGTTATTTATATAACCGTTACATGGATAAAGTAAGGTGAAGCAGCTATCTTATTTCCTGAAAAAGGGCACTCTTAATCTTACAGATTGATGCAGCAATAAAACTCATTTTTATTAATGCATAGTGTCTCCGTTTGAGAATAGTCTCCTTTTTTCAGCTTGTTGAGAAAGTTGGAATTTGTGTTAGGCATCATCCTTAACCGATATTCCGCTAAACAGCTGAGAAGACATTGGCCGAGGTTTGTGAGGCCAAGTCTTTGCGACGAGCTTGCGCAGGAGCAGCGCACTTTCATGTCTCGAAGCTAGAGAAGCGATGCAGAGACAGTACGGTTTTCTCCGCTGGTTGGCTCCATATCTGGAGAGCAGGAAACAAGAAAAGAGAATTTACTCAAACAGTCACACTTTTAGAGCGTCTCTAGGAGTGACAAAAGCGAGCTGAATGCAGCGGAAGGCGGCGACTCCTGTGGGAATAGGGCGAGTCCTGAGACCCCGCAGAGAGCGTTAGCGAACGAGGAGGCTTAGGGCCGCACCCCACGGAAAGCGTCCGTCCTGGAGCGAAATGAAAAAGAACATAAGAAATTTTCGACAGCGTGAAAAAAGGAGCCTGCATCTTTTATGATGTAGGCTCCTTTTTTATAAGGATACTTTAGTTAAGGTGCTTCCTAATTCGGAAAAGGTTCGGGCTGAGTTCATTTAAAGCAATAGCGGCTAGTATAATCGCGATGCCAAACCATTGGTACGGCGACACAACTTCTGACAGAATAAGGCTGGCCGACAGAATGGCAATCGGCAATTCGATAGACGTTAAGATATTGGCAACTCCTCCTGACACCAAAGGCGCACCAGCCGCAAAAAATAATGGCGGCAGGACTGCTCCAAACAGCGAAACACCCACTGCAGTTGCAAACAAATCTTTCTCCAATGGCAATACAGTTGGCATGTCACCCATGAATACGACAAGCACTAAAATGGTTGAACCTGTCACCATCAGAGAACTGCGCGTCCACGGATCCACGTTTACAGCCACCTTGCCACTGCAAAAAATAAATCCGGCATAGGTGAAGGCGGATAGAATTCCAAAAATGAACCCTTTAATCGGCAATCCCTGTATGTCGCCATTTACAAAATTTGAAGCAAAAAAGACCCCTATTAAGATTAATAGGATGGATAAGACTGTTACAGGAGCAGGTTTTATTTTACTGAAAATCCATTCCAAGATAATCCCGATCCACACGAATTGGAACATTAAAATGATGGCTAATGAAGCCGGCAAATATTGCATTGAACCGTAATAAAAAATACTTGTTAAGCCGATAAAACAGCCGGTCATCATAATTTGAAGAACATTCTTCTTATGGAGTCCTTTAAAGCTGGAGCGTTTAAGGAGAGTGAAAGACCATAATAAAAAGAAGGAAATTACCATTTGAACGATATTGATTTGGCCAAGTGAATAGCCGTGGCTAAACCCGATTTTGGCAAATATCGGAGTAAATCCGAAAAATGACGCACCTATTAATATATAGATAACACCTTTATTAAAATTCATCATCTAACCCCCTTCATGCCAAGGCACAACTAGATTATCATATCATAAATAAGCTGAAGATTAACCGTTCCTCCAGCAGTTAATCTGAAGGAATAAACGATGCTTCACGGGAACAATCTTTAATGCCAAGCAAAAGGACTGTTGAGAGGAATTAAATTCCTTTCAACAGTCCTTTACTTTTATTCAAGCTTTTTTATACCAAAACAGGAACTTCACTTCTGATGAGGTAATCGAACGCACTCAATGAGGCAGTGGCGCCGGATCCCATCGAAATGATGATTTGTTTATACGGGCTGTTTGTGCAGTCGCCTGCAGCAAACACGCCAGGTACACTTGTTGCTCCGCGCTGATCGATAACAATCTCACCGAATTTATTGCGTTCAACGGTGTCGCCTAACCAGTCTGTATTCGGAACAAGACCAATTTGAACAAATACTCCGGAGAGTTTGACATGTTTTACGTCTCCTGTTTCACGCTCAACATAAGAAATGCCGTTCACTTTGTCTGTTCCTGTGATTTCCTGCGTTTGGGCATTAATTACGACTGTTACGTTCGGCAGGCTGTGCAAGCGGTCTTGCAGGACCGAATCTGCTTTCAGCTCTGAATTGTATTCAAGAACGGTAACGTGGTTCACAATGTTCGCCAGGTCGATGGCTGCTTCGACGCCGGAGTTGCCGCCGCCAATAACGGCTACATCTTTGCCGGCAAATAATGGGCCATCACAGTGTGGGCAGTAAGCTACCCCTTTGTTCTTGAATTCAGCTTCGCCAGGCACTCCGACGTTGCGCCAGCGGGCACCTGTCGAAAGAATGACAGTTTTGCCTTTTACAACAGCGCCGTTTTCAAGTTCAATTTCGATGTAATCCTTCTTTTCTAAACGCTTGGCACGTTGCAGATTCATCACATCGATGTTGTACTCTTTCACATGTTCTTCCAGGCTTGCTGCAAACTTAGGCCCTTCCGTTTGCTTGACACTGATGAAGTTTTCAATGCTCATCGTATCCAACACTTGACCGCCAAAGCGTTCAGCGACAATACCCGTCCGAATGCCTTTGCGTGCTGCATAGATGGCCGCACTTGCACCGGCTGGTCCTCCGCCGACTACAAGAACCTCGTAAGGCTCTTTGTCCGCAAATTCAGATGCATCTGGAGCACTGCCCAATTTAGCAAGCAATTCTTCCAATGACATCCGTCCGCTGGAGAAAGATTCCCCGTTTAGGAACACAGTCGGAACTGCCATGATGTCTTTGCTTTCAACCTCTTCTTTAAATGCCGCCCCGTCAATCATGGTATGCGTTATATTCGGGTTGAGGACACTCATCAAGTTCAGCCCTTGGACAACTTCCGGACAGTTTTGGCAGCTTAAGCTAATGTAAGAGTCGAAATGGTAAGTGCCTTCAATGCTCTTGATTTGGTCAATCACTTTCTGCTCGACTTTCGGAGCCCGCCCGCTAACTTGTAAGAGAGCAAGCACTAAAGAAGTAAATTCATGGCCAAGAGGGATGCCCGCAAATGTAATTCCGGTATCTTCTCCGACACGATTTACGCTAAAGCTCGGTGTTCTTTCCAACTCCGTGCGTTCAACTTTAATGTTGGAAGACATGGTGGATAGTTCATTTACTAGAGCCAACATGTCGCGGGAAACGTCGTCAGATCCTGCACTGACTTTAAGCAGCACGTCGCCTTCCAACAATTCTAGGTATTGCCCTAATTGTGCTTTTATATCTGCGTCTAGTATCATTGTCTGAACTCCTTAAATTTTCCCTACAAGGTCAAGGCTAGGCTTAAGTGTTGCGCCGCCTTCTTCCCATTTTGCAGGACAAACTTCACCAGGATTGTTGCGAACATACTGTGCTGCTTTAATCTTGCCGACAAGCGTGCTTGCATCGCGGCCGATGCCGTCTGCGTTGATTTCTGCTGCTTGGACAATACCTTCTGGATCGATGATGAATGTACCGCGTTGTGCCAGGCCTGCTTCTTCGTCAAGAACATCGAAGCTGCGAGTAATTCTTTGAGAAGGGTCGCCAATCATAACATATTCGATCGTGCTGATCGCATCTGAATGATCGTGCCATGCTTTATGAGTGAAGTGAGTATCCGTTGAAACAGAATACACTTCAACTCCTAAACTTTTCAGGGTAGCGTATTGCTTTTGAAGATCCTCAAGTTCAGTAGGGCAAACGAATGTAAAGTCTGCGGGGTAGAAGCAAACAACACTCCATTGCCCTTTCAAGTTTTCCTCAGTAACTTCGATAAACTCACCGCTTCCAGCGTTGTAAGCTGAAGTTTTAAATGGTTGGATTTCTTTTCCGATCAATGACATATAAAATACCTCCTAGATGTTTTTTAGAATGATTATAGTCAGTGATTCAAAAAAATATTAATCAAAGCGTTTCACCTTAATTAATATAATTATTTAACTATAATGATTCTAATCATATATCTATTGTTATATGAAATGGATTTTTTGTCAAAGGTAACCCCTTATTTAAATTAATCTCTTCGGATTCCTATGAAATCAATGCTTCGGGTCATAATTCGTTAGTAATGGTTTTAGTGGAAGGTAGGAAAATTGAGACCAAATCAATCTTTTTGAATAATATTAATTTTCAATAATCTTATGTATTTCTCAATCAAAGAGCATTAACTGATAGAAGGTCCACTGTTGGATATAAAGATAAGAACCTTGTAAAGCACAACAAGCAAACAAGGACACGGCTTCAAGTGCCATATCCCTGTTCTTTGCCGCCGTTTATAATTGCAGTCCTGTCCATTGCCAATAGGAAAAGTAAAACAGCATCATCACACCGATATAAAGAGGCATTAATATGACGCTTATTTTTAACAAAGTTCTTGCATTGTATGAAGCCCCTTCATCTTCATAAAAGAGCAGCAATGCTTTTGAACTGACAGGAAACGTCACGCAATAGTTCATGCCGATCAAACTTAAAAACACGACGGTTGAAGGGTTTACTCCGATCGCTTCACTGAACAGCAAGAACCCTGGAATAAAGACGATGGCACGCGTCGTATGTGAGGTAATATACAAATGGCTTGTCACCGATACGAGCAAAATGACCAACACAATCTGCCAATCCGGGGCATCTGTAAATAAATGCAGAAAGGCCAGCATTTCTTTTTCCAGCCATTTGACGACGCCTGTTTCCACCAATATTTTTCCAAGTGCGGCAGCAGCAGCGACAAACATGATCAAATTCCATGACACGGATTTCATTCCTTGTTTCCAGCTGATAATTCCGTAGGTCGGCGCCATGACTAAGATGGCACCGACCATCGCAACAAAAGCAATGTCATAGCCATGGATACTTTCTGTCATCCAAAAGGCGATTAAAGAAATCAGCAAGATCAAGGTCTTTTTTTCTGTCCGGTTCAGCTGTTTTTTCAAAACAGATGTTTCAGCTGTTTGATCGAGTTTCGGCATTTTTCCACCATTTTTCGGCCAGAGCGTCCATTTGACCACTAAAAAGGAAACAAGCGTCATCACCAATGCGAAAGGAAGTCCCCACACAAACCATTGGATAAAAGAAATGGATTGATGAACGGTGCTTTCAAGCAAGCCGATTCCGATTAAATGAGAACCTGCTCCAATAAGGGTAGCGGAGGTGCTCATCAAAATGATGATAGGCGCTAAAAGCACCAAAACATTTTGTTCTTTTTCTGTGTACTTTTGGTTTAATTGATTGATAATCGGCATGGCCAATGCTGCCCGGCCGGAAGTTGAAGGGATGAAAAACACGGTTGCGAATAACACGGCACTTATCCCGGCGAGGACCCTTTCTTTTTCGTTCGATTTACTCAATATGATCAGGATTAATCTTTGGGCTAATCCAGACTCTTTGACGGCATTGCCGATGATAAAAGAGCCGATCATCAACCAAACCACTTCCTCTGAAAGTGATTCGTATAACAGCTCCGGTTCAGCCGCATTCATGATGATGACGAATGCAATGAGCGAAATGGCTACAAATCCAGCTGGTATTTTCGTGGCAACCCATAAAATCATCGCTGATAAAAAGGCAAATAAAGCAATCTTTGAACGATAGTCCAAGTCATCAATCAAAACTATGGCTAGCAAGACCAGAACATGTAAAACAACAAGAACCATCGGCTTTGGAAATGCACGAATACGGGATATTAATGGATGATCCTTTTTTATTTGCTTTTCTAATCCTTCAATCATATTAGACAGGCACCTTCTTCAACACACCTTTATTTGTCATCCTCCAGCCGATAGCAACTTTCCGCAGCGCGGAATAGGTGCTTTCCTCTATCCATTTCGGCGCGTTTTCCATAGCCATTTCCAAGGAAACAGGTTTTTGAATAATACTGCTGTAAGCGTCTATACCGGTCTCGTAGTTCAGGTCTGCTCCTTCTCCAATGGTTCCGGTGATCGCGATAACAGGGATATGGCTCGTTTTGGCAATCCGCGCTACCTCTGATGGGATTTTGCCGTTTGGCGTTTGAAAATCCAAGCTGCCTTCTGCTGTGAACACCATATCGGCTGTTGAAATTTCCTTCTCGATATTGATAAAGTCCATAATGATATCAAAGCGGGGGTGGAGGACGGCATTTGTAAATGCAAGAAGGCCCGCGCCTAAACCTCCGGATGCGCCGCTGCCTGGCAATGAGCGAACATCTAATCCGGTTCCTTCCTGAATGACGCCAGCATAATGTTCCAGTGCTGAAGATAAGGCTTCGACCTGCTCTGAATTAGCTCCTTTTTGAGGTCCAAACACTCTGGCTACGCCTTTTTCCCCGCATAAGATGTTCTTCCAATTACAAGCCACATCGATGGATACATTCTTTAATCGGCCATCTATATTCGCAGTTGTGAGGGAATCCACTGCCAATAAATTTTCGCCGCCTTTGATCTGGACCTTTTGCTGTTCCTTGTTTAAAAATTGAACCCCTAACGCTTCAGCCATGCCGGCACCGCCATCTGAAGTGCCGGAATCTCCACAGCCAATTAAGATATGGTCTACCTCGAAATCTAAAGCAGCGATTATTAATTCGCCTACCCCGTAAGTAGTGGTTTTTAACGGGTTTCGTTCATTGCGAGGGACCAGTTTCAGCCCTGCGACCGCGGCCATCTCGATAACAGCTATCCGTTTACCGTTCTCTTTGTACAAACCGAAATAACTGCTGATTTTCTTTCCAACGGGCCCTGTCACTTCTTTATGGATGATAGAGCCGCCTTTTATATTGATGATTGTTCTAACAAATCCTTCACCGCCGTCGATCATCGGAATCACTACTGCATCAATCGACGGATCGAAGCGCTTTACCCCTCGTTCCATTGCTGCCGCAACTTCTTCCGCATCCAAACATTCTTTAAAACCTGAAGGCACTATTACAATCTTCATCTTAAACTCCTCCTCAAACTCTGATACTTTCTAAGTTACCTTCCAAATATGAGAAGAAGATGAGAAGAACATGAGAATTTGAGTATAAAATAGGAAAATATTAGAAAAAAATTTTTGAAAGTCGCAAAAAGAATAATATAGAACGAAATGAGCCGAGATTAACAGGAAGAAAATGCATTGAAGAAGAATGAGGAGCCGTTTAGTGCATTGAAGGAAAGGGAGGAGGAGAAAAATAAATGCCTTACTTTCTATTCTTCATAGAAATGTAAGGCTGATTTAGAAATCCAATATTATCATTCGTAATTTGTCCTGCCTAAAATGTGCAAACAAAAATCCAGGTCTGCTTGAAGATGAGTCTCCATAAGCAATTTTGCCGCTTGGCTGTCTCTGGCTTTAATGGCTTCATAAATTTTCTGGTGTTCTTCGATCAAGTGGGGGCGTTTGTGCAGCACTACAGTCTTACGGAAAAGATAAATGATTGACTGCATTCGGTTGAGAATGTCGACGATTTGTGAATTGCCGCTTGCTTGAACAATGATTTCATGAAAACGTTCATTTGCTTTCATCACCTCTTCAGTTGTTCCTTCTCTTCCTATTCTAATGCATTGAGAAAGCAACTCCAGTTCCTTTTCAGGCAAATAAATGGCGGCTGTTTGACTTGAAAAGCCCTCTAAAAGAATTCTCACTTGAAATAAGTTTCGCAGATCTTTCTCGGTAGGCTGTACGACTTTTTTACTTACGATAAGGCCTTCATATTCTAATTGCCTTAGCGCTTCCCGGATCGGCGTACGGCTGCAGCCTAATTCTTGGGCAAGCCGTTCCTCAACAATTTTTGTGCCGCTCGGGAGATCCCCATTTAATATCCTGTCACGCATCACTTCGTACGCTTGATGAGAAGCGGTCCGAGAATTCTTAATGCCCTGACTCATTTCAATCACTCCTATTTTTTACAAAACCTAACTGTCATTAACGTATCAAAAAAAGTGAAAAAAAGATAGAGACTCTCCGGGTAAAGACCAATAGGCAAGTTCCAATAAGCAGGTACATAACTAGTAAAATGTATACAAAATGATACCATATTGTATACAAAAAATAAAAAAGAGTATACAATTCATCATGTAAGGGCTTTCTATAATCAAATTTAAGCAAACAATATAAGCAATTGATTTTTATGAAAATAGAACAAACGAATAATTGAGGAGGAATAAAGGATGAAAAAAATAGGGTTTATTGGTTTAGGAATCATGGGAAAACCGATGGCAGCAAATCTTTTGTCAAAAGGATATGAAGTAACGGTCAACGATCTTAACGAAGCTGCCGTTCAGTCTTTGGTGGAATTAGGCGCAAACCGTGCGGAATCTGCGAAAGTAATCGGAGAAAGCTGTGAAGTGGTCATTACGATGCTTCCTGCCAACAAACATGTGCAGCAAGTTGTTCTAGGAGAAAATGGTGTTCTTAGCGGAGCGAAACCAGGAACAGTCATTATCGATATGAGTTCCATAACTCCAGTAGTTTCAAAAGAAATTGCTGCATTGGCATTGGAAAAAGGTGTGGAAATGATGGATGCTCCTGTTAGTGGAGGAGAACCGAAGGCCATCGATGGAACTTTGGCAATTATGGTAGGCGGGAAAGAAGAAGTCTTTGAGCAAGTGAAAGATGTTCTTTACGCAATGGGCAGTGAAGTTACATTGGTAGGCGGAAATGGCAGCGGTACGACTGCGAAATTAGCCAACCAAGTAATCGTCAATTTAAATATTGCCGCTATGTCTGAAGCATTGGTTTTAGCAAGCAAAGCGGGCATTGATGTGGAAAAAATGTACAAGGCCATCAGAGGTGGTTTAGCAGGAAGTGCTGTACTTGACGCAAAAGCGCCATTAATCCTTGACCGCAACTTCGTAGCTGGCGGAAGAATTGATATCAACATGAAAGACATCACGAACGTCATTGATACGGCTCACGAAATCGGCGTGCCAATGCCGTTGTCAAGCCAATTGCTGGAAATCTTCCACGCATTGAAGGTTGATGGAAAAGCTGCGGATGATCACGGCGGCATTGTTCAATACTTTGAAAAACTGGCAAATGTTGAAGTAAGGAGAGGTTAAAATGGGCACGATTAAAAGTACGGATACAAGATTAGTCAACGAAATTTTTGAGGAAATTCCACCAGTAGACAGAGATGCTGTAAAAGAAATGCTAAAAAACGAATTAGTTGATCTGAATAAAAAAATCATCGTGCTTGATGACGATCCTACTGGTGTCCAAACCGTTCACAATATTTCCGTCTACACGGATTGGTCGGTCGACAGCATCGAAAAGGGCTTTGCAGAGCAAAATGCGATGTTTTTCATCTTAACGAACTCCCGAGGCTTTACAGCAGCTGAAACAGAAAAAGCACATAAAGAAATTGCTGAAAATGCATTGGAAGCAGCGAAAAAGCAAGGCAAGGATTTTATTATCATCAGCCGTGGAGATTCGACTTTGCGCGGCCACTATCCGCTTGAAACAGAGGTATTGAAGGAAACAATCGAATCCGGTTCAGACATCAAGTTTGACGGAGAAGTAATTGTTCCATTCTTTAAAGAAGGCGGCCGTTTCACTGTCGACAACATCCACTATGTGCAGCATGAAGACCATTTGGTGCCGGCTGGTGAAACGGAATTTGCGAAAGACCGGACATTCGGCTACACAAAATCTCATTTAGGTGAATGGGCGGAAGAAAAATCAGACGGCAGATTCAAAGCGGAAAACGCAACTTATATCTCACTCGAAAGCTTAAGAGCGCTTGAAGTCGATAAGATTGCCGATCAATTGATGGAAGTCAGTGATTTTAACAAAGTCATCGTTAACGCGGTAGACTACGTCGATATCGAAATTTTCACCATAGCACTCATCAAAGCGATGAAAGCCGGCAAACATTTCATGTTCAGAAGTGCAGCTGCTCTTACCAAAGTAATCGGAGGAGTCAGTGATAAAGGGTTGCTTACGAGAGAAGAGCTGATCAAGGAAGAGTCTGGCAATGGGGGGTTGATCATTGTAGGTTCTCACGTTAAAAAGACAACTGAGCAGCTTGAGGAATTGAAGAAATGTGATTTTATTGAGTTTATCGAGTTTAATGTCCATCTTGTATTGGATCCGGAACAGTTTAAAGCTGAAACCGAACGGGTCATTGAAACATGTGAAAATCTTATCCGTTCAGGTAAAACAGTAGCCGTTTACACAAAACGGGAAAGAATGGATCTTGGCGAAGGCAAAAAAGAAGAGGAACTTATGCTATCGGTTAGAATCTCTGACGCCGTAACCAGCATCGTTCAAACCTTAAAAGTGAGACCAAGCTATATTGTTGCGAAAGGCGGCATTACTTCAAGTGATATCGGAACAAAAGGCCTTCAAGTAAAAAGAGCAACTGTTGCTGGGCAGATTAAGCCGGGCATCCCTGTTTGGTTTACTGGAGAAGAAAGCAAATTCCCGGGCATTTCTTATATTATCTTCCCAGGAAATGTAGGAGCCAAAACCACCCTTAAAGAAACCGTTGAACTATTGGAGAAATAAGGGGATTATCAGGATCCGTTAAAATTTCATTCGTATACGGCTGCAACTTTTTCAAGGGGGCAGCCGTATACAAAACGGAAAAAGTTTTGAAAACGAATACAATTGTCATCCCATTACTTATAAACTAAGGAGCTCATCATGTTAGCGAATACAAAAGATATTTTACTGGATGCACAAAAAGGAAAATACGGCGTTGCAGCATTTAACGTATATAGCTTAGAAACGGTTCAAGCAGCTATAAAGGTTGCGGAACAGGAAAACCAGCCTGTAATCATTGCTTTAGGGGAACGATACTTCCCGACAGTAGATGTGGAAGGATTTTCAGCAATGGTAAGAGCAATGGCAGAAAAAGCGAGTGTTCCCATTTCTCTTCATTTGGATCACGCTTATGAGAAGCAATCAATCATTCGTGCCATCCGTTGCGGGTTTTCATCAGTCATGTTTGATGGTTCAGCATATGAGATTGAGAAGAATATGCGCCTTACAAAAGAGATTGTCGAAATTGCCCATATGGCGGGCGTATCGGTTGAAGCTGAGATTGGTTCTTTAGCGAAAGGGGCTTTCTCTGATGAAGAAGAAGGCGACGGGACACTTACGGACCCGGAGACCGCGAAGAAATTTGTTGAAGAAACAGGCGTAGATTTTTTAGCTGCCGCTATTGGAACTGTCCACGGCATGTATAAAGGAGAACCGAAGATCGACCTGGACCTATTGGAAAGAATCCGGCAAGTCGTTGATATTCCCCTTGTCCTTCATGGTGGTTCAGGAACCCCTGAAGAAAAAATCAGACAGGCCATCGAATTAGGAATAGGTAAAATCAATGTGAACACAGAAGTATCCGTGGCTGCCGTTACCCATCTGCAAAAGTATTTTGAAAGCAAAGAAATCGCCCATCTCTCTTCTGTTATGGAAGACATGCAGCTGTCTATGGAACCGGTAATGACTAAATTCGTTAAATTGTTTTCTGGAAAATAATTTTAGTATAGGCGGGCATAACTTCCGCTTCGCTAGGTTACAGACACTGGAAGTCCTGCGATATCCAATCTTCGCCATTGTTTCGTTAATGGCTTTCTAAAAGGAGTAAATAATATGCCGATAGTTTCAATTATCATAGGGGTCGCCCTATTACTTGTATTAATGATGGTTTTTAAACTGAATGCCTTCATTGCTTTAATTCTGGTTGCTTTAGTTGTGGGTATTTTAGAAGGAATGTCGCCGATTGATGCGATGGCATCTGTCCAAAGCGGTTTAGGCAGTACGCTGGGCAGTCTAACCATGATCATCATCTTTGGTGCAATACTCGGTAAGTTAATGACAGATTCGGGTGGAGCTCAAAGAATTGCCACAACACTTATTCGGGTATTTGGGAAGGACAGAGTTCAACTGGCTGCCGTTTTAACGGCATCTGTTACAGGGATTGCCCTCTTTTTCGAAACTGGTGTTGTCGTTCTGATTCCACTCGTATTTACAATTGCCGCTGCTGCCGGTGTACCTATTTTGTATGTGGGGATGCCGGTAATTGCCGCCCTTATCACAATGCATGGCTTTGTTCCGCCGCACCCTGGGCCAACGGCAATAGCGAGTGTATTTGATGCAAATATCGGTCAGACATTAATCTTGGGAATCATTATTGCGATTCCTGCAATTATTATTGCCGGACCTCTATTTACGAAGTTGTTTAAGAAAGAGGATTTGGAAGTTGAAATTCCAAAAGGGTTATTTAATCCGAAAGAATTTACAGAAGAAGAAATGCCAGGATTTGCAACAAGTATTATTACTTCGTTGATGCCTGTAATCCTGATTGCATCACAAGTAATTGTAGAAATCTTTTGGCCAGAGTCGTCAGTTATGCCGTTCTTCGATTTCATCGGTAATCCGAACGTCGCCTTACTGATCTCTGTTCTTATTGCCTTCTTTACTTTTGGCCTCAACCGGGGCAAAAAAATGGAAGACGTCATGAAATCTTTGGCAGAGGCAGTCAGTGGAATTGCCTTGATTCTGCTTATCATCGCTGCAGGCGGTGCGTTCAAGCAAGTATTGATCGACAGCCATATTGATCAATACATTTCTGACATTATGATAGGATCGACATTATCTCCGTTGATTCTTACTTGGCTCATCGCTGCTATCCTAAGGGTTGCGGTAGGTTCTGCAACAGTGGCCGGAATGACCGCTGCGGGAATCGTAGCGCCTCTTATCGCGGCGACAGGAGCAAGTCCGGAACTAATGGTGTTAGCTGCTGGTGCGGGAAGTATCACCTTCTCTCACGTGAATGATGCAGGGTTCTGGATTTACAAGGAATACTTTAACCTGACCATCGGGCAAACGCTTAAAACTTGGTCTGTAATGGTGACTATAATTTCAGTCGTCGGCCTTGCCGGTGTATTGATCTTGGATATGTTCGTAGGATAAAGAAGTATTGAAATGAGAAGGCCAGCTTATTAAATTAAGCTGGCCTTTTTTGCATTGATTTGTACTTGGTCGATATGATGCCCTGTTTTTCTAATTCATCTCATGATCATTCTGAAATGATTAAATTCGTGCTTGTTTTATTAAATCGATTGACGAGATTTTTATTTAAATTTTTATCTGTAATGATGTAATCAATTTTTTCAAGAGGCGCAATTCCAATGGTGACATCTTTTTCGAACTTTGTACTGTCAGCAGCAATATAAACTTCTTTAGATAGTTCAATCATTTTTTTTCTAGTAAGGGCTTCTTCTAAATTATAATCGGAAATCCCTTTTTCAAGCGTAATGCCACTCGTACAAATAAACGCCTTCACGATATTCAATTCACTAAAATTAAACAAATAATCGAAAGTTACAACAGATTGTTCGTTTTTTCTTATCTTTCCTCCTATAATTATCAGCTCCACATCACTATCCATTAACTCTGTGATAACGGGAATGGAATTTGTTACGACGGTCAAATTCCTTTTATTTCTAATATATTTCGCGATTTGATAGGTGGTGGAACCACTATCGATATAAATACAGTCCCCGTCATTAATATATTCACTGCATTTTTTGGCAATGCTGTCTTTTTCCTCTAAGTGGCTGATCATGCGTTCATCGATGGTGGATTCTCCAAATTTTGATTCCACAAGTTTAACTCCCCCATAGATTTTCTCGATTTTTCCTTGTTTGGCAAGAAGGTTAATATCTCTGCGAAGTGTGTCGATGGAAATGTTCAATGCTGCGGTTAGCTCAGTGATCTTTAATACTTTTTTCATCGTTAATAGTTCGATGATTTTTTTTTGCCTTTCAAGTGGAAACATGTCATCACCCTTAAGTAAGTATTTTTTATCCGTTCCTGTTAATATACGGACGGCTCATGATTTGTTCAACATATTGTGGGAAGTAGAGAAGAATATAAGCAACATGCACTTACAATATATACATATTATTACACAAAATATGCACGACATAGGCATAATTTACATACAATTTACGCAAATCATCATTCGGATTTACAAACTGCCTCTATACTAAAGTTGAATTCAAGGAGGTGGACGGTTTGCTTAAATTGAAAAATATCAGCAAACAATTCGATGATAAAGTGGTGTTAAAAGATATAAACTTGGAAATCAAAACCGGAGAGATTGTTTCGCTGCTTGGCCAAAGCGGGAGCGGCAAAACAACTTTATTGAATATTATTTTGGGACTAACCAAAATGAATAGCGGAAACATCGTTTTTAATGGGGTAGATGTAAGTAATATCTCGATGAAGGAGCGGGGATTTAATATCGTCTTCCAAGACTATGCACTTTTCCCTCATTTAAATGCTTATGAAAATATTGTGTACGGATTAAAAAATAAAAAGGGATCGGTGACGAAGAAGGAAATTCAGGAGTACATCGAATTCCTGGAACTTGAACCGCATTTAACAAAGAAAATCGGAGAATTATCAGGCGGCCAGAAGCAACGGGTGGCGCTTGCCAGAACATTGGTGATGAAACCCGAGATTCTGTTGTTGGATGAGCCGTTAAGCGCATTAGACGGCGTCATCAAAGAATCCATTAAGGAACGGATTAAGTCCATTGCAAAAGAATTCAAACTGACAACCATCATTGTCACGCATGATCCCGAGGAAGCTTTGACTTTGTCGGACAAAGTCCTAATCATCAACAATGGCAGCATTTCACAATTTGGCACACCACACGAAATTATTAATGAGCCGAATAACGAGTTTGTAAAAGAATTTATTCTTAAACAATTGCAGATCAAAAGGCAAAATATATTAAAGTTGTTTGAGTACAATTATGCCTAAACCAAAAAAAGAAATGCGCATCATTTATACGGCAATAATTGTGTTGTTTGCTGCCTTTTTATTATTGCCGCTTGCCGTTTTGTTTATTCGGTCATTCAACACCAGCCAAGGCTTTGCTTTTTCAAATTATGTGTCTGTTTTATCGAATCCGGATTTAATGGGCGCGATTTGGAACAGTATTAAAATCTCCAGTCTTACTGCGGTAATCACTACTGTTTTGGCGTTTATTCTAGCTTATACGGTCAATTGCACGAGAATTTATCGTCCATTGAAAGGTGCTATTAAAACAGGCATTCTGATACCGATGCTTCTTCCCACGATTACATATGGATTTGCGATCATTTATTCTTTTGGCAAGCAAGGCTTGATCACCAAGATTTTTGGCAAAGATTGGTTTGAGATTTACGGATTTAACGGATTATTAATTGGCTATGTCATTTATACAATACCAGCCGCTTTTCTTCTGATTAATAATTCTTTCAAGTACATAGATAAGAAATTCATCATCGTTTCAAAGTTAATGGGCGATGACGCGTTAAGAAGTTTCAGCAATACCATCATCCGTCCCTTGCTGGGAACATTGGGAGGAGCCTTTGTCCTTTCCTTTATCTTAAGTTTTACGGATTTTGGAATACCAGCTTCGGTTGGAGGAACGTATGATGTTGTGGCGACACAACTCTACCAAGTTATGTTGGGCTCGATTCCGAATTTTAATAACGGGGCAGTCATTGCGATTCTCATGTTAATACCGGCAGTGTTTGGCGTCTTGCTGTTAACGTATCTTGAAAGATTTAATTTCCATTACGATAAGTTTTCCGAAACTGAATTGATGGAGAATAAATTCAGAGACATTTTCTTCAGCATGGTTTCCATGGTCATTTTACTGGGGATGTTATCTGTTTTTGCTGTTATGTTTATTGCTCCATTTATGAATAGTTATCCGTACGATTTCACTTTTACGCTGAAGCATTTTATCGATGTATTTGAATCGAGTGAACTGCGGGGAGTTTATACAAATTCAATCGTTATAGCCTTATTTACAGCGGTACTGGGTACATTTATTGCTTATTGCTCAGCAATCTTGAATGCCCGTACCTCGTTAAAAGGGAAATCATCCTTGGATATCATTTCAATGATTACCAATACAGTGCCGGGTATGGTCTTAGGTTTGTCGTATTTGCTTCTTTTTAATGGAAGCAGCCTGAAAGGGACATTCGCCATTATTATTCTCTGCAATATTGTTCACTACTTTACAACCCCTTATTTAATGGCGAAAAATTCATTGTCCAAAATGAACCCGTCTTGGGAAACGACCGGGGAGTTATTGGGAGATGGCTGGATAAAGACTGTTTACCGAGTGATTTTGCCCAATTCAGCATCGACAGTGATTGAAATGTTCAGCTACTACTTCATCAATGCAATGGTCACCATCAGCGGAATCATTTTCTTGGTTTCCGCCCAGACGCAAGTAGTGGCAAGCAAAATAAAAGAACTGCAGCATTTCGCCAAATTCAATGAAATATTCGTTTTATCTTTATTGATCTTTTTTACAAATTTACTGGTCAAGCTTTTATGCGATTATTTACAGAAGAAACGTGCAGTAAACCATTAAAGGATTCTTTATAAAAGTGAGGGAAAAAGATGTTTAAATCATGGAAGAAAATAATTTTGTCTTTAGCTGTATTAAGTTTAGTTTTTGTATTAGCAGCGTGTAACAGCGGAGGGGAAGAAGTCGTCATTTCTACAAATGGTGATGAAGAAGCCGTTGCCGCTATGGAAAATGCTTTAAACGGAGCTGGATACGAAGGCCAATATGTCCTTCAATCTTTAGGCACTTCTGAATTAGGCGGAAAGCTGATTGCCGAGGGAGACCAAATCGAAGCTGATCTGGTCACCATGAGTTCTTATTTTATCGAAAGTGCACAAGATCAGCATTCCATGTTCAAAGATTTATCTTTTGAAACAACGGCATTAGAGGAATATCCATCGTTTTATGCACCGATTTTATCGAATACAGGTTCCATTTTTGTGAATACGGAAGTATTGAAGGAAAATGGTTTGGAAATGCCGACTTCCATCAAAGATTTAACAAAACCTGAATTTGAAGGATTGGTATCCATTCCAAACATTGTTGACTCTTCAACAGGGTGGCTGTTGATCCAAGCGATTATTGCTGAATATGGAGAAACAGAAGGAAAAGCTATTCTTCAAGATTTAATTGCGAATGTTGGTCCGCATCTTGAAAGCTCAGGTTCAGGCCCAATCAAAAAGGTGCAAGCTGGAGAAGTAGCAGCAGGCTTTGGGCTGCGCCACCAAGCCGTACAGGCGAAAGAATCGGGTGCACCGATTGATTACGTCGATCCGATTGAAGGGAATTTCTCTCTAACGGAATCTATTGCAGTGGTAGATAAAGAAGGCGAAAAAACAGACCTGGCCATGAAAATGGCGGAAACGATTGTAAATGATGCGAGAGAAGAGTTATTGAAGCACTATCCGGGTGTCCTTTATGAAGGCGAAACCGTTGACCCTGCTAACGAGCCGGCACATTCCAAGAAATTCGACCAGCCATTGACGGTTGAGCTATTAGAACAGCACCAGGAATTTTTCAATTCAGCAAAACAGTAAAAGAGGAGTGAACATCCATGTATGATTATAAACTTTTGACGCCAGGCCCATTGACCACTACTAGTACCGTGAAAGAAGAAATGCTTTTTGACCGCTGCACGTGGGATCAGGATTATAAAGAAATTACACAGAAAATCAGAGCCCAGCTGCTTGAATTCGCAGGTGCGGAAAAAGAAGAGTATACAGCAGTGCTCATGCAAGGAAGTGGATCGTTCGCGGTTGAATCCGTGATGACTACAGCTCTTGGAGATCAGGATAAGGCCTTAATTATCACCAACGGTGCTTATGGTGAGCGGATTGTAAAAATGGCGAAATACATCGGGTTAAATTATCAGGAATACCGCGTGACTTATAATGAATATCCAAATGAAGCTGAAATTAAAAATATTTTAGAAGAAGATAAAGCGATTACCCATATTGTCATGGTTCATTGTGAAACCACAACAGGCATTATGAACCCGCTTGAGATGATATCCAAACTGTCCAAGCAATATGGAAAAACCTTAATCATTGATGCCATGAGCAGTTTTGGCGGAGTGGAAATGAATGTGCCTGAACTGGGCATTGATTACCTCATTAGTAGTGCCAATAAATGCATTCAAGGGGTTCCGGGGTTCGGATTTGTTATTGCGAAGCTTGATAAACTTTTAACGTGTGAAGGAAATGCCCGGAGTTTATCGTTGGATTTATTTGATCAATGGAAGGAAATGGACAAGGATGGCAAGTGGCGTTACACTTCCCCTACTCATGTCGTGGCAGCATTCTCGAAAGCTATGGATGAATTGATTGAAGAAGGCGGCATTTCAGCGAGATTCAACCGTTACCAAAACAACAACCGGGTTTTGAGAGAGAGATTTGAAAAAATCGGGATTCATTCCTACATCACTTCTGAGAAACAATCGCCGATCATTACCACCTTTCTTTTCCCAAATGAACAATTCGATTTTATAGATTTCTATTCTTATGTGAAAGAGAAAGGATACGTCCTTTATCCAGGAAAGCTAACGGATGTAGATACATTCCGAGTTGGAAATATTGGTGAAATTTACGAAGAAGATATCCATGCACTATGTAACGTAGTAGAAGACTATATGGGAGTGACGGCAAAATGACTAAAGTTGAAGGTGTAGTATTTGATTGGGCGGGAACAACAGTTGATTTTGGCTGCTTTGCACCAGTAAATGTATTCATGGACATTTTTAAAAATGCCGGCATTGACGTAACGATGGAAGAAGCAAGAGCACCAATGGGTATGCTGAAAATTGACCATATTCGTGCCATGTTATCTATGCCTAGAATTTCCGGGTTGTGGGAAGAGAAGTTCGGCCGAGTGTTCAATGAGCAAGATGTAGAGAGATTATATGCGGAATTTGAACCTGCCTTGATGTCTTCCTTAATAGAATATACAGATCCGATTCCAGAAGTTGTGGAAACGGTCGAAACATTGAGGAACCAAGGCTTGAAAATCGGTTCGACAACCGGCTATACACAGTCGATGATGGATGTCGTGGTTCCGAATGCCTTGGAAAAAGGCTACTCTCCTGACTTTTATATTACACCTGATGGCACCAATTCTCTTGGCAGACCGTATCCTTATATGATTTATCGGAATATGGAAGCATTGAAATTATCCGCGCCATGGAAAGTAGTCAAAGTGGGGGATACGGCTTCGGATATAAAAGAAGGGGTCAGTGCTGGGGTTTGGTCAATCGGCGTCATTATTGGCAGCTCTGAAATGGGATTGAGTTTAGATGAGTTTCATGCCTTATCTGAAGCGGACCAAGAAGAAATCATCGCTAAAACAGCCCAATCTTTCATGCAATATGGAGCAGACTTTACGATAAGATCAATGAGTGAACTTCCTCAGCTAATAGAGAACATCAATCGTCTTATCTCAGAAGGCAAGAGGCCTCATTCAAGCTTAATAAAGTAAATTGTATTATAAGTAAACGCAAATACAAAAGAGGAGCCAATTTTATGGCTCCTCTTTTGTATATTTATTATCGGTTTTCCTGTGACTACAATATCAATTTCCTTCAACCCGTTTTCTTATTCAAAGAAATATTTACGAGAAAAAAGGAACATTCATGGTCGTTACAGCCGGTTTTGTTTCAACGATGACTTCGCCGTTCCGGATGGAGTAAAGCACTGGAGCCTGGGTCCGGATCGCTTCGTATTCGGATTCGGAGTCAATGACGATCAAGTTGGCTCGATTGCCTTCTTTGATGCCATAACCCTCTTCCATTCCCAGTGTTTTGGCTCCGTTTATGGTAATGAGATCGAGCGCCTTGACGATATGGCCGTGGTCGGTCATATGGCAGGCATGCAAACCGGTGTCGACAACAGACATCAAGTTGCCGTCTCCGAGCGGATACCAAGGGTCCATGATCGAATCGAGGCCAAAGCAGATATTGATGTCTTCAGCCACCATTTCTTTGACTCTTGTCAGCCCGCGGCGGATTGGATGATTATCGAATCTTCCCTGCAAATGCAAATTGGCTTTTGGCAGGGCCACAAAGTTGATATTCGCCTTTTTCAAAGTTTGGAACAGTTTATACGTATAGGCGTTGCTGTAAGAAGCCATAGCGGTCGTGTGGCTTGCTGTCACACGATGCCCGATGCCTAACTTCAATGCCTCGCCTGCAAGCACTTCCAAATAGCGTGATTGGTCATCGTCAATTTCATCACAATGAATATCGACCAATTTATCGTATTTGACGGCTAGTTCAAGCGCCTTGAACACCGACCGGACACCGTCTTCCCGGGTCAGCTCGTAATGAGGAATTCCGCCCACAACATCAGCGCCCATTTCGATTGCTTTAATAAGCAGTTCTTCGCCGTCCGGTTTGGTGTATAAGCCTTCCTGTGGAAGAGCCACAATCTGCAAATCCATCCACGGTTTGATTTCTTCTTTTACTTCCAATAAGGCTTCCAAGCCTTTTAACGTCGGGTCACTGACATCGACGTGCGTCCGTACATGCTGAATGCCATGTTTCAGCTGCATCTGAATCGCTTTCAAGGCACGTTTTTTAATATCGTCTTTTGTTTCGTTGACGATTTGCTTTCGCTCGGACCAAATTTCAATGCCTTCGAAGACAGAACCAGATTTGCTCCATCTCGGAGTCCCGGCAGTCAGTACATAATCCAGATGAATATGCGGCTCTACATAAGGAGGCAGCACGATTTTTCCATTCAAGTCGATGACTTGGCCGTTCATTGCCTCATTGGCATTTGTTGCCTCGGTAATTGTTTTGATTTGGCCTGCTTGAATGTCGATATTCCATTTGCCTTCTTGGCCATAAAGCTTTGCATTTTTTAATAACATGCTTAACCCATCCTTTCGTAAAAGTTTTTGCAGCCGTTTATGCTGCACTCGGTTTTTTGAATTTTGGAGCATTAAATAATTGGTCGCCTCATCAGCATCTTAACAAAATTCAGTATTAAGTGCAGGGTTACCATCTTCGGTTAATTTGACTATCATCCTTTTAGCTAAGAAGGCATTTTAGTTAATCTGGAGAATATAAATAAGGGAAATCATCGATTCCATTGAAAAATTCTTTTTAACAAACAAGTTACTGAAGGAGGTCCACGATGAAGCAGCTTTACATCAAGCAGAAGGTGCTTAGCCTAAGCGGAAAATTTGCGGTGAAAAATCAGCAAGAACAGGACGTTTACTACGTGGAAGGCAGTTTCATGCAAATTCCGAAGACGTTTTCCATTATGAATACAGCAAGTGATGAAGTGGCGCTTATTACAAAAAAGACGTTCAGTTTGCTGCCAAAGTTTTTTGTAGAGGTGAACGGCCAAGAGGTGCTGACGATTGAGAAAGAGTTTTCTTTCTTCAAAGCGCGTTACAGGATTGACGCAGCAGGCATCGAAGTGCTCGGCAACTGGTGGGATATGGACTTTCAAGTTTTGCGGCACGGCGAAGTGGTTGGCCAAGTGAACAAGGAATGGTTCGCTTGGGGCGATAGTTACCAGGTTCAAATATTGGATGAGGATATGGAAACCATCGTTATTGCACTTGTCGTTGCCATCGATTGCGTTAAGGCTGACCAAGCCGCGGCTTCCTCAGCAGCTTCGACGTAAATCGAATGTTTCAGCCTCTTCCGATCAATCCCCTACAAAAACAGCGCGGGAATTGTCAGGAACAACAGGTCGAGCCTGTTTAAGATGGAGTTAAGGGAGGTCATTGGAGTGGATTCGATTCAGAATTTAAACAAGGCATTGGCTTATATCGAAGCGAATCTAGAAAGAGAAATCGACTTTTTGGAAGTGGCGAAGATTGCTTGCTGCTCGGAACATCAATTCAATCGGAAGCTTTTTCCCGGTCTTTCCTGAAGATGCACGGAACCAAAGCGTATCCGCCAATGACTTTCCAATTCAATACTTCGGGACCACAGCCGGAAACCTTATTGAAAACATGGGAGAGGGTGTATGCCGAATGGATGCCTTCTTCCGGCTACGAGCTGTCAGAGACGATTGAATTTATTTGTGATTTAAATCTCTCATCTAATTCGATGGAAAATGAGATTTGGATTCCTGTGAAAAAAAGATAAACCACACTAGCAGGAAAAAAGACAGTCCACCTACTGCGTAAGCAGCATGTGAACCGTCTTTTATTTAGATTTAATCCTTAGCGGTGCTGATCAAACAAGATCGGGTTTCCATCAGGATCTTCGATGATAAAGCTGGCAGGTCCTTGGCTAGTTTCATCGGCTTCGCTGGCAAAATGTATGCCGTCTGCCTTCAGCTTTTTCTGAAGGTCGCGGATGTCAGTAAAAGCGTCCAGGTTCTGCGCATTTTCGTCCCATCCCGGATTGAAAGTCAGGAGATTCTTTTCAAACATTCCCTGGAACAATCCAATGACCGTCTTGCCGTTTTTCATAATAAGCCAGTTCTGGTCGATGTCGCCGCCGAATACTTCGAACCCCAGTTTTTCATAGAAATTTTTTGATGCATGGATATCGTTCACTTTTAGGCTGACTGAGAAATTACCCAATTGCATAGTGTTGCCTCCGTTTCAGTTAGATTAAGAAAATGCGTTCTTTTTTGCAGCCATGGAAGCAAGCGCCGGTTCATTGAATCCTTTAACGATAAGCCATACGGCCAGAATCATCTCAGTAGCGGCCACCGGCACTGCCAGAATGCCGCCCCAAAGAGAAACTTGTTCAATGACATCAAACATCACTAGCAAGGCACAAACAAAAACACATATTGCTCCTATTATACCCAAGACGGAGATAAACCTGGGCACGAGCCTCGTTTGGTAAAAAATATAGCTGTACATAATAGTGTTGACACCTAAAAAGAAAAGCGGCCCAAGCATAAAAGTCCAGTCATGGATGGCGATTAAAGATGTTCCGGCAGCTTGAAAAGAGGCAGTATCCGGGGAGTCTGCTGCTAGAAATGCCTGGCTTAAAGTCAGCAAAGCCAATACGCTGATCAACCCGACCGTAATGACGACCGCTTCCAGAAATCGGAAGCACACATGCCACAACGCTATCGTTTCGTTATACTTTCTTAAAAATGGAAACATGGTCGTTGCAGTGCCGACCGCTGATATGACCAGGATCAATTCCATCAACGCTCCAAGTGCCAATTGATTGGCGTATCTGGAACCTTCAACCAGGTAATCCGGGTTACTCAGAATCGGATTGTATAAAAGAACACCCACTACCGCTGAAATGGCCGCCAGTAAAAACAGCACTCCTGTAATTTTTGCCGCTCTTTTGTTTGAGAACATCTTTTCCCTCCTCTTTATATTGAATTCAATTTCATTTTACCTAATAAAACTAAATTAGCTATAAATTATCGTAATATTGAAAATATATTAGGCGCTTAACTTCTCATAAATAGCAAAGGACTGCAGGTGCAGCGGAACAACAACTCTAATCTCAAATACCAAATTTATTGAAAAAGTGAAAGAGGTTGGGGCAATCCAATCTCTTTATTTTATTTTGTAAGGAAAACTCCTCCTTTGAAAAGGAGGAGAAGGCTTTATTTTTATAGGATTTGAGTTTTTTGAACGGACTTTTCCCTTTAAATCACGTATAATAAGAGATGTTTGAATACGTAAATAATAACCATACACTGTGATATAGTTAGAATAAAGACAGAAAAGGTGTTTTTTTAGACCGCGTCCTGGTTTAAGGTGTTACCTGAGCTGGAGCGTTTACATCCTATCTGCCAACAATAGAGTAGAAAAGGAAGGTTATAATGGGCAACCTACAAAATAAGAAAGACATTATTTTAATCGGTGCTGGAGTCATGAGCGCTACTTTAGGAGCAATGATTAAAGAAGTGGCACCGGAATGGAATATCAAAGTATTTGAAAAGCTTGAACAAGCCGGAGCAGAAAGTTCCAACGAATGGAATAATGCAGGGACAGGGCATGCTGCACTGTGTGAGCTTAACTATACACCGGAGCAAGCGGACGGCACTGTAGAAATCAAAAAAGCGATCAATATAAATGAGCAATTCCAGCTTTCAAGACAGTTTTGGTCTTTCCTGGTGAAAAACAAACGAATCAGCAACCCCCAGGATTTTATCATGTCTCTGCCGCATATGAGTTTGGTGCAAGGGGAAGACAATGTAAAATTCCTAAGCAAGCGTTTTGAAGCGCTTTCTAAAAACCCATTGTTCCACGGGATGGAGTATTCCGATAACCCTGAAACCCTGAAAAAATGGATTCCGTTGATCATGGAAGGCCGTACAGTAGATGAGCCGATTGCAGCAACAAAAATCGACTCAGGAACAGATGTTAACTTCGGTGCTTTAACGAAGATGCTGTTTGAACACTTAAAAGAACAGAATGTTGGAATCAACTATAACCACAACGTTAAAGACATCAAACGCTCTGGCGACAGCAAATGGGAAGTCAAAGTACAAGATACGGCCAACAACAAAATCGAATACCACAGTGCTGATTTCGTGTTTATCGGCGGCGGCGGCGGAAGTCTGCCGTTGCTTCAAAAAACAGGCATTCCGGAATCGAAGCATATCGGAGGATTCCCGGTAAGCGGGCTGTTCCTGGTATGCAAAGATCCGGAAATCGTTGAGCAGCACCATGCGAAAGTATACGGCAAAGCGAAGCTTGGTGCTCCGCCGATGTCCGTGCCACATTTGGATACTCGCTTTATCGACAACAAAAAATCATTGCTGTTCGGACCGTTTGCCGGCTTCTCGCCGAAATTCCTGAAAACAGGTTCGAATATGGACTTGCTTGGATCTGTAAAACCGAACAACGTCTTCACGATGCTTGCTGCAGGGGCGAAAGAAATGTCGTTGACCAAATACCTCGTTCAGCAAGTCATGCTGTCGAATGAAAAACGCGTTGAAGAACTGCGTGAGTTCATCCCGACTGCCAAAGTGGAAGATTGGGATGTCGTGGTTGCCGGGCAGCGTGTGCAAGTGATCAAAGATACCGACAAAGGCAAAGGAACGCTTCAATTTGGTACGGAAATCGTAACGGCTGCTGACGGCTCAATCGCCGCATTACTGGGCGCATCTCCAGGTGCTTCAACGGCTGTCCATGCGATGCTTGAGATTTTCGAAAAATGCTTCCCGGAACAAGTTGAGAACTGGGAGCCGAAAATTAAAGAAATGATTCCTTCTTTTGGCTTGTCCTTAATGGAAAATCCGGAGCTTCTTCGCGACATCCATAAATCAACAGCCGAGGCGCTTCAATTGAACGAAGAACTTGCGTCTATGGCTAAAGAAAAAGTATTAACCAAATAACAAAACAAAGAACCTTCAATCCTTCGCTGGATTGAAGGTTCTTTTTGGTTTCTTTCAAAGCAAATGCACATTGAAATGCGAAAGGAATTGTTTTAATATTCAAGTTACATCGACGTGAAATTTCTTTGAGGAATAGAAAGAGGAGGGAAGTAAATGATCAAACAAGTCGGCCAGATTATGCTGTATGTGAACGACCAGGACGAGGCAGTCAGATTTTGGACGGAAAACCTGGGATTCGAAGTAGTTGCTGAAGAAAGCAACGGAGAAATGAGATGGATTGAAATTGCGCCGGAAAGAGGGGCTGAAACGACCATCATTCTGCACAACAAGGAAATCATCGCTCAAATGTCACCTGAACTGAATCTGGGTACGCCTTCGCTGATGTTTTTCACGGAAAATCTCGATCAATTGTACAACAAGCTGTCAGAGCAAAATATTACAGTCGGGGAAATTGTCGAGATGCCTTCCGGCAGAGTCTTTAACTTTGCCGATAGGGAAGAAAATTACTTTGCCGTGATGGAGAAAAGTAAGTGAAAAAGCATTTAGGCGCTTTAAGGCCAGTAAACACCATCCAGTTGAGGATGGTGTTTAATTTTTTAATATCTTCAAATTTTATAAAGGCCAAATCTTTTCTGTTATGTATTATTTATTCATGATAATCATTATGAAAAGACGCTTTGAGGGTCTTTTTGGTCAGCTGCTTCTTTCAGTTCCCTTTAGTTATCATAAGTTGCCATTTAAAACGAAGGGAGAAATGAGCTCAAAATGGAATGAGCAAGTTCAAAAGTTCAACCAAAAAGGTTGACGGGTCAAAATAGCCATGTTATGATTATCTCGAATTAAAGATAAATTAATTCAAGATAAATGAGGTGAACCAAATGGAATTGCCGAATCTTAACTTGAAAGCATTGACCGTCCTTGTACGGGCAACCGATTCCCTTCACGAGGTCATTAAAAAGGATGTGGCCCAGTATGGCTTGAATCCGACCGAGTTTTCGGTATTGGAGCTGCTGTACCATCAGGGAAAGCAGCCGATTCAGCTGATTGGGAAAAAAGTGTTGATTGCGAGCAGCAGCATCACTTATGTCATCGATAAGCTGGAAGCGAAAAAATTCGTTGCCCGGAAAGCGTGTCCTGAAGACCGGCGCGTGACTTTTACCGAACTCACGAAAGAAGGCCAACGCTTAATGGAGGCCATTTTCCCGGAACATGAGAAAACGATCAATGAGGTATTTCAAGGCATGGACCGAGCGGAAGTTGAAGCTTTTATTGAAACCGTCAAAAAAGTAGGCTATCAAGCAAAAAGCCTTTAATTTTTTTTAATTATATATCTCGAATTCAAGATATTTGATAAAAATTTCCATAGCTAAAGTGCAATGTGAATAGAGCCTCAAAAGAACTTTTAAGGAGGTGAAAGAATACATGGGTTTTTTCAATAAATTATTCAAAACACAACAAGAGGAGGAAACAACAATGACAAACTTAAACATCGGCATCATCTTGGGATCAACACGTGAAGGGCGCTTAAGCCCGCAAGTAGGGAACTGGGTCAAAGAATTGGCAGACAAGCGCGGCGACGCCAACTACACGATCATCGACATCGCGGAATACAAATTGCCGTTACTAGGTGAAAATGGTAGCGACGCATCAGGCGCAGCCGCATGGTCTGAAGCGGTGGCAGCACAGGACGGATTCGTCTTCATCGCTCAGGAATACAACCACTCGATCACAGGATCTTTGAAAAACGCACTCGATTACCTGCGCGAAGAGTGGAACAACAAAGCAGCGGGCATCGTGTCGTACGGTTCGGTCGGCGGTGCGCGTGCAGCGGAGCATTTGCGCGGCATCCTGGGCGAATTGTCGGTAGCGGACGTCCGCGTCCACCCGGCATTGTCCCTGTTCACGGATTTTGAGAACGGTGCGGAATTGAAAGCGGCTCCGGTCCAAGCGGAATCGGTCAACCAGATGCTCGATCAGGTCATCCCTTGGTCTGCAGCGTTAAAAACAATTCGCTAAGTATTTTTGTTCAAAGAAATTCGCAAAATGTGCATGAGCACATGCACATTTTGTGTTTTTAATAACTATAAATATTGAGCAAAATGTTTTCATAGGAATGGAAGGTTTTGCTGAAGGTTTATAGAGAACATAAATGATTGGTTATTTAGTTTATCAACGAAAGGAAGAATTCACCGTGAAGAAAATAGTAGGACACCACCATATTTCAATGATCACCAAAAAAGGCCGGCAAACCAATCAATTCTATCAAAAAGTACTGGGATTGCGCCGAGTAAAGAAAACGGTCAACCAGGATGATCCAAGTATGTACCATCTGTTTTACGGCGATCTGACCGGCAGCCCGGGCACCGAATTGTCGTTCTTCGAAATGCCGATGGCTGGCAGAACGAAACGCGGCACCGATGCCATCACCCGCATCGGACTGCTGGTCCCTTCGCATGACAGCTTGCTGTATTGGAAAAAGCGGTTCGAACTGCTGGGTGTGGAGCATGGGGAATTGACCGAGTATGCCGGACGCGACGCCCTTCCTTTTGAAGATGGGGAGGGCTTGCGGCTGATCCTGTTGAATAATGACGGGGCGGATGTCCCTTCTTACTGGCAGCCCTGGAAAGATTCAATTGTTTCACCTGAACACCGCATTTTGGGAATGGGCGCAGTGGAAATGACGGTTCAGTCGCGGGAAAGCTTAGCGAATACGCTGACCGGCTTGTTCGGCTACGAGCTCGCTTCCGAACAGGACCATACAGCCGTCTACCAATCGGTTCGAGGGCAGGCATTTGGCGAAATTGTTGTGGTCGAACAAGACGGACCGAAAGAAAAACCGGGGAAAGGCAGTGTCCACCATGTGGCGATCCGCGTGAAAGATGGCGTGGAACTCAGACAGTGGCGCCAGCGGATTCAGAAATTCGGTTTTCAGGTCATGAAAATAACCGACCGCTATTATTTTGAAAGTTTATATTTCCGGGAGGAAAACGGGATATTGTTTGAACTGGCGACGGATGGCCCTGGATTCACTGTGGATTCGACGATTGAATCGTTGGGAAAAGAGCTCGACTTGCCGCCGTTCCTGGAAGCCAGACGTGCAGAAATCGAAGCAAAATTAGAACCGATTGAGTAAAACAGAAAAGATGATAAGTCAAAATTTATTAGCAAAGGGGCAATAAAACATGATTCCAATCAATCCAAAACAAAATACGGAACGTGACAATTACAAGCTGATGATCGGCTCAATTATTCCGCGGCCGATCGCTTTTGTCACGACCCAATCGGAGTCAGGGGTTGTCAACGGGGCCCCATTCAGCTACTTCACGATTGTTTCCTCAAACCCACCGATGGTGTCCGTAGCCATTCAGCGGCCAACAGGCGAACAGAAAGACACCGCCCGCAACATTTACGAAAACGGTGAATTTGTGGTCCATATTGTGGACCGGGACAATGTCACCAAGATTAACGAAACCGCAGCTTCCCTGCCGCCAGAGGACAGTGAAGTGGACATGGCCAACCTGACTTTGGTGCCGAGCACAGAGATTTCTGTTCCCGGTGTCCGGGAATCGAAAGTGCGCATGGAATGCCGCTTGGTGCAGGCGGTACCGCTCGGCGGCGAAGGACCGGGCAGCGACTTGTTTATCGGTGAAGTGGTTCAGTTCCATGTGGATGAAGCCATTTACGAAAACGGCCGCATCGACCCAAGAGGCTTGGATGCCGTCAGCCGGTTGGCAGGCGCAAATTACGCCGCCATTGGCGAGATCTTTTCAATCGAGCGGCCCAAATAAAAGAAGAAAGAAGGAATAAAGGATGGAACATATATTTAAAAAAGGATTCAACCCCGAAAAGCCGGTCTTCCTGCTGTTGCACGGAACGGGCGGAAACGAGCAGTCGTTATTGTCACTGGCACCGATGATTGATGCAGAGGCATCTGTACTCAGTGTCAGAGGGAATGTCTCGGAACACGGCATGCCCCGTTTCTTCCGGCGTTTAAGCGAAGGCGTATTCGATGAAGAAGATTTGGTGTTCCGTACGAACGAACTGAATGATTTTTTGGATGAAGCTGCGGAGAAATACGAATTCAACCGTGACAACATCGTCGCGATCGGCTATTCGAATGGCGCGAATATCGCCGCCAGCCTGCTGTATCACTTTAAGGATGCGCTAAACGGTGCCATCCTGCACCATCCGATGGTGCCAAGACGCGGCATGGAGCTTCCCGACCTTACCGGAAAACAAATTTTTATCGCTGCCGGCACCAACGATCCGATTTCCCCGGTCCGGGAAGCGGAAGAACTGCAAGAAGCACTCGAAGCGGCAAACGCATCGGTTGCTGTCCATTGGGAAAATCATGGCCACCAGTTGACCGGAAGCGAAGTAGAAGCTGCGAAACAGTGGTACCAGCAGAAATATACAGCCATAAACCAATAATATTTATTGAGTCATGAATAGAATAAAAAATTACAGGAGGAAATAAAATGAAAAAAACAGCTGGAATTCACCATATCACGGCCATTGTTGGCCATCCGCAAGAGAACGTTGATTTCTATGCAGGCGTATTGGGATTGCGTCTCGTCAAGAAAACAGTGAACTTCGACGATCCGGGAACGTACCATTTGTATTTCGGCGATGGCGGCGGAAAACCGGGAACCATCATCACGTTCTTCCCATGGGCAAATGCCTACCCGGGGAAAATCGGCGCTGGACAAGTCGGCGTAACTTCTTACGTCGTTCCAACAGACGCGTTGTCGTTCTGGGAAGAGCGGCTGGGAAAATTCAATATCCATTTCACAAAAGAAGCACGTTTCGGCGAGACGTACCTGTTGTTTGAGGATCCGCATGGCCTCCAACTGGAACTGGTTGAACGGGAACAAGGGGAATTGAACCAATTTGAGTTCGGCGGCATTACACCGGCTGTCGCCATCAAAGGATTCGGCGGCGCAACGCTGCTTTCCTCACGCCCCGAACAAACGGCGAAGACCCTGGAAGAAGTGATGGGGCTTGAGAAAGTCGGAGAAGAAGGCGACTTGATTCGTTTCCGTTCGTCCAGCGATATCGGCAATGTTATCGATGTCAAAGCGACGCCGCTTGGCCGCGGACAAATGGGCGTCGGTACCGTGCACCACATTGCATGGCGCGCAGAAGACGACCAGGATCATTTGGAGTGGCAGGAACATGTCCGGAACCACGGATTTGGCGTCACCGAAGTCAAAGACCGCAATTATTTCAACGCGCTGTACTTCCGGGAGCACGGCGAAATCCTATTCGAAATTGCGACCGATCCGCCTGGCTTTGCGCATGACGAAACACTGGAAACGATGGGGCAGAACTTGATGTTGCCCGAGCAGTACGAAACGCGCCGGGAACAATTGACGGCTTCACTGATTCCGATCGAAGTCCGTCCGCTCGATTAAGAAAGACAGGTATGATGCCTTGAGATTTTTCTATATAAGACTTGAGCTATTCACTGGAGGCTAATCGGGTATCAATCCGGTTAGCCTTTTTGTTTTAGCTTTTTAAAGAGTGGAGGAAACGAAATGATCACCCGTATTCACCAAAACATATTTGAACTGGTCTGGAATAACACGAACGATGCCATCTTCACCATCGGCTACGATGGACGGATTCTGTCGGCCAATCCCTCGTTTGAGAGCATTTTGGGCTGGAAGCAAGAAGACTTGAACGATGCCAATTGTTTTCCGTTCTTTGCGAATGTTACGCCGGCCGAACATGAAGAACAATTGGCGTTGTTCCGGCAAGGGCAGGATATTCCGTACCATGTGACCAAGCGGAAACAAAAAGATGGACAGGTGTTGGATATCCTGGCTTCTTACCGGGCGGTCAATGAAGGCAACGTGCTGGCAGTGGGCATGTACAAGGATTTTACGGAGCAGATGAGCATTCAACGGAGGCTGGAGGCCAGTGAAACCTGTTACCGCAATTTGATCGAGTTTATCCCGGATGCCATTTTTGTCGAGCATAACGGAGAAATTGTCTTTGCCAATACTTCGGCTCTGCAACTGACCGGAACTGCTGGCGTATCTGAGCTTCTCGGCCAATCCATTTGGGATTTCTTGAAGACTGACGACCGAGAAACCTTGTCAGAACGAATAAAGCAGGCACTGGCCAGAAAAGAACCGATCATTGAACAAGTTTCACAGCTCACGGGAGAGGCCATTTGGGTAGAAATCAAAGCAATGAATGCCACTTTTGAAGGGGAACCGGTGATTCAACTGCTGCTGCGGGATGTCACGGCAAAGAAAAATTATGAAGCGCAGCTGGAATACCTGGCTTTTCATGACCCCTTAACCGGGTTGACGAACCGGCGCTATTTTACGGAACAGATCAACGAGGCGATTGAACGCGCTACAGCGCATGGCGAGATGCTGGCTTTTCTATATATTGATATTGATAAATTCAAAGGGATCAACGACACGGAAGGCCATCAGATAGGCGATGAATTGTTGAAACAATTTGCCGGAAGGCTGCGCACGAATATCCGAGGAGAAAATGTCCTTTGCCGGGTAGGCGGCGATGAATTTCTCGTACTGATCGATAAAGTGAAGGGCAAAGAAGTGGTGGAAAAAATCGCTGAGCGCCTGCATCAGGCATTCCAGGAGCCTTACTTTCTGGAAGGACGGGAAATCGTAGCCACTTCCAGCATCGGCATCTCGTTATTTCCGGAAGACGGAGAAAATTCAACCACGCTGATCTTACGGGCGGACGAAGCTTTATACAAAGCAAAAGCCCAGCGGAACCAGTATCAATTTTACATTAAAGAATAAAGAAGCGAACTAGAAAGGAAGGACAGAGGAGCAGTCCCTCTGTCCTTCCTTTCTAGTTTTAGTCGAGAAGCTGCTTAATGATTTTTAAACCCGTCTCCAGTTCATCCAGAGAACCCGTTGAAGAAAGCGCAATGCGCAAATACTTATTTGAAGTAGTCTGTCCGCTTAAGAAGCGGTTGGAATGAAACACGCGAATCCCATGCTTCTCCATTTCGGCTTCTACTTCAGCATTTCCGATGTTCTCATCAATTTGAAGCCAACGGTAAAAACTGAGCGGATGTCCGCTATTTTCAGCCAAAGGAAAATAGCTGAAATACAAATCATTCGCCTGTTCAGCAAGCTCTTTCTTTTGCAAAACAATTTCTTGGGCTTTTCCAGATAAAATCAGCTCAGTAATGACTTCTGCGTCAAAAGAAGAGGTCTTTACATTGATATTGAAAATCGCCTGAGAGATTCTATCACGCATGCCATTGCCAAAAACCATATAGGCAACGCGCAAACCGGAGCAGATGGACTTAGAGGTGCCGCAAATATAGACGGTTTGCTCTGGCAGTAAATTGAACATCGGCTGCTGGTAATCAGTGATGATGCCCGCTGTAAGAAAGGCATGGATGTCGTCTTCGATCAAGATTAATCGGTGTTTACGAATGACCGCGGCCAATTCCTGTTTGCGGAAATCCGGAATCATAATGGTGGTTGGATTGCTGCAAGAAGGCATCAGAAAAATGCCGTGAATAGTGATTTGGCCGCATTGCTTTTCAAGTTCACCCGGCAGCATCCCGAATTGGTCTCCAAGAATAGGAACTAATTGAATATGGAACAGTTTCGCCAATTCGATGAAATTTGAATAGGTATATAAATCAGTAGCAATTCGATTGCCAGGTTCGAATAGCGCCATCAAAGTAACCGCTAAAGCATTTTGGGCACCGGAAACAATCGCAACCTGGTCGGGGTCCGAATAGATGCCGAGCGGTTCCATCCAGTTGAGCGCGGCAGTTTTTTGATGGGGCATTCCTGTTGGATCATTGTAATTCAGCAATTGCTCCACATAGCTTTTCTTCGCTACCTTCTGAAGAGTATCTGTTACGTGCGCATTGGTCTGCTCAAAAGAAGCGACAAAACCAAGCTCGATGCGGTTGGGCGTATGGTCCGCTGAAATGGTGATGGACCGTGCTGCATTCGGCGCGACAAAAGTTCCACTTCCTGTAATGGCATAGATTAAGCCTTTTCTTTCACATACTTTGTAAGCGCGGGTAATGGTGGTGAAATTCAGATCCAGAAAGTCGGCCAGTTCCCGCTGCGGAGGCAGTTTTGAACCAGGAGCTAGAAAGCCATTGGCAATATCTTGTTCCAGCATAGAAGCAAGTGAGGAAAAGACAGGGCGTTTCAACGCTTTCTTATCCGGTTTCCAGGACATGGGGTATTGTTCGAATGAATTGACGGGCATGGTAATCTCCTTATAAATTAATTTTTATAATTATAACACTTTAGATTCTTCGGATTATTGTAATCCATACAATTATTTCATTCATTGTATGTTTTTTGTATGCTATAACTGAAGAAGAACTTATTGCAAGGACGTGAAATCGTGAAAAGATATCCTCATATACAATTGGCATTTAAAGCGGCTTTTCCATACACCGTACCTATTTTTGCAGGGTTTCTTTTCTTGGGAATCGCTTACGGCATCTTTATGAATTCATTGGGATTCCATGCCATTTACCCGATTTTGATGAGTTTTTTTATATTTGCCGGATCTATGGAATTTGTGGCAGCAAATTTATTGCTTCTCGCTTTCAACCCGATTAATGCGCTTTTCCTGACACTTATGGTCAATGCTCGGCATTTGTTTTATGGCATTTCCATGCTGGACAAATTCAAAGGAGTGGGGAACAAGCGCTGGTACCTGATTTTTGGGCTTTGCGATGAATCATTTTCGATCAATTATTCAGCGAAGGTTCCAAAAGACGTAGATAAAGGCTGGTTTTTCTTTTTCGTTACTCTTCTCAACCATTCTTACTGGGTGATCGGCTCAACTATTGGCGGTGTTTTCGGTTCATTGGTCGTGTTCAACACTGAAGGTTTGGAGTTTGTCATGACTGCACTTTTTGTGGTTATTTTCATAGAACAGCTGATGACAGGGAAAAAGTACGCCAGTGCATTAACGGGGCTTGGGCTTTCAACTGCTTGTCTTGTTGTATTTGGAGGAACCAATTTCACCATTCCGGCAATGCTGGCAATTCTCGGGGTCCTTACTGTATTTAGAAGACCTATGGAGAAGAAAGTGGAGGTGACAGCATGACGATGACTTTAACGCAACAAGTTGTGACGATTGCGATGGTGATTATCGGCACTATGCTCACGCGCTTTCTTCCTTTTCTCATTTTTCCACCGAACAAAGCTACGCCGAAGTATGTCCAGTATTTAGGGAATGTCCTGCCTGCCGCTGTCATTGGGCTGTTGGTCATTTACTGCCTGAAGGATGTCAATCTGTTTTCGGGAAGCCGGGGCATCCCGGAATTTCTGGCAATTGCTGTCGTAGCGGTGCTGCATGTCTGGAAGAGGCAAATGCTTTTGTCGATTGCAGGAGGGACCATCGTTTATATGCTTTTGGTGCAAACGGTATTTTAAGCTCGTAATTATGAAGAAGAAAGTAGATGAAATCATGCAGCAGAAACCAAAAGGAAGAGACGAGGCAAAATTATAGCCACGTCTCTTCCTTTTATCTATGTTGCAGGAATGTTTTGGTATCATATGTAATATCCAGCGTGGTAAAATTTGTTTCACAATATTTGTTCTTAGGTAAACACCTGAGTATATAAAGAAAAATACAGTCAGCATGACGGAGAAGGAGGCATAAAATGAGGTTTGGAATTATTGGGACCAATTGGATTACCGACCGGCTGCTCAAAGCTGCCAGAGACGTGCCGGCGTTTAGCATTGGCGCCGTATACTCAAGGACAGCAGAGCGGGGCAGGGAGTTTTCTGCGAAATATGGAGTTGCGGCAGTTTACACAGATATAGCTGAAATGCTCCAAAGTGGAGACATCGATGCAGTTTATATCGCATCACCCAATACGTTTCACGTGGAACAAAGTGTATTGGCGTTGGAAAACGGTATTCACGTCCTTTGTGAGAAGCCCGCGGTCACTTCCGTTGCAGAGATGGACCGTGTCATTGAAGCTTCCCGAAAGCACCAAAAGATGTATATGGAAGCGATGAAATCGACTGTCACTCCAACTTTTTTAAACCTGAAAAAGAATTTGGCTAAGGTTGGCCAAATCCGGCGTTTTGTCTTCCATTTCAATCAATATTCTTCCCGCTACGACAAATATAAAGAAGGCATCATTGAAAATGCCTTCAAACCGGAGTTAGGGAATGGAGCAAAGATGGATTTAGGGGTTTATTGCATCGCGCCGATTATCCATCTCGCAGATGAGCCGGAAAGGGTCCTGAAGAATAGCTATTCCTTATCAACAGGTGCAGATGGCCAAGGGAGTATGATCTTGGATTACCAAGAGTTTGAAGCAGTCATCATGTATTCGAAAATCACCGATTCGTATGCGCCATGCGAAATCCAAGGCGAAGAAGGCGTCATTGAGATCAATAAAATCAGTGATCCCACTAAAGTGGTCATCAAATACCGGGACGGGCAGACGGAAGACCTTTCTATGCCTCAGGAATTTGACACGATGTATTATGAGTTGAAGGAATTTATAAATTGCGCGGAAAACGGGCAAATTGAATCTGCCATCAATACGCACGAAATATCCCGGCAAGTCATCAAAGTTCTTACATAGCACTGTCGATGAACTGTTGAATGTAACAGCGTAGCAATCACGGAAATAATAGTTTTGCTGAATAGACCACGGCAGTGACGGTTGCCATGCTGAAGACAGTAGACATCAATACAGCTTGTGCGGCGTAATCAGGATGGTTTCCATATTCCAAGGCGAAAAGAGAACTGTTTCTGGAAGTTGGAAAAGAGCTGGCGATGAATAGAGCCTGGGCTGTAGTGCCTTCTAGACCCAACACGAGAATCACCGTGATGGCAATCACTGGAGACAGGATCAATCGGCCTACAATGCTTAGTACCAAAGGCAAAGAAAACCGGATTAGTTTGAGCGATGCGCTTTGTGCTCCGAGTGTGATCAAAGCGATTGCCAAAAAAGCGTCGGACGTGTTTTCAATAGGAGTCCAGATAAAGCTGGGAATCTGAATGGATAAAGCATGGCAAAGGATTCCAGCTAAAAAAGCATAGATGACCGGGTTTTTTAGGAAAACCTTCATAGCTTGCAGCCCTCTGTTATTGACCGATACGGAATTATACAAGCCATATGTATAGGTAAGCAGGTTCTGGAAAATCAAGACGACAATTTGGATGGACAGCCCTAAAGGGTTCTGATGGAAAATCAGCTGGCTGACCGGCAAACCGAAGTTCCCGGAGTTGACGAGCACCACACTGTTTTTGAAGGTAGCAGAAAGGCTGTTGTCAAATTTCGCTGACTTCGCTATTCCGGCACTTAACGCCATCAAACATAGGCTTTGGAGTATTAAAAAACTAAGGACATGAAAAAGGGTATCCGCCTGCATGTCGTTTTTATAAATATTAACAAAGCTCAAAGCTGGCATTAAAAGATAAGTATTCAATTTAGCGAGTGTATTCATATCCAGAGAATACTTAAGATGAAGAATGGCACCTGCGCCGATCAGCAAAAAGACCGGTACAATGACGTTCATAATAATGAGCAACAAAACCTCCATATGCGCTTCTCTCCATTCCGAAACAAAACATTGAAACTCTTGCTTTTAGGATGTTTTCATTACAGTGTACTCATTCATCATAAGACCATCCGGGACTTAGATAAAATACCAATTGTGGATGGACAGGCATATAAGAAAAGAATGGCGGGGCAGAAAAAATCGGCAAAAAAGAGCATGGAAAGGTTCCACGCTCTTTTATAAATTCTTCTTAAAATCGATTGTTCGGACAAACTGTACAAATTCATTAGCGGCTTTCGATTGGAGAGCTTCTTCACGGTAAAGCAGCCAGGTTCTTCTAACCAATGGATTTCCTGATTTGTCTTCTAAGTTGATTTGATGGAGATTATCATGATTTTCAATGAGAACACTGGGAAGGATGCCGTATCCCAAACCATTCAAGACCATTTCTTTGCAGGTATCCGCTTTATCCACTTCCATTCCGAGCAAGGGCGGCTGAGAAAATGTGCCGGTCCACCAATTATCAATCATCGTTTTTAACAAGCTATCTGTTTCATATTCGATCCTTGGCATGGAAGGCAATTCGTCCAGTCCAATTTTTTCCTTGGAAACGATGCAGAGATTTTCCTCGAACAAAAGATGTTTTGGTCCAGACCAATTATAATCGCCGCGGACAATTCCGACATGGACTTCCTGATTGTAGGCCAGATTGAAAACGTCCCGGCTCCAGCCGGTTCTCACTTTATAATTCACTTTCGGGAATTGGTCCCCGAATAGCTTGAGCAGGGCCGGAAGCTTGTGTCTGGTTATATAATTTGAAACCCCCAGCCGCAAAGTGCCGCTGACTTCCTGGCCCATATTCAAGACCTGGTCTTTGATCTGGTAAAAACGTTCAAGCATTTCATCTGCGCATTTGGCTAAGAATTCTCCTTCTGGAGTAAACTGAACACCTTTTGTACCTCGAACGACAAGGGTCCTCCCGTATTCCTGTTCTATTTGCTGAATCCGTTTGGTTAAAGAAGGCTGAGAAATATACAAATTTTCAGCTGTTTTCGTGATGTTCTTTTTTTCATAAAGCACTTTTAAGATAAGCCAGTCACGTTCGTTCATTGCTTCTTCTCCTTACTTCTTATCACTGCGACATCTATATCGAAACATTACCATATCATCCCGGAAAAAAGAGAGAGAAAAGACCGTTTTACTAATGATTTCTCCGTTTTCTTTTAAAATGACAAAAAATTTAGTTTTCTTTTCCGTAGCTTAGTATACTATAGAAAAAAGGTTCTCTAGTGGCAAAAGGCCACCTCAATTGATGTCCAGCCCGTTGGGAGGAAAAATAATGGGAGCAATCTTATTGGAATATGCTTGGGTTATGCTGGTTCTGGTTGGACTAGAGGGGATTCTGGCTGCGGATAATGCCGTGGTCATGGCCGTGATGGTCAAGCATTTGCCAGGGGAACAAAAGAAGAAAGCGTTGTTTTACGGACTGGCGGCAGCGTTTGTGTTCCGCTTTGCTGCTTTGTTCATGATAACGTTGCTAGTGGGCGTCTGGCAGATTCAGGCACTTGGAGCCGCTTATTTACTATTCATCGCTTTCAAGCATATTTATGATCAACGGAAAGGGCAAGGCAATGATTCCCTACTGGAAACGAAGAAAGGTTCCAGTTTTTGGGGCACTGTTTTCAAGATTGAAGTGGCGGATATCGCCTTTGCGGTCGACTCGATGCTTGCTGCGGTTGCCTTGGCGCTGACATTGCCGCATCTGGGCGATACCAATATCGGAGGCATTAATGCCGGGCCCTTTGTAGTCATGCTGAGCGGCGGATTGATTGGTGTCATCATCATGCGGTTTGCCGCTCATAAATTCGTTCAGCTGCTTGAAACTTACCCGCAGCTTGAAACAGCCGCTTTTATCATTGTGGGTTGGGTCGGAGTGAAGCTTTTGGTCATGACGCTGTCCCATGAAAAAATTCATATCCTGCCTCATGATTTCCCTCATTCGTTTACTTGGACAATTATATTCTGGAGCGTCTTAATCGGCATCGTTGTAGTCGGCGCCTGGCTGGGTCTGAGAGAAAAAGAGAAGTAGGAAAAGTTTAGTTGAAAAGAACTTTGAATTCGATTCTCCTTAACAGAGGCGGATTGCAAAGTTCTTTTCAAATTTTGGATAAGCAAGAATTCGCTCCGAGAAAGCAGATGCTACGCAGCTTTTTAAAATCCCGGGTTTTAGCACAGTATTTGGTTTACCTATCCGAAAAGGGTAGAATGGAGTCATATCAGTTCAGAGGAGAGGATTTAATGGACAGTATCATTTTTGACTTGGACGGAACATTGTGGGATTCACGAGAAACAGTAGTCATGGCGTGGAACAAAGCGATTGAACAGAACGACAAAATAGATCATACATTGACGAAGCAGCATTTGAAAGAAACCATGGGGCTCCAGATGCATGAAATCATGCAAAAGCTGTTTCCAAATTTGAATGCAGAGATGCACAATGAAATCATTCAATCATGCGGAGAAATCGAAGGCGATTATATAAGTGAGCGAGGCGGCATCCTGTATGAAAATTTGGAAGACGTTTTGAAGGCTTTATCGGAGAAATATAAGCTGTATATTGTCAGCAATTGCCAAGAAGGATACATCGAAGCGTTCTATGAGTATCACGAACTGGAAAAATACTTTGAGGATTTCGAGAACCCGGGAAGAACAGGGCTTTCAAAAGGAGAAAATATCAAGTTAATCATGGAGCGGAACGGATTGAAAGATCCGGTTTATGTCGGGGATACAGCAGGAGACCGAAAAGCGGCAAAAGATGCCGGCGTTCCTTTCGTTTATGCCAAATACGGCTTCGGCGAAGTAGAGGATTACGACTACGCCATCGAAAAATTCGATGATTTGCTGGAGATTTTTTAATAGAGTGAAAGAAGAGGAACAGGTTCCTCTTCTTTTTTATTTTCAGTATCGATGTTAAAGCTTTTTAACGGTCTTAATAATTAGTCCACGATTTCTCATAAACTTCTATCAAGTTCGGCCGAATCAATGTATTGGGTTCGAGTGCAATCGGATCGCCGTTGCTGGCTTCAATAACGGCATCTTCATCTTTTCCAAAAGCCATCAGGGCAGGGAGCAGCTCCGTAGTCAAATACTCGGTATCTTCGATGATTTCGAGGTTTTCTGTCTGTATTTCGGAGCGGGACGCCAGCACGAAGCCCCAGCCACCGAAACTCGGAATATCAGCGTGCAGGTTTTCCGTCTGAAGCCCGGTTGCCTGAATGGTCTTATCGATCGTCCAGTAGACTTGCGGCGCAAATACAGGGCTTGTTGCCTGGACCATCATGGCGCCGTCTGGATGCAGATGGTTGCGGGCAAGCGAGTAAAATTCCAGTGTATAAAGCTTGTTGAGCGATTCGTTGTTCGGGTCGGGTAAGTCGATGATGATGACGTCATAAAAGCCGTCAGCGCCCTCTAAAAAGCGGAAAGCGTCTTCGTTGACCACGTTTACTTTCGGGTTGTCGAGGGAACCTTCATTGAGTTCGGTCAGCAGATGACTGGTCCGCGCGGTTTCCGTCATTTTCGGGTCAAGATCAACAAGGTCCACGCTGCCCAAATCTTCATATTTCAACAATTCACGGACCGCCAGCCCATCACCGCCGCCAAGCACCAGTACACGGTCATGCCGGGCTGCAGCGGCCATCGGTGGATGGACCAGGATTTCATGGTAGCGATGTTCATCCGAGGAACTGAATTGAAGCTGGCCGTCTAAGTAAAGCCGGGTATCGCCTTGCTGTTTCGTCAAAATGATTTTCTGGTAAGAGGTCTGCTCGGAGAAAATTACCGGATCTTTGTAGAGCTGCTGTTCGAAATGGAAGGCTGCCTGTTCCCCGAAAAGAGCTCCAAGAATCAAGATGGCTAAAAACAAAAGGCCGAAAGAAACGTGCAGTTTAAAGCGTTTCAGCTCATGTTTAAAACGGAACACGATCCAAAGCGCGACGGTGACGTTGATCAACGCCACCAGGAAAGCGGTTTTCACTAATCCGAAATAAGGGCGCAGCAAAAACAAAAAGAGCAGTCCGCCGACAAGCCCGCCGGCATAATCGGAGAACAGCACTTTGGCTGCGCTTTTTTGCAGCGATACACCGATTTCATTTGCTTTCCGGATCAAAATCGGCAGTTCAACACCGGTCAAAGAACCGACGATCAAAATCACACTGTATAAAAACAGCGAACCGGTGCCAGGGGGCAGGTAAGCCGTTACGCCGAACAGCAGCATGGCGGAAAAGCCGCCGATAATGCCGATGGAGTATTCAATCCAAATGAATGATGCAATCAAATGCCGGGTCATTTTTTCACTGAAATATGCACCAATGCCCATCCCAGTTAAAAAAAGAGAGATGGTAAGTGTGTACTGCTTCACTCCATCTCCTAAAATGTATGAACCGAGCGCTCCGAACAATACTTCAAAAATGATGCCACAGATGGAAACGATTCCGGATGCATAGTAAATCGCCCGGCTTTGCCGGACGGATTCTTGTTCTATCAGCATTCAAAACACCGCCTTAAGTAATAGAAGCGCCAATGACGAACGCTAACCCGACTGAAACGGCAAATGAAATGATGCCCACAGCTGTATTTCTTTCTTTCAACTGGACCTCCACTGAAAAACGGGGAGTCAGCAATTCGAACAGGAAATAAGCGATAAATTGAAGAAGCAGTCCGAATAGCCCCCAGACGACGGTTTCAAGAATGGAGTCATTATGGAGAATGGAAAAGGTAAGGATTACGCAAGTACCAATAATTTTGCCGGCAATCGACAAAGCGACAGCAGAATTGTTTCCTTTGATTTCTTCCCAATCCTTATATTTTCTTGTCAATAATTCGAAAATGACAAGGCCTATGAGTACTACAGCAATCGCTGAAATGAAATATAAAAATGTCAGTAAGAATGAATTCACTACTCAAGCTCCTTTGCTGTGTTTTATTTTCCGACGCCCGGACCGCCTCCGCGGAATGTTGAGCCGCGGCCAGTGGTAGCTGAAGGAATTGAATTATAACCGCCTCCGCCCGAATAGCATCCACCGCGTGCACAGCGGCTTGCCTGTGACTGGTTCCAGCCAGATCCGAACCGGTTGCTTAAAAGCGATCCCAACAACATCCCTGAGAAAAAGCCGGGATTATAATGGTTCCGGACAAATTCCTGGTCTGCCACTTCCACAAGCGTAGTGCCTGGGTTTTCTGGATCTTCTGTCAAAATAATGAAGTCATCATTATAAACCAGTACTTGCCGGCCTTCGATTTCTTCTCCGACTTGGTCCGGTTCCTGTGCTTCACTCAGCTCTGCTACCGTGCCTGCCAAGTCTTTATCGGACCGGTACAACATGGCGCTGCTGTTTGAGCCGCTGTCACTTTGAACGGCATTTACAAAGGTATAATTGTTTTCGACATAATCTTCTGCCTGCGACAGGCTGCCGCATGCCGACAGGAAAAGCACTGCAGCCACCAGGCCCGTTAGCCATCTCTTTTTTTTCATTGATCGCACACTCCAAATGAACGGGAACGGCCCGCTCACAGAGGAGCAGACCGCAGTTCGTTATTCTTTTCCAAGCTGCTTTTTCAGTGCCGCCAGTTCATTGTCCACTGAGCTGCCTTTTTTAAGGTCATCAAACTCATCATCAAGACTGCGTGAACCTGCCCGCAAGTCTTCCGAAGTTTCAGCTTCCGCTTCCAAGTGCATCACTTTTTCTTCCATCCGATCAAAACCTTGGCGTGATTCGTCGCCTCCTACAGAACTCATCGAGCGGTTGATTTTGGTCCGTGTCTTCGCCGATTCTGCACGGGCTTTCAACGAATCCTTCTTAATCTGCATTTCTTCGTATTCGCGCTTCATTTCCGCCAGTTTTTCGCGCAGCACTGTCGAGTCGCTCGCGGCCCGTTCATAAGCTTCTTTCATGGAATTCGCTTGGATTACATGATTTTGCTTGTCTTCAAGCGCACGGCGAGCCAGATCTTCGTTGCCGGCTTCCACCGCTTCAACGGCCTGCTGCTGGCGTTTTTCGACCATGCTGCTGGCGTCGTCATATTTCTTTTTCAGTATTTTTTCATTAGCCAGCTGCTTCGCCACGGATGTTTCGGCTTCCCGGATATCGAGCGCCATATCCCGCATAAACTGGTCGAGCATTTTTACCGGATCTTCTGCTTTATCAAGTGCTGCATTTAGTTCGGATTCTACATAAGTTTGTATACGACTGAAAAATTGAAACATATTCTCTCCTCCAATTTGGTTAGCTTCCCGCTAAAATAGTGATTTCGTATTCTTCAATTCCGTAGCCTTTGCTGACTTCGACTTCGCCGCCCCATACTTCAACGGATAAAAATGATTCTCCTGATTCATCCGCGTATTCGTAGTAATCCATCTCTGCGCCGTTGACATTCTGGCTGCGGCCTTCTGATGTTACGTAAGCACGGCCTTGTTCTTCAAGAAAATAATCTTTGCCGTCATGCGTAACTTTCTTCGTCCCGGGCTCAAGTCCCGGAATCCGGATTTTTTGATAGACGGCCACTTCCAGCTCATCATCCATTTCCACGCTAAGCCAAATGCTCTTGCCGCCGGATACCAGTTGATAGGCGTTCCACGTATAGCCGCTGTCATTATAATGAATTTTGCCAGCCACTTCGTAATCCGCCAAATCATAGGTGACAAAATCTTTGACGCGCAGATTGCGCAGCGTCCGTTTTTCCACTTCCGGTGCCTTTTTTTCGGTCCCCTTAAATAAACGGCTTAAAAAACCCATTTTCTCACCTCTTTTAGAAATACGAGCCATGCCTAAAGAAGTTTCATTTTTTTGAATATAACAGATTCTTACAGCAAATTAAAGCTCGAGCAGCCACCTGCGGCAATTACTGAAACGGAAACTAATTCCGTTTTTGTTTACCCTAAATGGAGGAGTGCTAAGCCGGCTTGAGCCCTGCTTTAAATAAAAAACTACAGCTAAATCCGGTTACTCGGAAACTAGCTGTAGTTTATACCATTTCTTTAACCGGGCTGCTTTTTCATGATGAAACTCAAATGCCGCCCGCTTTTCTTGTCTTGCCGGTACGAAAAACCGTCAGGGCTTTCAAATGTACAGGTGCGGTCGATGTTAATTTGCTCCGGCGGAATACCGGCCAATTCACATTGTTTTTTGACAGCGAGCTGATTGTCGATATGGTATTTTCCGGTTGCTTCGTTGTAATACATCAAGTCATCCACATAGCCGAGATCCTTGAATTTCAAATAGACGTCTTCGTCCACTTCGAATCTTTCCTGGCTGAGAGCCGCTCCGAGCTGGACATGGAAATCCGCAGGGCTGCATTGTTCCACCTGTTTTAAATGCTCGAACAGTTTCAACGTGATTTCTTTGACGGTGCCTTGCCAGCCGGAATGGACAGCGCCAACCAGACCGTTCTTTTCGTTGAAGAACAGCACTGGCACACAATCGGCAGAAAAGCTGCTTAAGAGCACATTCGGCTCATAGGTATATAACGCATCGGTATCTGGTATGGCTGCATCCTGGTGAACAGCGCCGCGCCCTTTGTCGGCAGCCGTCACCCGGTGGAAATTTGCGCTATGTGTTTGGTAGGCACAGACGAAATCTTCCAGTTCCAGTCCCAGGGAAGCTGCCAGTTTTTTGCGGTTTTCTATAATTTGCTCAGAATTGCCGCAAACGTGAAGAGCCATATTGCTCATTTCAAATTCGGCTGCATCTTTCATGGTCATGCCTGCTGCAAATTTTTCATTGTCTAAGTACATCGTGGTTTTCATGTCATCACCTTCCTTTAATATATCTTACCGCTTTGCAGCTGTATAGGAATGTACAAGAAACCCGGAAAAATGAAATTGTCAAAATTCTTTAATCGGAAATCGGTCCAGCGAGCCAGTTGAAATCCAAGGGATAGATTGACCTTCGTTTTTCGAAGGTATATGATAAAAACAACCTTCCAGATAACATCCTGGAATAAAGAGAAAATAGATTCAAGCAAAGTGCTTTCCCAGAAAGCGATAGTTGTTCCAATTAGAGTTTAAATTGCTGTTAAAGTTAGAAAAAGTTATTGATGCTTTCTTATTTTTTTACGATGTTCTGCATAAATAGTTTGCTTACAGCTAAGCCAATTGTGAACAGGGGGCCAGAAAAATGAGTACAATAGAATACGTGAAGAATTTAATCAAAGACCGGAACATCGCCTCCATTACGCCGACTTCAAAGATGGGGGTACGGGAAGTATGTGAAAAAATGGATCTCAGCAAAAAAGTAGTGATTGTTGAATATGGGCCTGCTACAGGTGTATTCACCAATTATTTGCTTGAGCATATGACGCCAGATTCCCTGATCATTGCCATTGAACTTAATGATAATTTTGTTGATTACTTAAGGGAAAACACCAGAGATCCCCGGTTGAAAATTCACCATGACAGTGCAGAAAATGTGCATGAAATCGTCCATCAGCATGGAGTCGAAATAGTGGATTATGTGATTTCGGGTATCCCGTTCTCGTTAATGGATGAAGAAACCCGTGAAAATATCGTAAAAAGAACAAGCCATGTATTAAAGCCGGGAGGGAAATTTCTTCCTTACCAAACCTTTTTCCAAAAAGACGAACATTTGATGGTTTACCTGCGGGACTATTTTTCCAATGCCCAAGATAAATTCTTTCTGCGGAATCTTCCGCCTATGCGGGTTTATGAAGCGACTAAATAAAGAGAAGCACCAATCGGTTAATGTCGGATAACTTTCCCATTAAAGAAGGCAGGCCTGTCAATACGGCTTGCTTTTTTCTTTGCTTTTACAAAGAGCAAGCCATGAAAACTTTTATATGGATTCAATGGGTGTATACTTGTAAATGTAATTTGAAGAATTTAAGCCATACTATAGAGCCTTTTAATGGCTTTTTGGGGGAAAAAGAATGTTTAGCAATATTAAAGTAGAAGAACTGATTCCGGTCATCGAAAACAAAAAAATGGCGCTCATTGATGTCCGGTCGCCATCTGAATATAAAAATTTCACTATACCGGGAAGCATCAATATTCCATTTTTTGATGATGCGGAACGGGCAGAAATCGGAACGCTTTATAAACAAGTCAGTGTAGAAGCTGCAAAAGAACGCGGGCTGGAAATCATTTCAGCAAAATTGCCGGAATTCGTGCGGGCATTCAAGAAAGTCGAAGGAGATAAAGTGGTGTTTTGCTGGCGCGGAGGCATGCGCAGCAGAACGACAGCGACTCTTTTGAGTTTGATGAACGTCCATGTCCATCGCCTTGATGAAGGCATCCGGGCTTATCGGAAATGGGTGGTAGCCGAGCTGGAACAAAAGGAAACCCCTTCGAAAGGATTTGTATTAAACGGATTAACCGGCGCAGGGAAAACAAGAGTATTAAAGGCGCTGCAGGAAGAGGGATATCCGGTCATTGATTTTGAAGGGATGGCCAATCATAAAGGATCGATTTTCGGTCAGATCGGTCTGGAACCGCATAATCAGAAAGTCTTTGATTCGCTTCTGGTCCATCAGCTGAAAAAGCTGCAGAATTTTCCTTATGTGCTGATTGAAGCAGAAAGCCATCGCATCGGGAAAGTGGTGATTCCGCCGTTTTTAAGTGATTTGAAAAATCGGAGCATCCATTTGGTCATCGATTTGCCGATGGAAGAACGGGTGAAAGAAATCCTGGAAGATTACCGTCCTTCGGAACATCAGGAAGAATGCATGGAAGCATTTCAGCGGATCAAATCGCGGATTCATATGCCTATCGCCAAGCAAATCGAATCGGATTTGGAAACGGGCAATTTTGCTTCGGCCATTCAGCTGCTGCTGGAGCATTATTACGATTCCCGCTACAAGCATACCGGCCTCCAATACCCGGATTCGCAGAAAAAGTTCTTGGTGGTCAACAATATCGAAGAAGCAATCCAAGCGGTTAAAGAAAATCTCCCTGCTTTCTCTGTGGGTGGAGAAGCCACCGATCCAGGTCAATTAGTGCAAAAGAAATAAGTGGGAAAGCTGAACAAAAAGTCTCTGCTCCCATTGTGGAAACAGAAAATCAGGACAAATTTTTGATAAATAAAAATAGGATTGACAGATAAAATATATCAATGTAGACTATGAAAAACATGAATTGAATATTACCTCACACTTTTTGCAGTGAGGTAGAGGCGCGACGTTTAACAATCCTTGGAGGAGTTCGAGAAAATGATGATCCCAAGGAGAAGGAAATGTCGCCGAAGTGTGCAATAACTCTCACTATTGCATGCTGGGTCTGCGGTTAATAGCTGCAGGACTGTCGCAATGGATTTCCCGATTTATTGCGAAGAGCTATCTCATCCAGGGACGAAGAAGAGGATTTAGGGCAACTATGTATAGTGCGATCTGAGTCTACCTCAGGTCTTTTTGTGCAGAGGTGCCCTTTTTGTATATTCAATTACCACTAAGGTACCAAACACAAAGGGGAGAGTTTAATTATGAAGAAAAAATTGACGTTATTTTCAACCATGTTCCTGTCGTCGATGCTGCTGATGTCAGGATGCGGATCAAGCGAGGAAGCCGGAAGCGGCGGATCATCAGAAGAATCTGAGACATTCAAAGTGGGAATGGAAGCAGCTTATGCACCGTTCAACTGGACACAGGGAGATGACTCCAACGAGGCTGTGAAAATTTCAGGGAACGCTGAATATGCAGGCGGCTATGACGTAGAAATTGCTAAAAGAATTGCTGAAGACATGGGCAAGGAATTGGAAATTGTAAAAACGGAATGGGATGGTCTGGTGCCTGCTCTGACTTCCGGCAAGATTGATGCCATCGTTGCGGGCATGTCACCGACGGCAGAGCGCAAAGCAACCATTGATTTTTCAGACCCGTACTATACGTCAGAGTTGGTTATGGTCGTTCAAAAAGGCGGCAAATATGAAGGGGCAACTTCGCTTTCCGATTTTAAAGGAGCGAAAATCACAGCACAGTTGAACACTTTCCATTATTCCGTTATTGACCAGATTGAAGGCGTATCGAAAGAAACAGCGATGGAAAGCTTCCCTTCCATGCGGGTAGCGCTTGAATCAGGGATTATTGATGGCTACGTGTCAGAACGGCCGGAAGCGGTGAGTGCTTCTGCTGCCAATGAAAATTTTGCCATGGTGGAATTTGAAGACGGGTTTGAAACGTCTGAAGAAGACACAGCAATTGCGGTAGGGCTTGAAAAAGGCAGTGAACTGACAGAACAAATCAATAAAGCATTGGCTGGCATTTCTGAAGAAGAGCGCCAGGAAATTATGGATACTGCAATTAAAAACCAACCAGCTGCCCAATAATGATTAGGTGGTGCCGGCTACATATGTATGCAGCCGGTTTTAACTATTTTTAGGAGGAAAACAATGAGTTTAGAATGGGTTATCACCATACTTACAGATAACTGGCCCATGTTCCTGCGCGGAGCGGTCATGACGTTATGGATTTCAGTGATCGGCACTTTGATTGGAGCCGCTATTGGATTGATCATCGGTATTATCCATACCATTCCGATGCCGGAGCGGGGAATCAAAAAAATCGGTTTGAAAGTCATTAACGGACTTCTTTCTGCATACATCGAATTTTTCCGGGGAACACCGATGATGGTACAGGCGATGGTTATTTTCTATGGATCCGCCATGGCATTTGGAATCGATTTGGACGTCTTTACAGCGGCCATATTCATTGTATCCATCAATACAGGGGCCTATATGTCGGAAATTGTTCGGGGCGGCATCATTTCCGTCGATAAAGGACAGTTCGAAGCTGCCCAGGCCATTGGGATGAACCATTTTCAAACTATGATCAATGTCGTCATGCCGCAGGTCATCCGCAATATTTTGCCGGCAACAGGCAATCAGTTTGTCATCAATATTAAAGATACGGCGGTGCTAAGCGTTATTGGAGTGACGGAATTGTTTTTCCAGACAAGAACCGTATCAGGGAACAACTTCCGTTATTTCGAATCGTTCTTTATCGCTTGTGTCCTTTATTTCATCATGACATACAGCATCACACTTCTATTGCGCAAACTTGAAAGAAAAATGGCGGGGCCGAAAAACTACAGCATGATTGGCGGCTTGCCGATGCAAGTAGTGAATCCGGAAGACACTTCGCATAAAATCAAAGAATAGACAGGTCAATAAGCAGAAATGGAAGAGGAGAACTTATGGAAAACGTAATTGAAATTCAGCATTTAAGTAAATCCTTCGGCACGCATGAAGTGCTAAGAGACATCGATTTTTCCGTGCGCAAAGGCGAAGTGGTCTGTGTCATCGGCTCATCAGGATCCGGAAAATCGACGCTTTTGCGCTGCATCAACCTGCTTGAAAAGCCAAGCGGCGGAAAAATCATCTATAACGGGGAAAACATCTTGGATGACCGCCACGACATCCATGCTTACCGCACGAAACTTGGGATGGTGTTTCAGCAATTTAATCTTTTCAACAACCATAATGTCTTGAACAATTGTGTGGTCGGACAGGTGAAAGTGATGAAACGCCGGAAAGAAGAAGCGGAAAAAGTGGCGATCAAATACTTGAAGGTTGTAGGCATGGACCAGTACATTAATGCCAAAGCAGAGCAACTGTCAGGCGGACAAAAACAGCGGGTAGCAATTGCACGGGCACTGTCAATGGAGCCGGATGTTATGCTGTTTGATGAACCCACATCAGCGCTTGATCCGGAAATGGTCGGGGAAGTGCTGAAAGTCATGAAAGACCTAGCGAAAAGCGGCTTGACGATGCTCATCGTGACTCATGAGATGGAGTTTGCAAAAGAAGTCGCCGACCGGGTAGTGTTTATGGATAAAGGCGTCATTGTCGAAGAAGGGCCACCCGAACAGCTTTTCAATCAGCCGCAAAAAGAACGGACGCGCGAGTTTTTGAAGCGTACATTAAGATAAGAAAAGTGCAAGCGCCCGCATAGCCCCGACAAGCACTGGAGTCTGGACACCGAATACGCAAGTCGAATTTATATACTTTCTTAATTCAATAAGAAAAACAAACCCTCTGATCAGCCAGGCTTGACCTGTTCTGTCAGAGGGTTTGTTACGTCTGCAGCTTTTTCTATAGGAAGTGCCTGCGTTTTGAAATAGCTGAAGAAATAACAGCCCAGAATCACCAAGGCACTTCCAAGCAATTGGACGCCCATCATTTTTTCGCCCAGAATGAAAAACGCTAAAATGGCCGTGAAAATCGGATTGAAGTTCAAAAAAAGCCCCGATGTGGTAGCGCCCAATTTGTTGACGCCGATGTTCCAAAGAACAAAACACAAGACGGTCGAAATGACGCCGGTATACAAAATGGAATAGACAAAAGGGGCGTTAATGTTGGTCACAGTAAAGTCAGCCATATTAAACGGCAGCAGGAAGGCAACGCCGAATACTCCGGAATACAAAGTGGCCATCATTGGAGAAGTGGATGCCATCGCCCATTTGCTGCACACCGAATAAATTCCCCAGACCGCTACCGCAGCGAGCATATACAGATCACCTTTATTGAATTGCATGGAAAACAACAAATCAGCCCGGCCTTTTGTCAGGACCAAAATGACACCGGAAAGTGAAAGGCCCATCGCGGCTGTCTGCAGCGGCCGAATTTTTTCCTTCAACAAAATGGCTGAGAAAACGGCAATGGAAATCATATTCAACGTGGAAATCAGCCCGATATTTGTAGCTGAGGTATTTTCCAATGCGAGAAACTGCAGGATATTGAACAGCACAACGCCCGTTATGCCCATAAGGATGAGCGGCAGAATCGCTTTGCGCGGCGGCAGAATCTTTTTCTCTGTGGCCCAGACCAACGGTATCAGGCAAAGGACTGCGATCATCCAGCGCAGGCTGGTCAATGTCATGGGAGAGGCATGTCCAACAAGCCACTTTCCTACTACAAAGTTCCCAGCCCATAAAAAACTCGTCAACAGCAATAGCCCATGATAGAAATAACGCATAATTGGCCCCTTTCTTCATATCCTTAATTAACAATTTTATCATTCCAAGGTATAATTCGAGTGGTTGTTTTGTTTATTGAACAAAATTCAAAATAAAATAAAGTAAATTTTAATTTTTCTTAAATTTATTCTAAAAGGGTTGCCGGGACCTGTGCATTACAGAAAAAATAAAAGGGGGAAAAGCAGTGGAATCGATTGTCAGCAAAGTGCTTGACCGGACAGATGTCCAGATATTAGATATTCTGCAAAAACAGGCGGACTTGAGCAACACTGAAATAGCGAAGCGCGTCAATCTTTCACCTCCAGCTGTCCATTCAAGAATTAAACGACTCGAAAGCGAGGGGTATATCAGCCGGCAAGTCGCCATCTTAAACCAGGAAAAGCTTGGCTTCGATTTATTGTGTTTTATTTTCATCAGTACGAACCTTCATCAGGCGGAAGAATTGAATATGTTGGAAAGTGCCTTGGAAAAGATGCCGGAAGTGCTGGAATGCCAATGCATTACCGGAGAGTATGATTATTTATTGAAAGTCGCTAACCGGAACCGCAGTGAGTTGCAGACATTTATCCGGAAGCTGAACGGTCTTGGGGTGACCAAAATCCAAACCAACCTGGCGCTTCGGGAAGTCAAATATTCGACGGTGCTGCCGATAGGAGAAAGCCAAATAGATTAAGAAACAGAGGTGCGAGATGAAGGATATGCAGGAGTTTGCGAAGCAGTATCAAAAAGAAATGGGCTGGAGCATTGAAGCCGGCAATTATGAAGAGAACCGGGCTTCACTATTGAATAACTATATGTTATTAACGACGGAAGTGGCTGAAGTCGCTGAAGAATTGCGCAAGGCTTTTAACCTGACCCATAAACATGTACAAAACGGGCTGGAAGAAAAAGCGGCGTTCGAGTTAGCATCAGAAGCTGTAAAAGAGGATGTCGGAAAAGAACTGGCGGATTGCCTTGCTTATATCATGAAATTCGCGAATTTCTTTGATATCAACTTAGAGGAAAGTTTTTATAGAAAGATGGAGGAAGTTAAGAATCGGCAGAATAAAGATGCAATAGCTAAAAAATAATTGATGAAACAACGAGCAAAGCCCGTCAAATGAGACGGGCTTTGCTCGTTGTTATTTTTTCAAGTGGAAAGGCACGGTAATGACAATCAGGTTTTTCCGGATCAGCAAAGCAGCGCGGATAAGAAAACCCGACTGGTTATGAAGGATATTCTGCCAGCCCTTTTTGGGAATAAACTGCGGGATGACTACTGTGACCCGGTAATTCAATTCATTGGCTTTGTGCTCCACGGTGTCCAAAAATTTCATCAGTGGATGAATGATGCTCCGGTAAGGGGAATACAAAGTCGCGAGCCGGACATCGGGCTGCCATTTCTTCCACTTGGCTTCAAATTTCTTTTCATCTTCTTTATCAAAAGCGACATAAACGGCAATAATCTGATCCACTGACAGCGAACGGGCATAGTCAATAGAGGTTTCCACCACTTGTGTTATGCCTGCTACCGGAATAATCATGACATTTCCTTTAACGGGAAGTGCTTTGCCTTGAGCCGAAATCCGGAGTTGATCCGCCACCGCGTTATAATGGCTTTTGATGCGGTGGAAAATATAAATGATCATCGGCAGGAAAACCAGAATGGACCATACTTGAGTGAATTTCGTTAAGAAAAAGATGATGGTCACCATAAAGCAGATCAAAGCACCCGCCGAGTTGATGACTAACTTGTTCTCCCAGTCTTTCGGTTTTTCGCGGATCCATTTCATCATCATCCCGGTCTGGGACAACGTAAACGGGATGAACACCCCTACCGCATAAAGCGGGATTAGCCGCTCTGTATGGCCGCCAAATGTCACAATTAGCAAAATGGAAGCAATCCCGAGAATGAGAATGCCATTGGAATATCCTAGCCGGTCTCCTCTGACAGTAAACATCCGTGGAATGAATTTATCCGTTGCTAAATTGACAGCCAGCAAAGGAAAAGCTGAATAACCGGTATTGGCTGCCAAAATCAAAATTAGCGCTGTTGTCCCTTGAACAAAAAAGTACAGGAAGTTCCGGCCGAATGTTTCTTCAGCAATCTGGGAAACCACCGTTACTTCAGCAAGGGGCGAAATTCCATAATAATAAGCCAGGAAAACGATTCCCGAAAACAACAGACCCAATAGGATTCCCATCGCTGTCAAGGTTTTAGCGGCATTTACGGGAGCAGGCTCTTTAAAGTTAGGGATTGCATTGGATATCGCTTCGACTCCTGTGAGCGCTGAACTTCCTGAAGCGAACGCACGCAACAGGATAAACAAACTGATGCCTGCAACAGGTGCTCCGAGCTGCGGATGCAAGTCAGGAGGCACTGTGCCGGTCAGAATCTGATAAATGCCGACACCAATCAAAACAAAAAGCGCCAATACGAATAAATAAACCGGATAAGCCAAAATCGATGCCGACTCCGTGACCCCCCGTAAATTCAAGAGAGTAAGAAATACCACAAAAGCCACAGCAATTGCGATATTATGTCCATGCAAACCAGGAAAAGCAGAAGTCAGGGCATCTGTTCCCGCAGAGACACTTACAGAAACCGTCAAAATATAATCGACTAACAAAGAGCCGCCGGCGACCAAACCGGGATTGGTGCCCAAATTCTCTTTTGCGACAATATAGGCACCGCCGCCGTGAGGGTAGGCAAAAATAATTTGCCGATAAGACAAGATCAGGACGGTCAAAAGAATCAACACAGCGCAGGCAATCGGAATAGAGTACCAGAAGGCCACCGCACTTACTGTAATTAACACAATCAAGATTTGTTCAGGTCCATAGGCTACAGAAGAAAGAGCATCTGAAGAGAGAATTGCTAAGGCTTTCTTTTTATTGAGTTTTTGTTCGCCCAGCATATTTGTTTTTAACGGCCGTCCGATCAAAAATCGTTTTATCGCAGAAACCATTGTTTGCACCTTCCATAGTTAGAAATGGTATTTATAAAAAATATTCTATGATTTCAGGTTAGCTCTTCTATGTTCCGATAAAATGTTCCGCATCCCGGCTCTCTTTAAGTTTTCTGGACATCCCTGCGGCTAGAAGCAGGCACAATAAAAAGACCTGCTTTATATTCAAGCAGCTTGTTTTGATGCGAAAAAAGCGCAGCAAAAAAGCTTCCCGAATAAAGGGGTCCTTGGACCTCCTTCGCTTTAGCCGACGAAGTTAGCTGACGGGCAGGATGGCGAAAGAGTTGCTCTCATCCTTTCTGCAAAACGCAGAATTAGCCCCAATAGAGTGGTTCCCCCGTTCCCGTTTCCAGGATTTGGCCGAGGTATTTAGTTGTTGATGAACGTTATTCTACTCCGCTTTTTCAAAAAGTCAATTTTAATCCTTTGTGAAAAAATGAGTGCTTTCAAAGGACGGAAACTAGAAAAATCCGGCGGTTTTCTAGCGGTCTTTCTATTCGAAGGCTACGGCAAAAGCTTAAGCCATGGTAGGATAGAAGAAACATCACGAATGCATTTTTGAAGAGAACGGAATGGAGGAAATGAAACATGGAAACTTTGCCGAATTGCCCGGTGTGCGGTTCTGAATACACTTATGAAGACGGGAATATGCTTGTTTGCCCGGAATGTGCCCATGAATGGACGCCAGGTGCAGAAGTGGAAACCGCTGAAACTGAAAAAGCCGTCAAAGACGCTAATGGAAATATCCTGGCTGACGGTGACTCTGTCACAGTCATCAAAGACTTGAAAGTAAAAGGCAGTTCGTCCGTTCTGAAAATCGGCACGAAAGTGAAAAGTATTCGACTAGTAGATGGCGACCACAACATCGACTGCAAAATCGACGGCTTTGGCCCAATGAAATTAAAATCGGAGTTTGTTAAAAAAAGCTAATGCCGTTTTATATGGCTTGTAAATCAGAACGATAAGAAAACCGGGCCGTGTGCCTGGTTTTTTCTATAGAGAGAACCTATCCGAAAAGGGTAAACATTGTTTAACTCGGTTGATTTAGCGATAATATTAAGTATCTGATATGGATTGAAGGAAGGATCAGCTGATGAATGTGGTGCTGGATAAAACAAAAATCAAAAAATTATGCGGCGATGCCGCTTATAAAAAAGGGAAGTCCTATTTCCTGGGCGGAAAAGTCCAACTGGAGCCGCGGCAAAAGAAAAGCTCTTCGGTCACAGGGACTGTCAAGGCCGGAAGCCATTTTCAAGTAACGGTACAATCGGACTTCAACGAACAAATAGAAGCAACTTGCAGCTGCCCTCCCGTAGGATTCATCAAAACTTACTGCCAGCATATCGCAGCCGTCTTGCTGGCCATTGAAGAACAGCAGCGCGCCGAAAATCCGATGGCAGACAGAATGCTTGGGCTATTCGGCAATCAGCCGGTGCAGCCGAGCGGCAAACAGCTGCATTTTGATAAACGGCAGACGCTTCATGTGGAATTTCTTTGCTCCCCTATCGATCTTGGAGCTGCGGGTTTTGTAATAGGGATTAGGCTGAATGTCGGTGATAATTCCCTGGAACGTATTGCGGAGCCACTGGAATTTTTGCGGAAAGTTGGCATGCGCCAGCCGTTCGAATACTGCACGGGCCGCATCTATAATCCGGAGCGCCATAACTTCAGCCGGGAAACCGATGCTGTGCTGCGTTTGTTGACAAAAATGCAGCCGATAAAAGCGGACTTGGCTAAAGGAGCCTTGCTGATTTCAGCGGCTGAATGGGAAATGTTGCTGCCTTTATTGGAAGCTGCTCCAGCTGTTGCATTTGAGCAGTACGGACGATTATACGACGGCGTCCATTACGGCGACCGGCTTCCGCTGTCTTTTGAACTGGATACAGCAGAGGCAGGCTACCGGCTCGAAATGGAAGGCCTCGAACGCATTACCGTTTTCGAGTCCTACAGCTATGCTTTTTCGGAAGGCCAATGGTTCCAGATGGAAGAAGAAGACTGTGGAAGGCTTGCGGAACTGAAAAAAATGTTCAGTGAAAACGGAAAACAGGAACTGCTGATTCCGGAAGCGCAAATCAGCCACTTCAGGGAAACGGCCATTTCCGGCTTGATGCGGCTCGGCCAAGTGGATATTGCGGAAAGGGCATCGAGAGGGCTGAAAGAAACGCCGCTGACAGCGAAGCTGTTTCTGGACCGCGTCAATAACCGGCTGCTGGCAGGACTGGAATTTCATTACGGCCGGCAGTCCATCAATCCGTGCGAAGAGATGGAGCAGGGCTATCAATATCTGCCGGGTGTAAGACGCCAGCTTGACAAGGAGCAGCGCATTTTGAAAAAAATTCAGGACAGCCAGTTCACGCAGACTCCGGGCGGCTTTTACCTGCAGGATGAAGAAGCTGAATATGATTTTCTCTATCACGCTGTTCCGGAACTGGAGGAGCTGGTGAAAATCTATGCGACAACTTCAGTAAAATTGCGTGTACAAAAAGCTTATATGGGTCCGAAGATCAAAGTGGAAGTCAAAGAGCGCACAGACTGGCTGTCATTCCGGTTTGACATGAAAGAAATTCCCGAAAAGGAAATACAGCAGCTCTTGAAGGCAATTGCTGAGAAAAGGAAATATTACCGGGTTCCGAACGGCACGTTGATGTCACTGGAAACTCCGGAATTCTGGGCAATGGGTGATTTTATCGGTGAACTCGGGCTTTCCGCAGAAGAACTGGACGAAGAAGAAATCCGCGTGCCCTTGATTCATGGCATGCAATTAGCGGAGGGCCTTGAAGAAAGCGGTCTGGCAGAGCCTGGTGAAACGTTTGCGAAACTTATGAAGAATTTGGCAGACCCGGGCAAGCTGGACGAAGCAGTGCCAAAGTCTTTAGAGCCGGTGCTCCGTGACTACCAAAAAACTGGCTTCAGCTGGATGAAGCTATTGGCGGCATACCGCTTCGGTGGTATTCTGGCAGATGATATGGGCCTCGGAAAGACTTTGCAGAGCATCGCTTACATCGTGTCGGTGCTGCCGGAAGTGCGCAAGCGCAAACAGCCGGTCCTCGTTGTTTGTCCGTCATCGCTTGTTTACAATTGGCTCAATGAGCTGGAAAAGTTTACGCCTGAAATCCAGGCGAAGATTATCGATGGCAACCGGGCGGCGAGGGTGTCGGCGCTGAAAAACCTGACTGGTTTCGATGTTGTCATCACCTCATACCCTTCCTTGCGGATGGACGGGACGCTGTACCGGGATAAACAGTTCCATACTGTCTTTTTCGATGAAGCCCAAGCGTTTAAAAACCCGGTGACCCAAACAGCAAAATCGGTAAAAGCGATTCAAGCGGATTATCGATTTGCATTAACGGGAACACCTATAGAGAACTCACTGGATGAACTTTGGTCCATTTTCCGGGTAGTCTTTCCGGAACTGCTGCCAAACAGGCAGGCATTCAACGAATTGAGGCGTCAAAATGTGGCCAAAAGGATCCGGCCATTTATCCTGAGGCGCACGAAAAAAGAAGTGTTAGGGGAATTGCCGGAGAAAATAGAAACTGTGCAATTCTCAGAACTGCAGACGGAACAGAAAAAGCTGTACGCGGCCTATTTAGCAGAATTGAAGCATGATGCTTTGAAGCATCTGACAAAAGGAAGTTTCCGGAAAAACCGCATTAAAATTTTGGCCGGATTGACCCGTTTGAGGCAGATTTGCTGCCATCCTGCGTTATTCGTCGAAGGATACGCCGGAGGATCGGCCAAATTTGATCAGTTGATGGAAATCGTGGAGGAATGCCGCCTCTCTGGCCGGCGCGTGCTGATTTTCTCGCAGTTTACCCAAATGCTCGGAATCATCGGGCGCAATCTTGGAAAACATGGCTTGCCTTATTTTTATTTGGACGGCCAGACCTCGCCTTCTGAACGGGTAGCGATGTGTGAGCGTTTCAATGAAGGGGAAGGGAACCTGTTTTTAATTTCCTTGAAAGCGGGCGGGACCGGCTTGAATCTGACGGGAGCCGATACGGTCATTTTATATGATCTTTGGTGGAATCCCGCCGTCGAACAGCAAGCTGCAGACCGGGCACACCGCATGGGGCAAAAAAATGAAGTGCAGGTCATCCGGATGCTCGCGAAAGGCACCATTGAAGAAAAAATCAGCGAACTCCAGGAGAAAAAGAAAAACCTGATTGACGAAGTCATTCATTCGGGGCAGGAATCGTTTACTGCCTTGACAGAACAAGATATACGGGAAATACTGATGATTAAATAAGAGGTGATTGGATGGATGCCAGAAAGATTACCGAAAAGATACAGACCCATAAGCCGGAAGTGCTCGGGAGCCGCGATTTTGCGAAATTTGCGATTCTCTTGCCGCTGATTGAAAAAGACGGGGAAATCCATGTCCTTTTTGAGAAAAGAGCGGAAACGCTCCGGAAACAGCCGGGGGAAGTGTGTTTTCCAGGAGGCAGGATTGATCCGCAAGACAAGTCGCCGGAATCTGCTGCTTTGCGCGAAACCGATGAAGAACTTGGAATCAGTGAAGACGAAATTTCAGCCGTGTTCCCGCTTGATTATATGGTGTCCCCGTTTGGCATGATTATTTACGCGTTTGCGGGTTTTATCGACCCGGCAGCGGAGTTCAAGCCGAACCCTGCAGAAGTGGGAGAGCTGTTCAGCGTGCCGCTGTCTTTTTTCCTTGAAAATCCACCGCGGGTTTACCAAATCAACTTTGATGTCCAGCCGGAGGAAAGTTTTCCTTATGATCTGATTGTGGGGGGCCGGGATTACAGCTGGAGAACGCGGAATTTGGAGGAGTATTTCTATCTCTACGAAGACAAAGTAATCTGGGGACTGACCGCCAGAATCCTGTCGCATTTCATTGATATCATCAAATAAGAAAGTGTTGCTGCGAAAGCCTTGTAATAGGTATCGAAGCAACACTTTTTATTTATCATTTCAAAGAAAGGGTTCGGGTCTTTTTTCTTAATTTTTTCAGTATTTCAAAAGATGTCTTTCGAAAACTTGTGTATAAGTGTATGATTATTCACATTACGTGATAATATTGTTCATTTTGGAAGGAGTGCTTCATCTTGTTGACCATCAATGAATTGGAAATCGTACAAAGCACAACAAAGAAAGATAAGCCATCACAAGACCAGGTCCCTTTTGGAACCATATTCACTGACCATATGTTCACGATGGATTATGAAGCGGGCAAAGGCTGGCATGAACCGAAAATCGTTCCTTACGCTCCCATTACATTAGATCCGGCGGCTATGATTTTTCATTATGGCCAAACGGTTTTTGAAGGGTTAAAAGCTTACCGTACAGAAGAAGGGCGCGTCTTATTGTTCCGCCCGGAAAAGAATTTCGAACGCCTGAACCTATCGAGCGAACGCTTAAGCATCCCGCCGATTGATGAAAAGGCAGTGCTGGAGTATTTGACGAAGCTGATTGAACTTGAAAAAGACTGGGTGCCTTCAACGGCAGGAACGTCGCTTTATATCCGTCCGTTCATCATCTCAACAGAAGCCAATCTGGCTGTCGGACCGTCCCGGACTTATAAATTTATGGTCATCCTGTCCCCTGTTGGTTCGTATTTCACAGGCGGATTGAAGCCGGTGACGATCCACGTCGAGGACCAGTTCACAAGAGCTGTAAAAGGCGGTACCGGAATGGCGAAAACAGCCGGCAACTATTCTTCAGGGTACCAGGCGCAGGCCAATGCGAAAAAACTTGGCAATGCGGATGTGCTGTGGCTTGATGGGGTAGAAAAGAAATACATCGAAGAAGTCGGCAGCATGAACATTTTCTTCAAAATCAATGGAGAAGTGGTTACACCTGCGCTAAACGGCAGCATCCTGAAAGGGATTACCCGCATGTCGATCATTGAATTGCTGGGTACTTGGGGAATTTCTGTCACTGAGAAGAAAATCTCCATCGATGAACTTTATCAGGCATTCCAGGACGGTTTGATCGAAGAAGTATTCGGTACCGGAACGGCAGCCGTCATTTCACCAGTGGGAGAACTTAACTGGCAAGGCAAGAAAATGGTCATCAACAACCACGAAATCGGTGAATTGTCCCAAAAACTATACGATACGATCACCGGCATCCAGACCGGCAAAGTGGAAGATACGCTTGGGTGGACAGTGGAAGTGAAATAAATAATATGAACAAAAGCATCCAGCTTACAATGGATAATCCGTTCAGTTATGTAGTGCAAAATCTAAATTAATCATATAAAAAGAGTCCAAATTCGCATAAGAATTGGACTCTTTTTATATGGATAAATAAGGCTTTGTAAAACGTTTACTGATTATTCAAATATAGTCCAGGAAAGCCATAATGCCAATTCAGTTTTAACTGCTTCCTTTAACGAAGTTTAGAGCAGAATAAGAAAGCGAGTTCAAGGTTTACCGGAATAGGATGTTAAGAACCTAACCCTGCAAGTCCTTGCATGACGACAAAGATGATGAAACCGATGATCGGTATACCAAAAGTAAGAATCCAAAGTGAAACTGTATTTTTTCTTGTTAGAAGGACTGGATTTACAACAGCTGCCTTTCTAAAGTAACCGTATGTTAAAATCAGCGCCGGTATAATTAGAAGAAGGCTGAATGCGTCAATGGTATCCAATGGGTATATTCGCAAGAACTTATTGAATAGCTCATTGTACGTATAAGGCAACAAATGGAATGAAAAAGACAAGAAAACAGCAATTATATTGTACTTTGCGATTGCGTTATTTGAATACATTTTATAAGTCGAAAACAAATAAAATATAAGTACGAAGAATGTAATAAGGTATGTAGCAATATGACTTATATAATAATTCATTATCCCAGAAATGACGAGATAAAAACAAATGGTATTAACCATAATAAAAGCGATTTTCTTTTTGTCAGCATGTTCGGCTTTGCGCATGTAAATCATCCAAATTGCTAATCCTACAAATATGAAAAAATGCAATTCGGGTGAAAGCAGTAAAATGAGTGTCCCTAAAATAAAAGAGAAAAAAAGGTTTGGCATCGTCTTGTGCAATGAATGGTAGACTGTTTTTTTATTTCGCCAAACCGAAAAAATAATCAAACTAAGAACCGAAGTCCAAAATCCATAAACTAATAATGAATTTCTTAAAGCGTAATGGTAGCTTAAGTAACCTTCTATTTGAAGTATATTGAATGCAAATACGATAAAAGCAAGCCATTGCAAGACTAAATAATAGAACAAAATATCAACTCCTTTTCCTTATCTTATTCCAGAGGGTTCCAATATCAAGAAAAACCCATGATGCAAAACAGCATGAGTTATCAGAAAGGACGCTAAAATACTGATTTTATTTTAGTATGTTCGAGTGAATTCTTTATTCAACTTATCAGCTTTATTAATTGAGTAGGATGTTTTATGCTGCGTTCATTTTTTTATATAGACAAGGGATGGTTCATTTTCGAGACGAACGGTTAATTTTCCGTCTTCCAGCTGGAGTTCAGTGTCCGTACCGTCCAAGTAGTTCAGCTGATCGCTCCTGGAAGAAAAGATTCCCCCTATTTTTTTATCAGGGAAGTCGTCGCCGAGATAGACGGCGTAATTATCGGGTTCTTTATCCCAATAACCGCTCGAAGAAAGTTCATTGAAGCTTACCCGGTATTGGTAAGGGAATTGCTGTTCCGGAAGATAGCCTATTTCTTCATCGATAACGATTGAATAATAATAATTAGAACCTTGCTCTTCAATATATTCGCCGGCAAGGCCTTCCAGAAGAGTGGCTTCCCTGAGCAATACTTCTTTACTTAAAGGGTCAAAAGTATCGGCATCATAAGAAATTCTGTATTCCTGCAATCCTTCGCAAATCTGGGAGTGACAAGCCGCTTGTTCCACGTAAAACCGGATAACAAGTTCCACCGGGCCTTCCGTGGAATAATTGCCTCTCGGGCTGCCGCTGTAAAAAGTGTAAAAATCCGTTTCATAATGGGAGTTTTGGTAGATGAGCTCGTATCCCAGTTCTTGCTCGAGGGCATCCAGCTTCTTTTGAGCATAACGATCGATATTGTCCTCAAACGCATATTTTTCAATGTGCTTTGTCATATAGGCATTGCCAATGGTGCCATGGACAGCTATCAGTGAATGGAAAGCAACAAAGCACAGCAATGTATAAGCGACCAGTTTCAAGATGGAATATTTATGTTTCTCAATACGAAGCCGTTTTGACAACAAGGACATAGCTGCGAGATGGCATCCGAAAATAATGAGAGGAAAACCGAAAAAAGCACCCATAAACATGATTTCTGCCAATAAATTCGTAGGATCATACCAATTATCGATGATGCAGCTGATATAAATGGCGATAAAAAGGAAATTGCCGCCTGAAAACACAACAGCTTCTTTTACCCAATTCTTCATTCTTTTTCACCTGTCCATTCGTTTAGTTGGCAATTAATAAAACAGCACCGCCGAAGCGGTGCTGGATGTCTGTCTATCTATTTCTTAATGCTGAACACTGGCGAATCCTTAATGGTTGTCTGGCCGTCAAGCGTGATAGTGATGACCGCTTTATACTGGCCGACTTCCAAATCTTTCGTCCCCAGATTGAAGATGTACTGGTTGTCAGATAAGTCGTAGCGGAACAGATTGCCCACTGTTGCGTTTGAAGTAGAAGTCACTTGAACTTCTTCGCCAACAGCGTTGCCAGATGCTTTGACCAAATGGATCGTAGCCGTTGCATCTTTCGCAAACAAGCTGCCGTCTGCGATCTGGAATTTCACTGGTACGGTTCTGTTTTTCTGGAATGCGCTCTTGCCGTCAGCTTTGACCGGCTCAAGAACACCGCTAAAGCCGTAGACATGGTAGGACATTGTATAGGTGCTCACATTGCCTGCTTTATCCGTTGCAGAGACAGTCACTGTCTGTTTCCCGGTTTTTGACGTATCCAATTTAGTTGTTGCCAACTGGAGGTCCTGGTCAAGATTGTCAGCCGCTACAGGAATGACATTTACGTCTTGGCCTTGCATGAAGCGCTGTCCGTCAAACAGGCCTTGCAAGCCGCTGATGACTGGAGCTGAATTGTCCACTGTGTAGCTGATCGATGCGGTTGTTTGGTTGCCTGCTGCATCGAGCGCCGTAACATTTAGCGTATGTGTGCCTTCAGACGTGATCAATTCATCCGCTTGCACTTTTCCTAAATGGGTATCTGTTGCTGTGAAATAGTTGCCGCTGCCTAAAGCATCAACAAGAGACTTGCTAGTGTAATGAGCACCGTTTTTCAACTGAAACGCGATTTCCGGAGTTGTGTTGTCCACTGTATACGCAATAGTAGAAGTGGACGAGTTGCCGGCACGGTCAACAGCTGTAACGGTTGCTTTGTAGCTGCCATCCGCTTTCGTTTCAAGTGCATCAGCTTCTACAGTGAAGTTTTCGTGATTGTCTTTGACTGCGTAATACTGTCCAATATTTTCTAATGCTGCAGCGTTGTATACGCCATTTTCATCCAGTAGGAATGAAATGCTTGGCGCTGAGTTATCAACTGTATACGAAATTGTTTTCTCAGTTTTGTTGCCTGCTTTGTCGGTTGCCGTAATGGTGTATTCATGTGTTCCTTCTTCAGTTTCGAAATCGCTTGCGCTGTCAGAAGCCGGGTTGGCGTCAACGATTGTATAAGGCTTTTCAGTCAGTGACTGAAGATGCGCGCCGTTATAGAAACCGCCGTCTGCCAGTTTTTCTTCTTCAAGCTCAATGACTGGAGCCGTATTGTCGACATGGTATTCAACGGAAACCGTTGTTTCGTTGCCCGCTTTATCGATTGCTGTCACGGTCGCAGTGTGCGTGCCGTCTGTTGTAGCAAGTGGAGAAGCGTCGACGTCATACAAGTTAGCATCTGTTGCTTTCCAGTACTGGCCTAATTCTTCTAATGCAGCAAGGGTATAGTATTTGCCTGCTTCAAGAGACACTGAAACTTCAGGTTTCGTGTTGTCGATCGTGTAGCTGGCTGTAGCTGAGTTGGTGTTCTTTGCCAAATCGGAAGCACTGACTGTCACGCTGTTTGTGCCTTCAGCCAAACTTGCTTCCTCTGCAGAAACAGATTTTTCATCCAGGTTTTCATCTGTTACCGTATAATACGGATTAAATGCCTTGAAATTATTCGTTGTATAGAATCCTTCGTTGTTAAATCCGAACAAAATAGTCGGTTTTGTGTTGTCCACCGTGTAATGGATTGCTTTTTCGGCTTTGTTGCCGGCTTTATCGGTTGCGGTAATCGTTGCTACATGCTTGCCTTCAGTCAAAACCAGCTCGCTTGCAGCAATTTTTTCTGCATCCAGGTTAGCATCTGAAACGCTGAAGTATTCACCAAGCGTTTGAAGGGATTCCGCGTTGTAGAATCCGCCGTCCACTAAAGCAGACGTGATTTCTGGAGCTGTATTATCAACTGTGTAAGTTACTTCGGCTACGCCTGCATTGCCGGCTTTATCGGTTGCTGTGACGCTAGCTGTATGGGCCGCTTCATCAGTCGTGTTCCAGCCGATGACGTTCGACGTGTAAGCATGCGCTTCATCCACTGTGAAAGCAGGCTCTTCCGGCAGATCAGCCGACTTGTAGACACCGCCGTTAGCAGGTGCACTGATTGCCACTTTCGGTGCTGTATCATCCACTGTATAAGAAACGCTGTTAGTTGTGCTGTTGCCTGCTGCGTCCATGACGGTTACGGATAAAGTATGGGTGCCTTCAGCAGCATTAAATTCATCTGCAGAAACTACACTGACAACGCCGTTGTTATCTGAAGCGGTAAAGTAGTCTTTTGGAAGATTCGCTGATTGGTAGAAACCGCCGTCTTCAAGGTTGAATGAAAGTTCAGGAGCTGAATTGTCCACTGTGTAAGTGACGGTTTCAACAGAAGCGTTGCCCGCTTTATCTGTAGCCGTTACAGAGAAAGTGTGAGTGCCTTCTTCAAATTTCAATGAATCAGCCACAACTTTTTCGTCATCCAGGTTGGCATCTTTGGCTGTGTAAAAATCAGCCAGCTCTTTCACATGAGCGGAAGTATAAAAACCGCCGTTTGCCAATTTTTTAGCATCAATCGCAATAACCGGAGCAACCGTGTCGACTGTATAGTTCACAGTTTTCGTTGTTTCATTGCCGGCAAGGTCAACCGCTGCAACAGAAGCCTGGTGGCTGCCGTCTTCAGTTGCAAAGCCGTCCGCTTTTGTGCTGAAATGATTCAAGTCGTTAACGGAATAAAATTCTTTCACAGCGCTTAAAGCGCTTTGGTTATAGAAACGGCCATCTTCCAAATGGATTGCTACTTCCGGTTTCGTGTCGTCAATGGTATAAGAAGCTTTTGCACTGTTTGTATGGCCCGCGAGGTCAGTCGCTTCAACCGTTAAAGACTGATGGCCTTCAGAAAGGACAGGTTCTGCCGAGACGGTTTTCGAACTGTCCAAGTTGTCATCCTGCACATCAAAATACGGGCTGAATTTCTTGAATGCAGAAGACGTATAGAAACCGCCGTCTTCAAAATTGAATGAAATCGTTGGAACATCGTTATCGACGATATACGTGATGGATTTCTCCACTTTATTGCCGGCTTTATCTTGAGCGGAGATAACAACTGTGTGCTCACCGTCTGTCACGTCCAGCGGGTCTGCCTGGGAAGAAGCTAGGTTTTGTTCACTGATTGAATAATAGTCGCCTTGCAATGCTTTTAAAGCATCCGTGCTATAGACGCCGCCGTTTGCCAATTGGGAAGTGATTACCGGAAGCGTATTATCAACCGTGTAATTAACAGAGGCATTTCCAACATTGCCGTAAAAATCAGTTGCCGTAACTTGGAGAGAATGCGCTCCTTCCTCTTTGCTCCAACCGGTAGTGCTGGCATTCCAAGCGCTTTCATCTTTCACCGTATATTCCGGCTGCTCCGGAAGCTGGCTTGACTGGTAGAAGCCGCCGCTGATCGGCTTGCTTATAGAAACGGTCGGGGCAGTGGTGTCGGTTGGAAGAACCAAAACGCGCATGTTGTCTACGGTTTTGTTTTCAAGAATATTGTTGCCATTCTTGCCTTTCTCGTTTTCAATAGTTACATTGACCGGCATATTATAAAGATTGGGTGAAGCTTTGCTCGCATCAACTGTAATTTCAACGTTCGGAGCTGATAAAGTTTTCCCTTCAAAATTGATTGCTTTAGGCGTATCTGAAGTAATTTTATCGCCTACCAAATAATATTTGGTATCAACAAACAATTTCCCTTTTGTGTTTGGAGTGCCTTCTTTATAAGATAACGTGATATTGAATGTTTTAACCGAACCTTGTTTAAGTTGGAAATTATCTTGGCCGATGGCTGTGAATTCCGCCGCTGCCTCCAATTCCGCCGCCAAAGTGGTGCTGGTTGAAATAACCCCCGATAATAATACCGCTGAGAACACAGTTAATCCTTTTGCTGCTTTTCTACTCTTTTTCTTTGCCAATTTCTTTTCCCCCTTTTAATCTAAAAGCTTTTCTCCCGATTCTGCAAAGCGACCGCTCTTGATTTTTGATACCTGCATTTTCGCTTTTAAACAAAGAGTAATTCATGTTAAACAAGGACTTATAGACTAACGTGTTGGAATAAATTCGTCATTATTAAATCTGTTTAATATAAATTACCTAACAAATGGATTATATCACCATATAATTAGAAAATATAGCTAATTTTAAATAATTTTAAGATAAAAGTAATGTAAAAACATTAATGTTATAGTGACATAAGTATTACCTTTCGTTAAACGCTACGGGACGTTTAATTCATTTAATGTTTGTACCAGAAAAATTATATGAAATGATTGAATAACAAAGACAAGGCATTAAAGGAATTTTCAGAAAAGCAGGGAATTATTACTGAAACAACTAATTAGGAGAGAAAGGAGACTAGTGGATGGAAAATGTTACAGAAGGGTTTATCCCGGTCAAAGGGGGAAATGTCTGGTACCGGATCACGGGCAATGGTCCAGGTATTCCGTTGCTGTTAGTGCACGGCGGACCAGGTGGAAAAAGCAATGACAAAGATCCGCTGCGGCAATTGGGAACGGAACGCCCGATCATCCAGTACGATCAATTGGGCTGCGGAAAATCAGGACATCCAGCAGATAAAGATATATGGACAATAGAGCATTATGTAGAAGAGCTGGAGCATGTCGTCGAGGCGCTTGAGCTGGAAGAATTTCACCTGCTCGGCCATTCCTGGGGATCGATGCTCGCCGTTTCTTATCTATTCAAGAAACCTACAGGCGTCCGCAGCGTCATTTTTTCAGGTCCGGCATTAAGCGCTAATCGGTGGATCACGGATCAGCGGAATTACTTGAAAGAACTGCCGAAGGAGATGCAGGATGCCATCGAGCAAAGTGAACGGGATGGAACAACGGATTCAGAAGCATACCAGCAGGCGATGATGGCGTTCTATAAGCGCCATATGTGCCGCCTGGATCCTTGGCCAAAAGAGATGAAAGAAGATTTTGAGGCAACGAACAGCCGCATCTATCATTATATGTGGGGAGCTTCGGAATTTACCGTGACCGGAACGTTGAAGGATTTTGATGCGACCGGGCGTCTGCATGAAATTGAAATTCCTGCTCTTTTCACTTGCGGGCGCTACGATGAAGCGACGCCTGAAACGACTGAATACTATGCAAGCCTGGCTCCGGATTCGGAATTCCATGTTTTTGAAAACAGTTCACATATGCCGACGCTTGAAGAGCCGCAAGCTTATGCCGATACCATCCGGGAATGGGTAAACCGCCAGGAATTGCGTCCCGGTGCATAGAAGAAAGAGGATTTTCCGGAATTGGCGTCTGTAACCGAACAACTACGATGCGTGATACTTTTATAAAGGGGAAAGAAAGAGAATTATGGCTGCAGAATCAGTTATTTCCCGGGAAATAGTATCCGCAAGAAAACAACAATTCATCTATAAAAAATGATGCTGGCGCTATGAATTCATTCTTAATAAAAGAAAAGTATACGGATTTTGGTAAATAAAGAAGTGATGTATTCTTGAATGAAATGGCCGCTATATTTGGCGGGATAGGAGGGCCCATTGAAAAAAGTGGTTGAGTTCAGATTGCTCAACCGCTTTTTTATATTTACTGTCCATCAATAATCGGCATTTCCAGAAAAGCGCCGAAAGCCATAGCGGCCTGATTCCAAGAAGGCGGTAAATCGTACTCGGGAGAAAAAAGGTCGAACTTCAAGACAATGCCGTTTCTTGAGAGATCTCTTTTCCAAGTGCCGACGACTTGTCCATTTTCAACAATTATAGGAAAGAAAATACCGTTTTTTCCTGGAGCTACTTTGCCGGAGTACTTCATTGGCAAGACGCTGCTGCGGTCTTTATAGCCCAATAGGTATTCATCAAAAGCAGGTAGCAGCTGAATTGCTGATTCTCTCGGCAAAGAAAAAGAGGAAGCTTCTTCAGAAAACCAGTACTCAGCTTCTAGCCGCTTTTGCGAAACCAAGAAAGGCTTGGCCAATTCCAGTCCAGCTCGTGCTTCTTTCATCGTCAAACCCGACCACCAGGCAAAATCGTGTACCGTTGCAGGGCCATGGCTATTAAAATAACGTTTCGCCAGTTCGAGGAGCGCTTCTTCTCGTGCCATTTCCTTGGCCTGAGGTGCCCATTCTTCAAGCAAGACAAATGTCTGCTGTGTCCCTTCGACTGGACCGAGACAGAGCAAGCCGCATTGGGACCAATGCCATAAGATATGGTAACCACGCTGATTATCAGTAGGAATTCCTGATGCCTCCAACAGCTTCAACATGGCAGGGCGGGAAAGGCGCTTGCCGCCGCTAAGGGAAGCCCGGAAAATTTCTGCTGAACGCTGCAAAATTTCGTCGTCCAACTCCAGTTGCTTCAAGCGTCCTTTGCTCGAAGCCAATATGCGGGGAGCCGTTAAACTGAGCAGCCATTTGCTGTCTTCAGGAGCGATAAAATGGAGAGTGCCCCGCATTGGCCAGGTACGAATGATTTTCCCTTCTATGAGAGACTGTTCAACGGCGGCCAACATACCCGATTCCATCCGCTGTCCAATTGCCCATAGCGCTTGGGGATAGTTCTGTCCCTGCATGGCGCCCATCCATTTGACCACATCTTCAGCTGCCTGGAATTTCTTTCCCTCGATATACTGGGCAGCCAATCGCCGCCAGCCGATTTCCATATGATCCATAACTTATTGCCTCCACTCTGTTTAGTTGGACAGATAAAGCATAACTGGATTGAGTTGTATTTATAAGCGGCTTCATTTATCGGTTAGGCCATATATTTCCTTGGCTTATTAATTCCAGTATAGCGTTTAAAATTAAAAAGAAAAAACATTAGACAGATTATTTAGATAGTAGTAAACTAAATCGGTTGATACTAAAATAAGGAAAAAATGTATGAGTAAATATCTGGTCGAATTGTATTTGAAATAAAAGGGATTGAAAAGAGAACGGCAGGTTTTTGCAATTTTAATGAATATACTGGGGGTATGGAAAGTGAAGAAAGTAATGATGGGGGTTGCTTTGTTAGTGATGCTGGTATTTTCAAATGGAACGCCGGGTGAAGCTGCTGCAGCAGAAGTCCGGGCAACGTGGCTGTGGAATCCTTGGGAACTTGTCAGCGATGAAACGGGAACGCTGGCGTTTCTTGAAAGCAAGAATGTGAACAAAGTCTATGTCCAAATAGATCGGGATATTCCAAAAGCGGTTTACCAAAGCTTTATCGAGAAAGCAGCTGCACAAGGAATGGCAATCTACGCATTGGATGGCGCACCGAATTGGGTAGCGAAAAAAGGATTTACTAATCAGGATCAGTTAATGGCATGGATCAAAAACTATCAAGCAGGTGCAAGCTCCGCGCAGAAATTTTCAGGCATCCATCTGGACGTTGAACCTTATTTATACAGTGGTTGGTCAACAAATCAGAGAGCGACCATTCTGGCTTATCAGGATTTGATGAAAAAAGCGAACGCCAGCGCCGCGAGCCTTGCGCTTCCTTTAGAAGCTGACCTGCCTTTTTGGTTTGATGAAATTTCCTATAAAAATATACACGGAAGCGGAATACTGGCTGAATGGATGATTGCGAATACAAGCAGTGTAACGCTCATGGCCTATCGCGATGCGGCGCCTTTGATCATAGATGTGGTAAAGAATGAAGTGAATTTCGCTGCTAACTACGGGAAAACCATCGTAGTTGGTGTGGAGACCGCTCCAACAGATGAAGGAGACACCATTTCTTTTTATGAAGAAGGAGAAATGTATATGAATGGCCAGCTGGCTGAAGTCCAAGCATATTATGCAAATATGCCTGGCTATGGCGGCATTGCGATCCATTACGTGGATAGCTGGAAAACAATGGCCCCTTAAGATTTCAAAAGAAAAGGCATCCGTGAATTCACGGATGCCTTTTTTATTGGGCTTTTCCCCTGTGGCAGCAGAGAACTTCCACTGGATGAAGTTTCTCTTTACCCCGCTTCAATTTCGCTCATTAACGCGTGGGTATTGCCTTGTGTATCGTGAAAGAATGCCATCCATGTTTCAGTCTGGCCCATTTTGGCGACCATATGCGGCTCATCGATAAAAGAAACTCCCTTGCGTTTAAATTCGGCGTGGGCTTCATGGATTTGCTCTACTGTAAAATACAGGATTGAACTGGAATGGGCAAATTCCTCTTTTTCAGGAAGGCTCAACAGCAGGCGAATGCCGTTGCAGTCGAAAAAAGCCAACGAACCGGTATTGAATAGCAAAGGCAGTTCTAAAACATCTTGATAAAATTGTACAGCTTTCTCCAAATCCTTTACAGGCACCCCAATTTGCCCGATTTGTTGAATAGAATGAACTTCCATCAAAGCTCTCTCCTTTGCCAATTAAATTTTAAATCCTCTACAGAATATTTAAACTATATCATAATAAATTGACAATTAAAGCACTGAATTGCGGTTTTGCGTTCAAGCTTATAAGCAACTGTAAGCTGTACTTCCGAATAAAGTTTGAAGGCATTATGAATAACGAATGTTTACAGTTAAGTAGTGAAAGTGAAAGATTTGTTATATTTTCGTGAATATTTGTGAAAATCGGTTGATTAAAAATTCAATGTATTGCATAATAATGCTATTAAACTTTTTTGAATGGTCTTGGGCGATTAAAAACAGGTGGTGACTGTAAGTGAAGAAGAAAAGGATTGTCGTTAAAATAGGCAGCAGCTCATTAACGAATCTTAGCGGTGGGCTCAGCCTTGAGAAATTGCAGGAGCATGTCGCAGCATTGGCCTGCTTAAAAGAAGCGGGGCATGAAGTTATTTTGGTTTCCTCAGGAGCAGTGGCAGCAGGATTCACGGATCTCGGTTATGCCGTCCGTCCGGTCAGCATTGTAGGCAAGCAAGCCGCAGCATCCGTCGGCCAAGGGCAATTACTGCAGGCTTATTCAGAGGAGTTCAAGAAACATGGTGTGATATCGGCTCAATTATTGCTGACGCGGCAAAATCTATTGGCAAAAGATTTGTATCAAAATGCCGAGGCTACTTTAAGTGAACTGTTAAAGCGCAATGTCTTGCCTATTATCAATGAAAATGATTCAGTTTCTGTAGAAGGACTGACATTTGGCGACAACGACATGCTGTCAGCGTTGGTCAGCGGACTTGTCCAAGCACAGCTTCTCATCATTTTAACGGACATCAATGGAATTTACCGGGAAAACCCGCGCAAAAACCCGAATGCTGAAAAATACGATTTTCTTTCCGAAATCCCGGATGAATTGATCCAGGCAACTTCAAGTGAAGGTTCGGAACTCGGCACCGGCGGGATGAAATCAAAAGTGGAAGCAGCACAAACTGCGTTAGCTCTAGGTGCACAAATATTTATCGGCACGGGTTCCGGCAGTGAAAAACTCTTGGACATTCTTGAAGGAAAAGGAGACGGGACCTATATCGGAGATGATCCTCAGGCGACGGTGAAAAATTCCAAACAATGGCTTGCTTTGCATTCGATACCACTTGGAAAAATCAAAGTCGACGATGGTGCAGCATTGGCTATTTCCGAGCAAGGGAGAAGTTTGCTTCCGGTTGGAGTCATTGATATTGCAGGGAGTTTTACTGCCAATGACGTAGTGGAAGTTATTGACCCATCAGGGGAAGTGGTGGGGCGCGGCCAGGTGAATTACTCTTCTGAAGAGCTTTCGGAGATCAAGGGCCTGTGCAGCGAAGAAGCAAATGTCATCACCAAGACCGGCAAGCGCCAAGTAGTCATTCACCGCAATCAATGGTTCAGCCATTCAGGAAAGGGGACAATAACAAATGAGTGAACTTCTTCAAGCAGGCAAAACAAGTGATTTACTTCAAAAAGCCCAACTTGCTAAAACTGCAGCTGCGGTTATGGCTAAAACAACGACTGTCCAAAAAAATGATGCCCTTCGTTTGATTTCCAGCCAGTTGCTGGAAGAGCAGGCGTTTATACTGGCTGAAAACGAAAAAGATATAACCGCAGGAAGAGCGAGCGGAATGAGCGAGTCGCTGGTTGACCGGCTCAAATTGGATGAAGAACGGTTAAGCGATATAGCAGCGGCCTTGATTCAATTGACAGAACTGGAGGATCCGGTCGGCGAAGTGCTCGAACAATGGGAACGCCCGAATGGCCTCGCGATGTCGAAAATCCGCGTTCCGCTGGGTGTTGTAGGCATGATTTACGAAGCGCGCCCCAATGTAACGGTGGATGCTTCAAGCCTTTGCCTGAAGACAGGCAATGCGGTAGTGTTGCGCGGAAGTTCAACCGCCATCTATTCTAATAAAGCCTTGGTGAAAGTGATTCATCATGCTTTGGAGAAAAGCGAATTGCCGGCAGACGCGGTTCAGCTGATCGAAGATACAAGCAGAGAAACAGCGGCACAAATGTTCAAGCTGAACTCTCATCTGGATGTGCTGATTCCACGAGGTGGCGCAAAACTGATCCAGACGGTTGTTGAAAATGCCAGCGTACCGGTCCTTGAAACAGGCGCCGGAAACTGCCACGTCTATATCGATGAAACTGCCAATGCTGAAATGGCCATCTCTATCGCTCTCAATGCAAAAATACAGCGTCCGTCCGTCTGCAATGCCTGCGAGACCATCCTGGTACATAAAGAATGGGCAAAGCATCACCTGGCTGAACTCCTTGATGCCTTGCAGCAGCAAGCGGTCCAAATCCACGGTGACGAAGCAACTCAGCAATACGGCGAAGTGATCCCGGCCAGTGAAGAAGACTGGGGCACGGAATATCTGGGGCTGGAAGTAGCCGTCAAAGTGGTGGACTCAGTCGATGGAGTGATTGAACACATCAATTTATACGGCACGAAACATTCGGAAGCGATCATTTCAGAAACTCTCGAAAACGTCGACAAATTCTTTATGGAAGTGGACTCTGCAGCCGTTTACCATAACGCATCTACACGTTTTACCGACGGTTTTGAATTTGGATTTGGGGCCGAAATCGGCATCAGCACGCAAAAGCTTCACGCGCGCGGTCCAATGGGGCTGCCTGCTTTAACTTCCACAAAGTACTTGATCCAAGGCAATGGCCAAGTGAAATAACCATAAGGAAAGGCCGGAAAGCAATCGCAGTGATTGCTTTCCGGCCTTTTTTGTATGTAAGAGCTTAATTTGCCGCGTTTGCTCTTTTATGCCGCCACATCATATAGCGGTAACGGATCGTACAGCCGATGCAATAGCCCATCAGCGCAACTCCTGCTGCTGCGACCACCATAATGCTGAAAGCATAACCCATTAGCGTAAAACCGAATAGGAAAGCTGACAGCGATAATCCCAGGCAAATGGTGGCAATCCATTGATTGAAAATCTGCTGAGCGCGGTCTTCCTGAATATAGTGGTTTGCCGGTTTTTTCAAAAATCGTCTCCCGACTAAAATCACCGGGTTCTTGCCGGTTATAAGTGTCAAGACGCCTGCGGCAAATGGCAGGAACAGAATCGATTTATGGAAAATCAGCGCCAAAATGACGGTAAGGACAATAAATAATTGATTGGATTGAACAAGTGGTTTTGGAATTGTCATGCGGAAGCCTCCTCTGGCCGTTTCCATTATACTAAGTTGCTTAGCGTGAATAAAGGAGATGGACTCCGCTTGCACAATAAAAAACACCGGCATCAAATAAAATGCCGATGTTTAGTACTGCAAATTCAGTTCTGTACGCTTTCTTCTTCCTGGTAAACAGGAACCCATCCTTCAGTCGTCACGAAAATGCGGACTGCGACAACTTTGCGGTCATCTGCCAATGTAAAGTAATGGGTGATGTTTTCAGGCACCGAGATCAAATCTCCAGGAGACAGGTGCACTTCAAAAAAGCGCTCGTCTTTTCCTTGGATGATGAAAACGCCGTGCCCGCTGACGATGTAACGCACTTCATCATCTGTGTGAATGTGTTTGCGCTGGAAATTTTTCAGCAGTTCATCCAATTTCGGATTTGAATCGGACAGCGAGATGATGTCTGCTGCCTGGTAGCCGCGGCGTTCTGAAATGTCGTCGATTTCCGCTTTGAAAGCTGCCAGAATTTCCTCTTTTTCTTCATCGCTGAGATTGAATTTCTCGCGCAGGTGCTCCGGCAATTTATTGATGTCCCAATGCTCGTAAATAACTTCCTGCTGTTCGAGGAATGCTGCTACTTCGTTTTGTGCTTCGATTGTTTCGTTTGTTCCTTGAATTTTAATGATTGCCATTATGAATCTTCCTTTCCGCTTTCAGTTTTAATGTGAATGTATTTGATACAAAGCCATCTGATACTGGAAAAGAAACTCACTTGCTTCCAGCAGTTTCTTGGCTTCAAAACCGTTTTTACCCCACACGGTAATGCCATGGTTGCGGATCAGCACTGCGCCGCTATCGGCAGCCAAGTGTTTTCGGAACTCTTCCGCAAGGTCAGGGATGTGGGCGTGGTTTGGGATGATGGGGATGGTCAACACCGCATCTTCATCCCATAAACCGAATGCTTTGATGAGTTCAAGGCCTTGGAAATCAATTTTTCCACGGTTCCCGTATATTTCCGAAATGATGTTATTGGCAACGGTATGGATATGGAGGCTGCATCCCGCAGCCGTTTTCGAATAAACTTCACAATGCAGCAAGGTTTCAGCCGACGGCTTCAAATGTGTCTCTTCAACTGCCTTGCCGTTAGCATCCACCAGCAAAAAATCTTCTGCCGTGCGTTTGCGCTTGTCTTTGCCGCTGGCCGTCACCAGAAATTCAACAGGTGATTCTTGGACTTTAATGGCTAAGTTGCCGCTCGTTCCCATGAACCAGTCCCGGAGCGCCAATTCGTCTTTGATATCTGCGAGTTCCTTCCATCGCTCCTGAAGCGCCGTCATAGTTTCACACCCAGACGAGCGTCGATGATGGAAGTGACATCCCGGAAGTTTTCAAACGGCTCATACGGCAAGCCGAGCTCTTCGCATTTCTCGATTAAAAAATCGCGGGCAATGACAAGGTCTGCCCGTTTCGCCGCTTCAAGATCGGTGATGGAGTCTCCGATGACGATGCTTTTCGCGCCGTTTTCAAGCAGCTCACGGATAATGGACGGCTTGCAGCAGCCGCAGCCTTGGCTCGTGCATTCGTTGTCGCATCTATGCGGGAAATTAATGTGGATCGTTTCTCCTGAAAAATCCGCTTCGTTGCAGTAGACGCCGGCGAAAGGGCCGAATGGTTCGAGCAGCGGATAGACAAAAAAGTCAATGCCGCCGCTGACGATATAAAGCGCAATATCCTGTTCTTTGGCGTAAGCCACGAATTCAGAAAAGCCGTCACGGATTTGCGCCTGTTCCAGCACATAGCTGACAATGTCGTGTTTTTTCGCTGAAGGCAACAGCGAGAACATCTTTGCCACGCCTTCTTTTATGGAAACCCGTTGGGCCAGGATATCGTCTTTGACCGGTTCCCAGCCGGGCGGATTGAATTTTTTCATGATTGCGATGATGTTGTCGTTGTTGGTCACCGTGCCATCAAAATCGCAGAAAATCACTGGTTTGCTCAAAATGCTTACCCCCATATTGCCAATGCTGTTTTTAATTCTTCATGCTGTTCGGAAGCGTCGACGAGTGTTTTTTTGCTTAAAACGGCATCAACTGCCTGGCGGAAAGCTTTACCGCCTCCGGCTGCACCGTCCGGATGGCCATGTACGCCGCCTCCTGCATTGATGATGCTGTCAATTCCGAAATCGTTGATCAATAACGGAACAAGTCCGGGATGGATGCCTGCAGAAGGCACTGGGAAGCTTTGCTTCAACGGACTGTCCTTCACCAATTCCTCGCCAAGTGCCAGTGCCTGCGCTTTTTCAAGAGCAACACTGCCGTAAGGGGAGGGGAACAAAGAAAAGTCGGCGCCTGCGTAGCGGACCAGTTTTCCGAGTGCCAGAGAAGTGGCCAGTCCATAAAAGTTGGAAGAAGTGAAAGCGCCGCTGAATGCTGGATGCGCCATGAGCGGCAGCCGGATATCCGGATCTTCTGCCAGTTCCTGCAGCACATCCAGACCATAAGCATGGACATTGAACAGCAAGGCATCCGCCCCAAGTTCGCGTGCTTTTTTTGCCTTGTCACGCAAGTTCGAAGTGCGCCCCGACAAGTTCACCGCATAAAGCGTCCGGTGCCCGGTTTCTTCAAAGACCTGTTGCAGCACGTTTTTCCCTGTGGTGATCCGCTTCTCAAAAGGCGTCAGTGGATTATCAAAAAGGATCTCATCATCTTTTACCAAATCCACTCCGCCGAGCGCCTGCTGGCGAAGCTGCGACGTCAGGAAATCCAAGTCGCGGCCGATGACGCCTTTGAAGATGCTCATGACAAGCGGCCGGCCGGTAACGCTAAGCAATTCCCGAATTCCGTCGATGCCGAACCGCGGTCCCGGAAAATGGGAGAGCAGCTCTTCGTCAAACTCCAAATCGAGCAGCTTAACTTCACCATCCAGCGACAATTTGCCGAAAACAGTGGTTAAAATTGCTGGGAAATCCGCTGAGAAGTTGGCACTTGGATACGAAATCTTCACCACAGCCTTGATTTCATCCGGCTTTAACGGATGCGGGGAATCTTCAAATTCCGTTACTGAAACGACATTTCCTTTATGGTGTTTTAATTGCTGCTGTTCCAATAATGGCAGGTCGGTCCACGATCCGATCGTCAGGCCCAGGGCGATTCCTTCTGCCTTTTCCCCGAATGAACCCGCTTTGCCATACAGCTGGTAAGTCGCTGTTAAACTGCTCATTGCATTCACACTCCTGTTAAAAATCAAAATAAAAAACCTCTTCAAACAAGAAGAGGTTAATAGGCTTAACAACTTCTTATTTCTCAGCCGCATAAATCGGCTGCAAGAATTAGCACCGTGTCCATTAATGGACCGGTTGCCGGGTATCATAGGGCTCGTCCCTCCACCTGCTCTGAATAAGAATGCGTATTCAATTTGGGTTAAATAATTTGGGTTAAATAAAGAAATTAGTTTTGATTATTTCATGCTTAAAGCTTTCTGTCAATGAATATTCGCAAAATTATTTGTAGTTAAAAAAGTTATTGACAGTCAATTCTGAACCGTGATAGGATTCTTCTCAACAGCATATAGTTACTCAAATAGTACTCTTATCAAGAGCAGGCAGAGGGAAATTGGCCCTATGACGCCCAGCAACCGACCGTAATACCTTCGTGAGAAGGGGCGCTTTTGCGCCGGAATGCAAATTCCGCAAGGCACGGTGCTAATTCCATCAGAAATGACCATTTCTGAAAGATAAGAGGCATGGAATCTATCATTCTAGGCCTCTTTCTTGCGGAAAGAGGCTTTTTATATTGACCCGGAAAGGTAGATGAATGATGACAATAGCATCCGAACAATACGAAGCATTAACCGAAGAAAAAGCCATTGCACTGGCTCAGAGCCTATACCCATTCCCTGAAGGAGCGGAACTTGTGTGCCGCGAAATCGGCGATGGGAACTTGAATTATGTATTCCAGATCAAAGATCCTAAAAGCGGAAAAGGGTTGATCATCAAACAGGCATTGCCGTATGCGAAAGTTGTCGGGGAAAGCTGGCCGCTGACTTTGAAACGCGCAACGATTGAAGCGAACGCTCTTCAAAAGCACGGCGAATTTGCACCGGGGCTGGTCCCGGCCGTTTATGCCATGGATGAGGAACTGGCGATTACCGTAATGGAAGACTTGTCTCATCTGACGATTGCACGCGAAGGGTTGATCCAGGGGGCAGCCTATCCGAAACTATCGGAACACATCGGCGAGTATTTGGCGCGCACGCTGTTCCATACATCCGATTTTGCGCTGCACCCGTTTGAGAAAAAGCGCTTGGCGGCCGAATACTCCAACCCGGAACTGTGCAAAATAACAGAAGACCTTATTTTCACCGACCCGTTTTTCAATAACGACACCAATGATTACGAACCGGAGCTTCAAGCCACGGTCGAAGCTATCTGGAACAACGGTCCATTGAAACTTGAAGCGGCAAAGCTGAAGTTCAGTTTTTTGACGGAAGCGGAAGCGCTATTGCATGGGGACCTTCATACCGGCAGTATTTTTGCCAGTGAATCGGAAACGAAAGTCATCGACCCGGAATTTGCTTTTTACGGTCCGATTGGCTTTGACGTCGGCTTGTTTCTGGCAAACTTGATCGTTCAGTCAATCACCCGGAGCGGCGAAGAACGCCAAGTGATTGTGAACCATATCGAACGTACATGGGAAGTTTTCTCAACCCGCTTTTCAGAACTTTGGGACCGGGAAGGCATTGAAGCATACAAAAAAACAGCAGGCTATAAAGAGTTCATATTGGAAAAGATATTCCGCGACACGCTTGGCTTTGCCGGCTGTGAATTAATTCGACGCACAATCGGACTGGCACATGTTAAAGATCTGGACAGCATTGAAGATAAGAATTTGCGCATTCGTTTAAAGAAACAAGCTTTGCAAACCGGCGAAGCGCTGATTTTAAAACGTTCCGGGTTAACAACAATCAGTGCGGTATCTGGTCTGCTTGAGGAGCTGAAGCAATGACAATTCCATTATCAATTGCCTGGACAGACGGGCAGTTGGTCATCTTAGATCAACAGAAACTGCCGCATGAAATTGACTATTTGACACTCGAGACGATTGAAGATGTCTATGAAGCCATCTTTACGCTGAAAGTTCGCGGCGCGCCGGCCATCGGCATCGCCGCCGCTTATGGCTTAGCACTGGCAGCCCAGCGGCACGATGCTGAAACAGTGGAAGCATTCCTGCATTATGTGCGTAAAGATGCGCTTTATCTAGGAGAGTCGCGTCCGACGGCCGTCAACTTAATGTGGGCGCTCGATAGATTGCTTGAAGCCGTTCAAAAAGCTGAATCTGCAGAAAATGGAAAAGCGCTGCTTATCGCAGAAGCGGTGCGCATCCACCAGGAAGATGAAGCTTCCTGCCGGCAGATCGGCGAATACGCCTTGTCGCTTTTGGAAGGGCATAAACGGGTGATGACCATCTGCAATGCCGGATCGATTGCCACTGCGAAATATGGAACAGCCTTGGCGCCATTTCACCTTGGAAGCGAACGCGGCCGGAAATTTGAAGTGTTTGCATGTGAGACCCGCCCGGTATTCCAAGGTTCACGGCTGACCGTCTGGGAGCTTCAGCAGTCAGGAGTGGACGTCACGCTTATCACCGACAGCATGGCGGCCCACACCATTGGGGCGAAAGACATCGAAGCCATTATCGTGGGCGCGGACCGCATCGCGGCAAACGGCGATACCGCCAATAAAATCGGAACACTCAACTTGGCGATTCTCGCTGATGCTTATGGGATTCCATTTTATGTAGCGGCGCCCGCATCAACGTTTGACGTCACCATTGACAGCGGTGCAGAAATACCAATTGAAGAACGGAAAGCGGAAGAAATCACTCATATTGGCAGCCGGCCGGTAGCGCCTCTGGGCACGAAAGTCTTTAATCCTGCTTTTGATGTGACTCCATCCCGCTTTATTACTGCAATCATCACAGAAAAAGGAATCATCAGACCTGATTACTACCAAAATATTCCCGGAGTTCTTAACCTCTATGCAGAAAAAGGAGAAAAATAATGAAAAAACAATCGCTCTTATTATTAACCATTTTATTGATCATCAGTGCATTTCTGGCTGCCTGCCAGCCAAAAGGCGAAGGCAGTGAAGAAAAGACGCCGGACGCTGCGAAAGCAGAAGCCTCGGATAATCCGTTGGCCGGCAAAAAAGTCGCGCTCATCATGCAGCAAAACTTAGGGACGTTTTCTGCGCAGTATATCGAAGGCGTGGAAGAACAAGTCGGGAAATTCGGCGGCAACGTAACGGTCTTTACATCGGACGGCGACTTGGCAAAAATGGCATCCAACTTGGACGCAGCCATCAACCAAGGATTTGACGGAATTTTGATTGACCACGGCACCAAAGAGGCATTGAACCAAGGCGTTGAAAAAGCAGTGGAAAAAGGAATTCCGGTTGTCGCTTTTGATGCAGGAGTAGATGTTGAAGGCGTGGTTTCTTTAGAACAAGGCGATCAGCAAATGGCTGAAATGACATTGGAAAAATTGGCTAACGACCATGATGGAAAAGCCAATATCGTAAAAATCTGGGTAGCCGGCTTTGCCCCGATGGAACGCCGCCAAGTCGCTTACGAAGAATTTTTGAAAAATAATACAGGCATCAAAGAAGTCACGGCATTCGGTGCAGCGACTCAAAACACAGCTCTTGATACACAGGCGCAAATGGAAGCGGTATTGAAGCAATATCCGAATGAAGGCGAAATCACAGCAGTCTGGGCCGCCTGGGATGAATTTGCAAAAGGTGCAGTGCGCGCCATTGAACAATCCGGTCGCACCGATATCAGCGTCTACAGCATCGACATGAGTGATGAAGACTTGCAGATGATCCAGAAAGACGGCAGCCCGTGGGCAGCTTCGGCAGCAGTGGATCCGGTTGATATTGGCCGCATTCAAGTGCGTTACCTGTATCAGCAAATCAATGGTGAAAATCCGGAACAGAAAGTGGTTCTGGAACCGATTTTTGTAGATGCGGAAAAATTACCTGAAGAAGCCATCACAACCGCTGAATTGAGCGAGTACATCGAAGGCTGGGGCGCGAGTGAACAAGGGTATACGGACGCGCTTAAGAAGTTGGAAAGTAAGTAAGGAAAAGCGGAAGCACCCAAGAATCTGGGTGCTTAAGCCTCAACAATAGGAAAAGTGAGCGGAGCTGTCCTGTACAACGGGGCGGCTCTTTTCTAAGAAAGGAGCAAAGCCGATGGGGAATTCTTTGCTGTCAATGACAGGAATCCGAAAAACGTTCGGAAATGTAACGGCATTGGAAAGGGCAGAGTTCGGTCTCGAACAAGGAGAAGTGCATGCCTTGCTTGGCGTCAACGGTGCTGGAAAAAGTACATTGATCAAAATATTATCGGGCGTTTATGGACAGGACGCGGGAGAAATCCGGCTGGATGGAAACCTGGTTCAGCTGCAATCACCGAAAGCGGCGAAACAGCAAGGCATTTATTGTGTTTACCAGGAAGTGGATACAGCAATCGTGCCGGAATTATCGGTTGCTGAAAATATTCTCCTCGATACTTTCGCAGCTGGCGGCGGACTGTTTGTCTCCAAAGCAAAAATGTACGTGCAGGCGCGTGAAGCGTTGGCTCAATTGCAGTCGGAAAATCTTAATGTTAAACAAAAAGCGGCCCAGCTGACATTGGCGGAGAAACAATTAGTGCTGATTGCCGGGCTCTCGTCCATTCAGCGAAAATCATCATTTTTGATGAACCGACAGCCCCGCTGTCAATCCCCGAAGCCGACAAGCTATTTACGGTCATCAATAAATTAAAAAAGCAGGGAGTCGGCTGTATTTTTATCTCTCACCGGCTGCCGGAAGTGTTTGAAATCAGCGACCGCATCACGGTGATGGCAGAAGGTAAGTGGGTGAATACGTTTGAGACAGAAACGGCTGTGCAGGAAGAAGTTGTTGAAGCGATGCTTGGAAAAACGCTCAGCAATGAACTGGTTCACCGTGAACATGAAATCGGCGCTCCATTGCTGGCTGTGAAAGATTTATCTGACGGCCAAAAATTGAAAAACCTGTCCTTCACTGTGGCATCCGGGGAAATCGTTGGCGTCGTCGGGCTTGTCGGGGCAGGAAAGACTGAATTAGCAAAAGCCTTATTCGGCGGAACTCCGTTAACCTCAGGTACGATCGAACTGTCAGGAAGGCAGCTGAAACTCAGGAATCCTGGAGATGCCATTAAAGCAGGGATAGCGCTGGTGCCCGAAGAGAGGCGGAAAGAAGGATTATTCGTCCAAGAATCCTTACAGGCAAACGCATCGTTTCCCAATCTGAAAAAATTCTCGCCGCAGCTGTTCATGGATAAAAAATCGGAAAAAAGATTTGCCGAAGAAATCATCAGCCGGCTTAAAATTAAAACGGACAGCACGGATACACCACTTGTCCATCTAAGTGGTGGCAATCAGCAAAAAGTAGCAATCGGCAAATGGACTTCCCTTGATTCTGCGGTTTATCTCTTTGATGAGCCAACAAAAGGAGTCGATATCGGAGCCAAAGTGGATATTTTCAAGCTGATCCGCCAACTGGCGGAAAGCGGCAAAGGCTGTCTTTATTTTTCCAGTGAAATTCATGAAGCCATCGGAATTTCAGACCGGATTTTGGTTATGTACAATGGTCAGATCGTGAAAGAGTTTTCACGGCAAGAAGCGACCCAGGAAAGGATTTTGTTATATGCAAGCGGTGGAAAAGAAGAGCACGGCAAAAACCCAAAACTCAGCACAAGAGAAAGCAATCCAGTTTCTGTTTAAATACGGCGCCATCGTCTTATTGGTATTCATCATTCTTTATTTCAGTACAATCAGCGATGCTTTTTTCACGTATGGAAATTTTACGGACATTCTTCGTTCCATTTCAATTGTGACTTTGCTGGCGCTGGGAGTAACATTTACGCTAGTAGTGGATGGTTTTGATTTATCGGTCGGTTCGACGATGTCGTTATCGACGGTAGTATCCGCTTCATTGATGGTTTGGTATGAGATGCCTTTATGGCTGGTCCTGCTGCTGCCAATCCTGGTGGGGGTTTTGGTTGGAGTGGTCAATAGTTTATTGATTGTCGTCATTGGAATTCCGGATCTGCTCGCGACATTGAGCATGATGTACATCGTGGCAGGGCTGCACCGGACCTATACAGAAGGCTATTCCATTTATAATAATATGCCGCTGACCTCCGGCGGCACAGCGCCTGGCCAGTTTTCGGAAGCGTTTCTGTGGATTGGGCAGGGGCAGATGCTCGGCTTGCCAGTACCGGTATGGATCATGCTGATTTTGGTGCTGGCTTCTTATGTGGTGCTAAATCATACCCGGTGGGGCAGAATCCTCTATATGACCGGCGGAAATGCGGAAGCGGCCAGTTTATCAGGAGTGAATGTCAAAAAAGTGAAGTTCACGGCATATGTGGTTTCCGGTGTTTTTGCTTCGATGGCAGGAATCTTGTTTACAGCACGTGTCGGATCCGGCCAGATTGATGCAGGTGCTCCGTTGTTGATGGAAGCAGTAGCGGCTGTATTCGTCGGCTACTCGGTGCTTGGCGCCGGCAAGCCGAATGCACTTGGCACTTTTTTCGGGGCAGCGGTCATCGGCATCCTTTTGAACGGTCTGACGATCCTCAATCTTCCATACTATGCATTCGATATCATTAAAGGCGGCGTTCTGGTCGCCGCCCTTGCAGTCACTTACATTTATGCAAAAAATAAATTCGCTAAAACTTGAATCAGGTTAACAAGAAAGGATCGGTTCAATGAACCGATCCTTCAGACTGTAGACAAAGTGGATTAGGAATGAATAAAACTGTATAAATCCCAACCGATCCGGCCACTTCGCTTTCCGTGGGCACGGCCTTAGCCGCTTCACTCACTGCGTTCGCTCCAGGGTCTTCGGCTCGTGCTGGTCCCACAGGAGTCTCGTGGCCGGACCGGTTGGGGGTGACGCTGTCCACGTTGTCTTTTTCAGAAACCATATAGGCATAATAGCCAAGCCCAAGGCCAAATGTGAGCACCTTGCCAAAAGCCTGCTCAATGGGTTCTTTCATTGTTTCGATTTCATTTGGTGTGATGGTCATCCAGATCCGGCCATTTTCCAGGACGGCTGGAAAATGGAATTCCGTTTCAAAAAAGCCGACTTGCGGAATCTGTCTGCCTTCTGTTGTCCTGATGATGTCGTTGCTGACAAAGCCTTCGAAAGGCTTATATTTTTCATATTTTAATTCACTGTTGCCGATTTGTATCCGCGGTATTTTGATGTTCTGGTAATAAGGGTTATTGGCATACTCAGAAGCCTCTAACTTATGGAAAATCTTGTTGAAATAATTATGGAATACTGCTTTATCTATAGGATTATCGACAATATCAAGTCCAAAAGCAGCAGCAAGTATCACTGCGAAGGCATATTCAGAAGACACTCCGGCGCCAACAATTTCATCAATTTCTTCCTTGCCGATAAAGTCAGGTGCATTGTTCAAATAATTGCTGAGCCAATCGAATACTTTGTAATTGTCTCGTTTTATTTTTTCATCTATTTCATGATCATGTTCCATTTTTTCACCTGATTTAAAATTATTATTTGCTATCTTCAGGCCGACTTCTATAAGGGCACTTAGATTTCATTTAACCAAAATAAAAAATTTTTCTCTAATGATTTGCCGAAAATGCTGGGTTCTGCAGATTCCTAAGCGTACTTGCCCATACAAAAAGACTGCCGATAAACGAAACATCCAGCAGCCTTTCACTATTCTTTTCAAATGCTTACTTATCAGGTACATAACTTGAAATGACCACTCCTGAATCCGTGGTTCGGCTGTCTGTCAGCATGAATTTCTTCTGATCCATACCTTCTTTAAACAAGCGCTTCCCTTCACCAAGTACAAGGGGGAACGTCAAAAGATGCAATTCATCAATCAAGTCATGCTCCAACAGCTTCTCTACCAAGGTTCCACTTCCATAAACCAGCAATTTCTTTTTGGCTTTCTTTAAATTTGCAATCTCTTCTGCAGCATTTTCTTTAATGAACGTCGCATTCCATTCTGCTTTCGTTAAAGTTGTCGTTGCGACATATTTGGGCATCTCATTTATCCGGCGGGCAAAACCTTCTTCATCATCTCTCTCAGGCCAGCGTGCTGCAAATTCTTCATAGGTGATTCGTCCAAGCAATAAAGAATCACTTGCGGACAGCAAATCCAGTTCAAACTTAGCAATTTCATCGTTCCAGTAAGGGGCGGTCCAGGAAGGCAATTCCATGACACCGTCCAGCGTCACATACATTGATACGACAATTTTCCCCATACGAACAGCTCCTTTTTGTCGGCTTTGAAGAAACAACAGAGAGTATTGTATAGATTCTCCGTTGGCAAAAAAATTCCTTCATTTTGAAAAGTGCAAGTAGATAGAAAAGGAGCCAATATACTGTTAAAATTAACAGAGAAAACAATTTAGAATCTTCAGAATTAAGTAAGAGGATAACAGGGGAGCCTTATTTTCAAAAGTAAGCAAGTAGAAAATTCATGCTAGGTGACTTGGCTACGCTACCTGTGAGAACACGGTCATTGAAAGGAGGCATGACTTTCCCTTGCTCTACAAAAAAGTGTGAACCGCGGCGTGACTCCAAGGAAAACGTTGATTTTCGTAGAAGCTATGGTTAATACGAAAGGAGTCTGGAGTAAGATGGGCACTGCTTTTATTAAAGTAGCGGCTGTTTATCTATTGATCGGCCTTACCTTAGGGATTTATATGGGGATAGTTGAAAGATTTGAATTTACCCCTGTACACGCCCATATCAATTTGGTTGGCTGGGCCACAATGGGGATATTCGGGCTAATCTATAGTGCTTTTCCGAGAGCAGGAAACAGCGTGTTGGGAAAAACTCATTTTTGGCTCTATAATATCGGAGCATTGCTTTTATTGGGGGGCATGGTTTTGTTTTCCATTGGAGAAGAAGGGACGGCTTTTCCGATTGCCGTTACCGGAGCACTGACCGTTGTAGCTGCCACTTTAGTATTTATCGTAAATCTGTTCCGGAATGTTAAAGCGCATGAAGCTTTCAGAAGAAACGAATAAAATAGCAAGTTAATTGAAGACACTTTATTTCCTGGGAAATAAAGTGTCTTTTTCTGTTTTTAGAAGTGATTTCCTTTTCTATTTTTTGCCAATCAAGTAAACTTTATTTAACAGGAAAAGGGAGGACTACCGAATGCAATGCAATAATTGCTCCGTAGCGGAGTTGAAGTTCGAGATAAAAGTGGAAGGCGAATCCAATCTGTCGGCATTGCCGCAAATAGTTGACCATATGGAAAGGCGAGGCATCCCCGTAAAAGCGAAAGAGCAGGGGCTTCTCATTCCGGAATCCGGCGCAAAAGAATTCATGGATTTCTGCCGTCACTTTATGGAACTTGAACAAGTCACGTTTAGGGTGAATACGGGGGCTTGGAGGCCGTTTGCCGAAATTGAAACGGTGATGGATATGCAATGGATTGATGAAGTGATCCAGAAAGAATTGATTACTTGCCATTACCAGCCGATTGTTGATGCCACCGGGAAAATTTTTGCCTATGAAATGCTGGCACGTTTCCAAAACGAGGATGGTTCCGTCATCTATCCGAATGAAATCTTTCCGGCTGCCAAAAACCGTGGACGCCTTTATGCGCTCGACCGGGTATGCCGGATGACGGCAGTCAAGTACGCCGCAGCTTTAAAAGATGTAAAAGCATTCATCAACTTTATTCCGACTTCGATTTATTCGCCGGAATTTTGTTTGCGTTCTACTACGCTTCTGGCAAATCAATTGGGCGTAAACCCGGAGCAGCTCGTATTTGAAGTGGTCGAAACTGAAAAGGTGGAGGACTTAGAGCATTTGAAAACCATTTTGGCGTATTATAAAGAAAAAGGATTCGAATATGCGCTTGATGATGTCGGGGAAGGCTACAGCACAATCGAAATGCTGGCCGATTTAAAGCCGAATTACATGAAACTGGATATGCAGTATGTCCAGGGAGTCTCAAATGACGCTGCTAAGCAAAAGATAGCGCTGCAGTTTCTTGAAAAAGCGCTCGAAGTCGGTTCTGTGCCGCTTGCTGAAGGGATTGAAGAACGGGCCGACTTTGACTGGCTGAAACAGCAAGGCTATCAGCTTTTTCAAGGCTATTATTTCGGGAAACCTGCTGCCAGCCCGCTGGAAGTGAATTTCGCCTCTTCAGCCAGATAAAAAAATGTTCTAACGCAAGGCTTTCTACATATAATAGCTTAAAATATTTTTCCATTAACAACATCTATAGAGAAACCAAAAACCGGGAGGAATCGTTATGCTTTCGTTTGATCCAAACCAACAAACAGAACGCGAGAATTATAAATTGCTGGTCGGAAGCGTCATTCCTCGCCCGATTGCTTTTGTCACCAGTATGTCAGCGGACGGCCTCGTTAACGCAGCACCGTTCAGTTACTTTAATATTGTTTCATCCGATCCGCCGCTGCTGTCGGTTTCTGTCCAAAGCAGAGCAGGAATGCCGAAAGACACAGCGCGCAATGCCATGGAAACAAAAGAATTTGTCATCCATGTCGTCGATGAAACGAACGTCGGGGAAGTCAATAAAACAGCGGCATCACTGCCGCCGGAAGAAAGCGAAATCGATTTGACGGAACTGACGCTTATCGACAGTGAAATAGTGAAAGTTCCTTCAGTCGAGCAGACAAAAGTCCGCTTTGAATGCCGGCTGGAGCAGGCAGTTGAACTTGGAGGGACCCGTCTCCTTATTGGCAGAGTCGTCCGGTTCCATATTGACGAATCCATTTATGACAACGGGCGCATCAACCCGGAAATTCTGAAGCCTGTCAGCCGTTTGGCGGGAACCAATTATGCCAAGCTTGGCGAAATTTTCTCAATGAAAAGGCCTGATTAAACTTAAAATACCCTTTGAGAATAGTAGAGTTCTCAAAGGGTATTTTTATTTCTTCAAAAGCAAGTACATAAAATAAGGGGCGCCAATTAAAGCAGCCATAATGCCGGCAGGAATGCCATTCGGCTCCAGCAAATTGCGGCCGACAGTATCCGCCAGCAGCAGGAGCCAGCCGCCAATCAAGATAGCAAGCGGCAGAAACAATTGATTGCGCGGACCGACAAGTGCCTTGGCGATATGAGGAGCCATCAGCCCGATAAAAGCAATGCCGCCGGTAACAGAGACAGCGGAAGCGGCAAGCGCCACGGCCGCCAATAACAGAACGATGCGTTCTTTTTCAAGTGAAATGCCGATTCCGACTGCAACGGGTTCACTGAGGCTCAGTATATTCAACCGGTTCGCTTTGTATAAAGTAAACGGCAGCAATACCAACAGCCAAGGCAAAAGCGCCCAGATGAATGGCCAGTCCGTCCCCCAAATATTGCCGGCCAGCCAGTTGGCGATAAAATCGACTTTTTCCCGTTCCGCAGAGGACACCAGAATGATCATAACGCCGGATAACGCCGTTGAAAAGCCAATCCCTACCAAAACGAGCCGGACTGGCTGCAGACCGGTTTTCCGGTTATAAGAACAAGCATAAATCAGCAGCGCCGTCCCTAAAGCCCCTGCCAAAGCGACAAGCGGCAAAAGATAAACGAATGAATCCACTTCAATCGGCATAAAAAGGAAAAATACCGCAATGGCGACGCCGGCGCCTGAATTGATGCCAATGATGCCAGGATCTGCCAAGTCGTTGCGCGTCACTCCTTGCAGGATGGCACCGGACAAGGCAAGCGCCATGCCGGCAAGCAGCGTGATTAAAATACGCGGCAGCCGAATTGAAAATAAGATAAAGTCCTCTTTGAATGTTCCTTGTCCTAAAATGGCCGGCAGCAGCCGGTCAAAAGAAAGGGAAGAGTAACCCGTCGCCATGCCGAGGATGGCTGTCGCTGCAATCAACGCGACCAGCAATCCGAAATAAAGGCGCTGTTTTCTTAACAAAGCTGGATGAATCATGCGAAAGCACGCCCTCCTTTCCGGACGATCAATAAGAAGAACGGCAAGCCGAACAGCGCGACAAGCGCTGCCACCGGTGTTTCAAATGGGGCGTTGATTGTCCGGCCAAGCAAATCTGCGAAAAGCATGAAGATGGCACCCGAAACAGCAGACATCGGAATGATGTACCGATAATCAGTGCCGACAATCGCCCGGACCACATGCGGCACCATTAAACCAATGAAAGCTAAATTTCCGGCGAGCGCAACAGCGGCTCCTGCGAGAATGGTGATGGCGATAAAAAGAACCGCCTTAATGTGAACTGTCTTTTGGCCAAGTCCGACCGCTGTTTCTTCGCTCAAACTGAGGATCGTCAGCTGCCTCGATAGGATAATGGCAATAATTAGTCCACATGCGATAAATGGGACCACTATTTGAAGCTGGCTCCAGGAGGTGCCAATCAGTCCGCCGGCAGTCCACATCGACACGTCTTTGGAAATCTTGAAATACAAGCCGATTCCTTCTGCAAAAGCTGAAAGAAACGCCGATACAGCTGCCCCTGCCAAGACAATGCGGAAAGGGGAGAACCCGCCGCGCTTTGTTGCCCCAAGCCCGAATACGATAGCAGCACCGATAGCAGCGCCGATGAAACAAGCCACCGTAATCCAGAAATAGTTGGCCGCTGGAAGAAAAGCGAGCGTTACGGCTAATGCTGCATTTGCGCCGGAAGTAAGGCCAAGAAGGCTGGGGTCCGCCAAGGGATTGCGGGTCATTCCCTGCATCATCGCCCCTGAAACTGCGAGCGCAGCCCCAACAAAAACTGCAGCGGCTTCCCGCGGCAGCCGGATTTCTCTTACAACGTTTATATCATCACTTGAAGCCCCGGAAAATAAGGCGAGCCAAACGTCTTTTAAAGGGATGTCTGCAGCTCCGAACACAATGGCAGTTACAAACATGGCTGCAAACACGAGCAAGCTTATGATTAATTTTATTAAAAATGGCATTTTGCCGTACATGCATCATCATCTTTTCTGTAAGAGGGTAAAAGAGGGATTCCGTGTCCAGAATCCCTCTTTGATGTATTACTTGCCTAGAAACTTCTCGATAAAGAACTCGAGTTGATATTCCAATGTGAGAGGATCATTAAAGTAAAATTCCTTAGAAGGGACTTCAAAAACCTTGCCGTTTTTAACAGCTGGTGTGTTTTTATACAAATCTGTTTCCTGGAAAGAATTATCCTGTTCGCTGTCTTTGCTGAAGATGACATAGTCTCCCATGTATTCAGGAAGCACTTCTTGAGATAACGCGTAGTAACCATCCTTCAATGCCATTTCCTTCACTTTTTCAGGCATTTTGAGATTCATTTCCTGGTAAAGAATTTCAGTGCCGCGTCCCCAGTTATCGCCGAAGACGTAAAGCTGTTTATCAAAGTTTTCGATAACGGAAACGGTTGCCTCGTCTCCGATTTCAGCACGAATTTCTTCCCCTGCCTGTTTGGCGCGGCTTTGGAAATCTTCAATCCAAGCTTGCGCTTCTTTTTCTTTGTTCAGCACTTTCCCGATTTCCAAATGCTGTGACAGATAATCCAGTTTGCCGTATGTAAATGTCACGGTCGGAGCAATTTCCTTCAACTTGTCGATATTTTTAATCGTCGACATGCCAATGATTAAATCCGGCTCAAGTTCAATGATCTTTTCCAGATTGTCTTCAGTCACTTCTTCTACATTTGCTAACTCCTTATCAAAGCGAGGGTTATTTTTTGACCATGAATCTACTCCGACAAGGGGAACATCAAGCGCCATCGCATCACCCGCATAAGTGGACAATACAATCACTCGCTGTGGATCAGCAGGCACTTCAACAGGGCCGTTTTCGGATTCATATGTAATCGTGCCGGATTTGCCTGCAGTACTTTCGGCTTCCGCTTCGTTCGCTGTTTCTTTGCCGCAAGCTGCAAGCAGCAGAATGGTTAATAAGAGAAGAGGCAATGCTAATTTTTTCATCATGGGTTAAACTCCTTTGATTAAGTTATAGGTGATGCACATCGGTTTTTGCGTTCTTGGGTCCAGGCCGATTTCCGCGTCAATCCGGAAAACCTTTTTTAAGACAGGCTGCGTAATGACTTCATGGCATGTGCCGGCTTTGACTACCTGTCCGTCTTTCATGGCAATGAGATGGTCGGCGAAACGGGCAGCCTGATTCAAATCATGGAGCACCATGACAATGGTCCGGCCTTGTTCCTTATTGAGTTTTTCCAGCAGTTCCAGAATTTCAAGCTGGTGGGCCATATCCAGATACGTGGTCGGCTCATCCAGAAAAATCATTTCGGTTTCTTGGGCAAGCGCCATGGCAATCCAGACACGCTGCCGTTGCCCGCCTGATAAAGCATCAACCGGATGAAATTTGAAAAACTGAGTGCCGGTGACATCCAAAGCCCAATTGATCACGTCATAATCCTTTTTCGACAATCGGCCGAATCCTTTTTGGTATGGAAAACGGCCATACGAAACCAGTTCGCCAACAGTCAATCCATTGGCGCTTTCGGGGGTTTGGGGCAGAATCGCCATTTTTTGTGCCAAGGCTTTTGTGCTTTCTTTTGCAATATTGCCGCCATCCAATACAACCGACCCGGACTGCTGCGAAATAATGCGGGTAATCGTTTTCAATAGAGTCGACTTGCCGCAGCCATTTGATCCGATGATTGTGGTGATTTGCTTGTCTGGAATTTCAATGCTTAAATCTTTAACGATCAGCCTTTCTCCGTAGCTAACGTTCAAGTCCTCTGTAAAAAGACGGACCATCCGGCAAAACCTCCTTTTCTAAAACTTTAATCCGCTTGATCGGCCGGTCAGCTTTCTGCTTCTGAGAAATAAAGGGCTGATTGAAAGAAGCTAATCCATTAATTTGGATGAAAGTTTTTTCTTTATTAATAAATTAATTGATAATGATTATCATTTTCAGTACAATCAATACTATAAGTCGTAAGTTTTTCAGTGTCAACTGAAATTTAAAATGAGGAGTGAATCAATTGTGGGAGAACTAGAAGTGTTCGACGTCACCATCATCGGTGGAGGGCCGGCCGGATTGTACTCGGCTTTTTACAGCGGGTTGAGGGAAATGAAGACCAAACTGATCGAATACCAGCCGCAACTTGGCGGAAAAATCCACGTTTACCCTGAAAAGATGATTTGGGACATAGGCGGACAGACTCCCATTCAAGGAGGAAAACTCATTGAGCAATTGGTGGCGCAAGGCTTGACTTTTGATCCGGAAGTGGTGCTGAATGAGAAAATTGAGGCAATAGACCGAAATAAAGACGGGCTTTTTGAACTGGACGGATCTTCTGGCAAACGGCATCTTTCCAAGACGGTGATTGTCGCAGTGGGAGGAGGGATATTAAATCCTCAGAAACTGGAAATCCAAGGCGCAGAGCGTTTTGAAGTATCCAATTTGAATTACACGGTGAAGTCGCTGAAGCGCTTTAAAGGGAAAGTCGTTTTGATTTCCGGCGGCGGCAATTCCGCCATCGATTGGGCCAACGAGCTGGAACCGATTGCAGAGCAAGTTTATGTCACGTATCGCAAAAGTGAACTTGCCGGGCACGAAGCCCAAGTAAAACAGCTGATGAACAGTTCTGCTCAATGCTTATTGAATACCACGATTACGAAATTGATTGCTTCTGATGGAAGAGATGCCATTGAACGGGTCGAACTGACAAATCAGGAAAATGGGGACACCACTTTGCTGCCGATTGATGAAGTCATTATCAACCATGGCTATGAACGGGATGCCACGCTGCTTGAACAAAGCGGCTTGGACATTGAAATCGCCGATGGCTTTTATATTGCCGGCACAGCCAATAGTGAATCTTCCATTCCAGGATTATATGCGGCGGGTGACATCCTTCAGCATCCCGGCAAACTGAATTTAATAGCAGGGACTTTCCAGGATGCAGCAAACGCCGTCAACAAAGCCAAGCAGTTTATCCAGCCGGATGCGAATGGCATTGCCATGGTATCTTCGCATAATGAAATTTTCAAGCAGCGCAATAAAGAACTGGTCAAGCAATTGATGTCCTGAATAGATGGGTCTGCAGGCAGAAAAAGTGAAGGAAGAGGAATAATTTGAATCGAAAAAAAGGCATCCTTCAAGCAAGGATGCCTTTCAATGTTTTAATGCATATAAACAGATTCTTTTTCTGTATGTTCTTTTTTTCCATGGAGAAAATAATAAAGAAAAGCGGTAGCCAGTGCCACAAAAGCCACAATGACATACATGGTGCTGTAGCCGGTCAGGGGGATAATAAAGCCCAAGATATACGGGCCAAATCCGAGTCCGGCATCCATAAAGATAAAGAAAGTGGAAGTGGCAAGGCCCATCCGGTGCGGCGGTGTCAATTTTACAGCGACTGCTTGCGTAGTGGACTGCATATTGCCGAAACCAAAGCCAATTAAAGCGCCGGACAACAATAACGTTACGCTACTGTCGGCGGTACTAAGCAAAAACAAGCCCAGGGCAAAAACAAGGAAAGCTGGATACATAACATAGTTGGCGCCTTTCAAGTCCATCAGCCGGCCAGTGAACGGGCGAGAAACCAGGACAGCTGCTGCATAAACGACGAAGAACAAACTGGCAGTGTCGACCAGGTCGATTTCAATGGCATAGAAGTTGATGAACGATAATACACTGGAATAGCATAAGCTGACAGCCAAAGTGATTAAAGCAATCGGAACCGCCTTCGGTTCAAGGAAGTTGGAAAGTTTAAATCCTTTTGTTTCTGCTGAAGCTGGGATTTCTTTAATCGGCGGGACTTCAACAAATAGGGAAATGATCAAGCTGATGACCCCTAAAGCGAGGCATAGCCCGAAAATGACTTCATAGCTGGTGCGCTGACTCATGAAGAGACCGATAAACGGCCCAAAAGCAGTAGCCATGGTGGCACTCATGCTGAAATAACCGATTCCTTCGCCTTTTCGGGTCATGGGAATAATTTGAGCGACAATAGTTCCGGCGGCGGTGCTCGCCATCCCGAGCGTCATCCCGTGCAGAAGGCGGTTAATCAATAAGAATGAAAGTCCTAGATTTACAAAATAGAATAATGTGGTCAATGTGAATAGGGAAAGCCCGATGACGAGTGTCCGTTTCCGCCCGATGCGATTGATGGTACGGCCGATCACCAGCCGGCCAATCAACGTACCGATGATGAATATGCCTGTGACAAGCCCGGCTTCACTCGTAGTGGCATCGTATTCTTCTACGGCATATGCGGCAATGGTGACCATTAATAAATAAAAGATAAGAATAAGAAAGAAATTGACTATTGAAGAGACGATAAAATCTTTTGTCCACAATTTGGGTTTGTTATGGTTCACTTTAATGGCTCCTTGCTGATCAGGTTATTGCGTATTTCTTTCATTACGCCAATCGCTTCTTTTTGCCGCGCTTCTGACACACCTTCAAGGATATCTTGCTCAAAGCGATCGACGCTGATCCGGACATCCGCATAAACTTTTCTGCCGAGCCCGGTCAGCTGCATGGGCTTTTCGCGCCGGTCTTTGCTTGGGATAGGCTCGATGTAACGCAGTTCTTCCAAGCGGCTGACAATCCGTGTCACCGTCGGTTTTTCGACTTGCTGGTATTGGGCAAGTTCAACAGGTGTAGCTGAACCGTTGTTGGCGAGATAATACAAAGTGGACCACTGAGCTCTGTAAAGGTCATGTTTGCCAAGTTCTATATTAAGATGATGTTCAAAAGGGCGATATAACAATAAAAATTGCTGGAAAAATTCCTGGTACGTTTTAATAAGAAGAGCTCCTTTATAAATAGTTAGTGAAGAAAATGGTTAGTCATGATAACTAATATACAATAACAAAATTACCTCTGCCTGTCGAACTTTTTCTGAAAACTTTACAAAGAGAAAATCAGGGAATTTGTTCCATTATTTAGGCATCTCACTTATAATTTTAGAAATATCGAAAAGAGGTATGCCATTTGAAGACAATAGCAGGAGAAATCAGTTGGGTCGGCAGCCGGGAAAGTTTTATCGACCGTCCTAATGTTTTGGCGTTGGAGCACGCTGTTGTCGGGCGCTTCGGCGGCAATTCATCGGCGGGACAGGTTAAAAATGAAGATGGTTGCCTGGTATGGATTAACGAACAGGAAGACTGGGAATTTGTCGTGGTGCTGGATGCTCACAATACGGCGGAAAGTGCTGAAAAAGTATTGGAACAAGTGGAAGCCAATAAAGGCTCAATAGAAAATTTGTTGAACCGGCAACTTACTGCTGAATTTTTTAAATCACTTGAGAAAACTATACTGGATCTTTTCCGGAATGAAGACTTTCGTTCAATCTGCCGGAGTGTGCAAGGAGAAACCGCTTGCCTCATTGCAGCAAGAAAAGGGAAGTACATCTGGTGGTTTTCAGTCGGCGATTGCCTATTGTATTTATTCCACCCGGAGCTGGTTAACTTCGGACAGTACCAGCTGAACCAGCGCCAATTTTACGAATGGATCGGGCAAGTGAATACTTTTGAAGGACCGGTGCCTTGCTATTCAAGCGGCACGAAGGAGTTAAGGCAAGGTGAAAACCATTTATTCATCACGACCGATGGATTGATTGAATGTCCAGGTGAACCGTTTGGGGAACCACAAGCGATATTGGTGCGTTTTGCAAATGTTTCAAACGAACAAGGAGTCCGAAACTTATTAAAGGCTATTCAGGAAAACGGAGTGCGCGACAGCACGACGATTGTTTCCTGGAAAGTCCGGGTTGCGGAAAAAGCAGCTATGGCAAGCAACCAAGCATAAAGGAGAGATGACAATGACGGAGACGGAAAAAATTTATGCCAATTTGCCGGTTTTAGAAACAGAGCGCCTGATTCTCAGGAGACTGACAATCGAAGATGCTGAGGACATGTTTGATTATGCATCCAAACCGATTGTTTCCAGATTCATGCCATGGGAAGTACATCAAACAGCGGATGATACGAAGGAATTTATATGGCTGATCTTAGATGGCTATAATCAGCAAAACAAGCTGACATGGGCGATAGAATTGAAAAGCGAAAAGAAAATGATCGGCACCATCGATTTTATAAAATGGCTGCCGAAACATGGGCGGGCAGAAATCGGCTATGCGTTGTCTCCTAAGTATTGGGGAAACGGCTTTACCCAGGAAGCGGCCAAAGCATTAATCGCTTTCGGTTTTGAGAAGATGCAGCTGAACAAAGTAGAGGCACCGATTGTTCCGGACAATTTTCAGTCACAGCGCGTGCTGGAAAAAGTGGGAATGGTGTGTGAAGGAGTAGCTCGCCAGCATTTTTACATGAAAGGGGAGTACGTCGATTTGGCAATGTACTCGATTTTGAAAGAGGAATTCAATTCGGGTGCTTTCTAATAAAGTCAGGAAGTATCAGAAAAAGAAGGGGTTATTGCATGGATAATCAGCAGTCAGAAGAGAGCACAAAATGACAGGATAACCTTACATAAAAGAGCTAAGATACAAATAAGGAGTGAGCGATATGGGGTGGGTGGAATCGCTGCAGCAGGCAATCGACTATATGGAAGATCATTTGGATGAACCATTGGCTATTGAGCAAATAGCGAAACGGGCGAATGCCTCGGTGTTTCATTTTCAGCGGACATTTACGATTTTGACAGATATGACGGTCGGCGAATATCTGCGGGGAAGGCGTTTGACTCTAGCGGCCCATGAGTTATCGAATACGGACAACAAGATCATCGATATCGCCTATAAATATGGCTATGACACTCCGGAAGCATTCTCCAAGGCTTTTCGGCGGCAGCATGGCATCACGCCAAGCGAAGCCCGAAGAAATCTGGGAGAGCTGAAATCCTATAACCGCCTGGCACTCCAGGTGAAACTGAGAGGGGCAGAACCGATGAAGTACAAAATTGTGGAGCGGGACGGTTTTAAAGTGGTGGGCTTCAAGCGGACATTTTCAACGGCCAATGAGGAAAACATGAAAGGCATCCCGCAAATGTGGCGGGAAACCAATGCTAACGGTTTGGACGAGAAGCTGTTTAAACTGAACCGTGGAGAAATTGAAGGTGTTTTGGGAGTTTGCGTAGCTGGAGAAGGAGCCGATATGGATTATTGGATTGCTGCTGAAACAGACCGCGAGGCCACGGAAGAATTTGAGCAGATGGAAATTCCACCATCCAAATGGGGCGTATTTGAAGTCCATGGCCCGATGCCTGATGCCATGCAGAACGCCTGGAAGAAAATTTTCACGGAATGGTTCCCGTCCAACCCATACGAATATGCCGGCACTCCGGAACTGGAAGTGTACCCGCATGCAGACCCGTACCAGCCGGATTCCTATTCGGAGATCTGGATTCCGTTGAAAAGCAAATGAAAATTGAATGAAAAGAGCGGCTGCAGCGACTTGCAGCCGCTTTTTTTGATGGCTGTAGATTGCAGGAGCCTGATCCGCAATAAAGGATTCTGCAGTCATATAGAGAAAAGTAACGTAACGGGATTGATTCTTGAAAAATCAATTGGAGGGGTAAATATGCAAATCGGAATGATCGGCCTTGGAAAAATGGGCTTGAATTTGGCGCTTAACCTGAAAGAGCATGGACACACAGTAATTGGCTACGATAGTCAGAAGGTTAGCGGAGATAAAGGTTTCGAGCAGGCAATGTCCGTAGCGGAACTTGTGGAAAAGCTGGAAATGCCAAGGATTGTATGGCTGATGGTGCCTGCTGGAAACGTGGCCGAATCTGTCATCGAAGGATTGGTCCCTTTTTTAGCTGAAGGTGATACTATCATTGACGGCGGCAACTCGAATTACCAAGACAGCAAGCGGCGGGGGCAAGCGCTGAAGGAAAAGGGGCTTTATTTTTTCGATTGCGGCACGAGTGGCGGTACAGAAGGAGCACGGAACGGCATCTCGGCAATGATTGGCGGCGACGCACAAAAGTTTGCGGAAATTGAACCGCTGTTTCAGGACATTTCAGTGGAAAACGGTTATTTATATGCCGGCGAATCCGGAAGCGGGCACTTTCTGAAGATGATCCATAACGGCATCGAATACGGCATGATGCAGTCAATCGCCGAAGGATTCGAGATTCTCCATAAAAGCGATTTCGATTTTGACTATGAGAAAGTAGCGGGGGTATGGAACAACGGCTCCATCATCCGCTCCTATCTGATGGCGCTGACGCAAAACGCTTTCTCCAAAGACAAGAAGCTTGAAGGCATCCGAGGAATCATGAATTCTTCAGGGGAAGGCAAATGGACCGTCGAAACCGCGCTCGACTTGAATGTGCCGGCGCCGGTCATCACATTGTCGCTGATGATGCGCTACCGTTCACTCGAAGACGATACCTTCACCGGAAAAGTCATCGCGGCATTGCGTAATGAATTCGGCGGGCATGCAGTAGAGAAGAAGAATCATTGAAACGGCAGGACCTTAATTAGAGAGGAGGATTCCTATGCCGGAGCCATCGTATTATCTCGGCGTCGATATTGGGACAACTTCAACAAAAGCAGTACTGTTCAATAAACAAGGAAAAGTGATTGAAAGTGACACGATTTTGTATCCTCTTCATACACCAAACCAGCTCATTGCTGAACAGGATCCGGAAGAAATTTTCCAAGCTGTGCTGGGCACTGTGCGTGAAACAATCCGCAAAAGCGGCATTCGTTCCGAATTCCTAAAGCTGGTGTCGTTCAGTTCAGCGATGCACAGCTTTATGGCAGTGGATGAAAACGGCGGACTCTTGACCCGCAGCATTACATGGGCGGATGTGAGAAGTGCGCCTTACGCCAAAAAGATCATAGAAGAAATGAACGGCCACGAAATTTATCTGCGTACGGGAACGCCTATCCATGCCATGTCACCGCTGGCGAAGCTGGTTTGGCTAAAGGCGGAGCAGCCGGAAGTATGGAAGACAGCTGCTAAATTTATTGGAATCAAAGAATATGTTTTTCATCAATTATTCGGGGAGTATGTCATTGATCATTCCATTGCCTCGGCTACCGGATTATTCAATCTGGTACAGCTTGACTGGGACACACGAGCGTTGGAAGTTGCGGGAGTGGATGCCAGCCGATTGTCGAAACCTGTTCCGACCACTTATCAAATGAAGGGATTGGCGGCGGAATACGCTGCTGCTATGGGGATTCCTGAAGAAGTGCCTTTTATCGTCGGAGCAAGCGACGGAGTGCTGGCGAATCTTGGAGTGAATGCCATCAGACCGGGCGTCGTTGCTGTGACCATTGGAACAAGCGGCGCCATCCGTACCGTTTCTCCGGTGCCGAAACTCGATCCGAAAGGGCGTACCTTCTGCTATATCTTGATGGAAAACAAGTGGGTGATCGGTGGGCCGGTCAATAATGGCGGCATCGTGCTCCGCTGGCTGCGGGATGAATTTGCTTCCTCTGAAGTGGAGATGGCTAAACGGCTTGGCATCGACCCTTATGACGTTATGACCAATGTGGCATCAGCGGTTCCTGCCGGTTCCGAAGGCTTGCTGTTCCATCCATTTTTGACGGGCGAGCGGGCACCGCTGTGGAACGCCGATGCACGCGGTTCGTTTTTCGGGCTGAACCTCCATCATCAAAAGCCGCATATGATCCGGGCGGTCCTTGAAGGGATTATCTTTAATTTATATACGGTGCTGCTGGCAGTTGAGGAATTGGCGGGGGAACCGGTGCACATTCAGGCATCCGGCGGGTTTGCCCGTTCTGAAATGTGGTGCCAGCTGCTGGCGGACGTCTTCGACAAGCCGGTGACTGTTCCGGAAGCTTTTGAAAGTTCCTGCCTGGGTGCTGTGGTCCTTGGGAGATATGCCCTTTCGGAGATTGACGATTTTAACATCGTTTCGAAGATGATCGGTGAAGAGCGCACATACTACCCGGATAAAGCGGCAAGCGGAATCTACAGAGAGTTGCTGCCAATCTACATCCGGTTATCGCGGCTTCTGGCAGAAGAATACGAAAGCATCTCTGAGTTTCAGCGCAAGCATTTGAAATGAAAAAAGTGGTTCTGAAATTGTCTGCAAACAATTTCAGGCCGCTTTTTCTATTGATTTTGGCTAGTTGGGCATAAAGTAGACAGGGGTGGGCATAAATACGGAAAACTTGGGCATAAAATAGTAGAACTTGGGCATAAAAAGCCTGAACTTGGGCATAATTAAAACTCAGTCAAGATCGTAACTAGTAAAATTCCCGATTTAAAATGAATTTCATCCTATTTCATCCCTTGCATAGCTTTATAAAAATTTTCATGATTATATTATCAGAAAATACTAAAAAATATCTATAATCTTCCAAACGCTTCTGCTACGATGGAAATAGAGACGGAGATTCAAGGCGCAAAGGGGATGTCGGGATGGATTACGATGCAATCGTAGTAGGAGCGGGGCTAGCAGGACTGGTGGCGACAACCGAAATTGCAGACAGCGGAAAGAAAGTCCTGCTGCTTGACCAGGAACCGGAAGCGTCACTCGGAGGGCAGGCGTGGTGGTCATTTGGCGGATTGTTTTTGGTTGATTCACCGGAACAGCTGCGTTTAGGAATAAAAGATTCAAAAGAGCTTGCCTGGCAGGACTGGCTCGGTGCAGCAGGTTTTGACCGGCAAGAAGATGAAGACTATTGGGGCAGAAAATGGGCAGAAGCTTATGTTGATTTTGCTGCAGGCGAAAAGCGGGCTTGGCTTGCTGCAAAGGGCATCAAATTTTTTCCGGTGGTCGGCTGGGCAGAACGCGGCGGTTATTTGGCGGAAGGGCATGGCAACTCGGTTCCCCGTTTTCACATCGTCTGGGGGACAGGACCCGGAATTGTCGAACCGTTTGAGCGCCGCTTGCGGCAACATATAGAAAACGGCTTGGTAAAGTATCACCCGCGCCATCAAGTGGATGGCTTGCAGTCAAGCGGCTCTTCCGTAACGGGAGTGTTTGGTTCAGTTCTCGCTCCAAGCGAAGTGCAGCGCGGAGAAGCCAGTTCCCGGGAAGCGATTGGCGAATTTACATATCATGCAAAAGCAGTCGTTGTGACAAGCGGCGGCATTGGCGGAAACCATGAACTGATCCGAAAAAACTGGCCGGAGCGGCTTGGAACCCCTCCTGAAAAAATGCTGGCGGGTGTGCCGGCGCATGTAGATGGCCGGATGCTTGCCATCACAGAAAAATTTGGAGGGCGCATCGTCAACCGGGACCGCATGTGGCATTACACGGAAGGCATCAAAAATTGGAATCCGGTCTGGAGCCGTCACGGCATCCGCATCCTGCCTGGCCCTTCGTCGATTTGGCTCGATGCCAAAGGCGAACGGTTTCCGGCCCCAAACTTTCCGGGATTCGATACACTTGGTACGCTGGAAACCATTCAGAAAACCGGCTACAGCTATTCCTGGTTTATCTTGACACAAAAAATCATAGAAAAAGAATTTGCCCTGTCCGGTTCCGAGCAGAATCCGGACCTCACAGGCAAAAGCATACGCCAGGTGCTGGCACGTGTCCGTCCAGGCGCGACCGCACCGGTCCAGGCGTTCATGGATAAAGGAGAAGACTTTGTCATTGCCGATACATTGGAAGAACTGGTCGACGGGATGAACCGATTGACCGGTGACACACTGCTCGATACCAGTCACATTTGGCGTCAGATTAAAGCGCGCGACAATCAGCTCACCAATAAATTTGGAAAAGATCTGCAAGTGACGGCATTGCGGGGTGCCCGAAAATACATTGGGGATAAATTGATCCGTGTAGCAAAACCGCATGAAATATTGGATCCGGCAAATGGCCCATTGATTGCCGTGCGTTTGAATATCGTCAGCCGCAAAACCCTCGGTGGTCTGCAGACGGATTTGTCTGCCCGTGTTTTGAACGATGCCGGACAGCCAATTCCGGGGTTATATGCTGCCGGTGAAGTCTGCGGATTCGGCGGCGGGGGAGTCCACGGCTATCGGTCTCTTGAAGGGACGTTTCTCGGCGGCTGTCTGTTTTCAGGAAGAGTGGCAGGAAGAGCAGTAGCAGAAAGGGGAGAAGAGTAATGGTGAAGCATGTTAAAGGATTGAGTTGGATTTCTTTTTTATTGGTATTGGGAGGATTGATACTGACTTTTTCAAGTGCCCGCTTCGGAGTAGCAAGAGGGAATTCTTGGTTGGCGCAGCAAGTCGAAGGAAGTGATACTGAAATTTATTACCGAGTCGTCGAAACGTACATGACCGGCTTTATGATGCTGGGCAGTATTCTGTTCGGAATGGGTTTATTGATCGGAATACTGACTTTCTTTACTTCGGTGTTATTCGATGAAACGGAGGAAAGCAGCAACACGGAAGGGCAATTAACGAAAAGCGGGAGGCGGAATCCTGGCAATCGATTTTCATAATCCGTTAATCCACTCTTCTTATGCAACGAGAACAGCAGGTCCGGAAAAATAAAGGAACCTTTGCTTTACTGAAAAGATTAAAGGACCTGCATTAATCTAAAATATAAACCTAAATACTCGAAAGGGTGGATCCGATAATGGAATCAGTAAATGCTTTTATCATTCGCCGTTATGAAGAGCGTGATTTTCCTGCCATCCACGAGCTGAATAAAGCAGAAGGCTGGAACAATCTGGTGGAAAAACACGAAGACACGAAAGAAGCATGGAAGCATTCCAATGCGGCTTTTGTAGCAGAAATGGAAGGGGCAGTGGCAGGCTGCCTTCGCGGACTGACGGATGGCCATATCACGTTTTATATCGCTGAATTGCTGATCCATCCGGAATGGAGAGGACAAGGGATCGGAAAACAGCTGCTCAGCCATGTCCATTCCCTTTATCCTAAAACCCGATTTGAACTCCTTGCTAGCCAGACATCCCGGTCGTTTTATGAAGCTCTCGGCTATCGGGCTTTTTATGGCTTCCGGAAAACCATTGAAGAATAAAGCAGAAAATTCGACCGGTATATTTTAACCTGCTGCTTTTTTGAATATCCGGATAGCTGTTTGTGTCGAAAAAGCGTTTATAGAGCAGACAAAAGAGGGAACTTAAAAGAACATCAATCTTACTTCAATGCTACTTGTACTTAGGAGGAAAACAAAACAAGGGCTTGAAAAAGCCGATAAAAAGAGGGATTGTGATGAGCCATCTAAGATTGTATATCATCCTTGTCATCGTCATGTTTGTTTGGGGCATTAATCTGCCGGCAGTAAAATACTTAACGACTCAAATGGAACCGGTCACGATGACATCTTTCCGTCTATTTCTGGCAGCCATTACTGTCTTCGCTGTATTGTCATTTACGGGGCTGATCCGCAGACTGACAAAAACGGAATGGCGCTATGTCATTGCAGGATCTGCATTGAACGTCGTTATCCACCATTATTTTATATCCGTCGGTTTATCACTGACTTCGGGAACAAATGCCGGTCTGATTATCGGGACCGGACCAATTATGACGGCGATCTTCAGCTTGTTTCTTTTGCGTTCAAAACCGTCGAAACTGCAATGGCTTGGATTCATCCTCGGATTGATCGGCGTTACAGCAACGGTATTGGCGGGAAATGGCGAAACGAGCAGTGTCTCTATAGGAGATTTTTACATATTCCTGGCGATACTTGGCCAGGTTTTAAGCTATATGGTCATCAGCAAAGCGTCTAAAACACTTGATCCGCGCCTGCTGACGGCTTACATGTTCCTGCTCGGATCAGCCGGTTTGTTCTTGATCAGCCTTTTCCGGGAGCCGGGGGAATGGCGCATGTTCGGGGAGATGGATAGTCTGTTTTGGCTGCTTGTCATCGCTTCTGGCATCTTTGGAACAGCGATTGGCCATATGCTCTACAATTATTCAGTAGGTGAGATCGGTCCTACAAAGGCGGCGATTTTCATCAATTTGAATACGTTGTTCGCTTTATTGGGTTCCGCTTTTTTCCTTGGAGAAGTTCTCACCCAAGCCCACTTAATCGGCTTTGTGCTGGTGGCGTTTGGAGTACTGTTCGGCTCTGGGGCTGCAGAAGAACTCTGGCGGATGCGGGTACAATCAGTGAAGCAATGAAAAACCGCTCCTTTTAAAAGGGGCGGTTTTTATGCCAGTTATCATACGGTTGACTAGTTTCACATGGAACTTTAACTAAAAGGAGAATGGGTAATTGTTAAAGCCGAATAATTTATAGACAGGGAAGTGGAAAAGGATGAAAGGCAAGAAAATATATTTACGCAGATTAACTTTTGACGATCTGGAGGATTTAGTGGATTTGGAAATAAGGAATAAGGAATTGTTCGAGCAGTTTTCCGTCACTCGCCGGCCAGATTTCTATTCGATTGAAGGGCAGGCGCTCCGCCTGCAGATGCAGGAAGAAAATTGGCAGAAAGATGAGCAGTACAATTTCGGGATATTTTTGAATGGCGAAGATATATTGGTTGGATCAATCAATCTGGTTCAAGTAGTCCGCGGTCCGGTGCAGAGTGCCATCATGGGCTATACCATTGATCAGCTTCATAACGGACAAGGTTATGCAACAGAAGCGGTCAACCTGCTGGTGGATTTTGCGTTCCAGGAGCTTCAGCTGCATCGAATTGAAGCGGGTGTCATGCCGCATCACGTAGCTTCGATCCGCGTGCTTGAAAAAGCGGGCTTCCATAAAGAAGGCATCGCCATAAAGAATGTCCAGATTAATGGCGCCTGGCAGGACCACCAAATATTAGCCATCATCAATCCGGAAGATTAAAAACTTGCCTCAGCCATTGTACGTTCTCCGATGGAGCAACTTCTTTGACACTTAATGTCAGTGGTGATAAGTTATTTTCATCCACTTACTAAAAGTAAGCTGGATCTAAGGAGGATCATCATGACAGTATACGTAGAATCGCCTTTAGTTAAAGTAATGAAAGAAAGAAAATCGGTCAGAGCATATGACCCTGACTTTAAAATTTCAAAAGAAGAACTGGAGGAAATGTTGACGCTTGCGACTTCAGCTCCTTCTTCAAGCAATTTGCAGGCTTGGAATTTCATCGTCATCCAAAACCAGGAAGTGAAAAAAGAGCTGCGCGCTATTGCCAATAACCAGGCGCAAGTAGAGACATCTTCAGCTGTCATCGCCGTTCTTGGAAATATCGATGCTTATAAGAATGTGGAAAAAATTTATACGCAAAACGTGGAAGAAGGCCATATGGACGAAGCCATCAAAGAACGTTCTGTAGCCAATACGTACAAAGTATATCCAAATGCCCTGGTGGAAGCACGCATGAACATTGCTGCATACGACGCAGGGCTTGTGTCGATGCAATTGATGCTGATTGCCAAAGACCGCGGCTATGACACCATCCCGATGGGCGGATTTGATAAAGCGAAGTTTGCAGAACATTTTGAGTTGCCGGAACATCTTTTCCCAATCGTCTTGATTGCGGTAGGAAAAGCGGCGGCTCCAGCTTTTGGAACATCCCGCTTGCCGCTTGAGGAAGTTGCCCGTTTTATCTGAAGAATGCCCGGAACCCGAAATGCTTAAAAGCATTTCGGGTCTTTTTATTGCCTAAAAGTGCAGGAGAGTATAGAGGAAACGGCGAAAAAGTGATACATGGAATAAAAGGAGGAGACTTCATGGAATTTCCGGAACTTGAAACCAACCGCCTGCAGCTGGTCCAAATCGGCCAGCAATACGCTGAACGCTTTTATGAAATCATGTCACGGGAAGACGTGACTGAATATTACGGAATGGACAAATTGATCAACCAGCAGGAAGTGGAAGCGATTGTCAATTCCTTCCAAATTTTCTTTGACAGTATGCGAGGGATGCGTTGGGGAATCGTTTTGAAAGAAAGCGGAGATTTTATCGGCACAATCGGCCTTAATAATTTGAATGTACGGGCAAAGAAGTCTGAAATCGGTTATGAACTTCACCCGGACTATTGGAGGCAAGGCATTATGAAAGAAGCCATTAAAGCTGTACTGCAATACGCATTTGAAAATCTGGATCTGGTGCGTATGGGTGCTGTAACGTTCCCGGAAAACAAGCCTTCAAGCCAGCTGTTGAGAACAATGGGTTTTGTAGAAGAGGGAAGGCTGCGGAGTTATTTGTATCAGGGTGGACAGTCGCACGATGCCTTGATTTTTTCATTATTAAAACCGGAGTGGGGGAAGTAAGGTGAAGCAAATCATTGCGCTTGGCGGCGGAGGATTTTCTATGGAACCGGAGAACCCTCTGCTTGATCGATACATAATGGACCAAGCAGGAAAGACGGAGCCGAAGATCTGTTTTGTGCCTACTGCGAGCGGAGATTCCGATCAATACATTTCCAACTTTTATGATTTTTTCAATGGACAGAATTGCGTTCCTTCACATTTATCGCTATTTAAACCACCAGCAAAAGACTTGGAAGCATTTGTTTTGGAAAAAGACATCATTTACGTCGGCGGGGGAAATACCAAAAACCTCCTGGTTCTCTGGAAAGAATGGGGGCTGGACAGTATTTTGCGGAAAGCCTGGGAGCAGGGCATCGTGCTGGCTGGAATCAGTGCGGGTTCCCTTTGCTGGTTTGAAGATGGCGTAACCGATTCATACGGAGATCAGCTTGAGCCGATCCGAAGCCTCGGTTTTCTTAAAGGCAGCAATTGCCCGCATTATGATGGAGAAGCAGAAAGACGCCCAACGTATCAGAAACTGATTGCTTCTGGAACAATTCAGAGCGGAGTGGCAGCGGATGATGGAGCGGCCATCCATTATATCGGCCAAGAAATCCACCGTATTGTGAGTTCAAGGCCAACTGCCAAAGTTTACCGGGTGTCTTTTGACGGACAAGTGCTTGAAGAAGAACTTCCGACTGAGTTTCTGGGCTCGGAATAACGGGAAAGCATGAATTTACAAGACTTAAACAACAATCAATAAAAACGGATAAGAGGGACGCATTATGCTGAGAAACGAACAAGAAATCATTTCGGCCATTCAAAAAGGTGCTTGGATGATGGAATCCGCTAGTTCGCTCAAAAGTTGATGGGAAAGGAAAGCCGGTCATGAAAATCGAAACCGCAAGGCTTGAATTCCGGCAATACCGGGATGAGGATTTTAATTTCCTTTATTCCCTTTTAGCCGATCCGGAAGTGGTCCGCTTTATCGGAAATGGGCAGACCCGCAACCGGGAAGGGGCTATAGAGTTTTTGTATTGGATTTACCGCTCCTATAAGGAAAACCCTGAACTGGGCCTCCGGGTGCTTATCCGCAAGGAAGATAATATACCAATAGGCCATGCCGGGCTTGTGAAACAAACGATTGAAGGGATAGAGGAACTGGAAATTGGCTATTGGATTGCCAAGGACTATTGGAGGCAAGGCTATGCTGCAGAAGCCGCGAAAGCACTCCGGGATTACGGAATCAGGCAACTGGGCAAGAAGCGCTTTATTTCTTTGATTCAGCCGGAAAACATAGGGTCCATGAAAGTAGCGGAACATATTGGAATGGCGTTGGAAAAGGACATTCAATTGGCTGGCAAGGATGTGTATGTGTATTCATTGGAAGAGCAGGAGAATAAAGAATAGGCAGATTCAGCTTGGAATATCGCGTGAGCTTAAAAGCTGCTGCACATTCGAGAAGTATTGGAGGAGTTAAAGTGGATCAATTTATGGAAAGAGCGGTAGAGCTGTCACTCGCTAATGTGCGCGAAGGCGGCCAGCCATTTGGAGCGGTATTGGTGAAAGACAACCAAATCCTGGCGGAAGGCGTCAATGAATTGCATAAAATCCAAGACGTCAGCGGGCATGCTGAAATGCTGGCAATCCGGCGTGCTCAGCAAGCGCTGAAGGCGGACAGCCTGGCAGGGAGTATTATGTATGCCAGCGGTGAGCCGTGCCCGATGTGTTTGGCAGCGATGTATATGGCCGGGATAGAGGAAGCTTATTATTGTGCTTCAGTCGAAGAAGCAGTGCAGGCCGGCCTTGGAAAATCTCAAATCATCTACGAAGATTTGAGAAAACCAAAAGCGGAGCGACGCTTGTCCATGACCCAGATGCCGCTGGCAGAGGACCAGGAAAATCCGCTGGAGCTATGGGTGAAGGGCAGCAGCGAAAAGATATAAAAAAGGGAACTATGCAGATAACGAGTTCAGGAGGGGTTTCAAGATGGTCAATAATCAGTCCAACTCCGGCAGCAAGTCTTTTGACAAAGCGGTGCCTAATAAAGGCAGGTTCCAACTAATAATTCATGAAAAAGAAAAGCGTGAGGGATGGAATGTAAAAGCGGCCAAACATCCTGTACTTACGGCAGCAGCCATAGCAGGCTTGGGCTCATTGATTTGGAACGCTGCCAGTAAGTTTAAAAGAGAGTAGAATCAGTTTGAAGAAAGCATTGTCCTGTGAGCGGACAGTGCTTTTCTTACTGAAGTTAATTTTTGAAAAGGAAAATAGATCCTTTAAAAAGAAAGGGTTTGCTTTTTTTTTTTGCAAAGGGAAAAATATGAACAATACAGGAGCCGCTAAAAATTCTTGAAGCCTTTTACGAGGAAATGCAGACTTATTAAAATGGGAGATGCTGTCATATGCCGAAAGAAAAAACACTGCAAAGTGAAATCGGAGACTACCTTTCTACATTGCTGCGCACTCATTTCGGCAAAGGGCCAACATCGACGTATGTGCCGGGTGCCGGGCCATTTATCGCTATTCATCTCCGCGGTTTTTTAGCGCCGGCAGAAAGAATTCTGGTCGAGCAAAAAGAATGGAAACGGGTGCTGGAAACAAGGGATTTGCTGATGAATGAACTGAAGCAGGAAATCAAACTGAACTTATGGAAAATTGCAGAACTGAATGTCAAAGAAATCTATGCAGACTGGCATCTTGAGCAAAAAACAGGATTGATTGTAGTGGTCCTTGATGATGAACAGGGGCAGGAAAATTGGCTATGGCCGCCGGATGTAAACGAAGAAGAATTTTACAAGCAAATAATTATTGGCAGCCAGGAAGCACAAAAAGAACCGGTCGAGACATATATTTATTGGTTGAATGACCGAACGGTTTTAATCAGACGATTGGGCATTCTACTGCAGCTCGAAAAAGAACTAATAAAAAATGGTTTTGAGGAAGAACGGAAGATAGCCAAACGGCCACTGGAATATAAAATAATAGCAGAAGCTAATTTGCAGCCCCTATTAAAACGAAATATCATTGAGACATTTGTAGACTGGAATTTTGAACTGGACATCGGCTATTTGGTTCTTATTTTGGAACCGTTGGAATAGCAGTTCCATAAAAAATACAAGGAGGAATATCAACGTCGATATTCCTCTTTGTTATTCATTCTTTAACTTGCATCATTAATCGATGAGAAGAGGAACTTCATGGCAATACGGGCATCTTACATAGAACTTTTCGTTTTCAAGACTTCTGATATAATCGTGTGAGTTGGTATACTCTATAGATTCGGAAGGCACGTTTTCAACTGAGCACCGGCCGAGTGCATATTGCTGTTCATGGACATGTTTTTTATTGTGGTCAACAATATACTTCATTGTAATCACCATCCTTTCTTTTTCAAATGCCAAAAAAGCCGAAAAGAATCGCTAAATTCTTTTCGACGTTGTTTACAACACTAATGTCTGCCACATCCAACCAAAAGGTGAATGCCTCTATTTAAATCATGAACAGCTTACCTTGATACTAACCCCAAGTTCCAAATCAGAAACGCTATAGTTCTCTGATTATTCAAATCTTACTCTCTCTTTCTGTAGAAGTAAAGCTAGGAAACTTAGCCTTGCTTTTTGTTAAAAACTGAAGATTGTAACTCCAGCATGACATCTGATATAGTGATGGTGAGGGCAGTATCTTAACCGAACTGCACCGGTAAAACCATTAATATCAGCAACTGCATAGTTCTGCCTTGATCTGAAATTGACAGGGACGGAGAAACCTACTTTTTAAATTTCTGCCCGTCTGTCCAGTTTGGGACCGACGGGCTTTTTGGCTGGTTTTCCTCCCGGAAGGAGAGAAAAAAATGAAAAACACAGCATCATTTATCAAAATGAAGACACAAGGCGAGAAAATCGCCATGCTCACGGCCTATGATTATCCATCAGCAAAACTTGCGGAAGAATCGGGAGTGGATGTTATTCTGGTTGGCGATTCACTGGGCATGGTCGTTCTTGGCTATGATTCAACCGTGAAAGTGACGGTTGAAGACATGATTCACCACGGAAAAGCAACACGGAGAGGCGCACGGGATACGTTTCTACTGGTCGATATGCCGTTCGGCTCGTACCATGGAAGCCTTGACCGGACACTTGAGCAGGCGATGCGGATTTTCCAGGAAACCGGCGCGGAAGCGTTGAAACTTGAAGGTGCCGATGAAGTGATTGATGTGATCAAACTGCTGACACGCACCGGCATTCCGGTAGTGGGGCATCTCGGCTTGACGCCGCAGACAGCAGGTGTGCTGGGAGGCTATAAAGTGCAAGGAAAAACAGCACATGCGGCCCAAAAACTTATCGAAGATGCGAAAGCATGCGAAGCGGCGGGGGCCTGTATGCTGGTCCTCGAATGCATCCCTTATCAGCTGGCACGCGAAGTGACAGCTGCGTTGTCGATTCCGATAATCGGCATCGGAGCAGGTGCCGAAACAGATGGCCAGGTGCTGGTGTACCATGACACATTGAAATACGGCTCGCACCATCTGCCGAAATTTGTCCGTTCCTATGCAGAGACGGGTGAAATTATGAAAAACGGCCTCAGTGCTTATGTTGAAGAAGTAAAATCAGGTGCGTTCCCGGCAGAAGAGCACCGCTTCACGATGAAAGAAGAAGAACTGCAGCAATTGTACGGCGGTAAATAACAAGGAAAAATAAAACCAGCAGGCAAGACATTGGCCGAAGCCTGCGAGGCCAAGTCTTTGCGACGAAGTGCGCAGCACTGCAGGAGCACAAGGTTTTCGCAAGTGAACGAGGAGGCTTAGGACTCGCATCCCGCGAAAAGCGTTCGCATTGGTGCGAAATGAAAGAAGAACATAGAAGTTTTTCAACAAGCTAAAACCAGCAGGTATCCAAGAGATACCTGCTGGTTTTTATTATCGGATATATGGTGCCGGGTTGACTGCGTTAGAGCGTGCACCGTTCCAAGAGCCGATATGAATTTCAAAATGAAGGTGAGGACCGGTAGAGCGTCCTGTGCTTCCCATTTCACCGATTTTCTGGCCCTGGGAAACTGCTTGTCCAACAGAAGTGCCGAGGCGGTTCATGTGGCCATACACAGTTGAATAAGTCCGCCCGTTAATCGAATGGGTCAGGATGACAACATTTCCGTAACCGCCCATATAGCCAGCGTATGAAACATACCCGCTTGCAGAAGCGACAATTGTTGTTCCAGTAGGATTTGCGATATCAAGTCCTAAATGGTTTTCTGCTCCTGCACCGATGTTGCGTCCACCGAAACCGGATGTATAGCGGCCAGCTGCCGGTTTGATGAATGTCGAGCTGCCGACTCTCGCCATCGAAGCTTGGGAAACAGATGAGCTGCGTGCCGCCTGTGCTTTTCTGGCAGCTGCCGCTTCGCGCTGGCGTTTTAATTCCGCTTGTCTTGCCACTTCGGCAAGGCGGGCTTGTTCTTTAGCAATCTGGCTTTCCAAGCCCGCGCTGATGTTCATTTGTTTTTGATGTTCTTTTTCCAAAGCCGCTTTTTCATTAGCCAAACGTTCTTGCTCGGCTTTCAATTCTTTTTCAAGCTGTGCCTGCTCTTTTTTCTGGCCATCAAGAGATGTTTTCAGATTCACAAGCTCGGCTTTCCGGACTTCCTGTTCAGCCAGCTTCGCTTCCACTTGTGCTTTTTGTTCAGCGAGCAGTTTTTTATCTTCCGCTTGTTCACGCATGATTTCACGGTCGGCTTCAATTAATGTGTTTACTGCCGAAAAACGGTCGATAAAATCGATAAAGCTGTTCGCGCCAAGCAATACATCTATGTAATCTACAGATCCGCCGCTCAATTGAATCGCGCGTGCGCGTTCTTGCAGCAAGACAGTTCTTTCATCAATTTTGCGCTGCAGCTCTGTAATGGAAGCTTGCAAAGCTTCTATTTCTGTTTTTGTTTGATCAATCTGAGCTTGGACCTCATCAATTTTTGTTTGTGTTTCTTGGATTTTATTGTCCAATTCAAAAATTTTGCCGGCAATCTCTTCAAGCTTTGACTGGTTTTGAGAAATTTGTCCTGCTTTTTCTTGAATGCCTGAGTTCAATTCGTTTTGTTTCTGTTCAACTTGCTGCTTCTTGCTTTCCAAGTCGCTTAGCTTATCCGCATTCGCTTCAGGAATCGAAATTGACAAAGCCATGATGGCTGCGATTACAGCGGTTGTGCATTTGGTTAATAAATTCACTTTTCTTTTCCCCTTCCAACTATGTAACTCTATAATAAATCTATATGTAGATTGAAAAATCTCGCTATATGTAACAGATGAACCCGCCTATAAAAAAACCGACAATAGTATTGTAACATCATAAAAATCTATTTTTTATTACAGTTATGTATCATTTTTTAAAAGAGAGAAAGCCTAAAGTACCGCCATTCGCTTTGAGATTCAAAGAATCATCACAAAAAAAGCCTTTCCTTATTTAAAAGGAAAAGCTTTTTTTATATTATTTTAAAAAGTTTAAGCTTCTTTTTCTTCAGTCCGAACAATTAAAACGTCACATTTTGCGGCGCGAACAATGCGTTCAGAGACACTTCCCATAAAAATACGTTCAGCAGAATTGGTGCCTGTCGCTCCGCAAATGATCAGGTCAATATTGAAGCGGCGAACTAGATCCACTGGAATCAGCGTTTTAGGAGAACCCATTTCAATTACAATATGGACCTCCGTTGCTCCAGCTTCGACTGCTTTGTTTTTATATTCTGACAGCAAACTTTCCGCTTGTCTTTTAGATTCTTCAGCGAATTCACGGCCATAAGATTCGATTGTCCCAAATGAGCGGTTATCTATGATACTGGTTAAGTATAAGGCCGCCTGGTTGCGCGCTGCGATTCCTACCGACTTTCTAAAAGCCAGTTCGGCTTCCTTAGAACCATCTACAGCGACTAGTATCTTTTTATATAGCATAGTCATGTTAAATTCCTCCTTCTCTATACTGATATACTTCGACAATTAAACCTGCGTTCCCTCTTTTTAATAAATTTAAAGGAAAATTTGTCCAAAAAATAAATGGGCATAAAGCTCTCAGGAAATTGTAAAGCTATTAAATACAGATTATGTTACTCTTTATTCAATAGAAAGACGTGAAAATTCAAAGTAGCAGCGAGGTGATCGTATGAAAGAGAAAACGATAAGTTCAAACATATCCGATGAACTAAAAGAACTGCTGTCTATACGTCATATGATTAAAGAATACAAAAAAGGCGCCTATTTATTCCGCGAAGGGGATACCGTCAAAGGCATTTATCTTATTCGTTCAGGAAAAGTGCAAATTGGAAAAATCACACCTGATGGAAGAGAGCTGACTTTACGCATTTGTGGACCCGGCCAATTAGTGGGAGAAGTGACTATCTTTTCGGATCACCCCCTTTATATGCTGGATGCTAAAGCAATTGAAGACGTCGTCTGCATAAAAACTGCTATAGAAGACCTGGAAGATGCATTGCTCGAAAATTCCAAGCTGGCTGTGGCGTTTATGAAATGGATGGGGATTGACCAGCAAAAGACCCAGACAAAATTCCGCGACCTTATGCTGCACGGCAAAAAAGGGGCGCTGTATTCGACGTTGATCCGTTTATGCAATAGTTATGGGGTGGAAAAAGACGGCGGTATTTTGATTGATATGGCTTTGACTAATCAGGAGCTGGCCAATTTCTGCGGGATGACACGTGAAGTGGTAAACCGTCTATTGAGTGATTTGAAAAAACAAGGAAAAGTTTCAATAGTAGAAGGAAAACTGCTGATTCGTGATCTTCGCCATTTAAAAGACGAAATTAATTGCGAAAATTGCCCGATCTCTTTTTGCAGAATTGATTGAGAAATGAAGGAAACAACCAGTTGGGCATAAACCGCTCCGAGTTGGGCATAAACCCTTCAGAGTTGGGCATAAATTAGCAAAAGTCGGGCATAAACACTCCAAAGTTGGGCATAAGCAAAAAAATAAGGCAAAAAAAGAAGCTGCACCGAAGAAAATCCGGTGCAGCTTCTTATTTTGTCTAAAATTTGACAGCTGCTGTAAAAAATAATGCAGGTGTGATATATATCACAATGCTTTAGTGACTAAAGGATTACTCTGAACACAAGAGAAGGATAATAAGAGGTGAGGGAAAATGAGCAAAAAAATCCAGGAGCCGGAAGCCGATTTGAGAGGAACGCTAATCAGTGTGTTTTTCGTGGGCATCGTCATTATTGCCATGTGGGTTGCGGTTTATTTAATGTATGTAGCAAGATGAGCCGGGCGGTTTATCTATGCAGGAAGAGAAAAGGAGTAGATTAAGATGCATCTTCATAAATATGAAAAAATCTGGCTGGCTTTCGGGGGTGCCGCCTTGGTTGTATTTTTGAGTGTAGTGGGAGTCAGCGCATTTTCCCATGATCACACACCAGCGGGAGGGATGGAAACCATCGATCCCAAAAAAGTAAATGAAACAGCTCCTTTTGACAAGCCAGGAGTAACACAGCTTGATGACGATACGTACCAAGTGGCAGTCATATCAATGGCGTTCGGTTATAATGCACCGGAACTGAAAGTGCCTGCCGGAAAAGAAATCATCTTTAAAGTGACCAGCACGGATGTCGTCCACAGTTTTACCATTGATAACACGAAAGTCAATTTAATGGTGGTTCCCGGACAAATTACCACTAAGTCCTACACATTCGAGAAACCTGGAAAGTATTTGATTCTTTGCAACGAATATTGCGGTACGGGCCACCACATGATGTTCAACGAAATAGAGGTGTATTGAAATGATTGCTGTACAAGATCGGAAAATCGCAATATGGAATATCGGTGTCGCGTATATAGCATTTCTAATAGGTACGTTATGCGGCTTGCTTCAGGTTTTTATCTGGAATGATGCCTTGCAGTTGCCTGCCTGGCTCGATTACTATCAAATTTTAACGGCACATGGTGTGCTGCTTGCCCTTATTTATACAGCATTTTTCATTTTTGGCTTTTTTGTTACTGGCATGAGCAAAACCCTCGGAACGTTCGGCCCGAAAGTCCGGCTGTTTTCCTGGATTGGTTTCTGGGTGACATTGATCGGTACAGTGATGGCAACCGTCATGATTGTAATCGGGGAAGCTTCCGTGCTTTATACATTCTATGCACCATTGAAAGCAAGCGGCTGGTATTATGTCGGACTTGCCCTATATGTGGTCGGAACGTGGATCAGCAGCTTTGCCTTGATTGGGCATTACCTGGTATGGCGCAAAAAGCATAAAGGTGAAATGAGCCCGTTGTTCGCTTTCATGACCATCGCGACGCTCGTTTTATGGCTCATTGCTTGTCTTGGAGTAGTAGCAACGGTTCTTTTCCAGTACATTCCTTGGGCGTTCGGCTGGACAGATACCATCAACGTTGAACTGAGCCGCTCGCTGTTCTGGTATTTTGGGCATCCGCTTGTGTACTTCTGGCTGCTGCCGGCTTATATGGCCTGGTATTTGATCGTGCCGAAACTTCTCGGCGTGAAAGTATTCAGTGATTCACTGGCACGTTTGTCATTTGTCTTGTTCATTCTGTTCTCGATTCCGGTGGGTTTCCACCACCAACTGACTGAACCCGGCATTTCGAACTTCTGGAAGTTCCTGCAGGTTGTGCTGACATTCATGGTTATTGTTCCGTCACTCATGACTGCCTTCTCAATGTTTGCAACGTTTGAAACATCTGGACGCAAAAAAGGCGCAAAAGGTCTGTTTGGCTGGTTCAAAATGCTGCCATGGAAAGACGTCCGCTTTACATCGATTTTCATCGCAATGGCGTTCTTTATTCCCGGCGGCGCCGGCGGTATTATTAATGCAAGTTTCCAATTGAACGAAGTCGTCCACAACACACTCTGGATTGTCGGCCACTTCCACATCACAGTCGGCACACCCGTGGCGATGACGTTCATGGGAATGACGTTCTGGCTGATTCCCTATCTGGCCGGACGCCAATTCACGAAGTCGATGCAGACACTCGGTTTTGTCCAGATCATCACTTGGACGATCGGCATGCTGCTGATGTCGACTGCCCAGCACATACTCGGGCTTCTGGGTGCACCACGCCGGACAGCTTATTCAGCTTACAACAACCATCCTTCTGCATTGGAATGGTTTGACGGCATAGTGACAAGCCATGTCACCATGGCGATCGGGGGCAGCATCTTGTTCCTGTCGGCAATGATATTAATATATATTGTTGTCATGACAATGTTCCTTTCACCGAAAGCTGTAAAACCGGAAGACATCGTCGAGTTTCCATTGGCTGAAAGTGACAGAGAAAGCTCACCGAAGTTTTTGGAAAACTGGAAGATTTGGATCGGCATTGCGTTTGCGCTGATTTTCATCGCTTATGCGATTCCGCTTAGCAGTATGATCCAGCACGCACCGCCTGGCTCTGAAGGATTCAAAACATGGTAGGAGATGAGGAAAATGTTCGTAACATTGCTGTCGTTGATGGTAATCTTTATCGTATTTACTGCAATGCTCGTTGAAACCAGCACGGAAGAATATTAAGAGCAAAGCACGACTGCCTGCGCCGGAGAAATTCGGAGCAGGCAGTTTTTTAATTTACGAAAATTAATGATGGAATTTTCGAAATTATGGTATCCTACAATTCATTAGTATGGCTAAAAGAAGCGAGGCAACGAGATGAAAATAAAACTGGTAAAAGCAAAGGAATCGGATGCAAAATCCATTTTCAACCTGCAAGTGGCAGCTTTCCGGCCGCTGCTGGAGAAATATCAGGATTATGACACCAGTCCGGCAAATGAATCTGTAGAAAAAGTGGCTTCTCGCATCATCCGTCCCGATAGCGAGTTTTTCAAAATTTTTGTAGATGGCGAGTTCTGCGGAGCAATACGCGTCCATTGGAAAGAAGAAAGCCGATTCTGGATCAGCCCCTTGTTTATTCATCCGGATTTTCAAGGTCGGGGAATTGCGCAGGAAGCGATGAAGCTGGCCGAAGGTTCATTTCCGCAAGCCGGCACATGGGAGCTTGCGACCTTACTTGAAGAGGAAGGCAATTGTTATTTATATGAAAAGGCGGGGTATGTCCGGACAGGCGTCAGCCGTAAATTGAACAGCAAGGCGACGCTCGTCTATTTTACAAAGACGCAGAAGGAAGTGGAATGATGGAGTATACGATAAAGCCGCTGGCGGGATTCAATGGTCTACTCTATGCTGGAGCAGGAACGGCGAATCAGGCAACAATGAAGAAAACTGCACTTTTCGAGTTTGCCGATTTTGCCAATTGGACTTTTACTTCTTCTTAAAGGGGCTAACAAACTGCGCTGATTCCGAGGCGGAGAAAAAAGTTCACTCTTAGTGCCGGATGTGATAAGCTTTATGTCATCGCGCTAGAATAGTGCAACAGTACGGGAGTGATAACATGACTAAAAAAGACAAAGCAAAAAGCGGCATCGGAAGAGGGACCGGCAAAAAAGGCTGGACTCGCTGGCAAGCGGGCGCCAACAAAGCGAAAAGCGCTAAGCCATACAACAGCAAAAATAAAAAAGCGAACGAGCCAAAAATCGACAGGCAGCCTAAAGAAGAAGGATCAGGCTGGGTTGATATGGATTAATTAAGAGCTGCCTCTGATGGCAGCTTTTTTTTGTGGCAAAATTAAAAGCCAAACACATCATTTTACATCGCCTGCGATTTATTTTATTATAAATCGTGTACGATACAAATGTGTGGGAGGAATGAAAAATGAAATCACTTTACGAAACAACCATCATCAATACGGGCGGCAGACAAGGGGAAGTCTATTCGGAGGATAATATCTTCTACATGGACGTCGCAAAACCGCAGGCACTTGGAGGAGAAGCTACAACAGCCACTAATCCTGAACAGCTGTTTGCGGCAGGTTATAGCGCTTGCTTTAATAGCGCGCTGGAATTGGTATTGGAACAAGACAAGGTGAAAGTGGAAAAAAGCGAAGTTAAAGCCACGATCTCCCTCATTGGAGACAAAGAAAACGGCGGTGTCAAATTGGCAGCTAAACTCGAAGTGGACATTACAGGCATAGATGATGAATTGAAACACAAATACGTGGAAAAAGCTCATCAATATTGCCCGTATTCCAAAGCGATTAAAGATTCCGTCGATGTGGAGATTGTTGTTATCTAAATAGATGGTGGGTGTGATCAAAATGGACAAGCCTTCAAAGCTTGAACAGCAATTATGTTTTGAAGTCTATAAAGCATCAAGCAATTTCACGAAAATGTATGCCAGGGTGCTCGAACCGTTCAATTTGACGTTCCCCCAATACCTCGTGCTGCTCGTTTTATGGGATGAAGACCAGTTGCTGATGAAAGACATCGGAGGCAGGCTCGGCCTTGGAACGGGAACGCTGAATCCAATCATCAACCGGATGATTGAACGGGGGCGGCTTGTGAAGGAACAGTCGCCTGATGATAAACGGGCATCCATTATTTCACTGACGGAGAAAGCGAAAAGCGAGCAGCAGCCGATTGAGCAGGCTGTTGTGGAAAAACTCACGAGCTGCAACTTCCTGGATGTCAACGCTATTACTCTAATGAAAAACCTCAAGGAATTGAATACGTTTTTCGGCGAAATGGACTTGTAGGATGACAGTGCCAAGAAAAGGAGCGATTGCAATGAGCATATTTGATTTAACTGTAACGGATTCAAACGGAAAAACTTATCCAATGAGCGAATACAAAGGAAAAACGATGCTGATTGTCAATACAGCGACCAAATGCGGTCTCAGTGATCAATTCGAAAGTCTCGAGAATTTATATGCGACTTATAAAGATCAAGGGCTTGTCGTTCTTGGTTTTCCATCCGATCAGTTTGCCCAGGAACTGGCAAACGCGAAAGAAGCGGAACAAGCATGCCGAATGAGCTATGGCGTGACTTTTCCGATGCATGAAATCATCAAAGTCAATGGCAAAGAAGCCCATCCCTTGTTCAAATACTTAACAGAGCACAGCAAAGGGTTTCTGGGCAGCAGCATCAAATGGAACTTCACAAAATTCCTGGTGGACTCAGAAGGACATGTTACTGGAAGATATTCGCCAAAAGACAAACCGGAATCATTTGAAAGCGATATTCAAAATATGCTGGCAAAATGAAACTCGGCAAATTAACGCCTCGGAGCAATCGCTGCTCCGGGGTTTTTTGTCGTGTTATATGCCAATAGAAATGAGTATCTGGGCAAGCTATTTGGAAACAGCTGCTTTGGCAAATAAAAAGGATTTTAATACTGAAAAGAAGAAAGGATAAAAGCACTAAGCTTTTTAGGGGGAAGACAGATGGAAAATGAAAAAACCGCTTTGATTTTAGTTGACGTACAAAAAGCTTTTGACGATCCAAAATGGGGCCAGCGAAACAATCCGGAAGCAGAAGAAAATATGGAGAGAATTTTAAAAAGGTGGCGAAAAAAAGGGGGCTTCACGATCCATATTCAACACCAATCGGAAAATCCCGAGTCCCTCTTCCATCCGGCTAAAGAGAGTTTCGCTATAAAAAAATCGGTGCTGCCAGTTAATGATGAGCTGGTCATTATTAAGAAAGTGAACAGTGCATTTATCGGAACGGATCTGGAACAGCAATTGAAAACGAACAAAATCACTGCTGTCATCATTGCCGGTTTAACCACGCCGCATTGTGTCTCCACCACGACGAGAATGAGCGGCAATCTAGGGTTTAACACCTACCTTATTTCGGATGCCACGGCAGCATTCGCCATGACAGACCAACACGGCGTCCACTATGACGCCGAAACGGTGCATGCTGTTTCGCTGGCTACTTTGCATGAGGAATTCGCGACAGTTCTGACAACGGAACAATTAATAGAAAGGCTGGGTTAAATCAAGGCAAAATGAAGGTGGAAAGATAACAAAAGCGAACTTTTCCGTAACTCCTTTATGAACAACTGCAAAAAAAACTAGCTGAAGGAGCTCATTAAAATGACAGAACAAGAATTCTATGACAAAGTGGGCAAAACAAATGGGTGGAATTTCAGCAGCATCCAATGCCTTTCGGAAGGCATCGGCTGGGATTTTTATGAAGAGGTTGTGAAAAGGGCTTCAGTTTCAGACATTCTTCTCGATATCGGCACCGGAGGAGGAGAAAAGGTTCTGGACATCGCTTCTTCTTTTTCTTTGGTGATCGGCATCGACAATTCAAAGGAAATGGTTCAGACGGCCCGTGCTAATCTGATGAAATCTTCTGCACAAAACGTCCGATTTCTCCAACAGCCAGCAGAAGATCTCCAGTTCCCGAATGGCTTTTTTGACATAGCATCAAGCAGGCATTGTTCGTTTGATTCCAACCAAGTCGGCAAAGTATTGAAAAAGGGAGGCTGGTTCTTGACCCAGCAAGTCAGCGAAGGCGACAAATCAAACTTGAAACAGGCATTCGGACGTGGCCAATGTTTTGGAGAACAAGACGGAACCTTAAAAGAGAACTGCCTAAAAGAACTGCAGGCAGCCGGTTTTTCCAAGGTCGAGGCCTATGATTACGACTCTGATGAATACTTCCGAACGCCGGAAGACTTAATTTTCCTTTTAACCCATACGCCGATCATCCCCGGCTTTGGAGAACAAGAAGGCGACTTGGAATCTTTGAATGCCTTTATTGAAAATAACCGAACCGAAAAAGGAATCCGCACCAATTCCAAGCGGTTTCTGGTGATTGCGAAAAGATAAGTTGAACCAATCGTGGCTTTTACGAACAATAGGTTTCGTTGAAAGAAGCTTTAAAAGAACTGGTTTCTGCTATTATTTCCCGGGAAATAAAAGAATTACTGGGTTATGCAGATTCTATGGAAAGGATAGAATCCGAATACGTAAAATATTTGGATGCAGCTAACCAGAAGTTATATGGCTTTAAACTGAAAGGAGAAATTGTCAGCTGTCTGGGGGTAGAATTCAAAGACGGAAACCAGATTGAAATTAAACACATAGCGGTTATGCCGGATGTAAGGGGGGAAACTAATCGGCAGCACTATGATTCAAGCGGCCTTTGACAAACGTTCACCCTATGTCATTGTTGCGGAAACAGATCAGCATGCAGTGAAATTTACCGAAAAATGGTTTTTGTGTGAAAGAAAAATGATAGTGGAACAAACGCCGAAGTCCTGACGTCCATTCAAAATGGTTTTACAGAGAGTTTGCTGAATTGCCGATTGGGCCGGAACAAATGGAGTGCTGAATGCGTCAACTGTAGGTTGAATCGCTGCTTTGCGTTGCAGCAATTTTTAGGGTTGATGTGAAAAACACCTTTACTTTAAAAGTAAAGGTGCAGCTTGTTCAGGGATTTTCAATTTTTCCGGCTGTTCTTGGCTAGTTGGCTTCACCGGTGGGCTCGCCGCTAAAGCAGCGAACATGCCCAGCACGGGAAAGAGCATGATTATCCATAAAATCCCGGTATAACCGCCGAACTGATCGAACGCAATAGCAAGCGGCATCGGCCCCAGTGCTGAACCGGTAACAATCATTGCGACTGAAATGCCGCTGATGCTGCCGATATGCTTCCGGCCGAAGTAATTGGGCCATACGACTGCCATGACAATCCGCTCGATCCCCATGCTGACTCCCCAGATGATGCCGAAGACAATGGCGGCGGAAAGCGCGGAAGTGTTTTGCAGCAGCAGCAGCGATACAATTTCACCTGCAAACACCACGGCCAGCATATATTGCACTTTGATCTTTTCGAGGAGGATACCGGTCAGGAAAGTGACCGGAAGACCAATGAGTGCCGTTAAACTTAATACACTCGCGGCTGCTTCAAGTGACAGGGATTTTTCAGAGAAAATCGAAACCAAATGGAACGTCAGGCCGGAATTGACAATTCCGGGAATGACAGCGCAGAGGAGAAGCAGCCAGAATGCTTTTGTTTTTGAAGCTTCTTTCACGGTCCAGCTGGTTTCCACAATCGGCGTGCTATTTTTCCCGCCTTTTGCGGAGCTGCCGTTATCCGGCAGCAATCCCATGTCTTCCGGAGAGTTTTGGATGAGGAAGAAAGCAAGAGGAGTAAAGCAGACCACGATGATTACTCCAAGGATCAGCCACGAAGCGCGCCATCCGAAAGCGTCGATCAGCCAAACATTTAATAACGGAAATGCCGCGGAACTGACCAAACCGCCAATTGCTGCAATGCTGATGGCTCGCCCTCTTTTTTTGACAAACCATTGAGGGATAAGCGAGCTTGAAATAAGGCCCATGGACCCCTGGCCGAGCAGCCGGATAAAAAAGAAACCGATGAACAGCATGACGAGACTGGTGACAAAACTATTGAAAAAACAAGCAACAGCCAGGGCCAGTGAAACAATGACCGCCATTTTTCTCGAGCCGTTTCTGTCAATCAGCCGGCCGATAAAAAACAGCAGAAACCCTGCTGCTAGTGTGGCGGAGGAGTAAACAGCAGTAACCGTTGAACGGCTCCAGCCGAATTCGCTTATATAGTAATCGATGAAAATCGCGTTGGAATAGGTTTGTCCGGGGCCTGAAAAAAACTGGGACAGCGCAGCAAGCGCGATGATTACCCAGCCGTAATGAAAAGAGTAGCCTGTCTGTTGTTTCATTGTGCATCTCCATTTTTAAACCTCTAAATAAGGCCGTTTTATTGAAAGTGAAAGTAATAAATATATCAAAATCACAATTTATTATCATAGCATAATTGAAATATATTAAAAGTATTTGGTTTTATTTAAGATAAAGTAAAATGATTCAGAAATTTAATATTTTTAAATAACGTTCATATACTTCTCATAAATGTTTTTATAACATGCACATTTTGAGTTGCTCGATGTAAATGACTTTAAAAAAGTGTATGATTAAACAGATTAACCGTTTAAAATAATTAAGAGTGAACACAGCGGCATCATCATTGTAAAAGAAGGTTTGGGCTGCGAATAAAGTTTTAAGGCTAAAAAGGCGGCCTGGATTGGAAGCTTTGAGACTTCCATATTTTTTCGGCAATTTTCCACCAGTTGCCTGATTTCACAGTTTATATACAGCATTAATCATTTGATTTTAAAGGAGAAAAGAACATGCAGTTATGGGAATTAGTTGTTGCAATGATATTAGGGATTGTTGAAGGGCTGACAGAATTTGCTCCGGTTTCTTCAACGGGTCACATGATCATCGTCGATGACATTTGGCTACAGTCAAAAGAGCTGTACACAGAGCCGGTAGCGAATACATTTAAAGTAGTCATTCAATTAGGTTCAATTTTAGCGGTAGTCATCGTTTTTAAAGACCGATTTAAAGATTTGCTTGGACTGGATAGAAAAGCGACAGCAGGAAAAAAGCAGCGCCTTAGTTTAACAAAAGTGATTGTTGGATTAATCCCTGCCGGCGTACTGGGACTGTTATTTGAAGATTACATAGATGAGTATTTGTTTTCTGTAGAAACGGTCGTGATCGGACTTGTTGTTGGAGCGATTCTCATGTTGATCGCAGATTTTGTCACGAAAAAGAAGCCTCATCATACTGAAACGGTTGATAAAATGACATACAAGCAAGCATTAGGTATGGGTCTTTTCCAATGTCTTGGACTATGGCCTGGATTCTCGCGTTCCGGTTCTACAATTTCCGGAGGTGTTTTGCTGAGAATGAGCCACCATTCGGCAGCTGACTTTACGTTCATCATGGCGGTGCCGATCATGCTTGGCGCCAGCGGTTTGTCACTGATTAAAAACTGGCAATATTTCACGATGGACGCGTTGCCGTTCTTTACTGTCGGCTTTGTCAGTGCCTTCATCGTCGCGCTGGTCGTCGTTAAATTTTTCCTGAAATTGATCGACAAAATCAAATTGGTGCCTTTTGCGATTTACCGCCTGGTGCTTGCAGCATTGATTTATATATTCTTTCTGTAAGGGCTGCCGGACAACAGTCCTCTACGGCTCAAAAAAACCTAATCTTCTCTTTGAGAAGGTTAGGTTTTTTATTGCGAAAAAGTTGAAGAAGCCCTTTCCTATGTGGAGAAAACAGCTCGCTTTTCCTTTCATATAAAATTTTTGAAAATTCTTTCAATTAAGCACATAGTTGTCTATAATGAATTCAATCAACCAACTGAATGTCTATTCATTACTAAAAGCCAACCAGTAGTATTTTCAGCTAAGAAATTTTTTGTTTACTGAAAACTATAATGTATAGGGAGGTTTTTGAATGTCTACAGTTCAAAGCACTGAAAAATCAGTACCTGCTATACCACGTACGTTGAAAGAGAAAGCCAAAATGGTCGGACCGGGATTTGTAACCGCTGCAACAGGAGTGGGGACCGGCGATTTGATTGCGGCTCTTGTCGCTGGAGCGGCTTTTGGCATGACCCTTGGATGGGCTATTCTGCTCGGCTCTTTGTTCAAGTTTTACTTTACAGAAGGAATGGGACGGTGGCAGCTGGCAACAGGAAAGACCATTCTGGAAGGCTGGCATTCGCTTGGAAAGTGGGCAACGGGTTATTTCGGCGTCTATTCCATCATTTGGGGATTCAGTTACGGGGCAGCTGCCATGTCGACGAGCGCCCTCATGATGGTAACCATGTTTCCCATTATGCCTCTATGGGCTTGGGCAGTCATTCATGGATTAGCCGGTCTTGCACTGGTGCTGTTCGGCCATTATGAACTTTTTGAAAAAGTGATGACCCTTATGGTCGGTCTTATGTTTGTTACGGTTGTCGGGTCAGCGGTAATTCTTCTTCCGGATATCGGAAATATCGTGAGCGGTTTTGTTCCACGAACCGGCGGCAGTTCGCTGCTGCTTGTTTTAGGGCTGCTCGGCGGTGTGGGTGGAACGATTACGATGGCGTCGTACGGCTATTGGATCCGCGAAAAAAATTGGGTGGGCAAATCCTGGATTCCGATGATGAGAGTGGATTCCGCTACCGGCTACATCATTACAGCGATTTTCACCTTATCTCTACTAGTCGTCGGAGCGGAATTCCTGTTCGGTACCGGCATTGAAATTAATGGAGAAGAAGGGTTAGTGGCATTATCCGGTCTATATAGCGATCAATTTGGTTCTTTTGCCCGCTGGCTGTTCTTGATCGGCGCCTGGTCTGCCGCATTTTCATCCTTATTGGGTGTTTGGAACGGCGTGCCTTACCTGTTTGCTGACTTTGTCCGGATGGTGCGCAAAAAGGGGACAGATTCTGATGAGCCGGTTTCTAAGAAAGATCCGGCATACCGTTTTTACCTTCTATGGCTAACATTCCCACCGATGCTGCTGCTGTTTTTCGGCCAGCCGGTGCTTCTTGTTATCTTATATGGTGCGCTCGGCGCTTTGTTCATGCCGTTTCTAGCAATCAGCCTAATGCTTCTGCTCAATTCGAAACGAGTGGACCCGGGATTCAAGAACGGCTGGGTCACCAATACCGTTTTAACAGCCTGTGTCATTGTCTTTGTTTACCTGGGGACCGTTGAGCTGCTTAAATTGTTTTAACTGAAAAACAGAATCTTGCCTCGAGTAGGGGTTTATAGATAGCGGGGGAGTAATTAAGAAGGTCCGAAAGCTGATATGGATGCTTTCGGACTTTTTTTGCATTTTTGCTCTGGATTATGGGCTTGTAAAAGAAAAAGATCTGGTTTATAGTTTATAAATACAGTATTTAGTAAATTGTATAAATAACAACACTATATGTAGTAAAACCAATAACAATGGTGCCTGAAAAGGCTTAATAGGGAATCCGATGAAAAACCGGAGCTGTACCCGCAACTGTAAGTGCTGACGAACTATGGCAATCCACTGTCCAATCAATGGACGGGAAGGACATAGTGTAGGAAGACGCATGAGCCAGGAGACCTGCCATCGTTATAAGTTAATGACCTTCTCCGGGAGCTGGGAGGTATAACGAAGGTACTCTGCGCGGAACACGGTCTTTTGCCGGTTTCCGCTGGATTATTTACGTTTATCCAACCCATCCTCTCGCCTGAGAAGATGGGTTTTTTGTTTGCCCAAATACCGACTGGAGGATGAAAGATGACACAGCAAATTACAGCAAGCAGATCGCGGACGATTCAGACCAAATTGGTGCTGCCGCCGGATACCAATCATATGGGAACGATTTTCGGCGGGACGGTGCTTAGCTTTATCGACGAAATTGCCGCCATTACGGCCATGAAACACAGCGGAAAAGCCGTGGTGACTGCCTCAATTGATACGGTGAATTTCCTGTCGTCCGCCCGGGTCGGCAATGTGCTGCTTCTGGAAGGGGTTGTGATTTCCACCGGACGGACTTCGATGGAAGTTTATGTGAAAGCGGAATGCCAAAACATTGAAACAGGGGAGAAAACTTTGACGACGACCGCCATCCTGACAATGGTGGCAGTAAGCGAAGATGGAAAACCGACGCCGGTTCCCGGTGTAGTTCCGGAAACGGAAAATGAGAAGCAGTTGTTCCAAAGTGCGCAAGAACGCAAGCAGCGCCGCATGAAAATCAATGAATTTGCAAAGGAGCTGGTTTGATATGAATACAACAATCCATTCGAAAACAGATGCAGTCACGAAAGCCTTATTGCGGGCGAGAGATGTCTATAAATTGGAGACAGCCGATATGCTTGAGAAAGTGGAAAGCATGGATGGGCCAGTTAAAGGGGAACAATCCCTGATTTATGCACTCAACCGCATCTCCATGGCAGAACCGGATTGGACATTCGTCGCGGCGGAACTTTATTTAAACGATTTATACGAAAAAGCTGCGAAAAATCGGGGTTTTCAGGCGGAACTGAAGTACGGGGATTTCTATGGGCTGGTGAAAACTCTTAGTGAAATCGGCATTTATTCAGGAGACTTGCTGAAGCGCTATTCGGAAGAAGAAATCGAAGTGCTCGGGAAAGAAATCAATGCGGAACGGGATTTTTTGTTTAATTACATCGGCTTGTTTTTACTCGCGGACCGCTATTTGGCAAAGGATTACGAGGGGAATTTGTATGAGCTGCCGCAGGAACGTTTTCTGGTCATTGCAATGACTTTGATGCAGAACGAGCCAAAAAACAAACGGCTGGATCTGGTGAAAGAAGCTTATTGGGCGATGAGCAATCTCTATATGACGGTTGCGACGCCGACGCTGTCCAATGCCGGCAAGAGCTTCGGCCAGCTGTCTTCCTGCTTTATCGATACGGTGGATGATTCGCTTGACGGCATTTACTTGAACAACTGGGACATCGCGCGCCTCAGCAAAGACGGCGGCGGCATCGGCGTCTATTACGGCAAAGTGCGGGCGCTCGGATCCGATATCAAAAAGTTCAAAGGCAACTCGTCCGGCGTCATTCCGTGGATCCGCTTGGTCAACGACACGGCGGTCAGCGTCGACCAGCTCGGACAGCGCCAAGGCGCCGTAGCGATTTACTTGGATGTGTTCCACAAAGACATCATGAACGGGTTCTTGGATTTGAAAACGAACAACGGCGACGAGCGCCGGAAAGCGCATGATATTTTCACAGGCGTTGCGATTCCGGATCTGTTCATGGAAAAACTGAAGGAAACCGACGACAGCGGCCGCAGCACCGGTGAATGGCATACATTCTGCCCGCATCAGGTAAAACAGATAATGGGCTGGAAAGACGAAGCGGGGACGGCGCTTGGACTGGAAGATTTCTATGACGAAAGCGACGTGAAGCATTTCACGGAGAAATACGAAGAAGCGCTTGCCAATCCTTTATTGCCAAGGAAGACCTACCGGGCGATGGACATCATGGCGCGCATCATGGTGTCGCAGCTTGAAACCGGCACGCCGTATATGTTCTACCGCGATGAAGTCAACCGCCAGAACCCGAACAAGCACCTGCGCGGCAAAGGGCACACGTCGATTTACTGCAGCAATTTGTGTACAGAAATAATGCAAAATATGTCAGCGACAACGATTATGAAAGAATACACCGATGAAGACGGCAACTTGGTGATGATCCGCAAACCGGGCGATTTTGTCGTCTGCAACTTGTCGTCGATCAACTTGCCGCGTGCGGTGAAAGCGGAAGTGTTGGAGCGGTTGATTCCAATCCAGATGCGCATGCTCGATAACGTCATCGACTTAAACACGATTTCCGTAGGCCAGGCCGATGCGACGAATAAAAAATATCGCGCGGTGGGGAGCGGAACTTTCGGATGGGCACATTTACTCGCGCTTGAAGGCATCCACTGGGAAACAGACGAAGCGGTGGCATTTGCCGATAAATTATACGAGGAAATTGCTTACCATACGATCCGCTCTTCGATGGAGCTCGCCAAGGAAAAAGGCGCTTACCGCGAATTTACCGGATCGGAATGGCATACCGGCGAATATTTTGAACGCAAAAATTACACCAGCGAACGCTGGAATGAACTGCAACAAGAAATCACAGAACACGGCGTCCGAAACGGCTGGATGATGGCAGTGGCGCCAAATTCATCGACTGCAAAAATCGGCGGCTCGACAGATGGCATCGACCCGCTTTATGCCGTTGAATACGCCGAAGAAAAGAAAAACTTCAAATTTAAAGTGACGGCACCGGATTTGGACCATAACACATACGATTACTACCGCCGCTCGCGCCACGTGCTCGACCAGAACTGGAGCATCCGCCAGAACGCGGCCCGCCAGCGCCATATCGACCAGTCAGTCAGCTTCAATTTCTATGTGCCGCATACCATCAAAGCGAAAGAATTGCTGGGGCTGCATTTTAAGGCATGGCAGCAGGGCCTGAAGACGACGTACTACGTGCGCAGCACATCCCAGGCCGAAATTGAAGAATGCGAAGCATGCCAAAGCTAAGGAGGAATCATTATGTCGATACACGCACCATTGCAAAAAATTAAGCTGCTCAATCCGGAGCAGCCGAATAAATCCACAGGCATCATCAACGGGGAATCGTCCGGTTTATTAAACTGGAACGATATCGCTTATCCGCAGATGTACGACTTGTACCAGACGCTGCTGGCGAACTTCTGGAAAGCGCAGGAAATCAATATGCAGGACGACATCAAGCAATGGGACCACTTGACGGACGTTGAACGCGACGTCTTTCTGCGCATCAATACGCAGCTGGCGTCGCTCGACAGCCTGCAGACACCAACGATGAGCCAGGTCATGGACTATGTCACCGATTCCAGCTTCAAGGCGATTTTTGCCGTCATTTCCCAGCAGGAAGCGGTCCATAACGAGTCATATTCGTATATCCTGAGTTCACTCGTGTCAATCAGCGAACAAAACGCCCGCTTCAACCAGGCGAAAAGCGATCCAATTGTGCGAAAGCGCAATGAACTGATTTTGGATGCTTACGAAGCGTTCCGACAAGACCCGACGCCGCAAAGTTTATTCCGCTTGAGCGTTAATTCGATCAACCTTGAAGGCATTTATTTCTACGCCGGCTTTGCTTTTTTCTATCACCTGGCGCGCCAGCAGAAAATGCTGAAGACGAGCACGATGATCAGCTACATCCAGCGCGATGAAATGCAGCATGCGTATTTCATTTCCCAGTTTATCCGCATCATGCTGACGGAAAATCCGGAGTTGAATACGGAGGAAAACATCCAATATGTGTACGGTGCGGTCAATCAGGCGGTCCAGCTGGAAAAAGAATGGGCACATCACATTCTGGCGGATATCCAGGGGCTGGACTTGGAAGAATTCGAGGGCTACGTCGAATACTTGGCCAATAAACGGCTGCGCCAGCTTGGGCTTGATAATCTATACGCAGAACAAAGCAACCCGATGCCGTGGATCCAGGTATTCGGCGATGACATGATGAACGACACGAAATCGGACTTTTTCGAGCAGAAATCCCGGACCTATTCGAAGGTGTCACAGTCGAATGGCTTTGACGAATTATGAACCGCGGATTGCCATCGTCTATGCATCTGTCACTGGGAATACGAAAGCGGTGGCGGAGATTTTACAGGAAATCTGCGCTGCCAAGGAGCTGGAAGTGGAGTTATGGCCAATAAACGGCTTTCCGCTTTCTAAACTCTCACGTTACGATGTGGTTTTGATTGGCACGTACACATGGGGCAATGGCGAGATTCCAAAAGAAATGCGCGGCTTGTTTGGAGAGTTTGAGCGCTTCGACCGTAAAGACATAGTGACAGCAGTTTTCGGAACCGGCGACAGCTTTTTCGCAGACTTCTGCGGAGCCGTCGACCGTTTCCGGGACATGCTGTATGTGCACACAGATTTGGCGGCTACCTTGAAAATCGAATTGGCGCCGCAGGAGAAGGATGCCGCACGCTGTGAGAAATTGATTGCCAGCGTCCTCACTAGGCTATCGGTGTTTTCCCTAAAAATAGAAGGGTATAATCCGTAGGGGAAGATAACTACTGAGGAGGTACTTGGATGATAGTGAATAAATGGTGGAAGCTGGGTGCAGCAGTCTTTTTATCCGCAGGCATGCTGGCGGCATGTGGAGGAAACAGTGGCGACTCAGAGAACGAGACAGAATCCGAAGTGAATGAAAACGAAAATGAAGGAAATGAAAACGAGTCAGGCGAGAACGAAGCCGATGAGGATGAAGATGACGAGAACAATTAATGTAGTTGAATAAATAGTTTTAAAGCAGATCGGTTGTTTTCAACCGGCCTGCTTTTTTGTTGAATAATGCCGTTTGAAAGTGGAGAAGTGGCGGGGGAATAAGATTTACTTGGTGAATATAGAACTTTATTTGCGATAAATGAGTTTTACTTGCGGAAAAGAAAGCATTACTTGCGATAAATGTTATTAACTTGCGGAAAACAGGGATTTACTTGCGTTTCAACAATTTCTTTTCCTCTTTTTCACTTTTTCTGATGCAGCAGAAACCCTTCCAATAAAAAAGCAGAATCCGCTGACAATCAGCAGACCCTGCGCTTCAATCTTAAACAATTAAACTCTCAAATTCTCAACAACCGCTGCAATGCCCATACCGCCGGCAATGCACAGAGTCACAACACCGTATTTCTTGCCGGTGCGCTCGAGTTCATGCGTCAGCTTGGTCAACAGGATTGCGCCTGTTGCGCCGATCGGATGGCCCATCGCGATGGCGCCGCCGTTCGGGTTCACCCGGCTGCGGTCCGCACCAAGTTCATTGATGCAAGCGACTGACTGGGAAGCGAAAGCTTCGTTCAGTTCAATGATGTCGATGTCTTCAATCTTCAAATCGACTTGCTTCAGCGCTTTGAATGTTGCATGGACAGGACCCATTCCCATGATTTCCGGGGAACAGCCGACCGCAGCTTGTGCAATAACACGTGCTTTCGGCTGGTAGCCGCGCTTCAACGCTTCGTCTTCAGACATAACCAGTAAAGCGGCAGCTCCGTCGTTGCGTCCGCTGGCGTTGCCAGCCGTTACTGTTCCGCCTTCTTTAAAGACCGGCTTCAGCGCCGCCAGTTTTTCCAAAGAAGTCTGGCGCGGGTGCTCGTCCGTTTTAAACTCAATCACGCCTTTGCGCGTTTTCACCGGATAAGGGACAATCTGGGAATCGAACAAGCCTTTTTCAATGGCGTTCGCTGCCCGTTCCTGGCTTTCCAGCGCAAATTCATCTTGTTCTTCACGCGAAATGCCGTATCTCTCAGCGACATTTTCGGCAGTGATGCCCATATTCAAATCGCCGTATGTTTCCACCGGCTGCGAACCGGGCTGGCTTGCCGTATTCGGGTCTTTCAATAACACATCGCCCGACTTTGTTCCGAAGCGTACATTGTTGACGTAATATGGCGCAGTACTCATGGATTCGGCGCCGCCTGCAATGATGATATCGCTCAGGCCGGTCTGGATTTGCTGGGCAGCGGAATTGACTGCCTGAACGCCTGAACCGCATTGGCGGTGCAAGGTATAACCCGGCACTTCAACCGGGATTCCTGCGCGAAGCAAGGCAACGCGCGCCATGTTTGAAACATCCGCACTTTGCTTCGCCTGCCCCATGATCACTTCTTCTACAGAAGCGGGATCCAGCTCGGTACGGCGGAGCAATTCTTCAATCACGTGGGCGCCGATCAAATCGACGGTTTCATTGCCGATTGTGCCGCCCAGTTTTCCAATGGCGGTTCTGACAGAATCTACGATTACTACATTTTTCAATTCATCATCTCCTGTTTCCCGGAAAATTCTCTTGCGTAATGTTTTACTTTTTCCTTATCAATTTCCATGCCAAACCCTGGACCGTCCGGAACAACTACTTCAAAATTCTCGAATTTGATTTCATTGACCGTAACATTGTCTTTGAATAGCAGGGGACCAAAAATTTCGGTGCCGAATTTCATATCGGAAATCGTTGAGTAGAGCTGGGCACATGCCGCTGTCCCAAGGCTTGACTCAATCATCGTGCCGCCGTATAAGCCGAGACCCGCCGCTTCTGCAATGCCGACCACTTTTTTCGTCTGCGTCATGCCGCCATGCTTGCACGGTTTCAAAGCAATCGAGTTGCCGGCGCGGGTTTTGGCGATCCGGAAGACATCCTGGATGCTTGTTGCCGCTTCATCTGCCATGATCGGCACATTGAATTTAGCTGTCAGCCTGGCCATGCCCTCAAAATCCCAGGCTTGCAGCGGCTGTTCGACCATCGAAACGCCTCCGGCTTCAAGCGCTGCGATGCAATAGTTCGCAGTATCTTCATCCCATGCCTGATTGACATCGACTGTCAGGCGTGCCGCATCGCCGAGTGCTTCCTTGATTTTGCGGACATGCTCGACATTCTTGAAAGGATCGCCTTTGCCGATTTTCAGTTTGAAAATATTATGGCGTTTCTGCTGAAGAAGTTCTTGTGCTTCTTCGATATCTTTTTCGGTGTTGCCACTGGCCAATGTCCAGGCAATCGGCAATGATTTGTGGATCTGGCCGCCGAACAATTCGAAAGCGGGAATGCCTTTCGCTTTCGCTGCCAAATCGATAATGGCATTTTCCACAACGGTTTTGGCGAAATAATTGCCCCGGACAAGTTTTGCGACATCATCCATGATTTTATCGAAATGAATCGGGTCCTGTCCGATGATCAAAGGGGTGATATACGTGTCGATATTCGCTTTGATGGCTTCCGGCGTCGATTCGCCGTAGGAAGCGCCGCCAATCGTTGCCACTTCTGACCAGCCTTCACGGCCTTCTTCATCCATCACACGGCCGAGAACAATCGTCTGCACCGTAATGGTATGCATCGCTAGCTGATGGGGACGGATGGTCGGCAAATCCAATATATAAACTTCAAAAGAACGTATCTTCATGCAAATAAACCTACTTTCTTTAGTTGATCCCGCATTAAAAGGGCTGTTATAGAGCGATAAATGAAGCTTCGGTTTTCTCTTTTACGTCTTCAAGCGTTGCACCTGGCATCAAATCTACCAGTTTCAATTGATTGCCGGTAACTTCAAATACCGCAAGTTCCGTAAAAATCATATCCACTTGGCGTGTTGATGTGATCGGATAGGTGCATTCTTTCAATAACTTGGAACTGCCATCTTTAGACGTATGGTTCATCGTCACAAAGACTTTCTTTGCGCCGACAAGCAAATCCATCGCACCGCCGACGCCCATGATGTTCTTGCCGGGAACCGCCCAGTTGGCGATTACGCCGGTTTCATCGACTTGTAGCGCGCCGAGTATCGCGACATCGACATGTCCACCGCGGATCATCGCAAACGAATCCGAGCTGTTGAAGAATGAGGCGCCGACCGCTTCACCGACCGGCAATTTACCGGCATTGACGAGGTTCGGATCAATATCCGCTTCCTCGACATCCGTAACGCCGAGAAGGCCGTTTTCCGTGTGGAGATATATATTGTCTTCGGTCATGTATTCCGCAACCAGTGTCGGAATGCCGATTCCAAGGTTAACGGTGCAAGGGCCTTTCAATTCAAGGGCAACGCGTTTCGCAATCATATGCTGAGTTTCTGATTTGCTCATTTGGACTGTCATACGCTCACCACACCTTCTTTCGTTAGAACTTGCTGTGCTTTCACGATGAAATCGACATAGATGAAAGGAGTCACGACTTCTTCCGGATTCAACTCACCCGGTTCGACGATTTCATCCACTTCCACAATGACTGTTTCGGCAGCGGTCGCCATCAACGGATTAAAGTTTCGTGCAGTTTTGTAGTAAACCAAATTCCCCAGTGTATCCGCCTTATGGGCGCGGATCAAAGCAACGTCCGCACGGATCGCTTTTTCCAGAATATACTTCACTCCATCAATTTCGCGTTCTTCTTTACCTTTGGCGAGGTCAGTACCGACACCTGTTGTCGTATAATAGCCGCCAATTCCGGCGCCGCCTGCGCGCAAAGACTCCGCCAAGGTGCCCTGCGGCAAAAGCTCAAGTTCGATTTCGCCTTTTTGGTATTTGTCGCCGACATCACGGTTGCTGGTGAAATAAGAACCGATGCCTTTTTTGATTTTGTTTTGGTTCAATAAAATTCCGAGCCCTTTTCCGGACTCTCCAAGATTATTGCTGACAATCGTCAAATCTTTGACATCTTTTTCAGTTAACCCATCTATTAAAGTAAGGGGAGCACCGATCAATCCGAATCCTCCGACCAGCACAGTGTCTCCTGTTTTTACATATGATAATGCTTCTTGTATGTCATGCTGTATTTTTGACATCGTGTTCCTCCGTTCTGTGTTTATTCCACAGTTTTTAATGAATCACTCAGTTCAAACCAAGCCGGAATGCCGGCAGTCAAGATGCAGATATAGCCAATGTCCGCCAAGTCGGCTTCTGAAGCTCCCGCGCTGCGTGCTTTTTCCATCCAGGGTGCGGCACCGCTGCCGTCAAGTTCGACAATGAAGTTGCCGGCCATATTCAAATGCTTCAGCCGTGCAGAAATTCTGCCGTCTGAAAGAATCACAGCGGATATTTTTTCCGCGTCTCCTTGCTTGATTGCAGCTGCCACTTGTTCAAGGTATGAAGTGTCTTCTTCTGCCAGCCAGCCAATCATGGTGCCGAGCAGATCGTCAGCCGTTTCCGGAGTGGCTTCTGGAAGAACAACATTTTTGCCGCTTAATTCGAGTGCGTAAGGCACCGCTTCAAACGCTTTTTTCAATGCTGCATCTCCTTTATAAAGGTAAGCGGTAAGGAAAAACTCCATCAATTCAGGTACGGAATAGCCGAAATCGATGGCGCCTTTTGTATGGAACATCATGCTCCGTGAGTACAGGCGGGCAGCGTTCATGCTGGCGATCAACGCGTCTTTTTCTTTGCGTGACAACGAACCGTCCTGCATGATTTCTCCGCGGATGCCCGTATATTTATCCAAGACTTCAGGGCTGTAATCGTGCATTTTCTGTACCCAGCCCGGAACGACGTCATAAACTTCTTTGAAATATTCTAATGCTTTGCTCATAACTACACTCCTAAGAAAAAATTATTTTAAATTTGCCGGATATTCAAACTGATTGATGCCGAATACGGCTGGAAGAACAAAGTAGACGAATACAATAATCAAGACAAGTGCCAAGATCGTTAATCCGCTTCCTTTGCGAAGCATGTCCATCATCGTGATTTTGCCGGTAGCAAAAATAATGGCGTTTGATGGTGTGCCAATTGGCAGCATGAATGCGAATCCAGCTCCCATGGCCACTGCTGTCATCAGCGGAAGCGGGTGGACATCAATAGCCAGGGCCAACGCTGCAGCAATCGGGACCAGAATCGTCACCGTAGCGGTATTCGGGGTCATTTGTGTCATGCCGATTCCGAGCAATGTCGTAATCAGCAGCACCAGCAGGTAAGGAGCTCCGTCAAGCAGCATCAATTGGCTGCCTATCCAGGAAGCTAAGTCCGTACCGTTAAAGCCAGATGCCAACGCAAGTCCGCCGCCGACTAATAACAGTACTCCCCACGGCATGTTTTTCAGAGAGTCAGCACCAAGCAGGCGTTCGCCTGAATTGCCGGAAGCAGGGATGGCATGCAACAGCACGGCTGCAACCATCGCAATCATCGTATCGCTCAGTCCTGGAATCAAATCGCTCCACAGGAATGTCCGCGTCATCCAGAAAAATCCGGTTAAGACAAAGATAGCTAGGACGACTTTTTCTTCATATCCCAGTTTTCCGAGTTCTTTTTTGCGGTCCATTACAAATTGTCGTCCATTGGCGATTTTTTTAACTTTCATTGGATAAGCGATTTTCGTAATGTAGAAAATCGAGAAAATCATCAATAATACAGTCAAGGGAAATGCGAAAAGGAAGAATTGTGCGAAAGAGATTTCAATTCCGAATAGCTCTTTTGCAAGGCCAGCAAGTACAAGGTTCGTCGGTGTGCCGATCAAAGTGGCACTTCCGCCGATCGTACCACCGAAGCCAATTGCAAAAACAATCGATTTCGTGAATTTCTGTTCTTCTTCTATCGTATAGACATCGTCTTCTTTCATCAGTGTGACGACTTTTGTGATAATGGCAAGGCCGATTGGAATCATCAGCATGACAGTGGCCATATTGGACACCCACATGGAGATAAAGCCGGTCGCAATCATAAAGCCAAGGACAAGGCCGGAAGTACTTGCACCAACAGCGCTTAAAACGGTGATTGCGATCCGTTCATGAAGATTCCATCGCTCGAGTGCCAAAGCCAATGCAAATCCGCCGATAAATAAGAAAATCAGTGAATCCCCGTAGCTTGAAGCGGCAGTGTTTCCATCAACAGCGCCCATTAATGGCAGCAATATCAGCGGCATGAGAGAAGTGATGCCAAGCGGAATCGCTTCTGTCAGCCACCAGACTGCCATCCAGGCCGTAATAGCCAAAACTGCGCGTCCTGGATCACTTAGTCCTGGAAGCGGCAAGGCAAAGAGGACCAGCAGAAACAGGATTGGCCCTAAAAAGAGCCCAATCAATTGCATAGAGCTGTATGATTTCTTACGGTCTGTCTGTTCTTTTCCAGCAGCTGCCGTTTTTTCTTTTCCGTGCATTTCAGCAGTTGCCACCCCGGCATTGCTCTGCGTCCGGAGCTCCGCCATGGTCACCAGATCTTTTGTTTCTTTGTGTGATTTCCACATACTTTGATTCAGCTTCTTAAATGAAAAATTCACTTATTTTCCCCCGTCCAACCCTTGCTGGTAGATTATAATGTCTCTAGAAAAGCATCGATTTCTTTTTGAATATCTTCCCGTTGTTCAAATACCATTGTGTAATGATTGCAATCGGAAACGACTGTTTTGATTTGATTGATTGAAGCCTGCGTTTCTTTGTAATCGTCTAAATAGAACAGCGGAGGCATAGAGCCGATGTTTCCTTCGGCGTATACAAGCAATGTCGGGCACTCAATATCCTTGCCGATCTGTGCCGGGTCGAATGTATAGAAGCTTTCGAAATCAGCGACAATCCGTGACTCATCGGCTTTGTTTTCCCAATGGTCGCCGGCTGGTCCGACTTCATATTCAGCCGTTTCCTGCAAAACATCCGTCCATTCGATTCCGAGGTTCGCGTAGATTTTCTTAATTTCTTCTGCGTAATGTTCCTTAGAGTCGAAATGGCGGCTGATGCGGCCAAGAGAAGGTTGAATAATGCCGCGTTGATGTTCTGAAGTTTTAGCAGCTCCGTCCAATAAAATCAATGCTTTTATGGACTTCAAGCGGCTTGCCACAATCGCGGAGATGAATCCTCCCATCGAATAGCCTAGTAAAATTGGATTTTCAAGTTTCAGTTCTTTAATCAGTCCGAGAATATCTTCTGCATGCTTGAAAATGGAAGTATCCGGATCAGTTTCCGAGCTGTTTCCGCGTCCCCGAAGGTCCACAGCGATAAAACGGTATTCGCCTTTCAATCTCTCAGCATAATAATGCATGTTTTTATGAGTGCCAGTTAGTCCGTGGATCGCGATGATCGGACCTTTTTCTCCTGGATAATCAGCTACTTGAATGTCATTTCCATTGACATTGACTTTGTATAATTCCATTCATTCCACCCCAATTCAAAAATTAGCAGTACTATTAGAAGAAGCTGCCAAGATTTCCTCGACAGCCATAGGATTATTACTTATTCAGTTCTCATGATAAAGTTCAATGATGCTTCTTTATGGTCGCCTTTATCGATCAATTTAGTCAATAAAGTTGAGCGGACACCGCTGGCAACGTCAGTTTCCAGCCACTTGTCACCTTCAAAGAATACTTGAGTGATTAATGTCTCATGGCCTTCGTGTTCAAATTTGATATGGATGTGTGCAGGGCGGTAAGCATGGTATCCTGCTGCGAACGTAAACTCGCCAGTCGGCCCGCTAGTTGGGATCTGGTAAGGGATTGGCACGATTGAATGCACTTCGAAATCGCCGTTTTCATCTGTATGGAACTGGCCGCGGAGGTTGAAGTCCGGTGCAGTTGAATCAAAGTTTGAATACAGGCCATCTGCATCATCCTGCCACCATTCCACTCTCGTGTTCTTAAGAGGTCCATTAACGGAACTGACATTTCCGAAGAATACCAGCTTATCGCCTGGTTCGTTTTCGCGTTGCGGTATAACGAAAGGTGCTTCTTCTAGTAATGGCGGGTTTTCTACGTAATATGGTCCAAGAAGGGAAGGCTCGGTGCCTGGAGAATTTTTGTATTTCGCTTCCAGCACATAAGATTCAACAAAAACGTCCAAGAATAACGGAATTTCTCCGCTGCGTCCAAGGCGGTCAGCCCATTTTACAAAGTTTGTGTACTCTTCGTGATTGAATTGCTGCTCATCCAAAAAGTTTTTAAGGTGTTTCACAAAGCCTTCATAAGCTGATAGTACACGGTCGTTTTTCACTGTTTTTTCTGTCATGCAGATTCCCCCTAATAGATAGTATGGTAATGCGAGCTTGCTTATTACTAGTTTTGAAATTAAATAATGTAAACGCATTCATGAACCTGTAAAAAAGAAAAGATCCAGTCAAAACGCTTGCAATGTTAATAAGACTATTGTACGATATACGTACAATAATTCGTTATACGTACAATCTCATCTTACACAGGGGGTAAAGCAATTGTCAACAAAAGAATTAGACAATTTTAAGAAATCGGGGGACTATATTCAGTCACTGGAGCGGGGACTGCAAGTCATACAGGCTTTTTCACAGCATAATTCTTCAATGACTGTCAGTGAAGTTGCTAAACAAACAGGACTTAGCAGGCCGGCAGCCCGGCGAATCCTTTTGACGCTTGAAGCTCTTGGCTTTGCGGAATCGAAAAATGGAAGCTACTCATTAACTGCCCGAACCTTATCCTTAGGTTATGCATATTTGTCTTCCAATAATAGCTGGAGTATCGCGCATCCATTCATGAAGCAATTCGTGGACCGGACAGGGGAATCGTGTTCGATTTCGATATTGGACGGCATGCACATCCTCTATGTAGCCCGTGTATCAACCAAACGCATCATGTCCATCAATCTGGGTGTCGGTTCGCGGCTTCCGGCTTATGCCACCTCCATGGGACATGTGCTTCTCGCCAATTTGCCGCCGGCAGAGCTGGAAGCATACCTGGAAAAAATGGATTTCGAGAAATACACCGATAAAACGATTACAGATAAAGAAGAGCTTTTCAAGGTGCTGGAAGAAGTACGCCAGAAAAATTGGGGGGGCGTAGATCAGCAGTTTGAAGAAGGGCTGCGTTCCATTGCGGTGCCGATCCGAAATGCAAATGGCAAAGTCATCGCTGCCATGAACTGTTCAGTACACGCCGGCCGCATCAGCAAAGACATGCTGCGCGACGATTTTCTGCCATTGCTGCAAGAAGCAGCTGAACAAATAGGCCAAGCGCTTGCGGCGGCCAATAGCTCCACTTACGAGCAATAGAAGAAACTTCGCTCAGTGAAGATTTTCTTCATCTCTCACTGATTGATAAAGCGGGACAAATAAAATAAAACAAAGCCCAGCCATCAAGTGGCTGGGCTTTGTTTATGGAAAACCGAAATCGACAGATAATCAGCAGGAGAGCTGCGATTTTTATTGCGTAAATCACACAGCTGCAGCGCAACCAAGTATAATAAAAACCAACTAATAGATTTCGAATAAAGAGGTGCACCTATGATCGTCATCATCGATAACCAAGATTCGTTTACTTATAATCTGGTCCATTACCTGGAACAGTTCGACTCTGACGTTGCTGTCTTTCAAAATGAACAAATCACAGCCCAGGAAGTAAGGGAATTATCTCCTGACCTGATTGTCTTGTCACCAGGACCGGGCCGTCCGGTACAGTCCGGGGCAACCAAGGAAATTCTGCTTTCGCTCAGCTGTGAGTTTCCAATTTTAGGTGTTTGTCTCGGCCATCAGACCATTGTTGAACATTTTGGCGGCCGCATCGTCAAAGGAAAACAGCCGATGCATGGAAAAGTTTCCTTAATGGCGCATAACGGCAAGGGTGTATTTGAGGGAGTCGCTTCTCCGGCAAACGTAACGCGTTATCATTCCTTAGTTGCGGATAAAACGGCAATGCCGGATTGCCTCCAGGTTACTGCTGAAACAGAAGACGGTGTAGTGATGGGCGTGCAGCATAAAATACTGCCGGTAACTGGGATCCAGTTTCATCCGGAATCGATTTTAACAACCGATGGATTTCAGATGCTGAAAAATTGCTATGAAGATGCACGGGCATGGAAGAACAAACAGGCAAGGAGGATGGCGTAATGACAAACCCTTACCTAATGTTCGAGTTTCAAAATGACAGCGGCAAAGTTGAGCCGATTGCATTCCAAAATCCGATAAAAGTGCTGGAGACAGTAAAGATAGAAGAAGTGCCCGCAATCATGGAAAGTGTGGAACAGGCTGTCCAAGAAGGATTTTATGCAGCCGGGTATGTATCTTACGAAGCAGCACCTGCGTTTCACCCGGAAATGAAGGTACGGGCAGGAGCAAAAATGCCGCTTGTCTGGTTCGGCATTTTTGAGCAGCCCGTTTCTCCTGAACAAGAGCTTCAAGAAGAGCCGTACCAAGTGTCGGACTGGAAAATTGCCAGTTCAATAGAGCAGTACAAAAACGGCATAGAGCGGATCAAAGACGCCATTGAAGAAGGGCATACGTATCAAGTGAATTATACCGACAGGCTCCATGCAAACTTTACCGGAAGCGACCGGTCGTTTTATCGCCAGTTAGCGAGAAATCAGCAAGCCGGCTACAGCGCTTATTTGAACTTGGGCAAGTACCGGGTCCTTTCCGCTTCCCCTGAACTGTTCTTCCGGGTGAAAGATGGAAAACTGACAACCAAACCGATGAAAGGCACAGCGCCAAGAGGCCGGAATATATCAGAGGATAAAGCAAATACAGACCGGCTGCTGGCTTCTGAAAAAGAGCGGGCAGAAAATCTGATGATCGTCGATTTGCTTCGCAATGACCTCAGCCGGCTGGCCAAACCGGGAACCGTCACTGCTGCAAAACTGTTCGAAGTGGAGACGTATCCGACAGTTCTTCAGCTGACATCAACTGTGGAAGCGGAACTGGATTCTAAGGCAACCGTGCTGGCCTGGTTCCAGGCATTATTTCCATGTGGTTCCATCACCGGAGCTCCAAAAATCAGCACCATGAAAACAATCGCAGCACTCGAGCAATCCCCTCGAGAAGTGTATTGCGGGGCAATCGGCTTTATCACCCCTGAAAAAAATGCGATCTTCAATGTTCCTATCCGAACAGTCGTCGTTGATGCAGAAGAGAAAAACGCCCATTACGGAGTTGGCGGAGGCATAACATGGGATTCAACTTCGGAAGGCGAGTATCAGGAACTGTCTACAAAAGCGCAAGTGCTGACAGCGAGGCGGCCAGATTTTGATCTGCTGGAGTCACTGAAACTGGAAGATGGAAAGTATCCGCTGCTGTCTTATCATTTAAATCGGCTGAAGGATTCTTCCCATTATTTTAATTTCCCGGGAAATACCGGCCAAGTCGAGCGAGCGTTGGAGAGTTTAGCGAAAGAGCATCCGAAGGGCATTTTTAAAGTAAGGCTGTTGATGGATAAAGCAGGAACTGTTTCCGTAGAAGCCCAAGAAACGGCGCCAATAGCGGAACCGGTCAACTGTGAGCTGGCGGCTTCTCCGATAGACAGCACGAATCCTTTCCTATTCCATAAAACCACTTATAGAAAAATGTACGATGAGCAAAAAAGTAGTGGAAATCATATTTTTTCAGTATTATTATGGAATGAAAAAGAAGAGCTGACCGAATTTACAATCGGCAATGCAGTGTTTGAAAAAGCAGGGAAGTTCTTTACGCCTCCAGTAAGCTGTGGCTTATTACCGGGAACATTTCGGCAATATTTGCTGGACCGGGAGGAGATCGAAGAAAAAGTAATTCATAAAAAAGATTTACGGGATTTCGAAGCAGTGTGGTTTATCAATAGTGTCAGAGGCTGGCTGAAGGTTGAAATTCATTGAAAAAGCAGGTTCCGTTGGCTGCCTGCATTTCTGCTCATTGGTTTAGTCCAAAATAGAGGCGGGTATAATAGAATATCTGCATTTCCAGAAATCATTTTTTTATCAATATGTTAAATTTTGTAGAAAGAAGTAGGTCAAAAGATTTTACATTTATACGAGCACGCTGTAGGATATAAGTAATCAGAAAAAACTGGCGTTTCTGGGTTGAATAAAACTTAAAAGCTGTGCGCTTATTTATAAAAAAATTAAATACACATGGTTGGATGTTTCAGACGATAGAGCTGAAAACAACGCCGAAAAGAATTGAACCATTCTTTTCGGCGTTTTTGTATGTTTTAACCGGTAAAAGGAGCGGAATGGATGAAGTATTTTATTGATCACAACAAAAAAAGCATTCATCAGCAAAAGTTTGCGGGGGATCGCTGTGGTTTTGTAGGCACGCCAATTACAAGCAGAGAATTTACGAACTGCCCCAATTACGTAAAGCAGCTTATACAAGAGAAAAATTATAAAGATTGTTCTCATTGCGTATCTGTTCAAACGACTTTATTCGGTTAAAAACGAAGCAGCATTAAATAAAGACGGAAGGGGAGAATTAAGATGGAGCGACTGGAACAAGTGGCGGAAAAAGTGGGCATGCTGATGAAATCGGAAGTCGAGCTGCAGCATGGGGGATGTATCGTCAATAAGAAAAGAACACTGGTGATTCATGCTAATACTTCTTTCTTCAGCTGCACCTTGGATTTGGATATTTCTTTTACTAATCTAAAAGAAGATGGCACCGCCCACAACAAAGCGGAAATCTACCTGCTGCCTGAAGAATTTCCATGCTTCTCCTTCAATTTTAAAGAGTACCCGATTCCATTGCCGACAGACTTTCAACAGCGTTTGATATCAAATCCGAATATTGTCTGTGTGCACTTGGAATCGAAAGAGCGCCCTGAGGATTTTGCTGAGCGCCTTTCAGCGGCATTGGAAGTCATTGAGCAACTGGATGGGAAAGTTTATATGAATTGAAAAATAACACGGACAAGAAATAAGAATGAAGCGAGGATGGGCTTATGTTAGTCAGATACAAGAAATCATGTCAAAAGATTGCGATGGGTTTATTGTCCTTCATGCCACAAGAGAGAAACCTGAAAAGTTTATGCCAGACCATCACACGTTATGCGGAAGATCCGGCTTGGCAATTGTACTTGCTGAAAAATGAGGAAGACTATATAGGACTGATCGGAGTGGAAGTGGCCGATACTTATTTCACAGTCCATCATATTTCAGTGCTTCCGTCATTCCGGGGCGAAGGGCTAGGCCGGAAAATGATTGAGAAAATACAGGTGCTGATGCAGGACCGGGAAATGCGCAGCACAAAAGAAACAGAAGCTTTGCTTAACCATTGCTTAGAAAAAGTGCAAACTAAATTGATCGGATGAAATTGCGGAAACAGGATTTTCTATAGGGAACAAACTGGAAATCCTTTTATATATTAATGATTAAGATATTAGAATTTTCTGATATTAATTGCTATAATTGTGTGGAGAAGTATATCCAATACAAGGAGGCAATTTAAATGGAATTGACCGGGAAAGTGGCAGTGGTCACTGGCGCTGCATCAGGCATCGGCTTAGCTGCTGCTAAAGCGCTGCTGGACAAAGGAGCTAAAGTAGTCGTCGCTGACATTAATGTGGAAGGCGGAGAAGCGGCTGCCAAGCAATTTAAAGGCACTGGAGCAGAGGTTGTATTTATTGAATTCGACGCTTCCCAAGAAGATTCCGTTGCCAACCTTGTAGCAGAAACTGTCAAACAGTTTGGCCGGATTGATATTATGGTCAATAATGCAGGAGTTCGCGCACTTAGTGAAACGCATGAGCTTTCTTACGAAGATTATCGGAAAGTAATTGCGGTCAATCAAGACGGGGTCTTCTTTGGATCAAAACATGCCATCCGCGAAATGCTGAAAACCGGTGGCGGTGTCATTGTCAACACGGCATCCATATTGGGAAGCGTGGGAGAAGCGAATGCTTTTGCGGTTACCGCTTCTAAAGGGGCCGTCAATTTAATGACAAAATCGTTGGCTCTCAAATATGCAGACAAAAACATTCGCGTAAATGCGGTAAGCCCTGGCTATATTGAGACAGGGATGTCAAATCGAAATACCTTAAAACCCGAACTTTATGCCAAAGCAGTAGCGAAACATCCGATTGGACGCTTAGGCCGTCCGGAAGAAGTAGCGCATGCGATCATCTTCCTTTGCGAAAACGATTTTGTGACAGGCAGCACGGTAATGGTTGACGGTGGATATACAGCACAATAATTGCAAAGTGAATCTAATTTTTAAAAAGCAGACGGCTGGAATTCAGCTGTTTGCTTTTTTATGGTTTCTTCCTTGAGATAAAGCCCGCATGCCGGCAGAGGATTGAACAAAGCAGGAAAACAGAAAGTATGCGGCGAAGGAAACAAGATAGAACTCAAACTACTGCCAGACAATCCTGAAAAGATGCTGAACAAAGGGAAAATATGCGGCTACAGAACAAAGTGAAAAATTTACTTAATGAAGACTTTCTTTATCCTTGTTGACTGTTAAGACGGGATAGAACTGCAAAATCGCTGGGTACTTATGAAGGAGGAAACTTATGTCTATTGTTAAAGGGAAAGTCATTGTCATTACGGGTGCTTCAAGTGGAATCGGTGAAGCTACAGCAAAAAAGTTTGCACGCGAAGGCAGTAAAGTCGTGCTCGCTGCAAGGCGCGAAGACCGGCTTCAGAAACTGAAAGAAGCAATTGAGTTAGAAGGTGGAGAAGCGGTAATCAAAGTGACGGACGTTACTTCCTACCAGGAAGTTGAGGAACTGGCGGAATTTGCAATCGATACATTCGGGCAAATCGACGTCATGTTCAACAACGCAGGGCTCATGCCCTTGTCGTTCATGGACAAGCTGAAAATAGATGAATGGGACCGTATGGTTGATGTGAATGTGAAAGGCGTGCTGTACGGCATCGCGGCTGTCCTGCCGCATATGCAGGAGCGCAACAGCGGACATATTATCACCACTGCATCTGTTGCAGGGCACGGGGTATTTCCTTCTGGAACAGTTTATTGCGGTACGAAATTCGCAGCCCGCATCTTTATGGAAGGCTTGAGCAAAGAACTGGCACAGACAAATATCAAAACCACCAGCATTTCACCGGGAGTCGTCCAGACAGAGCTGGCGTCTTTTATTACAGATCCGGACATCAAGCCGAGATTCGAAGATCCGAATATTCCTTCACTGACGAGTGAAGATGTGGCAAATGCCGTTTATTACGCAGCCTCACAGCCGGAAGGTGTAGCGGTCAACGAAGTGATTGTCCGGCCGACCCATCAGGGATAAGCACGATGAGGAGAATCCTTAAGGTTCTCCTCTATTTTTATGGACAGTATCCAAACGAAAAATGATATCATACTAATAAAATGAGGAAACCCATGGCCTGGAAGCGAGAGGGGGAGATTTCAATTTCTGAAGACAAAGAAACACAGATACTCGATGATTTGATGCAGAAAATCACCTCTAAAGCTTTTAAATCCGGTGAGAAACTGCCTTCGGAAAATGAGCTTGCCGAAAAATATGGGGTACCCCGCATGACTGTCCGAAATGCCTTGTTAAAGCTCGAGGAACGGGGCTATATTTATTCGAAGCAAGGAAAAGGACGGTATTTGAAAGAAGAGTCGATGCAAATCCAATTGCACTTAACGGCTAAAACAAGCTTTACGGAAAAAATGGAACAAGCAGGCTATAATTTGGAGACGCGCAACATCAATTGCGAAAAAATCGGTTTTGACGCACGGATCTATAGAATTTTAAATGTGCCGGAAAACGGTACAGTTTATAAAATTTCACGTCTGCGGCTGCTTGACGGCGAGCCGATTGCCATCCACAGTTCATATGTCAATGGAGCGATGTTTCCGGACATCGGGGATGATGGCCATCAAATCGGTTCCATGTTCGCCTATTATCGAAAGCTTGGCTATACGGAATTTGCCAGCCGCAAGTCTCTTTTAAGCATTACTTTCCCGTCTTCAAAAGAACAGCAGCTCCTGTCCTGTAAAAGTCTGGTGCCGCTCATTGTAGTGGAAAGTGATTGTGTCGATGCCAAGGAAGGGAATATATTAGAACATACGAAAATCCTATACCGCAGTGATAAGTTTAAATACGATATCACAATGGATTAAGCCAAGCAGGCGACAGAATTTTTCTGTCGCCTGCTTTTTTCATGCTTCAGAATATAAAAAATTATGAGCTTGCGCTTTTCTTTATGTCCAGACTCCAGCGCCCAGATTCTCGCATAAGCCAACCCAGCTGTGTGGCAAAGACCTCCACTTCGCTGGTCTGTCTTATGCCCGTCGAATCTACCCGGGCGCTTGCGCTTTTCTTATTGTGAAGATGCTTTACACAAGCTTTACCGTACCTTAAAACACGGCAACTTGGCGACAAGTTACGATGAGTTTACAGCGAAGGAGGCAGCGAATATGAAAAGACGCAGAAGAACTGAAATTCTGATTCAAGGAAATGAGCAGCTGGCCAGGGGATTTGCAGAAACGATTGCTCAGAAATATGAATGCCGGGAAATCTCTGCTCCGCAATATGGAATGACCATGATCAAAATGAGGGAATCGGCAAAAAACTCCCTATTCTATATCGGTGAAGTTCTTGTCACCGAAGCGAAAGTGGAAATCGGCGGCCAGATCGGCATCGGCATCGTCGCAGGCATGAAAGAAGAGCTGGCCCGGAACCTTGCCATAATTGATGCCGCTTATAAAGCGGCTTTGCCTGAAATAGCCGAATGGCAGCAGCCTCTATTGGAAATGGAAAAGGACATAGCGCAAGCAAAATCGCGTGAGCAGGCAGAGCTGTTTGAGACGAAAGTCAGTTTTGAAACAATGGAAGTTTAATCCGACAAACTACATTACAAGTTCAGGAGAGATAATATGGCGATTGATCAAATACATGACATACAGCAAGTCTACCGAAAAATTTTACATAGCATGTCACGGCCAGGCACCATTTCCTTTCTGGAAGAAGCAAAACAGCTGGATTATGAGCTGCCTTGCAAAAAATCAACGATGCTGTGTGCGATGACAGTCCTGGATGCGGAAGTCACGTTCCACATCTTACCGGGAAATCAGCAAAAGCTGATCGAGAAAATTTCTGAATATACTTCAGCTAGATATGCACCGATTGAAGAAGCAGATTTTGTTATCGTTTTAAAAAACGCCAGCAAAGAAGATGTGCTTGAGGCAATGCGGCAATGCAAGATCGGCAGCCTTATCGATCCCCAGCTATCTTCAACATGGATTATCGAAAGTGAAGGGCTGGCTGAAGCAGGAAATTTGAGTTTATCAGGACCGGGCATCGAAAGCCATGCCAGCCTCCATGCCGGAATGCCGGAGTCTTTTTGGAAAGCCCGCAGCAGCCGGATCAAGGAATATCCGATGGGCGTCGACTTGATCTTTGTGGATGATGAGTCACGTATGGTCTGCATTCCCCGGACAACTCGAGTAATTATGACGGAGGTGGAGTAAATGGGCTATGTACCCGTAAAAGGTGGTACTCATGCAATTGAAGCTTCCATTAACCGCTTGAAATATGAGCGTCTGAAGGACGAAGAGATATTGGAGATTAAAGTGATTCTATCTTCCATGCGCGGCATGATCGACCAGGTAATGTCAGAAGCGAGCTTGTATTCGCCCGAATTGGCTGCGCTGGCGATCAAACAGGCAGAAGGCAGCATGGAAGAAGCCGTATTTTTGATGCGTGCCCACCGTTCCACTTTGCCGCGCCAATATTACAGCCGGACAGTCGAGGCGGAATCGATGTTTGTCGAACGGAGAATTTCTGCAAGCTTTAAGGACATTCCGGGCGGCCAGCTCCTTGGAGCAACGCATGACTACACTCACCGTTTGCTCGATTTCGATCTGTTGGAAGAAGAACCAGAAGAAATCAGCAGATGGCTGACCGATTACAAAAAGCAATTGGAAAGCGCAGAAACGGCTCAGGATGTGATTTATTTTCCGAAAGTGGTCGATTATCTCCGAGAAGAAGGCTTGTTTGAAGTTTATGAAAAAAACGATGCCGCACCGGATGATGTTACCAAGAAAAGTTTGCAATTTCCGTCCAGCCGCAGCGCGAGGCTGCAAATCCTGACACGCGGCCAGACCGGAGCAGTCACAGCACTTGGCTATGCATCACTTCGGGGATACGGCCAAGTCCATCCGAATGTCGGAGAAGTACGTGTCGGCAGAATGCCGATTTACGTGGACCATCCGAATGAAGCAGAACAGGACCACGGCGACGAATTTTACATCGGCGACATCCGTATCACCGAAGTGGAATCGTTTGTGCCGGTAAAAGTGAAAAACGACCGCAATGAAGACGACTTGGAGTTCGAAATCGGCTACGGCATCTGTTACGGGCAAAACGAGACAAAAGCCATTGCCATGAGTATTCTGGATCAATGCCTGGAGCATACAGAAGCTGATTTCCCGACCCATGATGAAGAATTTGTCTTATTGCACATCGATTCGGTAGAATCCACCGGATTTATCTCCCACTTGAAAATGCCACATTACGTGACATTCCAATCCAAGCTCGACAGTATCCGGCAAGTGAAGAAAGGAGTGCAGCCGATTGAAAGCTAATACACATTTCGCCTTTTTTGATGAAGGCTCAAAAAAAGAAATCCGCCGTGCCACTTTAAAGGCCGTCGCAATTCCCGGCTACCAGGTGCCCTTTGCTTCAAGAGAGATGCCAATCGCACGCGGCTGGGGAACTGGAGGGCTTCAGCTGACACTTTCATTAATTGGCAAAACGGATGTCTTAAAAGTGATTGACCAGGGAGCCGATGAATCCGTCAACGCCGTCAGCATCAAAAAGCTGGTCCAGGAAACAACCGGAGTCGAAGTGACCGAACAAACCGAAAAAGCTGATGTGATCCAGTCACGCCATCGCATTCCGGAAGTTCCATTGACCAAAGACCAGATCCTGGTGCTGCAAGTGCCGATGCCGGAACCTCTCCGGCCGGTCGAAGCCCGGGAATATATGACAAAGCGGATGCATTCCGAAGACGATTACAGCGGAGCATGGCTCATGCTGTTTGAACAGATTATGAAATACGGAAAAACTGCAACAGCGGCAGACCATCCGGTTTACGTCAATGGGCGCTATGTGATGGCTCCGAGCCCGATTCCACGCTTTGACAACCCGAAAATGCATCAGTCGGAAGCGTTGATTCTGCTTGGCGCTGGACGGGAGAAAAAAATCTATGCCGTTCCTCCGTACACAGATGTTGCATCGCTCGCTTTCGAGGATTATCCATTCCAAATAGAATCGTTTGAAGGTATACAATGCCATCTTTGTGGCGCTCAAGATGTGTTCATGGACGAACTGGTGGACCAGGAAACCGGCAAAACCACTCATCAATGCAATGACACCAGTTTCTGCATGGAGCAACTGAACAATAACGAGAAAGCCGAGGTGGAAAGCGCCTATGCATGAAACACCGATTTTACAAGTGCGGAATCTGCGCAAACAATTCGGTCCGGGATGTTCCCGCTGCGCCACTTTAGACGCTGGCCAATTAGAAAAAAACTATTGCACATCCTGCGGAACGGTTTATGCTGTACGCGATGTGTCACTGGATTTATATGCCGGTGAAATCCTGGGGGTTGTCGGGGAAAGCGGCAGCGGCAAGTCGACGATGATGCAATGCCTTTATTTCGACACTGACGTAACGTCAGGAGAGGCATATATCAATGTGCCGCATCTTGCCGGTGAAAATGTCTTTGGTTTATCTTCCCAGCAAAAACGCGCCATCCGTAACCACGATTTCGGCATGGTATATCAGAATCCGATCCATGGACTGAAAATGGACTTCTCCTCTATCGGGAATATCGCCGAAAAGCTGATTGCCGCCGGCAGCCGCCGCGTAGGAGAGATGGAAGAAACAGGTAAGAGGCTGTTGGAAAATGTCCACATCCCGCTTCATCGCATGAAAGAAGAACCGCGAAATTTCTCGGGCGGCATGCAGCAGCGCGTACAAATTGCGAAGGCTCTATCGAACAATCCACCAATCCTGTTTTTGGATGAAGTGACTACCGGGCTCGATCTGTCAGTGCAGGCCAACGTTCTGGACTTGATCAAGAATATCCAGCGGGATCTAGGCATCAGCATGGTTGTGGTTTCCCATGATCTGGCTGTGATTCGAATGCTTGCAGACCGCACCGTGGTCATGCTGAATGGCGAAATCATTGAACAAGGGCTGACGGACCAAGTGCTGGAAGATCCGCAGCATCCGTATACGCAGCAATTGGTGTATTCATTACTTTAGGAGGTTCGGTACTTTGTATATTATCCATAATGGGAAAATCATAACGGAAACCACAATTTTAGAAGGCCACGCCGTCGTGGTGGAAGGCGAGACGATTCAAGAGATCATTCTTGAACAGCAAGTGAGAAACTATCCGGATGCCCAATTGATTGATGCCAACGGAGGTTTTATTTCACCGGGTTTTATCGATATCCATTCCGACTATATTGAAACGATTGCCTCTCCCCGTCCAACCAGCATGATGAATTTTGACATCAGTCTACGGGAAGCGGAAAAAATCCTGATCAGCCACGGCATTACGACGATGTTCCATTCGCTGTCATTTTACAAAGAAGATATATTTTCCCATAAACCGATGCGCAATCCAAATAACATTCAGCGCATGGTGGACGCCATCGATGCCACGCATAACCGGCTGCACCTGATCCGCCACCGGCTCCATGCCCGTTTTGAAATCGACAATATCGACGAAGTCGGCCAGCTAGTAAGAAATATCGAAGACGGCAAAGTCCATTTGCTGTCGTTCATGGACCATACGCCGGGTCAAGGGCAATACCGCAATCTGGAAGTCTACCGTGATACTTTAAAAGGCTACCGCGACATTTCCGATGCAGACGTCAATGTCCTGATTGCCGAGCGCCAGAGTACTGAATTCCTGACAACTGAAAAAATCAAGGAAGTGGCGGACATCGCTTTGGCAAGAGGCATCGCTGTAGCGTCCCATGATGACGATGATTTCAAGAAACTGGATTTGGTGAAGAGCTTCGGAACCACAATCAGTGAGTTTCCAATCACGCTGGAAGTGGCAATGAAAGCGAAACAGCTCGGACTCTACACCATTGCAGGAGCACCTAACGTCATGCTTGGCGGATCGCATTCCGGGAACTTGTCAGCAGCGGAAGCCATCGGGCACGGCTGCATGGACATCCTGTGCAGCGATTATTATCCGTCTGCTTTGCTGCATGCTGTTTTTGACCTCCACGAGAAATACGGCAATGACTTGCACGCCATGTTCATGATGGTTACGTTGAACCCGGCAAAAGCGGTGCAGCTGGACCACGAACTGGGCTCGATTCAGCCAGGAAAGAAAGCAGACATTCTGGTGATTGAACGGATGGAAGACGGCTATCCGATGCTGACTGCCACAATGGTCAACGGTGTACTGATTACAACAACCAATTATCGGGTGAAATAACTCAAAATGAGAGGAGGCAACACCATGTCAATGTTGGAAATAGCAGGATTTGGCAAGAGATTCACCATCCATCATTTAAACAAAACCATGCCGGCCATTGAAGACATCTCCTTTTCTTTAGAAGCCGGGGAATTTATCGGCATCGTCGGCAAAAGCGGCAGTGGCAAATCCACCATTCTGAAAAGCATTTACCGCACTTATTTGCCGGATATTGGGCGGATCCTTTACGACTCCGAGAAATTTGGGTTAGTTGATCTCTCTCAAATATCTGAAAGGCAGATGCTGTATTTGCGCAAATACGAAATCGGCTACGTCTCCCAGTTTTTGAATGTCATGCCAAGAACAACATGCCGCCAATTGGTGACAAACGCCTTGCATGAGATGGGTGAAAGTGAGGAACTGGCAGCGCTGGAAGCGGAAAAAGCGCTGACGCATTTCGAACTGGATCCGAAGCTATGGGACAGCTATCCGAATACGTTTTCCGGCGGAGAAAAGCTGCGCTTGAATATCGCCATGGCAACGGTCAAGAAACCGCGGTTATTGCTGCTTGATGAGCCGACGGCAAGCCTTGACCAGCAATCCAAGGTCAAAGTGCGTGAAATCATTGAAAAGCTTAAGCGAAACGGCACGACACTGGTGGGGATTTTCCATGACATCGAGTTCATGGAAGGGCTGTGCGACAAAGTATATGATATGCAGTCAAGAACATTGACAGTGGCCGAAGAAAAAGTGGGTGTTGGCGCTGAAAGCTGATCTTCACGTTCATAGCCATTATTCCGACGGTTCGGATTCAGTCGCGGATGTATTGCAGCGGGCAAAAGCTTCCGGCGTAGAAACGATCAGTTTTGTTGACCACGATACAGTGGCCGGCTGGCCTGTAGTCAAAGTGTTGGCATCGGGAAACGGGATTAAAGCGATTCCAGGAATCGAGATATCGGCATACGACTTTAAGCGGAACCGGAAAGTGCATATTCTCGGCTATAACTATAATCCGGAGGCAAAGCATATAAAACCGCTTTGTGATAAGTTATCAGAAAAACGCCACCGCCATTCCCTTTGGCAAATCGAACAGATCAAAGCGGCCGGATTCGAACTGGACCTGGAAGCAATCATCGTTTCGGCGCTGCCCTCAAGAACCGTTTACAAACAGCACATCATGAAAGGGCTGACTGCTGCGGAGTATTCCTCTGTCGAATATCAGCAGCTTTATAAGCGCTTGTTTAAAGGGCAAGGCCCTGCGGCAGGCGATATTGAATATATCGATGCACTGGAAGCGGTAAAGGCAATCAAGGCGGACGACGGGCTTGCTGTTGTCGCCCATCCCGGCCAGCTTGATTCTTTTGATTTGATTCCCGAGCTTGTTGATGCAGGCCTTGACGGCATTGAACGCAACCATCCGGATCATTCCGCGGAAGACCATCAGAAAATAGAGAAGCTCGCTGAGAAATATGGTTTAGTGCTGACCGGCGGCACCGATTACCACGGAGCATTCGGCACATCCATCGAAATTGGGAGCATCATTTGCCCCGTTGCTGTAAATAGTTTTAAGAGTCTATGAAATTCCTGTAAATTATGATTCTTTCGCCCTGGATTATGTTCTAATGAAACAAGCGAAGCAGGAGCGCCTGCTCATATTAGTTAAAAAGGAGAATTAACCAACCATGAAGAAGAAAAATTCGGTAATGGCAATGTTTTTGGGAGCGGCTTTACTATTGTCAGCATGTTCGGATGGCAGCGCAGAAGCAGGGAAAACAGAAGTAGATGATGTCATTAAAGTGGTCTGGTATCCAAATGAGTCAGGGACAGACATGAAATCATCCCGCGATGAAATAGGGCGGGTCATTGAAGAAGCGACAGGCAAAGAAGTGGAGCATCAATTGACAACGGATTATGCCATCGCCATTGAGACGATGGTCAACAATAACGCCGATCTGGCCTTTATGGGCGCACAAGGCTACATTGAAGCGAAAAACGGCAACGATGCGATTGAACCACTAGTCGTGCCTACCGGCGAATCTGGAACTTTGGAAGACGCCATCTACCATAGCTGGTTGGCTGTAAACTCCGATGACCAGGAGAAGTTCAAAGTTGATGGAGAATTTTCACTTGATACATTGGAACAGAAAAGCATGTCTTTCGTGTCGAATAGTTCAACATCAGGATTTGTAGTTCCTTCTTCTACAATCATCGAGCATTTTTCAAAGAAATCAGGCTATGAAGATTTGAAGCCGGAAGATTTAATGGAAGGCGGACCACTATTCTCTCAAGTTTTGTTCGGAAACTCGCATCAGGGATCAGCAGTCAACCTGTTGAATGACAGTTCTGAAGTGGCTGCATTCTGCGATACTTGCGTAGAAAATTACGTGGAAGTGGCGGAAGGCGAAGCCAATACAGTGGGCTCAGTTTATAAAGTGAAAGACGATGCGGCAGAGCCATTCAATACGGTTACTGGCAGCGAATTCGCTTTAATGGGCGTTACTCCGGTACTGAATGCACCATTCGCAGCCAATATGGAAGTGCTTGGGCAGGAAGACTACGACAAATTAAAAGAAGTGCTTACTTCAGATGAAATTGCCAATAACGAAAAGATTTTTGTCCCTGAAGATTCGGGTGAACCAGGTCTATTCTTCAAATCAGCAAAAGAACGCTTTGCGCCGGTTGAAGACGAGTGGTTCAATCCAATCCGTGAACTTTCAAAAAAATAGCCATGGCCCATAGAGTATGCAGCCGTCACTGTGCATGCTCTGTATGACTTAATTTGACGGAAAAGGAGCGGATAAAATGTCTTTATTGCAAATCGAAAATCTCGGAAAATCATATAATACCCAAACAAAAGTACTTCAAAACTTAAGTTTCGAAGTCCAATCAGGAGAATTCGTATCGGTAATCGGCCCGTCCGGCGCAGGAAAGTCGACGCTTCTCCGCTGCATCAACCGGATGGTTGAAATTGATGAAGGAAAAGTCTTATTTGATGGCCAGGATGTAGGAGCTTTGAACAAAAAGGAATTGCGGAAAGTGCGCACCAACATTGGCATGATCTTTCAGCACTACAATCTGGTGCCTCGCTTGACGGTTATTGAAAATGTGCTTCACGGTCGTTTTGGCTACAAGACGACCCTGCAAGGTATTTTAGGGAGATTCACTGAGAAGGAAAAAGAGCATGCCTTCTTTTTGCTGAAAAAACTGGGCATCGAAGAACATGCCTATAAGCGCTGCGATCAGCTGAGCGGCGGCCAGCAGCAGCGGGTGGGCATTGCTCGTTCACTGATTCAGGAACCGAAGATTGTTTTATGCGACGAACCGATTGCTTCACTTGATCCGAACGCCTCAAAAGTCATCATGGATCATTTAAAATCGATCACACAAGAACTTGGAATCACTTGCATTGTCAATCTTCACCAAGTAGATGTGGCGCGGGATTATTCTGACCGGATTATCGGCTTAAACAAGGGGGGCATCGTCTTTGACGGTCCAAGCTTCCTGCTGCAGGATTATCACACAGACGCCATTTACGGCACAAAAACCCAATCCACTCCGGAAATCCGGGAACTAATTACGGTTTAAGGAGCTATCATTGTGAATCAAAACCATTTGAGAACCAAGCGAAGAAGTCAGACGATTCTTTTTATCCTGTTAATCATCGGAATGACGGCTGCTTCTTCCGCAATCACAGGCTTCAACATCCTCTATGGCCTAGCCACTTTACCTGAAGCGCTGGGCTGGATTTTCTCCAATCTGTTTATTACGCAGGAATCGCTGGAGCGGTTGCCGGGAATTGTGGAAAAACTGCTTGAAACCGTTCTGATGTCTGTTGCCGCAACCACTACGGGAACCATTGTCGCTTTCTTTTTAAGCTTGATGGGTTCCAAGAGCACCGGGACGAATCGGACGATTGGAGCGTTTGCGCGCTTTGTTGCTTCTGTTTCACGGAACATTCCGGTTGTCGCCTGGGCATTGATCTTGCTGCTGTCATTCGGGCAAAACTCAGTAACCGGCTATTTGGCCCTGTTTGTGGGGTCGGTCGGCTTTTTGACCCGTGCATTCATCGAATCGATCGACGAAACGAGCCAAAGTGCAGTGGAAGCGCTGCAGGCAACGGGAGCAACGTATTTCCAAATTATTTTTAAAGCGGTTTTGCCACAAAGCATGCCACAGATGATCAGCTGGATTTTGTTCATGATTGAAACGAATATCCGCAGCGCCACGCTGGTGGGGATTTTAACAGGAACGGGAATCGGCTATTCATTCGACCTGTACTATAAAACACTCAATTACAATGCCGTCGCGCTTGTCACGTTCAGCATTGTTCTGGCAGTCATCCTGATTGAACTGATATCAAACCATATCCGGAAGGTGATTCTGTAATGGAAGCAAGTACACACATTAAACGCAAAGCGGACGGCCGGATCACCATCAAGTCCGGAAGCCATTCAGAGCGTGTCATCGCCTGGACTATCGCATCTCTTACAGCTTTGACGATTTTGGCTTTTCTGTTCTTTGACTATACGGGCCTCGATTTGGCGAAAGCGATCCCGGAAACGCTCTATAATCTGAAAACGATGTTCCTGGAACCGGCTCTTACGCATTTTACCTGGGGAGAAGCCTTCTATCAAGTAGGCATTACACTTGGCCTCGCATTTCTGTCAACCATTCTTGGGGCGGTCATCGCCTTTTTCCTGGCATTGATGGCTGCTGCCAATCTATCAAAACCTTGGATTTCTAAAGGGGTACGGATGGCTGTCGCCTTTATCCGTGCTGTGCCGACTGTCCTATGGGTGCTGATTTTTGCTATCGCAGCAGGGCTCGGCAGTGAAGCAGCGGTTCTCGGCATGCTGTTCCACTCCATCGCATATTTGGTCAAAGCCTTTTCGGAAGCTTTCGAGGAAGTGGACAAAGGCATCATCGAAGCGCTGCGGGCGACTGGCGCCAGCTGGTGGCATATCGTCGTGCACGCTGTCCTGCCATCGACATTCACGTACCTTTTGTCCTGGACGTTCCTGCGCTTTGAAATCAATTTCTCTGTAGCCGTCGCAATGGGCGCCGCGGCTGGAGCAGGAGGAATCGGATTTGAATTGTTCATGGCTTCCGGATTCTATTTTGACTTGCGTGAAGTCGGAATGATTACGTATATGATTTTGGTTTTCGCCATCGTGCTGGAAATCATCTCTACACGAATGAAAGGCCGGTATTTCCCGGCAGCTGCAAAAAATTGATTTCAGAAGCTTTCCATTTCTGTGGAAGGCTTTTTTGAATGGATGAAAACAGAAAAGAGATTAAGGCAGTCGGGATAATGGGTATAGTAGGGGTTAAATGGATTTCGTTTATCAAAGGAGAGAAGTCTTATGCGTAAATTAGGCCTTATTGGCGGGACAGGTCCGGAATCGACTGTCGATTATTATCAGGCAATTATCGCCAAGTATCAGGAAAAGACAGGGAATAATGAAGAACTGCCCGAATTCCTGATCAATAGCATCAATATGTATAAAATTTTTGAGCTGCTGGAAAAAGGGGAGACAGAAGATCTCACCGATTATTTGGCATTGGCTGTGCTAGCGCTCGAAAAAGCGGGAGCTGAGTACGCGGTATTGACCGCTAATACGGCACATATCGTATTTGAAGAAGTGCAGAAAGAAGTCGGGATTCCGCTGATCAGTATTGTAGAAGAAACAGCCCGTACCGCTGGGAAAATGAAGTTGGAGAAAATTGGTCTATTGGGCACTAAATTCACGATGGAAAATGATTTTTTCCAAAAAATCTTTACTGCTGCCCAAAAAGAAATCGTCGTACCAAATCAGCAGGAGCAGGATTTCATCCATGAGAAAATTGTAGAAGAATTGGAAAAAGGCATCGTTGAACCTGAAACGAAAGATGCGTTTTTAAAAATTGTGTCACGGATGGCAGAGCAGGAGGGTATCCAAGGAGTCATACTGGGCTGCACGGAGCTGCCGATGCTGATCAAACCGGAAGATTCGGCTATTCCTCAGATGAATACAACGGAAATCCATGTGGAAGCGATTGTCGAAGCGATGCTGAAAGAATAAGGCCATTGTGGGAGCTGACCGAGATGTCTGCTCTTTGAAAAAGTTCTTTTTGCTGTAACCAATTATTTCCTGGAAGCGTCTACTCCATAAAGCGCGAATCAATGGAGGCAGATTTATGAAAAGACTAGTAATCCTGGCATTGGTTTGCCTCAGTTTAGCGGCTTGCCAATCACATACGGTCATCGATTGGGTGGACTTTATCCAATTTGAAGGCAAGCATTACACTTCGGTAGACTCTGCAGTCATCAAAGAGGAGAGCGGCATTGGAAAAAAGGCAGGGGAAGTAAATTTTAAAGTGGCAGATAACATCAGCAACCCCAATTACCAAGTCAAAAACGGCGATGCGGCTTTTTGGGAAAAAGACACCGGTCTTTTTGAAGTTATTGGATTTCCCGAGTTGCTGGCTGTAGCGGATGAGCATGAAGTGAATGGCTATCGCCTATACGTGGAAGAACAGGCAGGGAAAGATTTTCCGCACCATTTCAAAGACGTGGAGCTGGAGCAGGTAAAGAGTATCGAAATTTACACAGGAGAAAATGTCCCGGAACTGTTAAACCGCATTACCGATGCCGGAGAACTTGAGGAATTTAAAAGACTTTTGACTGAAGCTTATATACCTCCGCCGGAAGGAAAGGCGGAGCAACAGGACCCGGATATCTATCAAATGGTATTATACACCGATGCAAAATTGGCCCATTCCTTTTATCTTTACAAAGAAAACGGGCAATGGCTATGGTATCCATGGGAGCAGCAGTTTCTGCCGGATGAGATTGGGAAGCTGATCAAGCCTTAAGCCAATAAAATTGGGGAAAGCTTTTCTGCTGCCATCCCGAGAGCAGATAGTTTGATGGAAAAAACGCCAGCCCTTACACTGGACAAGTACCGATAAAGAGCTACTAAGAGGGGGATTGAATATGGTTAAATCCATTAGCACAGAAGAATACAATACACTGGTGAAAAACGCCAATAAACCGTTTGTCCTTGATTTTACAGCAGACTGGTGACCAAGCTGCCGTTTTTTGGGGCCGGTGGTCTCAAGCGTAGCTGAACAACTTGATTCAGTTGATTTTTATAAGGTGGACGTCGATGAAGCGCCGGAGCTGGTTAAACAATTCGGTGTCCAAAGCCTCCCGACTTTGATTTTGATTAAAGACGGCAAGGAAGCAAATCGCTCGCTCGGATTTATTCCGGAAGAACCGATAAAAGAATTCGCACAATCATAATGCAAAAAAAGGACCCTTCTAAAAGGGCCCTCAAACTGTAGGCAGACTCGAGAAATGGGAGTTGTCTACGGTTTTTTTAATTTCTGAAGGATTTTAAGAAATCCTCTTGTTTTTACCTGCTAATCCACCTGAATTTCTTCTACGGTTTGTTCCACTTCTGCACGTGTTATTTTTTCACGTCCGTCTTTCATCGCTTTTAATGATTTATGGGCCAACGCCAGTGGCAGACGGCAGAACAATAGAATACTTCGCTTAGTAAGCGACTTCATATAGTCATCTGCTTTCGCTAAATTTTCATCCGCATAGTCAAATAATTCTGCACGGGTCCAGCCATCCGGAACGAAGCTTACCCCGCGCTCCTCTAAATCCTCCTGCTCATTGCGCAGAATGTTGACAGCCTGCAGTCCGCGCCCATAACCGATGGCAAGGTCCCGGTCAGTTTTGACACCGGCACATAGCTCCCATAATTCTGAAAGCATAACTCCAACAAGCCCTGCTACGTAATATGTATAGTCATCTAAATCATCACGTGTATGGATTTGCCAGTTGGCTTTCGCCCATTTCGCCATGCCAAAGGCCATTTCACTAGCCGAGTCCATCACGATTTCGAGCGTGGTCTCTGGGCACGCCTCTATCCACTCACCTAAACGAAGCGTCACTTCAGGCATTGCCTCTTTTACCGGCTCCAGAATCTGTAAATATTTCTCTTCATTGAAAGGATGTTTGAACAGTTCACTCAATTGCATGAGGATTGCGTATTTTACCTCGTTGGCTGTTTCTTCATGATCTTCGATTTCATCAATTGCCCGAAAGATTAAATAAGCGGATGCAACCGAATGCTTTAAGTCTTTTTGTAAAAAAGTGATCGGGATATAAAATGTGCGGCTTGTTTCTTTTAATACACGGATAGCTTCCTTCGGGAACTTCTTTTCATTCATATGATTCATCTCCTCTATCTTTACTTGTTGATATTCCGCAAAACAGCTCCATATCTAAGTATACAATCATCAAAAAGCGCTCTCAATGACCTTCTCTTTTCTAGAAAGTTTCTTCAGCGGAAGCCCTGCCCATAGTGGCCGAAGCGGAAATAAAAGTTATCCTTCTTAATCCAACTTATCTAGTTTTTTCAGGTTTTCAATATGCTGCAGGTGATTTTTTCCCCAGTCATGTAAAGTGTTCATAAGAGGCTCAATCGTTTTGCCGTATTCCGTTAATGAGTATTCTACTTTTGGCGGAACTTGCGGATACACCACACGTTTGACCAGGTCCTGAGCTTCTAATTCACGCAGATGAAGCGTCAGCATTCTTTGTGTAATATCAGGAATACGTTTTTTCAGCTCATTGAACCTAAGGGTGCCTTCTGCTAATAAATGCTGTAGAATAATGGGTTTCCATTTCCCGAGAAGGGTATTGAGGGAACTTACTACCTGACATTGTTCGGGATTGATGTTTTCTTTCAAGTTCTTCACTTCCTTCTAAGTACCTTTTTTGATACTATGAAACATTTTTGTGCCTACTTACATTAATGCTATATATACATCATAATGTAATTGGAACCATTTTTCATTATAACTAACTAAAGGACGTGGACGGAAATGAAAGTAGTGGCAATCGTAGGCAGTGTTCGTGAAGATTCTTATAATAAAAAATTGGCGAAGTACGTACAAAAAAGATACGCAGACAAATTTGATCTGGAGATTTTAGATCTATCCGGTTTGCCTTTATACAACCAAGATATCGAAAACAACCCGCCGGAAGCAGTGACAAATTTTAAATCGCAAGTCAAAGCTGCGGACGCTGTACTCTGGGTCACACCTGAATATAACGCAACCATTCCCGGTGTACTGGGCAACGCCATTGACTGGTTATCGCGCGTTGAAAAAGTGATGATCGGCAAGCCGTCTTGGATTATGGGAGCTTCAATGGGGAACCTTGGCACAGTAAAAGCACAGGCCCATTTACGTGATATTCTGTTTGCAGTTGGACTGCAGTCTCCAGTTCTTATGGGCAATGAAGTATATGTCGGAGCCGTTCATACGAAAATGGACGAAGCAGGAGATATTACGGATGAAGCAACCATCGCATTTTTAGACTTAGTGGTTGCTAACTTTTTACAATGGATGGAACAATCGGCAAAAACCCAATATGCGTGAGCTTAAAGGTTTTTATAGATTAAACTTTATGTTTATTACATAAAGTTCTCAAATTGATACGGTAAAACAAAAAGAGGTTTCGGAATGAGTTCATTCCGAAACCTCAGGCTGTCGAGAAAATTTGACAGCTTTTTTCATTTCGCTCCAGGGCGGACGCTTTTCGCGGGGTGCGGCCTGAGCCTCCTCGCTCGCTGGCGCTCCCTGCGGGGTCTAAGGGCTCGCACTGTTCCCGCAGAAGTCGCCGCCTTCCGCTGCATTTCACTTCCTTTTATTACTTTTAGAAACTCTCTAAAATCAGGAATATTTGAGTAAATTCTCTTTTATTATTTCCTGCTCTCTCGATATGGAGCCAAACAGCGGAGACGCCTGCGGGATAGCGAGACAGCCGAGACCCTGCAGGAGCGAAGCGACGAAGCGGCTTGGCGCTCGCCCGCGGCAAGCGTAGCTGGTTGGCGGAATATCGGTTAAGGGATGATAACTGATACAATTTCAACTATTTCAACAAGCTGAGGTTTTGGAATGAGTCTATTCCAAAGCCTCTTTTCTATTCAGCCGGCAATCCGCTAAAGCTATAGCCTTTTTCCCGGATCGCTTTAATCAGATCCGGAAGAATATCCGCGGTATGCTGCAGTTCATGGAGCAGGATAACGGCGCCGTCTTCGAGATTATCCCGGACAGTGCACACTATTTGCTGAGGGCTTTTTTTCAGCTCCCAGTCCATGGAAGCCACTCTCCACATCACCGGCGTCACATCCAGCGCTTTTGCTGCTTGAAGAGTGTCCTCATTAAACTGACCAAACGGCGGGCGGAAATACTTCACATCAGAACCGGTCACTTGTTCAATTTTCGTGATGCTGTTTTTGATATCCCGGTACTGTTCTTCAAAAGAAAGATTCACTAAGTTCAGATGCTTGGTCGTATGTGAACCGATTTGATGGCCTTCTTCGAGAACCCGTTTCCAGGGTCTTGCTGGATGCAAGAGGCGAGTCTGCCAAAAGAAAGCGGCAGGAATATCTTCCTGTTTCAGCACATCCAGAATTTGCGGCAATGCCCGGCTGGGGCCATCGTCAAATGTAAGGACGACGGATTTTTCTCCAGCTTTCGGATTAACGGTTACAATATCGGGGTTAGAAGAGCCGTACACGACTCTGGAACTATCAACTGCTCAAGGACTTTTAATCATGCTGATCTTCTCCTTGTAAATTCAGATTTCAGCGCCGAAGAAATAATCCTGGGATTTTGATTCGTAGGTTTCCCGGTATTCGGTTTCCATAAAATTCTCGGGAAGGCCGTCAAAAATAACTTTTCCATCTTTTAAAGCAATGATGCGGGTAGCATAGCGCTTGGCAAGTTCAATGTCATGTACATTGATGACAGTCAGCAAACCGAGGCGCTCGTGCATTTCTTTCAGCAAAGTGAAAATATGGTTCGACGTGCCGGGATCAAGACTTGCCACCGGTTCATCACCGAGCAGCACACGCGGCTGTTGAACCAGTGCGCGCGCTATGCCGACACGCTGTTTCTGCCCGCCGCTCAGCTGCTCTACCCGGCGGTCAATCATTTCGGACAGCCCGACTTCTGCAATGACGCTTTTCGCAAAGTCCAATTCTTCCGCTGTGAACCAGCCAATCAGATTTTTAAGGGAAGATCGGTAACCGAATGTGCCGGTCAACACGTTCTGCAGAACGCTGAGCCGGGGAATCAAATTGAAATGCTGAAAGATCATGCCCATTTCCCGCCTGATTTTCCGCAATTCGTCTTCACTGGCGTTTGTGATGGTCTTGCCATCCAGATAAATTTCACCGGATGTGGGTTTTTGCAAGCCGTTGATGCAGCGGATAAATGTGGATTTCCCAGCGCCGCTTTTTCCCAGCACGCAGATAAAATCGTCTTTCTGGAGTGACAAATTTACATCAGAAAGAGATTCTGCAGTGTTTCCATCGTAAAGGACAGATAAATTTTTTATCTCGATCATGGAGCCTGCCTCCTTCATATAATCCGTTTCCGGACATAGCTGGCTAAAAAGTCGATGATAATCACCATGATCATGATGATCAATACATCAAGCGAAACGGATGAGTATTGGAACGTTTTAAAGTCGTTGAACAAGCGCTGCCCAATTCCGCCTCCGCCGATAAAGCCCAAAACCAGAGAAGTTCGGATGGCCACTTCGAAACGATAGAAAAACTGGGACAGGACGTTCGGCCAAATCTGCGGCAGAATACTGAACAGATTGGCAATCCAGGTTTTCGATCCAACGGCTTTCATCGCTTCCTGAGGTCCCGGGTCGGCCGCTTCGATCAATTCAGAAATCAATTTGCCAAACACCCCGACATTATGGAACATGATGGCAATCACTGCCGGAAAAGGACCAAGCCCGAGTGTCGTCAGCAAAATCAAACCAAAGACAATTTCCGGAATAGAACGGACAAAGCTCAGCACGATTCTTGAAGACTGGAACAAAAAGGGCGAAGGCGATGTGTTCCGGGCCGCGATAAAGCTGATCGGCAAAGCGATCAAGAGACCCAGGAAACTCCCCAAAAAAGCCATTGCCAAAGTTTCAAGCGTATCCTGCACCATGTCCGGCAGCAAAGAAAAGTCCATAGGGAACCATTGCGACAGGAAATCGATCATGTTGCGGAAATCCTTGAATTTCGACAGATCGAATTCAGTCAGCCTCATGCTGAGAAAGACGAATAGAATCAATATAGCCAATGTCAGTAAATTTCTTCTTTTAAACCACACCCAAAATCAACTCTATTCTTTAATGATGCCCTGTTTGATTGCTGCTTGTCTGATGCTTTCATAATCTTCGTTGCTTGCTTCTGTAAAGCCGCTTGCCCCAAAAGCGTCAAGGATTTCCGGATCATCGATCGCCAGGAAAGCCTGCTGCAGTTTTTCGATCGTGTCTTGATCGGTGCTTTCAAGAACAGCCCAAGGATACTGGAAAAGTTCTTCCGATTCCCAAATGATTTTCAATTGGGAGTCATCGATTTTTCCGGCTTCAACCAATTGGTTGTAAATGGCGCTGTCGATTGCACCTGCATGGACTTGTTTGTTCTGGACAGCCAAAGCGGTCGCATCATGCGATCCGGTATAGCGCACAGAATTGAATTGATGGTCATCTTCCGACTTATAGACACCGCGGTCCTGCAATTCAATAGAAGGAATCAAAGAACCGGAAGTGGAATTGGGGTCGCCGAACGCAAAATCGACTTCTCCGGAATCTTTAAGCATATCGTCTATAGAAGTCCACGGGTTGTCTTTGTGGGTGATGATGTACGAGTGATAGAATGGTTCACCGTCAACCAGTTGAGTGATAATCGCTTTTGCACCGCTGTTTTCCTGTGCAATAACAAAAGTCAAAGGCCCTAAATAAGACATATCGATTTGATCATAGTTCATCGCTTCAACGACGCCGTTATAATCAGGATAGACTTCAATTTCCACTTCGCGTCCAAGTTCGTCGCTCAGAATGGTTTGCAATTTGTCCATAGCCCCTTGCATAGAGCCTTCTGTCTGGGCTGGAATGACTCCAATCGTAAAGGCATCTTGTTCTGCTTCACCGCCGGAAGTCGGATTTTCTTCTTTTGGATTGCTACCGCATGCAGCCAATAAGAGTGTCAGGACCAAGAGGATCGCTGCTATTTTCAAGTTTTTCAATGGTGGCACCTCGCTTTAAGTTTTTATTTTTCCATTATGTAAAACAAGGACTCAAGCAGAGTCCTTGTTTTAGATGACGTGGATTCTTCCAGCGTTTTCGCTGGTCACTTTTCCGATAATTGAAGACTGTACATTTCTTGCCTGTAAATCGCGAAGCAATGCTTCGGCTTCGACTTCCGGAACAGAGATCAATAACCCGCCGGAAGTCACGGCATCACAAAGGATCAATTGATCAAGCTTGCTGATGCTGCTGTCATAATCGATATCTGCAGCCAGCCAGCTGTGGTTTTTGTAAGTGCCGCCAGGGATGACATGCTTTTCAGCAAGCTCTTTCGCTTTTGACAGAACAGGAACGTCTTTATTGGAGATGATGATGCCAACATTGCCGCCTTTAGCGATTTCCATCGTGTGGCCAAGCAAGCCGAATCCTGTGATATCGGTACAAGCATTGACCGAATAATTTTCCATGACTTCAGCTGCATCTTTGTTCAAGGCCGCCATGACTGCCATGACTTCGTTCAAATCCTCAGTTTCCAGAATGCCTTGTTTGATGGCAGTCGTTAAAATGCCGACGCCGATCGGTTTCGTTAAAATGAGGCGATCGCCCGGTTTTGCGCCAGCATTCGAGCGGATACGGTCGGGATGGATGGTTCCAGTGACGGAAAGCCCGAACTTCGGCTCCTGGTCATCGATGGAATGCCCTCCAACCAGGGTGGCGCCGGACTCTTTCACTTTATCGGAAGCGCCGGCTAAAATTTCAGCCAGGATGCTTTTGTCCAGAGTGTTGATCGGGAAAGCGACAATGTTCATGACGGTCAGCGGCTTGCCGCCCATCGCATAAACATCGCTGAGTGAATTCGCAGCACCGATTTGCCCGAACATATAAGGATCATCCACAATAGGCGTGAAGAAATCCAAAGTCTGGACAAGCGCGACTTCATCGCTGATTTTATAAACTCCTGCATCATCGGCTGTATCCAGTCCGACAAGGAGGTTTGGGTCTTCTACATTTCTCGGTAAATGACGCAGAACCTGCGCCAGGTCCTCAGGACCAATTTTGCAGCCTCAACCACCTTTAGATGATAAAGACGTTAACCTGACCATATCTTTTTCAGTCATTTGGAATCCCTCCTTTTAATCAAATAAATCTTTGCTGCAGCACAGAAAAAGCTGAGCTTACTGCAATAGGCTCTTGTAGATCTTCAGCAAAGCTTCCGCTTCACGGATGCTGGAATGCTGTTCAGCGGCATACTGTTTCGCCCGCTGTCCAAGCCGCTGCCTTGCTTCCTCATCATTTATCAGCTGTTCCGCATACTCAAGAAATTCCTGTTCGTCATTGTACAGATACCCCGTACTGCCATTTTCAACCATGCCGCTATTTCCTTGGACATTTGACACCAGGACGGGCAAGCCATAGCTCATCGCTTCCAAAATGGCAGCGGGCTGGCCTTCCGACAAGGAAGTATTGAGCACGGCGTCCGCTTTTTCGTAAACTGCCCCCATTTTTGGGTGGGGCAATTCGCCGATGTAGCGGATCCATTTGGAATGCCGCTCAACCAGATCCAGGACAATTTCAGCTTCCGCTTCTTCAAGGACAGGCCCTACAAGCCAGAGCCGGAGATGAGGATACTTTTCATGCAGCTTGCCAAGCGCTGAAATAGCGGAAGGGATATTCTTCACTTTTCTGATTCCGGCAGGCAGCACATATAAAAAAGTACCGGCTTCTTTTTCCAGCGGCAGACCGGCCGGAGGAAAACCAGCCGCTCCTTGCGCAATCGGAAAAACCTTATCTTCAAACTCAGGAGCTTCCTTCAGCAGGATGGTTTTTGCAGCTTCGTCAAAAACGTGAATTGCTTTTGCCTCTCTCAAAACAGAAAGAACGCCTCCGCGCTTTTGCGGATGGAATAAATCGACGTTCAAATCTGTGCCGGTCATAGTGACGATATAAGGATCCGGGTGCTCCGCCAGTTTCTGCATAAACTGATAAAAGTAAAAGGCGTGGAAACCATGGACCAAATCACCAAACGGTAGAGGCTTGACTTCTTCGGTTGTTGAGACAATCTCTGTCTGAACACCCAACTTCTCTAAATGAGCGGCAATCCTCCGGACCGTCACGGTATTGCCGCGCGGCTGCGGAAAGTTAGGCGCTGCCAATATAATCTTCATGGGTTTTCAATCCTTTGGCAACTCTGGCAGGCAGAGGGTTTTGGCAACACGCTGGAGAAAAACGAATCTCTTTTTTAATTATCATGAACCTAGTGGAATTTGTCACTTATCGTGCCTGAAACCGCGGGATTATTTTTCAAGAAAAAAAGGATGCCTGACAGGCACCCTTTGCGGATTGTATGTATGGCGGGATTGTGTGGGAATCGAACCCACCGAGCCTGGCACGCAGGCCCCTCAGGGTTTTGAAGACCCAGGAAGACACCAGTCACCCATCCAACCCCATTATAGCTGGTTCTGTATAAGTCTATAGTGAAAAAAGAGGAAGTGCAAGAAAGGTGCTTTATAATTTGGAACAGAACCAATTAAAAAGAATGGCAGTATTTAGGGGAATTAATGCCATTCGCTTGAAACACTCCTTCCTGAAGATTAAAGTAGAGGTACTAACGATCTTAGAAAGCGTGTGAGCGGAATGGACAATACTTATTTTACGATTGGAATGGCCGGGCATATTGACCATGGCAAGACGACATTGACAAAAAAGCTGACGAATGTCGATACGGACCGTTTAAAGGAAGAAAAAGAACGCGGCATTTCAATTGAATTGGGGTATGCGCCGCTTCAGACGGAAGATGGCACCCATGTATCAATTGTAGATGTTCCAGGACACGAGCGCTTTATCCGCCAAATGATTGCCGGAGTGGCGGGAATCGATTTGGTGGTTCTGGTGGTGGCAGCGGACGAAGGGGTGATGCCGCAGACCGAAGAACATCTGGAGATTCTTCAGTTTCTCGGCATCGAGCATTGCATCGTCGCCATCTCTAAGATTGACCGGGTTGATGAAGAAATGCTCGAACTGGTGGCCGATGACATCCAGGAACGCCTCGAAGGCACGATTTTTGACGGCGCTCCGTGTGTCTTGGTGGATAGCTTATCCGGCAAAGGCATCAGTGAATTAAAAGAAACGATTTTCAACGAATTGAAAAAAGTGAAGTTCCGTGATGCGTACGGTTCGTTCCGGCTGCCAATTGATCAGGTTTTTACGGTGCAGGGGCAAGGTACGGTCATACGGGGAACGATATACGAGGGGATTGTCCAGCAGGGCAGCCAGCTGACACTGCTTCCAAAAGGGCATAAAGTAAAGGCTCGGCAAATTCAAGTTCACCATCAGGAACAGTTTCAGGCAAGAGCAGGGCAGCGGACAGCGATTAACCTGGGCGGCATTGACAAAGCAGACGTAACCAGGGGCGATGTGCTTGTGGCGTCAGACCATTTTATGGTGACCGATACGATTGATGTGGCGCTTCAGCTGATTGACAAGGATTTTTCGCCGCTCAAGCAGCGGGCGCCTGTGAAAGTCCATGTAGGAACTTCTGAAGTAATGGGCCAAATCGTCTTTTTTGACCGCAACGAACTTGCAGCGACAAAAGACGAAGTGCTGTGCCAGATCCGGCTGGAAGAGGAAATTGTGGTGCGGCGCGGCGACCGCTTTATTTTGAGGCGGCCGACTCCGGTGAAAACGCTGGGCGGCGGCTGGGTCATTCAGCCGAAAGGCGCCAAATACCGGTTCGGTGAAGAAACGATGGCCATGCTGCGTGCTATAAAAGAAGGGACACCGCAGGATTTAATAGAAGATGTTTTGGACAAGCACATCGTGCTGGATGTTCAACAACTGATTCAGCAGACCTCGCTTGATGGCCATGTGCTGCAGGAAACCCTCTTGAAAGGGTTGGAAGAAGGCCGATTGCTGGAAATATCTCCTGGAAAATACAGCCTGGCAAAAACATATGCAAAAATAACAGACGAAATGTCGGACCGGCTCGCCAGCTATCATGAAGAATTTCCGATGAGGACAGGCATGAGCAAAGCAGAACTTGTGCAGTCGCTCAGCGGTGCTTATCCGAAATTGTTCATTGAATACAGCTTAAATGCTTTGACCGGACAAGAGAAGTTCAAGAAAATCGAGCAATTTATCGCCCTGGATTCTTTTGAACCGCATTTGCCGAAGAAGTGGAAGACCCGGATGGAAGGCATTATTGCCGCCTTGGAAAAGGATGGCCTGCAAGTGAAGAAATGGAATGAGTATTTTGAAGGGACTCCAGTGCCGAAAAATGACATCCCCGAATTGACGCTTTATCTGCTGAACACCGGCCAGGCTTACCGGCTGCTCGAAGATACGCTGATCCACCATAAAGCATTTGAACAGGCGTTAGCCAAACTGAAAAGCGGGACGGATGAAGCATTCGGATTAAAAGAAGCAAAAGAGGCGCTCGATGTCTCGAGAAAATACTTGATTCCGCTTCTGGAATTGCTCGACGGGATGAATCTTACCACCCGTTTGGAAGAACAGCGCCACTGGACGGCTGAAGTAAAATTAAAATAATAAAAGAGCTAAGAGGAGGAAGGATCATGGGCTACAAAATTTCAATCGAATTTTGCATGCAGTGAAACTATGCCCCAAGAGCCGCAAGTTTTGCGGAACAGTTGTTTAATCATTTTAAATCGGACATTGCTTCGCTCGAACTGATTCCAAGTTCAGGAGGAGCTTTCGAAGTAACGGTAGACGGAAAGAAAGTCCATTCTAAGCTCGCCACCAGAAAACACCCGGACATCAACGAGATCATCCGGCTCATAGAAAAATAGAGATTGCGGAAAGCTTGCCTGCGGAAACCGCGGAGTTCCGCAAGCAGATAGGGGAATTGAGATGAAACAATATTTGCGCCAGCTGCCGCCGGTACATGAATTGCAGAAAGATAAACGCTTTGAAGAGTTCCGCGAAGAGTTTCACTTGACTACTGGACAGGCAACGAAGTTTATTCAGCAGGAACTTCGTAATTTGCGCGAAGAAGTGCTGAGTGGCCAGTTGCCTTTTTCGCCGTCTCATCAAAATTTCACCAATATGATTTTTGGGAATGCCGCCCATAAGGCAAGTCAGTGGAACGAAGATCGCTTAATGCGTGTCATCAACGGAACCGGTACCATTCTGCATACCAATCTGGGGCGTTCAAGATTGAGTGAACGGGCGGTTGCCCATATCACAAGAGCTGCACGCAATTACTCAAATCTGGAATACCGGATTTCAGAAGGCAAGCGCGGATCCCGGCATGAAATCATCGAAGATCTTCTGAAAGAAGCTACAGGCGCTGAAGCAGCTATGGTTGTAAACAATAACGCCGCGGCAGTGTTCTTGGTATTAAGTGCATTAGCAAAACACAAAGAAGTCATTGTCTCCCGCGGGCAGCTTGTTGAAATCGGAGGTTCTTTCCGGATTTCTTCCATTATGGAAGAAAGCGGAGCTAAACTTGTAGAAGTGGGGACAACCAATAAAACGCATTTATTTGATTATGAAAAGGCATTGAATGAAGAAACAGCGATGATTATGAAAGTCCATACCAGCAATTTTCTGATGGTAGGCTTCACTGAGACGGTGGAAACCGAAAAGCTTGTTAAACTGAAGAACGATCACGATGGAGTAGTGTTTTACGAAGATCTTGGAAGCGGTGCGTTATATGATTTTAAAAAATATGGCATTGGTGATGAACCGCTTGTCCGGGAAGTGATTGCTTCAGGCGCAGATGTGGTTTCATTCAGCGGCGATAAACTGCTTGGCGGACCTCAGGCGGGAATTATCGCCGGGAAAAAGGAATTTATTGACCGCTTGAAAAACCATCAATTGGCCCGGGTGCTGAGAGTTGATAAATTGACTTTTGCTGCTTTGGAAGAAACATTGAAGGCTTACGTGATCGGTGAAGGAGCAGCAATGGAATTGCCGACTGTCCGTGACGTGATCCGGCCGATTGAGGAAATCCGCCAGCAAGCGGAAAAGTTCATTTCTGAAATAGAGTCGCAGACGGCAATGTACAAACTTGATTTAAAAGAAAGCACATCGCAAATCGGCGGCGGTACGATGCCAGGTGTAGAATTGCCGACATTCATGGCTAGCGTGACCCATGTCAAATTGTCGGCACAGGAACTTGCAGAAAAGATGAGGGGCTGCCGGCCGGCAATCATCGCCAGAATTCAAGGCGAACGGGTCTGCATCGACTTCCGGACGATTGAAGAGAGCGAAATGCCCGAAGTGGTAAAAGGCTTGTTGGAGATTGAACAGGGAGAATGACGGTTTGGAATCAATAAAAAAGCAGGAAGCCGCATGCTTCCTGCTTTTTATGATTACAGCTGCTTTTTCAAGCCTTCCTTGACTGCCCAAATATGGTGCTCGTGGAAAAGCAGTTTATCCGCTTCACTGACAGGAATCCATTTCAGCAGATGGTCTTCTTCAATAGGTTCCTGCACTTTATCGCCAATTTCCGCCAGATAAAAATAGCCGTCATTGAGCATGGCGATGTTGGTCCTGCTGGAATAATAAAGTTGCTGGGCATTGCCGATATAAGGGCCGATCACTAATCCGTATCCCGTCTCTTCCAGCATTTCACGCTTGAGGCATTCTTCGGGCGATTCATTGTCTTCAAGGCCGCCGCCAGGAAGGAAATACGAGCCGCGCGTTAATTGCACAGTCGCCACTTGGTTTTTTTGCGGACTGAAAATAATGGCATAAACCCCTTTTCTAAGCTGATAATCAATGCCTTCTATTTTTTCACCGAATATTTTTTGCATGATGATTCTCCTTTGTGTAGCCCGGCTGTCGGAAGGGAATGGAGTTTATGGCTTTATACATGATTTGCTGCAAGACGGCGGCATTCCTTTTAGGAATAGAGGAAAAATAGAAAAAGAGGCCGAAATGGGCCTCTTTTTCAGAATCAGTCAAAATTCAATTTATAGTCTTCGGCTTTGATCATTCTCAGCTTGCGGGCGAATACATAAATCAACGCGACATTCAAAAGAATTGGAAAAACCTTAGCTGAAACTGTAACCCCTATTGAAGAAGACTTTATTAGAACGGCGACGCTTGAGCAGTAATTGTGAAATAAGATGGACGGAATTTTCGCCAGATAATAGATCTGGCGTAACTCAAAGAGGATTCGTCGTAATTCAACCCCTATTCGTCGAAACTCATTGCCAATTGGTTGCCACTCGCTGCAAAAAGGTCGCAACTCAAGCGGCTGCAAGAAAAAGCCTGCTTGATTTCACTGATATAAAATGAAACACTTCAACTCCTGAAAGCGGGAGGCTATACTATATGCAAAGAGTTTTCATTGTTGCAGAAAAGAGGGAAAGTCATGAAAAAACAAGTCGTGGTAATCGGACTGGGGAGATTCGGCACCAGTGTTTGCAAAGAGCTTTACCGCCTGGGCCATGAAGTGCTAGCGATTGATACAAAAGCGGACCGGGTGGATGGCCTAAGGGATTATGCGTCCCACGCCGTTGTCGCCAATGCCACTGACGAAAGTGAGCTGAAGTCGCTCGGCGTACGGAACTTCGATCATGCGATTGTGGCGATTGGAGATAATTTGCAAGCAAGCGTTTTGTGCACACTCATGCTGAAAGAAATCGGAATCGCGAAAGTTTGGGTCAAAGCGCGGGACTTGCAGCACCAGAAGATATTGGAGAAAGTAGGCGCGGATAAAGTCATCCAGCCCGAAAACGAGATGGGAATTCGGGTTGCACAGCATATGAATTCTGAAAAAATCATCGACTATATCGACTTGTCCAATGAATACAGCATCATTGAACTGGTCGCATCCGCAAAAGTAGCTGATAAAACCTTAAACCAATTAAATATCCGCGAAAAATACAAATGCATCGTGCTAGCAATCAAACGCGTGGAAGAGGTGAATATTGCCCCGCTTCCAAATGACCGAATTGAGCTTGGGGACATACTGGTTGTCATGGGCCATAGAGATGACCTGAAACGGCTGGAAGACAGAGGCATCTAAATTCAGCAAATTGAAAAAGCAGCTGTTCCATTTGGAACGGCTGCTTTTTTGTCTGCACTTAAATATTCGGAAGTTCCCGCCCTTCTGCAAAAGCCTTTAAATTCTCAAGGCTGAGCTGAAAGCCGTCCATGTTGACGGTCACGCGGGTGCCGGCGTTTTCCGGCCGCAGATCAAAGATGAAATGGAGCTGGTCTTCATCTGCAGTATAGGAAAAGCGGCTGTGCGGCACGACTTCCGTGATTGTAAAGCTCATGTCCACATGTTCGCCTTCTTCCAGCTGGTTGTGCTCACTCGGCATCAGCGTAAACAGCGCCTTGCAGCCGACTTCGAGCTCCGGTATCCTCCACACCGAACCAGGTGCATACCAGGCCGAAAAATTCTCGTCATTTGTCAGCGCCATCCAGACAGTTTCAGGGTCGGCTTCAATAAAAACCGAGCGGGTTTCATCGTTCATCTCTTCAACCTCCTCGTTTTTCTTTTATCGTATTGAATAAGAGACCAATAAACAAGCAGAGAAAACAGATTTCTGCATTAAAGCGCTGCTGAATTGCAGCGCCGAAAGGACGATAAGTCACTCATTAACGAAGGATTGGTATACAATACAGAATATTGAAATTTAAAATTGACGAAATTAACTTATTTATCTATACTTTATTAACAAATGGTATACCATCTTAAAGAGACAGGAGTCAATCCATGATTCATATCACTGAAGTAAAAAAGAACTCTGTCTATGATTATCTGTATAACGCTATCCGCACCGGGGACATCAAATCAGGGCAGACACTGACGGAAAGAGAGCTGGCAGAAAAAATCGGCGTGAGCCGGACACCGGTCCGGGAAGCGATCCGGAAGCTTGAAGAGCAGGGACTGGTGACGCATGTGCCCCATAAAGGCGTGAAAGTTGCTACGCTGACGGTGGAAAAAGTGGCGCAGCTGTATGAAGTGAGGGAAGTGCTGGAAGGACTGGCGGCTCGGACGCTTTCCCAAATCCAGACACCGGAAATCATCGATGAGTTAAACAGCTACGTCGCAAAGGCGGAAAAAGAAGCGGCCGTCAACAATGTCAAAGAATTGGCCGACATCAATTCGGACTTCCATTTGGCGCTGGCGCGGCTGTCTGAAAACTTTTATCTGGAAGCCATCATGACAATGCTGCAGACGCAAATCGGCTTGATGATGTCGACGTCTCTGTCTCAAGCCGGACGTCCGCTGCAGAATGTGGAAGAACACAAGATGATGATCGGCGCAATCCAATCGGGGGATGGGGATTTTGCGGAAAGCATGGCAAGGTTCCATGTGCGAAAAGCGAAAGAAAACGCATTTAAAAAAATAGCAGAGGGTGGAAACGGATGATGGAAACGAAAACATTGGTGCAAAATGTATTGAAGACAAAAATGAGCGACATTCCAGAAGAAGTAAAGCTCCACGGCAAAAGAAGCTTGTTCAATTGGATGGGCGTGGCGATTGGTGCATCAAAGCATCCATCGGTCGATATGGTGCTTGGCTTGAAAGAAGACATCAATTCTTCTGAACAGGTATCCATTTTCGGCCGTACGGAAAAAGTCGATCTGCTGCTTGGCAGCTTGATCAATGGCATGTCTTCGCATATTTTTGACTATGACGATACACATCTCGATACCATTCACCATCCGAGCGGCCCGGTGGCTCCGGTCGTGCTGGCACTTGCAGAGAAACTGAACCTGACAGGCGAGCAGGTCCTTCACGCTTTTATTCTCGGCTGCGAGGCGGAACTGCGCATTGCGAATGCGGTATATCCAAGCCATTATCATCTTGGCTACCACATCACGAGCTCTACGGGTGTTTTCGGGGCGGCTGTTGCAGCGGGAATCCTGCTTGAACTGGACGAAGAACAACTGACGTGGGCGCTTGGCATCGCGGGGACGCAATCCTTCGGCCTTCGGGAAATGTTCGGCACAATGACCAAACCGTTTCATCCGGGGAAAGCGGCGCAAAATGGCTTGATGGCGGCATTGCTTGCCAAAAAGAACTTCACGAGTTCAACGGAAGTGCTGGAAGCGAAACGCGGGTTTGCCAATGTCCTGGCTCCTGAACATGACTTGTCGAAAGTGAACATCAATTGGGGCGAGCAGTGGGAGCTATTGAAGAACGCTTTTAAACCCTATGCATGCGGCATAGTTCTGCATCCGTCCATCGACGCTTGCATTGCACTTGGCAAGCAAGTGGCGGCGGAAGATGTAGAACGCATCGAATTGACCGTCAACCAATACGTGCTGGAGCTGACCGGGAAACCGACTCCGCCGACCGGACTTGCCGGCAAATTCAGCATCTACCATACAGGAGCCGTCGCATTCCTTGAAGGCGATGCAGGTGAAGCGCAATACGCAGACGCTAAAGTCGTTGATCCTAAAGTGGTCGAATTCCGTTCGAAAATTTCCCCGAAAGTCGATGACAGCGTTAAAGAAGAAGAAGTGTATGCGAAGGCTTTCCTGAAAGACGGCAGCACAATCGAGCATATCGTGAAAAATGCGACAGGCAGCATTGAAAACCCGATGACCGACGAAGACTTGGCCAGAAAGTTCAATAACCTGACCCATCCGATCATCGGCGCTGAACGTGCGAACAAACTTCGGACAGCGATGTACATCATCGATGAAAAAGCGGATTTGTCGGAATTGATCGAATTGACGAAAGCCGATACTGAAAAAATATACAATTGATACAAAAAGAGAAAGATAGAACTTCTATGGGTGATAATCCCTTAACCGATATTCCGCTAACCAGATGGGAAGACATTGGCCGAGGTTTGTGAAGCCAAGTCTTTGCGACGAAGCAGCGAAGCGATGCAGGAGCAGTACGGTTTTCTCCGCTGGTTGGCTCCATATCTAAGGAGCAGGAACAAACATTAAAGAGCTTTCCGAATCAGCTCCCTATTCCAGAGAATCTCTAAAGGTAACAAAAGGAAGCTGAATGTAGCGGAAGGCGGCGACTCCTGTGGGAATAGGGCGAGTCCTGAGACCCCGCAGGGAATGAACGGGGCAAAAGCAATTTGCCCCGTTCATTTGCGACGAAGCTAGCGCAGCGATGCAGGAGCACAAGGTCTTCGCCAGCGAGCGAGGAGGCTTAGGGCCGCACCCCACGGAAAGCGTCCGTCCTAGAGCGAAATGAAAAAAGAGAATAAGAGTTTCTCGACAGCCTAAGAAAGAGCCTTTAAAACAAAGGCTCTTTCTTAGGCTGTCTCCGAGGTTCATTTATCTATGGCAATTGATTTTTTTCTGTAGCCATTTGGCTGGAGAAGTAAGATGATATAAAAAAGAGCCATAGATGGGAGAGGATCACATGAGAAGCGAGAAAGAGAAAATGCTGCTAGGTGCGCTTTACGATGCGACTGACCCTGAACTGCTGAGTGACAGACTCCAGGCGCGGAGATTGACCCGGCTGTTCAATCAGTCATTGGAAACGGATGCCAACAGAAGAACCGGCTTATTAAAGGAACTGTTTGGGTCAACGGGAAACAAACTGGAAGTCGAACCGGTATTCCACTGCAATTACGGCTATAACATCCATGTTGGCGAGAATTTCTACGCTAATTTTGACTGCGTCTTATTGGATGTCTGCGAAATCCGGATCGGAGCAAACTGTATGATGGGGCCGGGCGTCCATATTTACACAGCGACACATTCGCTGAATGCGAAAGAACGAAACGCAGGATTGGAGTTCGGGAAGCCGGTTGCGATCGGAGCAAATGTCTGGATCGGCGGACGGGCTGTGATTAATCCTGGCATAACAATCGGGGACAACACCGTCATCGCTTCCGGTGCGGTTGTTACGAAAGACGTGCCGGCGGGTGTCTTTGTCGGAGGAAATCCGGCAAGAGTCATCAAACAACTGGAACAATAGCCAGTGAAAAATACTAATAAAACTGCAGCAATTTCTGCAACATTAAAACAGTCCAGCATCTCACTCGATGCCGGACTGTTGGTATTCAGTTTTCAAAATGAATTGCTTCCCATTCCGGGCGCAAAGTGCCCATCACGATGACGTCAAAGCGTTTGCCATCGCGGTACACCATCGAGCGTTTGCGGCCCTCCACTTGAAAACCTGCTTTCTCATAAGCCCGGATACCGCCTTTATTGTACTCGATCACTTCCAGGCCGACCCGATCCAGGTTCAATTCATGAAAAGCGTAGCGGAGAATCAGCTTTAGCGCATCCGATCCGTAGCCTTTGCTGCGGTCTGCAGCATCCCCGATGCCGATGGCCATCATCCCGGCGCGGTTATTCCATTCAATCGAATGGATGACGGTAAAGCCGATCAAACGGTCCCCGTCAATTGTTCTTAGCCGGAAATAGGCTTCATTAGGATTTGGCGCACCTTCGCTTGCCAGTTGCTCCCGGTTGCGGGGAAGGGCGAACTCCGTATCGATATTCCGCATATAGTCAGCGTCTTCTCCCCATTTCAGCATAATGTCTGTGTCTTCTTCTCGCGGCAGTGAAAGCTTCAGCTTTTCTCCGGTAAAAAGGTTTGAAGTAATGGTTGTCATGTCAGCCTCCTTAGCGTTTGTGATTTTTGCACACCTCATTTATTGAAAACCTGCCTATTGTACGCAATAACCTCAACCCCTTAACCTCTAGTACTTTCATCTTAGAGTTTTTGAAAATGGATGGCAATAAACAATGTGAAAAAAGTTTGCAGTAAAATAAAAAGATTGAGAATTTTTGAAAGCGCTTTAAAAGGCGCAAGGAAAAGGTTTCATAGATAATCTGTAAATGAATACCATAAAAATAGTCGAACAATTTAAAATGTTTGGTTGACTTCTTGATTTCCTAGTATTATGATTGGATTTAAATTTAATAATCTTATCCAGAGAAGCCGAGGGACTGGCCCGTTGACGCTTCAGCAACCTCTGACATTTGTCAGAAAGGTGCTAATTCCAGCAAGATTTTTTCTTGGGAGATAAGAGAGCGGATCCTGTCCATTTATGCAGCCCTCTTTTCTCGTTCGTTGAGAAAAAGAGGGCTTTTTATATTTTTCAGCAGACGGCACCGCACAAATTTAATGAATAAAAATGAGGAGGAATATATATGACGAAGAAACGGATTTACTTGAACGCATTTGAAATGGTGTGTGCGGGTGGGCATCAGTCCCCTGGATTATGGGTGCATGAAGACGATCGTTCCCATACCTACACTGACAGTGAATACTGGATTGAACTTGCCAAGCTGTTGGAAAAAGGGAAATTCGATGCGGTGTTCCTGGCGGACGTGCTGGGTACTTATGATGTTTATAATGGCTCCCGGGATGCTGCGCTTCGCAACGCGGTCCAGTCTCCAGTCAATGATCCGCTGCTGGTCGTGCCGCTGATGTCATCGGTCACCAAACATTTGAGTTTCGGTGTTACCGCTTCGGTCAGTCATGAACATCCTTATACATTTGCGCGGCGCATGTCGACATTGGATCATTTGACGAAAGGGCGCATCGGTTGGAATGTCGTGACTTCCTATCTGAAAAGCGCGGCACTCAATATTGGGCTCGAAGACCAGATGAACCACGATCAGCGCTACGATTTTGCAGCGGAGTACTTGGAAGTCTGCTATAAGCTATGGGAAGGAAGCTGGGAAGACGGCGCCGTCGTCCGTGATAAACAGGCGAAAGTATACACCGACCCGTCAAAAGTGCACGACATCCGGCATGAAGGGGAATATTTCAAAGTTCCTGGAGCTCATTTGTCGGAACCGTCGCCGCAGCGTACGCCGGTTCTGTTCCAGGCAGGCGCTTCACCGCGCGGCCGTGAGTTTGCGGCAAAGCATGCGGAATCGGTGTTCACAGCCGGCCCGACCACCCAAGTCGTGAAAAAAGGGGTAACCGCATTGCGTGAACGCATCCAGGCAAACGGCCGCAATCCAGAAGACGTCATCGTCTACACAACGTTCACCGCCATCGTTGGAAAAACAGAAGCGGAAGCGCAAGCGAAATACGAGGAACTGAAAAGCTATGTCAGCTATGAAGGGGCCCTTGCACTTCTCGGCGGCTGGACGGGCATCGATTTTTCCGGATACGATCCAGACGAAACTTTGGAATATATCCAAAGCAACGCCATGCAATCGGCAGTCGAAGTGTTTACGCGCGCCGACCCGGACCGCAAATGGACCATCCGTGAACTTGCCACGTTTGTCGGAATTGGCGGCAGAGGGCCGGTTGCAGTAGGGACGCCGGAACAAATCGCGGATGAAATCGAACATTGGGTGGAAGAAACAGGTGTCGATGGCTTCAACCTTGCTTATACCCTTGCCCCTGGAAGTTTCGTGGACTTTGTCGAACTTGTCATTCCGGTCTTGCAGGAGCGCGGCCTTGTCCAAAAAGAATATGCAGAAGGCACGTACCGCGAAAAAATTTACGGCAAAGGCCAGACCGGATTGAAAGAAACGCATCCTGGTGCCAGCTATAAGCAATTGCATCAGCCAATTGAAAACTAGAAGGGGGAATGGACATGATTACAGCTTACTGGATCAGTGTCGCGGTTTTCTGGATCGCCGGACTGACTCTATGGAATAAAATCTATCCAAAACCGAAACGGAAAGGAGAAGATGGCAATGCGTGAAGACACAACATGGTTGCTTCCATTTATCATCGTAATGCTTATTGGCTATTTTGCATGGACGACTTGGCTCGGTAAGAAAGGCGCTGTTCACAGCGGTTCGATGAAAGGCTTCGCTCTTGCCAAAGGCAAGATAAGCCCGGCGCTTGTCGGCATGAGCTTCGGCACCTCTTACGCGAGTGCGAATTTATTTCTTGGGGTTCCCGGCTGGGCCTATACATATGGATTATCGACATTATGGTATACCATTGGCTGTTTTGGCGTGACATGGCTCGGTTTGCTGCTGTTCACGAAGACTTTCTGGCGCTATGGCCAGAAGAATGGCGGCAGCCTGACGCTTCCGCAATGGCTAGGCAACCGCTACAACAGCAAAACATTGCAGGTGATCGTGGCGCTTCTAGTATTGTTCAATATCTACTATATTGTGGGCCAGAATGTCGGGCTCGCTACAATGTTTGAAACGGTCATCGGCATCCCATATATGTGGGGCATCGCAATCGGTGTCGGCATCACCATTGTCTACGTCAGCCTCGGCGGCGCGTTTGCCCAAATTGTCAGTGACGGCGTACAGGGCGCGGCGATGGCAGCCGTTTCAATCCTGTTGTTCGTGTCACTGCTGTGGACAATTGGCGGCGGCTGGAATGTCTTCGGCACGCTCCACTCGGAACTCCGGGCAATTGATCCTTCGCTAGTGGCACCCCTTTCAAACGGCGGGCCCTTCTATAGCGGCTTTGCCATCTTAAGCATCCAGTGGCTGTTGTTTTCTTTCGTGCTGCTGCCGCATCTGATGAATAAAGTGCTGACAGTCGAAAAGGAAGAGGATTTGCGGACTTTCACTTTATCTGCCGGGCTTTCTCTTTTCGTCTTGTCCGTCTTTTCGGTATTTGCCGGCCTTGCTGCACGCGTCATCCTGCCGGGTCTAGCTTCAGCGGACAGCGCCATTCCGGCGTATATCATGGAAGCCTTCCCGGTAGTCATCGTTGCGTTGCTCGTGATGGGATTGATTTCTGCCATTCTGTCGACGACTGATAGCCTGTATCTTGGCATCACCAACAGCATCGGCAATGACCTCTATAAAGTTTTGGCGGTGCCATTGCTGTATAAAAACAAAAACCTGTCTGAACAGGAACTTGATGGAAAAGTGCTCAAAGCCTCGAAAATTTCCTTGGTTTTTATTGGACTGGTTTCGCTGTTCATGTCACTCAACCGGCCGGAATCATTGGCCTTATTGACCAATTTCGGTACATCGGCTATCATCAGCGGCATCGCAGCGCCGATCAGTCTCGGCTATTTCTGGAAGCATGCCAATAAAACCGGGGCCATCGCTTCGGTCATCAGCGGAGCAGGCTGCTATATGTTCCTGACAAGTTCTGGAACTGTCAGCCATGTATTTCAGGCTATGTTTTTCAGTTCGATACTTGGCTTCTTCTTCATGATTTCAGGAAGCCTGCTTGCAGAAGCGACCAAGAAAAGGGATAAAACAGCGCAACAAGCCATTTGAATATGTGCAAAATATGCAAAAAGAAGAACCTTCCTAATGCTAGGAGGTTCTTCTTTTAGTTAAAACGCATATTGGAACAGGCCGTAATACAAAGGCCCGAGCAAAATGATTGTTGAGATTGCCATAAACAGGGTGCCTGCAACACCGGTTGCCGCTTCCGGCTCTTGTGCCTCAAACTGATTTTTCAATTTAAAAGCGAACAGGATATCCCAAAGCAAAGCGCCGAAAAAGACGATTTTCCATACAAGCGGATCAAGAATTTGATTATTGGTCACAAAACCGAACAATCCGATCCATGTCACCACGGATACAGCCAAGTCGAATTTGATTGGGAAATCCGCATGGCGGCTGTGGATCAAAAAACCAATAGTGGTCGTGCCTAAAAGTGCTGCGTAAATAAACCATAACGTTTGTTCCATATTTCATTTCCTTCTTTAGTCAGACTTCCTTCATTATAGAAGAATTGATAGTAGAAGAAAACATTTTTCATCTCTAATCTGCCGGTTCAAGGTTATCAACGTTTAACAGTCAGTGAATCAGGAAAGTCCCGCTGAATGGAGTTTCTCTTTATTGTTTCACAGCAATTCTGGTTTCTACGATTTCCCGGATGTATTTCATGGTACGCTCATGTGCTTTTTCAGCGGAATAATGATTGCGGTTGTTCAGTACGTTGGTAAACATGCCTTGCCAAATCAGGTTGGTGAGTTCGTTCAGTTCTTCTGCCTGTACTTCATCGAGCAATCCTGCTCTGACAATGGCATTGATGGCAAAGCGTCCCCGGTTATCGATGCTTCGTTCCATCAAAGCAGGCTGCAGTTCTTCCGGAACGGCCAGTAAATCTGAAGGATATAGCTCATAATAATGGACCAGCAGATTTTCAGGGTGCTCGCCAAGGTCCATGAGGAAAACTGAATGGAAGATATCAGGGATTTTAAACGAGTATTCACTGAAAATTTCCCAAGCGATCAAGTATTTTTCTATGGGATCGTCCGTTTTCTTCATTTCCAAAGTAACCATATCAATATAAGGCTTTAGAAACTTTAATGATGCAAAAAACAACAGATGTGATAATTCACCGAAATAATTATAAATGGTTGCGCTATTATAGCCTGCTTTATCCGCCACTTTGCGAATTGTCACCTGCTGCAGACCTTCCGATTTTATCAACTCTTCCGTGGCATCGATAAAATACGTCCACATCCGGCGTTTTTTTATTTCTTTTTTATCCATAAAGCTTCACATCCTTGAAAAAATAAATATTTTTAAAAAATATTGATTATTCTTATAACACCATGCTAACATAAACAACAATAAAAGGTAATCATGATTACAAAATAATCACGGTTACCTTTTTGGAAGAAAAAGGGGGAGAAATGATGGGGAAAGTGAAAATTGATCCAACGGTTTTCTGGTCTTCGCTGGTGGTGATTTTTATCGCGACACTGACATTGGTCATTTTCCGGAATTCGGCAGAACCGGTAATGAGCAAGATGATGACAGACATTACATACAATCTGGACTGGGCATTCCAGTTCCTGACTTTCGGCTTGTTCATTCTATTGATTTGGCTGGTTTTCGGCAAATACGGCAAAATCCGGCTGGGGGATGAAGCACCGGAATTCTCGACTTTCAGTTGGGGCGCCATGCTGTTCTGCGCCGGGATGGGCACAAGCATCATGTTCTGGTCGATGATGGAGCCAATGTACTACTATATGGGACCACCTTTTGGGATAGAGCCTAACAGCACTCAGGCAGCGGAATGGGCAGTAGCATACGGCATGTTCCATTGGGGCATCTCCGCATGGTCACTTTACGCCCTGCCGACAGTGGTCATCGCTTATTCGTTTTTCGTAAAGAAAAACCGTTCGTTGAAAATCAGTACAGCCTGCAGAGGCATTTTAGGAAAACATGCAGATGGACCGATTGGGAAAATCATCGACATCATGGTCATTTGGAGCCTTGTTGGCGGGCTTGGAACTTCACTCGGACTTGGGGTGCCGATGGTGTCGGCAGTCATCGGGGAAATTTTCGGAGTCCAGCAATCTTTGCAGCTGAGCATCATCATCATTGTCATTTGGACAGTCATTTATGGCGCCAGTGCTTATATGGGCTTGTACAAGGGAATACGCAAACTCAGTGACTGGAATGTTTATTTGGCACTGGGGTTGGCATTGTTTGTATTGATCACCGGACCTACTTTATTTATCTTGTCGAACTTCACCAATAGTTTCGGGCTGATGCTACAGAACTTCGCATTGATGAGCTTTTCAACCGATCCGATTGCAAAAGGCGGATTCCCGCAGGCATGGACGGTTTTCTATTGGGCATGGTTTGCGGCTACCGCCCCGTTTATCGGCTTGTTCGTGGCACGAATTTCCAGAGGGCGCACCATTCGTGAACTGATCATGCACATTTTGCTGTGGGGCTCGCTTGGAAGCTGGATTTATTTCGGTATATTCGGCGGCTATACGATGAACCTGCAGTTGACGAATAAATTGAATGTCATCGAAGTATTGAACAGCAGCGGGGGACCAGCTGCCATCGTGGAAATTTTAAAATCAATGCCGCTCGACTTCCTGGTCTTGCCATTCTTTGCAGTGCTCGCTTTTATCTTCTTGGCAACTTCTCTCGATTCGGCGACTTATATTTTATCGGCGATTGCCACAAAAGAATTGATAGGCGAACAGGAACCTGCACGCTGGCACCGTATGCTGTGGGGAGCGGTTCTTGCCATCCTGGCAGTTTCACTATTGATGATTGGCGGACTTGAAGTGATTCAGACCTCTTCTGTTATTGTATCCGTGCCGGTCATTATCCTTTATCTGCTTCTGACGCTTTCGCTCTTGAGATGGCTGAAGCAGGATTATCCGGACGTTCCTGCGGGGAATGAAGCAATAGTTCAGGAGGTTCCAGCATCAGGTAAACTTGTAATAGAACAAAAAGCCGCTAAGGTTTTATTGAAAAATGCTAAAGAGGTGAAAGAGTAATGGTTTTTAACGTTCGGGAAAGCACGCGAGGGGTCAAACAAGAATTCCCGCATGAAGTGGAAGTGACGGACCATGTCTGGATACCGATGTCGGACGGCACACGCCTGTCCGCAAAATTATGGATTCCAAGAGGTGCCACGGCTAATCCGGTCCCCGTGATCTTGGAATATCTTCCTTACAGGAAAAACGAATTCACCGCATTGCGCGATTCAATCCGGCATCCTTACTTTGCCGGGCATGGCTATGCCGGCATCCGTGTGGATATGCGCGGCTGCGGCGACTCCGAAGGCATCATTTACGACGAATATGCCCAACAGGAGCAGGATGATGCGCTTGAAGTGCTCGACTGGATCGAGAAACAGGACTGGTCAACAGGTTCGGTTGGCATGATTGGGAAATCCTGGGGCGGATTTAACGGGCTGCAAGTCGCGGCATTGCAGCATCCTGCGCTGAAGGCCATCATTACACTGTGCTCGACGGATGACCGTTATGCGGACGACGTCCATTATAAAGGCGGCGCTTTGCTCGCCTCGGACATGCTGTGGTGGGCTTCGACGATGCTCGTCTATAACGCACGTCCAGCAGATCCAGAACATGTAGGGGAGGCATGGCGTGAAAATTGGCTGGAGCGTCTGGAAAAGACACCGCCGTTTGTTGAAGAATGGATGCGCCATCAGCGCCGGGATGGTTACTGGAAACATGGCTCGGTTTGCGAGAATTACGATGACATCAAGATTCCGGTTTATGCCGTCGGCGGCTGGGCGGATGGCTACACGAACGCCGTGTTCCGCCTGATACAGAATTTGAAAGGGCCGAAAAAAGGATTGATCGGCCCATGGGCGCATGAATATCCGGAAGTGGCGGTGCCTGGCCCTCAAATCGGTTTCTTGCAGGAATGCCTGCGCTGGTGGGATCAGTGGCTGAAAGAAGAAGAAACCGGCATCATGGATGAACCGGTGCTGCGCATATGGCTGCAGGATGCAGTTCCGCCGAAGACGGATTATGCTGTCCGTCCTGGAGAGTGGGTGCTTGAAGACAGCTGGCCGACTCCAAATACCGAAGAAAAAAGCTTCTACCTGGGCGACCGGCAATTGATTCAACAACCTGTCGGCGCCAAGGAAAACTTGATGACGCATCAGCAGCACGGGTTGTACGCCGGCGTTTACTGCCCATTTGGACAGGAAGGGGATATGGCTTCCGATCAGGCGATTGAAAATGGTTTATCAAATACCTTTACGGGTAAAGAGCTGCAGGAAGAACTGGCAATCCTCGGTTTCCCGAAAATGCAGATTAAACTCCAGTGCGACAAAAAACGGGCGAATCTGGCAGTGCGATTGTGCGACCTTTCACCTTTTGGAACTTCCAAGCTGATCAGTTGGGGTCAACTCAATTTGACTCATCGCAACAGCCATGAATTTCCGGAGGATGTGCCGGTAGGGGAAGAGGTTACCGTGACTGTTGAACTTGATGCCATCGGATATAAAGTGCCGAAGGGTCACCGTCTGCAATTATCAGTGGCTCCGACTTACTGGCCGCATGCGTGGCCTGCTGCAGAAGAAGCGCAAATACAAATCATCAAAGATGAGGATACGAAGCTGATTCTGCCTGCATACAGCAACAAGACGAGGCCAGAAGACATCATTCCGTTCAAACATCCGGAAACAGCGGCGGTCATGGAACGCGAAGTGCTGCGTGAATCAGGACGGACGCGGGAAATCCGCCATAATACGGTGACGAATGAATGGGTCCTGGATGACTTTTCAGATGAGGGATGCCGGCGGCTTCCGTCTAATGGCCTTGAATACGGCAGTACTAATAAAAACGTCTACCGCATTACAGAAGGAGATCCGCTGTCCGCTTCGGTCCAATGCGACTGGACATTGACAGTCGGCCGAAAAGATTGGCAGACACGCCTGGAATCTAGCAGCACAATGGTTTCTGATGCACAGAAATTCTATATCACCAGCCAATTGAAAGCGCTCGAAGGAGACAAAGTGGTTTACGATACATGCAGAACCTTTGAAGTTGATCGCGATTTTATGTGATCGGCTATCCTAACGACAGGCGGGGACCTTGTGAATTCAATTCTATTGCTCATTATCCTTATCAACGTTGCTTACATGACACTTTTTACATTGCGGATGATTTTGGTCATTAAAGGTTACCGGAAAGTTGCTGCAGTTTTGTCCATGGCAGAAGTGTTCATCTATTTAATGGGATTGACCATCGTTCTTGATAACTTGGATAAGCCGCTGAATGTTGCCGCCTATTGTGCTGGCTGGGGACTGGGAGTTTATCTCGGAGGCATTATCGAAAATCGTTTGGCGCTTGGCTATATCGTTTTTGATATTATTGTCGATGCCTTGGAATTGGAACTGCCGCTTCAAGTTCGAGAGAAAGGCTATGGAGTCACTTCCTGGATGGCGGAAGGCAAAGACGGAGCAAGGCTTTGCATGAAAGTCCTGGCAAAGCGGAAAAATGAGAAAAAATTGCGTGATTTTGTGACAGGATTATCACCGAAGGCTTTCATCATTTCCTACGAACCAAACCGGTATAATGGTGGCTTTCTCACAAATCCGATTAAATCTGCAGGTGGGATTAATCGAAGAGCATGAAAACTTTTTGAGCAGACGCGAATGCGTCTGCTTTTTTCATTGCTAGTCGTTATAATGGATAAAACGAGACGAAAATTTCTTCGCCGTTTTGAATCCGCTAAGGAGGTGTAGCCATGGGCAACAAAAGCCACGGCCTGAAACACGGCTGGACATTGATCGCGCATAAATCATTCACGCTGTTTTCAAATGCCAATACCTACATCGTCATTGACGACGAGCACGACACCGTCATGCACTTCAAAGTCACGGATTCTGAATTTGAAGTCATCTCCGCCAATTGGGGACTCAATTATAAAGTCATTCTGGGTTTCAAGACGATAAAAATTTTGGATGTGCCGGAAGAAGAATGATAGTATTCAAGCAAAGGAGTTGTCCCAAAAGTAATTTGGGACAACTCCTTTGCTGTTTTTATGAAATTCATCTCACATTATTCTCAAAAAGGTGATGAAAGGCCATATTTCTTGAGATGGTATTGCAGGCTCTGGCGGGTAATCCCTAGCTTTTTAGCTGCTTGAGATACATTCCCATTAACCTCGCGCAAAGTTGCTTCTATATAATATTTCTGGGAATTACTGAATATCTCTTTTAACGGTCTATTAACGCTGTTTAACTGTTCTCGTTCCACAGTTGTCTGAGAATGAATCAATTTTCTTTTCATATAAGACGGCAAGTGTTCTAAATCAATTTTTTCAGCAGTCTCCGGCACCCGTATCACCAGATTTTCAATCAAATGTTCAAGTTCGCGTGTGTTGCCTGGCCAGTTATAGTTCAGCAGAGCCGCCGTTAAAGCGGCCGATAAGCCGGGAACTGTTTTGCCTAATTTGGTTTGGTAGGCTTTTAGGAAATAATCCAGAAAATAATGGATATCTTCCGTGCGTTCTCTTAAAGGCGGTATATATAAGCTGGCATGGGCAATCCGATAAAATAGGTCTATCCGCATTTTGTTAGCTTCAATCAAAAGTTCCGGATCTTCATTTGAAGCACTGATAATAGTGCATTTTACCGGTATAAGCTTATTTGATCCAACTTTCCGGACGGCCCGTTCCTGAAGAGCGCGCATCAATTTTGCTTGCAGAGAAACTGGCATGGAATTTATTTCATCTAAAAAGAGAGTGCCATCCTGTGCATATTCAAATAGGCCGGTCTGATCTGCAGCTCCTGTAAACGCTCCTTTTACAGTGCCGAATAATGTGCTCTCTAAGAGGTTTTCGGGAATGGCTGCACAGTTTATAGCAACAAAAGGTTTTGAAGCTCGAAGACTGTGATTGTGCATGCTTTGTGCAAACAATTCTTTTCCAGTTCCCGTTTCCCCGACAAGCAGTGTGTCAGAATTGTAGAGAGAAACATTCTGAGCTTCCTTAATCAAATCTTTAAGGATCAGGCTTTTTCCTTTGATGTCATTAAAAGTAAAAATTGTGCCATTCTCATAGACGATTTTCTTGCTGTCGTCGGATTTTCTCTGCCTTTTTACTTCTATTGTTTGATGCAGCATGTCTTTTAGCTTTGATTCATTGGTACTGATGGAAAAAACTCCGATTGTGTCGCCATCTCTCTTGACAGGGTAAGTACTGTAATTCACATATCGCGGAACGCCGTTGATGGTTGCATGGGCTTTGTATCTTGAAAAAATCGGCTTTCCTGTTTTAAAAGTATGTTTATGCTCAGAATGCTGAGGATTGTAATTGTAAACAGACCATAGCGTTTTTCCAAGAATATCGTAACTATTCAATCCTTCCATTTTTTCCTGAGCGCTATTATATAAAATTATTTCCCCTTCAGAATTGCTCATCATCACTCCTTCTTCAAGAGAATCGATGATTTTCTTCAAACAATATACTTCGGTCTCTAAATTTTTGATATCTTCTCGAAATTCATTGATGCATAAAAAGATGAATGAGGGTTCAATGCTGAACTTTTTCAATTCAATTGCTACTTTTTTTCCATTCAACAAATAGTCGGTCGGTCCAGTCTGGTCAAAGTCGATTGAGCTGCAATCTAACAAATTGCGTATATGCTGTCCATGCTGCACAAGTAATCCGAACTTTTCAGAGATTTCATGCCATACAACTTCGTAATGTTCGTTCAAAACAATGACGCCATCTACGAAGCTTCTAATTATCGTTCCCAATGATTTAGCTGACAAAACATTCCACTCCTTTATAAGAAAAACTTCCTCTGTGCCCCGTATTCTGCACTTCATCTGCTATTTAAAAGCAATAAATTAAAGCATATAAAAGCAGTTTAACACTTTTTGACTGTTTTGAATATTTCGAATGCAAAATTTATCTGCATTTCCAAAAAACCTTTTTAGCCAAGAAATAAAGGGTTTTTTAAAAAAACTATAAGTTTCTTTAAAACAAGCGTTAATTTATCTGCACTTTTATAGAGAACTGAAACATGGAGGAAAGTTTTTAATACGCTTTTTCCAATTAAAAGAATAAATTGAAGTACAAAACAAGCAATTTTACTGGCTTTTTATAATTCTTTTTGCATTTTTCTAAATTTGGCACGCTTATTGCAATATAAATAAACGAACCACTAAAACTAACTTAAGAGAAAGTAGGAGGAATGCGTAATGACACAACCGGAAATTTTGTATTCAGTGAAAGCACAAAGAGGATCTACACTTCGTTGTAAAGGATGGAGACAAGAATCGATTTTAAGAATGCTGGAAAACAATATGGAAAACGCAGAAAAACCGGAAGAGCTTGTCATCTACGGCGGCATTGGCAAAGCGGCGCGCAACTGGGAATCTTATCATGCGATTGTGAAAACTTTAAAGGAACTTGAAGATGACGAAACATTGGTTGTCCAGTCGGGGATGCCGGTTGCCGTTTTCAAAACACATAAATATGCGCCAACGGTAGTTATGGCTACCACTAACATTATGAAAGCGGACTGGCCGACTTTCTATGATTTGCAAGACAAAAACCTGACAATTTACGCCAACTATACAGCGGCTCCTTGGGAATATATCGGCACACAAGGCGTTATCCAAGGAACATTTGAGACATTGTCGGCAATTGCCCGGCTGCATTATAACGATTCGCTTGTCGGCAAAATTCTGTTGACGGCAGGTGCAGGGGGCATGGGCGGGAATCAGACACGCGCAATGACAATGCATGGAGGGGTAGCGATTCTGGTTGACGCAAACGTTGAGATCATCAACCGCCGCATTGAAAAAGGATTTATCGACGAATTAGCTGGTTCATTGGATGAAGCGATTGCTAAAGCGAAAGAATATGCTGCTGAAGGAAAGTCTCTCGGCATTGCAGTAGTTGGAAACGCTGCAGATGTTTTTGAAGAAGTGCTCGAAAAAGGTTGGCTTCCGGATATCTCGACTTCAATGACACCGGGACATGATCCGATTTCCTATCTGCCATCCGGCTACACAGTTCAAGAAGCGGAAGAGCTTCGCGATACGGACCGCGACCTGTATTTGGAAAAAGGACGCGAAACGATGGTCCGTGAATTGAAAGCGCTAATTAAATTTATGGATCTTGGAGTTCATTCGTTTGAATATGGAACTAGCCACCGCAAAGAATGCATTGATGCAGGCATGGATGAAAAAGAAGCAAAACGGCTGCCAGGTTTCGTAGCGGAATATATCCGCCCACTTTTCTGTGAAGGACGCGGGCCATTCCGGTGGATTTGCATGTCAGGAGAAGCTGAAGACCTCCGCAAAATCGATGACATGATTCTAGAGAAATTCAGTGACGACCATTTAGTGACTCGCTGGATCAAGCTTGCGAAAGAACATATCCCGATTGAAGCTCTTCCGGCACGCATCTGTTATATGGGCTTTGGCCAGCGGAAAGCTTTCGCATTGGAAGTCAATGACATGATTCGCCGCGGGGAACTTGCCGGACCGGTTGCTTTCTCCCGAGATAACTTGGATTCGGGATCAATTGTCAACCCGACCTTCGAATCAGAAAATATGAAAGACGGCAGCGATTTAATCTCTGACTGGCCGATGCTGAATGGTCTTTTAAACGCTGTCGGCATGTGCGACCTTATTGCTATCCAGGCGAACTACTCAATGGGCGAAGCGGTTCATACCGGTGTAACGATGATCGCTGACGGAACGGCTGAATCCGATATGCGCCTTGAAGTGGCGATGACTGTCGATTCAGGAATCGGGGTTGTCCGTCATGCACAAGCAGGTTACGAAATTGCCCAGGACGTAGCAAATGGAAAAGGTAAATTAACAGATGAAAGCATCCAGATTCCGCTTTGGTGGAAAAAAGAAGCGACGTTCGGCCCGAAAGATTTGAAAAAGCAAGTTACTAATTGATAAGCCATAAATTTTCTGTATAGAAAACCCATTTTAGCTGAAGAATTCTTATTCGGAGGAAGTTAGCCATTCAGGACTCCTCCTTTCCTTTTTAGGGCTTGATGCTGGGATTTTGGAAGACTCTTTTTCTGAAAAGGCTGTTCTGGCAGTTAGCAGTGCCAACAGGAAACGAGAGGGGGGAAAGAGTTGATTGAACAAAAAGAGATGTCGAAAAGCCGGCAACTTGTTGAAGCGGAAACGCTTAATATTTATTCAATCCGCAACGCTTTCAAATTCTTCTTTTTCAGCGTTATCGGGATATTCATGTTTTTTATCCCCATAGAATTGAATGGTAAAAGCTCCATCCCGTTAGATCATCTTGTGACATGGATTCGGACGGTAACTGGTACGGCTGCTGCTTATTATACGATGATTATTGTGGCTCTAGGAGCTGTTTATCCGTTCTATACAAAAACCTGGCGCAAGAGCAAGGTAGAAACGGTATTGTCCGGTTTTAAAGTATTAGGGGCCGTTGCGGCTTTTCTTGTTTTATTTGAAGCAGGCCCTGTTTGGCTCATGGCGGAAGATATGGGTCCTTACTGGTTTTATAACCTGCTCATCCCCATCGGTGTTCTAGTGCCGATAGGAGCCGTTTTTTTGGCTTTGCTGGTAGGCTATGGCTTACTGGAATTTATCGGTGTCTTTATGCAGCCAATCATGAGGCCGCTTTGGAGAACGCCTGGAAGGTCTGCAATTGATGCTGTTGCCTCGTTTGTTGGCAGCTACTCAATCGGTTTGCTGATTACCAACCGCATCTACAAAGAAGGGAAATATACGCAGAAAGAAGCGACGATTATTGCCACCGGTTTTTCTACCGTTTCTGCTACATTTATGATAGTCGTGGCTAAAACCCTGGATTTGATGCATATCTGGAATCTGTACTTCTGGCTTACGTTTTTAGTCACTTTTGCGGTAACCGCAGTTACTGTAAGAATTTGGCCCATCAATAAAATCAGCGACGATTATTACACAGATAAAGGGTTTCCTGAAGAGATGATCAAGACGAAACGCATTCGATACGCATGGAAAGAGGCAATGGCCACAGCGCATAATGCACCGGGATTAAAAAACAATATAACAGCCAACGTAAAGGATGGATTAGTAATGGCGATGGGCATATTGCCATCCATCATGTCAATTGGATTGATGGGATTGATACTTGTCAATTACACGCCGATTTTTGACTATTTGGCCTATCTTTTTTATCCGTTAACATGGCTGCTTCAAATTCCAGAACCATTGCTGGCGGCAAAAGCTGCAGCCATTAACTTGATTGACATGTTTTTGCCTTCATTAGTTGTGCTCGAAGCCGATCTGCATACCCGTTTTATCATCGGTTCGTTATCAATATCAACCATCTTGTTTTTTTCTGCATTGATACCCTGCATTCTTTCAACGGAAATACCGATTAAAATGAGTCATTTGCTTAGCATTTGGCTGATCAGAACCGTATTGACATTAATCATGATCACACCGCTTGCATTTTTGTTTCTTTAATCTGAAAGATTTTGAGAAAGTAACCGAATGAAAAAGGAGGAATGATCAGTTTGCCTGGCATTGAAGTGGATTTAATCATCAAAAATGCGGCGGAAGTCGTAACGTGCAAAGGGGCGGGAAACGCCGACCTTGGAGTGGAACTGGGTTCTTGGATTGCTGTGAAAGAAGGGATAATCGTCGGCATCGGGACGGAGGAACAATTCAAATCGGAATTTAGCATGGAGAAAGCCCAACAGATTGATGCCAGCGGAAAAGTGGTGGCTCCTGGATTTGTGGATTGCCATACTCACCTGGTCTTTTATGGAACACGGGTCGAAGAGTACGCCAACAAAGTGGCAGGATACGGTCCTGAAGAACTAAAGAAATTGGGGATCAAGACAGGACCGAACCGCACCATTGAGCTGACCCGCGATTCAGAAGCGGAAGAGCTGTTCCGGCAGGCTAAGAAAAGAGTGGAGACCATGCTGGACTATGGCATTACCACTATTGAAAGCAAAAGCGGTTACGGTTTGACGACTGACAGCGAGATAAAGATTTTGGAAATAGGGAGAAGGTTGGCGGAAGAAACACCTGCTGATATTCTGAATACTTTTTTAGGAGCTCATGGCTTTCCTGAAGGCATGTCGAAAGAAGTATATCTGGACATTATTATTGAAGAAATGATTCCGGAAATCGGAAAACTCGGACTTGCCGAATTCTGCGACGCTTGGTGTGATGAAGGGTATTTCACAGCAGAGGATTCGGAAAAGATTTTAAAAGCAGGCATGGCTTATGGGATGAAACCGAAGCTCCATGCCGATGCCTATTCTTATATCGGCGGGTCTGATCTGGCACTCAGTTTAGACATGGTCTCACTTGACCATATGAATTATACTCCGGTGGAAGTGATGGAAAAACTTGCGAAAACTAACGTAACGGCAGTGCTGATGCCTGCGCTGGATTTTGCGGTCGGCCACAAAAAGCCTTTTGATGCCAGAAAAATGCTGGATTTGGGATTGGAAGTCGCACTTGCTACGGATCTTTGCCCTGCCAGCTATACTCAGTCGATGCAATTTGTCATCAATCTGGCATGCCGCCAATATCAATTTTCAGTAGAAGAAGCCATTAAAGCGGCCACTTCTGGAGGAGCACGGGCCTTGGATCTGGATGACCGGGGAGTGATAGAAGCCGGAAAAATAGCAGATCTGCAAATTTGGGATGTTCCGACATACAAGCATATAGCTTATGAACTTGGCACGAATGCTGTGGAGACTGTTATAAAGAATGGACAAGTCATCAGAAGCAGAAACAATATGGAGGTGCTAATATATGACGCAGACTCAAAAGAGTACAGCCGCTGAGCAGGTAGATGAACAGCGTTTACTGGAACTTTTTCTGGAACTCGCAAAAATAAATGGCCCGAGCACAAAAGAGAGGCTTGTGGCAGATTATTTGGTAAAAGTGCTTCCGGAACTGGGATTCACTATGGAGTTTGATGAAGCCCATAAAAATTTCGCTGGCGAAGTGGGCAACCTTATAGCTTGGAAAGAAGGGACGGATCCTTCGATTCCCCCTTTATTTTTCTCCACCCATATGGATACCGTGCTGCCAACAGAAGGCTTGAAACCGGTCATCAAAGACGGCGTCATCCATTCTGACGGAACTACAATTTTAGGGGCTGATGACCGCGCTGCACTCGCTTCTTACCTGGAAGCGGTGCGCGCTATTATAGAAAGTGGTACGCCGCACGGGCCGATTGAATTCATATTGACCGTCAACGAACAGCCGGGACTTGTCGGAGCCCGCCATATGGATTACAGCAAAGCGAAAAGTAAGGCAGGCTATATTTTCGACAGCAGCGGTGATGTCGGGCAAATCATTTTGAAAGGGCCCTACAGCAGCCGGATCTGGATGGAAGTGAAAGGGAATGCTGCTCATATCGCCTTGAACGCAGAAGAGGGAAACAGTGCTTTTCTTATAGCTGCGGAAGGGCTGTCGGCTATGAAACTTGGCAAGATCAGTGAAGAAACCTTAGCGAATATCGGGGTTATTGAAGGCGGGGAACTTACATCGATTATTCCAGGAAGTGTTACCATTGGAGGCGAAGTGCGCAGCTTTTCGAAAGACAAGCTTGATAAACAATTGAGTGAAATGGCAAAAGAAATGCAGGAAGCGGCCAAAAAACACGGCGGAACTGTTGAAGTCCGGTTAGAGAAAAAATACAGCGGTTTTGATATTCCGGAGGACCATATCCTGACAAAAACCGCTTTGCTGTCCGGACAGCAAATTGGCGTCCAAACATATTTAACCGAAACACTTGGCGGAGCAGACACCAATGTATTAAACGAAAACGGACTCACTTGCCTAACTTTGGGCAATGGCTTTCAGAACATCCATTCCTTCAGGGAATGCATCAGCATCGAAAATCTCATCAACACAGGCCGAATGACTGCGGCTCTTATTGAACAATGGTATATCAATCATAAGAAATAAGATGCTTTTTAGAACAGATTAAGATGAAAACGGTTGCAATGAATTTGGGCGAAGAAAAACTAAATGGCCATAGATGAGAGAATTTCATGCTGTCTTTGGCCCATTTCAAACCGGAAAGACCTTGAAAGCAATTCTCTAAGCAGGAATAAATCCAAAAGGGGGCGCTGTATGTTAACGAATCCGGTCGTATTGTCAGTTATTGTCCTGACCATCTTAAGTTTGATGAGAGTCCATGTTATTTTTGCTTTGCTGATCGCTGCCTGCGTAGCGGGCCTTGCGGCGAATCTGTCTTTATCGGATACGGTATCACTCTTCCTTGGCGGCATGGGCGGACAATCAGAAACAGCTATGAGTTATATATTATTAGGGATATTTGCGGCGATGATCGCTTACTCAGGGATTACCACAACATTGATCGATAAACTGCTCGCTATGAAAAAAACAAAGAAAGTGGTACTTCTGCTGCTGATTGCCGGACTCACTTGTTTATCGGGGAATTTGATTCCGGTCCATATAGCGTTTATCCCAATTCTAATACCGCCTTTGCTCATTTTCTTTAATTATTTAAAGATAGACCGGCGAGCTGTTGCCTGTTCACTTACCTTCGGTTTGAAAATGCCTTATCTGCTAATCCCAGCTGGCTATGGACTTATCTTCCATGGAATCATTGCCGGGGAGATGAAAGCGAGTGGTATGGAGATTTCCATGTCCCAAATTCCTTTGGCAATGGCGATTCCTTCTATCGGAATGTTTGTCGGGCTGTTTATAGCCCTCTTCATCACGTATCGGAAGCCGCGGAAGTATGACGATGGCCAGACAAAAGAAGAGCTTGTCGAGCCAACTGAAGCGACAGCCCCTGCAGGAAATGTTCTTGGAATTGTGAAGCAACCGACAATGAATCCCAAAACCTTGGTCACGTTATTGGCCATCGCAGTAGCTCTGGTTACGCAAATTTCCTTTGGCTCGCTTGTCGTGGGAGCAATGGCTGGGATTATTGTCATGTTCATCGGCCGTATTGTCACGTTAAAAGAAGGGGAAGAAGTGGTCCAGGAAGGCGTGAAATTGATGGGAGCAATTGCTTTTATCATGCTGATCGCTTCAGGTTATGCAACCATCTTGAAAGAGACTGGAGCAGTGACGGAACTCGTGACCTCAGTTGGATCGATTCTTGGCGACAGCAAGTTATTGGCTGCCACCATCCTGCTTTTGATTGGCCTTTTGGTGACGATGGGTATTGGAACCTCTTTCGGCACGGTGCCGATTTTAGCTGCTGTATTTGTTCCTCTGTGCCTGTTAATGGGATTCAGCCCTTTAGCGACAGCCGCTTTGATCGGAACGGCAGGAGCATTGGGAGATGCGGGCTCTCCAGCTTCGGATTCTACATTAGGGCCGACCTCGGGATTGAATGCGGATGGCCAACACAATCATATTTGGGATACTTGCGTACCGACATTCCTTCACTATAATATCCCGTTGTTTATCTTCGGATTGGTTGCAGCGATGGTTTTATAAGGTTATCCAAATTCAGGAGGAAAAGTTCCGGCGGAAGCATAAAACATAGATAGGCAATACAAGGGAATAGTGATATTTTTAAAGGGATTGAACAGTCAGGGGAGTGGAGAAAATGACCAATGAAAAAACGATTGAAAGTGAAACTTCAACAATAGCTTACAGTTTGATAATTGAATTGGACGGAAAAACACTGGACAGGCATAAAATCGAAAGGGTGGTATACAGCGATGCTAAAGTGGTTGTGCCTGAATCAGACTTAAAGAGAGTGCGGGCAAGCCGGGAACGGATTGAAGCGCAGCTGCGAAACGGAAAAGTGATTTACGGAGTGAACACCGGATTCGGGAAATTAAGCGATATCGTCATTGACGAAGAAGATATTGCCAAGTTGCAGCTGAATTTATTGCGGGCAGATGCAGTGGGGGTCGGAGATCCTCTTCCGACTCCGGTTGTCAGAGCCATGATGGTACTGCGGGCGAATGCACTCGCCAAAGGGTTTTCCGGCATCAGAGAAGAAACGTTGCTATTGCTGACTGAAATGATCAACCGAAAGGTGCATCCGATTGTTCCTTGTAAAGGTTCAGTTGGCGCCAGCGGTGATTTGGCGCCACTTGCCCATATCGCCATCGTTTTGATTGGCGAAGGAAAGGCGGAATATGGGGGAGAAGTGCTGAGCGGTGCAGAAGCACTCAGCCGTGCTGGGCTAAAGCCGGTTGCGCTGGAAGCAAAGGAAGGCCTCGCTTTGATCAATGGCACTCAAGCCATGACAGGAGTAGGAGTTGTGGCGCTTAACGAGGCAGAACGTCTCGGTCTTGCCGCAGATATGGCGGCCTGTCTGACGATGGAAGCGCTGCAGGGCATCATTTCAGCATTCGATAGTGAATTGTTGGCAGTGCGTCCGCATCCGGAACTTGAAATTGTAGCTTCAAGGATGCGCAATTGGCTGGAAGGGAGCAAGCGAATTACCCATCAAGGGGAGATTCGCATGCAGGATGCTTATTCCATCCGTTGTATTCCCCAAGTGCACGGCGCTTCTTGGCAGGCGTTCAATTATGTGGAGGACCGCCTGAAAATTGAAATCAATTCCGCAACAGACAATCCAATTATTCTGGAAAACGGTGAAATCATTTCCGGCGGCCATTTCCACGGCCAGCCGATTGCCTTGGCTATGGATTTTATGAAAGTTGGTGCGGCAGAATGGGCCAATATTTCTGAGCGCCGAACAGAGCGGCTGGTGAACCCTCAGTTGAGCGGCTTGTCTCCGTTCCTTGCGACAGATCCAGGATTGGAATGCGGATTAATGGTTGTGCAGTACGCGGCAGCGGCCCTCGTATCTGAAAACAAAGTACTGGCCCATCCTGCAAGCGTAGATTCCATTCCGACATCCGCCAACCAGGAAGACCATGTCAGCATGGGGACAATCGGCTCACGTCAAGCACGAGAAATCATCCATAATAGCGCACGTGTCATTGCTATTGAATTAATCTGCGCTTCACAGGCAATTTACCTTGAGCAAGCGGAAAATCAATTGGCACCTGCTACACGGGCTTATATGGAAAAAGTCAGAGAAATTTGTCCGCCACTGAAAGAAGACCGTGCCATCTCAGATCAGATGGAAGAACTGGCGCAATTTATTTTGCGCGACGACACATTGAAACAGCTGCCTTAAACGTACATGAACAATAAAAACGGCCACCTTTTCCTGTAATTCCGGTTAAGGGCGGCCGTTTAATTTTGAAGGAGAAACATATCGTATTTCAATCTCTTGTCTCATGTAGGCTTGTGATATTCAATTTTTGATTGGTGATTTTTCGATATAAAAATTTCCTTCCAGGCATTCAAAATTTTCGGTTAAAGCCTCTCCAATTGGAGAGGCTTCTATTTTGTCCGAAGAGAAATGGCAACGCCGACAAGAATGATAGTTGCTCCAACTACTTGAAGCATTTGAATGGCCTGACCCAAAATCATCAAACTGAAAAGCATCGCGATAAAGGGTTCTAAATTCAGCAAAAGGGAGGCTTTTGAAGCGCCTACCTTTTGGATGGAATTGTTCCATAAGAGCGTACATAAGCCGTGCATAATAACGGCTGTCGCAATCAGCAGCAGCCAATAAGGAATCGGGATTGCCCAGATTTGGCTGGCATTTTCCCAAGGGATAAAAGGGATCAATCCGATGACACCGAAAACATTGCTGTACCAAGTAATAACAGCAGGGTGGATTGTCTTGGACAAATGCTGGACGAAAATCAAAAATACCGAAAAAGACAGCATCGTCAGCGCAATCAATAATTCGCCTTTGCCGATGCTTGGAATCAGCAGGCTGCCATTTGAAATGACCAGCCAGACGCCTGTTAACGCAATAAAGGAACCGAACCAGAAACGTGCGGTTTTCTTTTCATTAAACCAGTAAGAAGAAAGAAGCGAAGTCACAATGGGAGAGAGCGCAAGGATTAAAGCAGCCGTTACCGGCTCAGTGAATTGAAGGCTTGCATAAAAGCTCCATTGGTTTAAAGAGACGCCTATAAATCCGGCAATTGCCAGGAAGATATAATTGTGAACGGTCAGTTTCTGGACTTTTACAGCCCGGAACGTCACGAAGAAAAGAAAAATCAAGATAAAGATCAAACGCAGAACAGCGATGATGCTGGGATCGAAAACTGCTACTAAAATGGCGCCAAAGACAAAATTGCTGCCCCAGGCGATAACACAAAACAAAAGGATTGCATAAGTGAACCATATTTTATTCCTCAAAACCAAAATTCCTGCCTTTCTGCTAATCAAAAAGAAAAAAGAAAGAGAGAGGCTCTTTCTTTTATTGTTCCTATCCGCAATACTGCGGTTTAAAGAATTTCTTCTTATTGCGGCTGTTCCATTCCACAGTTTAGCATACGGCCAAGCGGCTGTCTCTCTTTGCGGAATGGGACCTTATACCAACTTTCAGTAGTTATATATAACTGCTTTGCACAAGGACTCTTTACCTTTAAATTTCCCTATGCTAAGTTCGTTTAGATAGGGAGTTTAAAAGCCGGAGGCTCAGGGAAAAGAAAAGGCGTATAGTTTGCTAAAAATTCAGAAATTTACAATTCGTTCTTACTTGAAAGTCTCTGAGAGGGCTTTTTTTACTTTCTGAGAAAAATTGAGAGGAGGTATCACCATGCATTTATTGCCTCGGGAAATTGATAAATTGATGATCGTAGTAGCTGCAGACCTTGCAAAAAGGCGCAGAGAAAGAGGGTTGAAGCTTAACCATCCGGAAGCGATGGCTCTCATCACTTATGAAGTAGTAGAAGGAGCGAGAGATGGAAAGACGGTTGCGGAATTGATGGAATACGGAGCCACCATCTTATCGCGGGATGACGTTATGGAAGGCATCCCTGAAATGATCAAAGACATTCAAGTAGAGGCCACATTCCCTGATGGAACAAAACTGGTGACTGTCCACAGCCCCATTCGTTAACTTGATCATAGGAGGAATCGACATATGGAACCAGGACAATACGTATTAAGAGATGAAGATATCATTTGCAATGAAGGAAGAGAAGTTTCTACCATTTTCGTTGTTAATACAGGAGACCGGCCCGTACAGGTAGGTTCGCATTTTCATTTTTATGAAGTGAATCCAGCTCTTCAGTTCAACCGGGAAGAAGCTTACGGAAAGCGCTTGGATATTCCTGCAGGCGCGGCGGTGCGGTTTGAGCCGGGAGACGAAAAAGAAATACAGCTGATTCAGTTTGTTGGAGAACGCCGGGTATATGGTTTCAATAACAAAGTGGACGGACCACTGGAAAGCAGGGATGAATCATGAGCTTCAAAATGTCCAGAAAGCAATATGCCGAAATGTTCGGCCCTACTACTGGCGATGCGGTACGTCTTGCTGATACCAATCTATTTATACAAATCGAAAAGGATTTTACGACATATGGTGAAGAAATGGTATTCGGCGGCGGGAAAGTCATCCGTGATGGAATGGGGCAGCATCCTCTTGCGGCACGTGAAGACGGAGTGGCCGATGTCGTCATCACGAACGTTATTATCTTTGACTACACCGGAATTGTGAAAGCCGATCTTGCTATCCGTGACGGCAAAATATTCGGCATCGGCAAAAGCGGAAATCCGCTAATCATGGACAATGTCGATATCATCGTCGGAGCAGCAACAGAAGTGATTGCAGGTGAAGGGCTGATTGTCACCGCAGGCGCCGTCGATACACACGTGCATTTCGTGAATCCTGAACAGGTCCAAGTGGCACTTTCAGCCGGAACGACTACATTGATCGGCGGCGGCATGGGTCCGGGAGCCGGATCGAAAGCCACAACCGTTACCCCGGGTGAATGGAATATCCACCGGATGCTTGAAGCGGCAGAAGGATTGCCTATCAATATCGGATTCACAGGAAAAGGACATGCCGCAACTGCCGCACCTTTAGTAGAACAAGTAAAAGCCGGAGTCATTGGCTTAAAAGTGCATGAAGACTGGGGCGCAACCGGCTCTTCTCTTGACCACGCGCTAAGTGTTGCCGAGGAATACGACATCCAAGTGGCTCTCCATGCCGACACCTTAAACGAGAGCGGATTCATGGAACAGACAATGGCGGCAGTGAAAGATCGCGTCCTCCATATGTACCATACAGAAGGAGCAGGCGGCGGACATGCGCCAGACTTGATCAAATCAGCAGGCTATCACAATATATTACCGTCTTCAACCAACCCCACCCTCCCCTACACCGTCAATACAATTGATGAACATTTAGATATGGTGATGGTTTGCCATCACTTGAATCCTTCAGTGCCAGAAGATATAGCTTTTGCCGATTCCAGAATACGCCGTGAAACAATTGCGGCAGAAGACATCCTGCAAGACATGGGTGTATTCAGCATGGTCAGCTCCGACTCCCAAGCTATGGGACGAGTAGGGGAAGTAGTCATACGAACATGGCAAGTAGCAGACAAAATGAAGATGCAGCGTGGTGTCATGCATGGAGACAGTGAATATGCGGACAACAACCGGGCAAAACGTTATATTGCGAAATATACGATCAATCCGGCGATTACCCATGGCATTTCAGCTCATGTCGGCTCGATTGAAGTAGGGAAAATGGCGGATCTGGTTTTATGGAACCCAGCGTTCTTTGGGGTGAAACCTGAAATGGTGCTGAAAAACGGGATGGCTGTAGTCGGCTTGATGGGAGATGCCAATGCATCGATTCCAACGCCGCAGCCGTATATTTCACGTCCGATGTATGCCCAGCACGGCAAGGCGTTATCAAAAAACTCTGCTACGTTCATTTCTCAAGCGGCTTTTGACGGCGGCGTCCATGACATGCTCGGGCTGCAAAAAATCATTTTGCCTGTTGGAGGCATCCGCACGCTATCGAAAAAAGACATGAAACTAAATTCGGAAACGCCTGATATCACAGTGGATCCGCAAACATATGAAGTGAAAATAAACGGAGAACTGCTGACTTGTGCGCCGGTAGACAAGGTGCCGATGGGGCAGCGATATTTCTTATTCTGAGGTGAAGGGCATTGATTATAGAAAAAGTAATTACGAATATAGAAGATATGGACGAACAGGAGATCAACAAACGCCATATCGAAAAAGTGTATTTGGAGAGCGCTTATTTGCTTAAACGGATTCAGCGCGTCAAAACGGATCACGGGAACGAACTCGGAATCCGCTTAAAAGAAGTGCGCGAGCTTGTGGCAGGCGATGTCCTGTTCATGGACGACAAAAACATGATTGTAGTAGACGTGCTATCCGATGATTTGATCGTCATCAGCCCCAACACGATAGGGGAAATGGGCAACATCGCCCATCAGCTTGGAAACCGTCACCTGCCCGCCCAGTTTGAAGGCAACGATATGCTTGTCCAATACGATTACCTGGTGGTGGAGCTCCTGCAGGAATTGGGGATTCCTTTTAGACGGGAAGACCGCAAAGTGAAAAAAGCCTTTCGCCACATCGGCCACAGCCATGAATAAAAACCTGCTTTCACTGTTTCAACTATGTGATTCCGGCTTACCGACTGGAGCGTTCAGCCATTCGTTTGGTTTGGAAAGCTATATACAAGCGGATGTGATAAAAGATCAAAAAACCTTCTTTGATTGGCTCAAAGTTTATGTTCATGATCAATTGATCTACACGGACGGGCTGGTGTGCCGAATGGTATACGATGCGCTTGAGAAGCAGGATTTGCAGGAAATATGGAAATGGGACCGTATGCTGATGGTACAGAATTTACCGAGGGAAACACGGGAAGGCACTCAAATGATTGGTGACCGCTTGTTGAAAATTGCCCAATCGCTATATGATTTCCCGGTGCTCGCACAATACAGGGAACGCATTAGAAATAAGCAGGCGTTTGCCCACCCTTCGATTGTTTTTACGATGATTGCCCACGGGCTGAATGTCTCGAAGGAAGATGCCGTTTTGTACTATCTGTATTCTGCTTCTTCAAGCCTTATACAAAATGCTGTCCGCGCAATTCCTTTAGGACAGACGGCTGGAATCATGATCACCCATGAATTCCATCCCGAACTGCAATTGGCTGCACAGAAGATTATGCAGTTGACAGAAGATGATTTCGGAATTGCTTCACCTGGGATTGAACTTTCCCAAATGCAGCATGAACGCGTGAATATCCGGATTTTTATGTCATAACGATGAAATTTTTATAAAGAAAAGGAAGTGTTTGAATGGGACCGATTAAAATTGGTGTCGGCGGGCCAGTAGGAGCAGGAAAAACCATGCTCGTTGAAAAAATTACCCGCACTTTAGAACATGAAATTGATATGGCTGTCGTTACAAACGACATATACACGAAAGAAGATGCAAAGTTTCTGATGGAAAATGGTGTACTGCCGGAAGACCGCATCATTGGAGTTGAAACGGGGGGATGTCCGCATACGGCAATCCGCGAAGACGCTTCGATGAACTTTGCGGCAATCGACGAATTGGTGAAGCGCCATCCAGAAGTCGAGCTTATTTTCGTTGAAAGCGGCGGCGACAACCTGGCCGCAACGTTCAGCCCTGAACTCGTCGATTTTTCAATTTACATCATTGATGTGGCACAAGGCGAAAAGATTCCGAGAAAAGGCGGCCAGGGAATGATCAAATCTGATTTATTCGTCATCAACAAAACCGACCTGGCTCCTTATGTGGGCGCCCGCTTGGATGTTATGGCTTCAGATACTAAAGTATTCCGCGGTGACAAACCGTTTGTGTTTACAAACCTGAAAACCGAGGAAGGGCTTGATGAAGTCATCGAATGGCTGAAAACCCATGTGCTGTTAAAAGGGCTGGAATAAGATGACCCTATGGACAGGCGAGCTATCGCTGGATTTAGAAGAAAGAAAAGGAAAGACGGTAGCGAAGAACGTATTTTTCCAAGGTGCCTTCAAAGTGATGCGGCCGATTTACCATGACAATACAGGCAAGGTCTGCTATTACTTATTGAATCCGGGCGGCGGCTATTTAGACGGAGACCGCTACCGGATGAAAATAACAGCCACTGAAGGCGCTAAAGTTACTTTAACGACGCAATCAGCAACGAAAGTGTATAAGACGCCGAAAGGCCATGCTTATCAAGAAACGGACATCCTATTAGAAAAAGGCAGTTATCTGGAATTTCTTCCCGATCCATTGATTGCTTATGAGAATGCACGTTACCGGCAAAAAAATACTGTCCGCATGGAGACCGGTGCGGTATTTCTTTATACCGATATCCTCACTCCCGGCTGGTCGCCGAATGGCGGGAAATTCACCTATCACACTGTCCAATTGATCAATGAAATCTATGTCGATGGCGAACTTGCTGTATTTGACCATATTAAACTGTCGCCGGAAAAGCAGAGCATCACGGGTTTAGGATTCATGGAAGGATACAGCCATATCGGTTCGATGATTGTCGTCGGCGAACAAACGGATAGTGAACTGCTCAATGATCTGTATGAAGCGATCCTTGCCCAAGGAGCCGATGTGAAATTCGGTTTATCGCAATTGGTCGTTTCAGGTTTCAGCATTCGTATATTGGCGAACTCAACGCAAGTAATCGAAAGAATAATTGCCGAATGCCATCGATTGATCCATGAACGGTGGTTCGGCATAACGCCCAATTCATTAAGAAAGTATTAACCATTAAAAATCTATCGGTTCGGAAAGCTGATAGATTTTTTAATAAAAAGCGCGTGAAAGTGATAGCATTCTTTCGTAAAAGCAGGACACTTACTTTATAATGAGGGGGAATTATTAAAGTAGAAAATGTTTTAAGGAGGACATGAACATGTTTGAAGAAAAGAGGGATGAACCAGTACTGAAAGATTTTGAAGTGAAGTCGGTGTTTGAAGACCGGATACATGAAAGATACGCGTTTACATTCAAGATAGAGGATCAGGAATTCAAAGGCCATTTTCATGAAGACCAAATTCACTGGCTGCACCCGCATCCAAAGCAGATAATTGGCGAAGAAAAAATAGACGCGATTGAATCCATAATCCATAAGCTGATGGTGCAATACGGGATTTCGACTGATACAAAGGAATTGGAAGTAAAGCCGGTGTTCGAAGACAAATCCTACAAACGCCACCAATTCACATTGAAAGTACAAGGCGAGCAATACAAAGGGTTCGTCCATGAAGATGAAATTCAATGGTTCCATCCGCAGCCAAAGCAAAAGCTGGAAGACGAACAAGTGCAGGCAATCGAAGCGGAAATCCATGAGAAATATGCAGATTTTAAGAAAGAAGAAGATAAATAAAAGAAAGCTGAAAATCGGTTTTATAACTCACTAAACCGATATTCCGCCAATGGCCTTGCGACGAAGCAGTGAAGCGATGCAGGAGCACACGGTCTTCGCCAGTGAGCGAGGAGACTTAAGCCACACCCCGCGGAAAGCGTCCGCCTGAAGCGAAATGAATAAAAACAACCAAAAATTTCTCAACAGCAAAAAAGAAAGTCCTGCTTAATTGCAGGACTTTCTTTTTTTTAATCTCACCCTTACTCTATCTTCTTATCCCATTCCTCGATATTCCACAACACGCCGAAGCCGTGGTGGCCGAGCGTACGTGTGCTGATTCCTGTCACGTTTTCGTTGACGCCGTATAAAGCTTGAAGGTAAACAAGGAAATTATACGGCGGGTCATTCGTCAGTTCTTCTTGGAATTGATGGTAATAAGCTTTTCTTTCATCGACATCTGCCGTTGTTCTTGCTTTCATCAGCAATTCGTCGACTTTGTCATTCTGGTAGGAACCGAAATTGTATTGGCCGTCGCCAATTTCACTGCTGTGGAATAAGCGGTACGTATGGTCATCCGGATCGAATTCACTGCCCCAGCCAATGATTAGCGCGTCTTCACCGTCGTAGTCGATGGCATTCTGGTCGACCGGTTTCGGCTTGGCCACGATGCCAAACGGTTTAAGCTGTTCCGACACAACATTGGCAAGAGCTACACGCACAGTGTCCTGAATTGGAGAGACGAGCTCAAATTCAAAACGCTGGCCGTCTTTTACAAGCACGCCGTCAGAACCTTTAACCCATCCGGCTTCTGCCAAAAGCTGCTCCGCTTTTTCAGGGTTATAAGTATAACCTTCTTCATCAGCGGTTCCGGCCCAGGATTTTTGCAAAGGCCCATATGCCGGTTCGCCTTTGCCGGCCAAAATCCCTTTCACCAATTCATCCCGGTTGATTGCATGATTCATCGCTTGGCGGACCCGTTTGTCCTGGAACAAAGGCAAGTCGAAATTATACAGGACTGCCCGGTAGTCGGCTGTCGGTATTTCATGCACCGAATAGGGGTCGCTTTCTTTAGTGCTGGCCAATTGGTTGGGCTCGATAAGAGCCAGATCGATTTCACCGGTTTTCAATTGGAGGATTCGCGTGTTCGCATCCGGCACTGCTTTAAAAACAACTTCGTCGAGTTTAGGGGCAGGGCCGTAATAGTTATCATTTCGTTCTAATGTAATGGTATGGTCGCTGTCCCATTTCTTCAACTTGAAAGGGCCATTGCCGACAGGATTCTGATTGAACGCTGTCGTATGGAGGTCTTCGCCGCGCAGCAGGTGTTCAGGAACAATGCCGATTTTCAGCTTATCCAGAAGAGGCGGAAAGGGCCGGTGCAAAGTCATGGTTATTTCATAGTCACCTGTCACTTCCACTGACGCAATTTCATTGAATTCACCGGCAATGGGAGTATTCGTTTCCGGATTCTGGATCTGATCGAACGTGAATTTCACGTCTTTTGCGGTTACCGTTTCCCCGTCTTGCCATGTCGCGTCTTGCCGAAGGGTAAAGACATAAGTCAATTGGTCATCTGAAATTTCCCAGCTCTCTGCCAAGTCGGGTGTTACCTGGTTTTCTGCATCAGGTTTTGTTAATCCCCTAAAAAGAAGGGCATCGATTTCTTGGCTCTTGTCCAGGACCGGATTGACTTTCTCGATTTCTGAAGCCATTCCGTAAACGAGCTGTTTCATTCCTGATGAATCTGCCGATGTGTCGCTTTCCTGGCTGCATCCTGCCAGCCCAATCAAAGCGGCAGCCAGCAAGAATTTCCATGTTTTTTTATTCATAAACTTCCACCTTTATTTTATCGTTTAGTAACTTTCTGCGAGCATCGTATCCTGGCATGCAGGATAAAAGCTGCTTTGTATAGGGATTAGTCGTCAAAAGTAGTTCATTGGCGTCGGCTGCTTCTGCAATAGCCCCTTTTTCCATTACGTAAATCCGCTGGCAGATTGCCAAGGCAACTTGGATGTCATGCGTAATGAATAAAACGGCCAAATTTTCTTCCTCGTTAATAGACTGAATCAGCGAAATCAGTTTTGCTTGCGAACTCATATCCAAACTGGCAAACGGTTCATCCAAAATGATCAGTTCAGGCTCCATCAGTAAGGCGCGGGCCATTGCAGCGCGCTGTCTCATGCCTCCTGACAATTGATGAGGATATAATCGGCCATCAGAGGCAGACAAGCCGACTTGCTGGAGTGCCGTCTGAACCCGTTCTTTTTTAGCCTCTTTTTCTTCTTTTCTGTAATCCAGTCCTTCTCCGACAATCTTTTCGATGGTCCAGCGCTGATCGAATGAAGCAAGAGGGTCTTGATGCACCCATTGAATGCCTTGGCGGAAAGGCTGGTTTCCAAACCACCGGACCTGTCCGTTCGTACATGTCTCCAGCTGGAGCATCAACCGCGATAAGGTGCTTTTGCCGCCGCCGCTTTCGCCGATCAACCCGACGATTTCTCCTTGCGCTATATGTAGGGATACATCTGTCACTGCAGGGATTACTTCTTGCTGAAACCAATTCTTCTTTAAATACTGTTTCGTCACATGCTCAACTTTCATGATGAGTTTACTGCTGGAACGGTTTATCGTCCGGCGAGAACTGGAAAGCAGCAAATAATCTGCCAGCAATTGCTTGGCTTGAGGGGAACGGGGAGCGGTTAATAACTTATCGGCCGGGGACCATTCTGCTATTTTTCCCTTGCTCATGACAATCACTTCATCAGCGATTTGGGATACTACTCCAAGGTCGTGCGAGATGAATAAAACCGAGCTCCCCGATTGCTGCCGCCAGTCTTTGATCAATTGGATCATCTCGGCTTGGATCTGTAGATCGAGCGCGGTCGTCGGTTCGTCAGCAATCAGTAACGAAGGATTCATCGCAATGGCAAGAGCTAATTGGACCCTTTGCCGCATACCTCCTGAAATCTCATGGGGATAAGAGCGGAAAACCGTTTCGGCATCAGTCATTTTCATTTGGCGAAGCAAGTGCAATGCCTGGTCTTTGGCAGCTTTTTTCGATAACGAAGAATGGGCGGCAAATAACTCTAAGAAATGGCGGCCAATTGTTTGGATCGGGTCAAAAGTCTGCCAGGTATCTTGAAAAACAATGCCGATTTCTTTCCCGAGATAATGCCTTCTCCTTTTCTTATCCATTGAAAATACGGATTCTCCGGAAAACCGGACAGAGCCGGATCCGATAGAGAGGCCATCCGGCAGCAGATCAATGAGAGCCCGCGCAGTCAAACTTTTTCCGGAGCCGCTCTCCCCGATGATGGCGGTTATGGCACCTTTTCGAACGGAGAAAGAGAGATCTGAAACGATTGCTTGTTGCTGTTGGACAATCGTCAGCCGGTCGACTTCAAGAAGAAATCCACTCATCTTTATTCCCCTTTCTGAACTGCGGTGCCGCTAGGCGGTCCTGCAGCTTGTCTCCTAAGATATTGATAACCAAAATGGTGTACATGATACATCCGGCAGGAAACACTGCCAGCCACCAGGCCCCTGAAAGCAAATGGCTTTGGGCGCCCATCAGCATATTGCCCCATGAAGGTTCTTGCGGTGGGATGCCGATGCCCAGAAAGCTGAGTGTAGCTTCTGCAAGAATGGCATGGCTGATTCCGCTGACGGCAAGCACAATAATGGTCGGAATGCACTGCGGCAGCATATGCCGGCGCAGCAATTGAAACGAAGAAGCTCCTACCACTGTGGAAGCCTGTATAAAAACATCTTTTTTCATAGCGATAAGTTCTGTGCGGATCAAGCGAGCAATAGGCATCCAACTCGTCAGGCTGATCACTAAAATCACCGCCAGCAAGCTTGATGGAAACACAAGCTGCAGCCCGATCATCAATAAGAGAGAGGGGATGCTTAAAAGTGCGTCGATCAGGCGCATCATCAGCCGGTCAATTCCGCCTCCGGCCAATCCACTGATGGCGCCATAAATGACTCCCGCTGCAACGGACACGAGCATGGCCGCTGCCCCGACAGCCATGGAAATTCGGCCGCCATATAAGAGCCGGGAAAACACATCTCTGCCCAGTTCATCGGTTCCAAGCAAATGAGCGAAACTTGGAGGCTGGAGGATGCTGTTCATTTGAACTGCAAGTGGATCATGGACTGTCAGCAAAGGAGCAAACAGAATGGCAGTGAGAAGCGCAGTAAATGAGGAAACGGTAAAAATTATAAACCAATGGCGTCTTATGCCCATCATTTCCCCTCCCCGAGCACTTGATGGCGAAGCCGTGGGTCAATCCAGGCGCAAAGAAGATCCACAAATAAGTTAACCAGGATGACGAATACCATGCTCAACATGAGAATGGCCAATAACACCGGATAATCATGGGCAAGTGCTGATTTCAAGGCCAGGCGGCCAAGGCCTGGCCAAGAAAAAATGGTTTCCACTACAACCGAGCTGGCCAAAGAAACCGCGAGCGACATGCCGGCGTAGGACAATAAGGGAATGGAGACATTAGGCAGCAGATGGTTTTTTAAGATGCTCCATTGTGAAAAACCGCGTGCTTTTAAAGCAAAGATAAATCCAGTGTCTTTCGTAATAATGATGTGATTGCGCAAAAGCCGGATATAATAACCGGCATGTGATAAAGCGAGGACGAGCGATGGCAGCAGGATATAGCGAAGTTGTCCGTCTCCCATTCCGGATGTAGGTAAAATGCCCAGGTAAACGGAGAAGAAAATCATGAGCATCAAAGCGAACCAGAAAGGAGGAATGGACAGAAAGATGAAACTGACAGCAGTGACTGCATGATCATACAGCGAACGGTGTTTTAAGCCGGTGGAGACACCGAACAATACAGCCACCAAAAGCAGCAGAAACTGGGAAGACAGCAATAATAGGAAGGTCGGCTGCAAAGATCCGGCGACTACTGCAGCGGCATCCATTCCGGAAATGGTGGAGTGTCCCCAATTACCTTGAAAAACCTGGCCAAGCCATTTGGCATACTGGATAGGCAATGCTTCATTCAGCCCCAAATTTTCTATAATGCGGAGCCGGTCCGCTTCACTCAGTTTCTGCAGCTGATCTCCATACATAGCTGCAGCCGGATCACCAGGAAGAGCACGGATAAAGGCAAAGCAAAGCATGCTGCCAATAACTAACACAAAAAGCGATTCAACGATGCGCTTTACAATAAAACGTCCCATTTTCTTCCTGCTTTCTATAAAAAATAGTGGATTTTTGATGGAAAAGCATCAAACACCACGTTCCATTTTAGCATACGGCCAATTCTTTTTAAATCTTAACGCATGCCGTCTCAAGTATTGATTTAATAGGCTTTACCGGCGTTTTTTATGAGGGGACACGGAGAATCGATCAATGGCAGAATAAGAAACTACATTTTCAGAATCAATGGAAAAAATAGTTAAATAGTCTTATCCTGGTGAAAAGCTGAAAAAGCTTCTTTAACCTTTTCATACACAAACAGATAAAAGGCCGTTTCACCTGAATCTTCTCAGGGAAAACGGCCTTTATTTTGAGGGGAAATGGGTTATACCTGAATGTCTTTTCGTTTGCCGGCCGGCGGGATGTTCAAATCTTCCCGGTATTTGCTGACCGTGCGCCGGGAAATGGCGATGCCTTTTTCGGTGTTGAAATACTCGGCGATTTTCTGGTCCGAATACGGCTTATATTTGTTTTCCTGTGTGATGAATTCCTGCAATAAGTTCTTCACCTGTGTCTGGGAAACACTGCTGCCATCTGCGGTTTCGAGCTTGGTTGTGAAAAGCAGCCGGAGCTCGAAAGAACCGAATGCCGTCTGGACCACTTTGTTGGCCGTAGCGCGGCTCACAGTAGATTCATGCATGCCGATTTCTTCAGCGACATCCTTTAGAATCAAGGGATTCAAATGACGAAATCCATATTTAAAGAAGTTTTCCTGTTTAATCAGCAGGACATCAATAATTTTAATGATGGTATTCCGGCGCTGCTCAATGCTGCTGAGAAGCCATTGGTACTTTTCGTAATGTCCATTGATGTACTTGGACAGTTCGTCTTTTGCACGCGGCCGGATTTCATAGTCGCTCGACATGCGGATCCCCGGCAGATACCCGTCATTCAGGCTGAACGAAAGCTTCCCATCCTGGTGTTCAACAATGATGTCCGGGGTTACGTATTCCGTTTCACTCATGCCTGTTAAAGAGCAAGGCCGGGGCTGCAGCATTTTGATGAAATCGACCAACTCTTTCACTTCCTGCATAGAAATCCCCATGCAGGATGCAAGCTCTTTCCATTTATGGTCAGCTACGAGTTGCAGGTGGTTCTTAACCAATTTTTCCGCCAAGCGGTTTTCCGGGTAGAGGTGCTGAATCTGTAAAAGCAAGCATTCTTTCAGGTTTTTCGCGCCTATCCCGATTGGTCCGATTTGCTGCAGCAGGAGCACTCCTTTTTCGATTTCCTCTTCGCTGTATGGAAGCGGAGGTTCATCCTGAACAGCCAGATAGCCATTGTCGTCCAAATTGTAAATGAGGAACTTTAATAGTTGTTGGGTCTCGGCATCCGGAAAAGCCAGTTTGGCCAGTTCAGCTAATTCATCTTTTTTGTTTTTATGGTCCACAGGCTCCAAACCAGCTGCAGATTCGGGTTCTTTAAAACTTCGGCTCTTCCGGTGCAGGCGTTCCTGGTAAACGGAAGAAGTCTCTTTTTCGTCTAATTCGATCAAAGGATTCTCGAGCTGCTGTGCCCGTATGTACTGATCCAGTTCATACGTCGAGTATTGCAGCAATTCAATTGCCTGGCGCAGCTCGACAGTCATGGAAAGCTTAATTTCCTGCCGCTGCTGAAGTGAATAGTTCATGATAAACCTCCTTCTATCCAATAAAATGAAAACGCTTGCAATTTTCTGTTTTATTATAGCATGGAGCGATTCGCATTTGGCCCAATAAAAAATAATGAAATGCAATAGATATAAAAGATTTAAAAACTTTTCTGAAAAAAGTAATCTAAAACATTCCTTGTTCCGTTTAGTAGTCAGAACTAAATTAAAACAGGAAAAAGGAGATGTTTTTGATGAAAATCAACAAATTATTGGTAGCTCTTCCATTAACGCTTTCTCTACTCGTACCGACTGCTGCACTAGCGGATAGCCACGGAGCACATTCTTCAAACGAAGCTTCGATGGAAAGCAGCACTACGACACCGGCAGCTGAACTCCGGATTGCATTGGATACGGTTTTAACCGAACATGCCTTTTTAGCAGTTGAAGCGATGAGAAAAGGTGTGGACGGAGCAGAAGATTTTGACCAGGCATCCGGAGCGTTATTGGCAAACGCGGATGATTTGAAAGCGGCAGTTGCTTCCGTTTACGGCGAAGAAGGAGCGGCACAGTTTGATGAAATCTGGAAATCGCATATCGGTTATTTCGTTAATTATGTAACCGCGACTGCTAAAGAGGATCAGGCAAAAAAAGACAAGGCACTGGCGGATCTGGAAGAATACAAGAAAACACAATCCGAGTTCTTCGATGCTGCAACTGAAGGCGGCTTGCCAGCAGCAGCTGTCCAGGAAGGTCTGGACATGCACGTCGACCAGCTGGTCGAAGCATTTGACGCTTACGTTGCGGGAGACTTTGAAACGGCATACGGATTGGAACGGGAATCTATTCATCATATGAGCATGTTCGCTGAAAGCTTGTCGATTGCCATCACCAACCAATTCCCGGAGAAATTCGACAACACGAATCCGGATACACCGGCTGTCGACCTTCGCGCTCAATTGAATATGACGTTCACCGAACATGCTGGGCTCGCGGCAATGGCGATGCAGGACGGCGCTGATGGAGCAGAGAGTTTTGAACAGGCATCAGCCGCTTTAATTGCCAATGCAGATGATTTATCTGCAGCGGTTGCTTCAGTATACGGTGAAGAAGCTGGAGCGCAGTTTGCTGAAGTCTGGAAATCGCATATCGGCTACTTCGTAGATTATGTGGTGGCAACGGGAGAAGGCAATGCTGAAGGACAGGAACAGGCAAAAGCGGATTTGGATGCCTATATCGTTGAACAAGCGGCACTTCTTGACGCTGCAACTGAAGGGCGTGTACCGGCCGCTGCTCTGGAAGAAGGGTTAACTGCCCACGTTGATCAATTGCTTGTCGCTTTTGATTCATACGCAGCCGGCGATTACGACACAACTTACAACTCAATCCGCGAGGCTTATGCGCATATGACTATGCCTGCAGCCGGTTTATCCGCTGCCATTGTTGACCAATTCCCGGACCAGTTTGGTGCTGCAGAAATGCCTTCCGAAATGCCGAAAACCGGAATGGGTGGAACAGCAGACCAGTCTTCAATGCCGTTCATGTGGATTCTGGGCGGATTGATGCTGGCTGGATTGACGACAACGATTGCTCTGCGCACACGCAAGCAAAGCTGATCTGAAAGGCGAAAAGCCTGGATATAAACCGTTCGTGAAAATATGTGAAAAAAAGAACGTTCGTAAAATGTTTTAGGACATTTACGAACGTTTTTATGTATTTCCAGCGAGAGGTTCGGTGAAATGATCTCTGTCCTCTAAACAACGTGTGGCACGGGACTGGCCGATTTATAAAATTGATTCAAATAATTCAAAGATTATTTTTATTTTGTTTCAATGTGTAATAAAAAACGGAATATTCTGATAAAATGATAGAAATCAGTTCACAAAAGGCGTATAATAAATGCGAATTTAAAAGGTATAAGGAGATGTGGAAAATGGCTGGCGCTGATTTTTTATTTCAGACATCGGCAACTAATGTCGGCGGGCCGGAGGGAAGTAGTTTTTTAGCAGATGGTTCATTTTCAACTAAAGTATCCCACCCACCAGAATTAGGAGGAACCGGGGAAGGATTTACTCCAGGCCACTTTTTGGCGCTTGGATACAGTACCAGTTTCAACTTCGTATTGGCCAGAATAATGAAAACGAAAGGAGTCGCTGGGGAACCAATGACCACTACGACCGTTGAGCTTCATCCGGATCCATCAGACAATAGCTTTAAATTGGCATTGCAATTGGAAGTGGCGATTAAAGGAATGGAGAAGGAGGAGGTGCAAGCACTGGCAGACAAAACACATGCAGTATGCCCTTTTTCAAAAGCGATGAAAAACAATGTTGACATAACCGTAACCGCAGCTGTTTACGAGTCCCTTGCCGAAAGTTAAAAGTTTTGGTGATGCAATTTGTGAAAAGAGTAGATGACGCCTCATGAAAAATGGCTCTGGAAAATTCCGGGGCTTTCAGGAAAGTCTCTTCTGCATCTGCCAAAACATGAATTGCAATGGCCAATTATTTGGTTTAACGAATTGGGAGGTAAGGAAGATGGAACAGCAACTGAACAATGCTTTTGCATTTGCTCAGGGCGAAGGCAAAGCATACTGGTTTATAGGCACGTTACTGGAAATGAAGGCAACAGCTGAGGATACAAAAGGCGTATTTAGTTTAGTTGAATCTCTGCATCCCCCTGGCTATGCGACGCCAATGCACGTCCACCAAAATGAAGATGAAATCTTTTACGTTTTGGAAGGGGAAGTAGCATTCACGGTCGGCGAAAAAACCATCATGGCCAAACCGGGTACTTTTCTTTATGCACCACGGGGCATTGCCCATATGTACAAGAGTGAAGGAACGGTTCCTTCGAGAATCTTGATTATGCTGACACCTGCTGGAATGGAACAATTTTTTGTCGAAGCAAGTGTGCCTGCAGAAGAGTTTAAGCTGCCGCCGGATACTGTCGTTCCTGATATGGACAAATTGATGGCAGCTGCCCAAAAACACGGTATTGAAATACTGAGCTAGTTGAAGATGTTGAATAAAGCTTTTCACCATAACTGCTCGGGGTAAGGAAGATGGAACAGCAACTGAACAATGCTTTTGCATTTGCTCAGGGCGATGGAAAAACGTATTGGTTTCTCGGCAGCTTGTTGGAAATGAAGGCAACGTCTGAAGATACAGGTAGTGCATTCGGCATGGTTGAATTAACGCATCCTCCGGATAAAGATAAAATTATGGAGGCTGCTCAGAAATATAATTTTGAAGAACTGCTGGAATAATTGAAGACGCTCAACAAACCCCTTCACTTTATAAGTGAAGGGGTTAGGTGTTTCAATCAGCAGAGTTTCTTTTGAAATTTCTTACAGGACTCCTGAAACAAAAATGAATTAGTTTACACATGATGAATTTTCAGAAGCGTTTTCTCTAAATAAAATACGCATGAAAAAGGAAGACTGCCAGCTAAATTTTCAGCTGGCAGTCTTCTTTTTTATATTAATCATTCTTATTAACGATTAAAAAGTAGTTGAAGAAGAAAGTAAGTTGTAAATGCCTAGTGCTGCTTGCTTCTCTAATGGATTCATCCATGAAATGCGATGATTTCAGTCTGCAGGTAAGTCAATTCGATTATCTGAGAATGTCAAATGAATCTAATGGGTTACTGAATTAAGAATTATACGTCTCCCTATTAAGATTCACAATATCTTTATGTGATAATTCAGCTGAAAACTTTTCCATTACCTTGTCCCGCAGGAAGGGGGCTTTCTCTTTATCTGCTTTTTTCAAAGCTTCCGCCAGCTCTTCTTTCGTCAGTTCGGTACAGTAGGCAGGAGTTCCCGGCTGCAGCTTCCAGGAATCACTTAACAAGCCACTATCCACTGCATCGAAACCTGCCTCATTAACGAGAGCCATGATTCGTTGTTTTTGGGAGGGGTCATCGCCTGCAACCGCCATGGCAATACGCCCGCTCGCACCTTCGGGGGTTCCTTTATGTTCTAAGGTATACGCCAGTTGATTGCTGAAGGCTTTGATGACCGGTTTGCCTAACTGCTGTGACACCCAGACACTTTCCACCATGCCGTTCTCAATTTCTTCAATCTTGTTATCTCTGAAAGGGTAGTAGTTGGACGTGTCTGCAATAATTACTTCCTCGCCAACTTGATCTGTAAGGTGGCGGATGCCCGGAATTGCATGAAGAGGCAGTGACAGCAAAAGAACATCAATTTCTTTGGTAACATCTTCTGCACTCACTGGTGTTCCCGCGATATCCTTTCCTTCTAAACGTCCAATGTCCCGTGCATCTGCAATTTTGACATCATGGCCAACTTCAACCAATTTTCTTGAAATGCTCGCTCCTATTGGTCCCGCACCTATAATTCCAATTCTCATATTCTTCCTCCTAATTTTAAGCTGGTTTGATGATGATTTAGCAACTGCTATGGAATGTTTGAATGCCTTAACGAAAAATTGCCTGCATGAGAGTAAATCGTGCAGACAATTTCAATAGCATATATTCAATTAAAACAAGAGTTAACACCCAAAATCAATTTTAAGGATTTCAGATGATTTGCGTTAAACCACCATCAGCAATAAATTCAGCTGCAGTTGAAAAGCTGGACTCATCAGAAGCTAAATAAAGCACTAAATTCGTAATTTCTTCCGGTTCAGCCAATCGTTTAAGAGGCACATCTTCTATCATGGCTTTAATCAGTTCTCGATTGCTGTCTTGGTCAGTCATTGGTGTCCGAATGTTGCCTGGGTGCACGGAGTTCACACGAATATTATCTGGAGCAAACTCAGCAGCAGCAGCTTTTGTTAATCCTCTAACCGCAAATTTCGCAGCTACGTAAGGACTGTGAGAAGCCCCGCCAGCGATTCCCGATGCTGAAGAAATATTGACGATTGAACCGCTTTTTGTTTTTTTCATCGAAGGGTAAACATATTTCATGCCCAAAAATATACTGTCTTGGTTAATGGCAATCGTTTTTTTATATTCTTCATACGTAGTATCTTCAATGGAATTGATGGAAATATACCCGGCATTATTGACTAAGACATCAATAGGGCCGAATGTATTTTCAGTTTGCTCCACAAGACTTTTCCAACTCAATTCATCTGTAACGTCCAATTCGATAAAAACAGCATGATCTCCTAACTTTTCAGCCAGGTCAGCTCCGTTGCTTATTCCCAGATCGGCAATAACAACTTTGGCGCCTTCTTCTACAAAGCGTTTAGCATGAGTGGTCCCCATACCTCCTGCGCCACCTGTAATAACAGCCACTTTACCATTCAGTCTTGCCATTTTCATTCCTCCTAATACAGACATCTTCGTGTCTGCTTTAGATATTGTAATATCCGGTTTATTTATTGATCGTCGCTCTTGCTCCGTCGATTACATAGTCGCCGCCGCTGATGTAACTCGCTTTATCAGACGCCAGGAATACGACCAGTTCGGAAACTTCTTTTGGATCTGCGAACCGTTTCATCGGAAGCAGAGTGTTCGATACTTCATCAATTTGCTCTTTCGTTAACGTAGCTTCCGCCATCGGTGTGAGAATTGCTCCTGGCAGAATCGCATTGACGCGGATGTTTTTATCCGCAAATTCATATGCCGCCTGTTTTGTCAGGCCTCTGACGGCAAATTTTGAAGCTGTATAAGCCGGATTCACGGTGATGTCGTGTCGCAACCCAGCAAGAGAAGAAATGTTGATAATTGAACCGTTATTTTTCTCAACCATTGTCGGCAGGACTGCCCGCATGCCATAAAACGTACCGTTTTGGTTAATATCGATTATTTTTTTGTACAAGCCTTCTTCGATATCCAACAGTCCTGTGATCGCACCGGCAAGACCTGCATTATTCACCAGAATATCGATGGTGCCAAACCTGTCTTTCGTTGTCTGAACAATGTTAGCCCAACTTTTTGGGTCTGTTACGTCCAGCTTCACAAAAATCGCCTTGTCTTCCCCGATGTCTTTTGCAAGTTTCTCGCCATTTTCGGCATCCAGATCTCCGATGACAACTTTGGCGCCTTCGTCAGCAAGCTTTCTTGTGTGGAATTCGCCCATTCCTTTTGCGCCGCCCGTAATAATCGCTACTTTACCTTCTAATAGTTTCATCTCATCTCATCCTTTGTTAGTTAATTAAGTGGAAATCAAGTAAATTCATCCTTTTAGGGTTGAGGGTCAATCAATAACTAATTATCTTGTTGAGGTAGCTCCGCCGTCGATTACAAATTCACTGCCGGTAGCAAACTTGGATTCATCGGATGCCAAAAACAACACCATGTAGGCAAGATCTTTCGGATCGCCCAAATGCGGCGGAAGCGGGAAATTGGTTTCGATTGTTTCTCTCAATTCGGGATACTCATTTAACGATTTTTCTACCATTGGGGTGTTAATGACACCAGGATGGACAGAGTTCACCCGAATATTATCAGGAGCCAGTACTTTTGCCGCGTGTTTGGTCATCGACCGAACAGCCCCTTTTGAAGCACTGTAGGCGACATCATAACCATCAGGAGCACCTCCGACAATGCCGCCGATGGATGACATGTTAATGATGGATCCCTTGCCGTTTTCCTGCATTGGAGGAATAACCGTTTGCATCCCCAGAAATACGCTGGTTGCGTTTATTGCCAGCACTTTGTTCCATTCTTCTAATGTTGCTTCCTTCACACTTTTTCCTATTTGAATCGCTGCATTATTGACTAACACATCGATCTTTCCGTATTTTTTAACCGTCTCATCAATCGCGCTTTTCCATTCATCAGGAGAAGTCACGTCGAGTTTCAAAGCCAGTGCATCTCCGCCCGAAGCGTTAATTTCATTTACACCTTTTTGTAGAAGTTCGAATTGGACATCCACCGCAACCACTTTTGCTCCTTCTTCGGCAAACGTCTGTGCCATCGTCAGCCCCATGCCGCCTGCAGCGCCTGTAATGATCGCTACTTTCCCGTCTAATCTTGCCATGTTTATAACCTCCTATGTTAAATTGCTGAAACCGGTTCGATTTCCGCTCAGTAGTTGTTTACGCTTTCAGTTTAACAAAATAGTATACTTACATCGATGGATAGAAAAACAGAGAATGTTCACTACTGGACAAATCCTGGATAAATGTATAAAAAAACTTTGAGGGGGAAAATTATGATTGAATTCGAGTATTTGGATAAAAGAGTACGCCGAACAAAACTGGATTTTTATAATGCCTTCATTGAATTATTAAAACAAAAGAAATATGAACAAATTACCGTCAAGGACATTATCGGCTTGGCCGGGTATAGCAGGGGCTCCTTTTATAATCACTATAAGGAGAAAGATGATTTATTGAATGAGATCATCGATTCGCTTTTTCATGAAGCGAGCAGGGCCCAACGAGCTCCCTATATTAACGAGGATTCAATTGATGTTCTGAGTTTAGAGAATGAGGCTATCTTTATTCTTAGCCATTTTAAGGAATACGGGAACTATTACCAAACCCTATTGGGGGAAAACATACGCATTGATTTTCGCGGCCAATTATCGAATCAGGTGGTTGCTATCTTTTTAGAGGATTTTGATATGGAGGACACAACGGAAGGGAATAATTTAGATAAGGATCTGCTGAATAAATATTATGGCTACGGATTAATCGGAGTCATCCTGGATTGGGTTATAGAGGATTTTCCTTCAGATACGGAAGACTTCTCAAAAGAATTAGGGAAGATATTTAAATATTCGCACGGGACCACCCGAATAAAAAATAGAAGACGTTCACATTGAATAAGTTATCTTCAGCTGTTAAAAGTCTAATAAGATTTTTGGTTTACATGTCATCGGAATACCGGAAACTGCTTAAATACGAAGGGAGAAAAGAGGCTGGTCAAAGCACATCTTATCTCTCTTTTGTCTGTAAAACTGGACTTTTACAACACTATGTTTTAAAAAGATTCTCTTTTTTCTCTATGTAAATAAAAAGTGCTTTCTTCCAAGTTGAAATAACTGGAAGAAAGCACCGCGTTCTCTGTTTTATTTTGATAGATTCAAGGCATCTTTTGATACATAGAAATCTTTTCCGTTATAAACGGTGATGCCTTCAAGCGTCTTAGTATATGCTTTTTTGTTTTGTGTTACATGGGCAATGTTTTTGTTGATCGGCAATTTGATTGTGATCTTATTCTTTTCTGCAATAAATACAGGGTTGTTCGCATCTGTTACATCAATGCGCGTTGTGTATCCTTTGTTTTCAAAAGACTCTTTCGCATTGACGAATAATTTGTCAGTTGTTTTTCCTAGATCAAATTCCATATACTCTGCCATTGTTTTTGCAATGTCCGTATTGTCTAGCAAACCAAACGGCTTGGATGGGCCGTAAGCGTATAAGAAGACGTCTTCACCCGTATGGCCGCCAGTCGTAAAGCCAATGTTCGCGCGTTCTGCAAGCATTTTCGTCATATCAGCCTGCAAGCTTTTCGATTGTTTTAATGCACTGAGTTCCTCTTCAGTTAAGTTGTCCAAACCGTAAAGTTCTGCGGCTTCTTTCATGTTGGAGCGGTCAGGTTTCAACGTCTTCAAAGCCCCTTCAACAGTCATTGATGCTTTCTTCAAAGGATCGATGTAACTGGACACCGGGATTTCAGGGTAATTTGAATTGGTATTCATGTTCCCCATGGTGATCCCGCTGTTTCCGTGGTCGCTGACTGCAATAACCATCGTATTGCCATCCGCTTTCGCAAAGTCTACCGCTTCTTTTACTGCTGCATCAAAAGCCAGTACATCGCTTATAATTCCAATTGTATCATTCGCATGTGCGGCCCAGTCCACTTTGCTTCCTTCGACAAACATGAAGAATCCGTCCTCATCTTTTGACAAGGTATCAATTCCTTTTTTCGTCATTTCAGCAAGAGAAGGCTGCTCGTCATTTGTTTCTTGGCGGTCAAATTCATAGGCAAGAGCCGAAGGTGCAAAAGCTCCCCATAGCTTATCCGAGTTTGAATTCAAAAGCTCCTCTTTTGTTTCCACAAAATCATAGCCATTTTCATCGATCACTTCTATTAAGTTTTCACCATCAACCCGTGCATTTTTTGTTGTTCCCGGCAATAGGGATTCTTTTCCTCCTCCGAGGACAACATCGATTTCTTGATACACCTGCTGTTCAGCGATATCTTGATAGTTGCTGCGGTGAACTGCATGAGCAGAGAAGCCGGCAGGCGTGGCATGCTGGATCTCTGAAGTAGAGATGATTCCAGTAGCTTTCCCGCGTAATTGTGCGCCCTCTAAAACATTGGCTACCGGTTTATATGTATCTTCAGGGTCGACTGGATCAACGCCCGGCGTATTCACGATTTTAGGGAGAAGGCCAACAACTTTATCGTTCGATTTGTTTCCAGTCGCTAAAGCAGTAGCAGCAGGCGCGGAATCAGTGATTGCAGATTCTGCAGAATGGGTGCGCATACCTCCGACAAGAATCTGATCCATTGCCAAATCTTCGCCTTTATACCATCTTGCCAAGTTGATGGCACCGGCACTTGTTCCATCCATCACCATCATAATAACGTTGGTCGGCTCATTTTTCTTGTCCTTCGCTTCAGTGACCGTTCCATTTGCGGCCAAGCCTAAAGAAGAAATAGCGACAGCGGCAGCGATTGATATCCCGGCGGCCTTCTTTTTAAAATTGCGATTCATGTTCATGTTCCTCCTCTAAAGTAATATCAGCCTGTTAGGTTAGTTCACTAATAGTTTAGTGTGTAAATATTTCACTAGTGTGAATTTGTTGAAATATTTATGTAAAATCATGTAAATAACATTTACAAAGAGTGATAAGTTCATTTTTGTTTTCATTATTCATCATAGATAACGGAGAAGACCCTGTATCCTTATTTGGTATGCCATAATAAGTTTTGTTATTCTTTTGCTTGATCATTGGAGGTATTTAATTTGCAAATCAGAAAAGCAACGAAAGAAGATATTAAGTACATAGCAAAGATTTATGTTGATAGTTGGAGGACTACTTATCGCGGTTTGGTACCGGACGAATATCTGGCAGGATTATCGTATGAAGAGGCACAAGAAAATTGGAATGATTTTTTAATTGGCGGAAATGAAGCTTTTATTTATGTAGCCATAGACGATAGAAGGAAAATCATAGGTTTTGCCTCGGGCAAAAGAATTGAAGAGAGGAATTTTGATGGAGAACTATATTCGCTGTATCTCTTACAGGAATGTAGAGGATTAGGTGCTGGAAAGCGGCTTGTTTCAGTCATTGCAAAGCATTTTCAAGAAAACGGCATCCATTCTATGATGGTCTGGGTCATGAAACGAAATAAATCAGGACTCGATTTTTATGAACGCATAGGAGGAAAAGAATATAATCACAGAACCAGTTCATTTGGCGGAACCGAAGTACAGGATGTGTCGTATGGATGGCACGATCTTCCAGCCTTATATGTGAAATAAAAGTAAAAAGTGTTAATGAGGCATAGCTGAGAGCCTAGAGATATGGTTCTTTGCCATAGCATCTCTGAATTATTTTCCATAAACGACTGGTCATTCATCAATATAGTGTTCGACGCCGTCTTCGGTATAGGATTCCAGAATCACTTCGCTTTGGCTGTTTTTATAGTAAAAATACGATTTATCGTCATGTTTCAATTTAACGGCAACCATCCAATTTCTTTCACCGGACAGGTTGGCAATAAACCCTTCCGCTAGCTGTATCCGGTCTGCCGGCACTTTTTCCTCGTTTATCAAATGAGCCAGCACAGCTTTTTCCACGCTTTGCATTTTGTAGTTGAAGGCAGCATAGCCACTTGCTGCAATGATCAATAGAATAATTAGTGCGATTCCTGCTTTTTTCATTTCTTAGTTCCTCCTGCAAGCTCGAGTTTACCTGAATATTAACATAAATTCCCTGAATGCCGATTACCGCTGAAGGAAAATAAAGCAGTAAAACCTTTCTTCACGTTAGAATTTGATGTTCATTTTAGCTTGATCTAATGGCATTTATGTCGTGGACTTTACGGTCTGCTAGTTTAATCTGGCAGAAAAAGTAACTTTCCAACAATAATAATATGGCATTAAGCAATAAATATTTATTGTAAAACGATAAAAATGATGATAGAATCAAAATAACAATAAATAAGTGAGGTGCTTTTTATGAAACGTGGTTCAACAATCTTTTTGAAAATAGCTATTTTTCTTCTCGGGCTCCCCATACTTGCCATATGCATATACGGATTGACGAGATTCGATCCCAATTCACCGTATTGGCAAGGGCCGGAACTGGCCAGTCTGCAATATCCTTTATTAATCGGGATGTATGCTGCCATGATTCCCTTTTTCTTTGCTCTGTATCAGACTTTAAAGCTTTTAAGTTATATTGATAAGAATGAGGCTTTCTCGGAAGCATCGGTAAAGGCTTTGAAGAGGATCAAATACAGTGCCATCGCTATCGTTATTTTGTTTGTATTGGAACTGCCGTTCTTATACATCCTGACAAAAGTGGACGATGCGCCGGGCGTATTGATGGGATTATTCGTTATCTTTGCTTCAACGGTGATCGCGGTCTTTGCCGCCGTTCTCCAAAGGCTTTTACAGGATGCCATCAATATAAAAGCGGAAAATGATTTAATAGTCTGAGCTGAGGTGAATAATATGGCAATAATCATCAACATTGACGTGATGCTCGCTAAACGGAAAATGAGCGTCACTGAACTTTCGGAACGGGTGGGCATCACGATGGCAAACCTTTCCATATTGAAGAACGGAAAAGCGAAAGCGGTTCGACTCACCACTTTAGAAGCGATCTGCAAAGCGCTGGACTGCCAGCCTGGAGATGTCCTCGAGTACAAAAGGGAAGAAGACAGCCAATCATAATTATAGAAGACCATCGACTTTGATGGTCTTTTTCTGTCTCTTTATCAACCTCCAGATGCAGAGCAAAAAAGGTTCTTCCAAAACGGAAGAACCTTTTTAAATTCCCGGCATGAGTCTGAAATTCCAATGATTATCGAAGGCCGGAACCAAAAATGCGGAGCTTCTAATTGAACCTTCATTGCGATTATTCCGCTCTTTTGACACCAGAGCTCTTTAAGAATCTGATCATTTCCTCATTGAATCTGTCGGGCTCATCGCCATTGATGCCGTGGCCGCTGTATTTGAACGGTACAAGGACAGAGTTTGGAATTTGCTTTTCCAGTTCTTCTCCAAGTTCATAACGACAGATCTGGTCTTTCTGGCCATGGAAAATCGCAGTAGGAAGAGAAATGCCAGCCAGTTCATCCCGCAGATCTTCATCGCGAAGCGCGATGGCGGAATTGATGGTCGAGTGGGCAGCCGCTTCAAGACCGAGCGACTTGAACCAGTCCAAAAATTCATCCGATTTTTTCTGTTCAAAGAACATATTAGCGAACAGGGCAAGAAAAGCAGGGCGGTCTTTTTTGACTTGTGAGATAATGTCATCCACTTCCGCCGGTCTTAAGCCAATCTTGAAATCATCCCGCTGCGTGAACAAAGGAGCAGCAGCGCCCATCAGCAAAAGTTTATCTACGCCTTGTTCACCGTACTTGGTCAAATACCGGATGGCAATCGGCCCGCCCATGGAAAAGCCGGCGAGCACGATGTTTTCAAGCCCGAGATGATCGACTACTGCTTTAACGTCGCTCGCTTGTGTACTATAATCGTAGCCTGCCCACGGCTTATCCGATTTTCCGTAGCCCCGCAGGTCAATGCCGATAAACCGGAAGCCGTGTAACGCCAGTTCGCTGATCTGCATTTCAAACGCTTTGCTGTTCAATGGCCAGCCATGGATAAAAACAATCGGTTGTCCGATGCCCACATCTTCAACGTATACTTTGACGCCAGTTTCCACTTCCACATAATGTCCCAAATTTTTTCCTCCTTTGATTTAATGCTGTCTATTCCTAATAGTTAAGATTCCCTCCTTGATAGTTGTTAAACAATTCGGAAAATAATAACCTGCATGAATTGAGGGAAATCATTTTTACAAGCAGCTCGGGTTCTGTCTATCACAGACCAATAAAAACATGCTACCTGCAAAACAAGGAACTTCATAGCCTGTATAGAATTCATTCTATACAGGTTTTTTATATTGTCCGCTTTGCCTAGTTGGAAAAAAAATCACTTGCTTAAATGGCAGGGAAGTTGCCGCTTAAGCTTGAAAAAGAGATGAAGCATATGAACAAAACAATCATTCATAACGGTGCAGCAATGCCGCTCAATCCGTGGCATATGCTGATATGGCTGCTCATCGCCCAGATCATGGTGGCTTTTGTCGGCAGAAGCCTGGCGCCTCTTGGTGTCTTGATCGGAGACGACTTGTCTTTGACGAAAGCGCAGATTGGCATGCTGCCGGCGGCGCTGTTTTTAGGGCAGTCGCTCGTAGCGATTCCGGCCGGCTTTTTAGTTGACCGGGTTGGATCGAAAAAACTGCTTTTCCTGCTGTCGCTGTGTCTCGGCCTGTCTTTTATCTTGATGGCTGTGACTTCTTTCTATTGGCTGATGCTGCTTTTGGTGGTGCTCGGCGGTGCGGGATACGGTGCCATGCATCCAACTTCAAACAAAGGCATCATCTATTGGTTTTCCGAAAAGCGCGGGACCGCCATGGGCATCAAGCAGATGGGGGTTACGCTCGGTTCCGCACTGGCAGCGCTGCTGTTGCTGCCGGCTGCTGCTGCATGGGGATGGCGGCCGGTAATGATTGGGGCCTGCCTGCTTTTGATCCTGACCGGCATCTTTGCCTATAAATTCTATTTCGATCCGCCGGATGAAGCAGAAAAAGGGAATGCTGCCGATAAACCGGTCCAGCTGTTCGCTTCAGTTTTGCAGCTGTTCAAGGAAAAGCCCCTTGTTCTGGTCAGCTTCGGCGCTATGGGCTTAACCGGCAGCCAGCTGATTCTGAACACGTACATTGTGTTATACGCCTACGAATATCTTGGCATCAGCCTGGTGCTGGCCGGGATGCTGCTCGTCATTTCCGAAGTCAGCGGTTCGTTCGGCCGGGTGGCATGGGGAATAATCAGTGACAATGTGTTTCAGGGAAAACGGATCATTGTGCTGGTGATTGTCGCGGCTTTCTCCATCGCAGCGTCAATCACCATCGCGCTGCTGCCTCCGGGTACTCCGTTTTGGGTGCTTGTCCCGATTACGGTGCTGTTCGGCTTCTGCATTTCGGGCTTCAACGGCATCTGGATGAACGCCGCGACCGAACTGGTGCCGATTGAACAGGCAGGGATTGCCAGCGGCTTCAGTTTGATGCTCGGTTCATGGGGCGTCATCATCGGCCCGCCGCTGTTCGGCTATATCGTCGATGCGACGGGATCTTTTACATACGGCTGGCTGTTCATGGCCGGTATATTGATTGGCGTCATCGTGCTGCTGCTCGTTGCAATGGGCATTGTGAAAAAAGAGTCCCAGGAAGCTGGAGAATAAATTGCAAGCAGATATCGAGGCAGCCCTGATGCTGGTTTATGAAAAAAGACTGGAGAGTTCTAGGTTAATAGAACTCTCCAGTCTTTTTTGTGATTCATTTTCTGTGACGCCGTTCCTGCACTTCGCTGTACCCGAGTTTAGCGGAAATCCGCCTGCCGGTTTCACGGACACTGTCGACCAGAAATTCGAGCCGCTCTTCGGTGAGGTTATAGCTGACGACTCCCACGCTGACCGCCCCTTGCACCTGGCCGAAATGGTTCAGGATCGGAGCACCAATGCCGACGGTGCCTTCCGTCCGTTCCCCGTGGCTGATGGCGTAGCCTCGTTGTTTGATGGTCTCGAGCAAATCCCAGAACGCCGGCTGCTGTTCTTTAGAAACATATTGATTGAGGATTTTTTTCACTTCAGCAGTGGGCATATGGGCAAGCATCGCTTTGTTTGCTGCGCCGATATTCATGGGAATGCGCGAACCGAGCTTGTCATAGACACGGATGGCATGTTTCTCATTATCGATGCGCTCGATGATCAGCGATTCAGAACCCATCGGCTGGCTCAAGTAGACGCTTTCTTCTGTTTCATCGGTCAAGCGCACAAGTTCCGGCCGGATTTTGCTGGTGTAGTCCATCGTGTCATACATATGCAAGCCGTATTCAAGCCAGATATTCCCAAGGTTATAGCGTTTCGTCTTAGGATCCTGCTGAATCATGCCGTGCTGCGACATGGATTTCAATACGCGGTGCATTGAACTGACGGGCAAATCGCATTCATTGGACAGCTCGGTAATGGACATGCCGTCTTCGGCTGCCTGATCCACCAGAATCTTTATAACGCCCATTGCGCGGTCGATTGATTGCATAGAGTCTCCACCTATCTGCATAAAAATTTATATTATCAAAACACTTTAAAGATATTGACATTATAACATGGTTATCTTATATTACTAAAAATAACTTTTCACATAACGGAATCATTTTCCGTAATGCGGAAAAAGGAGAATGGCCATGAAGTACAGTTCCTCGATGTATCAACCGCTGGAGCGGGTAATCGTCAAGCATCCTGCTGACGCTTTTATCAGCCAGGAGCATATCGGAAAAGAATGGCGGAAAGTCAATTACCTGTCAGAACCCGATTACGAAGAAGCGCAGAAAGAATATGCTGAATTTATTGCGTTATTGGAGCAGCACGTGCCGACAATCGATTATCTTCCGAAGTCTGAAGAAGTCAGCATGGATTCGATTTATGCGCACGATCCGGTAAAATTCACGCCGGAAGGGGCGATCATCCTGAAATCCGGCAAAGCGCTGCGCCAGCCGGAAGCGGAAGTGTATAAGAAGTTCCTTGCGGAAAAAGGGATTCCGATTATCGGTGAACTGACGGGAGACGCGACTTCGGATGGAGGCGACATCGTCTGGCTCGATGACCGCGTATTGGCGGTTGGAAACGGTTACAGAACCAATGCGGAAGCCATCAGACAGATAAAAGCAATGACGGCACATATGGTCGATGAATTTATTGAAGTCCAGCTGCCGCATGCCGACGGGGAAGAGGAATGCCTTCATTTGATGTCATTCATCAGCATGGTTGACCAGGACCTCGCCGTCGTTTACTCGCCGCTGATGCCGGTCGCTTTCCGGAAGCTGCTGCTTTCCCGCGGCATCCAGCTCATCGAAGTGCCAAAAGCGGAATACGATCTGCTCGGCTGCAATGTGCTGGCGGTTGCGCCGCGCGTCTGCATCATGGTGGCCGGCAATGAGTCGACCAAGCAGCAGTTGGAGCAGGCAGGGGCAACGGTATACGAATACAAAGGTGAAGAAATCAGCGTCAAAGGAACAGGAGGGCCAACGTGCCTGACAAGCCCGGCAGTACGGGTACCAATTTCAGAAAAGAGGAGCTTATCACATGTTTAAAAATGTCATCGTAAAAACACCTGGAAAAAGCTATGTTAACGGATTAACCACTTCAGATCTTGGCACACCGGATTATGAGCGCCTGCTTGAGCAGCATGCCGCTTATGTTGAAGCATTGAAAGCGTGTGGCGTTGAAGTGACGCATTTGCCGGAAAGCGAGGAATATCCCGATTCGACATTCGTCGAAGACGCGGCAGTCTTAACGCCGGAATTTGCCATTATCGCCAATCCGGGCGCAGACAGCCGGAACGGCGAAAAAGAAGAAATCGAAGCGGTCCTGAAAAAGTTCTACTCGAAATTCCACTACATCACCTCGCCCGGCACGCTTGACGGAGGAGATGTTCTGCAAGTGGACAAGCATTTTTATGTCGGCATTTCAGAACGCACCAACCGTGAAGGGGCAGAGCAATTCAAGAACATTGTCGAAACGGAAGGGTACACGGCCACGATTGTGGAATTGCAGGAGTTTTTCCACCTGAAAACAGGCATCGCTTATCTTGGAAACAACACGATTGCAGCAGCCGGAGAATTTTTAGGACATCCGGATTTTGAGCAGTATGAAAAAGTGGAAATTCCCGATGCAGACGAGTATTCGGCGAACTGCATCAAAGTCAACGACTACGTCATCATTCCAAAAGGCTTTGATGACACGAAACGCAAACTCGCAGAACGCGGGCTGGAAACCATTGAACTTGAAATGTCGGAATTCCAGAAACATGACGGAGGACTCAGCTGCCTGTCGCTGCGCTTTTAAAAGGGATATGGGGTGTTCAAAAAATAACAACGGGGAAGGGGAACTTTTATGATCAAAACACCGGAAGTGCCAGCTGCGAACCAGTTGAACCGTTCCATGAAAAGCCGCCATCTGTTTATGCTTTCGCTTGGAGGGGTCATCGGCACCGGCCTGTTTTTAAATGTAGGGTATACGATTAACCAATCTGGTGCTGGAGGGGCATTGATCGGTTACCTGATCGGCGGCCTCATTTTATACATGGTCATGGTCTGTCTGGGTGAACTTGCCGTCCATATGCCGGTCACCGGTTCTTTCCAGACATATGCATCGAAATACATCAGCCCGTCAGCCGGCTTTTCGCTGGGATGGATGTATTTTGTAGGATCAGCTGCCACAGCGGGAGTCGAATTTACCGCTGCCGGCATTCTGATGAAGTACTGGTTCCCGGAAACACCGGTCTGGATCTGGTGTGCGATCTTCGTGGTTCTCTTGTTCGCGCTGAACGCATTGACGACAAGAGGTTTCGCGGAAGCGGAGTTCTGGTTTGCGGGCATTAAAGTGGTGGCACTTCTGCTGTTTATCGTCATTGGAGCCGCTGCTATTTTCGGCCTGATTCCGCTTGCGGACCGTCCGGCGCCGTTTATGGAAAACCTGGCCCCTGCAGGTTTGTTCCCGGCAGGCATCGCCATTATATTCGTCACGATGATGAACGTCATTTTCTCGTATCAGGGATCTGAGTTGGTGGGGATTGCCGCCGGAGAAACAGAAAATCCGGAAAAGAATATCCCGAAAGCCATCCGCAATATTTTGTTCCGCATTATTGTCTTTTATATCGCATCCATCATTATCCTGTCAGCCATTTTCCCTGCTTCTGAACTGGGGCTATTGGCCAGCCCGTTTGTAACCTTGATGGATGTAGCCGGGATTCCTTACGCAGCAGGCATCATGAACTTTGTCATTCTGACGGCCATCCTGTCAGTGGGCAACTCATGCCTGTACGCTTCAACCCGGCTTCTATGGGCGATGGCCAATGAGGGCATGGCACCACGGGTGTTCAGTACACTGACGAAACGTAAGGTACCGCTCGCGGCATTGATCTTTACCATGATGTTTTCATTGCTGTCGCTGTTGACCAGCGTCATGGAAGCGGACACGGTCTTCATCTTGCTGATGTCGATCGCCGGCATTTCAGTGACAATTTCGTGGATGGGAATTGCGGCTTCCCAATTGATGTTCCGCTACCGCTATGTAAAAGCGGGAGGAAATACAGCGGATCTGAAATTCAAAGTGCCTTTTTATCCATTCGTCCCGATCTTCTGCATCGCATTTTGCCTGCTCATTCTTGGGTTCTTGGCATTTGACCCGACACAGAGAATCGGGCTGTTATACGGCATTGGATTTTTCATCGCCTGCATGGTCTTCTATAAAGTAAAACTTGAAAAAAGAAACTCTGCCCCGGCAGAAGTGGAAGTGGAACCGGTCAAATAAGGAGGAATATGGAGTGGAAAAATTGTTGTGGGGAACGCCTGCCCGTCTACGATCGCTGTTATGTGAATTGGTCAGCTGGGAAAGCCGGACGCTGACTGAAGGAGAAAAGGATTTTCCTTTTAAAGTGAGGGAGAAATTGCGGAAACTTGCTTATTTTCAGCAGCATCCCGACTTTTTGGCTCTTCACGAAGCGGATACGGGACGAAATTTGCTGATGGCGCTTTATGAACATCCGGAAGCGGTGGACACCATTGTGCTCATCAGCCATTTTGACACTGTCCAGACGGAGGAATACGGCGACTTGGAAGTGCTCGCGTGCCGTCCGGAAGAACTGACGCAAAAGCTTTTCGAACGGAAGCACGAGCTGCCCGATGAAGCGCGCCTTGATCTCGAATCCGGCCAGTACCTGTTCGGCCGCGGCACGATGGATATGAAAATGGGGCTGGCTCTCCATATGGCACTCCTTGAAAAAGCAAGCACCGAACAATGGCCGCTCAATCTGGTGCTGTTGACGGTGCCGGATGAAGAAGTCAATTCGACTGGCATGCGGGCAGCAGTGGAGGAACTGGTGAAACTGCGTGACCGGCGCGGCTTGTCCTACAAAATGTTCTTCAACAGCGAACCGGCGTTTTCTCAAAAGCCGGGTGATGAGAAGCATTACATTTATTCCGGAACGCTCGGGAAAATCATGCCGGCTGCTTTGTTTTACGGCAAAGAAACACATGTCGGCGAACCGCTGAAAGGCATGACCGCCAACTTCATCGCTTCATTTTTGACACAGGCGATGGAGTGGAACTCCTTATTCCATGAAAATGACTTGGGGGAAAGTACGCCGCTGCCGGTGTCGCTCCAGCAAAAAGACCTGAAAATGCAATACTCGACCCAGACACCTTACCGGGCAACTGCCTTGTACAATATCTTCCTGATGAAACGCAATGCGGCGGAAGTGATGGAACTGTTTGAGCAAACAGCAAAGCAGGCGGCTGCGATGTGCAACACAGCGTATGCGGAACTCTGCAAACGCGAAGAGATTGAAGGGATCGGCGAAGTAAGGGTGCTGCGCTATGAGCAATTGCTTGCTTACGCGGAAGTCAAACGGGGGAGCGACTTTGTAGCGCATCTGAAAGCGGAAATCCTGGACCATCCGGAATGGGATGAACGCGAGAAATCGCTGCGCATTGCCGATAAACTGATGATCCAGTGCCATGAGCTGGCGCCGGCCATCGTCCTTTTGTTCGCACCGCCTTATTACCCGGCGGTCAATTCATCTGAAGATCCGCTCATTGTAGAATGCGTCGCGACCGTCAAAGAAGCGGCAGCGGAGTTTGGCGTCGAAGTTGACCAGATTCATTATTTCAATGGCCTGTGCGATTTGAGCTATGTAAATTATCAAGACAGCGGAAACGGCTGGAGTTCCTATGAACGCAATACGCCGGTGTGGGGGAAAACATACAGCATCCCGTTTGCCGGCATGCTGGAGCTGCAGGCTCCCGTACTGAACGTCGGGCCGTTCGGAAAAGACGCCCATCAGTATACGGAACGGCTCCATATCGACAGCGCGTTCGTCCAGACGCCTTATATGCTCGAAAGTTTGATGAAGAGTTTATGCAAGCAAGTGCTTGAAACGGTTTAACGGCATCATTATGGAATAAATGAATGAAGAAAACCAGCAAAAAACACCGTCCAGCCTGGAGCGGTGTTTTTTTGTGTTCAGATGCGCAGCAATTCCGGGGATTCCGTAATTTTTGCCGCTGTTTTCGCTTCCTGGCGGTATACATCAAGCAAGTCGCACGGGCGGCCGATAAAGTCGGTGCAGCCGTCGCGAATTTTGACGATCCGGTCGGCCAGGATATGTGCGTCTTTTTCATCATGCGTCACAAAGATGGAAGTGATGTCTGCTTTTTTCAGCAAATCCCGTAAATCTTTCCGGATTTTTTCCTGCAGTTCCGCATCCAGGTTGCTGAAAGGCTCATCGAGCAGAAGCAGGTGGGGGTTCGGCGCGAGAGCTCTGGCAATCGCCACCCGCTGCTGCTGGCCGCCGCTCAATTGATGCGGATAGCGTTTTTCATACCCCTGCAATTCCACCAGCTCCATTACTTCCTGCAGGCGCTTCTTTTTTTCCGGCCGCTTCAGGCGGAACAGCCCGAACAGGATGTTTTCCGCAACGGTCATATGAGGGAACAGCGCATAATCCTGAAACACCATGCCGATGCCGCGTTTTTCGGGCTGCAAAAATATCTGGTCATCCACCAGAATCTGGTCTTTGATCGCCACTTTCCCGGCAGACGGTTTTTCCAGTCCGGCAAGCAGGCGCAGGATGGTGCTTTTTCCGCTGCCGCTCCGGCCAAGGATCGAAATCACTTCGCCTTTTTCAATATGAAGAGAGAATTTATCAAGGGCTGCAGTTTTTGTATGGGAATAGGAAAAGCAAAGATTTTCAATCGATACGAACAAATTAGTCCAACTCCTTTTCCAGAAACTTATAAAAGACCACAATCGCCAAGGCACTGATGCCGACGATCAACAAGGAAGCCTGGGAAGCCTCCATGATTTTTTCATCGCTGGCATATTGGAATGCCTTGGTGGACAAGGTATCAAAATTAAACGGACGCAAAATCAAGGTTAAAGGAATTTCTTTCAATACATCGATAAAGACCAGGATAAAGCCGCTGATGATTGCACTTTTCATCATGGGCAGATCCACTTTGAAGAAAGTTTTCGTCAGCCCGGCTCCCAGCAGCCGGGAGGCATCCCGGAAATCGGTTCCGATTTTGTCATAGCCCGTCTCGATGGAACTGTAGCCGATGGCGAAAAACCGGATGATGTAAGCTGCCAGGAGCAGCACGATGCTGACACTGAGCACGAGTGTCGCCTCGAGGCCTGCCATCGCATAAAGCGGTGACAGGAACTCATCCAAGGCGATAAAAGCCGTGACGACTGCTACCGCAATGACCGCGCCGGGAATCGAATAGCCGAGCACCGTCAGCTTCGGCAGCAGCTTTGCCATCCTGCCCCGGACAAGCCGGGTGAAATTGCCGACAATCAAGGAGAAGACGATAATGGCTGAAGCGCTGATTGCTGCTACGGAGACGGAATTTCTGATATAAGCCATAAATTCATCCATCGGAATGGTTCCGAAAGTTAAAACCGTCCAGTCAATCAATTGGGCAACAGGGATGAAGAATCCAAGAGAAAGGATGGTAAAGCCGTACCCTGCCGCCGCAACAGCTTTCCAGCCAGTCAGCCGGATAAGCGGCAGCGGACGGACTTTTGTGGACGAATAACTGTATTGGCGCCTGCCGCGCAGAATTTTTTCAAGCAGCAGGATCAAAATGACAAAGCCCATCAAAGAAGCCGCCAGCTTGATGGATGATTCGATGTCGCCCAAGCCGAACCAGGTTTGAAAAATCGCCGTCGTGAATGTTTGGATGCCATAATATTTCACAACGCCATAGTCGTTCAGCACTTCAAGGACGACCAGGCTGGCGCCGGCTATGATGGAAATGCGGGATATTGGGACGACGACCTGGAAAAACGTGCGCCATGGTCCTTTCCCGAGCAGCCGTGTGCTTTCAATCAGTGAAGCGGACTGCCGGGACAGGAATACTTGGGTAATCGTATAAACATAAGGGTATAAGAACAGCGTATAAATGAATATCGCACCCGGTAAGTTCATGATATCAAAATGAGCAGGATTCAATTTCATTCCAAAACCCTCACGCAGCGTTGTCTGAATAATTCCAGTGTAATTGACAATCCCGTGATAAGTATAGGCGCCGATAAAAGGCGGGATGGAAAGCGGAAGAATCAGCGCCCATTTCAGGAATCGCCTGAAAGGGAACTGGTACTGGGCAATGAGCCAAGCCAGGCTCAATCCGATAAAAATAGTCGAAATGGCAGTAGCTGCAACCAGGATCAGCGAAGTCCTGACAAACGACCACAGCACAAACTCTTTCATATGTTCCCAGTTTTCATTTGAAGGGGAGAACAGGCCTGCCACAATCGTTAAGTTCGGCAAAAACAATGCGGCAATGATGACGATGGCTGCAATCGTCCAGGTATTGAAATTTGCCAATCTTCTTTGCATGTTTCAGGTCACTCCTTCCTAGAGCAAGAAATCCCTTGCCGCAAACACGCGGCAAGGGTTGTTCTGACAGATTATTTCCAGCCTACTTCGTTAAAGATCAGAATTGACTTGGCGTTGTTTTCGCCTAGAACAGACAACGGAATGTCCTGTTCTTTAAAGTCGCCCCATGATTTCAGCAATTCAGTCGGTTCGACTTCTTCATTTACAGGGTACTCGTAGTTCGCTTCCGCAAATGTTCCTTGCGCTTCAGGAGCGGATAGGAATTCAAGCAATTTGATGGCATTCTCTTTATTCTTCGATGTTTTGACAACGCCGGCACCGCTTACGTTTACGTGAGTCCCAGTCGTTTCCTGATTAGGGAAGAAAACGCCGAGGCCTTTTGCCACTTCCACTTCAGCCGGGTCTTCAGAATTCAGCAATTGCCCGAAGTAATAAGTGTTCATGATTGCAACATCGCCGACACCGGCCATGATGGCTTTCGCCTGGTCGCGGTCTCCGCCTTCAGGGTCGCGGGCGAAATTATTTACAAGACCTGCCGCCCATTCTTTTGCTTGCTGTTCACCATTGATTTCGATGAAAGAAGCCAGCAAAGACTGGTTATAGACGTTTTCTGAACCGCGGATCAAGACGCGGCCTTTCCACTGGTCTTCTGTCAATGCTTCGTAAGTCGATAATTCTTCCGGCTTCACTGTTTCTTTATTATAGACAATGACGCGTGCGCGCTTGGTCAAGCCGTACCACATTTGGTCCGTGTCACGGAAGTTTTCGGGAATTTGCTTGTCCAGCACGTCACTTGAGACAGCCTGCAGCAAACCTTCCTCTTTCGCACGGAATAGGCGCCCGGCATCAGCAGTCAAAAACAGATCGGCTTCGGTTCCATCCCCTTCGCGTTTGATGCGTTCAAGCAGTTCGTCCGCTTCCCCTTTGATGACGTTCACTTTCACACCGGTTTCTTCTTCAAATTTCTTGTATAGTTCATCGTCCACGTCGTAATGGCGCGCTGTATATAAATTGACTTCCGTACTTTCCGGTGTTTCCTCAGGTGCATCTCCTGCTGCAGGTTGGGATGCCGTGCTGCTTCCACAAGCCGATAGGACAAGAAGTACAAAAGCTAAAACGAGATAAAAAAGTTTATTCATCGATGTCTCTCCCTTTGTTTATGTAGTTGAGAAGCTAATTGAAAACAATTCTCAATCTCAATTATAGGGAGGCAATTGAGAAAGTCAATGGCATTTCGTTAAGTTTATTAAAAATTTTCTATTTTGAATCGAATTCCATAGGGTGAATAGGTCTATGAGACTGCGAATAAAATAAATGGGACTGGCTGAAAAATAGCAGGATGAAACTGGAACATCACCGGTTCTTGGAGAGAAAAAAGTGCAGGGTAAAATGCTGAAAAATTCTTGAATAATACATTAATTTCAAGAATTTTCTGTGTTTATTGTTGCGAATTAGGGTATATTTAATCCATGCAGTGGTTACAGAAACGTGGCAGTGCCGGTTACGCGAGCTGCTACACGATATGGCTGCTGCATGCCAATTGAAATAAGATGAATAACCATATAAAAAAGGAAAAGGCCTCCGACTGGAAGGCTTTTTTCTTGTGGAAAGGAAAGCTTGAAGTATGACGTAAGGTTATCAAAGATTTCGTATTTGCCGGGTACAACCCGCAACAAAGAAGCTTTTGCTGATTCTTCATGCGGGGATTACTTTGCTTCTAGAAGCAGGAGTGACCTGCCTGGCTCTTAATAGTCCCTTTGTTTACATTATTCGCAATAAAATATATGATTAACGAAATATTCGAAAATGTTTGCAACAACCTGCGGATTAACGAAAGGAGCTGATAGCGATGGAACAACAGAACAAACTGCCGCTCGAAGGGCTTCGGGTTATTGATGCCTCAACCGTGCTGGCAGGTCCCATGCTTGCTACATATCTGGGTGATTTCGGGGCTGAAGTGATCAAAGTGGAGCATCCGGCGGGAGATCCGCTAAGAAACGCCGGCCGGCATAAGGGCGGAGAATCGCTTGAATGGAAACTGGTGTCCCGCAACAAAAAACCGATCACTCTCAACTTCAGTACGCCGAAAGGACAGGAACTGTTCCATAAGCTTGCGGAAACGGCGGATGTGGTGATCACGAATTTCCGGCCGAAAACGCTGGAAAAATGGAATATCACCTATGAATCACTGTCCAAAAACAATCCCGGTTTGATTGTCGTGAAGGTATCAGGCTTCGGGGAAGAAGGGCCTTACAAGGAACGGCCAGGCTTCGGCACGCTTGCTGAAGCGATGTCGGGCTTTGCACAAGTCAATGGCTTCCCGGACAGGGGGCCGGTGCTGCCCAGTTTTGCGCTTGCCGATTACGCCACAGCACTCATGGGAGCCTACGCAACGATGGTGGCGATTTTCGAGCGCGATCATTCGGAAGAAAAACGGGGACAGTATATCGACTTGCCGATTTACGAAGCACTTATGGGAATGCTTGGCAACCAAGTGATGGAATACGACCAGCTTGGCGTTATTCCAGGAAGGAAAGGGAACCGTACCGGCTGGACAGTGCCGCGGAATCTGTACGAAACGAAAGACCATAAATGGCTGGCCATCTCCGGAACATCGCAGCCGATTGTGGAGCGGATTTTCAAAGCCATCGGCCGGGAGGATTTGATCGCCAACCCTAAATTCGCCACCAACCAGAAGCGCTTGGAACACATCGACGAACTGGAAGCGATCATCGCCGACTGGATGAAGCAGTATACGCAAGATGAAATCCTGGAGCGCTTTATCCGGTTCGAAGCGACGATTGCGCCGGTCTATACAGTCGAGGATATTGTCAAAGACCCGCATTTTAATCACCGTGAAAATATCACGGACGTGCCGGATGAGCATTTCGGAACGGTGAAGATGCTCAATGTGGCTCCGAAACTGTCCCGTACACCAGGAGGAATCCGTCATACCGGGCAGGAATTGGGATCATACAACGAAAGCCTGTACGGAGAACTGGGATTGAGCACAGAAGACATTGAACAGTTGAAAAAAGAAGGAATCATTTAACGAGGGGGCAAAAAGATGATTTATCGAAGTTTGATGTTTACACCGGGGACGAAAAAAGAGCGTTTATTGAAATCGGTCAATAGCGAGGCGGATGCGCTTCTCTGGGATTTGGAAGATGCCGTCCATCCTGATGACAAAGATGGAGCCCGAGCCGTTATCAAGGAAGCGCTGGATGAACTGGGCGACAAGCCCGCCAAACCCATTTTCCTGAGAGTCAACCAGTATGATACTGAATGGTATGAAGAAGACGTCAAACTGGCGCGGCATGAAAACGTCACCGGCATCATGCTGCCGAAAACGGAAAGCAGCGAACAGGCAGCGGAAACCTGGGAAGGGATGGGGAGTGAAGGGGAACTCATTGCGCTGATCGAGACGGCGGCCGGGATCATCCGCCTGGAAGACATCTTCAGCAATCCGAACATCAGCGGAGTGGCGTTCGGCGCCATCGACTATGCGGTGGATGTGGATCTGACGTTGACGGAAGCGGGCCTTGAGGCGCTTTACGCGCGTTCCCGGATCGTCACTTATGCAAAGGCGGCAGGCATCAGCGGAATCTACGATACCGTTTTTCCAGACGTCCACAACGAAGAAAGCCTGCAGAAACGGGCAAGGTCTGCCCGGGCACTCGGCTTCAACGGCCAAATGGCGGTCCATCCAAAACAGCTGGGAATCATCCACGAAGTCTACAGTCCGTCCCGCGAAGAAATCGATTGGGCAGTGAAAGTGCTGCTGTATGTAGAGAACGAAGCAAAAGGCCAAGGGGTTTTCATGTTCGAAGGCAAAATGGTCGACCGTCCGGTTATTGAAAAAGCACGGCAAATCTATAATGCCGCCGAACGCTATCAGCTCGTAATCGGCGGCTGACGCCTTTAATTACACGATGGACTTTCAAAGCTTAAAGTAATGGAGCATTCCCGTGCAACCGGGAATGCTTTTTGGTTTGCCTGAAATCGAGAAAACAGAAATAAGAATAACAATATAACAAAAATCGATATTTGTTTATTGATAAACGATAAATAACGTGATAGAATCAAAATGAAAACAAATAAGCGAGGTGCTTTAGATGAAACGTGAAACACTCTTTTTAAAGGCAGTTATTATTCTTATGGCAATTCCGATTCTGGCGATCTGCATATTCGTGGTGCCTCCGCTGTCTTCGTTTGTAGCAGAGATTATTCCGCAATGGGCTTTTTTGCAATACTTCTTTGGAATCGCCATGTATATCTCGGCAATTGCGTATTTTACGGCGCTGTATCAGTCGCTGAAGCTGCTGGGCTATATTGACAAGAACATCGCTTTCTCGGAATTATCGGTGAAGGCGCTGAAGAACATCAAATACTGCGCCATCACGATCACCGTCCTGTACGTTCTGTGCCTGCCGATCATCCTGCACATGGCGCAAGTGGACGATGCGCCGGGCCTAGGCGGAATCGGCATGATCATTACATTCAGTTCCATTGTGATTGCTGTCTTCGCGGCAGTCCTTCAAAAACTGCTGCAGAATGCCATCGATATAAAATCTGAAAACGATTTAACGGTCTGAGGTGAATGATATGGCGATTATAATCAATATTGACGTTATGCTGGCAAAACGGAAAATGAGCGTTACCGAACTTTCAGAACGGGTGGGCATCACGATGGCGAACTTGTCCATCCTGAAAAACGGCAAGGCGAAAGCGGTCCGGCTGTCCACGCTAGAAGCAATCTGCAAAGCACTGGACTGCCAGCCGGGGGATATTCTGGAATACAGAAGCGAAGAATCCTGAGCAGCAGATTGATCCATCCGAAAAGAAAAGAACGTCCGTCAAGTGGCTGCCACTTTGCGGACGTTCTTTTTGCCGTTGACTCAATCTTGGACTGAACTTTCCTGCAGGACGTTTTGCAGCAGCGGCATCGGTTCACCAACACTGTAAAGCTGCAGCTCATGCATCGCCCGGGTGCAGGCAGTATAAAACACTCGGCGGAGGCTGTCATCGCCGTAAACCTGGCGGGATGCGTCATAAATGATGACCGCATCGAATTCGATGCCTTTGGCCAAATACGACGGGATGACCACAATTCCCTGCTCGTATTCAGCCGTGCCGCTCTTTAAAAGCTTGATACTTTCAATACCAGACAGAGCTTCGTAGGCGCGTTTGCTTTCCTCGAGCGATTTGCAGATGATGGCGATGCTGTTATAACGGAGCTTCCGCAGAGCCGCGACTTTAGAGGCAATGCAGCGATGCAGTTCGGCATGATCGGCTACTTGTGTCAGTACGGGCCGCTCGCCGTCGCGTTCGAAAGGGATAATCCGGTCGCCATTCGGGATGAGCCGGCGTGTAAATTCAATAATCGGCTTGGTGGAGCGGTAGCTGCGCGCCATGTTGATCACTTCCGTTTCCTCCGGTCCGTATAAATTCATCAGCATGTGAAAGTCATCCGTTTCGCTTGCATGGACAAATATCGCCTGGTTAAAGTCGCCAAGCACCGTCATTTTTGCCGATGGAAATAAACGCTTCAGAAACTCGAATTGAAACGGGGAATAATCCTGCGCTTCGTCGACAACCACGTGTTTGATTGAGCTATTGGCCTGAAAGCCCTGGATCAATTCCTTTATCAGCAAAAACGGCGTAGCATCTTCGTAAGACAGTTTTCTTTCATCGAGCATTTCCAATGTCGCCTGGCAAATCTCCGGCCATTCCGCCGGAGTTTCCCCGTCTATCCACTGGCTGATTTGCTTGGGATCGGCAAACAGCTGCCGGTACAGCCCTTTAATGTCAATAAAGCCAAACGCCCGGACGCGTTTGCGCAATGGCTTGAATTTCTGCTGGACAATCAACCGGGCAAGAGCTTCTGGTTTAACCTCGAAATCGGCCATCTCTTCACTTTGGAGTCCTTGTTTTTTTGCTAAATAGACCCGGGCTTTATGGTAATCATCATTGCTGAGCAGCTCGATTCTGTCCTGTACCCAGGGTTCATCAACTTCGTCCTTTTGCCGGTCATTTATTTTCTTCAGCAGCCAGCCCTTCAATTTTTCAAGGCGGTTATGGAAACGGAGGGAAGTGTCGCTGCTGTAAAAGCGGTCCGCTATTTGCTGGGCGCTGACAACCGGCTTTCCTCTGAAAGTGATGTCTTTGAATTGCATACCGGAACTTTCCAGCGACTTCCGATAAGATTCGAGCGCTTCGAAAAAAGAGCGGGAGGCTTTAAAGCGGATGCCCGCAACTCTGGATTGATAGGCAGGAGTGTGTGCAGCCGTGAAGACATATTCCAATTGTGCATAGGGATTTTCAAGCTGAAACTCTTCGCCTAGCCGGTGGTCCAGGTATTCCTGGAAGGTCACTTGCTGCATATTTTCTTCGCCGAGTTCCGGCAGCACGTTGGAGACGTAACTATTGAACATCGAATTCGGCGAAAACAGAATGATTTGATCCGGATTCAGATGGGTCCGGTATTTATAGAGCAAATAAGCGATCCGCTGCAGGGCGGCCGATGTCTTGCCGCTGCCGGCTGCGCCTTGGACAATGAGCAGCTTGCCGTGGTCATGGCGGATGATCCGGTTTTGCTCCTGCTGAATGGTCGCTACGATACTGTGCATCTGTTTGTCGGTGCCTTTGCCAAGCACCTGCTGCAGAATCTCGTCTCCAATGGTCAGGCTCGTATCGAACATCGATTGCAGAACACCGCCGCGGATCAGGTATTGCACCTTTTTCTCCAATGCCCCTTCGACTTCGCCGCCAGGGGTTGAATAGCTGGCCGGTCCTGTCTGGTATTCATAGTAGACACTCGAGACCGGCGCTCTCCAGTCATGAACAAGAAAATTTTCACCGCTGGCATCCATCAGCGTGGAAATTCCAATATAAATCTGTTCCGCAGCAGCTTCTCCTTGTTCCAGGAAATCGATGCGGCCAAAGTAAGGAACTTCCCGCATACGCCGAAGCTTGGCCAGTTTCTGCGACGCCAGCCGTTCTGTGCTTTGGTTTGTCGATAAAATTTGCGCTTCTTGCCTCAAGCCGATAATGGTTTCCAAATAATCGTCGAAGCTGTCAACATTCACTTTGATTTCATCCCAGAAATGCCTGCGTGTATTCACCAGTTCGTTCCGGCGCTGAGACGTTTCTTTCTCTAAACTGCTGATCTGGTCCGCGATGGTCCCGATGACACCGTCCACTCGTTTTTGTTCCTGCTGAAACTCTGAATCCATAGCTCCCACTCCTTAAAAAATCGGGTTTGACAAACTGAAAAGCATCGGATATAATATAAATTAGGGATATTCTACGTAATAATAATATTTGGCGTATATCTATATAAATTTACCATAAAACTCCGTTTGTTTCAATGTATTTAGAACGGGGATGTTATGTGGTCTGCTGATATCCAGCAAATCCAACAACCTGACAATGCTCATAAAACCCCGAATGATACCCGCTTCAAAGGGTTGTCATTCGGGGTTTTCTCATGGTAATGATACGTGCGATCCGATTGAACCGGTTAGGGGGAAAACTTCTAATTTGCATCTAAAATTTCGTTGAAAACCTGTCCTTCATCTTTTAGATTGATAATCTTTAAGCGGCTGGTATTTTTGATGAAAATCGTTTTGTATTGTTCTGTGCCGCTTTTATCGGCTAACAGCAAGATGCGTTTATCTTCATTGTCTGCCGTGGTTTGGAAGTGGTATTCTTCGCTGCCGGTCTGTTCAATAATAGATTGATATTCAGGCAATGAAGCCCATTGCTCAGAACTTGCGCTTTTTACAGATGGATTTTGACCAGCTGTTTGTCCTTCTTCCTTATTATTGCAAGCCGTCAGGATCAGAGCCGCAGCCATCAATGCCATAATCAATTTGTACATTTTCTCCACCTCAGATTCATGATTTTTGCCATGCACATAAACTTTAAACCAGTTACATTTCGTCCTTCTTATCCCGAAACACTGTAACATGAAAAAATGGGCCAGTAAAATGCCCAAAGACAGACTGAAATTTTTGATCTGCTGAAAAGGCAATGCAGTACTCAAATTCTATTACCTTTTCTAACAGGAATCAGTGGAGTTAAACAGAATTATTATATAGAGGTAATCGTATTGTTCAGAAAGATAAGATTTAACTGAGGAGTGATTAGATGATTTTAGAAGCCGCAGCGCTTTACGTCAAACCGGGAATGGAAAAAGAATACGAGAAGGCCTTCAGACAGGCATCTTCCATCATTTCTTCGATGAAAGGTTATGTGTCACATGAGCTGCAGCGATGTATAGAAGCGGAAGGGAAATATTTGCTGTTAGTGGAATGGGAAAGATTAGAAGACCATACAGTCGGTTTTAGGCAGTCAGCGGAATACCTGGAATGGAAACAGTTATTGCATCATTTTTATGAACCGTTTCCGGTGGTAGAGCATTTTGAGAAAGTAGATCTTGCCTAAAATGCAATAGCGGGCAATTTTTGAATAATAAAATTGAGAAAAGGCTGCAAACTCATTATTGAATTTGCAGCCTTTTTATCTGTCTTCTTGAATCCGAATTCCGTCAAAAGGACAAAATAAGAAAAGAAAAAAGCTGGGTAATCAACCCAAGCTCTTTTTTCGCAATGAGGTATTGCTTATGAATGAAAAAACCCTTGATTTCCAAGCGGTAAAAGGCTGGAAGCACTCGCTAAAGAGTTTCCACCGCCCGGATCCATTCGATTTTAACCCCGTGGCTCCAGCGGCTGAAATCGTAAGTGAACTTCGCTTCCTTGTCATTCAGCACCTGTGCTTTGCACACGACGGTTTCATCGTTATGGTACAGCTTTACTTCGTATTTCCCAGGCGCTGGCAAGGAATAGAAGGGAAGCAAGCCGTTTTTGGGACACCAATTCACGGAATAGAATTTCCCCAAAAGCTTGCGCACGATGGAAATGTTTCCTTGTGCCAACGCTTGTCGGATGCGGGTGGAGCTGATTTTTTCTCCGCCGTATTCGACCAGCTCGACGACGGATACGTTGAAATGCCCTTCGCCTTGTTCGGCGAGTGACTGCGTATTTCCGCTGCCCCGCGCACCGTAGTGGAAATCACCGCCGCATACCACATGGATGGCGTTCAGCCCGGTCAAAAAAGTTTCGACAAAATCAGCAGGGGGGATGCCGGCGATGTCATGGTCAAAATGGACCAGAAACAACGTATCAATGCCAAGCTCCTCAAGCACCGCCTGTTTTTCTTCAAGCGGCATCAAGTACTGGAACGGAGCCGCCCCTTTGGACAAGACCGTTTTTGGATGGGGGAAAAAGCTCATGACCGCAGCTGAAACCCCGTAATCATCCGCTAAACGTTTCGCTTCTTGAATGACGGACAAGTGGCCTTTATGCAAACCATCAAAAAAACCGATCGCAACTGTCTGCTGTGGAAAGTGATTTTGCCATTGCTGCATGTTTTGGCTTGTTAAATGAATTGTTTGCATAAAAAGCCCTCCCGAACCGTACTATTTTTGAACTGCTATTCCTTGGGCAACGTCATAGATCAAATCTTCCTGGCCACCGACCGCTTTCATGCGGCCAAGTTCCACCAGGATATCGCGTTCGTCAACGCCGAAGCGTTTCGCGGCCACTTGTGTATGCAAAAGGAAACTTGAATAAACGCCTGAATAGCCCATCACCAGGCTGGAGCCGGTGATTTCCTGAGGCCGCGGCATGAATGGGGTGACGACATCATTGGCAGCATCCATGATCTTATAAAGATCGATGCCGGTCTGATAGCCGAGGCGTTCAAGCACAGCGACCATCACTTCCGTCTGGGTGTTGCCGCTGCCGGCACCTAATGCGCGTAGGCTGCCGTCGATATAGGTGGCACCCGCTTCAACAGCCGCAATCGTATTGGCCATGGCCATCGACAGATTATTATGGCCATGGAAGCCGATTTCACAGCCGACGGATTGCTTCAAGGCGGAAATGCGCTCGGTGACATCCTGCGGCAGCATATACCCTGCCGAGTCCGTGACATAAATGACTTCCGCACCGTAGCTTTCAAACAGCTTGGCTTGTTCAACGATTTTCTGGACGTCAGCCATATGGGACATCATCAGAAAACCGACCGTCTTCAAGCCCAGTTCGCGCCCGAGCGCAATGTGCTGCGCTGCGACGTCCGCTTCCGTGACATGCGTCGCGACGCGCACCATCTTGGCTCCGGCTTTTACCGCATCCTGCAAATCGCCTTTGACACCGATGCCGGGGATCAATAAGACGGAAACTTCCGCCTGCTTGCATTCATCCGCTGCAATTTCGATCAGCTCGAGCTCGTCATGGGCAGACAAACCGTATTGCAAAGACGATCCGCCAAGGCCGTCCCCGTGGGAAACTTCGAAATAGCGGACGCCTGCCGCGTCCAGCCCTCTTGCTGTATCACGCACTTGCTGTGGCGTGAACGCATGGGACATCGCATGGCTTCCGTCACGGAGTGTTACATCTAAGATTTCAAATGATTTCTTTTTCATTAGTCCCTCTCCTTACGCGTTTGCCGCGATTAGCTCTTTTGCCATTTCGTTTGCCACTTTTGCCGCAGCAGCGGTCATGATATCCAAGTTGCCGGAATAGGCAGGGAAGAAATCGCCCGCACCTTCAACTTCCAAAAACACCGATACACGCTGTCCGTCAAACTGCGGCGCTCCCCGCAAACGGTAGCCCGGAACATATTCCTGAACTGAAGCTACCATTTTTTCGATTGAAGCGGTCACTTCCGCTTTATCGAAATCTGCGTCTTTGATCAATGCATTGACCGTGTCACGCATAATAACCGGCGGCTCGGCAGGGTTCAAAATAATGATCGCTTTTCCTTTTTCAGCTCCGCCGACTTTTTCGATGGCACGAGCAGTGGTGTGGGTGAATTCGTCGATGTTGGCGCGTGTTCCCGGACCGGCGCTTTTGCTGGCAACCGTTGCCACGATTTCCGCATACGCCACCGGCACAACCCGGCTGATGGCATGGACAATCGGAATCGTTGCCTGTCCGCCGCATGTCACCATATTGACATTCGGCGATTCGAAATTCGCCTTCAAGTTGACAGGAGGAACCGTAAACGGCCCGATTGCCGCCGGCGTCAAATCAATGACTTTCTTTCCGGCAGCCGTCAATAGATCGTTATGCGCTTTATGGGCATAGGCACTCGTCGCATCAAAAACGATATCGATCAGATCGAGCTGCTCCATCAACCCGTCAATGCCGTTGGAAATGGCGGTATAGCCAGCGTCCTTTGCGCGTTTCAGGCCTTCAGAATCAGGGTCGATCCCGACCATGACACTCATTTGGAGCGAATCGCAGCGCTCGATTTTATACATGAGATCCGTTCCGATATTTCCAGAACCGATGATTCCTACTTTTAATTTGCTCATTTTGTCACCTCTGCCGGTTGGAATGAAATACTGACATCGCCAAGTTCCCCGAAATCCGCCGTGAAACGGTCGCCGGCTGAAAACGGCAGGGCTTTGGATAACGCGCCGGATAACACGAACATGCCTGGCTCGATTGCGATATCATAGCGGCCCACTTCATTGGCCAGCCAGACGACAGCATTCAGCGGATTGCCGAGCACCGCGCTGCTTGACGCTTGGTCGATCGCTTCACCGTTTTTATAGACCGTCATGCCGATATTGGCGATATCGATATCCGCTAACGCCGTTTGTTTGGACCCCAACAGTGCGCCGGCCGAGGAACCGTTGTCGGCCACGGTGTCTTCAAACTTGATGCGCCAGTCTTCGATCCGGCTGTCGATGATCTCGATGGACGGAACGACGTAATCCGTCGCGCGGATCACATCTTCGATCGTCACATCCGGTCCTTTCAGCGCTTCCTTGAAGACGAAGGCGATTTCAAATTCCACTTTTGGCTGGATAAACCGTTCTGCATCGATTGCGCGGGCTTCTTCAAACACCATCGAATCGAGGACGAATCCGTAATCCGGTGTATGGACATTCAGCATTTCCTGCATCACTTTGCTCGTCAAGCCGATTTTCAAGCCTTTGACTTCGGCGCCTTCGTTCTTTTTCTGTTGAATCTGATGCAATTGAATCCGGTAGGCGTCATCGGCTGTAATACCCGCTTCCGTTTCCGTTAAAGGAGCGATGGGGCGCTTATCTATTTCTGCATCCCGCAATTTCTGTGCGATTTTCTCGAGTTCCATTGTCTCACCTACTTATGCTTTATTTGTTTCAAGAGTGGTTACTTCACGGTATTTCCCGGAATAAAAGAGCAGCGGATTTTTTTCTTCCAGCTGGATAGCGGTCACTTTCCCGATAAATAAGGTATGGTCGCCTTCCACGTAAGTCGAGGCGACATCACATGTTATTTGTGCAACTGCACCGTCGAGTACCGGCAGGCCATCCAAAGAGGCAAACTGTACATCTCCTTGCGGCTTTCCAGCAAAATGGTTGGAAAGGTATTCTTGGTCCTCAGCTAAAATATTGACCGCAAATCGATTTGACTGAGTTACTTTTTCTAAAAACCGTGCCTTGTGTCCGATAGAAATCACGACCAGCTTCGGATCCAGTGACACCGACATGAATGCATTCGCGGTCATTCCGTGGATATCCCCTTCATGAGCCGTCGTTAAGACCGTGACCCCCGTTGCGAATTTCCCCATTGCTTGTCTGAATAACAAATCATCCATTTTCATTCTCCTCTGCATTATGATATGTTGGCTTAAGCCCGGCTTATTGTAACCGCTTACTTTTTTATTTCCAGCGGTTTCTTGATGGCTGGATGCAATTGGATTGGTGAACAGTGAAAATCTTACACCTTGAGAATATCAGCTCTGGAATGCTAAAAATACAAACGAACAGTAGCAATTCTCTGTTTATTTTAGCGCAAAAAATCTAAAAGGTTTCCTAATATAACGATTTATCGGAAAATTAGGAGTTGTTAAAATATTAATTTTGTATTTTAATAATATAGAAACTCAGTTGTGAATGCCTTTCTAAATATATCGATTTACTATATTCAATAAACGATATTCCGGAATGATAATAAGGAAAGATTTGAAAGTTAGAAGCTTGCAACATTTAGATGAGGGGGAATGGGAATGAAATCTAAGCAGTTAAAATTGAGTGACGTATTTAACTCCCAGAAAGAAACCGCTGTAACTGAATTATATGACCGGGTGATCACCATCCCGATTGAAGCAAGAACTGCATTGAAAAAAGAACTCTTCAACGTCATCGGCAAAGACCGGACGAAAGGAGTCTTTACCCGATATGGTTGGCATTGCGGGGTAAGTGACGGTGAAAAAGCGAAACTGTTTGAATGGGAAGACGTTTGGGAAGCCGTATATGCCGGGGCAAAATTCCACATGCTGCATGGCTATCTGGATAAAGTGGAAGTTCTGGAAGTGCGTACGGAACAGGAGCAGCTGGAGTTTATTGAGGTGCTATGGGTCAATACATTCGAGGCGGAGCAATATTTAAAAGCAAATGATTTAAGCACCGAGCCGGTTTGCCATACATTATGCGGCTATGCCAGCGGCTACCTGTCAACCGTCTTGCAGCAGCCGGTCCTGGTAAAAGAAATAGAGTGCCGGGCGATGGGCCATGAGCAATGCAAATCCATCTGCATGCCGATTGAAAAATGGGGAGAAGAAATTACGAGTGAACAAGGCTATTACCAGGGCACCAGCATCATTAAGGAACTGGATGAAGTGACTGAGAAATTGAAGGCTGAGCGCGACCATCTGACCAAAGCGAATGACATCCATCAGCGTTTGATTGAGGAATTGCTGTCAAAACAGGGAATCCAGAAGATTGTTGACATTTTATATGAAACTACGGGATTGACGGCCTTTATAGAAGATGAGAATCATCAAATCCTTGTGCAGGCGGGGCATTTGGATACGCCGCTTGATCTGCAAAAGTTCCAGTCAAAACACACCGTTTTTACCCGTTATTCCGAAGGCATTTCACTGCTGCGCACGCCTGTTTTCTATGAACAGAGAATAAAAGGTTATTGCTCATTCGCTTATAGTGGGGAAGAGGAGCCCACCGAACTCGATTATATGGTCATTGAAAAAGCAGGGCTGACGTCTTCGATTATCCTGCTGAATGAGAACATTAAGATTAATACCGAGCAGAACATCAAACGCAGTTTCTTGGACGATATTCTGGAACGCCGTTTAACGGAAGAAGAAATGTACAAAGTCTCTTATTATTTGAATTTCGATTCCTCTTCGTCTTACTGGATGCTGACGATTGACCGCGACCGAAAGGAAATCGAAAACGAGATCGCCTTTAATGAAGAATTGATTCGCTCCATCTACCTTTTTTTGAATGAACGCAATATCAATGCAATCGTTTCGCAAAAACTCGACAAAATCATTATTTTGATTGAATATCCTTCTTTTGAGAATTTGAACATTTCGCAAGCCAAATTTATTGATCACTTGTTCAAATATTGCCTGCGGCGCTTCTCCAAATACAAATTCTGCATCGGCGTCAGCACGGTGATCGAGAAGTTTATGGATATCGCGCTGCTTTACAATGAAACATTGGCTGCATTGCGCGCCACAAACGAAGAAACACATGTTTCTTATTTTAAAAAACTCGGACTTGAAAGCGTGCTGTTCCAAATACAGGATGAAGTTCTGATTGAGCGCTTTGTTGACCAGCATATCGGCAAATTGCTCGCGATTGATAAAGAATTCGATTTAATCAGGACCCTTTATGCATATATAAGTAATGGCAACAGCATAAACAATACGTCGAAGAAGACCTCGAGGTCCATCAGTGGGCTCCGTTACCGGCTCGCTAAAATTAGTGAAATTTTGAACCAGGATTTAACGGATACGGAAGCTCTGTTCTCCATTTACTTGGCCATCAACATCCTTAAATCAAAAGGAACGATTACAATTTAAAGCTATGCAGCCTTGCCGCTCTTTGGAGTGGCAAGGCTTTTTTATATAGGCATCGGAAAATATGTGGCGTATTACTGAAGTATAAAACTATATTTATAAGAATTGTAATAACGTCTATTCTTTTTAAAACATTGACAGTAAGCTATTAAAAGGTTTTTTAGTCTTCTTGAAAAGTATAGTGAAAAAGTATTTGAAAGGAAACGGGTGAAAACATTTGAATTTTCCGAAGATTTCATCTCTATTTTCTGATTTCTCTGCCAGTTATGCTGTATTTAATTCTTACCGCTGCGACAGGGGTTTGAAAGCGCTTACCAAAAGGAGGAATTGTCATGTTAATCAATCAAGTAGAAGCCCGAAAAACGGCAGCCAACCGAGATGAGCTGATTGAAAAAGCGAAGCAGATCGGATTAATTGCTGAAAAGTATGCTTCAGAAGCTGAACAAAATGCCAAACTTTCCGACGTGGTTATTGAAAAAATCAGAGAAGCGGAATTCCATAAATTGCTGCGGCCGAAAGCCTACGGTGGACAGGACCTGGATTACTTTACATTCGGTGAAATGATCCGGACGATTGCCTACCACAGTGTGCCAGCAGCCTGGTTAAGCTACTTTTTTGTCATCCATGAAACCTGGCCGGCGTTTTTGCCGAAAGAAAGCCGTGAAGAATTATTCGGCAGCGGTGAATTGATGGCGGACGTATTCGCCCCTGTCGGAAAAGTGACCGACGACGGAGAAGGCTACCGTTTGTCCGGCCAATGGAACTTCTGCAGCGGTGTGCTGTGGAGCGACTGGATTGCGCTCGGTGCCGTAGCGAAGCTGAAAGACGGCGATGCGCCGGAGTACAGCATGTACATCGTCCACAAAAAAGACGTCGAAATCGTCAACAATTGGGACACTTTAGGACTCCGCGGCACTGGCAGCAACGGCGTACTCGTGGACAATGTCTACATCCCCCCGAACCGGGTGTTCAAAATGGCCCGCGTACTGGCCGGCCAAGGGCTCGGGGAAGACAATTACGAGCCGGAATACCAAATCGCGAATGTGCCGTATATGCAATTCTTCCTAATGGGCTTCCAGTTTATCCAGATCGGCGGCGTTGAACGGCTTCTGGATATTTTCCAGAACAAAACGGAAAACCGCATCCGCATTTTCAACAATGGCCAGAACGAAAAAGAAGCGGCGAGCAGCCAGCGCGTCCTCGCGGAGATGAAAATCCAGCTAAGTTCGCTGAAAGGCTTGTCGAACGAGTATTTGGAGCGGCTGACGCATTACCAGGAAAACAGCATGACGACTTTGGACGAGGAAGAGCGCGAAAAGCTGTTTGCGATCCGCGGCTACGTCTCGAAAAATGCGGCGGAAATGGCGCTGCGCGTTTTATTGACACTTGGCGGCAACTCGATTTTCAAAACCGACCCGACTGAAATGTTCGTCCGCGACATCATGACGGTGGCGGTCCACCCGACGCATCTGTACGAAGATTCACTGGCAGCATACGGCAAATCGATTTTCGGCTTTAAAGGAAACCCAACGTGGTAAAAAAATCTGAGGAGGCAACTACAATGACAAAAGAACCGATTTTGGATGTAGCACAACTGGCGCACGTGGAGATTTACAGCACGGACCTTGAAGGATCCGTCAAGTTTTTCAGAGAAATTTTAGGGATGGAAGAATCCCACCGCGAAGGCAATTCCGTTTACATGCGCGCTTACGAAGATTTTTATCACAATACGTTGATCATCACGGCAAATGACGAAGCGGGCCTTGGGCATGTTGCTTGGCGCGCCACTTCGCCGCAGGCTTTGGAACGCCGTGCCCAAGCGATTGAAGCAACGGGCTATGGCCTTGGCTGGATCGATGGGGACATCGGGCACGGACGTGCTTACCAGTTCACATTGCCGGATGGCCATAAGATGGAAATCCTGTGGGACGTGGAATATTACGAGGCACCGGAAGACCAGAAAACGCCATTATTGAACCGTCCGCAAAAGCGTCCGAACCGGGGAGTGCCGGTGCGCCGCATTGACCATGTCAATTTGGCAGCCAGCGAAACCAACAAAAATGTTGAGTTCCTCGAAGAAGCGCTCGGCTTCAAGGTGCGCGAACGTATTCTGGATGAGGATAACAAAGATATAGCTGCATGGTTAAGTGTCAGTAATTTAGTGCATGACATCGCAATTACGGGAGATGGTTTAGGTGAAACAGGGCGCCTTCACCATATTTGCTACTGGTACGGCTATCCACAACATTTAGCGGATGTTGCCGATTTATTAATTGAAGCTGGATTTACTATTGAAGCAGGTCCAGGAAAGCATGGGGTAACACAAGCTAACTTCCTCTACGTAATCGAACCAGGTGGCAATCGAGTGGAATTGTTCGGCGACTCAGGCTACCAGATTTTCGATCCGGCCTGGAAAACGGTCGAATGGAAAGGCGCAGATCTGGAGCATGCGATCATCTGGCACGGCTCGAACCTGCCGGCGGAGTTCTTCGAATATGCAACACCGGTCAGAACAAAAGCACCAGTGGAAAATGCGTAATAAATAAAATGAATTTCCCGGCATCGACTGATAAGGGGCTGGAGGAAACTAGCAATAGTTTCTTCTGGCCTGTTTACTAGAATGGAAGGAGAATGATGATGACAACAACTGCAAACATCGCTTCAAAATTCATCGACATCAACGGCATCAACACGCATTACCACGAGGAAGGCACGGGGGAAGAAACGATTATCCTCATCCACGGCTCCGGCCCCGGCGTTTCTGCTTTTGCGAACTGGCGCCTCGTCATCCCGACGCTGAGCGAGAAGTACCATGTGTTCGCTCCGGACATCATCGGCTTCGGTGAAACGGATAAACGGGAAAGCAACGACTATCCCGTGGATTTATGGGTCGAGCATCTGATCGGCTTTATCGAAGCAGTATCGGATGGCCCGGTCTATCTGGTGGGCAATTCGATGGGCGGCGCCCTGTCGCTGCATGTCGCTTTACAAAGGGCGGAATTAGTGAAAAAACTCATACTGATGGGAAGTGCAGGTATCCAATTCCCTGTTTCAGAAGGATTAGAAAAGGTATGGGGCTATAAAGCAAGCCTGGAGTCTATGCGCGAACTGATCAAAATATTCTCTTATAATCAGGAAGCCGCGAACAACGAAGAACTTGTCCGCCTGCGCTACGAAGCGAGCATACGCCCGGACGTCAAGCAGTCATTCGAAGCGATGTTCCCGGAACCGCGCCAGAACAAGCTCGATGAACTGGCGCTGACGCACGACGAACTCCGCCAGATCCAGATCCCGGCACTTCTGTTCCACGGCCTGAACGACCAAGTTATTCCAATCGAAAAAACAAGCTACAAACTTATCGAACTGCTGCCGCATGCGGAGCTGCACGTTTTCAACGAATGCGGGCACTGGACGCAGATCGAGAAGACCGAACCGTTTGTGGAGCATATTTTGACGTTTATTAAATAAAGAGAAAAATGAAGAGAAGATGCCGGTTAGCGGCATCTTCTTTTTTGTGTAATTATTGCATAGCTAATTTTAATTATTATTTAGAAATAATAGCTAATTTTGGAGGAATAAAAAAGATAAAACCTGTCAAAGCGGTCCAACCTTGATTTGACGCATCTTTCTCTTTACGTTATGGTTAAATCTGCGCAAATTTTTGATATAAAAGGAGACTACATGAAGAAAGTTACTAAAGTATTCTATATTACCATATCACTTGTCATTATCGCAGTGTTAACTGCAGCACTCATGCCGGAAGCCTATGAACGGGTGACAGGCAACGTTACCGCATTACTCAGTACGGTATTCGGCTGGTATTATATGCTGGCCATGACGATTGTGCTGTTCGTCGCGTTTTTCCTGGTCATCAGCCCTTATGGGAAAATCCGGCTCGGCAAAACCGAAGATAAGCCTGAATTCAGTACACCTACTTGGGTGGCCATGCTCTTTTCAGCAGGACTTGGAATCGGCCTCGTGTTTTACGGCTCCTATGAACCACTCTCCCATTTTGCTATCCAAACGGCATCTACGGAACCTGGAACGGAAGCGGCATTCCAGGAATCCATGCAGCGCACTTTCCTGCATTACGGCTTCAATGCTTGGGCCATGTATGGGATGGTCGCTTTGGCGCTCGCCTATTTCCAGTTCCGCAAAGGGGAACGCGGCTTGATCTCCAGCACATTAAAGCCGATTTTCGGAAACAAAATGAACGGCGGCTGGGGAACACTGATTGACGTCATCGCTGTTTTTGCGACGGTGTTCGGCGTGGCCAGTTCACTCGGTTTCGGCGCCGCCCAGATCAATGGCGGGCTCAGCTATCTGTTCGGCATCCCCAACAATAACTGGAGCCAGCTGATCATCATCGCTGTCATCACCGTCTTGTTCATCATGTCGGCATGGTCCGGACTGTCAAAAGGCATCAAGTATCTGTCCAATATCAACATGGTACTGGCCGCGGTCCTGCTCGTGCTGGTGCTCATTTTAGGCCCGACAATCCTTATTTTGAATGTCTTTACCCAGTCGTTCGGTGAATACATCCAGAATCTGATAAGCCTGAGCATGAACACCGAAGCCTTCAATGCAGGCAACCGGGAATGGCTGGATACCTGGACGATCTTTTACTGGGCATGGTGGATTTCCTGGTCGCCATTCGTCAGTATGTTCATCGCGCGGGTTTCCAGAGGAAGGACGATCCGCGAATTTCTCATCTATGTCGTCATCGTGCCGACTGTGCTGTGTGCAATCTGGTTTTCCGCTTTTGGGGCAACCGCGATCAACATCCAGCAAGGCGGAATTATCGACTTGACGGCCGGAGCGGCGGAAACCACGCTGTTCATGATGTTCAATGAAATGCCGTTCGGTTTCGGGCTGTCCATCATCGCCATCTTGCTGCTGATTACATTCTTTATCTCATCTGCTGACTCGGCGACTTTTGTGCTTGGCATGCAGTCAACGAATGGCTCATTAATGCCGGCCAACAGCGTCAAAGTCGTCTGGGGCATACTGCAGTCTTCCATTGCTGCCATCTTGCTGTCTGTCGGTGGGTTGGCCGCAATCCAAAACACCATCATCATTGCAGCACTGCCGTTTTCCATTGTCATGCTGCTGATGGTCTGGTCACTGCTGAAAGCGTTGAAAGCAGATTCGAAGCACCATACAGTGAAAAAGAAAGCATAAGATTTCCGGTTGCGCAGCCGGAATGAAGTATAGAAAATGAACAAAGCCTCCGGCAATTCCTTAGATGGAATGCCGGAGGCTTTGCTGTTTATGTATGGCGATCTGTTTAAGGCAGAGGCTTTTTTATGAATTACGCTTCTATCGGCTACATCATTTTTGATAGTTGAGAATTTCCTCATCCGTAAATGCATTGGTCGCCAGGCGTTTCACTTTATCCCAGCATTCTTTTTTAAACCTGCTGTATTCCAGCCCTTGCTGCTCGATAAATTCAACCAAACTTCCACCGGTAGAGAATAGCTGGGTTTTTGGATATTTGGCGCCCTAATAGATGTTTGCCCAGAGATTTAATTCATTTTCGGTTCCTTTAGCCTAAAGCTTAATGATAACCGCACAGCGAAGCCTCGGCTGCCTGCCATCATGCCCTTGACCTTTGCCGGTGATGAACATTTCGGCCACATAATCCTTGTTTTCAGAAATCATTTCATTTTCATCGATTTTAAACTGCATCATTTCCAATTCCTCCGGTTTTCGATTATTATGGGTAAGTTTTGGCTGACAAGAAACATCAGAGCAGCAATCAGAAGTTCGTCCGGATATAAGCCTGCTCTTCTTCTTTCGTCATCAACCGGGTCGCTTTGCCGATGGAGCCGTTATGCCAGTGCCAAATGGTATTGTGGACATCCACGGCATTAGAAAAGTCGCCTTTCTGCCAATCCTGCAATGTATTGCGGTAAAAGGCTTTTTCAGAAAAATCACTGGCTTCAACAATGGCCAGCAGCTTTTCGATGTCGGACTGAGTGGTCGGCCTTGCAGCTCCCCATTTGTCTTCAGCGTAGACTTTGCTGTGAGTCATTTCGTGGAGATAGAACTGCAGCCGTGCTTCGTTCATCTCCTCGGGGATCTTGGTGTCGGCTATCTCCAGATCATCCATGATTTTCTGTGCTTCCGGATTTTTGATGTCAGCAGTTACTTCAGGTTCTCCGCCTTTTGCTGCTTCACGCTGGATAAACCAGTAGCTGCCTGCGGCAAATAAAGCGATGACAGCAAAACTGATGAATGTGGTGGTCAAAATCTGTTTCACTTGAAAACTCCTTTACAATAATTCGTTTACAGTTGGTTCTTCTTTACCATTATCCCCTACCATATATTGGATGGCAATAATACTTCATGAAAAGATATGCGGGTGAGACCAATAGCAGCTTGGTTGAAGCGGTTTTTAAAATTCTTCAAATGGAAAATGACAGTCAATTCGAGTATGATAAACCCATGAGGGAGCAATCCCTGTTTTCGAAGGGAAGTGGTATCAGATGGCAATGAAACTTCGATTGTCAGCGTCAGTAAAAACTCATGCAAAGCCTGGTATTCCGAATGGCGATACTTTGCGTGGGGCAAGAGAGATTTAAATCGCCCGTAAATGTGTCATTCCCCTTACACGGCTTCCTTATAAGCATTCAACTTAATAATAAGGAGTGACTCTGATGATACATGTAAAAGAAACATCCGATCGAACAGGAAACACTGGTGAACGTCCGGAAGCATTCATCCGGAACGACCAGTTTAACTTTATCAAGGACCAGACGCGGATTTTGATCACCGGACAGGCGACCAGCAACGACGCCGAAGTGCTGAACGTCCTTCGTCACTTGGCGCACGAAAAAGTCTTCAAGCTGTTTCCGTCGCTGAACGACGAACAGAAAGCGGTCCTTAATCCACTGACAAACGTCAAGGAAACGGCCGACGCTGAAGCGTTTCTCGAAGGGCTTGAGCCGTACATCATCCCGTTCAAAGCCGTCACCGATGCGGCCCTGAAAAAACTGTTCCCGAAAGCCAAAAAGCTGAAAGGACCGAAACTGGAGGGGGTCGACTTCAGGAAAATGTCTTATCTTGCCTGGACCGAAAGTTCGAACCTGATGTACCTCGTCTACGAAAAAGACGGGCGCTTGGAAGGCATCCACGGAACTCTTGCGCGCAGCCACAAAAAAGGCATCTGTTCAATCTGCAACCGCCACAGCGACATCGGCATGTTCACCGCCAAGACAAAAGGCTCCGGACAGGACAACTACATCAAGCGCGGCAACTATATCTGCCAGGATGCGGATGTCTGCAATAGCCAATTGAATTCGCTGGAGCGGCTGGAGGAATTTGTGGAAATGATTCAGAAGTAAGGATAGTAGGGAAAGGGGTTTTCTGGTTTTCCAGAAAGCCCCTTTTTTATGTGGAGTTTTAGAAGGAAGAAGAGAAAATATAGGAAGATGCCCGGTTTAGCATTTTAGAAAATAGCCATTTTTAAGTTATTGAATATTCTGATAAAAAATGAATATTGTTTTAAACAATGTTATAGTTTCATAAAAATGGTTTAGGGAGGAGGGATAATGAATGATGATTTTCACTGAAGTGGTTCTTCCGGTTTTGCTGATATTTTTAGCGGGATTTGGGTTGCAGAAATGGAAAAGGCTTGATATAAAGCCTTTTTCTACAGTTGCCATCTATATTTTAACCCCTATGCTTGTTTTTCAGAATGTTTATACAGCTAGCTTGGATCAGCAATACGCAAATATGGTGATATTCTCTTTAATTCTTTTGGCGCTGCTCATTTTCTTAAGCAAGCTTTATTGCTTTGTACGGAAAAAAGGAAGATCAACTGAAAGTGCTTTGATTTTATCAACAGCGTTCATGAATTCAGGGAATTATGGCGCCCCAATTGTATTGTTTGCTTATGGTCAACAAGCATTTGGGTATGCCATTTCATTAATGGTCATCCACATTATTTTTATGAATTTCTTTGGTATATATTATGCAGCCAGAGGAGCGGGTGGAGTTAAGACGGCAATGAAAGCGGTGTTTGAAATGCCGCCCACTTACGCCGTTCTACTAGCAGTATTTTTTAAACTATTCGACTATCAAGTGCCAGAAAATATTTTATCGGTGGTCGACTTGCTTGCACCTGCAACCGTTCCTGTAATTATGGTTATTTTGGGAATGCAGCTGGCTGAAATCAATTTGTCTAAATTGGAATGGGAGAAAGTTTCCTTTGCTGTTATTCTCCGATTGTTTATTTCTCCAGCAATCGCTTTTGGAATTTTACTTGTCATGCCGATGGATCCCTTGCTTGCGAAAGTGTTGATTTTGATTTCAGCGATGCCTTCAGCTGCGAATACAGTTATTTATGCTGTACAGTATGACAGCGAACCCAATCTTGTTTCCAGCATAACGTTAATCACCACGTTGCTAAGTATCCTGACAGTTACCTGGATGTTGATCTTATTAGGTTGAAAGCATTTATTTATATAAAAAATCAAAAACGAATTGACTTATCTGATAATTGTGTATATTCTAAAATCAATGGAATTTAAGGCAAATATAGGGAGAGGTGAGAGTGAACAATCATGAAGTTAAGAGACAAAGAGCTGTTGCGAGAAGCGCAGCATGATGAGCACGTGATGGAAGAGTTACTGCAGACAGAAGACGCGAAGAAGTTTATCCAGTATGTTATTAAATCATTTACTAAAAGGCCGGCGCTGTTTATGCAGCATCACAAAGTAGAATGGGAAGACTTGTACCAAAGCTGTTTATTCGGATTATATAACGGCATCAAGAAAACAGACCTCAACCTAGACCCCAATGAATGGATCCGCTATTTGTACTTAAGTATACAAGGTGAGATAAAGAGTTTTTCAAGGTCCAACGATTCAAACTCCATGAAAATTAGCCAAAGAATCAGAGGATTGTATCCAAAGTATTTGGTTTTCCACAAAAAACATTTCGAAACACATAAAAAAGACCCCACCATAAGAGAAACAATGGATGCCTTTGGCATTTCACAAGAAGACGCATTCGACTTAGTTTATGGTATTCAGGAATTGTTAAGCCTTGATCAGCCATATGGTCATGGGGAAATAAGCCAAGCTATGTCCAATTACGTTAAAGATCCAATTCAGAGCGTAGAGAAAAATGTTATCACTAAAGTGACGGTAGAGGCGTATTTCGCCAGCATTACTGAAGTTCAGAAAAAGGTGATTTATATGTATTACTTCGAAGGCTACAACAAAACAGAAATCGCAAAGGCTCTTGGTGTATCGGATGTGATGATACACAAGCACATTAAAAAGGCTTTGGTAACGATAAAGAATATTGCATAACAAAAGGCAAATAAGTTTGTCGGACAAACATACTTGATCAAGCGAACTTACTCGTCTTATTGAAAAGAGAAGAACTAAGAAAATGCACCGCTCAAGAAGTGAAAATTTCTTCAAGAGACTAGTCACGGGAATCAAGAAAGAAAGTAAAATTTTTTTATCAAGTTTGTCGGACAAACATACTTGTTAAAAAAATTTACCTCAAAATGAAAGCGCTAACAAAATGATTGCCACTTTAGTGAAGTTGCAATCCTCTCACGATTGTGAGGAATTCTATCCACCTTATACATTGAAGTATTTTGAAAAAAATCGAACCAGTTTTTCTTTTTTTATTAAAAAAATATAAAAACAATAAAAATCCAGTACCAAGCAGCTTTGCTTTCTACGAAACTACAATCATTCAAGGAGGAATTACTTTGAAAATGAATCGAAAAAGTATTTTATTTTTCATGATCATGATGACTCTTGTAATGGCAGGATGCGGTGGCGGCGGTAATGAAGCGGGAGGAGGAGAAACAGAAGCGGTCACTTTGAAACTCGGTCACGTCGGCCCTGCTGAAGCAGATCATCCGTGGGAGAAATACGCTTTGGAATTTGGAAAGCAAGTTGAAGAACAAACCAATGGAGAAGTGAAGATTGACACGTATCCTTCTTCTCAATTGGGGGCTGATCGTGTAATGGCTGAGTCCATCCAACAAGGAACTTTGGAAATGGGCTTGATCAGCACGATTGCCATGGGAAATTTCGTTCCTGAATTACAAGTATGGGATTTGCCATATATCTTCCCGGCAGATAACGCCAAAGTAGACGAAATCCTGAATGGGCCGGTTGGAGAACAATTAGCAGAAGCTGCACTGGAAAAGAGGCTGGTTATTCTCGCATATTGGGAAAATGACTGGCGAGCAATGACAAACTCCACACGTCCTATAAATACCCAAGATGATTTAAAAGGCCTTAAAATGCGGGTAGTGGAAAATCAGCCTTCGCTGGATTGGTTTGGACGGATTGGGGCAACACCTACACCTATGGCTTTCAATGAACTTTACACAGGATTGCAGCAAGGAACGGTAGATGGTCAGGACAACGGACCCATTTTGTCCTATGGATCCAAATTGCATGAGACTCAAAAATATTTCACTGCCACGAATCACATGTATGCACCTTTAGCAATGGTAATGAGTGTGCAGGCTTGGGAAGGCCTTTCTGAAGAATCTCAGAAAGCGATGAAAGATCTTGCTGTTTCTATTGGAAATGAGCAACGAAAATACAACCGTGAAGTGGCAAAAGAATATACTCAGCTGATTAAAGATTCAGGAGTGGAAGTTGTGGAAGAATTAACGCCTGAAGGTTATGAATCATTCCAGCAAAGTGCCCAAGAAACATACGAAAAATTGGCACCTGTAGTAGGGCAGGACCTAATCAACCAAATGCTTGAGTATAAGGAAGCAGAATGATGAGAAAGATTGCTGATATGGAAGAATGGGCAGCTGCTGTTTTGCTCATAGCAGTTTCCTTGTTAACGTTGCTGCAGGTTATCATGCGCTATTTTTTCAGCCTGCCGCTGCCATGGGTTGAAGAGGCTGCCCGCTATTTGATGATTTTTATGATTTTCATTGCGAGCGCTGCTGCACTATACAGAAAAGAACATCTCAATATTGAAATTCTAGATTTTTTCTTGTCAGATAAAAATCTGAAAGTCTTAAGTATCTTTCATCAAATCATTGTTACGTTATTTACAGCGGTACTGGCATATGTCGCGTATCAGTTTGTAATGATGCAGATAGAGATTGGCCAGAAAAGCCCGGCATTGCAACTGCCAATGGCCGCTCCAATGAGCGCTGTTTTCATCGGGGCTATATTAATGATGATCAGCGGCATCGGATCAATTTATATGATTTTTACTGCAAAGAAGGGGGGATAATTCGTTGAGCGTAGTCGGTTTTATCTTATTGTTTTTTGTGTTAGTGGTAGTTGGAATTCCGATTGCCTTCAGTTTCGGTATAAGTGCACTCCTCTACTTATTGCTCGAAATGCCGAACAATCTGACAATACTGGTCAGCCAGTCTTTCAGTGCGTTGGATTCGTTTGTATTGCTGGCGATTCCTCTCTTTGTTTTCGCTGGGGACGTAATGAAAAGAGGAGGAATTTCAAGAACGATTGTCGACTTCACTTATTTCTTTGTTAAAAAAATAAAAGGCGGGCTTGCCCATGTGACAGTCATTGCCAGCGGATTTTTCGGTGCTATCTCCGGTTCTTCCGCAGCGACGGTAGCGGCGATCGGTGGCATCATGATCCCTGAAATGATGAAACGTGGCTATGACAGAAAATACGCAGTGGCAGTCAGCTCTGCTGCGGGAATACTTGGCATTATCATCCCGCCGAGTATTCCCATGATTATATATGCGATGGCGACAAATGTATCGGTTGCCAGGTTATTTTTGGCAGGAATTATTCCCGGTCTGATGCTAATAGTCGCTTTTGTCATCGTCAATATATTTATGGAGTCAAAATACCGTACAGAAGAAATTCCGGAAGAAGTGGTTGTGGAAACAGACAAGAAAAAGAAAAAACCATGGCATGCGGTGCCTGCTCTTTTCATGCCGGTCCTTGTACTAGGGGGGATTTACTTGGGAATTTTCACTCCTACGGAAGCCGGTGCGGTGGCACTTATCTATGGAGTGATTGTGGGAATTTTCTATTACAAAGAACTGAATTTTAAGAACTTGATGCAAACAAGCAGAGAATCCGCTTATACGAGCGCCTTAATCATGCTCATCATCAGTATGGCCGGCATTTTTGGCTGGCTCATTACGACTCAAAGGATTCCTGAACTGTTTACAGCCTTCATCATGAGCATAACAGATGAAAAGTTCCTTATTCTTCTCATATTAAATATTTTTTATTTGATCTTAGGCTCATTCCTGGAAACTATTACAGCAATTTTGATCACCACGCCCATTTTCCTGCCACTGATTGTCATGTTAGATATCGATTTAATCCATTTTGGAATCATTCAGACCTTGAATCTGGCTATTGGTCTGATTACGCCGCCAATGGCATTGAATTTGCTTGTTGCCTCCAGAATTAGCGGAGTTCCAATGCTGGATGCTGTCAAACCTTTACTGCCGTATTTATTGGCTACTCTGATTGTTCTTCAGCTAGTTACCTATGTTCCGGAAATATCCCTTTTCTTACCTAACCTTTTAATGGGTGAATAAAAGGCTTTGTTTTTCTTCTCTTGTCCGACAAACATACAAACTGAAAGGAAACCAATCATGTTCAAAAAAATTAGGAAGAAAAAGAAGTTTGAAGAAGTGTTGGACCAATTCCGCTACCTTTTGATGTCTAACAATTTGGTGAAGGGACAGCGTCTGCCAAATGAGGTAGAACTGTCGAAATCAATGGGCATCAGCCGTTCATCGTTACGCGAATCACTAAAAATCCTTAATCTCCTTGGAATTATTGATGGGCGGCCGGGAGAAGGAACAATTATCAAAGAAGCGGAACCTGAAAATTTAAAGAGCATCATCTCACTTGTTCTTGTCTCAAAAGAAATGAATACGCAAGAATTGTTTGAAGTACGTGTCATTTTGGAATCTTCCGCCACAGGATATGCAGCCAAGCGAAGAACGGAGGCAGATTTAAAACGCCTCCATAGCATCCTTACTAATCTGGATCAAAGTTATAAAGACGGCAATGAAAAAGCGGCGACCACATATGACATGCTATTTCACCAGTCCATTGCTCTGGCATCACAGAATAAAGTGCTGATTATGCTTGAGGAAATGATTGCTGATTTGCTCGAAGAACAGATTACAATGACGCGTACTGTGCTGGCTTCTACGCCGATGATTCTAAATCGATTCCAAAAAGAACATTGGGAAATTTACAATGCCATCGAGCAATCAGATCATCAAAAGGCAGAAACGCTGATGAAAGCTCATCTCGAAAACTCACAGACAGAAGTGAAAGTGGAAATTGAAGGAGGGGAGGAAGGAGTCGTATGAAAAGCAGGGAGGTTGAGAAATTGGAAGATTTAAGTAGGATGTTTGATGAAAAAAGTGATGTCGCATTAGGGAAATTTCTAAAAGAAGTGGAAAACCAAACCTCGCGGAGGGTCGAAATATTAAAAGAAAGCGCGACACGTGTGGGAAAAGCCCACATTATCGGAATTACAGGCCCACCTGGTGGAGGGAAAAGCACACTTGTCAGCAAAATCTGCAAAGAGCTCGCAAAACAAGATCTCCAGATTGCGGTTGTTTGTGTCGATCCCACCAGTCCCTTTACCCAAGGGGCGTTGCTCGGTGACCGCGTCCGTATGCTGGAATTAGCGAAATTCCCGAATGTATTCATCAAAAGCTTGGCGACAAGGGGAAACCTTGGGGGACTGGCAGCCTCCACGTCTGAAATCGTCCAAGTATTCGATGCTTTCGATAAAGACATCATCCTCATTGAAACTGTGGGGGTGGGACAAATAGAGTTCGATGTACTCGAAGTCGCAGACACCGTAGTCCTTGTCAATGTACCGGGCCTTGGTGATTCCATGCAAACCATGAAGGCAGGCATCATGGAAGTTGCCGATGTCTTCGTTATCAATCAGGCAGACCGGCCGGGTTCAGATGAAAGCGTCAAAGACTTAAGAATGATGATTAACGAATCCCAGAAAAAGGACTGGAAGCCACCCATTCTAAAAACCATTGCTACTTTGGAAGAAGGAATCACGGAATTGATAAGCAAGGTAGAAGAGCATAAGAAATATTTGCAAGATTCCGGAAAATTCAAAGAAATCCGGGAGACGAGAAATTTAAAAATGTTCCATGAACAGCTTATTCACCGGATTGCTGAAATTGTCGAAAGCTATATCCATTCCGAGGAATCGATACAGATGGAAATAGAAGAAGTAAAGCGCGGCACTAGAGATCCGTTCACCCTGGCTGAAAAAATCGGAGACAAAGTAACAATAAAATAAAACATAAACCGGAGGTTATTATGACAAAAAACGCGAACGTACCCAACGAATCTAAAGCCCTGTTCAATGAAGAAGTCATTCAGGAAATTTCAAGACAGAAAAAAAGATGGGAAGAGCAAACAGCGAAAGGCAAAGTGACTGAAGAAGAATATAGATCGGATTCGGGAATTCCAATTAACCTTCTTTATACACCGGAAGATGTCAAAGACATTGATTACTTAAAAGATATTGGATTGCCAGGGGAAGCGCCGTATGTGCGTGGCGTATATCCGAATATGTACCGTGGCCGTTTGTTTACTGTGCGCCAAATCGCGGGTTATGGAACGCCGGAAGACACAAACGCACGCTTTAAGTTCCTACTGAAAAACGGAGCGACCGGGACGAGCGTTGTGCTTGATCTTCCGACTATACGTGGCTATGACTCGGACGATCCGGAAGGCGAAGGCCATGTCGGAGCTGCGGGCGTTGCCATCGATTCGCTCGAAGATATCGAAGCTTTGTATGATGGAATCCCGATTGACGAAGTTTCAAGCAATATCGTGACGCATCTTCCGAGCACAACGGTGGTTTTGATGGCCATGTTCACTGCCATGGCGGAGAAAAAAGGGGTTCCTTTGGAAAAGCTTTCGGGCACCAACCAAAACGACTTTTTAATGGAAACAACCATTGGCAGTTCACTCGAAGTACTGCCACCGAAAGCTTCTTTCCGGCTCCAATGTGACGCCATCGAATTTGCCAGCAAGAATCTGCCAAGATGGAACCCAGTCAGTTTTAACGGTTATAACTTGCGTGAAGCTGGAACAACGGCCGTCCAGGAAGTTGCCTGCGCGATTGCCAATGCTATCGCAACCAGTGAAGAGTTAATACGGAGAGGCAATAAAGTAGACGACTTTGCAAAGCGATTGTCTTTCTTCTGGAACCTGTTCAATGACTTTTTTGAAGAAATTGCGAAATGCAGAGCTTCACGGCTTGTATGGCATGAAGTGATGAAAGACCGTTTCAAAGCCCAGGAAGCAAAGTCGCATTTGATGCGCTTCCACGTCCAGACGGCAGGCATTACACTGACAAAAGTTGAGCCGCTCAACAACATCGCCCGTTCTGCTATCCAGGGCTTGGCAGCAGTATTGGGCGGGGCACAGTCATTGCATGTGGATTCCTATGATGAAGCATACTCAGCTCCGACAGAAGAATCTGCATTGATTTCCATCCGAACCCAGCAAATTATTCAGACTGAAACAAATGTCATCAATACAGTCGATCCGTTGGCAGGATCTTATTTCGTTGAAAAGCTGACGCAGGAAATGGCGCAGCGCATCCGGGATTATGTCGCATTAATCGAATCGAAAGGCGGACTGGTATCGGTTGTGGAAACCGGATGGCTGCATCGTGAAATTTCTGATTTTGCCTACAACACACAAAAGGATATCGAGAGCGGAAAACAAAAAATTGTCGGATTGAATTATTTCCCGTCGGAAAACAATGAAGCGAAAGTGGAAGTGTTCCGTTATCCGGAAACAGCTGAAAAGCGTCAGAGAGAAAAGTTGGAAAAGCTGCGTGCCCGCCGAGACAATGCAAAAGTTGAAGAGACGCTCAAAGCGTTGAGAGAGAAATGCCATGAAGATATCAACCTGATGCCTTACATCAAAGATGCTGTTTCCGCATACGCCACATTAGGGGAAGTTGCGGAAGTATTCCGTGAAGAGTTCGGCCTTTGGCAGTTCCCATTAGCTTGAAAAATAGAAATTACAAGGAGGAATACTGAATGCAGGTAAAAGTGGTAATGGCTAAATTAGGGTTGGATATACATTGGCGAGGTGCGCTTGTCGTTTCCCGAATGTTGCGGGATGAAGGGATGGAAGTGGTTTATATCGGAAACCAGTTCCCTGAACAAATTGTGGATGTCGCAATTCAAGAAGGCGCGGATGTTATCGGCTTAAGCACATTAGGTGGAAATCATTTGACGCTCGGGCCGAAAGTCGTCCAGATTGCCAGAGAACGCGGGGTGGATGCGCTTGTCATCATGGGCGGCGTCATCCCGGAAGACGATATTCCACTGCTTAAAGAAGCAGGGATTGTGTCCGTCTTCGGTCCCGAGACGCGGATCGAAAGCATAGCGGATTTCATCCGAGATCAAGTGAAGAATAAAATTTCGTAAGATGCCGGGGAGAAGCGGACCGTTTCTACTTCTCTTTTCAATCGGCAATCCGACAAATCTCAGAGGAGGAGAAATATGGTTAAAAAGTTCACGGCTCCAGCATGGCCGCCTATATACGACAGTAATTATATCCCGCATGAAGATGAAAAATACTGGGATAAGGAAGTTGAGACGGCCTCCCGGGAGGAATTGGATCAAATTATCTTCCATAAAGTAAAGAATGTGTTGAATTATGCCCAGGAAAAATCCAGGTTTTATCAGCGCAAGTGGAGGAAAGAAGGCTTTCATCCGGAAGACGTCAAGAGTCTAGAGCAGTTTGAGCAAGTGCCCATTACCACGAAGGACGATCTGCGGGAAGACATGGAACAATATGCTCCGTTCGGTTCGAATGTCTGCATCCCTACTTCCGAAGTGCACCGGATTCAAGGAACTTCCGGCACGACTGGCAAGCCGACTGTCTTTTCGTTCGGAAAAGCGGACTGGGAACGGATCGCTTATCAACATGCCCGCATCATGTGGAGTTTCGGGATGAGACCTGATGATCTGGTGTTTATCGGCTCACCGCTCAGCTTATATATCGGCAGCTGGGGCGCGCTGATCGGGGCGGAACGGCTGGGTGCCCGGACCTTCCCGTTCGGAGCGGGGCAAGCCGGCCAAACGGAAAAAGCGGTCGCCTGGCTAAAAGAAATAAAAGCCACTGTCTTTTACGGAACGCCTTCCTACGCCCTGTACCTGGCTGAAAAAGCAAAAGGAATGGGTGTGGACCCGAAAGAATTCGGCTTCAAAATCCTGTTCTTCTCCGGCGAACCGGGAGCCGGCGTGCCTTCGACCAAAAAGAGAATTGAAGACATATACGGCGGTATTTGCATCGACTCCGGCACGATGGCTGAGGTGACGCCATGGATGAGCAACACGGAATGCGAGCACCGCCAAGGCGTGCACTTATGGCAGGATGTGGTTTATACGGAAGTCATCGATCCGCAGACTAAGTTGAAAGTGCCTTACGGAAGCGAAGGCGTACCGGTTTATACACCGCTTGAACGAACGTCCCAGCCGGTCATCCGTTACTGGTCGGGGGATTTAGCGACATGGACCGATGAACCCTGCCCATGCGGCAGAGTCTATCCAAGGCTGCCAAAAGGCATATACGGAAGAATCGATGACATGGTGACAATCCGCGGCGTGAACGTCTACGCAAGCCTGGTTGAAAACATCGTTAGAAGAATCGATGGGCTAAGTGAAGAGTTCAAACTGATCGTTACACGGCCGCACATCATGGATGAAATTACGGTGCAATGTGAAACGTTAGGGACTAGAAGCGAAGAAGAGCTGCTTAAACAGATTTCCCAGGACTTAAAAAATGAAACGGGTGTTACGTTCAAGATTGAATTATTGCCGGCAGGAACATTGGAAAGAACGCATTTCAAGGCCAAGCGCGTTGTCGACAAGAGAAACTTCAAAGAATGATGAAGGTCTTCGGAAAGAGGGATGAGTGAATGAGATTAGAAGGAAAAGTGGCATTAATCACCGGCGGGGCCGGCGGCATTGGAAAAGTGACGGCAGAGCGTTTTTTGAAAGAAGGAGCGGCCGTTGCCATCAGCGACTTTAACGAACAGGCAGGCAAAGCAACAGAAGAGGAATTAAAGCAATATGGAGAAATCGTCTTTTTCCAGGCAGACGTCTCAAAGACCGCCCAAATCGAACCGATGGTCGGAGCGGTTCTAGAAAAGTTTAAAAAAATCGATATCCTCATCAATAATGCCGGAATTACGATTGATGGCTTGTTAACAAAGATGGACGAGGAGTCATGGGAAAAAGTGCTGTCCGTCAACTTATCGGGCGTCTTCAAATGCACGAAAGCCGTTGTTCCATCAATGCTTGAACAAGGCTCAGGGGTCATTTTGAACGCTTCATCCGTCGTCGGGATCCATGGTAATATTGGGCAAACCAACTACGCGGCGACAAAAGCCGGTGTCATCGGCTTGACGAAAAGTTGGGCAAAAGAATTCGGTCCTAAAGGAATTCGGGTGAATGCTGTAGCCCCTGGTTTCATAGCGACAGACATGACCGCTAAAGTTCCACAAAAGATACTGGACATGATGGAATCGAAAACGCCTCTTAAAAGGCTGGGGGAAGCAGATGATATTGCCTCAGCGTACTTATACTTAGCTTCAGATGACGCTAGCTACGTGAATGGAACTGTTTTAAGTGTTGATGGCGGTTTGGTTGTTTGAAAGGAAAGCTCCGGACAGGACAACTACATCAAGCGCGGCAACTATATCTGTCAGGATGCGGATGTCTGCAATAGCAACTTGAATTCATTGGAGCGGCTTGAGGAATTTACGGAAATGATTCAGAAGTAATAAGGTATAAGTTTTTTGACACGACATTAATTGAAATCCGCAGTTTAGAATTTGCCAGAATCTAAACTGCGGATTTTTCAATTTGTCTATTAGAAAAGGTTATTATCAAAGCATTGATTTTTTCAAAAGACTAAGATAAAGTCGTGGATATCGAAAAAATAAAAAATTCAGATTATAATTGTGAGCACTGTCCATCAAGCCTTTAATGATATTTATTTTTAATAGGGAAAGAGGTTAGATTATATGACTAAACCACTTGAAGGAGTGAAAGTTCTTGAGTTGGGCAGTTTAATAGCTGGTCCATTCGCGGCAAGAATTATGGCTGAATTTGGTGCGGAAGTTATTAAAGTAGAGCCTCCTGGCAAAGGAGATCCGATTAGAAATTGGAGGATTGTACATGAAGGAACTTCTTTATGGTGGTATGTACAATCGAGAAATAAAAAGTGTATTACGCTGGATTTAAAATCCTTAGAAGGAAAAGAGATAATACAAAAGCTTGCTGAGGAAGTAGATATTGTAGTGGAAAATTTCAGGCCGGGAACCTTGGAAAAATGGGGGATTGGCTATGAAGACTTGAAAAAGATTAACCAGAAAATAATTTTCGTGAGAATTTCGGGTTACGGACAAGACGGCCCTTATAAAGACAAGCCGGGTTTTGGCAGTATCGGCGAAGCCGTCGGAGGCATCCGCCATCTTACTGGATATCCGGAGCTGCCGCCTACTCGTGTTGGAATAAGCCTCGGTGACTCTGTTGCGTCCTTGTATGGAGTGATTGGGGCTTTGATGGCTTTAAGGCATCGAGACATAAGCGGAGAAGGGCAAATAGTCGATGTGGCTTTATATGAAGCTGTTTTTAGCTTAATGGAAAGTATGGTGCCAGAATACGATCATTCAAAAATAATCAGGGAGCGGACCGGGAGTACACTGCCAGGCATAACGCCTTCCAATATCTATCTTTGCAAAGACGGAAAATATGTGGTGATCGGAGCAAATGGAGACAGTATATTCAAGCGGTTATGCAAATGTATGAATCGCGAAGATTTATCTGCTGACGAAAGATTTCAAACAAATGAAGGGCGTTCCAACGATGCAGAATACCTGGATGGAGAAATTACGAAATGGACAAGCCAACATGATTTAAAAGAAATTCTAATAAAACTGGATGACCACAGTATTCCTTCCGGCCCGATATATAACGTAGCAGATATGATGGCAGATCCTCATTTTTTAGCAAGAAAGATGATTGAAGAAGTGGAGGTGGAAGGGATAGGGAAATTAAAATTTCCAGGAATCATCCCCAAATTAAGCCTCACTCCAGGAACGACAGAATGGTCCGGTCCGGCTCTAGGGAAGCATAACATGGAAATTTATAAAGATTTAGTAGGTTTAAGCGAAGAAAGAATCAAATCTCTGAAAGAGCAAGGAAAGATTTGATTTTTAATGGAGAGACTCGTATTTGCATCATCAATCTTCCTTCTATTTTAAATCATCAATTTAAGCTGATGGCGGCAATTGCATCTGCCAGGACGCGGATGTCTGCAATAGCAATTTGAATTCCTTGGAGCGGCTGGAGGAATTTACGGACATGATGCAGAAATAAATAATTAAGAAAAGGGCTTTCCGGGAGACTGGAAAACCCTTTTGTTATTCTGCTTCAAAACCTCAAGCTTTAAGAGGCATTTCCTCAAGCCAAAGATTTGCTGTAAGCGTAATTATGTTTCGTATAGACATACCCTTCCAAGATCATTCGGGCTGTGCGGACGACTTTGATATTGCCGATGTGGCCGGCAATCATGTCCACTTTTGTCTCGATGATTCCGGACGGATGACCTAAGCGCAAGACCGTATTTTCGACTTGGATGACGTCGTTTAAAATAGTGTCTTTTAAAAAGGCCCCGGCAGTTGTGCAGATGGCGCCTGTAATTGCCAATGCCTGGTGAGGTTTTTGCATGGACATCATTCGGATTCGACAATCCATATCCTCTGCTTTCCGTTCGATGCCGTTAACGTCCAAATAAGATTCAGGAGAAGCGATAATCGTGAGTTTAGGCACTGCCGGCGATTTAACGGTCGCTTCTTCTTTAGTTGAAAACAAGCACATTTCAGCTGCGGCTGAGCGGATTTCTTCCAATTCCGCCAGTTTTTCCGCCGTGAACTCATGCGGCAATTCCGACCCGGTCAATCCGACATCTTCTGCCCTCACAAAAACGAGGGGATTGGCGACATCAATGATGGATACGTCAATCGGACCGTTTCTTGTTTCAATCCGGTCAATCGGATTTTCAGTCGGGAACAGCTTTCCGGTGACGGCGCCTTGCGCATCTGTAAAAGACAAATAGATAGGAGAACCGGTCCCTGGAACCCCGGGGATTTCGCATTGACCTTCTGTTTTCACCTGTCCATTTTCCACTTCGACTTCCGCGATGATCACTTTCTGTGTGTTGGTATTGAAGATTCTCACGGCTGTTATCGGCGCAACTGCTGCAACCAGCCCTTGTTCAATGGCATACGGACCCACTGCAGAAGAGATGTTCCCGCAATTCCCCTTAAAATCCACCAATTGATTTTCAATGCTGACTTGTGCAAAAGTATATTCCACATCAATTTCGTCCATCTCCGACTTTCTGATGATTGCAGCTTTGCTCGTCAGGGAATTTCCTCCTCCGAGGCCATCGATTTGCCGCTGATCGGGGCTTCCCATAATGTCCAGCAGGAAGCTGTCCCAAAGGACACGGTCCTCCGGCATTTCCTCATAATTGATAAATACTCCTTTGCTGGTTCCGCCGCGCATCACGGCAATCGGTACTTTCATCGGATGAACCACCTTTCTGAAAATTCTATTGCTTCTAAAAATAGATTATGGTAATTTGAGTCATAAGTGAAATAGATATTTTGTTCGGTACCTTATCAAAAATACTTATAACATAAACGGAGTGATTGAAATGGATGAAAAAGATTGGGAAGCCATGCAAGTTCTATATGAAGAAAAAAACATCAGCCGAGCTTCGGAGCGCTTATACATTTCGCAGCCGGCATTAACGTACCGCTTAAAAAATCTGGAGAGAGAAGTCGGAACAAAACTTTTTTTCAAAACAAAAAAAGGGGTAGAACTGACAGCTGAAGGAATCTATTTAGCCCAATACGCGGAAGAAATGATTACAAAGCTTCAAAACACTAAAGATTATCTTCAAAATATGCAGCAGGAAATTCGAGGGACAATCCGTTTAGGTGTTTCGAGCAATTTTGCACAATACAAATTGCCTCCATTGCTGAAGGAGTTTTTGACGACTCATCCAAATGTCCAGTTCAGTGTAAATACGGGATGGAGTGCGGATGTAATGGGGCTGCTCAATTCATCAGAAGTGCATCTCGGCATTCTGCGCGGCGATTACAATTGGACGGGGTCGAAGACCTTGCTGCAGACTGAGCAATTATTTTTGATTTCGAAAAAAGAAGTGGATTTGGAGAAAGTACCAGAATTGCCTTTCATCAATTACAAGACGGATAGTTCTTTAAAAGACATCATCAACAAATGGTGGCATAACCGTTATATCGAACCGCCGAAGATTACCATGGAAACAGACCGGCAAGAAACCTGCAAAGAAATGGTTAAAAACGATTTAGGCATTGCCATTTTGCCTGAAATTTGCCTTCGTCCTTCAGATCAGCTTTATAAATACCCTTTATTTTATGAAAATGGGGAACCTGTAACACGGGATACGTGGTTAATGTACAACCAGGAATTTTTGAAATTATCTACAGTGCGAAAATTCATAGATTTTCTGAATGACCACCCTTCCTTTTAGAGTTTGGCCGATTTTATAAATAAATGATGGGTTATAAGTTTTTTTATTCATTTCTAATAAAATTTATCTATTTTACTTATTTAACTAGATGAAATATTCTTATAACTAATTCAATTCGTTATGGAATCGGGGATGCGCAGCAATTCTTCTGGAATTGTAAGCGAATACATTAAAAGGGGGAATTCTTATTCTTACATTTTTAGGAGTGTCGATGGTTGTTGTATTTACGTATCTGATCATGGCGAAAAAGATATCAGCGGTGGCAGCGTTGGTAGTGGTTCCGATTTTCTTTGCTTTGATTGGAGGGTTTTGGTCGGGTTTAGGGGACATGATGATGGAAGGATTGAAACAGGTTGCTCCATCAGCTGCTTTACTGTTATTCGCGATTTTGTTCTTTGGCATTTTGATAGATGCCGGCCTGTTTGATCCATTGATCAACAAAGTCATGAAAATCGTCAAAGGGGACCCGGTGAAGATTGCACTGGGTACAGCGGTCATTGCAATGATTGTAGCCCTAGACGGCGATGGAACAACTACCCATATGATCACCATTTCAGCTATGTTGGCGCTTTATCTGCGCTTAGGGATGAATCCTTTGGTTTTGGCAACAATCTCTATTTTGTCCGTAAGTATTGTCAGCGGCATGACGCCGTGGGGCGGACCGGCCACACGGGCTATTGCATCGCTTGGTCTGGATGCCAATGAATTCTTCGTTCCAATCGTACCGACGATGCTGGCAGGGATGCTTAGCGTATTAGGTGTGGCGTATCTGATGGGCAAAAAAGAACGGGCCCGGCTTGGCATCATTAATGTGGAAAAAATTCCAGCGGCCTCAGAAAGCATGCTTCAAGTAGCCGCCACTCACGCGGTGGAAAATGACTTGAAACGGCCTAAACTGATTTGGGTCAACTTAATCTTGGTAGTGACAATCATGACGGTTTTAGTGATGGGATTATTGCCAGCTCCAATAAGTTTTTTAATTGGTTTTGTAATAGCAGCAACCATCAACTATCCTAATTTAAACCTTCAAAAAGAGCGGATCCTGGCTCATTCCGGAAATGCCATTACCGTTGTCGTTCTGGTATTTGCAGCGGGAATCTTCTCCGGTATTTTCTCGGGGACTCAAATGGTCGATGCCATCTCCAATTCGTTGATTTCCATTATTCCGGCTTCCGTCGGCTCGTTTTATCCGCTAGTGGTGGCAATTACCAGCATGCCATTTACGTTTGCACTTTCAAACGATGCCTATTATTTCGGCGTCTTGCCAATCTTGGCAGAAGCGGGAGCCGCTTATGGCGTCAGCCCTTTGGAAATAGCCCGGGCATCTGTTTTGGGACAGCCCATCCATTTCCTGAGCCCGCTTGTCGCTTCAACTCTTTTGGTTGCCGGTATGGTTCAAAAGGATATTGGAGAACTGCAGAAGTTTGCTTTTAAATGGGCATTTATCTGCTGTATCGTAATCATTGCAGTTGCGTTTATTACAGGAGCGATATAAACCATAAAGGGATTCCGCCATTCATAGCGGAATCCCTTTTGCTTTTTACTGTTCTTTATCGCTGTCCAGAATGATTTGCGTAATTAGCTTAGCCAGTTTCATGACCGTATGGAGGCGTGTATCGTTCAGAAACTGGGAGCTGGGAAGCGGATCGAGGTAATTGACGATGCCTTGGAAGTGATAGTCGCCTACTTCCGGAAGCATTTTTTCAAGGGCTTTTCCGGGAACCAGAGGCCCTTCGTTGAACAGCACATCCCCGACTTGTTCTTTTGTTCCTAGACTGGCGTCAATACTGATGAGCACTGGATTTTCACTTTTCCTGTAAATATCTTTTAAAGCGATTTTCAAATTAAAGGCATGAACCGGTTCTTCCAAAGTGCCATATACAGGACGGGAAATGCCGTTCTCCACCATCATGCTGCCGATCAGCGGGCCAAGCGAATCCCCGATATAGCGGTCCGAGCCGATGCACAAGAAAACGACTTCGCGCTGCTGCTGCTTCGCTTCCAAAAAGATTTCCTTAAGCTTCATGACCAGCAAAGCCATTTCTTCGGCTTTTGTGTGCTCGTTGAATTGCAAGGAAGCCCTGACCGGCACTTGTAAATGTGTATTTTTATATTTCCGAAAAGTATGCATAGACTCATACCACCTTCGAGTGTATTTGCCATTAAACTATGCCTTTATTATAGCGTTACAACCGCCCGGATTGGTAGAAAACCGCTTTTATTTCCAAAAGCTTAGCAGATAGGAAAGCATAATAAAAAAATACTATCTAGATTCAGTATTAAGATAAAATTTGCTTATGATTAACTATAGATTTTTTTGATTTTATTTTCAGACAATTTCCGCCTATCATTAAAGCAAGAAGAATTTTAAGGAGGAATCACGATGACAGAGAAAACGTATGATGTAGTAGTGGTAGGAGCGGGGAATGCGGCGCTTTGTGCAGCGATTTCTGCCCACGAATCCGGGGCGAATGTGCTGGTGCTGGAAAAAGGGCCGAAAGAAAAAAGAGGCGGCAATTCTTTCTTTACAGACGGTGCGATCCGTTTTGCTTATAATGGTCTGGATTCCATTAAGAATATTGTGGCCATCACTGAAGAAGAGGCGGAAAAGATCGAGATGCCGAATTACAGTGAGGAAGATTATTATAATGACTTGATGCGTGTAACAGGCAACCGGAGCGAACCTGGCCTGGCACGACAACTCGTTTCCAAATCGTATGAAACGATTTCCTGGATGAAAGACAACGAAATCACCTTTGAACTGATTTATGACAACCAGTCATTCGAGAAGGAAGGCAAGCGGCATTTCTGGGGAGGGCTGCCAGTAAAAACGGCGGATAAAGGGGTTGGCCTGATCAAGCAATTGAACGAACGCGTCAATAAACTCGGCATCGACGTCTGGTATGAATCAGCGGCAACCGGCTTGAAAAAAGAAGCGGACCGGATCACCGGAATCACCGTCAGCCGGCAAGGGCAGGAGCTGACTGTAAACACGAAAGCTGTGGTACTCGCTTGCGGCGGCTTTGAAGCGAACAAGAAAATGCGGATGGAGCATTTAGGCGAAGAATGGGAAGCGGCCATTGTCAGAGGGACGGAATTCAATACGGGCGACGGACTTTCTATGGCAGTGGAAGCAGGCGCAGCGACGTTCGGCCAGTGGTCAGGCTGCCACTCGATCGGCACCGATTACAACGCGCCGAAAGTCGGCGACTTCACAAAACCGGGGGACATCTTCAAAAAGCACTCGTATCCACTCGGAATCATGCTGAATAAGGATGGCGAGCGCTTTGTCGATGAAGGCGCGGACCTGAGAAACTATACGTACGCCAAATACGGCCGCGAAATCCTGAAGCAGCCAGACCAGATGGCGGTCCAAATCTATGACGCAAAGGTTCGGCCGATGCTGCGGAAAGAATATAATCTGGAAGAGACGACGGAATACAAAGCAGACACGCTGGAAGAACTGATTGCGCAATTGCCGGTTGACCAAGAGCAGTTTTTGAAGACAATCCAGGAATACAATGCGGCTGTTCAGGAAGGCGAGTACAGCCCGAACGAGAAAGACGGTAAAGGCACACAAGGCATTACGCCACCGAAATCGAATTGGGCGTTAAAAATCGAGCAAGGCCCGTTCTATGCGTACCCGGTCACGTGCGGCGTCACGTTCTCGTTCGGCGGACTGCATGTGAATCCGGACGGCGAAGTGTTGGATGAAGGCGGACAGGCGATTGATGGGCTGTTTGCGGCAGGCGAAATGATCGGCGGCATTTTCTACGACAACTACCCTGGCGGATCGGGACTGATGTCCGGTGCCGTTTTCGGAAAAATTGCCGGCGCAACTGCGGCGACGCGTTCGAAGCAAGCGAAAGTCAATGCATAAAGAAAAGGCGAAACCCCTTGGCTGTAAATTAGCCAAGGGGTTTTACCTTTCCCGAGAAAGCCGTTTACAACGACGGGTTATCCGCTGATTCCGTTTCATCAGCGGCGGAAGAGGCGATCAGAAAGTCGATGAAGTTCTGGACTGCGGGATACAGGACATCCGTTTCTTTGTAGATCAGCCAAGTGGGCCGGTCGAAGGGCTGCCCGTTTTGGTCTCGCAAGGTCACTTTGTGTAAATCGGCCATATCGGTTACGGCAAGTTCTGGGACAATGGCGTAGCCAAGGCCTCTCGAGACAAGCTTCGTGCACGTCTCGATATTATCAATTTCCATATTGATGGACGGAGGCTGCGAGTAGTTGCTGTACCACCAGCTGTCCATCATCTGCTGGAGCTTCGGATCGGTATTGAACACGATGCGCGGCTCTTTCGGAAGGCTCGGCAAGTCGATGGGATTCTTGGAGATGATGCACAGATTCTCCCGGTTCAACAGCACTTTATTGCTTTGCCAGTAGATATCGCCACGCACAATCCCAAGGACAATATTGTCCTGTTCCATTTCCTTCAGCACTTCATAGCTCCAGCCGGTAAACACTTTGAACTGGACGTTGCTGTATTTCTCGGAAAACTCCTTCAAGACATCGGGCAGGATGAAGCGGGCATAATTGCTGGATACGCCCAAGCGGATCATGCCGGCAAATTCTTCGTTCGTGTTGAGCAGGTAATCTTTCGTCTGCTGGAGTTTCATCAGCATTTCCTTGGCGTATTGCACCACGTATTCCCCTTGGGGCGTGAATTTGATGCCTTTCTTATGGCGCCAGATGAGGCGCACGCCGACTTCCTCCTCCAGCTGGTTCAACCGGTACGTAATCGCCGGCTGGGAAGTGAAGAGTTTGTTCGCCGCTTTCGTAATGTTCTTTTCCTCATAGATGGTCGTAATGATCAGCCAGTCTTTTTCATCCATAGCAAGCAACTCCTTAACCGAATTATACTACATCCGGAAAGCCCTTATTTCCACAATTCCCATATTTAAAATTGTATAATAAAGGATAGTAGAAAAAGGCAGCATGCGCCTTTATAAACAGGGGGGAACACGATGAACAAAAAAGAACTGATCCAAGCCGTTTCACATAAAAGCGGAATCACGAAAGACCAGGCAGCAAAAGTGGTCAATGAAATCACCAGCAGCATCACCCAAGCTTTAACAAAAGGCCAGGAAGTAAAAATCAACGACTTCGGCGCTTTTGGAGTTGCCGAAAAGAAAGAGCGCAAAGGCCGTAATCCGCAAACAGGAGAAGAAATCACCATCGCCGCTTCAAAAGCACCTCAGTTTAAAGCAGCGAAAGTTCTGAAAGACATCATCAACCAAAAAAGCTTTATCGAGAACTTCGTTTCGACGGGCAAGCTCAATGAAGAAGAAGCCAGTGTCCTGACTTATGTATTTGAAGAAAGCAAAAAGGCGAAGGCAGCCGGCGGAAATCCGGAAGAATTGACCATTGTGGAAGTAAAGAAAATTGCAGAAGATCTGGATTTGGATTTCAGGGAAGCTGAAATGATTGTCAACCGGCTGATCGGGAAAAAGATTTTGAATACGAAGGTCTTTACGAGCCAGATTGAAGAAGTGTTTTTGAGAGGGAATTACCGGAAGTATCTATGATTTGTCAAAAAGAAGCCAGAGCAGAGGATGTTTCAGACGCTCCTCTATACCTGTACAGGATGAAATTTATGCTTAATTGTAGAACACTATAAAGAATGATAAGATTTAAAGTAAATTAAGAATCTTCAAGGATGTTTACAAGTGATTGTAAACATCCTTTGTTTAAAAAAATGATAGACGCCGCAAAATGCAGAAGAAGGTGAATGTATGAGCAATTTTATGATAGAAAAACCGGTCCCTTATTATGAACAGTTTTATCATTCCATCAAAGCGATGATTTTCGAAGGGAAATTCAAGCCGGGAGACCGAATCGTCGAAAATCAGCTGGCGAAGGAATTCAACGTCAGCAAAAGCCCGGTACGGGAAGCTATCAGAATGCTGGAACAAGAAGGCTTGATTGTAACAGATGAAAAGTCGAGGATGATCGTCTACCAGCCTACGTTAAAAGATGTTGAAGAAATTTACTTTTGCCGAAAAGCATTGGAATCGTTTGCGATAAAACTGATGGTTCAAAAAGCCACAGATGACGAAGTGGTTGAAATTGAAAATCTGCTAAGAGAAACGGAAGCAGCAATTCAAGAATCACAGGACGCCAATGCCATTATCTCAATGAACGAAGCTTTTCATAATTTGATCATTGAGTACACAAAAAACGATCGTTTAAAGAAGCAAGTGAAAGATTTAAAGTCTTTGATGTACTTTTTCCGAATCATGAATTTCCAGGGAGAAAATCGTGCCAATGAGATTTTGAAACAGCATTCCAATATCTTTGTCCATATTAAAAATAGAGACGAAGAAAAAGCGTATCAGGCCATGCTGGAACATTTGCAGATGGACGTAGATCATTTGATGGAAGTATTAAAGCAATAATCAAAGCTGTAAAGCGTGTGGAAATTTTCCTCACGCTTTTTATTTATGGATTATATTTTGAATATTTGGGAAAAGGTATTGCTTTTAACAGTTTTGTTTAGTAGTATTCAAGTTAGTGAAACGGTCGACCAGATACGGTCGACCAAAATTAAAGAAGGATGGTGCCAAATGAAAACGTTAAAAATCGCTAATATTCCTGGAGATGGAGTAGGCAAAGAAGTAGTGCCTGCAGCCACAGAAGTTCTGCATGCAATTGCAGAACTGCACGGAAACCTGAAGTTTGAATTCACAGAGTTTCCATGGAGCTGCGAGTATTATCTGGAACATAATGTCATGATGCCGGAAGACGGGTTGGACACATTAAAAGAATTTGACGCCATCTTTTTAGGGGCAGTCGGAAATTTAGAATTGGTGCCGGACCATGTATCGTTATGGGGCATGCTGATTAAAATCCGCCGCGAATTTGAACAGGTGATCAACATACGGCCGGCAAAACTATTAAAAGGTGTTCGCTCGCCTTTAGTGAATCCCAAAGATTTTGATATGATGGTTGTCCGTGAGAACAGCGAAGGAGAATACAGCTCCATCGGCGGGAACATTTACAAAGATGAAGATGAAATCGCCATTCAAAACGCTGTATTTTCAAGAAAAGCATCAGAAAGAGCGATGCGGTATGCCTTTGAACTGGCGGCCAAACGAGGCAAACATGTCACAAGCGCCACAAAATCAAACGGAATTATCTATTCAATGCCTTTCTGGGACAAAGTATTTAAAGAAGTATCGAAAGATTATCCGGATATCACAACCGATTCTCAGCATATCGATGCACTTGCAGCTTTCTTCGTCACACATCCCGATAAATTTGATGTCATTGTAGCAAGCAATTTATTTGGTGACATTTTGACTGATTTAGGAGCTGCCATAATGGGAAGCGTCGGAATCGCACCAGCAGCAAATATTAACGTCAACGGGAAATATCCATCGATGTTCGAGCCGGTCCACGGATCTGCACCTGACATTATCGGCAAAGGGATTGCCAATCCAATCGGACAAATCTGGACGGCCAAAATGATGCTAGACCATTTCGGAGAAGAAGAATTGGGATCGACTTTGCTGGATATCGTAGAGAGCGTGACAAATGATGGATTCTTGACTCCGGACATCGGCGGTACGAATACCACGAAAGAAGTGACGGATGAAATCGTCAAGCGGATAAAAAACTATAAAGCTAAAGCAGTGAAAGAAGAAACCAACGGAGTTGCCAAGGTTTAAAAGGAAAGGAAATAACTCCACCTGACACGGAGGGGTTATAGGCTTTCTGTTTCTTTAGCTCATAGGTGTAAACGCTTACTTGAATTATTCTGGATTTAATTTAATGTTTTTCATTAAAAGAATAGGGGTGAAATGAATGAGCAGTAAAAATATCGAAGAAGTCAGCGCTACCGGTGCTTTAGTCAAGGAACGCAAAAGTTTCAGTTTAAGAGGGGTAAAAATTTCGGGGATTGAGGCGCCTGTATTTTTAGCGATTGCCGCGGTCGTATTAATCGGTATGTACATGGAACTCTTGCCCGGCAACATTGTCAGCGGCCTGGCAGTGACAATGGTTTTAGGCGGGTTATTGATGTGGATCGGCAACAGCATACCGGTCTTCGGAACTTTCGGCGGGGGACCTATTCTCTGCATCCTGATCCCGGCATTATTCTTGTATTGGGGATTAATCCCCGAGAGTTTTGCAGTGTTGGCCGACAATTTCTACAATGAGTGGGGATTTGCTGAACTGGTTGTAACCGGTTTGATCGTCGGCAGCATCTTGAGCATGGACCGGAAAATGTTATTGAAGACTGGACCAAGATTTTTCGTGCCGCTTCTAGGGGGAGTATTTGCTGCTCTGTTAATCGGAGGAGGAGTCGGACACTTAATCGGATTCGGATTTTCGGAAACTGTTTTCTTTGTGGTAGGCCCGATTATGGGCGGCGGAATGGCTGCGGGAGCTGTGCCGATGGCTGAAATCTATGCTGCAAGCGGCAGCGGAGATCCAGCTTCTTATTTAGCCTTACTTGCTCCAGCAGTTATGGTCGGCAATATGATCTGTATTCTGATTGCGGGTGGATTGAATGGCTTAGGGAAACGAAAAAAACCGCTTTCCGCTAAGTTCACAGGGCACGGGGAATTGTTAAGAACACCTACTGCAAATTCCGGGAAAAAATCCAAAGAAGATAAAGAAAGCATTTTGCCGCTGTCCTTGAAGAACTTGGCTATTGGTTTGCTTTTGGCATCAGGGCTGTTTGTATTCGGGGAAATTATAAATTCCTTCGTGCCGAGCCTCCATGCTTATGTTTGGATCATCTTAGGAGCAGCAGCATTAAAACTCTTCAATGTATTGCCGGAGAGTATTGAGAAATCTTCTGAAGACTGGTACGAATTCATCTCGATTGCTTGGGTTCCGGCAGTATTGGTAACCATCAGTGCGGGGATGATTGACTTCAAAAGCGTCCTTGGAATCGTAACAGATCCAAGTTACATGGCATTAACATTACTGACAGTTGTCCTCGCTACATTAGGAGCCGGTTTTATCGGATTGCTTATTGGTTTTTACTTTGTTGAATCTGCCATTTCTGCAGGTCTTGGCATGGCCGATATGGGCGGATCCGGTGATATCGCGGTACTAAGTGCAAGTGAACGGATGGAGTTAATGCCATTCCTGCAAATCTCCTCTCGGATTGGCGGAGCATTGATGTTGATCATCCTGTCCATATTAGCTCCAATCTTGCTTTAAATTAACGGAATCTTGTGAATAGAAAAAGCTCAAATCTTATCTCCTAAGGTTTGAGCTTTTTTAACAGCAAATGAAAAAGGAAGGTGTTCATCGTGAAAGTGTTAATAGCTATCGATTCTTTTAAAGGAAGCCTTTCTTCTATAGAAGCCAGCAGAGCGGTTGAACTGGGAATAAAAGAAGTTTACCCTCAAGCGGAAATTGTCACATTGCCTTTGGCGGACGGCGGCGAAGGAACAGTGGAAGCGTTGTTGCATGCAGTTGGAGGAGACTCTATCGAAACTATAGTATCGGGACCTCTATCAGTCCCAAAAAATGCCCGTTACGGGATTTTAACAAACGGGAATACAGCCGTAATTGAAGTGGCGGAAGCATGCGGGCTGGTGCATGTGCCTTTAGATCAGCGAAACCCTCTTCTTGCCACTACATTCGGCGTAGGGCAACTCATTTTGGATGCGATAGAAAAAGGATGCCGGGAGTTTATCATCGGTTTAGGGGGCAGTGCTACAAATGACGGAGGCGTCGGGATGCTGCAAGCGCTCGGGTTCCGTTTCCTGGATGAGGAAAACAAAGAAGTGGGAAGCGGGGGCAAAGAGCTGAAGAAGATCCGGTCTGTCGATTTAAGCCAAGTGATTCCGGAACTGGCAACTTGCCATTTCAGAATCGCTTGTGATGTCAATAACGTGCTGTACGGCCCGACCGGTGCTGCCCCCATATTCGGACCCCAAAAAGGGGCGACTCCGGAAATGGTGGAATCTCTGGACGCGGGGCTTAGGAATTTTGCGGAGGTCGTATGGGAGCAGCTCGGTATCGACTTACAGAACTTGCCCGGGGCAGGAGCTGCCGGAGGGCTGGGTGCAGCTTTTTCCGGGTTCCTGCAAGCGGATCTTGAATCGGGTATTGAACTCATCTTAGATCTCACCGCCATGGAAGAGAAAATGCAAGGTGCTGATTTTGTCATTACCGGAGAAGGCAAATTGGATGACCAGACCGCTATGGGCAAAGCGCCACTTGGTGTGGCCCAACTGGCAGCGAAAAAAGGCATATCGGTCATCGCGCTGGCGGGGGCAGTTCCTGCAGATGCCAGTATATTGAACGGACTTGGAATCACTGCTTGTTTTTCCATTTCGAATGCCCCAATGTCTCTGGAGGAAGCGATGGATTCTGAAGTGGCTTTTGATAATTTAAAAGGCACGGCGAAGCAACTTTTTGGGTTGATTCAGGGCGTAGTTAAAAAAGAGAGAAATCTGCAAAATTGGTAGAGGCATTCCGGCACACTAACTAATACAAGATTGAGATACTCTAATTAGATCCTGATTACTGATGATGTAATCGAATCGGTATAGAGATAAGGTGTTCCAATAGTAAAGCGCATCAGGGCTTCCCTGATGCGCTATTTATATAGAAGAAAGCTTAAGCTCTTTTATTGATCAAGTCTTGTAATTGTTTTACAGAGAATTCTCGTACTGGATAAGCTTTAGTGGAATTTTGCTGATTGATTATGTAATGAGTTGAATTTGAAAATTTTATATTGAATTTCCAGTGCGGACGACCGGAACTGGGGAGAACATATAGGTCTGCTGGCATCATTTCACGAATGAAGCGGTCTAGGTCAGCCACTAAGAACTTATTAAAGAAGCGAATAACCAAAAATCCTTTGTACGATTTTTCTTGATAACGGTCAATATTCACTTTACTCAAGTCAAACCAATTATGCTGATTTTGAGCGGATGGGGAAAGTACAAAAAAACGGTCTCTCAGAAAGACAGCTGTATTTGAAAGCTGCTTCAAGTTTAGATCATGTGTTAGTACTTGTTTATTAACGCTCATGGAACTTTGCTTGTCATTCATTTGATATGCTCCTTTATAATTAGAGTAGATATCCTAGAATAAAACGCGTAGATTATAACTAGATGGAGTAGGTTAGGTTAGATCTAATTATAAGTATAAATTCAAATAAATGGAACTAGAGTTATATAATGAATTAAGAAAAGTATTAATATAAGTTGATGAAATGAGGGAAGAATTTATGAAGAAGAATATCCATGTAGTAGGAGCAGTCATCACAGACGGCGATAAAATTCTCTGCGCGCAGCGAGGGACAGAAAAAGCGTTACCAGGGCTTTGGGAATTCCCAGGAGGCAAAATCGAACAAGGCGAATCACCGCAAGAAGCGTTGCAGCGTGAAATTAAAGAAGAAATGCATTGTGAAATCGAAATCGGCGAACAAGTAGAACATACCGTATATGAATATGATTTTGGTAATGTGCATTTGACCACATTCTATTGCAAGTTATTACAAGGGAAGCCGGTATTAACAGAACATATAGCAATCAAATGGTTGGGACCTGATGAATTAGAACAACTTGAATGGGCACCTGCCGATATTCCAGCGATTGAAAAAATAGCGAAGACTTTTGTGGAACAGAACTAAGAAGAAAACGAATGGTGGTCGACAATGAATTTATTGCAGAATTTACAAGACTCTTTATATAAAGGTTTTATCGATCAAACTCAACATAGTGGAGAACGCTTTAAGCCAACGTTGCTAGTTAACAATGCCAAAGAAAATGTTTTAAACGCCTTGCTTGAAGAGCTTGATCATTGTCAGTCTTTTCTTTTCTCAGTCGCTTTCGTGACAGAAAGTGGCTTGGCTACATTGAAATCGCATTTTTTAGATCTGGAGCGAAAAGGAATAAAAGGTCGTATTTTAACGTCTACTTTTCTGAACTTTAATCAGCCAAAAGTATTTAAAGAACTTCTAAAAATCACGAATGTCGAAGTTCGTTTGGCGAATAAAAAAGGTTTTCATTCTAAAGGATATATTTTCAATCACGAAACCCATCATTCGTTAATCGTAGGCAGCTCTAATCTAACGGCTAACGCGTTAAAAGTGAATTACGAATGGAACGTAAAACTAACTTCACTCGAAAATGGCGAAATCGTCAATCATTTCAACGATCAATTTGAAGAAGTCTGGGGAACTGCAATTCCATTAACAGACGAGTGGATCGAACGCTATGAATCTTCATATGTGCCGCCTACAAATAATCGTGAAGCAAGCCTAGTCACAGACTTTCCGGCAGTGTATGAAACAAACGCTATTGAAGAGGCTTTGAAAATTAGGCCAAATAAAATGCAGCAAGCAGCGCTGCAAGAAATTCAACTCGTACGAGAAGCAGGTAATGATAAAGGTCTGGTCATTTCTGCAACGGGAACCGGGAAGACGTATTTATCGGCATTTGATGTCCGCAGCTTTGCGCCAAAACGGATGTTATTTATCGTTCATCGCGAGCAAATTTTGCAAAAAGCTAAATCTGATTTTCTTCAAATACTAGGTGGTGTGGAAGAAGATTTCGGCATTTTATCCGGTTCTTCGAGACAAACCGATGCTCGGTATTTGTTCGCGACCATTCAAACCATTTCAAAAGAAGATACACTTCGACAACTGGATCCCGAAGCGTTTGATTATATCTTAATTGATGAAGTACATAAAGCAGGGGCCAAGTCCTATCAAAAAGTAATCGATTACTTTAAACCAAAATTTTTAATGGGTATGACCGCTACGCCTGAACGAACAGACGATTTTAATATTTATGAACTATTCGATTACAATGTCGCTTATGAAATCCGCCTTCAAGAAGCGCTCGAAGAAGATATGCTTTGTCCATTTCATTATTTCGGAGTCACCGATATTGAATATGAAGAAGGCGTCATTGATGAAACGACTGCTTTTTCAAAACTCGTAACCGAAGAACGAGTAGAACATATTCTCCAGAAAATTTATTATTATGGTCATTCCGGTGACCAAGTAAGAGGATTAATGTTCTGCAGCAGAAAAGACGAAGCAGAAAAGCTGTCGGTAGAGTTGAATAAGAGAGGACTTCGAACGGTGGCCTTAACAGGCGATCATTCTCAAGAAGAGCGCGTCCGCCAAGTTGAGCGTTTAGAACAAGGACAACTCGATTATATTTTAACCGTGGATATTTTCAATGAAGGAATCGATATTCCGAGTGTCAATCAAGTGGTCATGCTGCGTCAAACGCAATCGAGCATCATCTTTATCCAACAATTAGGTCGTGGATTGCGAAAGCACGGATCGAAAGAATATGTAACGATCATCGATTTCATTGGGAATTATAAAAACAATTACCTCATTCCAGTCGCTTTATCCGGAGATCGCTCTCAAAACAAAGACAATATCCGTCGACATATGAAAGATACCAGTTATATCAAAGGTGTTTCTACGGTGAACTTTGAAGAAATCGCAAAAAAACGTGTCTTTAATGCCATCAAGCGCAGTAATTTAACCGATATGAAGCTATTGCGCGATGCTTATATCGAACTCAAGAATAGAATTGGGGAAATTCCAAAACTACAAGACTTTATCATTCATAACTCTCTAGATCCGCTTGTGATCGTACAAAAGTATGTGAATTACTATAAATTCTTAGTGAAGTTAAAAGAAATCGAACCGATCTTGTCAACTTATGAAGAACAAGTCATTACGATGCTTTCTCAGGAACTATTAAACGGTAAGCGGAAGCATGAAGTGGTGTTACTGGATTTACTTCTAAATGAAGGAAGTATATCAAGAGAGAAGTATCTCGAGAAGTTAAAGGCGCAAGGGGGCATTACAAATGAAGAAACGATTAGATCAGTAGAACGTATTTTAGATCTTTCGTTTTACACTGAAGCAACTCAGAAGAAGTATGGAAACAAACCACTCGTCTTATTTGAATCAGCAGATATCTTGTCTTTTAACTTAGAAATTGCAGAGCGTTTAAATGCTAATCCTACATTTAAAGAGATGCTGATCGATATCGTAAACAGTGCAGCAACTCTTAGTGAACAGTATTCCTGTGAGAAACCATTAACTCTGTATAAAAAGTACACAAGAAAAGATGCTTGCCGATTATTAAACTGGCCAAATGACGAAAGCTCTACAATCTATGGTTACAAAACCAAGCATGGCACGTGTCCAATCTTCGTTACTTACCATAAACACGACGAAGTCGAATCCAGTGTTGCGTACACCGAGGGTTTTATCAATCCAGAGGTCTTTAAATGGTCGACAAGAAGTAACCGGACTTTAGCATCTGAAGAAGTCATTAAAATTATCAATGCAAAAGAACAAGGCATTGCTCTGCATCTATTTGTGAAAAAAGACGATGATGAAGGCGGAGATTTCTACTACTTAGGAGAAGTTGTTCCTGATAAAAACATGACTGAGCAGAGTACGATGGAAGATAAGAATGGGAAAGAGATTCCTGTGGTGCATATGAATATGGTGTTGGAGAGGAGTTTGGAGAGTAAGTTGTATCATTATATTACTAGTGAAGAAAATTAAAGTTTTATAAAGAGAGGAAAAACTGTATGCCTATTTATAATAAGTTAGTCCGTGATGCTATACCTGAAGTGATTGAGAAGACTGGAAAAGAGTTTTCGATACGTACTCTAGGAGAAGAAGAATACAAAATCGAGTTGAAAAAGAAATTAAGAGAAGAACTAATGGAGTATGAAGAAGCAAAAACTAACGAAGAAGGAATTGAGGAATTAGCTGATATTCTTGAACTCATTCATGCAGCTACAAAAATCCATGGTTCTTCTTTTGAGGAATTAGAAAATGTCCGCATAGCAAAAGCAGAAAAACGTGGAGGTTTCGAAAAACGCATATTCCTAATCGAGGTTGAAGATAACTAAGTTGGAACTGGTCACTTTACGATTTGTATGTATTTGAAGTGAAAGTCGAAAAAGTGATTGATACCTATTAGATTACTATATAGTCCGGAATTAAGAAAATATCCTTGTATAATAGCTATTGAAAAATAAGTCTTGTTTAAATTGCTTGCCAGTGATAATCCCTATGTCAAGTAAACTAAAGCGTTTAAAAAGTTTTTTGAACAATCATTATTTGTAAATTCTACATTCGAAAGAATGGAGGAAGATTATTCCAATCTTAAAATGCTAGTTTACAGGGTCGGAAAAGCAGATAAACTTTTTAAATATTCACAATCACTTTTGTTACTTAATTAAAAATAGTAAAGTTTGTTGATATAAGAAGAGATAAGAAAGAAAAACTTTAAATCCAGGAAAGAAGCATTTTAGAAATTTGATAATTTTTAAAAAAGACAATCATTATTGATTGTCTTTTTTATTAAATAAATTAGCACTCTTAAAAATAAAAAATAATTAAATATTACAAAGAATACTTTTAAAAGTATTCAGTATATAGGATAATGAAAATGTAAATAATTACTATAATTCGAAAAAAGAACTATTATTAATAAAATCAGTGTAATACATATTTCATAAATATAAAGTATTTTTCTATCTAATAACCTAGTTAAAATGAATTTATTCTATGTAAAGAGGTTTTTCAAATGAACTTACAAGATATCAACATCAAAAACGAATATCGCTCTTTCACAGATAATATGGTTAATGATTTTTACATACCGGTTCTTGAAAAGGCGGTTAGGTATGACAGAGCTGTAGGTTTCTTTTCTTCCACTGCTTTAATAGAAATTACTCGTGGTCTTGCTGGTTTAATTCGCAACAAAGGGAAAGTGCGAATTATTGCTTCCCCTCGATTATCAGAAGAAGATATTGAAGCGATTCACTTTGGATATAAGAGCAGAGAAGAAGTGATAGAAGAGAAACTCTTAGTTTCATTGAATACAGAAACAGACTACTTTGCAAAAAAGCGTTTAAATTTATTAGCAAACTTAATTTCAGATGGAGTCATTGATATTAAAATTGCCTTAATAAAAGACAATAAAAGTATAGGGATATTTCATGAAAAAATGGGGATTGTAGAGGACTCTGATGGACATAAAATCGCGTTTTCAGGTTCCTTAAATGAAACTGGCACTGCATTCTCACATAATTACGAATCTATAGATGTTTTTCGTTCTTGGACGCACGAAAAAGATAGGGTCGAAGCTAAAGACGAAGCATTTGATCAAATTTGGAACAGCAAAGCTAAAAATATTGAAACTATAGACTTTCCAGACATCGCAAAAGAAAAATTAGAGAGCTATAAAGTTGAAGAGATTGATTTAGTTCTAGACGCCCAAGAAGAATATGTTATAAAGAGTGCTTTAAAAGAGCGAAAAGAAATTAACGGGCCAATTGTTCCTGACGAGGTACATCTGCGTGAATACCAATTAGAAGCGATAAAAAAATGGGAGATTCATGGATATAACGGTGTTTTCGATATGGCCACCGGCACTGGAAAAACAATAACCGGATTAGGGGCCGTGGCAGAACTAGCAAAAAGTCTAAGGTATAAGTTAGCTGTAGTGATAGTGTGCCCATATCAGCACTTGGTGGATCAATGGGTCGAAGATATTGAACTATTCAATATGAAGCCCATAGTTGCTCATTCGGCGTCTAAACAAAAATCATGGAAAAAGAGGCTTGAGCAGCAAATCGAGTCTTTTAATTTGGAAGTGACAGACCACTTTTGTTTAGTAACTACTAATGCAACTTTTTCTTCTGATTATGTACAGAAGCTCCTGAAATCAGTAAAAGGTAATCTGTTGCTTATGGTGGATGAGGCTCATAATTTTGGTGCAGAGCATTTGCAAACGAAGTTATTACCCAATGCGCATTACAGGTTAGCGCTGTCAGCAACCATCAATAGACATAACGATGAAGAAGGAACACAAAGTCTCTTCAATTATTTTGGCGAAAAGTGCATAGAATATACTTTAGAAATGGCCATCAACAATGGCATGCTAACACCTTATTACTATCATCCGATCCCGGTATTCCTTACTCCCGATGAATTACTGGAGTATCAAGAACTCACTTCACAAATTGCTAAAGCGGTACGAAAAGATAAAAGTGGAAAAGTTACTTTTTCTGAATCAGCAAAGTTCTTGTTGCTAAAAAGAGCAAGAATTGTTGCAGGCGCCCAAGAGAAAATTTTGAAACTTGAGAATGAAATTAAGAAGTATAAAGACGATTCCCATATTCTGGTTTATTGTGGAGCAACGACAATAAATGATCCTGACTATCGTGAAGGAAGCAGTGATGAAGAAGAACGGCGCCAAATTGATGTTGTAACAAATCTTTTAGGGAATAAATTAGACTTTAAAGTTTCAAAGTTCACTTCAGAGGAGCCGGCAGAAGAACGGGAAGAATTGAAGAAAGCGTTTTCTCGGGGAGATCATCTTCAAAGTTTGATTGCAATACGTTGTTTGGACGAAGGTGTGAATATACCAAGTATAAAAACTGCATTCATTTTGGCAAGCAGTACAAACCCTAAAGAATATATTCAACGAAGAGGCCGCGTTCTTAGAAAATTTAAAGGGAAAAAGCATGCTGTAATATATGATTTTATTACTCTGCCACTTCCTTTTGAACTGATAGGAGATTTGTCTCCAGAAGAAATTCAATCGATGCAATCTTTGCCATTAAGAGAAATTGAGCGGATGAAAGATTTTGCTGCAATTGCTGAAAATTCATCTGTAGCTGATACGCTTATTAGTGAAATAAAAGAAAATTACAATTTAAATAAGGAGGAGGAAGAATATAATGAATTCATTTGACCTTAATGAATTTTCAATTGATAAAAAGAGATTAGAAATAATGAAAATAAGAATCATAAGAGCTGAAAAAAATAATGTAAAAACTAAAGAAAACCCTAAAGAATTAATGGTAGAAGAATTGAGGAAAATCATTATTGAGGAAGTAAACAAGAAGTATTAAGGAGGTAATATTATGATTGTAAACAGTATAGAAATAAAGAACTTTAGACAGTTTAAAAATACAAAAAAGATTGAATTTTCTACATTGGAAGAAGAAAACATCACTTTAATCCTAGGAGACAATACAAGCGGTAAAACCACTCTTTTACAATCTTTTTTGTGGTGTTTATATGGTCAAGCAAATTTCAAGAGTAAAGACGCATTGATAAATACGATAGCTGCTTATGATATGTTGGCTTCAAAAAAGGATGATGAAGTAAAAGTTTCTATTGAATTACAACATCACGGAATAACTTACTTCATTACTAGAACCCTTAAGTTTAGTGTAAAGAACAATGAAGTTAAACCAGTAGGTGGCAGTACAGTCAGCATGTCGTATAAACAAAAAGATGGACAAAGCCAAACAATTTCTGTTCATGATATAGAACAAAAAATAGGAGAAATTTTACCAGAAAGTCTTTCGTCTTATTTTTTATACGATACCGAAAGATTTGGTAATATAACTACTAAATCAGACGTGACAGATGCGGTAAAGGGAATACTAGGACTAACTGTTCTAGAGAACACGCTTAATCATATTGGAAAAGAAACTCAAAGCTATACTTTGCTAGGAAAACTTAATGCAAGTTTAAACCTAAAAGGAAATCAATCAGCTAATAAGGCTTTAATTATCATGCAAGAAGCTGAAGATAAAAAGGGGAATTTGAATCATCAACATAAAGAAAAAACTAAAGAGTTAGAGCATTATATTGCAGCTAAAGCGAGAATTGAGGAAACGTTAAGAGGATTGGAATCTAGTGCGAAATTACAAAAAGAGCGCGATGAAAAGCAACGGGAATTAGGCTATGAAAAGAGCTTTTTAATTGATGAAAATACACAATTCTTGAGTAATTTCAAAGCGAATACCTATATACATTTAGCTACACCTTTGATGAAACAAGCATTAACAGACTTACATGATGCAAAAGTAGATGATAAAGGGATTAAAGATATGAACGCAAATTCTATCAAAGACATTATTCTTAGAGGAAAATGCGTGTGTGGAGCTGAGGTTACTGAAGGAAATGGCGCGCATTCTCATTTACTAGAGGAAATCAACTTCTTACCGCCAGAGTCAATCGGAAACTTAATTAGAAACTTTAAAGATAAAACGGAAATAATGATCAGTTCTTCCGAAAATTATTATTCTAACTTAGAATCAAGTTATAAAAACGTTGTGCAGAGAAATGGCAGGATTGCTCGATTAGTTGATGAACTAGAAAAGATCAAGTCAAGTCTAGTTAATCAAGATTCAGCAAAAAAACATCAAGAGGACTTAACTGATACTGAATACAAGATAAGAAAACTAGAGCAACAACTACAAGGAATATTAAAACAAATTTGGGAGCAAGATCGACTAATAGAAGAGAATACGAAAATTTATAACAATAATGTTCGGGCAACTGAAAAAAACAATGAAATATTAGAGTACATGGCATATGCTAATGCTATAAAAGACTGGGTAGAAAAACGGTACAAATCTAGAGAAAATGATATAAGAATACAACTTGAAGAAAAAGTAAATGAATACTTTTCTAGAATTTATCACGGCCAGAGGAAAGTTAAGGTAGATGATAGATACAGAGTGACTTTAATAACTACAAGTTCAGAGCAGGAATTAATTACAGATGAATCGCAAGGTTTGGAGACAGTTAAAAACTTTGCTTTTATTTCAGGCTTAGTAGATATGGCAAAAGAAAAATTAAATGATGATGTTAACTCAAGCGAAAAGGATGCAGAAGATTATCCATTAATTTTAGATGCTCCTTTTTCAAATGCAGACGAAAGACATGTAGAAAATATATCAAAAGTATTGCCAGAGGTAACTAGTCAGCTAGTGCTTATTGTTATGGCCAAAGACTGGAACTATGCTGAAAAATCTATGGGACAAAAAGTTGGTAAGAGATATTACTTGGATAAAAAATCTGAAGTCCTTACTGAAATAAAAGAGGTGAAATAAATGTTTACAGATGACATAAACCTTCATGGGAAACATGCTCAATATGTTAAAGAACTGGCAAATACAGAACTTAAACTATTTAATCGAAACTTGGATGTATTTATGAATGCAGCTATTATAGGCTTAATCTATAATGTTAGAGAAGAGAGAGATAAGGACTCGCAATACAAAGATATACAGACGAATATATTAGCGGCAGCTATTAATAAAGAAAGAGCGAACTTAGATTATATTTTTCGCTTAATTATGATTTTGGATGATTCTGCCGATTTATCTCTTGAAGATAAGATAAATCGTGCTTTTAGAGATGACTCTAATAGCGATGTTTCTGACCGACATGAGAAAAACTTGGAATTATTTAAATCCTATGCTTTGGGAGGAATTACCATACTTTATGATAAAATTATTGGAAATGGTATTACTCTAGAAGATTTTATGAAAAATGCTTTTGAATTTATGAAAAGCAGAAACGAAGAAATAGAACCCGATACTGCTGATCATTTAATAGATACTCTATAGAAAAAAGACAATAAGTCTTTTTTCTTTAAAAAATTTTTACTGGAGACTCGCTCCACTGAAAGAAGGTTGCATAGATGGGTTACAGTCAACATCAAAGTTTCTATTTGCGTGATAGATGGCTTAGTAAAGCTATTAAAAATATAGAGGTAAATAATTCCTTTTTCTTTGAAAAGGATGCTTTTGAAAAAATGGGATTAGGGAAGAATATGGTTCAATCATTGAAGCATTGGATAATAGCGACAAAACTATTCGAGGAAGTCCGCGATAATAATCAGAAATATCATCAAATTACTTCCTTAGGAAAATTTATTAAAGAAAAAGATCGAGCTATAAAATACTACAATACTGCAGGACTGCTGCACCGCTCTTTAGCCACAAATAGAGATGTCAGCACTACTTGGTATTGGTTTTTCAATATATATACGGAAACCGCTTTCACTCGGGAGGACGTTCTAGCTGAACTTATTAATTGGGTTCAGAAACGTGAAAAACGTGTGATATCCGAGAATTCTTTGAAACGGGATATTGACTGCTTAATTAAGGTCTACACGAGTGGTGGAAGTACAGCAGATCCCGAGGAAGTCATATTAAGTCCATTATACAAGCTAAACTTACTAGAAGAACATAATGGAGTTATCTATAAAAAAGAGGCAAAAATGGATGAAAGTAACTTATTGTTAGTAGGGTATACTTTGCTTAAGTATATGCAAGGACGAAACTTAAGTGCTATCAGCATCGACGATTTGGTACATAAAGAAGAGCTATTAGGAAAATTATTTAATATGAAGAGATCTTCGATTGTAAGCCTAATCAGTGAATGGACAGAGCATCCAGAATATCCAGCAGTTTTTACAAGAACTAATAATTTAGATACACTTCGTCTTCCTGAAGTTTCGCCGGAAGAATTTATTTATTATGAGCACGAGCGAAAGGTAGAAAAATTTTATGATTACTCAAAGTAAAAAAGCATTCACTACCAGTATTAATTTAAAATTTGACATTGGAAATAAAGAATTTGTTCAACGCTATTTGCCTACCCCTTCTCATGCAGAATTTTTGAAAGGTATTATTGGGGGGTTCTTGGGTGAAAGAAAAAATAATGCTCATATTATGATAGGACCTTACGGGAGTGGAAAATCATTAGCAGCTACTATTGTAGCTGATATTTTCTCGAGAAAAATCAATGATCAGGATTTTAATAAGTTAATAGATAGATTTAAAGATGTGGATCAGGAAGTTTTTGAAAAACTAAATGCGGCTAAACAATCGAATGCGTTATTTGTCCCAGTTGTCCTTTCAGGGAATGAAGGTCCATTTAGCAGGACGATTATAAATTCTATTGTCAAGTCAGTAAAAAATGAAGGCTTCCAAATAGATATCCCTGGAGAAATTGAAGAAATTCATAGCATATTAGAAAACTGGGAGTTAGTATTCCCGAAAACTCTTAGCCTGTTTAAAAAATCTTTAAAGAACCGTGGCTATACATTGATTCAATGGAAAAAAGAACTCAATGCCAATAACCAAGAAGAGATAGAATGGTTCGTAGAAGAATACTCTGTCTTAAGCGCAGGCGCAAAATTCCAAGTGGACCATGAAGCTAATTTTATCGATAAAATTACTCATATTATTGCTCAATTAAAAGAAAAAAATATTAAAATCTTCATTGTATACGATGAATTTGGCCGCTTTCTCCAGTCATTGGAAATGTCGCAAATTTATAACACGATGCAAGATTTACAAGATTTAGCTGAAGTGGCTAACCGGAGTGAGAATACCCTTCAACTTCTGCTTATATCGCATAAAAACATGTCTCAATATATGTTAGGGCATAATGAAGAATTTAAAGCGGAATTTCAAAGGATTGAAAAGCGATTTAAAACGTATTTCGTAGAAAGTGATAAAGCCACCTTTTACCGTATTGCTCAAGAATATACAAAAAATATGCAAGAAGAATTGATGTTGCTTAATCTTGAATCGGCGGATTCCAAGTGGATTTTGAAGAAATATAATTTATTCAGTGAACTAAATCATCAGGAAACAGAGAAATTGATTGTAGAAGGTTCTTATCCTTTACATCCGTTGGCATTATTTTTGCTTCCAAGACTGTCAAGTGTGTTTGGGCAAAACGAACGTACATTGTTCACTTTCCTTGAGAGTGAAGAAACAGGCGGTTTAACTAATTTCGTAGCGAAAGAAACAGAGGGAATGTATTACCCTCATATGCTTTTTGATTACTTCTTTCAAAATTCAATGAATGAGTTTCTAGGAGATGAATCCTTTGGATCTTTGAAGACGTTTGCTAAAATTACCAACAAAATGAGAACAACCAAACAGAACAAAGGACAAATGGATTTGCTCAAAATAATTACCTTATGGGATTTATCGGGCGCAACTAATGTTGTGAAGTTAAATGATGAACTATTGATGTTTGGAACTGGCCAAACTTTAGAAGAGTTGAAGTTGAATTTAGATCGATTAGTGCAGCAGAAAATGCTTCGTTTTAATCGCATTCTTGGGCAATGGGAACTGAATGAGGGCAGCTCTGTTCTAGTTGATGAATTGCTGAATGAGGAAAGAACGGTATTAAAAGTTACAAATGAAAATCGTTTAGAAGCATTAAAAAAACTTCTCGAAAAGAAATTTTACCTTGCAACAGATTATAACGATGAGATAAATATTACTCGCTTTATGCAAGTTAATCTTTTAACGTCAGAGCAATTACTAGAAGAAGGTTTTTTAGAAAAAATTACGTTTGATGCAGATGGTTATATTTATTACGTAATTCCTGCTGATGAAGTTTCCTATTCTAAATCCATCTCTACAATTGAATCTATTAAAGACAAGCGAATCATTTTCTCTATAACTAATAAGGAGTTTAAATCTATTAGAACTTCTTTAGACAGATTGATTGGTTTACAATCCATTTATTCGAACAAAAAGCTGCTTTCCGAGCATACTCGTTTAGATGAGGAAATTAGTATTTTGTTGGCAGAAACTCAATTTGAAATTAGAGAGTTCCTTAAGGATTTTGAAAATTTCCAAGAGAATATAAAGTGGTTCTATGAGGGTGCTCAACTAGCTGTAAATCATCAAGTTCGATTAGAGAATAAGATAAGTGAAATAATGTATGAAATGTATCCGCACACTCCTGAAATTAGAAATGATTCTATAAATAGAAGAAATTTAAATGGAATGCAGACTAAAGCAATGTATACGGTGTTGAATAATGTTATAAGAAATCCGAATTTTGAACGGTTAGGAATCGAAGGCCAAGGACCTGACTATTTAATCTATGCCACAGTATTTAAAAACAATAATCTTGATTTAAGTAATTTAAACCAAGTTACTTATGAACCGTATAGAATGCTCAGACAATCATTAGTCGAGTTTATCAATAACAATAAGGAAGCCTCTATTCTTGATATAGAAAACATTTTCACTTCTCATCCTTTCGGTATTCGTAAGCCACTAATTCCTTTGTTATTTGCTGGGTTATTAAGAGATGTATGGGAACAATTGATGTTCTACAGAAACGGCATGTACGTGACAGCGGTGGATGCCGATAAATTATATGGAATGTTTAAAGAACCGGCGGAATATCAGTACGTTTTCAATGATTATTCGGCAGAATTTTTAAGCTTCGTAAAAGGTGTGCAAAAGACATTCCAGCCTTATGAAAGTGAGTATGTACAAGAGCAAACGCTTGTCATCAAAGCTAGCAGCGGTCTATTAAACTGGTTAAGACAGTTACCACGCCATACTCAAACTACAGATAAACTAGACGCTGATTTGCTAGAATTTAAAAATATAGTTAGAAAAATTGAAGTAAATCCGATTAATAGTTTGGAAATGCTTAAGGATAAGTTTATGAAATCTGAAGCATTAATATTAAGGAAAGAGGAACTAGAAGCACATTTTGCACAATTTGAAAATGAAGTGACTGCTAAATTGTTTGAAACCTTTAATGTCGATTCGTTAGAGGGATTAACAGAGAAACGCAAGACCTTTTCTGCAAATCTAGGGAAACGAAACCGGTTGCTAAAGTCTATAGGTGCAGAGGTTGATAAATTTATACAAAACTTTGCTCTTAGTTACACAGGTGTAGAATTAGGAAATTGGTCAGACACAACATTTGATTTATTTGAACGACAGATGCAGAATGACTATAGGGATATGGAAATGTCTTCCGATGATAGTGACACGATTTTGTTAGGTTACAGTGATTCACAAAAGTCCATCAAAAAAGTAGAACTATCCAACAAAGCGAAGACAGTATATGAAAACGTAAACCGGATCATAAACAATGCTGGAAGAAGTGTTCCTAGAGAAGAAATAGAATACCTTGTCTTCAAGTTGCTTGACGAGTATATAGAGTAGTAGGAGGGGTCATGGTGGAAAGACAAAAAGTGCATGTTGCTATGTATAGCGGTGGAGCTTCAAGCGCATATGTGGCTTATCAAATGGTTCAGGCCCACGGGAAAGAAAATTGTATCTTATTCTTTACAAATACCCTTTGGGAAGATGAAGACAATTACCGCTTCATGTATGAAGTAGCAGACTATATCGGAGTAGAAATTACAGAGCGGGTAGACGGCAGAACACCTGAAGAAGTCTTTTACGATTATCGTTTTTTAGGGAACTCACGTTTAGCTAAATGCTCAGAAGAATTGAAAGTCCAACAAACTATTGTATTCCTTGAAGAATTAAGGGATATTCATAATTTGGAACCTGTTCTTTATTTCGGTATTGGACCACATGAAACTCACCGGTCTGATAACTTAAGAGAATTTTATTCTCATCGCCCGTTAGAGCCGATTGAGACTAGATTCCCGATGATAGAAACTTTTAGAGAAGATATAGATGTAAAGTCTATTATTGAAGAGGAATGGGGCATTAAGCTTCCGAGAATGTATGCTATGGGATTCTCCCATGCAAACTGTGGAGGACGCTGTGTACGTGGAGGCTTCCAGCATTATGCACAACTTTACAACGTATGGCCAGAACGTTATGCATTACAAGAAGAAATGGAAGAGAATTTCCGAAGAGACTTTGAAAAAAATGTTTCTATTTTGAAAAAAGACGGTGGCCCTTATACCTTACGTGAATATAGGGAGCGTATGGATCGTGAAGGTGTCGAGAACTTCTTGAAAATTCCTGATGAAACTGTTCCATGTGTATGTTCATTTTCCTGAAAAATTGATTTTGTAGAAATTGTATTAGCCACACTATTGTAGTTTTAAATTACATAGGGTGGCTATAAATTTATCTAAGGGTGTAACAAGTTTAGTAAAACTAAAAGAAAAAAATAAATAGATGTATTAAGGAGGAGATTTTTTGACGAAAAAAAAGAATCATATCGCTGCAAAAGTAAAAGAAATTATTAGCTTTAATTGTATTTTAATTAATTCGGATAGTTTTAAAGAACTATATGAAGAATTGAATAATTTTTTAGTTAAAGAAAAACTAAAAGAACCCTATAATAAATTACTGCAAGAATTATCTCAGCTGCCACCAGATGTTTTCTATACTTATAAAAATAAATCAGTCATTGAAGTGGACAAAAAAATCTTTAAAGATTTTTATGATTCATCTATTAAAAATCAAATTTCAACGGGTCAGATTAAAGATATAAAGATATATCTTATTAATGTTGGATTACTTAATGAAATTTCATATGATACTTTAGCTAACGAATATCTAGGAAGTAACAATCTCGACTATTTGAGATTGAAACCAAAAAAAATAAAACAAGATACTTACTTAATTATTGAGAAATTAGATGAGCAATTATTGAATCGTTTATCAAGAGAAGTAGAGATTAAAAATAAAGATATATCAAAAATCGAAAATACTAAAGATAATGATGAAATTATAGAGAAAGAAGTAATTCGAAACTCAATTCAGAATAATTTACAGACTAAAGAAGGATTTTATGAAACTTTAAGTTTTTTAAATGAAGAAGTTAAAAAACTGAAGAAGTTAGACAAGAATAATAAATTCTACCGGTTTTTTAACGATACTGAATTAATTTATACTTACTCATTATTAGTTTCACAGTGTAGATTACATAAAGAAGTAGATCTTAGTTTAACTGTTGGTAGGCCGGCCTTTCTATGGAGGCATGATCATTTAAAAGTAAAGTTTAAAAGAATGCATCCTTTAAAAAATGAATCTTTTTATATAGAGAGAATAGATGACCTAGTTAAACTAGGTCTAATAGAAAGAGTAAGATTTGAGCTTATCGATACTAAGTTATTAAAGTTTATAGATGAAAAAGAAAAAAAGAAAGAACCAATTTTATATGTATTTCCACACATTGATGCGAAAATGCTTATTGATATTAAATTGGATGATAGCTCTTTGATAAATAGAATAACCTCACTAAAGAATAGTATAGGAGAAATCGATAGAAATTTTAGCGATGAAAAAAACGCAATAGCAATAAAAGAAGAGGAATTTTCTTTTTCGAATCTTCCATCTGTTATTGAACACGAAAAAACCTTAGCCGATATAGGAAGTGAAAGACAAAACTATATAAAATGGGATAATAAATGGAAAGATAATTTTAGAGAACGAATCAATTATAATTTGAATAAAATTAAATCTGAATTCTTTGTAGAAATCTATAAGCCTATAGATGAGTATTTAGTTAATAACCATCTTAAAAATTTCTATGTAGAAATCTTAAGAAGAATTATGGAACCTAAAAACAACTATTTTATTGAGAGTAAAAACAAATCAATTTTTTATATAGATGAAGAAACTCTTAAATATATATACAAGGATGTGTTTTTTCCTCTAATAAATGAAGAAGAGCCTCAAGTGCTATTTTGTACTTTAATAGAAATAGGTTTATTTGAAAAGATTTCTATTCAAAACATTGCTTCTGAACTAGGCTTAACTCTTAAAGAATTAGAAGATGATATAAGGAATATTTTTCCAAATAAATATATTAATGGAGAGGATTTATATGTTTTACTAAGATTAAATGAAGGTGTGTTAAAAGGAATTTACAATAATATAAAAGAAAAGTATACTTACAATCCTTTAGAAGATGAGAAAGAAAGTAACAACGAATTAAAAAAAGTCGAAAAGAGCAATTCAGAAGATACTAAAAATCTCCCGGCAATTGATTATTCAATTACGGAAAGTGCTTTAGATATTCTAATAGAATCTGAAATAGAAGGGAATAAAGTTATCATTAATAAATACTACTTTGATAAACTTATAAAAGCGATTCTAGGAGAAGTGCCAGACATCTAATTACAATTTTATCTAGAAAGCTGCTATATACTTGTATAAAATAGAATTGGAATTTTGGGAAGATTACTACATCTACCTTCTACTTTCAAAGTTATAAGATGAGCCCATCTAAGCTATATAAATGCTAAATTAAAATTTTGACACTAAGCAACCTATCAAATTAAAAACACTCCTTAACTATTGGTTGTTATTTGAGCAAAAGGTTATTATAAAGGGAACTGGAACAGATTAAACAATAGTTATTACATTCATAATGAACACCTAGCTTTCATGTTTCATAAAATAAACCTTTTCAAGGGAGGACCACACATTACTTTATCAATTAAGATGAAACTTTAAGCTTTTTATATTAAATTCAAATCCGGAATTGGCCCGGGAAATTGCCGATGTGCTCGGCTGTGAGCTGGGCAAAAGCTTCATCACGCGTTTAGCGACGGGGAAGTCCAAATCAATCTGGAAGAAAATGTCCGGGGGGCGGAAGTCTTTTTCGTCCAGTTGACGTTCCAGCGGAGCTGGATATGTCATGGAACCGCTGATTACAATAGATGTACTGTGTTTCATATGCCTGTTAGCCGCTTCTTTTTCTTATTCAATTGTCGAAAGAATTACGTATGTCTATTAGATATCTCTCATACAGTCCATGTAAATCATTTGATAATAGACTCTTGTCATCGGATTAAAAAAAAAGATTATAAAATGGTTGTCTTAAGTTATATGCTTTCAAAAGGAACGGACACATGGCTTGAGCCGATTACTCCGGAAGAAGCGGCGCAGTTCTTTCATACTTACTTAACTCAAAAGGAATACCGGATGAATATCGACTTCAGCGATGGACAGGGGAAGAGGCTTCGGAAGTTTGATCAAAAGAAAATAGCGGATTTAATTTCGCAGATGCCAATGACCAAGTGGAGCGGCAGTGCGAAAGACGGCATTGTTTCTTTTGAGAAGGGCATCTTTGAATTCAAATTGGAACCATCTTACGAAGAAAATGAAATCTTTTATAAATGGACACAAGAGGTAGCAGAGTATCGACTGCATGCTTATTTTGAAAGAAAAGCGAGTAAAATAGTTCTTAATTATTTCACCTGAAACCTTGAAGCCAAGAAGATATCTAATCTTCCGCTGTCTTCAAGGTTTTTTATGTGAAATAGCAAATAATTTTTAAAAACCTCTTAAAAAAGTAAAGATATGGTAGTATAATCAGTTGGTTAGTATTGTATTTTTTAGGAGGAAAAATGGAAATGGAAAAGATGATAGGCAATAAACCGACTTCGGATCAGAAGTTAATGGTTTCTCTTCACAAAAAGCTTTTGCAGCAAGCGCAGACAATGATTTTGGCAACAGATGAAAAAGTGCTAAAAGCGATAGCGGTTGATGTAAGTCAATTGAACAGCCAGAAGAGAACGGGAGTTTTGGTGCTGTCGACCAACGCAGTTTCGTTTGTGTCGAACAGCGATCAATGGATGTACGACTACCAAAACATCAGCCATGTGGCTTTGAAAACAATCGATAAAGGAAAAGATAAAAAGAATTTGCATGACCAGCAGCTTACGATTGAATTTGGATATTCAAGCAGCGCTTCTTTTAACTTCAATAAAAACGAAGATACCCAGGAATTCATTGAAATTCTTGAATTGAAGAAGAACAATCCGAATCAAGAAGTCCTGTCAACCGCGACCCATAACTTTGATTATTTCCTGCATGCAGACCGTTTAAAGGATTTGCGTGAAAGCAACGTGAAAACGACGTTTTTCCTTATGAAGCGCGATGATATGGGCTTCTCGAAGAATGGCAGAAGGCTTTTGCAGGAACGGCATAAAGGTGCTTTGTTGATTGTTGAAGGATATTTTAAGGAGAAGAAAAAAACAAACGACTTTATTGTAGTCGACAACAGCATCTTCGTTTATAAGTATGACAATGAAGAAAGAAAAGCGAAGTTGGTGAAGAAGTGGCCGCTCCTGTTTTTTGCAGATGCCGAACTTGATCATTTTGCAATTAAAACAGAAGTTGTAACTGGTGAAGGCAAATTGGTGCTGAACGGGTCCGGAAAGAAATTCGAAGAGATTTTGACCAATGTACAAGTGCCATTTTCAAAGAAAAAACGAAAAGTACACCAAAAAGCGATTGGTTTTCGCAGTGGGAAACGCTGGAAGAAAGCCATTGCTTCCATCGCTTATGCTTTTGCTTTGTTTATCGTCTTAATGATGGTATTTGGCGAAGGTGAGCCGAAGCAAGAGTCGGCGAAAGAAATCAATACCGTGGTCTCTGTTGAAGCTGAAGAAAAGAGCGAAGAAACTACTGTAACTGCAGATCAGCAAAAAGCGAAAGAAGTCAGACTTGCTGAGGAAGCACGTAAAGCAGAAGAGATACGATTGGCTGAAGAAAAGAAAAAAGAGGAAGCACGTATAGCCGAAGAGCAACGTCTGGCAGAAGAAGCGCGCTTGGCTGAGGAAGCACGTAAAGCGGAAGAAGCTCGTAAAGCAGAAGAAGCGCGTTTAGCGGAAGAAGCAAGAGTTGCAGAAGTACAGCGTCAGCAAGAAGAGGCAGCACGCGTGGCTGCAGAACAGCAGCAGACAACGAACGTTTTCTATAAAAACTGTTCAGCTGTCCGTGCGGCAGGAGCGGCTCCAATTCGGACAGGAGATCCCGGCTACTCTAGAAAATTAGATCGTGATGGCGACGGAATTGCTTGTGAATAAGAGAGATAGATAATTGAAAGAGAAGCTCTTACTTCGAAATGAAGTAAGAGCTTTTCTTGTACAGAATTTAAAACTTGAAGGGGGTATAAAAAAGGAGATTGTCTTTGAAGTCCTGGTTCTCTTTTTTTCTAAATGAATAGAGTGGAATTTCACTTTCTAAAATATTAAGGGATGTCGCTTTGGTTCAAATTTGGGGTTAATCAAAATCTTCACGACGGAGCAGGACTTGGGAATTTTGATTTTAAATTGTACTGAATGCAGTACTAAAGGAATTTACATCTATTCCTAAATAAAGAAAAAATGTAATAATATCAAAGAAAAAGTAATGAAAACTCTTTAAAATACGAACAAAGTTAATATTAAGCATTACAATTGTTTGCTTTTTAATTGACCTCAAGCGAAATTCTTGTTATCATTAACTCGAATTTAATATCGAATAATGTCGTATAAGATTGGGGATATGGCCCAATAGTTTCTACCAAGCCGCCGTAAAGGGTTTGACTACGAGGTAAGTGTTCAGCGGAAGAAGCGATCGATTCTTCCCTTATTTACACGTTCCCTAGTCAATGCTCCGGTAGCCGCCGGAGCATTTTTTTGTGTTTTAAGAGGCAAAGTTCTACTTTATGATGAGAAGCAACAAGCCAGGAGAATTTTGATGGCTATTGGTGTGGAAGCGGATATGGCGTTATTCGAACGGTTCAATAAGAAATAATTAGGCGAATGGCAAGCAATCTAAAACATTCACCACGGAGGGAACGGAAAAATAATGAAAGAAAAAATTTACTTTAACCATGATGGCGGAGTCGACGATTTAGTTTCGCTATTTTTACTATTAAAAATGGACACAGTTGAGCTAACAGGCGTTTCAGTCATTCCAGCGGATTGTTATTTAGAACCGGCAATGTTCGCGAGCCGGAAAATTATTGACCGCTTTGGAAACGGCGGCCTGGATGTAGCTGAGTCCAACTCACGCCCTAAAAATCCTTTTCCGAAAGATTGGCGCATGCATGCATTTTATGTGGATGCCCTGCCGATTCTGAATGAATCTGGAACAGTTGTGACGCCCGTAGCTGATCAGCCGGCACATCTCCATTTAGCAGAGACGGTTTTGGCAACGGAAGAAAAAACGACTTTATTGTTTACGGGCCCGCTGACGGATCTTGCCCGCGCATTGGACGCAGCGCCTGAAATCGAAGAGAAAATTGAACGGCTTGTCTGGATGGGTGGCACATTCCGTGAAGCCGGAAACGTCCATGAACCGGAACATGATGGAACAGCAGAGTGGAACGTGTTCTGGGATCCTGAAGCAGCAGCCCGTGTCTGGGACAGCAGCATAAAAATCGATCTGGTGGCACTTGAAAGCACCAACCAGGTACCGCTGACACTGGATGTGCGTGAGCGCTGGGCGAAAGACCGCAAACACCTCGGCGTGGATTTCCTTGGGCAATGCTATGCGATGGTGCCGCCGCTTGTCCATTTCTCGACGAACTCGACCTATTATTTATGGGATGTGCTGACCACCGCATTTGTCGGCAATTCTGATCTGGTGAAAGTGCAGACCATCAACAGCATCGTGCACACAGACGGCCCAAGCCAAGGGCGTACAGCTGAAACCGCTGATGGACGGCCTGTGAATGTCGTGTATGACGTTGACCGCGATGCATTCTTTGACTATATGACGGAACTGGCTAAAAAAGCGTAACAACTGTAACTAAGCCGCATGGACACTAAAAATAGGAAGAGGATAACAATGACTATAAAATTTCGCCTTAAAATTATGATTTTTCTCCAGTTTTTCATTTGGGGAAGCTGGCTCGTGACCCTTGGCTCGTATATGATCAATACCTTAGGTTTTTCCGGCGCACAAGTCGGGACCATTTATGGCGCATCCGGACTGGCTTCTCTTATCATGCCAAGTCTGGTCGGGATTATCGCTGACCGGTGGATAAAAGCGAACAGACTGTATGGCATCTGCCATTTTCTCGGTGCGATTTCCTTGCTTATAGCCGCACAAGTTTCAGACCCGACGGCTATGTTTTGGGTGATGTTCTTTAACGCGGTGGTTTTCGTGCCGACGATTTCATTATCTTATACCATTTCCTATATTAGTTTGGAAAAAGCAGGGCTCAATACGACGAAAGAATTCCCGGGCGTTCGTGTCTATGGAACCGTCAGTTTCATTTTTGCCATGTGGCTCATCAGCCTTGGCGGATTTGAGTTGAGCAATATGCAGTTGTACATTGCAGCAGGGGCTGCCGTCTTGCTGGCTCTCTTTTCATTGGTCCTGCCGGATTGCCCGACATCAAATGACAAGACTGACAAGTCGTGGACAAGCCGCTTGGGACTCGACGCTTTTGTCCTGTTCAAACAAAAGAGAATGGCCATCTTTTTCTTGTTTGCCATGCTGATCGGGGCTGCGCTGCAGATCAACTTGGCATTTGCCAACCCGTTTCTTCATGACTTTGCATTGAATCCTGCCTATGAAGATAGCCTGGCTGTGAAATATCCATCGATTTTATTGTCGCTTGGGCAATTTTCAGAAATCATCTTTATTCTTGCCATTCCGTTTTTCCTGCGTAAATTCGGGATCAAGACGGTCATGCTGTTGAGTATGGCGGCTTGGACATTGCGGTTTGTTCTATTAGGTTTTGGAGACCCGACTGGATTAGGGTTTGCCTTTTTGCTGCTATCGATGATCGTCTACGGTGTAGCATTTGACTTCTTTAATATTTCCGGATCGATGTTTGTCGATAAAGAAGTGGACCGCCGGATTCGCGGGAGTGCCCAGGGCTTATTCATGACCATGGTGAACGGGCTCGGTGCTTATCTCGGAGCGGTGATCAGCGGAAGAGTAGTGGATTATTTAACGGTGGACGGCATCAAAGACTGGCAGAGCATCTGGCTGGTTTTCGCAGCCTACACTCTCGTTCTTGGCATCCTGTTTGCGGTAAGTTTCAAATCCAAAAAAAGCCCGGATACAGTGGACGATGTAGATAAAGCTGTACAGTCTGTATGATTTAAAGTCTGATTAGAGTATAAGCTATAGAAAAAGCAGTCAATTTCTCCTTCTGTGGAGAAAGGCTGCTTTTTTGAATTTCAGAGGAAACAGCTTATTCCAATTCACCAAAGCAAAATAAATTTTAACTATTGGCTATTACCCCATCAAAAAGGTATCATAAAACTAACTGCTGCAGGCATATGCCAGTTGGTTAACCGGCATAATAGCCAGTCAGCTTTCACTTGTACAAACAATTTTTTTTGCGGAGGGGACTATACATTGCCTTATCAATTAAGAAAAAACTTTAAACTTTTCACATTGAATTCAAATCCGGAATTGGCTAAGGAAATCGCCGATTTACTGGGCTGTGAGCTGGGCAAAAGTTCCATTACGCGCTTCAGCGACGGGGAAGTCCAGATCAACCTGGAAGAAAGTGTCCGGGGGGCAGAAGTCTTTTTGGTCCAGTCGACATCCCAGCCGGGAAATGAGCACATCATGGAACTGCTGATCATGATTGATGCGCTGAAGCGGGCATCCGCGGAAAGCATCGCTGTAGTCATTCCGTATTACGGCTATGCGCGTCAGGACCGGAAAGCGAGTTCGCGTGAGCCGATCACCGCAAAACTGGTGGCCAATATGCTGGAAAAAGCAGGGGCTACCCGCATCATCACGATGGATCTTCACGCTCCGCAGCTCCAGGGATTCTTCGATATTCCGGTAGATCAGCTGCTGGGCGGAACGATTTTAGCAGAACATCTCCATGACAAGGGATTGGAAAATGCGATTGTCGTAGCGCCGGACAACGGAGGTCTGGGAAGAGCCCGTAAGCTGGCAGACCATCTGGATGTTCCGATCGGCTTTCTTGATAAACGCCGGATGCAGCCGGGCAAACCCGAAGTGGTGAATATTGTCGGGGACATCCAAGACAAGAACGTCATCATCATTGTGGATATCATCGATACCGCGGCCACTATTTCTTTAGCTGCCAATGTTCTGGTGGAGAATGGTGCTAAAGCGGTCTATGCCTGCTGCACACACGGGGTCTTATCTGGCCAGGCGATTCAAAGAATCGAAGAGTCGGCCGTCACGGAGCTGGTTGTTACCAATACAATCCATCTGCCTGAGGAGAAACGCATTCCGAAAATGACGATTCTTTCAGTGGCGCCTTTATTGGCTGAAGCGATTGAACACGTCCATAATGAAAAACCGGTAAGTCCTTTGTTTGAATAAATTTTGGTTGCCGGTAGCAGAAGGGAAGCTCTTTTGTTTTTTATTGAGCACACGATCTTTCTAGTTTATGAACAATTACATTACGCAAACCAAAAGGCACCGCTCCATGCGGTGCCTTTTATTGTTAATTAATAATTTGAATCAAGTTATCAGAAAATTATTGACATTCAATTTAAATGGTTGTTTAATTGCATTAAGGTATAAATGTATACAATTATGCTCTAAAAAGAGAGGAGATTGACCATGGATCTTTCCTCAGTGGATAACAAGAGGTACTCGGCAAAAGATTTTGTTTATATGGAACTGAAAAAGCTCATTATTTCGGGAGATTTGGAGCCTTCCCAGCAGATCAATGAAAAAGCGCTGGCTGAAAAGCTCAGCATCAGCCGGACGCCGATCCGTGAAGCACTGAACCGGATCGAATTGGAAGAATTGATCGTACGGATGCCGAACGGCCGGATCCGAGTGGCACCCGTATCCGTAGAAGAGGCAAAAGAGATTTTTACCGTGCGGAGCTTGCTGGAAGGGGTGGTTGCCAAAGAAGCGGCGATGAAAATCACTTCCGGTGAACTGGGCGAACTGAAATTCCTGACCGAACTGTTGATCCGCTCTGCCGAACAAGGCGACAGTGAAAAAGTGATTTTCTACGGGGACAAATTCCACCATATGCTGTACGATGTCAGCGGCAACCGTACGGTGGTGAAAATCCTGAACAATATGAATGACCACATTATGCGCTATCGCAGCCTTGGCCCGAAAACCAGCAAATCCCGCAGTTCCGCGGCAGCTGAAGAACATTTGGCCCTTTATAAAGTCATCGAACAAAAAGACGGGGAACAAGCTGAAATCCTGATGAGGGAGCATATCCGGAACAGCTTGGAAGCAGCGGTCCATTCCATTCAGCGCCATCTTAAACTGGTAGAGAAACCTTAACAAAACGACAATAAGAACGTCATTTCCAAAGAAGGTATGTTGAACAAGATTCGTGCAAACATGTAAATCTTGTGATCATTGCCAGGACAGACGCATTGGCTGTTAATGGGCTGGACGATGCGCTTGACCGGGCAAGCGTGTATAAAGAAGCTGGCGCTGGTGTGTTATTCATCGAAGTTCCGACTTCTTTGGGAGAAATGAAAGCGATTACAACTTCGCTGCAAGGGATTCCCCAACTGATCAATTTGGTTGAAGGAGCCAAGACGCCGCTGATCAGCCTGACAGAAGCGGAAGATCTGGGCTATCAGATCGTGCTTTGTGCTAATACCGCTTTACGGGCATCGATCCAAGGAATGAAACAGGCATTAAGCATATTGCATGCCGATGGCTCCCAGAAAAACTTGAATGAGGCTATTTGTTCCTGGGAAGACCGCCAAAAGTTGTTTAAACTGAGCCAAATAAATGAGTGGGAAGAAAAATACTTGTCTATTGAAGCTAAGGAAGAAGTCAAAATACCGGAATAGCGCTTAAAACTGGAAAGCGGCAATCTGATCTCGCAGTAAAAATTCATACATTCAGCCATGACATACACCATAGAGGGCATGCGTATTTTCTATAAACCAATTATAGGGAGGCTCGTTTATGACAAGCAGCGTTCAACCGCAAAACGAAAAAATGGATAAAGCGAAGTACAAAATTTTCTTTGGTGCTTATATTGGCTGGATCTTTGATTATTACGAAATATTTGTTTTGAGCTTCCTCGTCATCCCGATGGCAGCGGCATTGGACTTATCAACTGCACAAGTGGCTGCTGTTTTTTCTGTTCAATTGGCTTTCTTAGCCGTTGGCGGCGTTGTCTTCGGCTATTTGGGGGACCGGATAGGGCGGAAGAAAATCCTGATCGCCACTTTGGTGATTTTCTGTTTAGCGACATTGATGCGCGGATTTACATTCGATTATGAATGGCTGATTTTCTGGACAGCCATTGCCGGATTTGGCTTAGGCGGGGAATACGGTGCGGCGCAGGCGCTTGTCAGTGAGTCTGTCCCTTCCAGACAGCGCGGATTCTGGAGCAGTATGCTGTATGGCGGCGCTTATATGGGGATTTTCCTGGGGGCTACAGTTGGAGGGTTCATCCTTCCTTTGATCGGCTGGCGCATGACCTTCATCATTTCTGCCCTGCCGATTCTATTTGCTCTTTGGCTCAGGAGAGATGTAGAAGAGTCGAAGGTATGGGAAGCCGATGTGAAAAAGCAGAAATCGCTCGAAAAAGTGGATTGGCGCAAAAAATACGGCCTCAGAAGATTTTGGAAGCCATTCACCATTGCGTTAATAGCAGCGGTGCTGCAATATTTCGCTTACTATGGCATCACCAATTTCCTGCCGACCTACTTAGTGAAATACGAAGGATTCGAAATGGGGGCTGCCGGCTGGTGGCTGTTCTTTACAGCCTTTGCAGGTCTGGTCGGTTCCTTCATTGCGGGCTATACAACCGATAAATGGGGCCGGAAAATCACATTGAGCTATTTGGCGTTTGTCGCGGCACTTGGCGGGCTGGCCCTTTACTTTACTTGGGCAAGCTTGATTAACTCCTTGTGGATTCTCGTGCCTATCTTCTTCCTGTATTTCGGTTCCAATGGTGCTTCTGTATTCGGCTCGCTGTTCAGTGAAATTTTCCCGACCGATGTACGGGCCACGGGGATTTCATGGGCTTTGCAGATCGGACGCGGATTGTCCGCCTTCCCGCCGTTGATCACGGCAGCGGTATTTCCGGTCTACGGCTATCAGCCGATTATACTGGGCGGTGCAGGATTGTTCATGCTGCTGGCGATATGGGCCTGGGTCTTCCCGGAAACGAAAAACCGGCGCTTGGATCACCTCGATGATGTGACGAAGACCGCTAAAAATCCAGCGGAAAATCCGGAACTGCAGCCGGAGACTTCCGCGCCTTGATATCAATTTAAGATTCAAATAAAGAAGGAAGTCGTTGAAGTTTTATGCAGCAATTTTAGTTGTGTTAATTTTGGTTACTTATATTCCTTGGATTTCTTCGTATTTACCATCATTAGCCGGGTATTGATATTTTTTAAGAAGGTGAATAGATTAGTTAGGGAATTGATTGATTTTAGGCATCTCCACAATGAAATGCCAGTTAGACTTCTATTGAATAAGCGTTAGACCGGTAGCTATAAAAAGAGCGCCTTTGTTGTGTTAAATTAAACAACAAAGGCGCTCTTTTTAATTTTAGAGTATTACATTTTGGTCAACTTAGAAAATCTTTTTGGTACCGAATAGCTAGGTAAATGCCTGCAGCGAGAATCGCAAACGAATATTTGTACAAAAAGAAAATTTGCCACATATATTCTTTCGGGAAAATCATATCGCATAAAATGACGACACATAAAATGATAAATGCACTGTTCAACGATATTTGCTTTGTTCTTTCATCCTCTCTACCGATTTTCTGGTGGAATACGTAGGTCAGGATACAGGCGATAAAAAGCAGGATGAAACCGCTGCCAATAAGAATATTCCAATTTCCAGCAGATTGTTCGGCCCAGGACTTTAACGGATGAAAAATGGCGTTAGAGATAGCTTCAAAATTATTCGTCAATTTGGTCACTTCCTTTCACATAAGTAAAAATGTCGTTTACATCAACTTCGAAAAAATCGGCGATCCGAAATGCCAATAGGAGAGTCGGAACATAATTTCCTTTTTCCATGACGAAGATGGTTTGTTTGGAAACTCCGACTTTTTCTGCTAATTCCTGCTGAGACATTCTGGCAAGTACTCGATATTCATACACTTTATTTGAAATCGAATCACCAAAATTCTTCTTCATAACCATCACCTCTTAACAAGACTATAAATTAATTAGTTATAAAAGTAAAGTAAACTTATAATTTTTTAAAGTAAAGCATATTTTGTTCCGTCTAATTTGAGGTATTTGCTGCTTGAAATAATAAAAATGCTTAAGGGATGGTTCCCATAAGCATTTTTCCTTTGTCGTATTTTGGAAGTGAAGCGCTCTATTTCCATTCCCATAAATTCGGGCATTACCCCTGAAGCTTCCCAGCCGTAAACCCGCCATCGATCGGCAGCATAACACCGCTGATTTGACCGGCGAGATCCGAACAAAGGAACACGGCCGCATTGCCCACGTCTTCCGGGGAGGCAAGCTTGCCGGAAGGGAGTGTGGCCTTGATGGCTTCCGCTTGTTCCGGTGCCGCGGCGAACCAGTCTTCGACAGCAGGCGTCGAGGTGATGCCGGGGCAGAGGGCATTCACGCGGATGCCTTGCCGGCCATATTCCAGCGCCACGGTTTTGGTCATGCCATTGATTCCGAATTTTGACGCGACATAGTCGACGATGTTCTGCACGCCTTCGAGCCCGGCACCGGAAGAGGTGTTGACGATGGATCCTCCGCCGGTTTTCAGCATCGCTCTCACTTCGTGCTTCATCGAATAATAAGTGCCGTACAGATTGGTCTTCATGACCCGGTCAAAGTCGGCGCTGTCGGATTCCGCAATGGGAGCGATTGAAGCGGTGATGCCTGCATTATTGTGGGCGAAATCCAGCTTGCCGAATACGTCTACTGTGGCATCGATCAGCGCTTTCACGTCGTCTTCGCTCGACACGTCGCAAAGGAAGAACGCCGCCGCACCACCCGCTTCTTCGATCATGCGGACCGTTTCCTTGCCGCTTTCTCCGTTGATATCCGAGACCATGACTTTTGCGCCTTCCCGTGCAAATGCCAGCGAACTGGCGCGGCCAATTCCCGATCCTGCTCCTGTCACCAGTCCCGCTTTGCCTTCCATCAATTTCATCACTCCAATTCCTCCTTTTGGTTTTGATCTCCTATATCCCATTATAATCCGAGGCGAAATCAATAAGAATAATATAACGGAAAATTCGAATAATTTATTACGTGTGCAAACTGAATAGGCAAAAACAGCACGCAGCTTCATCAGGTCCTTGATGAATCCGCGTGCTGTTTTTATTTTCAAGATGAATTTTTCTTATTCATCCACATCACGAGCAATGGCCCGAGAATCGGAATCCATGCAAGCCCTTTAGCTTTCGCCTTTGGGCAGTACCGGTTGACGGCATAGACGGACAAGCCCCACAGGACAAACCAGTCGACGGTCATGACGGACACCAGACTGGAGGCGAAGAAAGCCTCACGGTAAGCTTCCGGCGAAAATCCCTGGAGCAGTGTCAGAAGGATGCCTGCCCAAATCAGCATCAGGACGAGGAGCCAGAACCGGGAAGACAGGAACTGCATGAGCCAGCGCGGCGTCCGGACAGTGGTGCTGCTTTTCGCCGGCCGGTCGCCGAACGCGAAATACGGCAGGAGTGAGAACGCGCCGATCCCAAAAGACAGCAGAGCGAACGGCCACGCTGGCCACCTTTGGCGGTCGTGCAAAAGCAGAATGGTCAGGAATACGAGCGGGAACAGGCCGAGTGAATTGAAGACGGCAAGAACCAATGGATCGATTCCGTTCCAATCTCCACGCAGTATAGCAGAAAGTATAGGGTCAGGGTCTTCACCGGGTGCCAGAAATGCAGCGTAGCCGATCAGGACAAGCCAGACAATCAGGAAGATCATGTCATCACTCCTTCTTTCCATCATACAGTAGAAGTAGGGGAAGTTATAATTCAATGGAGACTGTTTTAACGTAATGGTTTTGGTGAATGGTAATAGTAAAGAGAATGCAAAGAATAGATTTCTCAACAGAAAGGAAGCTGCACCATGATAAAAGGAATCATTTTCGACTTTGACGGACTCATACTCGACACCGAAACGCACCATTACCGGATTTTGCAGGACATGTTTGCTGAATACGGGAGCGAATTGCCGATTGAGCGCTGGCAGCAGGAGATCGGGACGCAGACCGGCTTTTCACCGTTTCATTATCTCGAAGAACTGATTGAGCAGGAAATCGAGCACAAAGAATTGCAGGAACGGTTAGTAGAAAAGTTTCACGTGAAACTAATGAAGGAAAAAGCGCGCGACGGCGTAGAGGATTATTTGAAGGCCGCAAAAGAGCTCGGCTTGAAAATCGGGCTTGCTTCCAGCTCCGATTATGAATGGGTTTCCAAATACCTGAAAAACCTCGGGCTGTTCGGCTATTTTGAGTGCATCCGGACATCAGACGATGTCGAGAAAGTGAAACCGGATCCTGCCCTTTACATTAAAGCGGCAGAATGTCTGGGGCTTCGTCCGGAAGAATGCGTGGCATTCGAAGATTCGGCGAATGGCGCGATGGCCGCGAAACGGGCCGGCATGGGCTGTGTCATTGTACCGAACGAAGTGACCCATACAATGGATTTCTGTGAAGTTGAACACCGCTTGTCTTCAATGGCGGACATGCCGCTTGAAGAGCTGATCGAGCATTTGAACGGCTTGAAAGTTTCAAAATAAAAAACCCGGAGGCTAAGAACTGCGGGTTTTTGTACATAAGCTGTGGATAGGAATGGATTCTTTCCAATCCGGGTTATCCACATGTGGATAACCATAAAAGACTGACGAAACAGGAAAGTTATCCCCGTTTACGGATGAAACTGTCCACATATCCAGTGCCCGCCAAGGAAATCGGCGGGTTTTTATCGTTATGCAAAGTTTTTGGGGGTAAGGGGAATTCTATGCTCAGATTTTTTTCAAATTAATCACCTAAACCACTCTTTGGCTGGCATCTGACGCTTCTTCTTACGTGACAGGCACGACCATCCATGCAGATGCAGGCTATACATCCAGATAAATTTCTTGAAAAACCCGCCGATCTTTCTGATTGGCGGGTTTTTCATTTTATTAACAATTAGTCGTTGATGACAACTGCTCCACCATACATCCTGCCATGCAGATCCGCCAGTTTTTTAGCCATCGCTTCAGGGGAATCCTTGAAATCTTCCTTCAGCCAGTGGATGAAAAATCCGAGGCTGCCATACGTCATGAAGTAATTCAATGCAGGCACTTCCGTGTCGCTCGCTTCTTCCAGCCGGAGTTCGGTGGCCGAAATCTGTACCAGGCTTTCGCAGAACTGGTTTTGCGACCCCGGCAGCACTTCCCCTTTGATGACAAGGGAGGAGATAAACTGGTTTTGATAGATGAATTCAAAAATGGGGAGATGGCGCTGTGCATCGGTGGATGAAAAGCGCTCCAGATACTGAAAGCTTTTGCGGAAATAAGACTGAAGCTCCTGCAGATAATCATCGACGATCGCAGCCAACAGCTCCTGCAGGTCTTTGTAATGCGAATAGAATGTCACGCGGTTGCATCCGGCCTGTTGTGTGACTTCAGTGATCGACAGGCTGTTCAGCTCTTTTTTTTTCAATAAGGCCAGTAACGCCGTTTTCAGCTTTTTTTGGGTGCGCAGGATACGCCGGTCTTCGCTAATTGTCATGTTGTAGCCCCCTGTTTTGTCCAGAAAAGAAAGGATTATTGAATTTATTATGACATCAATGCATTTGGATGGACAAGTATATAATTTATCTGTAAATTTACAGATGTAGTTTAATTTAATCCATTTGAATTTCAGGAGGAATAAAACATGGCTCGTTTAGAAGGAAAAGTCGCCATTATCACAGGAGCGGCACAAGGAATGGGTGCGGCGCATGCGAAAAAATTCATCAAAGAAGGTGCAAAAGTCGTTTTGACAGACTTGAACGAAGAAAAAGGGCAGGCCTTTGCAGCAGAACTTGGCGCCAATGCATTGTTCATCAAGCAGAATGTCACCAGTGAAGCGGACTGGACAACAGTTGTGGAACAGGCTGAAAACGCATTCGGCCCGGTCAATGTATTGGTCAACAATGCCGGCATTACGATGGCCAAATCGATTCTGCAGATGACAGAAGAGGAATACCGCCGCATCGTCGATATCAACCAGGTGTCCGTGTTCCTCGGCATGAAAACGGTCATCCCGTCCATGCAGCAAGCGGGCAGCGGCTCGATTGTCAATATTTCATCGATGAACGGACTGGTAGCCGGCGCCATCGGCTACACCGACACGAAATTTGCGGTACGCGGCATGACGAAAGCTGCTGCGGTGGAATGCGCGAACTACGGCATCCGTGTAAACTCGGTGCATCCAGGCGTGATTGCGACGCCTATGGTCGTACAGGAAGATACCAAAGCAGCTGTAGAGGAATTTGCCAAGCACATCCCGCTGAAGCGCGTCGCGCAATCGGAAGAAGTATCGAATCTCGTCCTTTATCTGGCGTCTGATGAATCGAGCTATTCTACGGGATCTGAATTCGTCGTGGACGGCGGCTTGACAGCGCAGTAATCGTTAACAAGAATCAAAACAGATAGGCCCGCCGATCATTTCCTGATCGGCGGGCCTATCTGTTTTTCCTGCGAGTTTCAGATCATTTCTTTCGTTATCAGAAACGTTCTTTCAGTTTTTGACAGTGGCTGCTTCATTTGACTGGAATTTCTTTTCGTCTGCTGATGGAAGAATCTTCAGTTCTTCCCTGTAATTGCTGATGGCACGTTTGGAAATGGGAATTCCTTTGCAAGAAGCAAGATACTCTTCTATTTTTGATCGGAATAGGGGTTGCATTTATTTTACTGGGAATAAAGGACAAGAACTGGTTGAGCAGGGCAGGGCAAGTTTATTGCACAGAGCCGGAAATTAAATCCGCACAGTATTCCCTGATCAATTTAGATGCTTTTGTTTGGCTTAGCCCCAAATCGGACGCCACTTTTCTTGACGAACTGTGTTTTTGGTAAGACTTTCTGACAAGAATCTTTGTTGTTTCCTCAAGAGCTTCGCTGAGTTTGGCGGGCATTGGGTGAGTTGAAAAATGCTCCACACTTTCTTTAATAATATCCGGCAAATCGGATACTTGGATGATTGAATCGCTTACTACAACCAAACGTTCCACTAAATTCTCCAGTTGTCTCACATTGCCCGGCCATAAATAATCCATAAAAATGTTCAGACATTCCTCTGAGATCATTTTATTTTCGTTGTATTTGTCGTTAAATTTATTTAAAAAATTATAAGTCAGTGGAATAATGTCCCCTTTTCTTTCGCGGAGAGGGGGAAGGTGAATATCAATGACATTTAAACGGTAAAATAAGTCTTCCCGAAACTGTTTATTCTCCACCATTTCCAACAAGTTCCGGTTTGTTGCAGTGATAATGCGGATATCCACTTTCTTTGTTTCATTGCTGCCGACAGGAATGAACTGCTTTTCCTGAATGACTTGAAGGAGTTTGGCCTGTACAGTCAGCGGGATTTCTCCTATTTCATCCAGGAAAATCGTGCCTCCGTTCGCTGCTTCGATCAGGCCCTGTTTCCCTGCCTTGCTGGCTCCCGTAAAAGCGCCTTTTGTATAGCCGAACAGTTCTGATTCCAATAATTCTTCCGGTATTGCTGCACAGTTGATTTTTACGAACGGCTTATTTTTCCGTTTGCTAATTTCATGGATAAATTGGGCAAGCACGCCTTTTCCTGTACCGGACTCTCCGAGAATCAAAATGGTCGATTCGGTAGGCGCTACCTTTTTGCAAAAACTCAGGATTTTTATGATTGCACTGCTGTTTGTAATCATTTTGCTTTCTTCTTTTAATAACTGAGTCGAATTTGACTCATTTCCTTCCTTTTTTGCTTCAAGCATTTTATAAGTCTGGGTTTCTGCGGATGTAATGACGACGAGGTCGATTTCTCCCTGGTCATTCAATATGGGAATCGCTGACGTTGTCAGTTCAGCACCGATGTAAGTTTGCTGTTTCATATAGCAAGGTTCTTTTTTATCATAAACTTCAGGAACAATCGTCGGAGTCCAATAGCCTTTTTCAAACAGATCCATGCTGTAATTCCCGATGACATCGGAAGGCTTGAGTCCATAATGCTTTTCACAAGTGCGATTTACGTAAAGAATTCGCTTATCTCCATCAAGTACAAAGATTTCATCAGAAGAATGATTGAGAATCTTTAGGAGAGTTTGCAAAGTCATTTCCACATTTTCATTTTCCTCTTCCAATTTTTTCAATAAAAGCGCCTCCTTTTTAAAGTGAGTTGTATTTGACTAATAATTTTTTATTTTGAGTCAACTATAACTCGAAATGAAGATGCTTTCAGTATCTATTTTAATTAAATGCTTAGATAGCAATGATTTTCAAGGTTGGCATGGGAATTGCTTATATTAAGTGAACACCTTAAAGAAAAGCTTCTCGTCAATTGCCGAGCTGCCAGCATGCTCGAAAAAGAAAAGTATTCAGGAGGTATGCATATGCAAAAACAAGTTGAAGTATTCGATATCACAATCATTGGAGGAGGTCCTGTAGGTTTGTTTACCGCCTTTTATGCAGGAATGCGGCAAACATCGGTGAAGATTATCGAAAGCCTTCCGCAACTGGGCGGCCAGCTGTCTGCCTTATACCCTGAAAAATACATTTATGATATTGCAGGGTTTCCTAAAGTAAGAGCGCAAGAGTTGGTAGACAGTCTCCTGAAACAGATGGACCAATTTGAAAATACGGTCTGCCTTGGGCAATCAGTGGAAAACATCGCTCGTACTTCTGATGGAATGCTTGCGATTATGACCGATAAAGAAATCCATTATACAAAAGCCATCATCATTACTGCGGGAAATGGAGCTTTTCAGCCGAAAACGATGAAAATGGAAGGCGAGAAAAAGTTCGAAGATACGAATCTACATTATTCCGTCCGGAATTTAAATCAATTCGCAGGCAAGAAAGTGGCCGTATTCGGCGGCGGCGATTCAGCGGTGGACTGGACATTGATGCTTGAACCGATTGCTGAGCAGGTGACGCTGATTCACCGCCGGGATAAATTCCGGGCGCATGAACACAGCGTCGAGTTATTGAAGAAATCTAAAGCGAAAATCTTAACGCCTTATATTCCGGCTGAGTTGATTGGTGCCGAAAAAATTGAGAAAGTGGCCGTAAAAGAAGCGAAGACGGAGAAAAGACTGGAAATTGAAGTGGATGACGTCTTGGTCAATTACGGCTTTGTTTCCTCGCTAGGTCCGATCAAAGAATGGGGACTCGAAATCGAAAACAATTCAATCGTTGTGAATTCCAGAATGGAAACAAACATTGAAGGCATTTATGCTGCAGGGGATATTTGTACGTATGACGGAAAAGTGAAATTGATTGCCAGCGGCTTCGGTGAAGCGCCGACGGCAGTAAGCAACGCAAAAGTGTACGTCGATCCGAGCGCGAAAGTACAGCCGCTCCACAGCACGAGTGTCATGGGCGAAAAAGAAAAAAGCGGTTTGCCTGTTTAAGGTGGGTCTCTTCATTCACATATGGAAAAAGGAGGTTTTAAAATGGCGAAGTATACAACAGTTGACCGGGAAACTTGCATCGCTTGCGGTGCTTGCGGAGAAACAGCGCCTGAACTCTTTGATTACGATCACGAGGGGCTTGCCTATGCTCTCCTTGACGACAACGCCGGTGTAACAGAAGTGCCGGAAGAATACGAAGAAGATCTGGAAGATGCTTTTGACGGCTGTCCTACAGATTCCATTAAAATGGCGAGTACACCTTTTGCCTGCAAAGCGATGCAAGCAGGCTGAACGAACGAAAAATTCTATTATCCAATTTGGAGGAGGAAAAATTATGGCTTACAATCCAGTACAGAATACAACCACTCGGACTTTCGAAAGAACATTGACTTACGACAAATACACAGACCCGAAAATACACGATTTGGAGATGGACCTGGTCTTCTCAAAAAGCTGGCAGCTGGTCGGGCACACCAGCCAATTAGAAAAAGTGGGGGCGTTTTTCACTACAGAAGTGGCGGGAGAGCCAATTCTTGTTACACGCGGCAAAGACGATATCATTCGCGCTTTTTACAATGTTTGTCCTCACCGTGCAACAAAACTTGAAAAAGCGGATGCCGGAAACAAGAAAATTCTTCAGTGCAGCTATCATGGGTGGACATTCAAGCTTGATGGAAAATTGAATAAAGCGGCTAATTTCCGAGGCGAAGATGCGGCTTGTGTGCAGGATGCATGCTTGCGTTCTGTCCGGATGGAAATCCAGGAATCGTTGATTTTTGTGAACCTGGACGATGAAGCAGCACCTTTGATGAATTCCTACGGCGACTTTTTTGAAAAGCTAAGCAAATTCCCGTTTTTGGGTGAGTTGAAAAGAACTCATCAAAAAACCCGTGCCATCAAAGCAAACTGGAAAGCCTATATCGACAATTACCTGGAATGCGACCATTGCCATGTAGCGCATCCGGATTTCGTAGCGACGCTTGATATGAACGATTACCAAATTATCACTTGCGACAATTATTCAATACAAGGAACAGTGGTGAAGCAAGACAAAAATTACGGGACAGTAAACTTGAATGACGCGGAGATGCAAGGAGGTTCATTCTACTGGTTATGGCCGAACTTGATGGTGACAATTTATCCTGGACCCGGCAATATGGCAACCATCCAAATGGTTCCGGTTGATGCTAACAACTCCATTGCTGTTTACACCTATTACTTCCGTGATGAAAATCTGTCGCAGGACGAAAAAGATTTGATGACTTTCGCGGAACAAGTTCGCCAGGAAGACATTGAACTGATCGAAATGGAACAAATCGGATTCCGTTCCCGCGCATTCAAGCATGGCAGATATTCAGCTTCGGAAAAAGCGATTTTGCAGTTTCACGAAATGGTATTGGAGGCCCTCGATGAATAAATTATTAAATGAAGTAAAACAGAAAAAACAGTCGCTATGGATTAACGGAAAAAAAGTCGAGACAAAAACGCATGCTCCTCTGTATTCGCCTTATTCCGGTGAAGAAATTGCACAGATAGCCATTGCGGATAAAGAATGGGTTGAGCAGGCGATTGGAGCGGCTTACCAGGCCCGGGGGACAATGGCTGCTATGCCGGCTTACAGACGAGCGGAAATTCTGGAAAAAGTCGTTGAAATCTTAAAAGACAGAGCAGAAGAAGCGGCAATGATTATTGCATGCGAATCATCAAAACCCATTATGTTCGCAAGAGCGGAAGTGGATCGTACCATTGAAACTTACAAGTTTTCTGCCGAGGAAGCAAAACGGATTACAGGGGAAACCATTCCATTTGACGCAGCGAAAGGCGGAGTGGGACGAGTTGGCTATACAACGAGAGAACCGATTGGTGTCATTGGCGCCATTACACCTTTCAATTTTCCTTTCAATCTTGTGGCTCATAAAGTCGGTCCGGCTATCGCAGCAGGCAATACTGTTGTATTAAAGCCGGCTTCTCAAACACCGCTGTCCGCTTTGTTTATCGCGGAAGTCTTCGATGAAGCAGGACTTCCGGCAGGCGCACTGAATGTCGTAACAGGACCAGGTGGAATAGTAGGGGACGCGATTGTCGAATCTGAGCGGGTGAGCATGGTGACATTTACCGGAAGCCCGGGCGTCGGCATCGGCATCCGCAATAAAGCTGGATTGAAAAAGACGACGCTTGAACTTGGCTCCAATTCGGCGCTGATTATTGATAAAGGGGTGGAAATTGATCAAATCATTGACCGTTGCATCATGGGTGCTTTTTCCAATCAGGGGCAAGTCTGCATTTCCATACAGCGAATTTACGCGCACGCGGATGTATATGATGAGTTCTTAGAGAAATTTACAGAAGCTGCAAAAAAGCTGAAAATCGGCAATCCTCTTGAAGATGATACTTATGTTTCCGCCATGATCAGCAAAAGGGAATCCGAGCGGATAACAAGCTGGATTGAAGAGACGAAAGAAGGCAGCGCTGTGTTGGCGTCAGGAGGAGAAATTCAAGACGGCATTTTGAAACCTACTATTATTACAGGAGCAAGCAGCGAGTTAAACGTTTGCTGTCAAGAAGCGTTTGCGCCTGTTGTTGTTGTCAACAAAGTGGACAACGTAGATCAAGCGATTGAGCAAGTGAACGATTCCCGCTTTGGTCTGCAAGCAGGGATCTACACGAATAACGTCAGCAATGCCCTGTCTGCATCACAAAAATTACATGTAGGTGCGGTCATCATCAATGACGTGCCGACTTACCGTGTAGACCAAATGCCTTACGGCGGTGTGAAAGAAAGCGGAACGGGGCGTGAAGGCATTAAGTATGCGGTAGAAGAAATGACTGAAATGAAATTGGTTGTGTGGAATCACAACTGAAGAATGAGGGAGGCCATAGAATGAAAGAATTTAAAATAGCAGTCATAGCGGGTGACGGCGTCGGTCCCGAAGTAATTGGCGAAGGCATCAAAATATTAAATAAGGTGGCCGAGCTCTCATCCGAAATGAAGTTTACCTTCACTTATTTTCCATGGGGATGTCAGTTTTACGCGGAAAATGCTAAGATGATGGACGATGATGGGATTGAACAATTAAAAGAGTTTGATGCGATTTATCTGGGAGCAGTCGGATTTCCAGGGGTTCCTGACCATATTTCACTTTGGGAACTGCTGCTGAAAATTCGTAAAGACTTTGATCAATACGTCAACATCCGGCCTGTCAAACTGTTGAAAGGCGCCTATTTGCCGCTTGCGGACACGAAGCGCGAAGATATCGATATGCTGTTTATCCGTGAGAATACAGAAGGTGAATATGCTGGAGCGGGTGATTGGCTATTTAAAGACCAAGCGCACGAAGTGGTAATGCAAAACAGCATATTTTCCAGAATAGGGACAGAACGGATTATCCGCTATGCATTTGAAGTTGCAAAAAAGGAACGACGTTCATTGATAAGCATTTCCAAAGCGAACGCGCTCAATTATTCCATGGTATTCTGGGATCAAGTCTTTGAAGAAGTCAGCGCGGATTACCCGGAAGTTGAAACAGCTTCTTATTTAGTCGATGCGGCTGCGATGCTGATGATCAAAGATCCAAAGCGTTTTGAAGTGGTGGTTACATCTAATCTGTTCGGTGACATTTTGACGGATTTAGGCGCGGCTCTTGCAGGAGGCATCGGCCTTGCCGCAGGAGCCAATATTAATCCAGAAAGGAAATATCCTTCGATGTTTGAACCGATTCATGGCTCTGCTCCTGACATTGCAGGGAGAGGAATTGCCAATCCGCTTGCAGCCATCTGGTCGGCGAGCCAGATGCTCGACTTTTTCGGGTATGAGGATTACGGGAGAATGGTATTGGAAGCCATGGAGCAGCTCTTGGAGGAAAAGGAAATATTGACCCCGGATATGGGGGGGGCGGCTTCCACTTCTGAAGTGGGGGATAAAGTGGTTGATCTTATCGGCTCGGCCGTTGCTTCCTTCAGTTTGAAAATGTAAAATGGCTTAAAGAGTGTGGCAAAAGGTCTTCTGCCACACTTTATTATTCCTGGAATACTCGTTACTGTTTGTTCATGGATAATAAAATCAAATTTTTCACAAAAAGAGGAAAGCGCTTACAGTTTTCTTTGTTGTAGATAACTTATAAAAATAATAATTTGATTTATAAGGAGAGATTTGATGAATGGAAAAAAGACTGTATTTTATGTCTCTTTAGCCCTTAGTCTACTGTTAATAAGTATCGGTGTTTTTATGCCGGACCAATTAGAGCAATTTTCTGCTTCGTCATTAAGTTTTATCTATAATAATTTGGGTTGGTTCATTCTTGGAAGTGTATTTATCTTCTTTGCATTTTGCATGTATATTGGGCTTTCAAAATTCGGCCATATTCGTTTAGGCAAAGATTCTGATCGCCCTGAGTATAAAACAGCCACTTGGATTGCCATGCTGTTCAGCGCCTCCATCGGAATCAGTCTTGTTTTCTGGGGTGTTGCAGAACCCGTTTCCTACTATACTGATCCTCCATTTGGAAAAGGGTCTTCTGAAGAGTCAGCAAAACTCGCCATGCAGTTTGTTTATCTGCATTGGGGCGTATCTGCTTGGGCTTGTTATGCTCTTGTAGGAGTGTCTTTGGCATTCTTCCATTACAGAAAGAATCTTCCGTTTTCATTAAGTTCTGTTTTTTATCCATTGCTTGGAGACAAAATCAAAGGTTCTTTCGGGAAAGCGATTGATATTATCGTTATTCTTTCAGTTGTGATCGGCATTGCCACGTCACTTGGTTTCGGTACGCTGCAAGTCAATAGCGGGATGAACTTCTTATGGGGCATACCGGTGAATATCAGTACCCAAGCCATTATTATTTTGGTTGTTTCCGGTATTTACATTGCCTCTACCATTTCAGGGCTTCAAGGAGGAATGAAACATTTATCCAATCTGAATATGCTGCTGGCATTTGCTTTATTGGGATTCGTTCTATTTCTTGGACCGACTCAAACTATATTCAAGATTTTTTTCCAGGGAGTCGGCGATTATGCTCAAAACTTTCTTTATATGTCTTTCCGGACAGAACCCTATAGCGACGGTTCTTGGATTGCCAATTGGACATTGTTTTATTTTGGCTGGTGGATTGCATGGTCTCCGCTTGTCGGCAGCTTTGTAGCCAGAATTTCCAAAGGCAGAACGATTAAAGAATTCATGATGGGAGCAATCTTTATACCTGTTCTGGGGTCTTTCTTCTGGTTTGCCGTTATGGGCGGTTCAGCCATTCATATTATCCAGAACATGGGGAATACCGAGCTCGCAACAGCTGTATCAACTGATGTAACATCCGCTCTATTCAAGTTTTTTGAGTACTTCCCGATGAGTGTATTTTTGAGTGTTCTAGCGATGGTACTTGTACTTATTTTCTTCATTACCTCAGCAAACTCGGCAGTTTTCGTGTTGGGTATGATCAGTGAGAATGGAAATCCCAACCCCTCCCATATGACTAAAATTATTTGGGGAGTTGTCATTGCAGCAATCTCCATGGTACTTATCATGACTGGCGGCTTGTCCGGCCTTCAATCAGCACTTGTAGCAACAGCCATTCCTTTAGCTATTTTGATGCTGGTTATGTGTTATTCGACATTTAAAGGGTTGAGGCAGGAGTTTGTAGTTTCTGAAAAGGGACAAAGCATAGAAATTGAACAGAAAATTATCGTTATAGAGAAAAAGGCAGAAGCTAAAAAAGCATGACGTTACAGGAATTTAAAAAGGCCCACCGATTTGAAACAAATCGGTGGGCCTTTGCATATCTATTAAACAATTACAATTAGTTTAAGTTTACGTTTTCGCTTGTCGTAGCCGGTATCAATTCGCTGTCTTCCTGACGCATTTTTGCAATCAGGAATCCGACGGCAAACCCGACAGCGCCGGTGGCAATCCAGCCGGCCCCGTTTTCAAACAGCGGGATAAAGCCGAATGCCTGGTTAATGGCATCAGGTGCAATGCCTGCTTCCTTCAAAGCATCCAGTACCGCGATGATGCCGACGCCGATCATGGTCCCGACATAGACGGAACGGCGGCCTTTAAACAGGTTGTTCGCAAAGATCAGAACGATCAAGGCGATGGCCAGCGGATACAGCAGCAGCAGGACCGGGGAAGCCATCGTTAGAATCGTTGTTAGGCCAAAATTCGTAATAATAAGTCCCATCAATGAAAAAACGATCAGCCATTTTTTATACGAAATAGATGGCATCAGGCGTTCAAAATATTCAGCGACCGCTGACAGGCAAGCGACATTGGTCGTGATGCCTGTCAGGAAAATGACGGTACCGATAATGAAGATGCCGAGTTGGCCGAACAGCACAACCGCGCTTTGCGCGAGCACTTCGCCGCCATTTTCTTTATAGCCGATCTGATCAAGACTTGTTGCGCCGAGCCAGGCCATTGACACCTGCAGCAGGACAAGGCCTATGATGGTAATAATGCCAGCTTGGATGAATACTTTTGAAACCATCTTCGGTGACTTGATGCCGATGGCACCGATCGACTTGATGAAAATGCCGCCGAAGACGAAAGCGGCAAGTACATCCATCGTGTAATAGCCTTGTGTGAAGCCTTCCAGGAAAGCGCCGCTTGCGGTTACATATTCGCCAAGCGGCTTGCCGAATCCGCCCATCGGCGTAATCAGCGATTTCGCAATCAATACAACCAACAGTACCCCGAATATTGGCGTGATGATTTTTCCGAGCCGGTCGACGAATTTTGTCGTGTTCCACGACAAGATGACCGTCAGAATGATGAAAAGCAATGAGAAAACGAACAGGAACAGGGCAGTATTCGTGCTGTCGGGCAATAGCGGAAAGACCGCGATTTCATAGACCACGGAAGTTGTCCGCGGGATAACGTAAATCGGCCCCAGCGTCAGAAACAGCAAGACAGAAAAGACGATGGCGAAAACCGGGTGAACACGCGAAGCCAGTTTTTCCACGGTCCCCCCTCCGCGTGTCAATGCGATGATAGCAAGCAGCACGAGCCCGACGCCGGTTACCAAAAATCCTGCCATGGCAATCCACGTGTTGGTTCCTGCCTGCTGGCCAACCATCGGAGCGAAAATGACGTTCCCTGCACCGAGGAACATGGCGAATAACATAAATCCGATTGCGAAAATCTGACTGAATTTAACTGATTCCATCTTAACCTTCCCCCTTGTATGTGTAATATGGAGCTTTGGTTATCCTTTTGTCGATCCTTTGCTTAAACGGCCAAGCAGGAACATGCCCATTCCCATGCCGATCAGGGTGTTGGTTTTTTTATTGAACGCTTGTTTGGCGACCAGGTTTAAATTCTGCGGGCGTTCTGCCAACCGGCGCATGAAGTAGCCATACCAGTCATTGCCAAAAGGCACGTATGTACAGAAATGATATCCTTTTCTTGCCAGCTCCAACTGCAGGTCTTTGCGGAAGCCGTACAGCATCTGGAATTCGAACTTGCTGTTCGGGATATTATGTTCTTTTACGAACTTCACGACATGGTTGATGACGTGATGGTCATGCGTCGCAATCGAAGTGAATTTTCCATCTAGCAGATGAGATTCAATCAGCTTGATGTAATTGGCGTCAATTTCCGCTTTTTCCTGATAAGCAAGTTCCGCGGGTTCTTTATAGGCGCCTTTAACGATGCGGAGCCGGTAATCGTTGTACTTGTCCAAGTCTTCTTCCGCGCGGAAGAAGTACGCTTGGATGACCGTCCCGATGTTGTCATAGTCCCGGTAAAGTTCTTCAAGAATGTCGAATGACGGCTGCAGATGCGAATGGTCTTCCATATCGAAATTGACGAAAATGCCGTACTCATGAGATTTTGCTACAATTTCGCGCAGATTCTCCAGGCAGAAAGCGTAATCGATGTCCAATCCGAGCTGACTTGGTTTCAATGAAATATGGGCGTCCAGTTGATAATGGTGAATGGCTTTGATCACTTCAAGAATCTGTTCTTTCGCCTGGAGCGCTTCTTCTTTTTCAAAGACGAATTCTCCGAGGTTATCAATGGTTGCGGAAATTCCTTCTGCATTCAATTTGCGGATGCTCTCCACCATTTCGTCAATTGTTGTGCCGGCAACGACCGACTGGGCTCCAAGTTTCAAGCCCCAGCGTTTTGCTGCACTGTTCAATGCTCTGTTTTGCGATAACATGATAAAGAAATTCTTCGTTGCATTCATTTTTTCAGCCTCCGTTTATTTTAATAGAAAACCTTCTGTAAAAGGGTCTGTTTTGTCCAAAGAAAACTGGTGCCTGCCGGTTACCCAGGCAGAGCCGGTAATTTTAGGGATGATCGCTTTGTAATCGCCGACTTGTGCGTCTGCCATGATCGCTCCCCTGAATGTGGAGCCGATAATGCTTTCCTGGATGATTTCTTCGTTTTTCCCTAGCGGCAAAGTAGCCAGTTTGGCACACGTGCCGGTTCCGCAAGGGGAACGGTCGAGCTGGCCATCTCCGAAAACCACTGTGTTCTTGTAATGATTCTTTCCGCGCTTCAAACTGAATTCCACCAAGTCTACGGTTGTAATCTCGGGGATTTCCGGATGAGTAATGGTCAGCTGTTCATTTGCCGCGTTGCGTATGGCGACTCCGAGGCGGGTGATTTGATCTTGTTCGTCGATTGTCAGCTGAAGGCTGAACTGTGCCGCATCTACGATCGAAAAGAAGCTTCCGCCAAAAGCGATATCCATCCGGACCGGACCGATTCCCTCCACTTCGACACTAACGTCCTTCATCAGCAAAAAGGAAGGGACATTGATGAAAGAAACTTCTTTAACCCGGCCATTTTCATAGCTGACAAAGCAAGTGACAATGCCGGCGGCCGTGTCCAGCAGCAGCTTATCTTTTTTCTCCGTGATTCCATTATCAATAGCTACTGTCACTGCCGCAATGGTGCCATGGCCGCACATATTCAAGTAACCGCCGGAATCCATGAACAGGAGCCCTAAATCACAGCCGCTGCTGCACGGTTCTGTCAATACTGCGCCGAACATATTCAAGTGGCCTCTTGGCTCATGCATTAAAAGTTTTCGGATGGAATCCATATGCTTGTGCATATACTGTTTTTTCTGCATCATGGTGTCACCATGGATTTCCGGGATACCGCCGATGACAATGCGGGCTGCTTCACCCATGGTATGGGCATCTATTGTTTGAATCAGTTGTTCGGAAACAATCATTCGGTTACCTCCTCTGAAATGTAAATGCTTACATTTTTATAAATAAGCAAGAACCGTGCCAACTTTTAAAACATGCAGAGACATAAGGTTTAAAGAATACTCTGTTATATCGTGTGTACATTATCTTTACAAAAGTGTAAACTGTATTTTACTAATTAATTTACAAAGTGCAGGTGAACCGATTGACTGAAAAAGTAAGAAAAGACGAATCCTTTTATTTGAAGGCTCTGCTGAGTATCAGCTCCGAAGCTGTCTCCATTGTCAATGCAGCAGGGGAAGTACAGTACTGGAGCAGACAAGCGGAAAAGTTATACGGCATTCCCATCAGCGAAATTTTAGGCCAGAAGATAAATGACTTTTTTGAAAAAGAGGACCTGAAGATCCTGGAAATCTTGGAGTTGCAAGAACCAGTTTTCAATATCTATCATCAGCCGAAACCGGACAAGCATGTCCGAATCAGTTCTGCCCCGATTTTTGACTCCGAAGGAAAGCTTGTCGGCGCCATTGCCATCGACCAGGACATTTCAAATATCGTGGAACTGAATGAGAAATTGTCGTTGACGACAACGGAACTACAGAAAATAAAACAGCAATATAATTTAAAGGCGCAGAACGGTCCGTTATCCAACGTCAAAGGGCATAGTGCGGCATTGCAGACAGTGAAAACCCTGACCCTCAAAGTAGCCAAAACAAATGCCACCGTATTGATACAAGGGGAAAGCGGAGTGGGCAAGGAACTTTTTGCACAAGGCATCCACGAAGCAAGCAGCCGAAGCGGCGAACCTTTTATCCCGATCAATTGCGGCGCTATTCCGGAAGCCCTTTTCGAAAGTGAATTTTTCGGCTATGAAAAAGGTTCTTTTACCGGAGCGGATAAGAACGGCAAAGCAGGGAAAGTCGAAAAAGCTGACGGAGGAACTTTATTTCTGGATGAAATCGGCATGCTGCCACTTGATATGCAGGTCAAATTGCTGCGGGTTCTACAGGAACGGGAAGTGTACCGGATAGGCGGCCATGCACCGATGAACGTCGATATCCGGATTGTTGCAGCGACAAACAGCGATTTGGAGGAGATGGTGAGGGAAGGGCAGTTCCGGGAAGATTTGTATTACCGGCTGAACGTCGTCACCTTGAACATTCCACCGCTTCGTAAACGGTCAGAGGATATTCCAGTTCTAATGAAGACGTTCATCCAGGAGTTCGCATATAACTATCACCAAGAGCCTCCGGTTCTGTCGGAAGAAGCGCTGGAAATGTGCAAAAGCTATCATTGGCCTGGAAATATCCGTGAACTGCGGAATGTTGCAGAGCGCATGGTCATTCTGATCGATGCGCCGACCATCCAGCCTGAAGACCTCCGGCAAATCATGCCGCATCTAAAGGAAAGAGTTGAACCGAGGCCAGGCGGTCTGGCACAGGAAAAGGACCATTTGGAAAAACAGCGCATTGCGGACGCCTTGTTGGAAACCTATGGAAATAAAAGCGCAGCGGCCAAACTGCTCGGGATTTCCCGCGTCAGCCTGTATAAGAAAATTAGCCAGTATGGTCTGGAGTAGATCTGTCAGAATTCCGATTTGATTTCAATCCAGAGATAAAAAGGGTATACGCTGTGATTCTATTTGAGGATATTTTCAACGAATCGGAATTTAGTAATATTCCATTGGAAAGGGATAGCTATTAAAGAGCTGAAAGAAATTAAGCCTTTGCAATTGGAAACTTGAAGTGAAGATGGAACATAAGATAGAAAGCAAAAAAGAAGAGGCTGCCAATCGGCAATCTCTTCTTTTTAGTGTATAAAAATAGATTTTAAGCAGGGTCAATGCTGATGGATTCATCGCTGATTTCACCGACGATTTCCTCTAAAATATCTTCCATCGTAACGAGTCCAACAGTGCTGCCGTCTTTGCCTGTTACAACTGCCATGTGAATCCGGCTTTGCTGCATTTTCGTCAGGACTTTCTGGATCGGTGTGGTTTCCGGGAAACTCGTCATTTTGTGGATGAACGACTCCGGCTCCTGTGTTCTTCCGGCAGCCATGCTGGTCAGCAGCTCTTTCGTATTGATAAAGCCGAGAATGCGGTCTTTGTTGCCGCCTTCAGTGACCGGGTAGCGTGTGTATTCGTGCTCATCCAGTGCTTCAAAAAATTCCATGCGTGACAGTCCTTGATCAACCGTCACCATTTGATCGCGCGGAATCATGATGTTTTTGACAATGCGGTCATCAAACGCGAAAATGTTCTTTAAATACGTCAATTCGGTTTGGTTGATCTCGCCGCTTTTGTAGCTTTCCGCCATGATGAGCTTCAGTTCTTCTTCCGAATGGGCTTCCTCATGTCCTGATGGCTCGACTTTGAAAAGTTTTAATAACAAACGGGCAGACCCGTTCATCAGCCAGATAAACGGATTCATGATTTTTCCGAACCAGTAAAGCGGAGGAGCGAGCAGCAAAGTCATCCGTTCAGCAAACTGAATCGCTAAAGTTTTCGGCGCCAGTTCTCCGATGACCACGTGCAAGAATGTCACAATTCCTAGAGCGATTGCGTAAGAGAGGGCAGTAGCCAAAGCTTCCGGCACCGCAAAGTACTCAAATGCCGGATGCAGCAGGCGTTCTACTGTCGGTTCCCCTAATGCCCCGAGTATCAGGGCCGTTATGGTAATGCCGATCTGGCAGGCTGACAAATAGTAATCAAGTTCGTTTGCCACTTCTTTGGCACGTACTGCTTTTTTATTGCCTTCTATAATCAGTTGGTCGATCCTGGACATGCGCACCTTCAAGATGGCGAACTCGGCACCGACGAAGAACGCGGTCGCGAGAATCATCAATACGATGAGCAGTAAGTTGATTGTTATTTGTCCATCCAATATGGTTCCCTCGCAATGAGGGATTCACCTCCAATTATTAATTCATTCCATTTATAAGCTGTTTCCAAACTTAAGAGAGTTCCTGATGGAACATGACCTGCTTGATCTGCTGGTGGTCCATTTCGGTGACGGTCCATAAGGTGTTGTCTTTGCTGAGCGTATCGCCGGGTTGGACTTCACCCATGCTTCTGTAATGAATCCAGCCGCCGATGGTGTCGATGTCTTCGCTTTCATCAAAGATTAAGCCGAAACGCTCCTCCAGATCTTTCAGCAAGACCCGTCCATTGATCAAGTACTGGTCTTCACTGACTTGGCTGATATCCGGCTGTTCATCGGCATCAAATTCGTCGCGGATTTCGCCGACAATTTCTTCCAGGATGTCTTCCAAAGTAATCATCCCCGCGGTGCCGCCGTATTCATCGGCCACTACGGCGATATGGACATGGGCATGCTGCATTCTCAAAAGAGCGTTCTGGAGGCCAGTTTGTTCAAAAACCGTCGGCAATTCCCGGACAAAATCCGCAAGCTGCCAGTGCCGGCCGGCCACGATATGGGGGAGCATCTTTTTGGCGCTGACAAAACCGATGATGCGGTCTTTGTCGCCATCTTCTGTAACCGGGTAGCGCGTATAATTATTTTCATCCAGTACTTGGATGATTTCTTCCTGCGGCATATCCTTGTCGAGTGTCACCAGTTCCGTACGGGGCACCATGATTTCCTTGGCAGCGCGTTCGTCAAATGTGAAGACGTTCTCCATATAGGACAGTTCAGTTTCGTTGATGGCCCCGCCTTCGTGGCTTTGGGCCATGACAATTTTCAGTTCATCTTCCGAATAAGCCTGTTCCTGCCCGGCCGGCTGTACGCCAAAGGCTCTCAACAGAACTTGGGCGGCACCATTCAGCGCCCAGATGAATGGCTTCATGATTTTCCCGAACCAGTAAAGGGGAGGGGCGAGAAGCAAAGACATTTTTTCGGCGTACTCGATTGCCAATGTTTTCGGCGCCATCTCGCCGACCACGACGTGCAAATACGTGACAAGCAAAAACGCGATGGCGTAGGAAGCCGCCGATGCCACTGAGTCGGAAACGGCGAAGAATTCGAATATCGGATACATCAGACGTTCGACTGTCGGTTTCCCGAGCGCCCCGAGTCCAAGGGCTGTTACCGTGATTCCCAGCTGGCAGGCGGACAAGTAATAGTCCAAGTTGCCGGCTACTTTTTTGGCCGTTATCGCTTTTTTGTTTCCTTCTGCTATCAGTTGGTCAAGGCGCGACATGCGGATTTTGACAACCGCAAATTCGGCTCCGACGAAAAAGGCGGTCAGACCGATTAATATGACCAATAACGCTAAATTCAGTATTGTAATTATATCCACTAATCTTCCCTGTAAAAGGGATTCACCTCCAAAATTAATTACAGCAAAGTGAGCAATGCGGTGATCGCCGCCATTTTATTCTCCAGCGCCTTGCTGGTTTGCACTTTCACCTGAATGGGTGCGTCTTTCAATTGTTCTTCCAGCCGCGTAATCTTGCGCTGCAGGCAGTCAAATTCTTCAATGACATCTTCCATTAACTTTTCTGTTTCCGGCATGCCGCCTAATTTCAGAACTTCTTGGATCTCGGCAATGGACATGCGCTGTTTTTTTAAAAACTGAATCCGTTCGAGGGTGTGCAGAACAGTGTCAGGGTAGAGCCGGTAATTGGCTTCAGACCGTTCAACAGCCAACAGCCCGCAATTTGTGTAATAGTCAATGGTTCTCGTGGACACACCACTCAATTTTGCGACTTCACCAATTTTCATCAATCCCTTCCCAATGCACACACCTCCTTTTTTGTTAAGAATATCCTACCACATTCAATTTCCAAGCATACAGCAATACGTGATGGTTTAAAGCGTCATTTGTAAATTGACTGAAAAGTCCGCCATGGTTTCGACAAATTTTAGGGATTTAACTGCGTATCGCGTTATTTTCTTTGGAGGCTTAACTGCTTTTCAGTGGCGGTCTCAATTACCGTTGAAAAATTTTAATGAAATAGTATTTTCTGAATTAAATGTTACGATTAAAGCAGAGTGAAATTCAGATGACCAGACGTTTACCGATAGAGCTGGCAGACTGGGGGGAAGCATCAGCAATGATTATTACGATTTTCTTGTTTGTCATCGCGGGGCTCGCTGAAATAGGCGGCGGATATTTAATCTGGCTATGGCTGCGGGAAGGAAAGCCGTTGTATTTGGGGATCTTCGGCGGCATAGCGCTGGCTTTATACGAAGTCATTGCGACTTTCCAGTCCTTTTCTTCATTCGGCCGGATTTTCGCTGCCTATGGCGGCATTTTCATTGTCCTCTCCGTTTTATGGGATGGGGAATCGATAAAAAAACACCCGATCTGTATGACTGGATCGGGGCGGGCATTTGCTTGGTCGGTGTTTCCGTGATGCTATGGGCTCCACGGGGATAGCGGAAGTTATTGCATACATATGAACATTTCTCGGAAAGAGCTTGGAATAGAGACAATGTTGGTCCGAATAAAAATCCTTTCGATAGAGGTGGAAAATGAAAAATACGTGGATTGCCTATCAAACAGCCGTGCTGCTGCTCCTGGTTGCTGTGATTCTTCTGGGGCTGCTCGTTAACCAAGGGGACAGTATAGAAACTAAAAGCATTATTTTTGCCCAGGCGGCTATTTTGTTAAGTGTTTTTAATATTGTCATAGCGATGCCGGTTTGGCTGATTGTGCTGGTGATAAATAGAAGGAAGATGGATAAAAAAGCGTGGGGAATCGGGTTATTGCTGTTTCTGCTTTTTGCCGGGCTGGCTGTTATTCCTTTTGTGGAAATGCTTGGCTATATGTACTTCTAAAACAAATCACCTAGTTGTCTCTTTTCCTTCAGGAACTTTCTATATCTATCATAAAGACCTGATAGAGGGAGGATTGAAAATGGGGAAAGAGTTATATTTGAAAAAAATCGTCCATGACATTTACGGGGAATTGTATCAATTCCTTGAGATGGACGCAGAAACCGGGCAGGAACAAGTGATCAACCCTTTCGCTACGGGGGTGTTCCTGGAAACTGTCCAAGAGCCAGAGCCGGAACTGCTTTACATCAAGTCGAAGCGCGGTGCGGATGCCAGCGGCTATTATAAAGGCAGCCGCTTTGTCGTCAAGCAAGGCTCCAAATTTGCCAGCACCACTTCGCCGAAATGTCCGAAAAAGTATATAATTTCCCGGGAAATACTGATGCTTCAAAAACGGGTCATTCCTTTTGGGGAACAGCTTCTGGTCATGGAGGATATTGAATTTGATTCGCCGGCAGCAGCGATGGGTGCGGCAATCGGCGGCTGGGTGAGAGGGGCGCACGACTGGAAAGAACAGCAGATGAAATGACCGTAAATATAAGAATCCCCCGTTCAACTCGAACGGGGGATTTCTATATGGCCATAATCTGTTAGACTTTCTCAGGCTCCTCGGAAACAGAAACCGGAAGCGGAATCAGGTGCTTCATATCGCTGTCTGTGCCAAGCGGATGCGGGTTCAGCTGGAAGTGATTGATGGCGTCGCCGACCACTTGCGCGTGCTTATTGAGTTCGGGATCGTACAGGTCGACCGTGTCGATGGAGATATGCGAGTCGGACACTTCGATGACACGCACAGCCTGTTCATCAAGCACCGCCGCAATCTGCAGAAAGTTCCATTGCTCTCTTTCAGCGACGGAATTGAAGTGGTTGTGGCCGTTGACATAAAGGCCGCAGCCTTGTTTTTTGCTTAACAGTTCCCATACCGGGATATCCGGATGGATGCTGAGCATGGCCTGATTTGAATTTGTGGTAGTGGCATGGACCGGATGATGGGCAAAGACAAGCAGCGGAAGCTCTCCGCTTTCTTCAATAACCCCTTCCAGCCAATCGAGCTGTTCCGCATCAAGCGTGCCGCCCCAGTCTTCAAAGTCCTGTTCTTTTGCTGTATCGAGAAAGACGAGTGCCGCGGAATCGGTCCGGAAGGCGCGGAATCGCTGCTGCTTCGTGACCATAAGGACTTCTTCGCGAGTTGACCCGTAAATATCATGATTTCCTAAAACGTGGACGAATGGTTTCTGATGCTGATCGATGATGGCGTAGACTTCTTCCAGTTCCTCTTTCCATCCGTAATTCGTCAAATCCCCAATGGATACATACAAATCTGCCGGAATCGAAAAAAAGCGCTCCAGAAATGTTTCATAAAACACTTTCCGGTCTTCCTCGATAAACGCATAACCATCCTCTAATGCCGGGTAATGCAAGTCGCCGATTACTGCAATCTTCAAAGTCTCCATCTCCTCTCATTCGCTTACCTTCCCAAGTATTGCAGACGATTGATAAGCTGCTTTTAAGAAGTTGTTAAGGTTTGTAAAATTTCCGTTTTGCGGGAATTCGAACTTCTATAATAGGAAAGGAATAGAACATCGAGAGGGGCCGAACAGATGAAAAGCCAATGGAATAAGGAAGAACTGCTTCGCCGGCTGCACCGGCATAAAAAAATCGCTGCCGTCAAATCCCCAAAAGGAATCGAAAAAGCGCTGGCCAATAAGGAAGACATTGCGGCAGTATTTCTTCTGATGGGTTCCATCCTGAACATCAAACGCTATGTCGACGCCTTTCAGGACGAAGGCATCCCGGTCCTGATCCATGCCGAGAAAATCGGAGGGCTGCTGTTGAACAGCGAAGGCCTGGATTTCATCGCCAATTACGTCAAGCCGTTCGGAATTGTCACGACGAAGCCCGCACTGATCAAAAAAGCGAAAGAGCGGAACTTGTTTGTGGTGCAGCGCGTGTTCATGATCGATTCGGAAGTATACCACAATGTTCTGGACAACAAGCAGAAACCGGGGCCGGACATTATTGAAATCATGCCTGCCACTTTATATGGCGTCATCCGTTCCTATTCGGAACAGCTGGACATCCCGGTCATCACGGGAGGGCTGCTGTCTACTGCAGACCATGTGAAAGCTTCGCTCGAAGCCGGGGCACTCGCCATCAGCACATCCAATGAGTCGCTGTGGGCAGAAGATTTTTCAACGGCTGAATTGTTAAAGTGATTTTTACATCTTTTACATACTGGGTTAACAACCGGCAGATACAATCAATTATGAAAAGTAGATAGCTAACTGGGTGCACTAAGAGAGACCTCAAATACCTTCCGGGCTGCCGGAGGACTATTTGAGGTCTTTTTGCGCGGCGCTAGAGCAGCTGTCCCTTAAAAAAGAAAACGGAGGCAGGAAAATGAAAAAACTCGGCTTGTTTTTGGTAATGGCAATTGCACTTATGGTACTGGCGGCTTGCGGAAGCGAAGAAAGCAAAGATACATCTTCAGGATCTGCGGAAGCGGCAAGCGACAAAATTGAGCTTACATACTGGTATGCCTGGGGAGATAAAATTGGCGAAAATAACGAGAATCTGGTGAAACAGTTTAACGAATCCCAGGACAAGATCCATGTGACTGCGGAATTCCAGGGAACTTATGATGAATTGCATGCGAAGACACAAGCGGCATTCGCTGCCGGCAATGCACCTGAAGTGACACAGAACGAAATCGCTTCAATGGGCGTTTTCGCGAAATCAGGCATGACACAGGATCTGACTTCTTTCATTGAAAACGACAAGGAAATTAATATGGACGACTTTAACCCAGGACTTATGGGGAATTCATATGTGGACGACAAGGTGTATGGACTGCCTTATTTGAGAAGTACACCGATCCTCTACATGAACGCCACAATGGCTGAAGAAGTCGGATTGGATCCGGCAGGACCGAAAACATGGGAAGAGTTCGAAGAATACGCGAAAGCTTTTACCAATGGTGAAGGACGTGTCGGCATGTCTTTGCCGATCGACATTTGGTTCTATGAAGCGCATGTTGCACAGGCTGGAGGCACTATGATGAACGAAGACAATACGGAAGTTGCTTTTAACAGCCCGGAAGGCGCAGCAGCTTTTGATTTTTGGAGAAACATGTCTAATGAAGGAACGATGAAATTATCATCAGGAACAGAAGCGGGCGACAAAGCGAAACAAGACTTTGTCAATGGCCATTCCGGCATGTTGTTCTCTTCAACTGCTGATTTGTCCTACCTGCTGCAGCTTGCTGAGGAAAAAGGATTTGATTTGCAAACTTACTTCATGCCAAAAGGAAAAGAAGCGAAAGTTCCGACTGGCGGGGCCAACCTGGTCATGACGAGCGGCTTGGATGAAGAAAAACAACAGGCAGCATGGGAATTCATCAAATTCATGACGGCTACAGAACAAACAGCCTACGCATCAGAATACACAGGCTACTTGCCAAGCCGTCTGTCTGCTGCGGAATCCGAGAAAATGCAGACGTTGTACAAAGAAAAGCCGCAATTCAAAGTAGCTGTTGATCAGCTTGAAAACGGCATCGCACGTCCAATGGCCGAAAACTATCCGGAAGTCGTCAAAATCCTGATCGATGAAATGACACGCGGCATCCTGGATGAAAGCATCCCGACAGAAGAAGTACTGGATACGGCGGCTGAAAAAGCGAATGCCGTACTGAAATAAGCATTTTATAACAGAAGAAGAAAGCACTGAAAGGTGCTTTCTTTTCAAATGATGGGGGAGAAAGCAGCGTGCAATGGCTAAAAGACATCAACGTATTGATTTTCGACATGGACGGAACACTTTATCAGGACTATACATTCATGGGCCGCTATATCGCCAAGATGATGAACGGGAACTTCCCGGAAGCTGAAATAGAAGAGACAGTGGCTCTCGCTTATGACATTTTGGAAGGCAACAAGCATTTCAAACTGGGATTCATGTATGACCCGGAAAAATTGGTCTTCTACCGCCAGCAGGACTTGCTTCCGGTAACGTCCTACGACTGGGACGGACTGGAATTGGAAATCGCGGAAAATGGGGACAGCGCACTTTCCTATATTGGGGACCCGTGGGGAATCGCCCAGCTGATCGCTGTCTGGAAGAACATCCCGGCTGAATCGGTGAAAAAAGCGTTCGATGACGTACGCAGCGAAATGCTGACAGAAGCTTATTGCATCATCAAACGGACGGATCTGTTTGATGAAATCAAAAAGCTTGAAAACAAGCGCGTGATTCTGATGACCAATTCGCCGGTGCCGACAGCCCAGGAATTCGTCGATTTTCTGGAAATCAATGAAGTTTTCGATGAGTTTTACTTTGACGGGAAAAAACCGAACGGCATCAAAGAGCTTGTTGCAAAGCTAGAGGCGGAAGGCTATAAGCCGCATGAAATCCTGTCCATCGGCGATCATCCATGGAATGACCTGTACCCGGTGCATAAAATAGGCGGCCATACCTGCCTGATCAGCGAGTACAAGCATGACGATGCGACAGAGTGGTCGGTTTCGGTGGAATCGATTGATGAATTGGTCGATTTGGTCCGGATGTTGAATGAAGAATCCATGATTGCAACTGGAAAGGAAGAGACGTATGGCTGAAATCAGACTTGATAATATTTCAAAGACGTTCAATGAAGACCGCGTCGTCAAAAATATTTCATTGACCATTAAAGATGGCTCATTCACTGTTTTGGTCGGCCCTTCCGGCTGCGGGAAATCCACTATTCTGCGGATGCTCGCGGGCTTTGAAAAGCAGACGGAAGGGGACATCTGGATTGACGGCAAGCTGGTCAATGACCTGGCGCCGAGCAAGCGCGATATTGCGATGGTTTTTCAGAACTATGCGCTGTACCCGACAATGACCGTAAAAGGCAATATCGAATTCGGCCTCGCGAACCGCAAAGTGCCGAAAAAAGAACGGCAGCAATTGATCGAAGAAATCGCGGGAATCGTCGGCTTGACGGAGCATCTGAACAAAAAGCCGGATAAACTGTCTGGCGGCCAGCGCCAGCGCGTTGCTCTCGCGCGCGCCATGGTCAAAAAGCCGAAAGTCTTTATCCTCGATGAACCGCTGTCGAACTTGGATGCTAAACTGCGCACGCAGATGCGGACGGAACTGATCCAGTTGCATGAAAAACTGGGCACCACTTTTGTTTACGTGACGCACGACCAAGTCGAAGCGATGTCGATGGGCGATGAAATCATCATCCTGAACAAAGGCGTCGTCCAGCAAAAAGACGCGCCGATCGAAGTCTATCAGAATCCGGGGAATATGTTCGCGGCCGAGTTTATCGGGCAGCCGCCGATGAACGTATTTGAACGGCAGGCCTTTAAAGGAGTTCTGGATTCGGTGTCGGAAGAAGTAAGTTATATCGGGTTCCGTCCGGAGCATGCCGGCATTGCGATAAAAGCCGCAAGCGTCCCGCATACCATCGAACTGGAAAGCGAGATTCTGACGCTTGAAACCTTGGGGGCGGAAACGGTCTATAAAGTGAAAAACAGCCTCGGTACGATGAACATCCGCAGTTTCGACTTGCCGCTGCCAAAGCACAGCAGCTGTTTCATAACGATTCCGTTGGAGAAATTGTATCCGTTTGACGCTGAAAAGAACGCCATTACGGAATTCAATGTGTCGGTGAAAAAGGAGGCGGTATTGAATGGCGTTCGCTAAAGTCCAGATGGACATGGATGAACAGAAAACAGGGCGGCAAAGCTTCCTTTCCTGGGCAAACGTGCGCCCGTACGCCATGATTTCCCCGGCAGTGCTCGTTTTTTGCCTGTTTTTCATCTATCCGATCGGCTATATGATTTATCTGAGTTTCCATGACTGGAACTTTGTCAGTCCAACAAAGGATTTTGTCGGGACTGCGAACTTCAGTCACCTGCTGACCGACCGGGATTTCCGTGAAGTTATTTCCAACTCATTTATCTATACGTTCTTCACCGTGTCTTTGACCATCGGCCTGTCTATGCTGCTGGCGCTATGGCTGAACCGGACAGGAGCAGTCTACTCGTTTATGCAGGCATCGATTTTCAGCCCTCATATCATTTCTCTTGTATCCGTTTCGATGCTTTGGATGTGGATTATGGATGCGGATTATGGCTTGCTGAATTGGGCATTGAATCTGGTTGGCATCGAGTCGGTCGCCTGGCTGACAAGCCCGGATTATGCGCTCGCTTCACTGATCATGGTAGCGGTATGGAAAGGAATCGGTTTTAATACCTTGGTCTTTATCGCAGGCCTGCAAAGCATTCCGAAGGATTTGTACGAAGCGGCCGAGCTTGACGATACACCGCCGTGGAGAAGGTTTATGAAAATCACGGTGCCGATGCTGTCGCCGACGCTGTTTTTCCTGACCATCATCGGCGTCATTAACTCTTTCCAGGTGTTTGAGACCATCAACCTGATGACAGCCGGTGGCCCCATCAATTCAACGAATACATTTGTCTACTATATTTATCAATACGGCTTCCAGTTCTTTAAAATCGGTTATGCTTCAGCGGCCGGCGTCATTTTGCTTGTCATCCTGAGTGTGCTGACCGTTGTTTACTTTAAAGTATTGAGCAAACGAGTACATTATAGATAAAAAGTGAGGGGAAATAGATGAAATCATCACCAATTTTTAAAGTCATCAATGCATTAGGGCTGATCCTGCTGTTCTTCATCTTCGCCATCCCGTTTCTTTGGATGGCGAGTACCGCATTCAAAACGCTTGGGGAGACGATGACATTCCCGCCGGTCTGGATTCCGGAAACGCTGCAATGGCAAAACTTTGTGGACGCCTGGAATTCCGGCCCGTTCCTGAAATATTTTGTCAACAGCGTCGTGGTGACGTTTATGATTCTGATTCTGCAATTTGCCACCATCATTCCGGCTGCTTACGCGTTTGCGCGCTATGACTTTCCTTTGAAGAACTTTTTCTTCGCGCTGACGATGATCTGCCTGATGATTCCGAGCCAGCTGATTTTCTTGCCGGTGTATTTGAACTTGAGTTCCTGGGGGATTCTCGACACCATCTGGGGGCTGATTCTTCCGTTCGCGACCAGTGCGTTCGGTATTTTCCTGCTGCGCCAGTCGTTCATGCAGGTGCCGGAAGAGCTGCTCGAGGCGGCCCGGCTGGACGATGCCACAGAATGGCAGATCATCCGCAAAATCATGTTGCCGCTTGCGAAACCGGTCCTGATTACGCTCGCTCTATTCAGCTTCATCGCCCATTGGAACGATTATTTCTGGCCGCTGGTTATGACAACAAGTGAAAATGCCCGCACCTTGCCGCTTGGCATCGCGATGCTGCGCCAAGTGGAAGGCGGGGCTTCCTGGAATATCGTGATGGCCGGGAACCTGCTTCTGGTGCTGCCGATTCTGGTCATCTTCTTTTTTGCCCAAAAGCATATCATCCGCGCTTTTGTTTATACGGGAGTGAAGTAATAATTCCCATCTGCTGATGTCTTTGCTGTTTTGCTCCATACCTAAGCAAGCAATCAGCAACCAGCAAACTGAGTGATCATTTCCTTTATAGAAAGCCTCTCCAGCGAAGGCGCGTCCAAGGGCGAGGCGGAGCAATAAGGTGACCAAAGCTCTTTTGGGCACCTCATTAGCGACGAGCTTGTGCAGGAGCACGAGTCTTTGCCCTGCCCAAAGCGTCCGAAGCGTTGTTTTAAAAAAATCATTTCTATAGTTCAACTTTTATACTAGATATCCGCCAATGAATCAAAGAGGAGGAATTTTCATGGGACAACTTATCGCACACCGGGGATGGTCAGGCAAAGCTCCGGAAAATACATTGAGCGCCATCCAGCTTGCGCTTGAAGAACCGAAAATCGACAGCATTGAAATCGATGTACATCTGACAAAAGACGGCGTTCCAGTAGTCATCCATGACCACAAAGTCGACCGCACCACCAATGGCTCCGGTTACGTGAAAGACATGACGGCCGCTGAAATCCGTGCTTTGGATGCAGGAAGCTGGTTCGGCCCGGAATTTGCCGGTGAAAAGGTTCCGACGCTGGAAGAAGTGCTCGAACTTACGAGCGGCGGGAAAAAACTGCTGATCGAACTCAAGCAAACCGCCGGAGTATATGCGGGGCTGGAAGAAAAAGTGATTGTGCTCATTCAAAAATATGGAGCACAAGAGCAATGCCATCTGATTTCGTTTGACCATAAAAGCCTGCAAACTTGCCGGGAATTTGATGCACAGGTAAAGCGTACGCTCGTGATGTCCGGCTCTCCTTTGCTGCTGATTGATCAAGTCAATGAAATCGGGGCTTCCGCAGTGTCCGTCAATCATCAATACGTCGATTCCGAAATGGTAGAAAGCCTGCACGGAAACGGAACCGACATTATCGTCTGGACCGTCGACCACAAAGCGGAAGCCGAAAGAATCCAGGAGTTGGACGGAAGCATCGCTTTGACAACCAATCATCCGGAGCGTTTGTGGATTTAAGGCGGAAAGAGTTTCGAATTCCCACATGAAAAATGAGGTGCTTTTTTGATTCAGACTCAACTGAAGGCCGGCAAGCGGCAAAGAGATCCCTTTTTTGACAATGCCCGGTTTATTCTGGTGGCGCTTGTCGTGCTTGGCCATTTAATAAGCCCGGTCCGTGAAGGGAATGGGGCTCTTTTCTTTGCCAATAATTTTCTTACTTCTTTTCGGATGCCCGCGCTTATCCTTCTTACGGGCTTTTTTACAAAGCATTTTTGCCGTGACCCGAAGCGCTATATCAAGAAGCTCCTCATCGGTATTTTCATCCCTTATCTGCTGTTCCAGATTTTCTATTTACGGATGGACGGCCTGGCAGAAAACGGAGAGCAGCTGATGGCCAACTTGTTCGCGCCGAACTTCGGCATGTGGTTTTTATTGAGTTTGCTGGCTTGGAACTTGCTTCTTTTTCCATTCTCCAAGCTGAAACACCCGATTTTGACAGCTTTCTTCATCGGCGTTGCGATCGGATGGGTGGATTGGGCAGGCGAGTTTTTAAGCATATCGCGAACCTTTGTCTTTTTTCCATTATTCCTGATTGGCCATTACCTGCAAAGGGAGCAAATGGAATGGTTCAAGAAAAAGAAAGCCAAAATAGCAGCGGTGTGCAGCATGGCGGTAAGCTGGATGATTTTGTCTTTCTTTTCGCTGGAACAGGCTCGCAATGCGCTGTTGGCCAGACAGCCCTATGCAGAAATTGCCGGTTCGGCATTAGAAGGCACGGCTGTCCGCCTGGTTTTCTATGGGCTGATGTTCCTCGGCATCCTGTCTTTCCTGCCTTGGGTGCCGAAAAAGGAATTTGCCTTTACCTATCTTGGCAGGCGCACTGCCTATGTCTATCTGCTTCACCTTTTCTTTATAAAGGTTTTTACCGGAATGGGCCTTTTCCCAAGCGAGCCGGGAATTTGGTTTTTCGCGGCGCTGCCTATGGTGTGGCTGGCTATCGTTTTTTGGACCAGCTCAAATGCTGTGGTTTTCTTTGCAAAGCCGGCAGTGGAAGGGAAATTTGCTGCTCCTTTATTACAGGGATCTCCGTCCGTTATGAAGACAATCAATCAGCTGACTTGGCTGGCCCATAAGAAATAAGGCGTCCATCAGATAAAAGCGTCTCAAAATAAACAAAGAAAAATAAAGGCATGAAAAGCGATTTAGCGAGCACTGGCTGAAGCGCTTTTTTGATTTAGGAACTTTCAACCATTTCATCCGTATGAATAGAAATGGATAAAGGGGGAAGGCCGATGGCGTTTTTTCTGGTGGCAATTGCGCTTTTTGCATTGTTGTTTGGGTTGGAAATGGTTTTGAGAAAAGGACTTGGCATCAAAAAGGCCAGCCTTTCTGATACTCCTGCGAAAAAGTATGGTCAATGGGGGCAGGGGAGTATTTTTATTGCTGTCCTAATTTCTATTTCTTTGATCACTACTGGAAACAGCAGCTGGATTGTCTGGTTATGGATTGTGTTTGCCTTGGCATTGCAAAGTTTTGTTGCTTTTTTACAGTGGAAGTATATGAAAGAATCAAAAGAGCATTTGCTGACCCTTATAACGATTCCGGTTTTGATCGTGCTGCTGCTTGCCATTGGCTCTGCATAATTCATGATGCTGTCAGTTCCAGTAGAATTAAATTATACTGAAACAGGAGCAAATACATATTTTCAGCAAGCACCAAAGAGGAGAGATGGCATGGAGCATACATGGCAAGTGGCAGCAGATGCCCTGTCCAACATTACAGTAACGTCAAACCCCGACAATGAACCGGTCACGATCCGGGGGACGTCTGAAGACATGCGCTGCATCGGGGTCGGAACGGATGCTGCTGTATTTCAGTCATTGTCGGCGCCCGGTTACGCGTTCAAAGTTTATGCGGAAACCAAAATGGCTAAATTGGAAGCGGAAGCGGAGGTTTATAAGAGACTCGGACCGTCGCCTTATTTTTCGGATTGTTTTGGTGCCGGTGACCGCTTTCTTGTCTTGAAATACGAGGAAGGCCCCACGCTCTTCGACTGCCTGCTGCAAGGGATCCATGTTCCGGAACAGGTCATTGAAGACGTGGAAGCGGCGCGGCAGTTTGTCCGCGAGCGCGGGCTGAATCCGCGTGACATCCACTTGAAGAATATTCTGCTGCAAGACGGGCGCGCGAAGCTCCTGGACGTTTCAGAATACATCAAAGCCGGCAACGATTTCAGATGGGAGCATTTGAAAAAAGCGCACGCTGAATACTACGGTCTGATCGATGGGGCCCCGATGCCTTTCTGGCTGCTCGATACCATCCGGAAATGGTATCATCATTGGAATAACTATTCCTCGTCAATCGATGAATTTATGCAGATCATTTCAAAGCAGCTGAATATCCGGAGGTAAAGGTAACAATCCGGAAATGCTTATCCATAGAAAAATCCCCTGCCAGTTTTGCAGCTCAAAACTGGCAGGGGATTTTTTCGGTTATTTAACAGCATTTATTCGATTCAGCTCTTTGTCCGGCTTTAACGGCCAGGATGAAGAACTCCTGCTGATTGAAGTTTCTCTTTATCCAGCATCTCCGTGAATGCCTCCACAGTCAGCGGCTGGCTGAAGAGATAACCTTGAACTTCATTGCAATCCAGGTTCTCGAGAAACGCAAGCTGCTCATTTGTTTCCACTCCTTCGGCGATAACCGACATGCCAAGGCTATGGGCAATCGAAATCATGGCTTCTACAAGCGCCATGTCATCGGGATCTGTTGCCATGTCCTGGATAAACGGCTGCGCAATTTTGATGTGATTGATCGGGAAGCGCTTCAGGTAAATGAGCGATGAATAGCCGATGCCAAAATCATCTATGGCAATCTGTATACCGAGTTCCCTTAGTTCCTGCATCCGTGCAATGGCTTTTTTAACATCAAAAACCGCGACGCCTTCGGTGATTTCAAGTTCCAGCAAAGAAGCGGGAAAGCCGGTTTTCTCCAGTACCCTTTGAAGCGTCTCCATCAGATTATCATGCAAAAATTGCCGCGGAGAAAGGTTCACAGCCAGTTTTAAATGGGGATGGCCTTCATCATGCCAAGCTTTAGCCTGCCTGCAGGCGTTATAAAGCACCCATTCATCGATTTGCAGGATCAGCCGTGTTTCCTCCGCCAATGGAATGAATTTTCCAGGGGATATGGTATTTCCATCGCTCGTTTCCCAGCGGATCAAGGTTTCCATTCCGATAACTTCGCCGGTTTGGGTATGGATCTGCGGCTGATAATGCAAAACAAATTCTTCATTGGCAATGGCCTGCCGCAAGTCTTTTTCAAGCTGTATTTTTGTCAAGAGGGTCGATTTCATGTCACTGGAGAAGAACTGATAATTGTTTTCTCCTTTTTCTTTTGCATGATACATGGCGATATCGGCGTGCTTCATCAATTCATCCGTAGTATTCCCATCCTCGGGATAGACTGCGATGCCGATGCTCATGGATACATGCAATTCCTGCCCTTTGATGGTTACCGGTTTGTCTATAATTGACTGAATCCGCTCCACTAAAGGCACAATGTCTTCCCGTGAGTTGAGTTCATTCAGTATGATGGTGAACTCATCGCCGCCTTGCCTGGAAATGGTGTCGATCTGGCGCAGGCTTTCGGTCATTTTTCGCGAAAAGCCTTTCAGCAATAAATCCCCGAACTCGTGGCCGAAGGTATCATTGATATTTTTAAAGCGGTCCAAATCGATAAACACGACGGCTACTTGACGCCCATTGCGATCTGCGCTCGCCATGGCTAATTTCAGCTTGTCGAGAAACAGCCTCCGGTTCGGCAAACCGCTCAAAACGTCATGGTAAGCCATATGTTTCATTTTTTTAACAACGTCTTCAAGCTGTTCGTTTTTTGTGCTGAGTTCCAAGGTTCGCTGCTCGATTCTATGCTCCAGCATTGAAGTCAATTGATGGTAGCTGATCAGCAGTTTCTGGTTTTCCAAAGTCGTGTAGAGCTGCCTTGAAATAAGCAGCAGAACCGAGATTCCGGCTCCGGCAATCAGCCCGTTCATTTCACCTTTGTGTTCAAAGATCATGACGATAAAAAGCAGAACCAGGCTGAAATAAGGCAATAATAGACGCAGGGAAAGCCCCTTTTCGGCAGCCGGGCTTTTTTCAAGCGAAGGCTTTATTCCGATTGGCATCTTCTGTTGTTCATCCAAGGCGTATAAACCAGCAAGAGCGGTTAGGAAAAGTCCGAGAGACCAAAGCGGGTCATAGAAGGTGCCGGGGATGTAATTCTCTGCCGTTGCGGAATAGTAGAGAAGGGCTGTGTCCGCTACAATCCGTGCAGCCAAACTTCCGCATATCAACGCTAAAACAGGACGGGAGAAAAAGCGGTCCCTGCCAAAGTAAAAACTGATGGCGCAGAATAAGAGAAGCAGATCCCCCACAGGATAACCGATTGATATCGTCAGCAAGAGTGGAGAAAGAGTGTCTTCGGAAAAAATATGCTGAATGATAAAATGCCAGCTGAGGGCGATAAAGACAGCCATGATAATGCACATATCAAATAGGAATTTTACTTGGTCGGCGCTATTTTTTTTATGCCCGACATAATAGAGGAACGCGGCAATATAAAAAAGGATTTGAAGAAAATAAAACAAGTCCGGCCATCCCGGAAACGGCACTTCCCCTTTCAGGGAATACTGATAATAAAACCGGAGACTTTCGGCGATCGTATAGCTTAAGCAGCCCAAAAAAGACAGCAGCCAGAAATACTTTCCCGGCCCTTTGATTTTTGAATAGACATAGAAAAGAGCGATGGCCGCAATAATTGAAGCAAACGATGAAGTAATATCAGTGCCCAACACATGAGGAGACTCCGCACTTTTACCATAAAAAACCCAAGCATAGTAAACGGCAATATGAAGAATTAAGTAATAGGTAAACATTTTTTTCGTCGAAACGCTAGTGATGGTGGTCACCTCATTCAAAGTAAGAAATTCCTATGGCCTGACCAATAGGGGATAGGCTGCAACAGACAGGTAATGGGCGGTATACGTATCCGGGATTGAGTTTTTGAACAGCTCTTTTACTCATTATAGATAGTTATTGTAAATAAAGAAACATATATATTACAAAATATAACATTTATTTGTAATATATATACCAATATTGAAGATTGAATAGATTGAATGAACAGATAATTAAGGCTGGTAAATTGTCGGTACTCTTGTTGTTTTTTCGTTTATTTGCAGAACAAGACCGAAGAAGGTTAATGCCATATAAGCGCCTTGTTTACTATCCGTCTCATTGAAAGATATACTGAAGTCAGGATGTTATCTTCAGGAACCATTAGAGCCAACATGGAGGGATTGAGAACATGGAAAAATACCGCATCAACCAAAAAGACGGCATGGAATTCGGCCTGTATACACTCGGAGACCATATTCCCGACCCGCAAACCGGCGAACGGATTTCTGCCGGAGAGCGCATCACGCAAATCATTGAACTGGCAAAACTTGCGGAACAAGCCGGCATCGACTTTTTCAGCGTCGGTGAAAGCCATCAGGAGTATTTTGCAACCCAGGCCCATGCGATAGTGCTTGCGGCAATCGCACAAGCGACCGACAAGATTAAAATTTCCAGTTCCTCGACCATCATCAGCACATCGGACCCTGTTCGTGTCTATGAAGACTTCGCGACCATCGACCTCATCTCGAAAGGGCGCGCGGAAATCATCGCTGGGCGGGCATCGCGCATCGGCCTTTTCGAACTGCTTGGCTATGATGTTCAGGACTACGAAGAATTGTATGAAGAAAAGTTTGCGCTGCTGCTGCAGATCAATGAGCAGGAAACGGTCAATTGGAACGGCCAGTTCCGTGCTCCTCTCCGCAATGCACGGGTGATTCCTCGTCCCTTGAACGGCTCTTTGCCGATTTGGCGGGCGGTCGGCGGACATCCGGCAAGTGCCATCAAAGCCGGGCATGTAGGAGTCCCGATGATGCTTGCCACTCTTGGCGGACCGGCGCAAAGTTTTAAGCATACGGTGGACGTTTACCGGGAAGCGGCCGCAGAAAGCGGTTTTGATCCGGCGGCACTACCGGTTGCCACTGCAGGGTTTTTCCATGCTGCTGAAACCACGCAGCAGGCATTCGAGGAAATTCATCCCCATGTGGACAAAGGCATGATGCTGACAAACGGCCGGGGTTATCCAAAGCCCCACTTTTTCCAAGGTGCCCATCCGCATGATGTCATGAATATCGGCAGCCCGCAGCAAATTATTGAGAAAATCCTTTACCAGCATGAACTGTTCGGCCATCAGCGCTATATCGCCCAGATGGATTTCGGCGGAGTGCCGTTTGGCCGCTTGATGCGGAATATTGAAATGATCGGCAATGAGATTCTGCCGGCAGTTAAGAAGTATACCGCCAAACAGTGAAAGACATGGAAAACAGGCTGCCTTCGGAGGCAGCCTGTTTTGAGATGCGCGGAGAATTGGCGTTTATCCCACTTTACCGGGACAGTCAAAGTCTGAATGGTCAACTAACAATCAGCAGTGATGAGAACAATCCCGCTAATTGAAGTTTTCTTTATTCATATACCGGATTTTCAATGGGGCGGTATTTCACCAAAGTCATGTCACGGCCTTCGGACGAGATAATCTGCAGTTTATTGTAAAGGGTTTCGATGGTCTCGTGGAGTGCTTCCAATGAATCTTCGGCAATATTGAATCTGCCAAACATTTGAGCATAGGATCCTGTCTGGCTGACTTCATCTCCCACTTCTCTATTGATGACAGCAGTGAGAACACCGGGCATCGACAAGATTTCATCCAGTCCATTGATTTCAGCAATAACGCCATCCGTCAGCAAAATAGGCAGATTGCAGGACGGAAAAGGCATATAGCTATTGTCAAATGAAGAGATATCGTATTTGCTGATATCTTCGCCAACGGCATAGTCAAGCATCATTTCGAGCAAGTTGACTCCAGTCTGCTTTTCAACAATGGTGTAATGCTGCGATCCGCTGATGCGGAAACCCATTTCATAGATATAAAACTCATCGTCTTCAAAAAGTGCTTGAATCAGCAAGACGCCGTTTTCGATTTCCATTGCCCGGATCATCTCGCGCACTTGAGGATCCACTTTTTCCAGATATAGTTCTTTATGGCGCGAGGGGAATGCAACTGCAATCGGCAAAGGAGGATGCTCTTTTGCCTGTTTATGAACATGTCTGTCAGTGACGGCCGATAAATAAACTTCACCGTTTTGTACGGTATAGTACATCATTGTTCCATATGGAGTATCGATAAATGGTTCGACAATCGCTTTTTGGGATTTCGAATAGCTTAGTGCTTTTTCATAACCTGCCACGAGTTCCTCGAGATTGTAGCAAACCGTAATGCCTTGGCTGGCATAGCTGTCAACTGGTTTAACAATGACCGGGTACTTTAGATTATCAAATCCGTCATTTGTTAAGCTTTCATCAATCGCATACTCCTCAATGACTGGCACATTAAAGCTGCGGCAGAACGTTTTAAACTGGTCTTTATTCGAGCAAATTTCCAATTGTTCTTTTGTAGCGTAATAACGGAGGCCTAATTTTTCGCACAGTGCCAGTGCATTCCATGTATTCAAATCATCAAAGCCGTTGAATACACCATCAATTTGTTCTTCCTGTGCGATTTCTGCCAGGCGGTCCATGTCGGCCGTGCTGACATCGTAGGATTTATCAGCATAGGCTTTTGCTGGTGAACCGGGAGCTTTATCGGTCACGATTGTATAAAAGCCCATTTTTTTCGCTGTTTCCACCACGTCAATCATGTGAGAAATTCCGCTGAGAATTAAAATCTTTTTGTTGTTTGATTTTTTCATTTGATAACCTCCTATGGGTTTCGTTTTATGGTCTAAGAAATTTTGAATGTACGAACTTCTGGATGAAGGGAAAGCGAATCGGACTCTATAGTGGTTAAATAGAATTAGTTCTTCTTGCAAACTTAATTCAAAAATACCAATACTATTAGCATGTGTCAATCTAAATATCTGAATTTTACGAAAATGAAATATAATCAAATCCAGAAGCAGGCGCAGTAAAAAAAGGCTGACCGTTTGCTGGCCAGCCTTATGATTGCGGAAATTTAACAAGCAGTGAAGTTGCCTCATCTTTCAGCATGACAGTTAGCGTTTCTCAAAACAGCGCCGAAGAATCGCATGCTTTTTTGTTTCGGTATGGCATTTCCTCTATCAATTTTTCAAGAAACGTAAAAGTTCCTCATATGTTTCTTCCGGTGCTTCCTCTGCCAAGTAATGGCCGCAGCCGATGCCGCGCCCATTTACATCGTCAGCCCATTCACGCCACACCTCCAGTACGTCGTACCATTTCGGCAAAGAGCCTTTGTCCCCCCATAACACGAGATTGGGGCAGGCGATTTTACGGGTTCCCCGGTCCTGTTCATCGATTTCACTGTCGATGGAGGCTGCCGCCCGGTAATCTTCGCACATCGCATGGATGGTGCCGGGCTTATGGATGGCGCGCCAGTATTCGGCGAGTGCTTCAGGGTGAAACAAATGCCGCGTGCCCTGGAAATAGAAGTTAGCCGGATTCTGGCCGATGACGCGTTCCGGGAAATCGAACGGCTGAGCGAGGAAAAACCAGTGCCAATAACCCATGGCAAAATCCTTGTCAGTCCGCCGGAACGTTTCACCGGTCGGAATGATGTCCATCACCGCCAGCTTTTCCACAGCATCCGGAAAATCAAGTGCCAGCCGGTAAGCGCAGCGCGCTCCCCGGTCATGCCCGGCAACGGAAAATCGCTCGAATCCCAACTCTTTCATAACGGCGATTTGGTCTTTCGCCATTTCCCTTTTGGAGTAAGTGGAATGGTCTTCGGCTGATTCCGGTTTGGAACTGTCGCCGTAACCTCTGAGGTCGGGCATAACCACAGTAAAATCTTTGGCAAGAAGAGGAGCGATCAAATACCACATGACGTGAGTTTGCGGATGTCCATGAAGCAGCAGAAGCGGCGGACCTTCACCTCCATAGCGAAGATTGATCTGCACATCGCCATTATTGATTGTGGTCTGCCGGAAGTTTTCAAACAGCATGAAATCCACTCCTTTTCCAGGTTATCTTCTACTTTAAAATCCCGTTGGATCAACTAGCAATCAGCGGGAAGAACCTCCGCTGATTGAGTTTCTCTTTACCCCGCTTTAACGGGCAGTAAGGCTCCCGCTTCTCCGAGCGGAATCCACTGTCCGTAAAAGTCCGATTGGATCAACTAGCAATCAGCGGGAAGAACCCACTGATTGAGTTTCTCTTTACCCCCATGATTCCCTAAAAACTCATTCTCAATCCATAAAAGCGGGGCTTTCATGCGGTATTGACAAGCAGAAGAAATGGCCTTATAGTTCAATCAATTTTAAAATGGAAGGCGGAGGAGCAAGCGATGAAACTGTACAAGGAATTGGCAGAGTGGTGGCCGTTGATGTCTCCCCATACAGAATACGAAGAAGAAGCTTCGCTTTACCTGGAAATTCTCCGGCGCTATCATCCAAATATTAAAACGGCATTGGAGTTCGGGGCCGGAGGCGGCAGCAACGCCTCTTATCTGAAACAGCAGTTTTCCATGACCTTGACTGATTTATCTCCGGATATGATTGAAGTCAGCCGGAAGTTGAATCCGGAGTGCGAACATTTTCAAGGAGATATGCGGAATTTGGCATTGGATGCCAAGTTCGATCTCGTATTCATCCATGACGCGATTATGTATTTAACGACCAAAGAGGATTTGCTGGAAGTGATGCGCAATGCAAAAAGACACCTGAACGAAAACGGCATCCTGTTCATTATGACGGACCAGTTCAAGGAAACTTTCCGGCCGGAAACGAGCCACGGGGGAGTGGATAAAGACGGACGTGGCATGCGTTATTTGGAGTGGACCCATGACAGCGACCCTGAGGATCATATAACAGAAACCGAATACGCCTATATCATGAGAGATGAGAATGGAAATGTATTCAGGGAATACGATCATGCGAAGTCCGGCTTATTTTCTATGGGAGAGTGGGAAGAGTTGCTAAGCGAAGCCGGGTTTAAGGCCATATTTGAACAGATCAACTATACGTCTGTCGATGGCATTTATTACGGCATCGTTGCTATTCAGACGAAAACCTAATAGAAACGAAAAAAAGGCAGCCGTTGAAGGCTGCCTTTTTATTAATATATTGGATTAGAAACGGTCTTTGTTTTTATCTTTTCTTTTGATCTGGCCGGTTTCATCGATATCCGCTTCTTCACGGCGCACCGTTTCGTTAACTGTTTCAGTGTCTTGGACTTTACGTTTGCCGACAACAATTTCTTCAGTCACGACGTCTTTTTTCGTCACTTCCACACGTTCTTCAGAAAGTGGAACATGGATTGTATCGTTAGTATCTTCGTAAGCAGCAGTACCCGTTACTTCTTCGTTTACTGGGCGGCGCTCGATATACACTTCTTCACGTTCTACTGGAACTTCGATTGACTGGTTGCTTTCCACGACGTGTTTGCCGACATTCACTTCACCGGTTTGCACCCGTTCCGTATTGACATTCAAGCGTTCTTCGTGAAGGCGCAGCCGTTCATCTTCAGTTTCTCCGGTTGTACCAAATCTGCTGTCTGTTGAGTCATAAGTAGAATCCGTTGTTCTGCCTGTAGCAAACGGTGCATCAGTTGCTGTGCCCGTCACTGCTGAATCGCGGCGAGATCTATCGCTGTAGTTTTGGTAAGAATCACTATATTCGTCGTCTACATAAAGCAGGATTTTCCCGTTTTCCACTTGATGGTAATACGCGTCTCTGTCCGCAGGATCAAGTCCCATATTGTCGAAGACGCTGCGCGTATTGTCGTCGCCTGAAAGGAAGTTTACGAATTTCCCCATAAATCCTTCATCTTGCTGTTGGCTGGTTCCCTGTGTATCCAGGTTTACATCAGTCTGTCTCCGGATCATGTTCAATTGATCATTGTCCCGAGCCACAACATACATATGATCTTCATTATGGCCTTGAGCTTTCAATTCGTTTACTTGGCTTAATACCTCTGCCTGTACATCGTATACACCTATAAGTTTGTTACCTCTTTTTTCCATTACGAATTCCTCCTTGTGGTGATGAATCCCTTTTAAAAGCAAGGTACTTTTTATGTACCCCATGACCCAAGAGCTAAACATTCTTAATAATGAGGCAACTTAAAAATAGCGATAAAGAAGCATCTTGAATTGAATTCCTTCTATAAAATTACATGCATCGGAATTGCCAGGATATTATGAGCATTTTTCTTACAGGCACTAGGAAAAGATGGTTTAATAAAAGAAGAAACAAGGAATAGAAAAGTAATTTAATAGAAAAGTCTGAAAAATTCAAAGTAATGCATTATAATGGGTTTCACAATCACGAAAGGGAGGCTGTGAAGATGGAAATGATCAAAGGGTCAAGCATGGTAATAAAGATGACGCGTGTTCTTATTGAAGACGGATGGTCTTTCATTCAGGATGAATTCGATGTCATCATTCGGGCAGAAAATAAGCTTACCGGTGAAGCCGTCTCTTTCCCATCAGTTGGCAATTTAAAAAGATGGCTGTATGAGAAAGCGCTGAGTTATTAATTGAGCAATTATAGAAATAATGCAGAAGTAAGAGAGCTGGCCTGAATGTTTGGCCGGCTTTATTTTTTGCACTAAAACCTGCTGATTCTAGTAATATCAAAACGTTTTACTGAAGTGGTGGGTTTTCGAAACACCTGAAACTATTCGAACCGTCAATGGAGGGATTCCTGATGACGAGGAAGAAATCACGCCAAGGCCTGACAATTGTCATTACTGGAGCATCGAGCGGATTTGGCAAAGGAGTCGCGCAGAAGCTTGCGGCACAAGGGGCAAATGTAGTGCTGGCCGCCCGCCGCACGGACCTGATTGAAGAATTGGCAGCGGAATGCGGGTCGAATGCGACGGCGGTGACAACTGATATCAGCAATGAAAAAGAGATGGTGGAGTTGATGGAAACGGCTTTGTCAAAGTTCGGAACGGTCGATGTCTGGTTCAATAACGCTGGGCTTGGCATTCTCGGTTCGTTTACGGACACGCCCTTGAAAGACTTAAACAGGCTCGTAGATATCAATATGATTGGGACGATGTACGGCAGCCACTTGGCACTTCGGCAGTTCAAGAGCCAGGGATACGGTACGCTCATCAATATGTCTTCTTTTGTCAGCAAAGTCCCGCTGCCTTTCGGGGCGGCTTACACCGCCACCAAATTCGGCATCACCGGGATGAGCGCCGGGTTATACCAGGAGATGGAGCTGGAAAAACACAGCGATATCCATGTCTGCACAGTCCATCCATGGGTTACGGATACGCCGTGGGTGGAACATCTTGCCAATTACAGCGGCCATGAAATCATACTCGGGCCAGTGGACGATCCGGAAAAAGTCATTGAGGTGATCATCGGGCTGATCGACAAGCCGCAGCCGAATGTGGATGTCGGCTTCAAGTCAAAAACTGCGGTCGCTTCCTATGAATTAATGCCGAAGGTGGTGGAATACTTGAACGGCAGGTCATTGCTTGCCATGCTTCGGTCAGCACCGCAAGCGGAAAGGACATCCGGCAGCCTGCATGAACCGAAACCGATCGGCACGGAAGTTTCAGGGAGAATGCGTGAACGGCTAAAGAGAAAGTTAAAAGATGAAGAGAAATGACAATCTGAAAACAAGACATCGATAAGAGGAGGGATTCGCATGGCAGATGAACAGTCTCGCAGCGGGTTGACAGTGGTCATTACAGGAGCTTCAAGCGGCATCGGCAAAGGCGTAGCCAGGCAGCTGGCAAGAGAAGGGGCGAACTTGGTGGTTGCCGCCCGCAGAACAAATTTAATCGAAGCGCTGGCAAAGGAATGCGGTCCAAATACGGTTGCTGTAACGGCCGATGTCAGCAAACAACAAGACGTCGCCCGGCTGTTTGAAACGGCGATGTCGTCATTCGGAAAAATTGATGTCTGGATCAATAATGCCGGCATCGGGACATTCGGCTCGTTTACCGATACACCGCTCAAAGACCTCAACCGCACTATTGAAATCAATTTGCTGGGCACTTTCTATGGCAGCCATTTTGCGCTGAGCCAATTCAAGAAACAGAAATACGGCACGCTTATCAATGTTTCGTCTTTTGCCAGTAAAGTTCCCTTGGCTTTCGGAGCCGCCTACACCGCAAGCAAATACGGTGTATCAGGGGTCAGCAACGGGCTGCATCAGGAGATGGGGCTGGAAGATTTCAAAGACATCCATATTTGTTCCGTGGATCCATGGGTTACCGATACACCATGGACTGCCCATGCCGGCAATTACAGCGGCCATGAAATTGCCATAGGGCCGGCAGATGATCCGCAGCAGGTAGTAGATGCCATCATCAGCCAGATTGACAGTCCCCAGCAAACCTTGGAAGTGGGAGCAAAAGTAAAAGGGTCAGCCTTTTCAAGTGGTGTATTGCCAAAAACCACCCGTAAAATGAACAGCGAACTGTTCGGCAAAATGCTTTACGAGGCACCTCCCGCTCCCGCAACTTCAGGCAGTTTGTTTGAACCGAGCCAAGAAGGGACTGATGTAATGGGTGATTTGCGTGAACGCTTCGAAAAGAATATGTCTGATCGGAAATAAATGCAGCACAGAATTGTTGAAGAGAGGGAGGAATTGATCATGCCTAAAAAAACGTCCCGTGAAGGGATGACGGTGGTCATTACAGGCGCTTCCAGCGGCATCGGCAAAGGAGTTGCCAGGCAGATGGCAGATGAAGGTGCTAATGTGGTGCTGGCAGCACGGCGTACCGGTTTAATCGAAGCGCTTGCGGAAGAGTTGGGGCCGCGGGCGATTGCGGTTACAACCGATGTCAGCAACGAACAGGACATTGCCCATTTGTTTGAACAGGCGCTTGAGGCATTCGGCAAGATTGATGTGTGGATCAACAATGCCGGCATCGGTGCCATCGGACCCTTTACCGACATCCCGACGGAAGATTTAAAGCGCGTCATTGAAGTTAATGTCAAAGGCACCATTAACGGCAGCCATTTTGCGCTGCGCCATTTCAAGGAGACCGGGCAGGGCATCCTTATCAACCTCGGTTCGGTTACCAGCGAAATAGCCTTTCCTTATTACACCGGCTACAGCGCCGCCAAACATGCCGTAGCCGGATTGAGTGCTGCATTGAACGAAGAAATGAAACTGGAAGGCTTTGAAAACATCCATGTCTGCAACGTTATGCCATGGGCAACGGATACGCCGTGGTTTATCCATACCGGGAATTATACCGGGCACGCCGCTGAAATGAAGCCGATGGACGATCCTCAGCTGGTCATCGATGCTATCGTCGGCTTGCTCGACAATCCAAAAGAGTCGGTGGCGGTCGGCGCCAAATCGAAAGCTTCAGTCTTATCAAGCCATTTAATGCCAGGAACCACCGAGTCCTTGAATGCCAAGTTTGTGCAGAAAGTCATTGAAGATGCACCGCACATGGAGCCGAATTCCGGTTCTTTATATGAACCGATGAAAGCTGGTACGGAAGTGGAAGGCGGGATTCGCGAACGGATGAAGCGGGAAGAGCATTCTTGAAATCAGTCATTTTGCGATTCTGGTAAAAGAAGAAATCAGCCGGTGAGTGATGCGGCTGGTTTTTTTGTATCATCAATTTAACGAGTCAAGAGAAGAAAACGTAAAAAACGATGGCTGAAAATGACTCAGTCATATTTTCATCGGTTTTTCGTCGAACTTTATGAAACTTTCTATTCAATTTTTACGTTTTCATCCAGTAAAATAGATATAAATGTTAGCAGTTTCCTTATTTGATTGATATTATTGAAGCTAATGCAATGATGGATATGGAATAGATTTTTGGGTTTGCCGGAGGAGTGAATACAGGATGTATGAAGAAATCATCAAACGCAACAATGTCCGGGTGTTCGGACAAGGAAAACAAATGCTGGTGTTCGGCCACGGGTTTGGCTGCGACCAGTATGTCTGGAGTGAAATTGCACCAGCTTTTGAAGATAAATACCGTGTTGTGCTCTTTGATTACGTTGGATCGGGAAAAAGCGACAAGTCCGCTTATTCGACTGAGCGCTATGGTACATTGCACGGCTATAAACAGGATTTACTCGATTTATGCGATGCTCTTAACTTGGAAAATATCGTTTTTATTGGACATTCAGTCAGCAGTATGATCGGCGCGCTGGCATCCATCGAGCGTCCGGAAATGATTGATAAGCTGGTCATGATCGGACCTTCTCCCTATTATCTAAACGAATCGGATTACTACGGCGGTTTTGAGAAGTCCGATATTGATGAACTGCTGGATATGATGGAAGTCAATTATAAAGAATGGGCAAAATACTTGGCGCCTGTAGTGATGCAAAATGAAGACCGCCCGCATTTAGCGGAGGAATTCGAGCAGATCCTGTGTTCCAATGACCCGGTGATTGCACGGAATTTCGCGGAAGTGACGTTTACATCGGATGTCCGTTCTGAACTGTCCAAAGTTACGGTTCCGACGCTGATTCTCCAGCCGCAGTTTGATGCCATTGCGCCGCTGGAAGTGGGCCGGTTTGTCCATGAACAAATCAAAGACAGTCAGCTGATTGTGATGGATGCGGCAGGGCATAACCCGCACATCAGCCATTCGGAAGAAACGGTGAAACTGATACAGGCATATTTGGACAGCTAGAGAGGGGATTTGGGAATGGAAGAGCAATTGAATTTGGCGCCATTCTGCTATTTGGTGATTGAAGAAAGCTACCGCATTGTCGAGATGAACTTGGCTATGCGGGAATTGATCGGTACAGAACGCCCCATGCCGACACATGTCCACGAATTGCTGACGACCGCTTCCCGTGTATATTTTCAAACATACTTTATGCCTTCCATCACACTTCACGGGAAAGTCAACGAGATGTTCTTGACGATAAAAGGTGCCGCGGGACCGGTTCCGGTACTGATGAATACGGCAAAAAGGAATGGGCATTTCGAATGCGCGCTGATTCCGATGACCGAGCGGGGCGAATACGAAAAAGAATTGCTGCTGGCGAAACGCAATGCGGAAAAAATTCATCAGGAAACGGCTGAAGCCTACGCGAAACTCCAAAGTTTGATGGATGAAGTAGAGCAAAAACAGCGCGAACTAGAAGAATTGAACGCCAGCCTGCAGCAGATGACTACAACCGATCCGCTGACCGGCTTGAAAAACCGCCGGTATCTGGAAGAGGTCCTGTCCGAAATGACGGGACAGGCGGAGGCTGGAAGGCCGCTGTCTCTTCTTGTGATCGATATAGATTTTTTCAAACGGATCAACGATACATATGGCCACCAGATGGGAGATGCAGTGTTGCAGGAACTTTCCTGGAAGCTGCTGAATGAAACCGGTGCACAAGGGATTGTCTCCCGAATGGGTGGTGAGGAATTTGTCATCTTATTGCCGGACGCCGGTAAAGGCGAGGCTCATAGTTTTGCAGAACAGCTCCGCCGCCAAATTGAGCATGCCGAATGGCTCCATGTCCCGGTGACAGTGAGCATTGGCGTCGCGGTTTTTGAGAATGAAGACAATGCGGATTCTTTGTTCGCGCGTGCAGACGAAGCATTATATACTTCCAAAAATTCAGGCCGCAATCGGGTTACAGTAACGTAAGGGTGTTGCTTCCGAACCGCTTTTTCCATGAAGCCTTTTCAGTTCTTTCAGCAGAAAAGGCTTTTCTAATGCCTTCTTCTTTTTAATTCCGCTGAAGTTCGGTAGAATGAAAAGATGGCGTAAATAATAATTTTTTAAAGAAAATGATTTTTTTATGTCCAGGAGGTGGAGTAGAAATTGGATTTGAACATCAACAAACGAAATAATGTACGATGCTCTGGACAAGGTGATAAAGTATTGGTGTTTGCCCACGGTTTTGGCTGTGACCAATATGTCTGGGATGATATTGCTCCAGCCTTTGAAACGAAATACCGGGTCGTGTTGTTTGATTACGTAGGATCTGGTCGAAGCGATAAGAAAGCATATTCAAAAGAACGCTATAGTACATTGCATGGCTACAAACAGGATCTGATCGAGCTTTGTGATGCCTTGAATCTTAAAAATGTTGTCTTTATCGGGCATTCGGTCAGCAGCATGATCGGCGCTTTAGCAGCAATCGACCGGCCGGAACTGATAAAAGATTTAATCATGATTGGGCCTTCTGCCCATTATTTGAATGAACCCGGCTATCAAGGCGGTTTTGAACGGGCGGATATTGAAGGAATGCTTAAGATGATGGAAACGGATTACAAAGAATGGGCAAATTATTTAGCACCGGTAGTCCTGCAGAACGGAGACCGGCCGGAATTGGCCCAAGAGTTCGAACAGATTTTATGCTCGAACGACCCGGACATTATGCGGCAGTTTGCTGAAGCGACATTTTTGTCTGATGTGCGCAGCGATCTCCAAAAAGTATCAGTGCCTACGTTGATTCTTCAGATGAAGAATGATGCGATCGCTCCTGAAACAGCGGGGGAATTTGTGCATAGCCAGATACCGGAAAGCGAATATGTGGTCATGAATGCTACGGGCCATAATCCGCATGTCAGCCATGCAGAAGAAACGATTGAGAAAATTCTTGCCTACTTAAGGAAGCCTGTGGGAAACAGCGATACTTCTGCAATCGAAAAATTATCGATATAACAGTACCCGAATGCATCTCCGGCGGTTATAATAAATTCAACTAATATGAACGATAGCTATGGAGGTACTGATGGAGAAAGAGATTAGATTGCTCGGTTCACGCGTGATTGAAGATAAAAACCTGATTGCCGAGTTAATACAAGAAGAAGCAATCAAAGATGCCAGCAAGGAAGAGCTGGAACAATATAAAGATATTCTCGAAGCAGTCCTTCATTTTCGAATGGACTTTATCGGGCTTTTAGGGGAATCCCTTCAAAATTTCCTGGACCCTGAAACGGTTTTCAAGGGAATAGCGCAATGGGGAGACGTGACTGGGAATTATTTTCTGAAAGAGGGCATGTCGCTTGCAGACGCATTGGGGGAAACGTCCCTTTATCGGAAACATATCGGCAAAGTGATCAAAACCGAAGCTGTGCGCAAGGAAATGCCGCTTGAGATCCTTTTTGAAGCAATGGAATTTTTCCATTCATTGCTGGACCACGCTGCCTATTCGTACAGCTCGACTTACATCAATTCTTATCAGAAGAACTTGGCTGCTGCCAGAAAAGAATTTCTCGAGTTGTCATCGCCGGTTGTTCCCGTAAATGACCAAATTGCAATCCTTCCGATTGTAGGCGCCATTGAAGTGGACCGGGCACAGCATATTTTGGAACAATCGCTGTTTGCGGCTGGACGCTTAAAGGTTTCCACGCTTATTATTGATTTATCGGGCGTAGTAAAAGTCGACACGATGGTGGCAGAACAAATTATTAAATTGACGCAGTCACTGAAGCTTGTCGGCGTCCAGGCAGTGTTGACCGGCATCCGGCCGGAAATCGCGCAGACCATGATTCAGCTGGGCATTGACGTCAGCCAGCTGGCACTTGGCGGAAGCTTGAAGCAGGCTTTCAAGAGATTGGCCGAAGCAAAATAGAGTATATGAAAAACCCGCTGAAGCCTTGGCTTCAGCGGGTTTTTGTAAGTTTGTTGAGAAAGCTAAAAAATTGTTTTAATATTAATTCATTAAACCGATATTCCGCAAAACAGCTGCAAAACAATCGGCCGAATCATTTCGGCCGATTGCTTTGTGATGAGCTTGCGCAGGAGCAGCGCACTTTCATGTCTCGAAGCTAGCGCAGCGATGCAGAGACAGTATGTTTTCCTCCGCCGTTTGGCTCCATATCTGGAGAGTAGGAACAAATATTTTAGAGAGCTTTCCAAAACAATTACACTTTTAGAGAGTCTTTAAAAGTAGTAAAAGGAAGCTGAAGACCCTGGACTGAGCGCAGCGAATGTTTTTTCAATTTGCGACGAGTAATCGCGGGAGCAAAGGAAGCGGCTGAAGCCGTGCCCGCGGAAAGCGTTCGCCTGGAGCGAAATGAGAAAATAACAAAAGTTTCTTTACAAGATCAAAACCGCTGAAGTCCTGGCTTCAGCGGTTTTGTATCAATCTATTAAGAATTCACAGTACGGGCTGATAAAACCTCTTGCAAGGTTAGGGTTTCTTGCTCGTTCAAAGGAATCATTGGCAAACGGACACCGCCGACTTGGACGCCTGAGAGGTTTAAAGCAGTTTTTACCGGAACCGGATTCGGAGCGGCAAACAAGGCATTCATGACGGGCAGCAATTTGCGGTGTGCCGCTGCAGCCGCTTGGGTATTGCCATTCCGGAAGTTCGAGATCATATTTTTCATGTCATTGCCGATGATATGGGCAGCGACCGATACGATGCCGTTTCCGCCGATTGCAAGAATCGGCAAAGTTAAACTGTCATCACCGCTGTAGAGCGTGAAGGAATCCGGTGTGCGTTCGATAATTTCCGCGGCAGCATCCAAATTGCCGCTCGCTTCTTTGATAGAGACGATATTATCGATTGCTGAAAGACGGACGACTGTATCGACGGATAAATTGACGACGCTGCGCCCTGGAATATTGTAGAGCATAATTGGCAGGCGGGTAGACGCGGCGATCGCTTCAAAATGTTGGAACATGCCTTCTTGTGAAGGTTTGTTATAATACGGCGTAACGAGCATGATGCCATCGACTCCGATGTCTTCCGCTTGCCGAGTCAAGGCGATAGATGCACGAGTGTTGTTCGAACCCGTTCCTGCGATGACCGGAATTCGGCCTTTCACAGTTTCCACTACGAATTTAAATAGTTTCACTTTTTCTTCTGATGACAAAGTCGGCGATTCTCCAGTCGTGCCGGCAATTACTAATCCATCTGAACCGTTTTCGATTAAGTGCTCCACTAGGTTTTTAGTTGCGGGAAAGTCGATTTCCCCGTTTGCGTCAAACGGAGTAACCATTGCTGTGATGATTTGGCCGAAATTCATAATACCACCCTTTTCTTAGTTTTTTGTCATAGAATCAGAGGTGATGGACCAGTCGCATAATAAAAAGAAACAAAAAAGCAGCAACGAGGGTCTCGTTGCTGCCGTAGAAACAATGTTTATCCACCGTTTCTTTGCGTCAGATAGCCCTCCATATAGTCGCCTATATGACAGTCCTGCATTTATTAGATGCAGACCCAGCGGAGTCGACTATGAGTGTCTAACCGCTTCGGCAAATCCCCCTTTCCATAAACGTCATCGGAGCTCATACTCCTCGATTTATATACTGATGGTTTTTGCACCTCTATCCTCACTCCATAAAATCTGGAGCAAGAAAATATTGAATTAGCTTCACCATACCAAACTCTTTGCGCGATTGCAAGAGCCGGAATTATTATTTTATTGGAATGGAGTGGATGACAGTGAACGAACGCCAATACGACGAAATGTTGAATATCCGGACTTCCGAAAACCAGCAAGGCTTCCATGAGTCGCTTCACCACAACCGCTATGAGCCGACGCCTTATGCCTTACTGGAAATCCTTTTTAGCCATTACAGGCTGTCCAAGGAAGACCGGCTCGTTGACTACGGCTGCGGCAAGGGCCGTCTGAATTTTTACGTTCAATATTTATTCGGAGCGGAAACGGTGGGAGTCGAGATGGACGAAACCTTTTACAAGGAAGCACTCGATAACCGGACGGCTTACGAGAAAAAGCGGAAAAATGCTAAAGGGAAAATCGACTTTTGCTGCTGCCTGGCACAAGACTATAAAGTTGAAGCAAGAGACAACCGGTTTTATTTTTTTAATCCGTTTTCGGTTCAGATCTTCATGGCCGCTATCAACAATATCTTGAAGTCCGTGGAGCAGGTGCAGCGTCCGGTTGATGTGATTCTGTTTTTCCCGTCGGACGATTATATCGATTATTTGGAGCATCAGACTCTTTTTGAACTGCTGGAAGAGATTTTGCTGCCGGGAGCAAGCTGCGATATTCGCGAACGTTTTTTAGTTTACCGCCTCGAATAAGTGGGATTAGAGTTTCTATGAATTGGGGTATAGGCTTAAAAAGTGCAATTCGCGAGGAGAGATTTTATGAAATGGAAAGGCAGGCAAGGCAGCAGAAACGTCGAGGACCGGCGGGGTTCATCAGGCGGCAAGATGATAGCGGGAGGCGGAATCGGAGGACTGCTTATCGTCCTGCTGGTGGCATTTCTTGGCGGGGACCCGGGTGTCCTTCTGAACGAACTTGGCACCGGCGCAGGCACACAGTCGAGCGAACCTTATGTCAAAACCGAGCAGGAGCAGGAACTGGCAAATTTCGTTTCGGTTGTGCTGGCGGATACCGAAGCCGTGTGGTCTGAAGTTTTTGCCGAGCAGGGCTTGGAGTATGTCGAGCCGACACTCGTGCTTTTTAATGGCAGCGTTGACTCTGCTTGCGGTACAGCAGGCGCAGCCGTCGGACCGTTCTATTGTCCCGGCGATCAGAAGCTTTATATTGACTTAAGTTTTTATAATGAGCTGCAGCAGCAATTCCAGGCGCCGGGCGACTTTGCGATGGCTTACGTCATTGCGCATGAAGTCGGGCACCATGTGCAAAACCTGCTCGGCATTATGGAGCAGGTCCAGCCGCTCCGCAATCAATTAAGTGAAGAGGATTACAATAAACTGCAGGTAAGGCTCGAATTGCAGGCCGATTATTATGCGGGTGTCTGGGCGCACCATGCCCAAGGGATGAATCTCCTGGAAACAGGGGATCTGGAAGAAGCATTGACGGCGGCAAGTGCAGTGGGAGACGATACCATCCAGGAACGGGCGCGCGGCTATGTGGTGCCGGAAAGCTTTACGCACGGAACGTCCGAACAGCGCAAGAGCTGGTTCTATAAAGGCTTCGAGGCGGGGACGATCCAAGGCGGCGATACGTTCAATGCGAAAAACCTGTAACCGTTTCTGCTGAAAAAAACAGCGGAACGAAGAGTGTTGCATTGATATTTTTGGCATTGTGATTCATTATTGAAATAGACAGTCTTTTCGTGTGAAAACGGAAAGAAATTAAGTTCTATGAAGGAAGAAAATTTATGCATGAAGATAATATTACACGCATACAACTTGATGGGCGCGAACTGATCCTGATCGGCACGGCACACGTTTCCCGCCAAAGCGCCGAGCAGGTCAAACAAGTCATAGAAGCGGAACGGCCGGACTCGGTATGCATTGAGCTTGATGCCCAGCGCTATCAGTCCGTTACCGAAAACAGCAAGTGGAAAGAAACCGATATTTTTAAAGTGATCAAAGAAAAGAAATCAAGTCTGCTGCTGATGAACCTGGCGATTTCCTCTTTCCAGAACCGCATAGCGGATCAATTCGGCATCAAACCGGGCCAGGAAATGATTCAAGGAATTGAATCCGCCAAGGAAACAGGGGCTGAACTGGTGCTCGCGGACCGCAATATCCAAGTGACGTTTTCACGGATTTGGAGCAATATCGGTTTTATGGGGAAAGCCCAGCTATTGACCTCTGTCATCTTCAGCATTTTCAGCAAAGAAACGATTTCTGAGGAAGATCTTGAAAAGATGAAATCACAGGATACATTGAATGCGGTGCTCAACGATTTCACCCAGTCATTCCCGAAATTGAAAAAGCCGCTGATTGATGAACGCGACCAGTACTTGGCGCAGAAAATCAAAGATGCACCCGGCAATAAAGTGGTCGCCGTTCTCGGCGCTGCTCATGTGCCGGGCATTACAAAAGAAATTCATAACGAGCATGACTTAAAAGCGCTGTCTGAAGTGCCGCCGAAGTCGAAATGGCCGAAAATTCTTGGCTGGGCTCTGCCGATTTTATTGATTGCTTTACTGGCGATCACGTTCTATAACAATCCGCAGGCCGGCATTGATGGCACCATCAGCTGGATTTTGTGGACGGCTTCGCTGGGAGCAATTGGGGCGGCGCTGGCATTCGGCCATCCGCTGGCAATTCTTACGGCATTCGTCGGAGGGCCGGTTGGCGCCTTGCATCCGCTTCTTGCGGCGGGGTGGTTCTCGGGACTCATGCAGGCTTATATCCGCCGTCCGAATGTCGGCGACTTTGAGACCTTGTCGAAAGATGTGTTTACCATTAAAGGCTTTTGGGACAATAAAGTCACCCGTGTCCTGCTGGTGGTCGTCTTGACGAATCTCGGAACAGCAGCCGGCAATATTATTGGCAGCGCCGATGTCATTCGCCTGTTTTTAAAAAATCTATAGGAAATCCGCTAAGCCGAACGTCTTCACGCCGTTCGGCTTTTTTCTTTTTAAAAGGCGTTGAATTAGGAATGAAATGGGTATAGAAAAGTAAATAACTAGAGAAACTTCACTCAGCGGGAAAGTTTTTCAGCCTCTTGAGTGCAGGAGCGGGAAAAATAAGGTTGGGGAGGAACAACGGATGAGTCTCTTTTTAATGGGGATTCTGCTCTGGTCGCTGGTCATTGCCTCGGTCATCTTGTTTGTCTACGGATTATGGAAAAGTTCATGGAAAGCGCTTATGTGGAGCGGAACCGCCATTCTGCTGCCAACAATCCTGATTTTTATGGGTGATGATGGCATTTGGTTCCGGTTCAGTATTTTAGTGCCGATTGCTATCTTTGCGGCAGCGTATTACATGAAACACAAAACGACGCATCAGCCTTTATAGCCAATGGACCGGAGAAATCCGGTCCGTCTTTTTGGTTAAAGCTTTCTTCTCATAAATTCTCGAACCCTTAAATAAAGAAGTTTTCGCAGCTGAAAAGCTGTACGTTTTTTTACAGTGTCACAGGCTATTCAGCAGTACGGGTGGATTTCCACTTCAACTTGCGGAGGTGAGGGGCAATGAGAAATGCCCAGCAATCGGTGCTGGATAAAGATTTCCGCAAAGGACCGTTTCTGGCCGTTTTGATGGCCGGTGTTTTTGTAGCGATATTGAATCAAACTTTGCTTGCCACCGCTTTGCCTCACATCATGCGGGATTTGGATATTAATGCAAACATCGCACAATGGCTGACAACGGTTTTCATGCTCGTAAACGGGGTTATGATTCCCATTACGGCATTTTTAATCGGCAAGTTTTCAACGCGCCGCCTGTTTTTGACGGCCATCGGCTTGTTTGCTGCAGGCACCATCATTTGCGCATTTGCTCCAGGTTTTCCGCTTTTGATGGTTGGACGCATTATCCAGGCTTCTGGTGCAGGGATTATGATGCCGTTGACCCAGACCATCCTTTTTATTATTTATCCGGTCGAAAAGCGAGGGCAGGCAATGGGCTTGTTCGGTCTGGTCATTTCCTTTGCGCCGGCGCTCGGTCCGACTTTATCAGGGTGGATCGTGGAGCAATACCCATGGCGTGCACTTTTCTATATCGTTATTCCAATTGCGGTCATTGATTTTGTTCTTGGATATTTTCTCTTGCGCAATGTCACCAAGCAAACTTTTCCGGCCCTCGACATTCCGTCTATTATCTTATCGACATTCGGCTTTGGCGGGATTCTGTATGGCTTTTCAAGTGCCGGCAATAACGGGTGGGGCAGCTGGCCGGTCATCTTGTCGATTGCAGTCGGAGTCATTTCGCTGTTCTTCTTTATCCACCGCCAATTCCAATTGAAGAAGCCGCTGCTTGAATTCCGGGTATTTTCTTATGGCATTTTTACACTTTCAACAATATTGAGTATTATCGTTTTTGTCTCAATGATCGGCAGTGCTACGATTTTGCCGATCTATATGCAGAACATGCATGGCTTTACAGCTTTTGAATCGGGTTTGATGCTGTTGCCGGGTGCAATCGTCATGGGAGCCATGAATCCGGTCACGGGAAAAATATTCGATGCGGTCGGAGGGAAATGGCTGGCGGTCGTCGGATTATTGATTGTCACGGTCTCAACTTTCCAGTTTTCCGTGTTGACGACCACTACTTCTTTTACTTATTTAACCGTGATGCACGCCATTCGGATGTTCGGTGTGTCGATGGTCATGATGCCTGTTATAACTGCCGGACTCAATCAGTTGCCTGAGCGCCTCATTCCTCATGGCACCGCTATGAGCAACACGATGCGCCAAGTATCCGGTTCGATCGGCACTGCGCTGCTTGTCACCATCATGACGGGAACAGCACTTGATCCTCAGCAATATGGCGCCGAAGGGCTGGTGCGGGGCGTTAATATTTCTTTTGCAGTAGTAGGAGTTTTAAGCGCTATTGGTGTAATAATGGCTTTTTTTCTTAAAAAAGCAGAACCGTCTAAGAAAAAAGCCTAAGAGGATTTTCAGCTTGAACTTGTTAGAATTTTCATTGCATTATAACAATATTTTGGATAATAATTTGTCACAGGATAGCCATTTACTTCTTTTTATAGATTTGGTAAGATGTCTGACGACAGTAAAAAAATAAATTAACTGCCGGGCTGAAATGTAAGCGTTTCAAGCTGAAAAAACTAATGAGGTGAAGTTGTGAATTTATTGTGGGGCATCTTTGGTGTATTCGTTGTTTTGGGAATCGCCTTTCTATTATCAAGTGGCAAGAAGTCCATCAAGCCAAGAACCATTCTTGGCGGTTTAGCTATCCAAGTTACATTTGCATTTATCGTTCTTGAATGGGAAGCGGGAAGAGCCGGTCTTTTATGGTTCTCAGGTCTCGTACAGAACGTCATTGACTACGCTGGAGAAGGGATCGCTTTCGTATTCGGCCCAGCTGCTGATGTCGGAGGATTCGGTTTTGTATTCGCGTTTCAGGTATTGACGATTATCATTTTCTTCTCGTCTTTGATTTCGGTGCTTTACTATTTGGGTATCATGCAGGTGGTTATTAAAATAATAGGTGGCGCATTATCAAAACTTCTTGGCACCAGTAAAGCGGAATCGATTTCAGCTGCAGCGAATATTTTCGTTGGCCAGACGGAAGCGCCGCTTGTCATCCGTCCGTTTATCGCGGGAATGACCAGATCTGAGTTGTTTGCTGTAATGACCGGGGGTCTGGCATCAGTAGCCGGTTCAACTTTAGCTGGTTATGCACTTCTAGGAGTGCCTCTCGAATATTTATTGGCGGCAAGTTTCATGGCTGCACCAGCCGGTTTAATCATGGCTAAAATCATGATTCCGGAAACAGAAGATGTTTCAGAACGAGAAGACGTGGTGATGGAAAAAGACAACGCCTCGGTAAACGTTGTTGACGCTGCTGCACGCGGCGCGGCTGACGGGTTGCAATTGGCCTTGAACGTCGGCGCAATGCTGCTTGCGTTCATCGCTTTGATCGCTTTGTTGAACGGCATGCTTGGCGGAATCGGCTCTTGGTTTGGTACTGAAGGTTTGACCATCCAAGCGATTCTGGGTGTTATCTTCGCACCACTTGCTTGGGCCATTGGTGTGCCTTGGGCGGAAGCGGTACAAGCTGGTAGCTTTATCGGACAAAAATTGGTGCTCAACGAATTTGTTGCGTACACTTCTTTTGCTCCTCAAATTCCAGACTTATCGCCTAAGACGGTAATCGTTGTCAGCTTTGCCCTATGTGGTTTCGCTAACTTGAGCTCATTGGCTATTTTGCTTGGCGGACTTGGTGCATTGGCGCCTAGCCGACGTCCTGATATCGCGCGTTTAGGTATCCGTGCGGTTGCGGCAGGGATGCTCGCTTCACTTTTGAGTGCAGCCATTGCCGGAATGTTTATGTAAGCATATATTGATTTGAAAGAAAACCTTCGTCTGCGGGCGGAGGTTTTCTTTTTTGGTGTTTTTCGTAAACGAAAAACACCTCTTTTTAGGAAGCAATCGCGGAGTCGATTGCTTTTTCCATTTGTGGGTTTGTTTTCGAATGGGAAAGAGCTGGATATACGTTCAAAAGTCGGGGGAAGGACGGAAATGCGATGGAGGGCTGTGGCGGACCGGTTTATTTGCGTTTAAATTTTTTTATTTGCATTCGTGGAGTTTTATTTGCGCTTAAAAACTTTTATTTGCGTTCAGAATGGCTTTATTTGCGTTCAACAAAATTCGACATAAAAAAGCTTCTTGCCCAAGGCAAAAAGCTTACTCAATTTCCTTCAATTTATATGAACGCATTTTCAATTTGCCTATTGTCTCCAAGTCGAGCTGACTCAGGAGACGTGAAGCCACAAAAGGCGATTCTATCCTGCAAAAACGCCTGAACTCTTGATTGGTCAGCACACTGCTCACGAGCGTAAAGTATTCCTGTGCCGCGAGAAAATGCGCTGTGCTGTCGCGTTCTCCGCAATGCCGGCATTGCCAGCTCCGCTTAACCCGCTGCATTCCATACGACTGGCACACGCGGCAATACACCCCGGTTTTTAAATCGTCTGCTTGAATAAAATACCTATTGCATAATGGAATTTGCTTAAAAGGGGTTTGGTTAGAGAGAAGTATTTTTTTGATTTTCGAAAGTTTATGGCTTGGAGTTTGTGGGGGAGAAGCGCTCCAGATCTTCAAAAGGGTCTCGGACATCTGATAGGTTTTGCAAATTGGAGCGTCTGGTGGTTTGGCGATAAACTCACATTTTTTTGCGGTGAACACGATCAAGCCGCGAACCGGCAAGATGATTTTTCGAAGTTTAAACCATGCCGTTAAAAAACGGATATGTTTGTTCAGCTGGACACGGGGATCTTCCATCACGGTCTTTGAACCGTTTTCATCAAACCGGTAAAACTCGCTGGTCTGTTCATCAAAATGAATGTTGCCGCTGATGTTTTTCGATTCAATGATGATGGCACAGCGCCCAGTCAGTAGAAGGCCATCCATCTGAACCGGCCAATTATCCATTTTCAAGTTCACGTCCCACAACATAAAGAACGGCTCTTCCAGTTGAAATTCTTTGAATTGGGAAGCGAGCCGCCCTTCGCCTCTTTGTCCCGAAGCGGAACGATGCCACTCGCTTTGGATAAGCTTCAATTCGGGATGGTTTGCAGGAAGCCTGCCAAGCAGCCGCTCTAATCCTTCTGTTTTTGTCAGCATGCAGATGGCCATTTTGTCCATATAACACCTCTTTTATTTGGAATAAAAGAAGTATAGCATTTAAATTCTCGAGGGATTTAATAAATCACCAAGCAGAACGCCTGAATCCTTCTTTATAAGGCTCTATCCCTTGACAGCGCTCGTTTTTTAGCTTACACTCCTATTTTGGCTCACCTATTTATTTGGGAAGAGCGGGTTGGGAGAGGGCTAATTTAATAGAAGGTTTTATATATGTCTAATTGGATGGACCGCTTTTTTGGTCTTCAAACAAATGGGACTTCGGTGAAACGGGAAATGTCGGCAGGTGTGATCGGCTTTTTTACGGTCGTTTACATCATTGCGGTCAATTCGCTGATTTTGTCGGAATCGGGCATGCCGCTTGAAGCAGCGATTGTGGCAACGATTGCAGCATCGGTTTTTGGCTGCCTCGTCATGGGCTTCTGGGGCAACGCGCCGATTCTGCTTGTGCCGGGCATGGGCATCAACGCCTTGTTTTCATACACGCTGGTTCAGTCAATGGGCTTGTCGTGGCCGGAAGCACTGGCTGTGGTCTTTATCTCGGGGCTCATTTTTGTAGTGATCGCTTTTACACGTCTTGCGAAACTGCTCAATGCGGCAGTGCCGTACTCGTTGAAAGAAGCGATTATGGTAGGGCTTGGCTTATTCCTGATGCTGATCGGCCTTGAAAAAGGCGGCATTGTCGAACGCGGGACTTCTTCGATTCTGGCACTCGGTTCACTTGGTGAACCGCATGTGCTGGCGACAGTTTTGACTTTCGTCGTGGCAATTGTGCTGTTTATCCGCAATGTGCCAGGGAATTTCCTGTTTACGATTGTGGCCGGAACGGTCATTGCTTCGTTTTTCGGCTTGATCGATATGAGTGCGATGAGCGGGTCGTCAATCAATGCTTCCGAAGCATTTGCGGTATTTGGTGCGTTGTCGTTCGACGGACTTTTGTCGATGGGCTTCTGGATTGCCGTTTTCTCTTTGACAATGGTGATCGTTTTTGAGAATATCGGAACCGTCCAGGGCCAAGTGTCGTTTGTGGAACGCCCTGAAAAATTCGGACGCGCGTTCCAGGCGACTTCTGTATCATCAATGATGTCCGGCATCTTTGGCACAAGCCCTACTGTAGCAAGTGCTGAAAGTATGGCAGCCATGGCGGCTGGCGGACGGACTGGCTTGACGGCTGTAACGACTGGATTGCTGTTTGTGGTTTCCGTGTTTTTTATTCCGGTCATCAAACTGATTCCGGACAGCGCCATTGCTCCGATATTGATCATCGTCGGCGGCTTGATGGTGCAGAACATCCGCAATCTGGATATGAAAGACATGAGCGAAAGCTTCCCGGCGCTATTGATTGTGGCATTGATTCCATTTACGTACAGCATTGCAGATGGCATCGCCATCGGCTTTATCCTGTACCCGATCTTGAAAATCGCGATCGGAAAATGGCGCGAAGTGTCGATGACGCTTTATGTCATCGCGGGACTGTTTCTCATGAATTTTGTTTTTCACGTCATCAGCTAATCGTTAGTTGAAAACGCATTTGCTTCTGGCAAATGCGTTTTTTTTATGGGACGCGGCAGATTTCCTTCAAACGGCCCGACGATGGTATAATAAACAGAAGCGCCGCGGAAGCGGAAAGGCGTTCAGCTTGTTAAGTGCTTATTAATCTAAATAGAATTTTGCGGCCAATTGATTTCCCGCTTATTGAAGTGGGGGTCTCGTGTCAATTTGAATGATATAGATTAAAAAGATTGGAAAGGAGTTGGCAATTTACATGAAATACACCAAATCAAAAATGGAGCAGCTTGTAAGCGAGCATCCTGAATTGAAGAAGCGCATGAAAACGCTGATGAAGGATATGGAACTGGAGAAAAACTTTGCGTTGAAAGCTCTATACCATTCTGAAGTCACAGACAACGGACCGTACCAGAAAGATTATCAGGACTTGGATCTGCAATAAACTGCAGGTCTTTTTTTATTGCCCGAAAAAATTATAAAAAAATTATATAAAAGGTTTGAAAGTATTTATAAAGGTTATATTATATCTATTCAAAACGTATACAAGAAGATGCCGGAATATGAGAAAGTGAAAGGCTACGGCACTTTTATTGATTAGTATCGGAGGATTGAACTGGCTGCTTGCCGGTTTGCTCTATTGGGTGGCACGGACAGCGTCAGCGCACGGTTTAAAAGCAATCGTCAGGCAGTGGGGCTTATTCCTGCTGCCTTTTTGTGCAATCCGGCTTGTTCGGCCAGCAGAAAGTTTTGCCTCGCTGGGTAACTTTTTGGTCGTAAAGCAGGTTCATATAAAAAATCCCTTTAAGCTCTGCTTAAAGGGATTTCTTTTTGTTCATCTAGCCATTGCTGCCAGGATTCATAGGACTCGCCGAGATACCAGGCCTGGCCTTGATGAAGCTGTTTTTCGACTCCTTGCCCGCCAATGAGGAAGCGCAGGCGAGGATTCTCTTGTGACAATTGTTCAATGTAATGGTCCACCGCTTGCCGCAGATCGGGATCCGAAATCGACATGCAGACGATTTCGGTTTGTTGCTGGCTTGCTGTTTCTGCTAAGCCTTCGAGCGGGGTGTCTTGGCCGAAATACATAACCGGAAAACCATTTTCCCGAAGGAACAGCGTGAACAGCAGCAAGCCCAGTTGATGGTGTTCGCCGCTCGGGCACAACGCCATGACTTTCGGCAGTTCAGCTGAAGTCGGGAAAACACGGAAAAAATGGGCAAAGCGCTGGTGGACAATATGGCTGATCATATGTTCATGAGCAACCGTCAGCGAGCCGTTTTTCCATTCGTCTCCAATGCGAATCATCAGCGGTATGATAAGCGAGAAAAAAACGGTCCGGTAATGGAATAAGGAAAAGTTCAAGTCGAGCAGATAATTGAACCGTTCGGTATCCATTTCCGAAGCGGCTAAGTAAAGCTCTTGGATTTGCTTGCTGAACGGTTCAGCATCCAGTGGGTTTTCAGGAACCACAACTTTTTCGGCAGGCTTCCTTTTTGAAGCATGGAGCTGTTTAACAGCTTCGCTGATTTTAATGCCTCTATCTTGCACTTGTATTTTAAGCCATTTTAAATCTTCCAGATTCTGATCCGAATACAGCCGGTGTCCGGATTCAGTACGTGCAGGTGTTATGGCATTATACCGGGTTTCCCAGGAACGGATGGTCACTTTTGGCATATCTAAAAGTTTGGCAGCTGCTTTAATATTATACATAGCATTACCCCCGTCTCTTTGGTTTTATTGTATAATAATTATACAACTTTTTAGAGCATTCAGTAAAGCCGGAACCTCTTTTTTGGGAGGTTCAAGAAAAGCATAAAAAAACTGGAACCTTTTCAACAGGTTCCAGTTTTTCTTTATTAAACAGCCGGAGTCGCTTTGGCTGCGCGTGAACGCTGCCAGCTGACTGTGATGAACATGGTGATCATCAGCATGACGAGCCCGAGAATGAACGGATAGGAGATGTTGATGTCATAAAGAGCGCCTGCAAGCAGCGGCCCGATGACATTGCCGATGCTCATATAGGCATTGTTCATGCCCATGGCGAAACCGACTTCACCATCAGCCATTTTGGAAATCAGCGTATTGAGCACTGGACGCAAAATGGATGTGGCCATAAAGATAATCAGCGACACTGTAAAGAACATCGCATAACTGCCTGCGAACAGCGACAGCAGGAAGCCGGCCGCCGCGACGCCGATAAAGGCGATCAATACAGCAACTTCGCCGTAGCGGCGAACGATGCGGTCCACGATGAACAATTGGACAATGACACTGACTACGCCTGTTGCAGTAATCATAAAGGCGATGTCTTTAGCGGTCGACTGGAACTGGTTGTCGAGGTAAAGGCCGACGACCGATTCATACGCCAGCAAACCGAAGCTCATGACCAATGTGATGATCAGCGGAATGAAATACGGCATCGTAACCGATCGCCCGATTTTTTTGAACATCGATTCCTCGTCGGTCAGGGTAGCGGCTAAAGCCGGATCTGCTTTGACGGCGTCGCTTTCTTTCAATAGCACGACAGAAAATATAACCGCGACAAGAGAGACGAGTGCGGATACCAGAAATGGCAGCTTCATGCTGAAATCTGCCAGGAATCCGCCGATTCCAGGTCCGACAACAATGCCGAGTGACATCGCTGCAGAAACCAGGCTGTTTCCTTTTGCCCGCTGATCATAGGTGGTGATGTCGGCGATATAAGCGAAAATGGCTGGAACCAGCATCGCGGCCCCGATTCCGCCGATAACGCGAGACAAGTACAAGATCCAAATAGAATCAGATACATAGAACACGAACATCGACAATGTTAGGCCGGCAAGCCCGTAGATGATCATTTTCCGGCGGCCATACTGGTCTGCCCATTTTCCCGCAATCGGAGAAAACAGGAATTGCGCCGCGGCGAATATAGCGATCATCAACCCTGCTGCCATGCCGCCTTGATTGATCGATTCAAGGTAAGAAGGCAGAATCGGGATGATGATGCCGAAGCTTCCGATGGCAATAAACATATTGATCATTAAGATATAAATTTTCTTTCTTTGGTCCGCAGACATGGGCGATACCCTCTTTTCATCTATATACTGGTACGGAGTTTTTTGCTCAGCTTACCTATACTATTTGAGCAGCCAGTTTTTGTCAATACAACGGAACTGGCTTTGATAAATTTTATTTCGGCAGTTGAAATTTCTATTCAAAAAAACCGAACCTCTTATATAAGAGGTTCAGCTTCAAGTTCTTCATGGCGCATAACTGCGACAGTTTTGGCGGCGCGGGAGCTGCGCCATGCCACTGCAATCGACAGTGTGATGATCAATAAGCCAAGACCGAGGATGAACGGGTAGTTGATATTCACATCAAACAACAAACCTGCCGATAGCGGTCCGAGTACATTCCCTAGGCTCATATAGGAAGTGTTCATGCCCATCGCAAAGCCGACTTCGCCTTGCGCCATTTTGGAAATCAGGATATTGAGCACCGGTCGAAGAATTGCCATCGCCAGGAAAATGACGAGCGATACGCCGAAGAAAGCAGCGTAGCTTCCGGCAACAAGCGACAGCAGAAACCCGACAGTCGCAAGGCCGAGAAACGAGATCAAAACCGGAACTTCGCCAAAGCGGCGGATCAGCCGGTCGACGACAAATACTTGGACGATTACGCTGACAAGCCCGGTAGCGGTGATCATCATGGCGATATCTTTGGATGTGGAGCCGTATTCATTCGTTAAATACATGCCGATGACCGATTCATAAGCGACCAGTCCGAAACTCATCACAAATGTGATGATCAGTGGAATGAAGTACGGCATTTTGACCGAACGGCCGATTTGCTGGAGCATCGACTCATCTTTTGCAAATTCCTCTGCCTGCTTTGTGCTGTCGGCAGTCGGCTTGATTTCTTTCAGTAACACAAGGGAGAACAAGACGGCGGTGAATGTCACAATCGCCGATACAAGGAACGGCAATTTCAAGTCGACTTCTGCTAAGAAGCCGCCGATTCCGGGTCCGATGACCAGTCCAAGTGACATCGAAGCAGTGACGAGGCCGGTGCCTTTCGCACGCTGTGCTGCTGTCGTGATGCCCGCTACATAAGTGAAGATGCCGGGGACCAGGAAAGCGTCGCCGATTCCGCCGACGATGCGTGAAGCGTAAAGAATCCAGATTGAATCGGTTGCATAAAACATCAGCATGGAAATCGTCAGCAGCGACAATCCCAGGATAATGACTTTGCGCGGCCCGTAAACATCGGCCCATTTCCCGCCAAGCGGGGAAAACAGAAGCTGTGCACCGGCGAAGATAGCGATCATCAATCCGGCAGCAGTTCCGCCTTGGTTGATTGATACGAGATAAGCCGGCAAGATCGGGACGATAATTCCAAAACTGGCGATGGCAATAAACATATTCACCATTAAAATGGTGATTTTTTTGCGTTGTTCAGCAGACATTACAGTAAAGCCTCATTTCTATAAAGTAAATTTCATTCCGCAAAAGCAGGGCGTCAGAAACGGTAAAGTTAAATTAGAAAGCTGAATCCTTAAACGGCGGATTCAGCTTCAAGTGAGAGAGTTTCAGCCGGCGAAGATGGCGATAATTATTCCTGACGCCATTCTGCCTTGATTGATCGATTCCAGATAAGCGGGAATCACCGGACCGGTAAGCCCAAAACTTGCTATATTAATAAATATTGTAATCATTAAAATGCTGATTTTTTTGAGTTGGATTGAAGACGTTAAGTGATGCTTTGCTCTGATTTAAGTTATTGTACAAACGCTGTTTATTTTAACAACTTTCATATATTATGATGATTAAACCTTAAAGTCAATGTGTTTTTAATAAAAATTTATCATTATTCCAAAGTAATTTGTTATTTCATAATATAAATATTCTCATAATTTTTAAAGCCTGATGCAGAGAGGTTTATACTAGTTTTAAGATAATAATTATTTGAAAATCACTGTATCTAAATGCAAATAAACCGCTTACAATACAGAAAACGATTGGTTGATTTGTTACAGCGATGTGAATAAAACGCTTAATATAGTTGAAACAGAGAGCTGGGGTTTAATGGCGGCCTGGCGAGGTGAGGTATAATTATAGGTAAGCAAGGAAGACAATCAAGCTACGAAAGGTGACAGTGATGGAACAAACCCTAGAACGGATTAGAGCAATTCAATTGCAAGATCGAGTTATTGATGCGGACGTTGCGGCTTCTTGGATTCAGGACGGAATGACGCTCGGACTCAGCGGATTTACGCGGGCAGGAGATGCAAAAGCGGTTCCTTTTGCGCTGATCAGACGGGCCGAAACCGAAAGTTTTAAAGTGAATGTGTTTACCGGCGCTTCTTTAGGCTCGGATATTGATAAATTATTTGCGGAAGCGGGCATCGTCAACAAACGCTTGCCGTTTCAGGCAGATCCCGTTATGCGCAGAAAAATTAATGAAGGTGAAATGCTGTTTGTCGACCACCATTTGTCCCAGACTGCGGAATGGATCAAAGCCGGTGTCATCGAACCGATTGATTTTGCCATTATTGAAGCATTGTCGATAACAGAAGACGGATTAATCATTCCGACAACATCGGTCGGCAACTCGGCTCTTTTTGTCCAGTATGCGAAAAATGTCATTGTGGAAATCAATACGGCCCAGCCGGCATTGTTTGAAGGGATTCATGATATCTACGATACCGGCAAGCAAGGGGACCGCCCGCCCATTCCACTGACAGAAGTGGATGATCGCATTGGCGTACCTGGCATACCAGTTGATTTGGAAAAAATACGAGGCATTGTGTTTACCGAGCAAAAGGATTCGCCTTCCACAATTGTGCCATCGGATGAAGAAACAGAAATCATGGCGGACCATCTGCTGGAATTCCTGCGCTCGGAAGTGCGGGCAGGACGCTTGACGAAAAAACTGGCGCCGCTGCAGTCCGGTATCGGGTCGGTTGCAAATTCGGTCCTGCAAGGTTTGATCGACTCGGAATTTGAAGATTTGGAAGTCTATTCAGAGGTGCTGCAGGACGCCGTATTCGATTTGATCGATGCGGGGAAAGTAAGGTTCGCATCGAGTTCGTCAATTACATTGTCGCAGCAGAAGATGGAGCGGGTATTCGGCGATTTTGAAAAATACCGCGATAAAATCATTTTGCGACCACAGGAGATTTCCAACCATCCGGAAATCATCCGCCGCCTCGGGTTGATTTCCATCAACACCGCGTTGGAATTTGATATTTACGGCAACGTCAACTCAACGCATGTGTCCGGAACAAAAATGATGAACGGCATCGGTGGTTCCGGCGATTTCGCCCGCAATGCACGGTTGTCCATTTTTGTTACGAAGTCGATTGCCAAAGGCGGAAGGATTTCCAGTGTGGTGCCGTTTGCTACGCATATTGACCATACCGAACACGATGTCGACATCGTAGTGACGGAGCAGGGCTATGCGGATCTCCGCGGACTGGCTCCCCGTGAACGCGCCGCGTTGATTATCGAGAATTGTGTGCATCCAATGTACAAAGAACAAATGCGCGCTTATTACGCAGAAGCATTGACACGCGGCGGCCAGACGCCGCATGTGCTGGAAAAAGCTTTTTCCTGGCATGCCAAATTGGCCCAGACGGGCACGATGCTTTAAAATATGTCTGAAAATCGAACAGCCGCCCTGTTACGGGGCGGCTGTTTTCATTTGAAGTGGGAAGCCGCTCATTGAGTAGGCTATAATTTATAGAAGGAAAGAAAACAGGGGGTCCGTTATGGATAAGTTTTTACATGGTTCGCTGCTGGATGTCATCGGGAAATTATTTTCAGATGAAATCTCGATTGCGGTATCCAATACAAAAGAATACATCTATTATCGTCCAAGCAAACGGATTGATTTGAAAATCCAAGAGGGTGATCCGGTGATAGAAGGAACTATTGCTTTTAAGGCATTGGCGACCCGGCAGAAAGCCTCTGAATTTATCGATAAGGAGATCTTCGGCGTACCGTACCATGGCATGGCGGTGCCGTTTGAACAAGACGGGGAAGTGCAGGGCGTCGTGATGGCGATTTATCCGGCGTTTACGGAAGGCAAATCGGTGGTGACGGTGAAAAGTGCCGATGGCTGGAAGCCGATTCCGTTCAGCGACGTGAAATACCTGGAAGTGAAAGACCGCAAAACCCATGTGCACGCTGACGGCTTTTGGGGAACCAATAAAAACTCGCTTCAGGAATTCGAGTATTTGCTGCCGCGGGACTTATTCATCCGCTGCCATCGGTCGTTTATCGTAAATGTCCATCATATCGAGGAGATTTATCCGGACACGCATTCCACTTTTTTGCTGGCAATGAACAATGGAGCACGCATCCCGGTCAGCCAATCGTACTCGAGTTATTTCCGGAAATTGCTCGGATTTTAAAAATGCTGCTTCAGGTACGGAATTTGCTGCTTTAGCCAGCAACTGTGTTTTCCGTTCCATATAACTCAAAACTCTCTCTAACTACGATAAAATTATCTAAAAAGTTAGAGAGAGTGATAAAGTATGGAAAAGCAATTTGATCGGATTAAAGCCATGCAACTGCAAGACCGTGTTGTGTCACCGGAAGAAGCAGCTTCATGGATCAGCGACGGCATGACTCTAGGGCTCAGCGGATTTACACGGGCGGGAGACGTGAAAGCGGTTCCTTTTGCATTAGTGAAACGTGCAGAGACAGAAGAATTTAAAGTGAACGTCTTTACGGGAGCTTCTTTAGGGTCCGACATTGATCGGTTGTTCGCGGAAGCGGGCATTGTGAACAAACGCTTGCCATTCCAGGCAGAACCGGCAATGCGCAAAAAAATCAACAATGGCGAAATGCTGTTTGTCGATCATCATTTATCGCATACAGCAGAATGGATTCGCGCTAACGTAATTGAAGCTATTGACTTTGCAATCGTGGAAGCGCTTTCGATAACCGAAGATGGAATGATCATCCCGACGACGTCTGTCGGCAACTCGGCAATCTTTGCAAAACATGCGAAAAACATTATCGTTGAAATCAATATGGCCCAGCCTGAACTGTTTGAAGGAGTTCATGATATTTACGATACTGGCAAGCAAGGAGAGCGCATGCCAATTCCACTGACAAAGGTGGATGATCGCATCGGCGTACCTGGCATTCCTGTGGATTTGGAAAAAATCCGCGGCATCGTGTTTACCGAGCAAAAAGATTCGCCTTCCACAATTGTACCGCCGGATGCGGAAACGAAAATCATGGCGGATCACTTGCTGGAATTCCTGCGTTCGGAAATCCGGGCAGGTCGTTTGACCGAAGAATTAGCGCCGCTGCAGTCGGGCATCGGGTCAGTTGCGAACGCGGTTTTGCATGGCATGGTCGATTCCGAGTTTGAAAATTTGGAAGTTTACTCCGAAGTGCTGCAGGACGCCGTATTCGATTTGATGGATGCAGGCAAAGTCAATTTCGCTTCATGCTGCTCGATCACGTTATCGGAGCCGAAAATGGAGCAGGTTTACAGTGATTTTGAGAAGTACCGAGATAAAATCATCATGCGCCCGCAAGAAATTTCCAACCATCCGGAAATCATCCGCCGCCTCGGATTGATTTCAATCAATACGGCATTGGAATTCGACATCTACGGCAACGTCAACTCGACGCATGTGTCGGGGACGAAAATGATGAACGGCATCGGTGGCTCTGGGGATTTCGCGCGCAATGCACGCCTCGCGGTCTTTGTTACAAAATCGATTGCGAAAGAAGGAAAAATCTCAAGCATTGTTCCTTTCGTCACTCATGTAGATCATACTGAGCACGATGTGGATGTTGTGGTAACAGAGCAAGGGTATGCGGATTTGCGTGGACTTGCCCCTCGTGAACGCGCAAGCTTGATCATCGAGAATTGCATGCACCCGATGTACAAAGAACAAATGCGTGCCTATTACGCAGAAGCATTGACACGCGGAGGCCAGACGCCGCATGTGCTGGAAAAGGCTTTCTCTTGGCACGCTGATTTGGCGCAGCAAGGCACGATGCTTCAGAAAAAAGAGCAATTGGTGTAAAACCATAGAAAACCAGCCGATCCGGATTTGCGGAAAGGCTGGTTTTTTGGAATTATGGATTTTTAAATTTACATAGAAATGGTAGATTGCGGGTTTCCATGTCCAAGACTTCATTTTTTGGCGCTTGCGCTTTTCTAAATGTCCAGACTCCAGCGCCCAGATTCTAGGGTCATAAGCCAACCCGGCTGTGCGGCTGAAAACATGCCGCTTCGCCGGTTTGTCTTATGCCCGTCGAATCTACACAGGCGCTTGCGCTTTTCTATTTCCCGCTGTACATTTCAGATGTGTTGCGGGTATACAATTCAATGATATTGCCGAACGGGTCCTCGGTGTAAACCAGATAATGAGGTTTGTCTTTTGAAGTTTTCCATATTTTGCTGCGCTGTTTGCCGCCATGCTGAACGATCCTTTCAATGGTCTCGATCAGGTTATCGACAATCAGGCAGATATGGAAAAATCCCTTATGAGGAAATGCTGCCTCGCCTTTAAATTGGGGCTCCTGAAACTCGAATAGTTCAATGCCGATTCCACCGAGGGACATCAAGTGCACATTGCGCATTTTTTTCACTTCAGGCCCTTGCAAATCTTGTGTCATATTGTCCGGTTCATCGCTTTCTGCATCGAATTCAAATGGCCCGGCCAATATGTAAAAACCGAAGACTTTGCCGTACCAGTCCACTGCTTTGTCCAGGTCGGGGACCGCCAGCCCGACATGTGTGATTTCGCCCATCTAATCGCCTCCTTCATATACAGCTTTACCCATAACCGCTCTATTTAATCCGGAATTAAAAACAGATTTTTCTGTATAAACAAAAATAGTTGTTGTCAAGGAGGATTTTTAGTAATATAATAAGCAATTGTGAAATTCTGAAATGAGGGTACTAATAATGAAAAATTCCATCTATGGATTGACGATAGATCAATTAAAAGAATGGTTTTTAGAAAATGGACAGAAGAAGTACCGTGCTGAACAAGTATGGGACTGGTTATATATTAAACGCGTTACTGAATTTTCCCAGATGAACAACCTGAGCAAAGAAGTTATTGGGTTGCTGGAAGATAATTTTGCAATCCGTACACTTACAGAAGCGGTCAAGCAAGAATCTGCTGACGGTACGATCAAATTCCTTTTCCGTCTTCAGGATGGCAATTTGATTGAGACCGTATTAATGCGCTTTAAATACGGAAACTCGGTCTGTGTCACTACACAGGTCGGCTGTAACATCGGCTGCAGTTTCTGCGCAAGCGGACTTTTGAAAAAAAGCCGCGATTTAAACGCGGGCGAAATCGTTGAGCAGATCATGCAAGTGCAGGCCCATTTTGATGCACAGCAAAAAGACGAGCGTGTCAGCCATATCGTGGTCATGGGAATCGGCGAACCGTTCGATAACTACACGAATTTGATGGACTTCCTGACAGTCGTCAATTCACAAAAAGGATTGGCAATCGGAGCTCGCCATATTACTGTTTCAACCAGTGGCATCGTACCGAAAATCTACGATTACGCGGATGAAGGCCTGCAAGTCAACTTGGCAATTTCCATCCATGCTCCAACGAACGAATTGCGTTCACGCATTATGAAAATCAACAAAGCCTATCCGATCGAGAAATTGATGGCGGCAATCGATTACTATTTGGAAAAATCCAACCGCCGCATCACGTTTGAATATATTTTATTGCGCGACGTCAACGACCATGTTGAAGAAGCAAATCTATTGGCGAAACTGCTTGAAGACAAGCGCCACTTGTCTTACGTCAACTTGATCCCGTACAACTCGGTCAGCGAACATGACCAGTATCAGCAAAGCACGCCGGAAGCGATCAGCGCTTTCTACGACGCTTTGAAGAAAAAAGGCATCAACTGCGGCGTCCGCCACGAGCAAGGCGCCGATATCGACGCAGCTTGCGGACAATTGCGAAGCAAACAAATCAAAAAAGAAAAAACAGCGGCTCTTTAATTTGGAGCGGATTGTTAGAAAGGGCATCCTGCAAGAGGATGCCCTTTTTTCGTGTCGAATTTTGTTGAACGCAAATAGCAGCAGCCCGAACGCAAATAAAAGATTTTAAACGCAAATAAAACCCCGTGAACGCAAATTAAAATTTCTAAGCGCAAATAAACCAGCACTTTCAGCAGTTCGCTTGCGAAATGCATGAATTCAGCACTTAATTCTCAGCATGTTTTCTCCAATAAGACTTGAAAAACAGAAGAAGGAGGCTTTTCGCCAGCGAAAAGCCTTTAATTAAGATAACCAAAGCAAGTTACGAAGAAAATGCGGCAAACTTTTGCCTCAAAAAACAAAAACACGCTCTGCGGATTTTCGCAGAGCGTGTTTCTTTCTTTATTTTCCTCCAGACTGGAGATTGATGCCTTGGATGAAGTATTTCTGGAAAATGAAGAAAATCAGGATGACTGGCAGCAGCACAAGCAGCGAGCCGGCCATCAAATAGTTCCATTGTGTGCTGAGCTGCCCTTTGAAGACCTGTAAGCCGATTTGAAGCGTATACAGTTTCTCGTCGTTCAAATACAGCAGCGGTCCAAGGAAATCGTTCCAAGCGCCGTTAAACGAGAAGATGGCGACCGTGGCAATCGCCGGCTTGGTGAGCGGCAGCCCGATTTTCCACCAGATATAGAAATGGTTGGCGCCTTCCATTTTCGCGGCTTCGATCAGCTCAGTCGGAATCGTCATGTAAAACTGGCGCAGCAGGAAAATGTTGAATGCACTGCCGAAAAACGAAGGTACAATCAACGGGTAATAAGTATTGACCCATCCAAGATTCGCAAACAGTACGTATTGCGGAATCAAGGTGACAAATCCGGGAATCATCATGGTCGCCAAGACAATCGCAAACAGGATATTTTTTCCGCGGAACGGGATTTTAGCAAAACCGTAAGCGATAAATGAATTGGACAATACATTTCCGATGACCACGATGATCGTGATGGTCAGCGTGTTGATGGTATAGCGGGTGAAAGGCGCCGCTTCCCACGTCTTGATGTAGTTTGAGAACAGCCAGTTCTCTGGCCAAAATGATGGCGGGAAAGACATGACTTCCGCCATTGTTTTAAGGGACGTCGCGAACATCCACCAGAGAGGGGAAAGGATCAGCAGGCTCCCGATTGCCAGCAAGATAAAATTGAAGACAACCAGAAGATTCTTGCGGTTTCCTCTGTGCTCAAAGAAACTGGGATTTTCATTCGCCTTATCAAGGGTCTTCAGATCATCTGCACTGTCCAAATAATCAAGGTTATCCGTTGTTTTGGCCATTTACTTCTCCTCCCCTTCGTAATGCACCCAGCGGGGAGCGAGTTTCAGATTAATCATAGTCATGATGAATACAATAACGAACAGAATCCAGGACATCGCCATCGCATACCCCATATTGAAGTTGGTGAATGCTTGCTTCCACATGTATAGATTATAGAACAGCAATGAGTTGGCCGGTCCGCCTTCGCCGTTATTGGACATGACATAGGCTTCCTGGAAAATCTGGAATCCGCCAATCAGGCTTGTTACAACGTCAAAGAAAATAACTGGCGTAATCATAGGGAGCGTGATATGGAAAAACTTTTTCCATGTATTGGCTCCGTCAATTTCAGCTGCTTCGTAGAGTGATTTGGAGACACCCTGCATACTGGCTAAATAGAGGAGCATGGATCCGCCGACACTCCATAATTTCATGAATATGAGGGACGGTTTGGTCCAGTCGGGATCAAACAGCCAGTTGGGGCCATCAATGCCAAACCAGCTTAAAACCAGGTTGACCATTCCGGTGCCCGGATCAAGCAGCTGCATCCAAAGCATATAAACGCCGACCCCTGACAGGACAGCCGGCAAATAGTAAAGTGTACGGAAATATCGGATGCCAGGAATATCCTGGTTCAGTAGAGCCGACAGGAAAATGGCTCCGATTGTTGTCAATGGAACAGAAAAGATGACGAAATACAAGGTATTCCAAAGTGAGGTCCAAAAAAGACTGTCCTCTGTTAAGAGACCTTTATAGTTTTCTCCGCCGACGAAGTCCATCTGAGATGTAATATTATAATTTGTGAAACTTGCCACAAAGGAAAATACCAAAGGCCCCGCAGTGAAAGCGAGAAATCCGATGATCCACGGCATTACAAAAATATAGCCATAAATGCTCTCCTTGCGCCTCATGGTCATTCTTCTCTTCCCCAAATTGGCTCCTCCTTGCTTACTGGTTTTTCTTGATCAGATTTTCAACATCGGTCTGGGATTTTTCCAACGCTTCTTTAGCCGTCATGGAACCGAGGAAGAATTCATCCATATTCGGGTTGATCAAACTGCTGAAATCAGGTGCGATTACCGGCACTGGAGTCAATAAAGTTTGCTCCATGTTTTCTACTGCCATTTCGTAAACCATCGTTCCGTCTTCCGTAAATTCATCAGATTTTGCTGCTGATTCAGCCGCTTCGATATTGGCAATGTTGTCAAAGTTTTTCACTGCCCAATACTCCTGTGCCTCAACATCCGTTAAATATTTAATGAATTCCCATGCTGCTTCAGCGTTTTTCGATCCTTCAGGGATTTCAGCGACAAATCCGCCGCCCCAGCTTGTGTTGCCATTGCCTTCTTCATATTCTGGCAGTTCCACCACACCGAAATTCAAATCAGGTGCATAATCGCGGATTTGAGTATAGAACGTCGGAGCCTGGGCAATCATGGCAAGGTCTCCGTTGAAGAAAGGGTGTCCTTGCTGGCTGTCAATCTGTGCTTGGTAAGAGTTGACTACATCTTCGCCGTATCTGTCTTTCCAAGTTTTAAGCCAGTTTAATACTTCTTCATTTTTAGGTGTATCGATTTCGAAATTGTTCTGATCGTCGAAATAGCTTTGTCCGTTGGCGTTTAAGAGCCATACGTCATAGCCGATGCCCCATAATGGATAGAAACCGACGCGGTCATAGTCTTGTCCCGCTTTTTTATCCAATTTCTTCGCGTATTCTTCCAGTTCAGCCCATGTTGTGGGAGGCTTTTCGGGATCCAGTCCCACTTCTTTGAAGGCGTCTTTGTTATAGAAAAGTACGCGTGTATCGGTATTGAAAGGAATGCCGTATGAATCACCTTCGTAAAGAGTAGCGTCCCAAAGCTCTGGATAGAAGCGTTTCGAAATATCATCCTTTTCCAGGAACTGTGACAAGTTCATCGCTTGCTTGTTCTGTCCGCGAAGAGCGGTGGCATTGATATCGTTGATTACGACATCAGGCGGATCTCCAGCTGCAATAGCTGCAAGTTCTTTTGTCCAGATGTCACCGAATGGCAGATACGTGTGTTTCACTTCAATCTCATCTTGAGATTCGTTGAAGTCGGTGATGATTTGTTCAATAATCGGGCGGCGGATTTCAGATCCCCAGAATGTCCAGAAATCGATGACGGTTTTGCCGTCTTCATTTACCGCTGCTTCTTCATTGTTGCTGTTGCTGGTCTGGAATCCCGAACAGCCGCTGAGAAACAGGGCTAACGCAGCAATCAACATAATAAAAACTTTCAATTTGTTCATCCAGTTTCACTCCTCTTTTTTTATGGTATAAATGAATGCGAAAATATCTTCGACAGTCGAAGTAAAATACCCGAATTCGCCTGAATTTCATCAGAATCGGGCCTGTTTCTCTGTAAAAGAGTAGAACAAAATATTCCAGCTTCTCTTGTCTAGTAGAAGTATATAACAACTTCTCCTTCTTTTCAAAGCGTAATCAAAATATACTGACAATGGGTATTTTTGCCGAGTTTAAGCGCTAAATGAACTGGGTATGGCTCTACTAATTTGTGGTTTCAATTTGTAATATACAGAAAACTGTTTATAATTAAGAGTAAAAAAGAATGGGGAGAGGCATAATGGCAGAAATTCTGATTAATAATTTAGGGAAAACCTATGACAATGGTGCTACCGCCGTAACCGATTTTAACCTTCACATAAAAAACGAAGAATTTATTGTCTTTGTCGGTCCCTCAGGCTGCGGAAAATCCACCACTCTGCGAATGATTGCGGGACTTGAAGAGATAACAGATGGTGAATTTTTCATCGACGGCAAACGGATGAATGACGTCCAGCCGAAAGAACGGGATATTGCAATGGTGTTTCAGAACTATGCTTTATATCCCCATATGACGGTATATGAAAACATGGCGTTCGGACTAAAGCTGCGCAAATTTAAAAAAGATGAAATCAAAAGACGGGTAAACGAAGCCGCTGCTATTCTTGGCCTGGAAGAATACCTGGACCGGAAACCGAAAGCGCTGTCAGGCGGCCAGCGCCAGCGGGTTGCTCTTGGGCGGGCGATTGTACGCGACGCCAAAGTATTCCTGATGGATGAGCCTTTATCCAACTTGGATGCGAAATTGCGTGTCCAGATGCGCGCTGAAATAGCAAAACTCCATCACCGCTTGAAAACGACAACCATTTACGTAACGCACGACCAGACAGAAGCGATGACGATGGCTACGCGGATTGTCATCATGAAAAGCGGCCTCATCCAGCAGGTCGGCAGCCCGAAAGAAGTGTATGACTTCCCGGCAAACCGCTTTGTCGGCGGATTTATCGGTTCGCCTGCGATGAACTTTTTTGACGGCAAATTAGAAAAAGGCGCTTTCGTCATGGGAGACCGGATTATCGACATTCCATCAGAAACTTTGAGCATGCTGAAGAGCCAGGGCTATGACGGTTCACCGATTACGCTTGGCATCCGTCCTGAACATATCCACGTTAACAGTGAAGATCTGACTGGCATCAAACACAGCGACATCGACGCGGTCATCACCGTTTCAGAGCTGACGGGTGCTGAAACGATTATTTATGCTGTATACGGCGACCAGGAGTTTATTGCCCGAGTGGATGCCAATACAACGATTGAGCCGGGGCACACTGCACGTCTCGCGTTTGATATGTCGCGTGTCCATTTCTTTGACCCGACAAGCGGGGAACGCGTAAAACCTGAAAAATAAGAAAAACCGGTTGCGGTTTCCTGAATCTGTGTTAAAGTGATTTTGACAACTTGAATATTAAACACCACTAGGGGAGCCGGATATCGGCTGAGACGAGCATAAGCTCGGACCCTTTGAACCTGATCTGGATCATACCAGCGGAGGGAAGTGGCGGAACGCATGCTATTTCCTTTTTGATTGCATACGCCGCTTTCCTTTACTGGAAAGCGGCGTTTTTTATTTGTCGAACAAAAGTGGAAGTGCTGGTTCAGATTTGGTTCCACAAGGATGAGAGGCACTGAAACTCGGATCACCATTAAAAAGGAGATGGAGAAATGACGTTTTGTAAAGAAGTGCGTTTTGAATGCAATGATTTGTGGCAGGCAAGTTTTGATCATCCGTTTGTAAAAGGGATTGCCGATGGCACGCTGCCGCTGGATAAATTCCGGGATTACGTTATGCAGGATGCCTACTACCTGTCCCATTTCGCCAAAGTCCAGGCGATTGGAGCAGTAAAAGCCACCGATCTGGAGACCACAAAACGCTTCGCTTTTCATTCGGAACATACATGTGCTGCCGAGTTGGCTTTGCACGAGTCGTTTATGGAACTGCTTGGCGTCACGGAAGATGATTGGGCGGATTTTGAACCTTCACCGAGCGCCTATGCTTACGTCTCTCATATGTACCGCGCGTCTGAAGGCGATTTGGCGGATGTCGTGGCCTCGATTCTGCCTTGTTACTGGCTGTATTGCGAAATCGGGGAGCGGCTGAAAAGCGCTGTACCCAATCATCCGATTTATGACCGCTGGATCGGCACATACGGTTCGGAAGAATTTAGCGCTTTGGTTAAAGAGCAGATGGAGCGGATGGATCAGCTTGCAGAAGGATTGCCGGAAAAACGCCGCACGGAACTGAAAGACCGTTTCCGCCGCAGCAGTTATTACGAATGGAATTTCTGGGAACAGGCATGGGTGCGGGAATCGTGGACAGTCAAAATATATGATCAGGCAGGTGTTTAACATGCTGGAAAAACTGCGTTCAGAAAAACCGATCATCCATTGCATCACCAATCACGTTGTGTCGAATTTCCAGTCCAATGGGCTGCTTGCACTCGGTGCCTCTCCCATCATGGGCGAAGCGCCGGAAGAAGCTGCCGAGCTGGCTGCTTTGGCGGATGCCGTGTCGCTCAATATCGGAACATTGAACAGCCAGAGCCTGAACAGCATGCTGATTGCCGGGAAAAAGGCCAACGAGCTGGGAGTGCCGGTCGTGTTGGACCCGGTCGGAGTGGGGGCAACGGCGTTTCGGGCAGCTGCCGTCAATAAAATTCTGGCGGAAGTGGACGTCGCGGTTCTGCGCTGCAATGCCGGTGAACTCGCGGCTATTGCTGGAGCCGACTGGCAGGCTAAAGGAGTCGATGCCGGCGAAGGCGAAGCGGATATCCATGAACTGGCCCGGAATACAGCGAAGAGATTGAAATTGATTGTTGCGGTATCCGGGGAACTGGATATTATCACTGATGGAAAACGGCTGGCTGAAATACCGTTCGGCCATAGGGTCATGGCTTCTGTCACGGGAACCGGCTGCTTGCTCAGCAGCGTCGTGGCGGCGTTTCTCACAGTGCATCCAGAAGACAGCTTTGAAGCGGCGGCAGCATCCATGCGCTATTATGCCATCGTTGGTGAACAGGCAAGCGAGCATTCAGAACTTCCGGGGGATTTCCAAACCGCTTTCTTAAATCAATTAAATGCCATGGGACAAAATGATATTGACGGTGTAATCCGTCAAAAGGAAGGTGTGCCACGATGATTCCACAAGTACTGACCATTGCCGGCTCTGATTCTGGAGGAGGGGCGGGCATCCAGGCCGATATTAAGACGTTTCAGGAACTCGGGGTTTATTCGACATCAGTGGTTACTGCGGTGACTGCCCAGAATACACTTGGCGTTTCGGAGATTTATCCGATGGCGCCGGAGGCTGTGAAGGCACAGCTGATTGCGGTAGGTGAGGACTTTGATATCGCTGCACTGAAAACAGGCATGCTGTTTGATGCGGAAATCATTGGAGAGACGGCATCTGGCATTCGCCAGTTCGGCTGGAAAAACGTCGTGGTGGATCCGGTGATGATCGCCAAAGGAGGAGCAAGTCTTCTGCAGCAGGCAGCGGTTGAAGCCTTAAAAGAGCATTTACTGCCGCTGGCGCTCGTTGTAACGCCGAATATCCCGGAAGCGGAAGTGATCAGCGGCATGGAGGTTGAAGATACAGTTTCGCGGCGGCAAGCGGCAGCAAAGATTTTGTCATTTGGCGCTGATTCCGTCGTCATTAAAGGGGGCCACGGCACAGATCCCCATATGGCGGAAGACTTTTATCTGAATCAAAACGGGGAAGAACTTCTTTTCCGTTCCCCTCGAATTTCTACGGCCCAAACGCATGGAACCGGCTGCACATTTGCGGCCGCTTTGACAGCGGGATTGGCAAAAGGCCAGTCGCTGTACGAGGCCATTTACACCGCAAAGCAATTTATCCAGGCTGCTCTCAGTGAAGAGCTTCACATCGGTGCCGGGCATGGACCGACCAACCATGCGGCTTATCAAAACATTCAGCGCCGGAAGGGAGGCGTCCATCATGTCGAAGTTGTTCGATAAACCTTCAATCTATTTCATCATGGGAACGCAAAATACAGCCGGCCGCGAACCGCTGATGGTTTTGGAACAGGCACTGGCAGGAGGAATCAATCATTTTCAATTGAGGGAAAAAGGATCGGGCGCACTCACGGGAGATGCGTTGATGAAATTTGCGATTGAATGCAAATGGCTCTGTCGCCAGTATGACGTGCCGTTTATCGTGAATGACCACATAGAACTTGCACAGGCGATTGATGCGGATGGAATCCATGTCGGGCAGCAAGATGCGGCAGCAACTAAGGTCCGCCGCATAATGGGGGCGGATAAAATCCTTGGGGTATCGGTGCATTCATTGACAGAAGCCAAGAACGCCATAGACAGCGGTGCCGACTATGTAGGAATGGGACCGGTCTTTAATACGCAAACAAAAGAGGATGCCAAAAGCCCGGCAGGAGTATCCGGCATCGCAGCAGTGAAAAAGCTGCATCCGGAACTTCCGGTAATCGGAATCGGAGGCATCACTCCGGACAATGCGGCACAAGTCTGGTCGGCGGGAGCTGACGGAGTGGCAGTGATTTCTTCAATTGCCCAAGCTGAAAATATCGCCTCGCAAGTCATTCGCTTTAAAACCAATTTAAAGGCAGGTGCCGGAAAATGAAAACCCGCAAAATGATGCTGATCGCCATGTTCGTCGCCCTGTGTGTTGCCGGTTCAGCATTCGTTTCTTTTCCTGTCGGCATTGCGCGCGCCTACCCAATCCAGCATGCGATCAATGTGATTGCAGCGGTGCTGCTCGGTCCGGGTCCGGCATTGTTGATAGCGTTTCTAACAGCGATTGTCCGGATATTGACAGGGACCGGGTCATTGCTGGCTTTTCCTGGAGGCATGTTTGGCGCGCTGGTTGCCGGGCTGATGTATGCAAAATTCGGGAAGATATGGCTTGCAGCCATAGGGGAAATAATCGGCACAGGCATCATCGCTTCATTTGTGGCAGTGCCTTATGCTCATATTTTAATGGGCACTGACCTGGCCGCGTTCTTCTTTTTGCCGCCATTTTTGGTCTCCAGTTTATCTGGCGCCTTACTGGGAGCAGTGATTGCCAGGAAATTGGAGAAAGAAAAAAGAATATTACAAATACATTAAAAATATTTCATTCCCAAGTTGGCGTTTATTGTAGGTCAAAGTAGGGGAAATAAGTACATAAACACAATTTGAAAAGGGAGTGGACAAGAATATGGTGAAAATTGCAGTAGAAGAACCGTTTACATCCGTAAAAGACGCACTTGAAAAAAGAGGCTATGAAGCTGAAATGCTGGATGACAAAACAGAATCGATGGACTATGACTGTGTAGTGGTCAGAGACAAAGAGGATTTAGCTGATTTTCACATGAATGTCCCTCTAGTCGAAGCAAAAGGCCGAACATTAGAAGAGATTGTAGAAGAAGTGGAAGAACGTTTGGTTCGAAGCGGCAAGATTCCTGCTCCGGCCCCGAGCGGCGGAATTACCAGCAGCTCATTCATTAAAGGTGCCGCAACAGGCGCAATCGTCGGCGCAGCTGCAGGACTTCTACTGACTCCGAAGAGCGGTAAAGAAATGCAGGCAGTGGTTAAAGAAAAAACTTCCGGCACGAAAGAAAAACTTGGCGGCGTAACTGAAAAAGCAAAAGGCACATTAGGCCAAGTAAAAGAAAAGACCAGCGGCGTGACTGAAAAAGCCAAAGGAACAGTTGGCCAGGTAAAGGAAAAAACCAGTGGCACAGTAGATAATTTAAAAGCAAAACGCCAAGAGATGCAGGAAAGCAAAGAACTGAAAAAGCAGGAAAAAGCAGTAAAGCAAGAAGCAAAAGCTGAAGAAAAAGCGCAAAAAGAGCATGAAAAAGCTGAAAAACAAGCTGAAAAAGAAATGAAAAAAGCTGAAAAAGAAGCAGCTCAAGATAAAGGCTCTATTGAAGTCGTGGAATTGGGCGAAGCGGATGTTATTACAAACGCATCCGGTGGAGCAACAGTTGTTTCCAAAGAGACGGATAAGAGCAATAAATAAGAAGTTAAAAGCCAGACAGCCGTTATCCAACGGCCGTCTGGCTTTTTCATGGAGAGATTTTGAAAATATGCCCAACTTACAGCGGTTTATGCCCAACTCAGACATGGTTATGCCCAACTTTCAATGGTTTATGCCCAACTTCAACCAGACTATGCCCAACTCGCCTAAAATACGTAGTTTGTCCCTTTTAAGTGCCCTTGTTTTATTAGATTCATCTCCGTTAACAGCCTTGTCGTCAAACGGCGGTCTTCTATCTGCAAAAATTCCCGGCAAATCTTATTTGTCATCGGTTTCCCCGTCAACTGATGCCAATCCTTGATGCTCTGGATATGGGCATTCTTGTCAGATTCACCGCAACTTGGACAATGCCAGGTGCCGTATTTCCTTTTCATGCCGATCCGGTCGCATGCGGCGCACCAGACGCCTCGGATCATCGCCTGAATCGGATAAGCGGGATTGGAACAGATGGGTTTTGGAACATAGTAAGAATGAGCAGCCAGAATTTCATTTGCCAGCCCGGTCATTTCAATAAAATCTAAAATTTCTTTTTCACTTTTGATTTTATTAAGAAACATCGGAAGCTGATGGGAAAAGAGGACGGTATGGGTAGCAGGGACATTTTCAGGGATTTGTTTTGGGTAGGAGAGCACGAGAACGGAGCGCAGAGGCAAATGAACGCCTGAAGCACGAAGCCATTCTTCGAGCAGCCACTCGTTGGTGTCGATTTGCTCGATGGGGCTTTTGCGCCCGATAATGGTGCCGTCTTCTTTGGTTTGGATGAGCTGCAATGGCGATTGTTCGAAACGAAGGCGCCCCGACATGTTCTTGACTTCAAACACATAAATGCACCAAGGGGTAATCATCAAGGAATCCAGTTGAAAAGGCAGTAAAGATTTTAAAGAGACATTGTGCAGAAAAATATGAGGGAACGGCAATCGGCTGGCGGCCACGTAATCATCGAAGCGCTGTTCACCGCCAATTCCGGCGGAGTCGTTGTAAAAATCCTCTTTTACTTCTTTGTATAAAGCATGAGTCCTTGGCAGCCGCCGGAGCAGCACTTCAAGCCGCTCCCTTTCGAGCGACGTCCCTCTCGGTTTCAGTATCAAAGCCATTCCTCCATTTTTTAAGTAAAACCATAGCACGCGAGATGCCGTCTAGCTATACTTCTTCCTATAATAAATATTTAAAGCCGCCTGAAGCGGCGAATATGGAATTTGAAAGATACGAATTTACTTTATGCCCAACTCCAGCTCAAATATGCCCAACCAACAAAAAAGCTGACCCGGCAACCGCCGGATCAGCTTTCTTAATTATTCAGGAGCTACTTCGTCGACTGGAGCATGTGGCACCGGTTCAGGAACCCGCGACAAGATGATGAGGCCGATGACGAACAAGATGACGAGGCTGAAAACCCCCATGCTCGAATTCCCCGTCACTTGGGAAGTCACGGCTACAAGGAGCGGCCCCAGAATAGCGGCGAATTTGCCGAAGATATTGTAGAACCCGAAAAATTCGTTGGAGTTTTCTTTTGGCACCAGCTTGCCAAAATACGACCGGCTGAGCGCCTGGATGCCGCCTTGGCTGGTGGCGACCAGCATCGCCAGAATCCAGAAATCGACGATGGTTTCCAAAAAGAATGCATAAATACAGACGACGATGTACACGCAGATACCGACATACAGCATTTTTTTGCCGGTGAACCGTTCAGACAAGCGGCCGTATAAAATGGCAAAAGGTGCGGCCACTACTTGAGTGGCGAATAAAACAATCAGCAGACTGGTTGATGACAGTCCCAGATCCGTTCCGTAGGCCGTGGACATCGAAATGATGGTGCCGACACCGTCAATATAGAAAAAGTAAGCCAATAAAAACAAGAACAGCGCACGGTACTGGCGAATTTCACGGATTGTTTTACTCAAGCGCTTGAAGCTTTGTGAAACAGGGTTCGGTTCTTTCTCGATAAAATAGCGCTGGCGGACATTGCGGAACAGCGGAATCGAGAACGATACCCACCAAAGGGCCGTAATCAAAAATGCGATGCGGCTCGCGTTAATGGTGGAAATGGGTAGCACGCCATTGCTTGCCAGCAGAATAATGGCAATCGCCAGGATGAACGGGATTGTCGACCCGATATAACCGAGGCCATATCCAAATGCGGAAACGTTGTTCATCCGTTTTTCCGTCGTCACATCGACGATAAAAGCATCGTAAAAGACATTCGCGCCGGTAGCACCAAGAGCCGCAAAGGTAAAGCATACCAATAGCATCAGCCAATTATCGCTCGGAACAAAAGCCAGCATCGCCGTTGAAATGGTGCCAAGCAGGAAGAATGAGGTGAAAAACTTGCGTTTCATGCCTTCATAATCGGCAAGCGTTCCCAAAATAGGGCCGATCAACGCCAGAATAAAGGTGAAAATGGCGATGGTGTATCCCAGATAAGCGGTGGAATCAGACAAACTGACACCGGCTTCAGTCGCCGCATTTTTATAATACAGTGGAAAAACAGCCGTCGTGATGATGATGGAATAGGCGGAGCTTCCCCAGTCATAAAATGCCCAGCTTTTCTCTTCTTTCGTGAATTTTTTCATGTCTCTATCCCCTTAAGCGCCATATAAATTCATTGTACAAGAAGACCGGAAAAAATGATGCTGTATTTTTAAAATTCACTGAAAGTTTACATAATTTTATTAGAGATGGCAATAAAGTGAAACTGTATTTTCTCCAGCCGCCAAGCAGGCTGTCGACTTTTATGGATTTTGATTACGGAACAGACCGCTCTGTTTGAGCAGAACCGGATTTTCAAGTAGACTGAAGCTATCAGATAGAAAGTAGGGACAGGTTTTGAAGCTTATCTCATGGAACGTCAACGGCTTGCGGGCCGTTATGAAAAAAGGGTTTATGGAATTTTTTGCAGCCGTGGATGCAGATGTGTTTTGCCTCCAGGAAATAAAACTGCAGGAAGGCCAGATTGAAATGGATCTTCCGGGTTATCATACCTATTGGAATTATGCGCATAAAAAAGGGTATTCCGGTACAGCAATTTTTACGAAAAAAGAGCCGCTGTCTGTTCAGTACGGGCTGGGGATCGAAGAGCATGATACGGAAGGGCGCCTCATCACATTGGAATACGAAACGCATTTCGTGGTGACGGTTTACACACCGAATTCCCAGCATGGGCTGCTGCGCCTCGGTTACCGCCTGCTTTGGGAAGAGGCGCTGCTTTCCTATATAAAAGACCTGGATCAGCAAAAGCCGGTTATTTTATGCGGGGACTTGAATGTAGCCCATCAGGAAATCGATTTGAAAAACCCGAAATCGAATTTAAAAAATTCCGGGTTTACACCAGAAGAACGAGGCAAAATGACACAGTTTTTGAACAGCGGTTTTGTCGACACGTTCCGCCATTTTTATCCGGAACAGACTGGCAGTTATTCCTGGTGGTCGTACCGGTCAAACTGCCGGGAGAAAAATATTGGATGGCGCATTGATTACTTCATTGCGTCCCGGACACTGGCTTCTAAACTGGCGGATGCGAAAATCCATTCAGGTATCTGGGGCTCTGATCATTGTCCGGTTGAATTAACGCTCCATATATAACCCGGAAAAATCAAAAGCAAGCTCTCACGTTAAGTGAGGGCTTGCTTTATTTGTGCTTTAAATGACATGCACTTCAAGGCGTGTAATGCCTTTGCCTTTGTTTTTCGTTTTATCCAGCACGAATTGGCCGACGCTCCCGGTTTCATTGACGTGGGTGCCGCCGCAGGCCTGCTCGTCGATGTCCCCGATTTTGACAAGGCGGATGTCTTTCACCGATCCGGGAATCAAATTGACGATGGTCTTGATCATGCCTGAGATGTTTTCCGCTTCTTCCCGCGGTACGGTCCGGACGGTCACTTTATGATTTCGTGCAAGTTCTTCGTTGGCCTTGGCAATCAGCGCATCAAGCTCTTCGCTGCTGAGGTCAGTGATGCCTGTCAGGTCGATTCGGGCTTTATCCGGATAAATTTGGTTGCCGGTGCAAAGGGAATCGTGCTGTTGATGGAAAACGGCAGAAATCACATGCAGCAAAGTGTGGTGCTTCATCAGATTCTCTCGGCGTTCCCAGTCAACTGTCGCTGTCACCGGCCCCAAAACCAGTTTTTCCGGAGTGTTGACATAATGATAGATTTCCTTGCCTTCTTTTTTAACCTTCGTTACTTGGACTTTCTGTCCGTTTTGGATCAATATACCGCTATCCGCTTCCTGGCCGCCGCCTCCTGGATAGAAAACAGTCTGGTTCAAAGCCACTTTGTCTCCATCGATTGAAGTTATTTCAGCCTCGCATGTTTTCAAATAGCTGTCTTCCAAGAACAATTCTTTAGTCATCATATCCACCCTTTATTTAAAGACTGATTTGATTGATTTAATGAATGCGAATGATCTGCCTTCTTTTTTAAACATTAAAGCCACTATATCATAAAAATATTGAATTGAATGAAAGTTTTGACATAGAATGAAACCAGGCAAAATAAACAATAGTTGAAGGAGCAAAATTTAAATTAGCTGCTTTTCCGCTGGAAAGTGAAATGAAGGCAGAAACCTTAAACCAGAAGGGAGTTCTCTCATGTACGTCACATTGCAGCAAATCCATCAAGCACAAGCAAATCTGGCAGGAGTGATTGTCCCGACTCCGTTGCAGGAGAGCCGTACGTTTTCTAAACTCACCGGAAACGACGTTTACTTGAAAACTGAAAATCTCCAAAAAACCGGATCTTTTAAAATCCGAGGCGCCTACAATAAAATCGCCAATCTGACCGAACAGGAAAAGGAAAATGGCATCGTCGCATTTTCTGCAGGAAATCATGGTGCAGGAACAGCTTATGCTGCGCAGCAGCTTGGCATAAGCGCTACAGTAGTCATGCCGACAAATCCGGTGGCGAGCAAAAAGAATGCCATCATACAGTACGGAGCCGAGGCCATTGAATACGGCACCACGTCGATTGATATGTATGAAAAAGCGCTCGAACTACATCGTGTAGAAGGGCGGACGATGATTCATCCATTCGAAGATCCTTATGTGATTGCCGGGCAAGGGACGATTGGGCTGGAGATTTTGCATGACTTGCCTGAAACGGAAGCCGTGATTGTGCCGGTCAGCGGCGGCGGATTGATTTCCGGGGTGGCTGCAGCTTTAAAGGAAATCAAACCGACGCTGAAAGTAATCGGTGTGAATACGGAAGGTGCAATGGCGATGTACATGTCTTTGCAGCACGGAAAGCCGATAGAAGTAGAGAAAGTGGAAACGATTGCAGACGGGTTAATGGCGAAAAAACCAGGAGACCTGACGTTCGCGCATACGCAGCGCTATGTTGATGATTTGGTGCTGGTTTCGGAAGAAGCAATCGCTAATTGTGTAGCGTTTATGGCAGAGCGGACAAAACTGGTTGTAGAGCCATCGGGTGCCGCTGCAATGGCAGCCATGCTGAGAGGAAATATAAAGTTGAAAGGGAAAAAAGCAGTCGTTATGGTCAGCGGCGGGAATATCAGCTTTGAGTTGTACCAATCGCTGATTCAGCAGTATAACGAAAAAAACTATTGAGACCGAAATGGCTTAGATACGAATACCGCATTGAAACAAAAGCACCCGCCCAAAATTATTTTTGGGCAGGTGCTTTTTCAAAGCGATTAAACCCCCAGCACTTTTTCAGCGAGGCGTTTGCAATTCTGGTGGTCGTAATAATCAATGTATTGGGTGGCTTTCGGATACCAGTCATTTGTTGTGATGTTTTCTTCAACAATCTTCTTCAAGTAAACATACACTTCTTCGACGGTATCGGCTTTATAGCCGTACAAGTCCGTTTCGAGGCTGAGATAAGTGCCGCGTTTTTCCAGGTACTCTTCCCGGTCGAACATATTGAAAATGATGGGTTTATTCAAATAGAGAAAATCCCATGACACGCTGGTAATATCTGTCAGCAGCATGTCGTTTTCTTCAATTGCCCGTGTAATGGACGGGTTGGTTGAAGAAAGAAATTCGATGCCGCTTTTCGGATCGGCCAGCCCGGTAAAATGTTTTTTAAATTTCTTCATAAATGGATGGAGGGTAATCTGCATCGTCATATCGTTTCGGATAATCAATTCACGGATTCCAGGATGGCTGATCAAGCCGATTGTATTGAGGAAATAAGCGCTTTCGACGAATTCCTCCTCGCTCAAGTCAAACAGCCATTCCCGCCAAGTCATCATCATCAGGATTTTCTTGACTTTTTTGACCGGCTTATTCTCCGCATAGCGGTCAAAACGAGGCAATCCAGTAATGATCAATTTATGTTCTGGAATTTTCCATTCTTTCAGTTTCAACTCTTTTTCATATTCAGAAGCACAGTTGAAATAATTGGTCCGTTTCAGCAAGGGTACGTCTTCTTTTTGAATCAGGATTTTTTTGAAGCCTTCAATGCCATGGCTGACATGGGTAATGATCGTTTTTCGGTTGAGGAATAAAAACTTGTCAACAGAAGGGGCGATGTCATACATCAATGAATGCCCGTGGAACGTGTAATCCGCTTTAAAAAAAAGAAGATAGTTGCGGAAGCTGCCAAGCGGCACAGCATTCGGGATGCTGCCATCTTTTGCATAGGAAGTCTTCGGATCATACATCCAGTATGCGGTTACCTGATCCCGGTGGTTATTGACCAGGTAAGCGTGGAAAACAGCAGCGTTGTCTTCATATTTCTCGCCGAGATTGCCTCCGATCAGCGCAATTTTTTTATGTTCTTTTTTAAAAGAGAAGACGGAAACCAAAAAAGCGGCAGTTACTTTCAAAAACACTTTTAACGGGTCCAGTTTCCCTTTTTCTTTCAATGTTACACTCATTCCAAGCCCTGCTTTCTCTATATAGTCCTTCTTCAAGTTTTTCACATTCTTCCGGTTTTGTCCATCTGGAAAAAATAGACTAAAGATTCTCTTTGTTTATGGAAGGTGAAAGATGTTTAATTATTTGGAAAATGGGAACAGTAAAGGGTGATAGACTATTGTGAAGGAGGATATTCATGACTGGAAAAAATGAAGACTTCAAAAACAAAATGGGGACAGGCGAAAGCGAAGAAACGCTGACGACCCGCCAAGGGCATCCGGTAAAAGACAACCAGAATCTACGGACGGTTGGTAACCGCGGGCCAGCAACTTTGGAAAACTACCATTTCATTGAAAAAATTTCACATTTCGACCGTGAAGAAATTCCTGAACGAATTGTTCATGCACGCGGCGCTGGTGCATTTGGATATTTTGAAACTTATGGCAAAGTCGGCAACGAGCCGGTAGAAAAGTTTACGCGTGCGAAAGTATTTTCAGGAGCTGGCAAACAGACACCACTTCTGGCACGCTTCTCGACAGTTGCAGGCTCAAGGCATTCTCCTGAAACTGCACGTGATCCGCGCGGTTTTGCAATTAAAATGTATACGGAAGACGGAAACTGGGATTTAGTAGGGAACAACCTTAAAATCTTCTTTATCCGTGATGCGATGAAATTTCCAGACATGATCCATGCATTTAAAAACGACCCGGTATCAAATGTGCCGGATCCGCAGCGTATGTTCGACTTTGTTGCCCGCAGTCCGGAAGCGACCCATATGATTACGTTCTTGTTCTCACCATGGGGCATCCCGGCAACGTATCGCCATATGCAAGGATCTGGCGTAAACACGTATAAATGGGTAAACAATAAAGGCGAAGCAGTTCTCGTCAAATACCACTGGGAGCCAAAACAGGGCATCCGCAACTTGACGCAGGCAGAAGCCAATGAAATCCAGGCAGAAAACGTTGGGCATGCTACACAGGACTTGTTTGAATCAATCGAACGCGGAGACTATCCGGAATGGGAATTATTCGTTCAGATGATGAGCGATGATGAGCATCCGGAGCTTGATTTCGATCCATTGGATAATACAAAACTATGGCCGCAGGACAAATTCCCATTCCTTCCTGTCGGAAAAATGGTGTTGAACCGCAACCCGGAAAACTACCATGCAGAAATTGAACAGGCCGCATTCGGTACTGGGGTTCTTGTGGATGGGCTCGACTTTTCAGACGACAAGATGCTCCAAGGGCGTACGTTCTCGTATTCCGATACGCAGCGTTACCGTGTAGGGGCTAACTATTTGCAGCTGCCGGTCAACGCACCGAAAAAACGTGTAGCGACAAACCAGTACGGCGGTATGATGGATCGCCCATCTGAACACGTGCCGAATCCGCATATCAATTACGAGCCATCTGTTCTCGGCGGCGTGAAGGAAGCCGAGAAAGTCGCACCGCCTCATGAACCGGCATATAATAATGCCAAAGTGGTGAGCCAGCCGATTGACCGTACCAATAATTATGGCCAGGCGGGAGAAACTTACCGCAGCTTTGAAGATTGGGAACGCGAAGAGCTGATCAACAACTTGGGAGATGCATTATCTGCTTGTGATCCAAGAATCCAGGAAGAAATGATCTACCACTTCACACAGGCGGATGAAGATTATGGCCGCCGTGTCCGAGAAAACATGGAACAGAAGATTAAAGCGAATGAAGAAATGAAAGACAGCGATCCTAAAGTATACGGCAAGCCTGCTGCCAACAAAGTGGCGCAAGGTGCTGCTGCAAAAGGACATGAAGCTGGACCATATTGATAAAACCCGGAATGCCGGCAAGCTGAACAAGCTTGCCGGTATTTTTTATTGTCTAGAATTTCAAGGCATCCCGAAATATATTATTTTCTTGAAACGCGTTAGCTCATTCATCCGTTACCTTAATGAATAAAGAAAATTTTTGAATTTACGTAAACAGAAATAAAAGAAGTGCAGGAATTGAAAGATTCCTGCACTTCTCCAGCTTGTTGAGAAAGGTAAAACTTGTATTGGTGATCATCCCTTAACCGATATTCCGCCAACCAGCTGCGAAGACATTGGCCGAGGGTTGTGAGGCCATGTCTTTGCGACGAAGCGCACAGCGCTGCAGGAGCATAAGTTTTCAACCGCGGGCGAGCGCCAAGCCGCTTCGTCGCTTACGCTCCTGCAGGGTCTCGGCTGTCTCGCTATCCCGCAGGCGTCTCCGCTGGTTGGCTCCATATCTGGAGAGCAGGTACAAACATTCGAGAGCTTTCCGAATCATCTCTCTATTCCAGAGAATCTCTAAAGGTGACAAAAGAGAGCTGAAGGCAGCGGAAGGCGGCGAAGGGCAAAGATGTGCTCCTGCAGCGCCAGGCGCTTCGTCGCAAAGGCACCACCCAACTATGGTTGGCTGATGCCTTTCCTGCGGGAATAGGGCGAGTCCTGAGACCCCGCAGGGAATGAATGGGGCAAAAGCAGTTTGCCCCGTTCATTTGCGACGAAGCTAGCGCAGCGATGCAGGAGCACACGGGTTTCGCCAGCGAGCGAGGAGGCTTAGGCCGCCCCTCGCGAAAAGCGTCCGCCCTGGAGCGAAATGAAAAAAGAGAATAAGAGTTTCTCGACAGCCTGAAGAAGTGCAGGAATTGAAAGATTCCAGCACTTCTTTTACGTATTATGCCGATTTAAAGAAGAATGGTTGACGCCGAATACTTTTTCCACATCAATCAAAAAAGCGATGCCTCTGCCGGGAGCGTAAAGATCGATGGCATCTTCAATGCTTTGGATAACGGCATCCGTATAGCTTTCAGGAATCAGTGTCAGGACAATATCTTTCTCCGGATCAATCGTGAAATTCATAAACTTCTTCTGTTCATTGACACCTGTGCCTCTGCCGGTCAGGATAGTGCCGCCTTCAGCTCCAGCTTTTGCAGCGGCTGCGACCACTTTTTCCGAATCGCCGCTGTTTACAATCGTAACAATCAATTGGAATTGTTCAGAAATTGATTTCATAGGCCGCTCACCTTTCTTGGGTTTAACGTAATTTATCCGATTCGACAGATGCCGAACACCCAGCAGTTTACTCAAATGGACTGTGAATCCAAGGCCATGACCTGGAATCCCTAATTTTCCAGCTCGGGAGACAGCGTCAGCGACGGCATCTTCAAGACTGCCATCAATAGCAATAAGCACGACATCTTTTTCATGCGTAGCGGGCAAGCCGAAAAAAGTCGGTTTCTCATTTCGGCCAATTCCTTCCGCATAAAGAATGGTGGCTCCATCCGCCCCCGCTTTTTTAGCTTCCGCGATGACCGCTCTCGAATGACCGCGTTTTACAATGGCTATCATCAATCTATGATTCAGATTCATCGTTTTCAGCCCCACCTTTTCTTGTGAAAATCAGCCCCAGTATAAGCACTGCCAGAATGGGAGTCAGTGCTACTAATGCGATAAGGCCAAAACCGTCAGCTAGCGGGTCACGCCCGGCCGTAGCAGAGGCTACCCCGACAGCCATTGCGGAAATGAAGGTAACAGTCATCGGGCCTGTGGAAACGCCTCCCGAATCGAACGCTATAGCAATAAAGATGGCTCTCGAATAAAAGGTCAAAATAAAGGCAAGCAAATAACCAGGGATAATGAAGTACCAAAGCGAAATCCCAAAAAGGATCCGGAACATGGATAACGCCACCGAAATTCCTACACCTGTAGAGACGGTATACAGCATTAATTTTGCAGAAATGTATCCTCCTGTTACCCGGTCGACTTCGTCATTCATGATGCTGACAGCAGGTTCTGCAAAAGTAGCGACAAACCCGAGAATAAAACCGATCGGGATCATGATCCACGGGAAAGACATTTCTCCAAACGTTTCGCCCATCATTTGCCCGATTGGAAAAAAACCGACATGGACTCCCTGCAGGAAAAAAGCCAATCCTAAAAATGTTAAAACAAAGCCAAGTAGTATTTGAAATACCCGTTGCCTGGGCAATTTAAGCATGAAAACCTGGAACAAAGCAAAGAAGATAAACAAGGGGATGAGCGCAACACCGACTTCGCGGAGGATATCCAAAAAACCGTCAAACACATGAATGTTCATTGGAATAACACCCCTAAAAGCATAATGGCCAGGATGGGGCCAATAGAAGCAAGGCCGATTAAACCGAAACCTTCACTGGAATCAGCGGTTGGGGAACGCAGCACGGAAGCCACCCCGACGCCAAGAGCCAGTATGAAAGGTACAGCCATTGGACCTGTAGTAACGCCTCCGGCATCGAAAGAAATCGATACAAAATCTTCAGGGACGAATATGGATAAGGTGAAGACCAATGCATAGCCGCCAATCAGCATATAGTGGATGGGAATACTGAAGATTGTACGGACCATTGCGGCGGCAACGAAAATGGCTAATCCAAGAGCGACGGCCATTACCAATATGCCCGAGCTGATTTCTCCGCCGGAAACTTGGTCGATTTGTTTAGCGAGCACCCGGACATCCGGTTCCGCTATTGTTACCGCTAAACCGAGAAGGAATCCGGTTCCGATGATGAGCCAGGATTTTTTGGTCTGGGGCAGCCGTTTGCCGATCAATTCGCCAACGGGTAACAGCCCTGCGGTAACTCCTAATAGGAACAGAAAAAATCCAATGCTGACAAAAGCAACGCCGACTAAAAACTGGAGCAGGGCTTCGAGGGGAAGGCGCATCAACGTCACTTGGAGGATAATGACTACGGTTGTAACAGGCAAGATAGCAGCGGCAACTTCTTTGAAAGTATCTTTGATGTTTTCCATCTCCAAACTCCTTCAACCGCTTTTTTCCTGCTATTCCCTTTGCATTTTTAACATAAACCTGACAATAAAAAAGGTGACAGAAAATTTAAATAATTTCCCGTCACCTTTTGATTAATCTTGCTCTTTTTTATGAATAACCTCTTTTAATGCATCTTCGGTAGAAATATCAGCAAGCTTTACATTGGAGCGGTAAGCGGCCCGCGTGATCAAATGGCCTGAAACAGGCGCTGTTAAGAACACGAAAGAGATTCCGAGTAAAAGCCGGACGCTGATAAAGTTTTCCGTAGCCCAAAAATAGATGAAAGTGCCGCTTAAGGACAATAGAACCGCGAGCGTAGAACTTTTAGTGGCGGCATGTGAACGCGTATAGACATCAGGCAAGCGAAGGATACCGAAAGCACTGATAACTGCCATAATGGAGCCGAGTAAAATGAGAATAACACCTGCCCATTCAATAATCTCTCTTATGCTCAACGATATCCCCCCTCTCAACAAAGCGGGCAAAGGCAATCGTACTGATAAAAGCCAGAATACCGACAATCAAAATTACTTCCAGATACGCGTGAGTGCTGAGCACTACTGAAAATACAGCAACTCCTGAAATAAGGTTCACGCCAATCATATCAAGTGCGACGACGCGGTCCGGCATCGAGGGGCCTCTGATAATGCGGTAAAGAGCCAGAAGAATGGCCAGGCAGAATAGGGACAAGGAAATAGTTAGTATTATATTGATCATCCTCTTGTCACCTCCATGATTGCTTTTTCGAAAACCTTTATAGAACGCAGCAAGGTATCTCTTGACTCTTCAACATCCATTGCATGGATGTAAAAAACTTTTCCGTCCGGTGATACTTCCATGACCACAGAGCCCGGAGTCAAGGTTAATAAAAGAGCAAGAGTCGTCAGCTCGTAAGGCCCTTGCATGCTATGTTCATAAGTGAAAATCCCGGGCTTGATATTGAGCCGGGGGCTCAGAATTTGTTTGATGATCAGCAAGCTGGATTGAGCCAGCTCTGAAATGAAAATAAATAGCAATCTAATGGTGGAATAAATTCTCAGCAAATAAAACTTGGTGCCGAAAAAACGGTGCATCATGAACAAGATACCGATACCGATCAAGTAACCGCCAATGAAAGTGGATAAGTAAAAGGCATCTTCGTCCATCAGCAAGGTCCAAAGAAGTGCAATCATTATATTTATCAGGAATTGGGCGGGCATCAGCTAACATTCCTTTCTTCGCTGCCGTTTATGAGCAGTTTATAAAGATTCATGGCTGGGCACCTTCCAGTACCGCATCAATGTAAATATCAGGATTCAATAAAGTTTCCGCCGCATCTGTGACGTAAACAGAAAGCCCTTCCGTTCCGACGCCGATGGCGATAGTGAGGAGCACAAGCAGCAGACAAGGAACCAGGAAACGGTTGTTCAATGGCACTTGATCTTCCTTGCTGATGATGGTTTCTCCCCAGAAACTGTTTTTAAAGATGCGGAGCAGTGAATACAGCACGAATAAGCTTGACAGCAATGACAATGTTAAAAGCATATAAGCTCCGCTTTCAATAGCTCCTTCTGATATAAGAACTTTTCCGATAAACCCGCTGAGAGGCGGAACTCCTGCCAGCGAAAGCATGGTGATAAAGAATGACCAGCCGAGCAGGGGATAGTTCTTCATCAACCCGCTCATTTTGTTAAGCTGAGCGGTGCCCGTAAGTGTTATCACTGTTCCAACTACCAGGAAGAGCAGAGCTTTTGCGACCATATCATGGATTAGATAGTAAATCGCTCCTTCTATGGCATTCGGCGTAGAAACAGCAAGACCGACAAGGATAAAGCCGACAGCAATGACGACATTGTATGCAGCGATCTTGCGGATATCATTATGGGCCACAGCGCCCAGGCTTCCGCCGATCAGTGTTAAGGCAGCCATGACACTGATGATGGTATGAGTGATTTCGGGCTGTTGATTGAATATCAATGAAAATACCCGGAATAGGGCATAGATTCCGACTTTCGTCAGCAAGGCCCCAAAAAGAGCGGAAGTTACCGCAGGAGGTGTGCTGTAGGAGCCTGGCAGCCAATAATACAGCAGCAAGCCAGCTTTTAGACTGAAAACGATCATGAAGACGATGCTGATTGTCGTAAGAAGCGGCCCTTGCCCGGCTTCAGCTACACGGACAGAAAGGTGGGCCATATTCAATGTTCCAACAGCTCCGTATAAATAGGCTAGGCCCACTAAAAAGAACCAGGAAGAAACAATATTGATGACAACATACTTAATGGCTTCACGAAGCTGTCTTTTCGAGCCGCCGAGCGTCAACAGAACATAGGATGACAGCAGCATTACTTCAAAACAAACGAATAAATTGAACAAGTCGCCGGTCAAAAAAGATCCATTTACTCCGGCGACCAAAAACAGCACGGAAGGGTAATAATACATCGACTGCAGGAGCTTGCCAGTAGAGAATAAGGCATACATCAAGCAGATGAGCGCTACAATACTAGTGGTCAGCACCAGCAAAAGAGAAAACGAATCGGCGACAAATGAAATGCCGAAAGGCGGCGCCCAGCCGCCAAAATCGAGCCGCTGGATTCCTTCATGCTGGACTTTTTCCAAAAGATAAAAGGCGATTCCAGCTGTCAGAGCCATGGTAGCGATGCTGAACCAGGCTTGTGTCCTTCCGAAATAACGCAGGAAAATCAATAAAATTCCAACCATAATCGGAATTAAAACTGGAAGCAATATAATATTATTCATCGTTTACACCTCTCATTTCATTTAGGTCATCTGTGCCAAGTTCTTGATAAGCACGGTATGCCAAAACAAGAATGAAAGCTGTAACAGCAAAACTGATGACAATGGCTGTCAAAATCAATGCCTGCGGCAATGCATCAACATAGCTCTCCGCCTCTTCGCCAAGCAGTGGAACAGTGCCTTCTTTTAAACCGCCCATCGTAAGAATCAGCAAATGCACAGCATGCGACAAAATAGCAGTTCCGAGGATGACGCGAATCAAGCTTTTAGCCAATAATAAGTAGATGGCCACTGATGTGAGAACACCAACCAACAATATGATTATAGTTTCCATCGCTACTCATCCTCACTTATACTTGTAATAATATTTACGACTACCCCGATTACCGTCAGAGCTACTCCGGTTTCAAAAATTGTCACTGTAGCCAATTCAGTTTTGCCGAAAATCGGAAGATCAAAATAGCCGAATGACTGGCTCATGAAAGGCTGCCCGAAAAACATAGGAACTGTGCTGCTCGAGAAAGCCAGCAAAACGCCGATGGCCGATATTTTTTTGAAATCGAACGGGATGGCTTTGTTGACGGTATCCGAGTCAAATGTTAAAAACATCAGCACGAAAGCCGTAGCCAGAACCAAACCGCCGATAAATCCTCCACCTGGCTGATTATGGCCAGATAAGAAAAGGTAGACGCCGAATGTTAATATGATCAGCACGCCGGCTTGAGAAACCGTTTTTAAAATCACGTCGTTAATCTTCATTTTTTCGTGTCTCCTTTCCGCCTTTTATCCGGATTAACGTATAGACTCCAAGGCCGGCTATGAAAAGGACAAGCGATTCAAGCATGGTATCAAAGCCGCGGAAATCTCCTAAAATAGCGTTAACGATGTTTTTCCCGCCAGCCAGTTCATAGGAATCTTCGTAATAACCGGAAATGGATTCAAATAATTTGCCGGAGCGTACAGATAAAGCGATCAATGTTACAGTCGCCCCTCCGGCGACAGCGATCATCGCGTTTCTGATTTTAACGTTTCTCGAAGAATTTTCAGGTTTCCATTCCGGCAGGAAGTAAAAGCACAACAGGAACAATGCCGTCGTTACGGTTTCAATAACAAGCTGTGTCAAAGCCAAATCTGGCGCCCGGAATAAAACAAAGAAAATGGCGATGGAGTATCCGAGCACTCCGTTCAGCAACACTGAAGTCAAGCGGGATTTTGCGAACAAAATGCCCACAGCTGCAACTGCCATAACGATGACTAGGATAAGCTCATAACTTGGAATGGCTGCATCAGTTGAAAAGTCGAATGAAAATGCGCCTGTCAGGAACAATGTTCCTCCAGCAACCAAGATGAAAAAGCTGAAAATATAAGCGAAGTAATGAGGCAGGTAGCCCGTCATATATCTATTTGTCAGCAAGCTGGAGTTGTCTTCAACCGAATCCAGCAGTTTATTGTAAAGGACATTGAAGGTCCAATCCTCCGGCAAAATCGTATAGATCTTTTTCCAGTGGCGCAGGAATATAAAGAGAAGCGAGCCGGCAACGACGATGCCAATTGTCATCCAGAGTTCAGTATTAAAGCCGTGCCATGCTGTAATATGGGGCGCGGCGCCGGTTATGCCCGGCAATACGCCATTGAGTGCAGGGCGCAGCAAGTGGTCTCCTAATAAGTTCGGGAAAAAGAACAATCCGACAATCAATAAAGATAAAATAGCTGGTGGAATCAGCATGCCAATCGAAGGCTCCGCCGGTCTTTTGTCCAATTTTTCGGGTTTATGCTTGCCGAAGAATGTTTTAAAGACAATGATCATGCAATACACGAAAGTTAACGCGCTAGCAGTCCAGGCGATTACCGGAATAATCCATCCCCAGCTATCTGCAGAAAAAATGGGAAGGCTGACGGCATTGAGAGAAGCAGTGAAGAACATTTCCTTACTCAAGAACCCGTTGAATAATGGCAAGCCTGCCATTGAAAAACTTCCGATAACTGCGAAAGTGAAGGTAATTGGCAAAAACGCCATCAAACCGCCGAGACGGCGGATATCCCGTGTGCCGACCTGGTGATCCACAATTCCTACGACCATGAAAAGAGCACCTTTAAAAGTCGAGTGGTTGACCAAATGGAACAATGCGGCAAAAGATGCCAAGCCGTACAAAGCGCCTTCGTTCCCATCTCCGAAATGGATGGCTGCAGATCCCATGCCGAACAGGCTCATGATCAAACCGAGCTGGCTGACCGTAGAGTAGGCCAGCAGGGCTTTTAAATCTGTCTGTCGAACTGCGCAGAAAGAACCCCAGAATAATGTGACTAGACCAACCAGTGTAACCGTCCAGAACCAGGCAGAGGTGCCGCCGAATATTGGGGTAAAACGTGCAACCAGATAAATTCCGGCTTTTACCATAGTGGCGGAGTGCAGATAAGCACTAACGGGTGTTGGAGCTTCCATTGCATCCGGAAGCCAAATGTGGAAAGGAAATTGCGCAGATTTTGTGAATGCTCCCAGCAGTACCAGGAACATGGCAGGATAAAACAAGGCATGGTCTGAATATTGCCCAATTGTTGACACGATTTCACGGACGCTGAATGTGCCAGTCATCGTATGCAGCATCAAAAATCCGGCAAGCATCCCGAAGCCGCCGAAAACCGTGATCAATAACGACTTCTGTGCCCCGTAGCGTGAATTTTTCCGGTGGAACCAGAAAGCGATCAATAGGAATGAAGAAATGCTTGTCAGTTCCCAAAAAACATACAGAACCAATAAATTATCTGACAGCACAACGCCGAGCATTGCACCCATGAACAAGAGCAAGTAAGCATAGAAATGCGGCAATGAATCCGCTGGAGACAAATAATAGATGGAATAGAGAATGACAAGAGTTCCCATACCCGTAATCAGCAAAGCGAGAATCAGGCTGAGCCCGTCTAAATAGATGGTAAAATTGATACCCAGAGACGGAATCCAATTCAACGTTGCAGTTACAGTATCTCCCGAGGAAATAACCGGAATTTGCATGGCGAAAATCACAAACAGCACAAATGGTATCACCAAAACAAGCCAACCGATGTTCACTGGCCCAAGGCGCCTATGTATAAAAGGAATAAGAGCGGCAGCTAAAAATGGAACTAAAATTGCTAAAATCAATAAATGCACAGCAAGACCTCCTGAATCAGAATAGAAAAATATAAAAAGGGAATAACATAATATATAGAATAATGGCAATCTAGTACGGCGAAAAAAGATAAAAGCTCGATAAATCAAAGCATAAGCATATACATTAAATTATACAGTAAAAAAGGGTTGCTTTCATTTGTGAAGTCGGCTATGGTCTAAATTAAGCAATTCAAATCATAGAGCAAGCAACTATAGAAAGTCTCAATTCCTTGATTTTTACTGGAATCCGCAGTATAATTTCATAGTTTTGAGATAACGGCTTATGAATAACAATCCCTGGAGGGGTAATACAATGAAAAAAATTAGAGGTCGGATGGATGAAAGCATATTGGTTTGTGTATTCTACGGACCGAATGGTGAGCGCCTGATCAATCGAGGCAATAAACTCGCGAACATGCTGGATTGCCCCCTGTATATCTTGACAGTGGATGCACTTCCATTTGATGAGTTTGACGCGGAAAAATCTGCTTATGTCGAGCGCTGGAAAGAAATGGCTGAAGAATATGGAGCAGAGGAATTCATTATCCGTGATAATGAAAGACGCCCCTCGGCAAAAGTCATTGCGGAAGTGGCTCATGAGTTGAACATCACGCAGATTATTGTCGGTCAAACAGCAAGAAGCCGCTGGGAAGAAATCACAAAAGGTTCCTTTATGAACACGCTGTTGCGTGAAATCCCATTTGTCGATTTCCATGTCGTTTCAGTAGATCGCAGCATCAAAGGGGAAGACCATGAAGAATTTGAAAAAGGCGTTCGTTGTTATTTAGTGAGAGACGGAGAGACCTATAAAATCAATTTTTCACAAACGAAAGAATGCCAATACGAGGGAATCTTCTTTAAAGACATCGGGACAGATTTCAATAACGGGATTTTCAAATTTATGCATAACAATAAATTGTACCAAGTGGAAGTGACAGACGACCGTATTACTCAGCCAACAGTTGTCAGCTCATGCCTGGGCAAAGAATTAGTAAGTAAATAATAGATTTGTGCAATAACGGCTGCTTTTTAAAAAAAGCAGCCGTTTACTTGTATTAAGGGAGAAATGAATAATGAAAAAGACGAATCGGGCAGCACCGTCAATCTCGAAACAGCTGGAAACCCAGCCGTTCCTTTCGGCAGTCGATGATACTTACATCAGCAATTGCAAGATTGTGCAGGAAACTGTTGATTATGGGAGAGATGAGGCTCTGCACATCGATCAAGTGGTTTTTGAAAATGTGAATTTCTTAGAAGTGGTATGGCCGCGCAGCGAGTTTGTCGATGTGCTGTTTCTTAATTGTGATTTGTCGAATGCCGATTTCAGCCGCGCGGTTTTTCATCGGACTGAATTCCATGATTCGAAATTAGTCGGCACTAACTTTGCCGAAGCCGGAATCCGTCATACTCTGTTTAAAGAGTGTGTGCTCAATTATGCAACATTCGGCTTTTCCCTTTGCAATACGGCGCGCTTTGAAAATTCATCATTGCGCTATGCTGATTTTTACGAAGCGGAACTAAAAAATACGGAATTCTACAAATGCGATATGAACGATGCGAATTTTGTCGAAACTAGTTTAAAAGGCGTCGATTTAAGCAGCAATTCGTTCGAGACCATCCAAGTGACGACAGAAAAACTGGCAGGCTGCCAAGTATCAACCGAACAGGCACTGGCATTTGCGAGGCAGATGGGGCTTGTGGTTAAAGAAGGATGATATATAGATAGAAAGAAAAAAGGCCCGGAAGCAGTTTGCTTCCGGGCCTTCAGATTTTTCATTATGGTTTAATTGATCAAGTGCTTCCGCTTTTCGTTGTTGTCTAGCTGCGGCGGCCAGATTCTCGGGTCATAAGCCAACCCAGCTGTGCGGCAAAGAGCGCCACTTCGCTGGTCTGTTTAAACCCTTATTGCTCCTGCAGCACTTTGTGCTTCGTCGCAAAGAGATGGACCAAAGTTATTTGGTCCATCTCTTGCCTGTCGAAAGGGAACGGCCGCTTTCGCTTTTCGTGTTACCTTACGCCTCTCATATAGCGTTGGATCGTTGGTGCGAAAAGGAACAGGATAATACTTAGGACGATGGATGCGCCACCGATTAATCCGAAGTACATCATTTCGTTTTCAACTGTATAAAATTTCACGAGCTGTGCGTTGATTGCTTGTGCAGCTGCGTTTGACAAGAACCATAAACTCATGGTTTGTGCAGAGAATGCGGCAGGTGCCAGTTTGGTCGTAGCTGATAAGCCGACCGGTGATAAGCACAATTCACCCAATACAACGATGAGGTAGCTGAGAACCAGCCATAATGGATTTACCAATGTTTCTGTACCGCCAAAATAAGCAGGCAGCAGAATTACAAGGAACGAAATCCCGGCAAATAGCAAGCCAAGAGAGAATTTTTGCGGAATGGATGGTTGGCGGCTGCCTAAGCGTACCCATAACCATGCAAAAACCGGAGCTAAAGTAATGATAAAGAGTGGGTTCAATGACTGGAACCAGGCAGGGGAAATGGTGATTCCTGCAAATTCCAGATCAGTCCGTGTGTCGGCATATGCTGCCAAGATGGTAGAACCTTGTTCCTGGATTGCCCAAAACATGACAGATGCGATAAACAACGGAATATACGCTAAAATGCGTGAACGTTCTACTTCTGTCGTTTTTTTGCTTCGATACATTACGATGAAGTAAGCTGTCGGAATTAATAATCCGAAGATACCGACAGTGGCGATAAAGCTGTTGAAGGTCAAGAATCCATATTCAAGGCCAAAATAAACAGCTGCCGCGATGATTATAGCAGCGATCGAGAAGATTTTTATAGTCCGAGACTTTTCCGTTGGAGACAAAGGATTGGGAACGATTGTTCCAGCAAGGCCAAGGTTTTTCTTTTTCGTTGCGACAAAAAGAATTAAACCGAGGAACATCCCGACAGCCGCAATACTAAAGCCTAGGTGGAAGTTGACTTCCATGCCGACTGTACCAACAATCAATGGAGCTAGGAAAGCTCCCAAGTTAATGCCCATATAGAAGATGCTGAAACCGGCATCCCGGCGGTTGTCATTTTCTGCGTAAATCTCCCCGACAACACTCGAGACGTTGGGTTTTAACAAACCGGTTCCGAGTACAATCAGAACCATGGAGACGAAGAACAGTGGCAAGCTGCCTGGAATCGCAAGTGCAATATGGCCAAGCATGATCAGAATACCGCCATAGAATACGGCTTTTGATGTACCGAATATTCGATCGGCCAACCAGCCCCCGATAATGCCCGACATGTACACAAGTGAACCATAAATGGACATAATGGAAAGGGCAACTGTTTGGTCAAGGCCTAATCCACCTTGCGAAAGTTCGTAGTACATATAGTAAACAAGGATCGCTCTCATTCCATAATATGAGAAACGTTCCCAAAACTCTGTAGAGAATAATGTAAACAACCCTTTAGGATGGCCGAAAAATCCTTTTTGCGGCACGCTATTTACGATGTCTTGTCGATTATATTTGTCAGACATCTTACAACCTCCTTTTTATGTATGTTACTATAATACTTTTTCTGTAGTTGAAAATCAAAATAAATTTAAAAATTAGTAATATAGGCACTGCGTAAAAAGAGGATAAGAATTTTTAAAGAGAGAATATTCATTAAAGTTTGATTGAAATAATAGTCTGGAATAAAAGAAGAACTGTTGAGCTATATGGGTTCTGTTTCCATTTGTCAGAAAACATAGGTATTCGGTAATTGAGAGAACTATGAAAATAAGAAAAAATAACCATTAAATGACCCTCGGGTCGAAATATGTCGAAGTTGTTCACTAAATTATCGAAAATTTAGTCGAATATTATAGAAATATATTGTATAATATTCTAAGATACAGTATATTTTAAATAGTTAGAAATATACCTACAAAAGGAGCAGGAAGAAAAATGAAAGATTTAGGGAAAAAAATCAGAGATTTAAGAGAAGCAAGAGAGCTATCCCCGGAACAATTGGCTGAAAAAGTCGGTTTTGCAAAAAGCACCGTTTGGGCTTATGAAAGTGGGAAAAAGCAAATCTCTGTTAGCCATCTTTCAGTGCTTGCCGATTTCTTTGATGTATCGGTTGACGGTCTACTGGATCGGACTGAGAAAGTCATTGATTTATCCACTATAAATGACTATAAAATATTGCTCGACAATAAGCCGCTTGATGAAACAGAAATTGCCGAAGCGGCGTCATATATTCAAGTGAAACGCCGGATGGGAAGTTACGGAGCCGTCAATTCTTAATTTATTATTTTATAAAAACTATGATAAAAGCCCATTCGTTTCAGGAATGGGCTTTTATTTTTCGGTGTTGCTTGTTAACACTTTATTTATCAGCCCTCTTATAATAATGGAAAGAAGCATAAAAGAATCAGGAGATAAAAAAGAGGACAGGGCAAGGGTTCATAGATACTGCTTTACTTAAAAGTTTTGTATGATATTTATATAGATAGAGAATCAATCACACATTGTATGAAATTTAAGTGAAGCGGGCGATGATGCTATGGACAGAACCATTTTATATGAAACATACCGGCTGGCTATGCTGATTGATTTAATCAAGCCTGAGGACTTAATCCAGAAAATTGATGAGTATATAACAGAAAAGCCGATTGAAGAGATTCCTCATGTGTTTTATGTATTATCCCTTTCAAGCAACCGCCGCCGCATGCTTGAATTATTGACCGATTTATCAAAAGGCGTCGATCAAGATCTTCCAAGCTGCATTGTGGCTGGCCTGCTTCACCGTGAACAAGAACGTTTTGAGACGGAAGAGTTATATCGGAAAGCGGGAATGCTTGCTTCTTTATTAGCTGATCAGGACGAGGAAGTGGCTGTAGAATTCACTCATTTAAAAGCGGCAAACGATGCAGCCCAGCAAGCATATGGCATGCGGTTCAAACGCAAAAAAGCGCGAGAGCGAATGCTCGCTAAAAATGAGAAGGATTTGAAAGATGCCCTGGCAAAGTACGAAAAGTATACTGGGTTTTTCAATGATCAAGATTGGGGAAAGTAAACTGCAATTATTTTACCGGCTTTGCCGCTCTCTTTTTGGTAGTACATCGCCGCGGAATGTATATTATAGAAGAAAGCCGAACAATGAATTACTGTCGCCGCTTCAAAAAGAAAGTGGAAATCAGAGAATTACCAGTATAAGGAATCTTCACAAACCCTTTTCCATGGCTGCTGTTAAAAAGTTGAAAAAAGGAGTGTCTTCGATGAAAGCTGCGGCAGAATTCTGGATGATAAAAGAGCGCGGGGAAACGGACACCCATACTGCCTGCAGAATTTTTGACGAGCTTCCTCCAGTAGGACTCGAAGAGCTGCTCGGTACATGGGAAGGCAGCGAATTTCGCACCGGGCATCCGCTGGATGGTGTATTGAAGAAACTAAATTGGTACGGAAAAGCATTTCATGATGCGGAAAATGTAGATCCTTTATTATTCAGAGGGCTAAACGGAGACATATTTGCCGTTGATCCGGTTCCAATCATGGACTTGCGAAAACTGATAAAAGCAGAAGGCGGCAAAGCCCGGATGCGGCAAGTGGCCCATCGCGGAAAGGCTAGCGCAGCAATGGTCTATGACAATTTACCGATTATCGACCATTTCCGTAAAGTGGACAATCAGGTGTTGATGGGCATGATGGACCGCAAAGGCGATAAGGAACCTTATTTTTTTGTGTTGGAAAAAGTGGAAACTGTTTCAGAAGCATAGGCTTTTGAAGCAGTTTTTTTTATTTCACTGCTGCCAGTGAATTCGGAAAGAGAAAAATTAGCCGGAAATATGATAAGCTACTCAGTACGAGACGAGTTTTGGGAGTGTTTAATTTTGTTGGAAGAAGCAAGAAAATTATTGCAGTCGTATTTTGGATATGAGACGTTCCGGAAGGGTCAAGAACAAGCGATTACACAAGTGTTTGAAGGCCACAATTCGATTTGTGTCATGCCCACTGGCGGAGGGAAATCGATGTGCTACCAGATTCCTGCGCTTGTGATGGAAGGCACGACCATTGTAATATCTCCGTTGATCTCTTTGATGAAAGATCAAGTGGATTCACTTTTGGCTGCCGGGATACCAGCGGCCTATATAAACAGTTCCCTGGGTTTTGACGAAGTACGGGAAACTATGTATGACGTCCAGCGGGGTGCGGTGAAACTTTTGTATATTGCGCCGGAACGCCTGGATTCCGAAATGTTCCTGAACGAATTGCAAGGCGTTCATGTGCCGTTGATCGCTGTTGATGAAGCGCATTGTATTTCACAATGGGGACATGATTTTCGCCCAAGTTACCGCTTGATCAGCCGCATGGCGGGCTTGTTTCCGAACAATCCTACTGTGCTTGCGCTGACAGCGACAGCAACGCCGCAAGTACGGGAAGATATATGCCGTATTTTAGATATTGAAGAACAGCATACCGTTATGACTGGATTTGAACGTTCTAATTTAACTTTTTCGGTGATCCAGGGACAAGACCGCGAACGTTTTGTAAAAGAGTATGTGCAAAAGAATGATAAAGAAGCAGGAATCATCTATGCCGCTACTCGGAAAACAGTCGATTCCGTTTACGATATGCTGGTGAAAAAAGGCGTGAAAGCTGCCAGATATCATGCAGGAATGCCGGATGCGGAACGTAAAAACGGACAGGAGCAGTTCCTGAACGATGAAGTGACCGTGATGGTGGCTACCAATGCCTTTGGAATGGGTATAAATAAATCCAATATAAGATATGTTATCCACTACCAGTTGCCTAAAAATATGGAGAGCTATTATCAGGAAGCCGGCCGTGCTGGACGTGACGGATTGCCAAGTGAATGCATGGTTCTGTATGCCTCCCAGGACGTCCAGACCCAGCGTTTTTTAATCGATCAAGCGCAAGATCCAAGCCGGATTCCCGGAGAATTGGTGAAATTGCAGGCAATGGTCGATTATTGCCATACCGAAAGCTGCCTGCAGCAATTCATCATTCATTATTTTGGTGATTTAGCTGCTGAACCATGCGGCCATTGCGGAAGCTGCAATGATGAGCGGGAAAGCATGGATGTTACAAAAGACGTACAGATGGTGCTGTCCTGCGTCATTCGCATGGGCCAGAAATTCGGGAAGATGATGACGGCGCAAGTGCTGACGGGTTCCCGCAATAAAAAAATCCTGGATTTCGGCTTTGATAAATTATCGACTTACGGCATTCTAAAACATCAGTCCGCTAAAGAAGTGTCAAACTTAATGGAATTTATGATTTCCCAGGAACTGCTGGCAGTAGAGCAAGGGGCATACCCGACAATCTATGTGCCAGACGGTGGGCGGGATGTGCTGCTTGGCAAGCGGAAAGTAATGAGAAAAGGTGCCGTTGTAACGAAGCGGATAGCAGAAAACGATCCATTGTTCGAAGAACTCCGAAAAATTCGGAAAGAACTGGCCGATAAAGGAGGAGTGCCGCCTTTTGTTATTTTTTCGGATAAAACATTGCAAGATATGTGTGCCCGCCGTCCGAAAAATGCTGAAGACTTCCTGGAAGTGAATGGAGTCGGAGCTAATAAATTGGAGAAATACGGAGAGGATTTTCTTGAGGCGATCCGTGTTTTTGAAGCAACCACTAATTCAATAGGATAAACTGAAAAGCCCCTGTTTCAACTGACAGGGGCTTTTTGCTGCCTTGATGTATAATTATGCATTAAATTAGATAAATAGAGAGGCAGTTAGAGGATGGTTTTTGAAAGCGTTTACAGCAACTACGTTGACATTTCCTATAAAAAATCTTGAAATTTCTGCTTATTTTTGTTGTATATATATTCATCTCTTGTGTTATAATATTCTGACATTCCGACACTTTAATGTGTTGAAGGAGGCGATTTGATGAGAATGAAAGAATATCCATCACAACAGGGGCTTTATCATCCCGATCAAGAGCATGAGGCATGCGGCATCGGTATGATCGCCAATATCAACGGTGAAAAATCGCATGCGATTGTGCAAAATGCCATAAATATCCTTTGCAATCTTGAGCACCGTGGCGGCCAATCTTCAGATACAAGTACAGGAGATGGAGCAGGCATCCTTACGCAAATCCCCCATAGATTTTTTCTGAAACAATGTGATAAAGAAGGAATAGAATTGCCTGCTGAAGGCAGATACGGAATCGGCATGCTTTTTATGCCGCAAGATTACGATTTGCGCATGGAGATAAAAGATATCATTCTCCGAATTGTGAAGGAGGAAGGGCAAAAATGCCTTGGATGGCGACCGGTTCCTGTAAATGATTCTTTTGTCGGCAAAGTGGCTTCAAAAACAAAGCCGGTGATTCGCCAAGTCTTCATTGGGGCTTCTGATGATTTAACAAACCACATGGATTTGGAACGCCGTCTGTATATCATTCGCAAACGGATTGAACAGGAAGTAAGCTGCGAAGAAAAATATAAAGATGTATATTTTAGCAGTCTTTCATCCAGCACCATTGTTTATAAAGGAATGCTGATTCCGGAACAGCTGGATTCGTTTTATATTGACCTCAATCATCCCGAATTTAAATCGGCAGTTGCACTTGTCCACTCCCGTTTTAGTACGAACACATTCCCCAGCTGGCAGCGATCCCATCCAAACCGGTACTCGATCCACAATGGCGAGTTCAATACGCTAAGAGGCAATGTCAATTGGATGCGGGCCCGCCAGCTGCTTTGCACGTCGCCGTACTTTAATGAAGAAGATTTGAAGAAAGTATTGCCGGTCATCGATGAAACCGGAAGTGACTCGTCCATGTTTGACAATTGCTTTGAATTTTTGCATTTATCAGGTAGATCCCTTGCGCACACGGCCATGATGATGGTTCCGGAGCCTTGGGTGAACGATCCGACGATCAAGCAAGAGAAAAAGGATTTTTATGAATATCACAGTACGCTGATGGAGCCTTGGGACGGCCCGGCTGCTTTAGTCTTTACGGATGGGCGGCAGATTGCGGCATGTCTGGACCGCAACGGTTTGCGGCCTGCCCGCTACTATGTCACCAAAAGCGGCATGATCGTCCTTGGTTCTGAAGTAGGGGCACTGGATATTTTTGCGGATGACATCATCTATAAAGAACGGCTGCATCCGGGTAAAATGCTTTTAGTAGATCTGGAAGCCGGAAAAATCATTCCAGATGAGGAAATTAAGCTGCAAATCGCAGCAGAGCTTCCTTACAAAGACTGGCTTGGAGAAAATATGGTGAATCTGGACGACCTGCCTGAACCCGATATGAACGCGAATAACAACACTGACCTAGCGTCTGTGTTGCTGGAGCAGCAATTGGCTTTCGGCTATACAACGGAAGAACTGCAGAAAATCATTAAACCACTGGCTACAGAAGGAAAAGATCCGGTTGGTTCAATGGGCTACGATTCTCCTTTAGCTGTTTTGTCCAAAAAGCCGCAGCTTTTGTATAACTATTTCAAGCAGCTGTTTGCGCAAGTGACAAACCCGCCGATCGATGCGATCCGGGAGCATATCATTACTTCTGCACGCACGACGATCGGAGCGGAAGGAAACCTGGTGCAGCCTGTACCGGAAAGCAGCCGGCATATCCGCTTGGAAACGCCTATTTTGACCAATCTTCAATTGGAAAAGCTGCGCCAGCAAAAGCATGCTGAATTCAAGGCAGTGACGCTTCCGATTTTATTCCCCAAATCAGGAGGTCCTTCAGCGATGAAACAAGAGCTGGAGGCATTGTTCCTGAAAGCGGACCAGGCGTTTGAAGAAGGGGCTACTTTGCTGATTTTGTCGGACCGCGGCGTTAATAAGGAATATGCAGCGCTACCGGCATTATTGGCAGTTTCCGGGCTGCATCATCACCTGATCCGCCAAGGCACACGGACGAGAGTAAGCCTCTTGATCGAATCTGGGGAACCACGTGAAGTGCACCATTTCGCAGCGCTATTAGGGTACGGCGCAGAAGGGATTAACCCTTATCTGGCTTTCCGCTCAATCAAAGAATTAATAGTAATAGAAGATATTGCAGGCGTGACTTACGAAGAAGCGGAAGAGACCTATGTCAATGCGGTGACGGATGGCATCATCAAAGTGCTTTCGAAGATGGGAATCTCGACGATTCAAAGTTACCGGGGAGCGCAGATCTTTGAAGCAGTCGGCATTCACATGGATGTTATTGACCGCTATTTCACCCGTACTTCCTCACGACTTGGAGGCATCGGACTTGAAATCATTGCCAAAGAAGTGCTGATGCGCCATGAACAGGGCTATCCGGAGCGTAAAGCAGGAGACCAGTCACTGCAAACGGGCGATGAATTTCAATACCGGGCAAATGGGGAGACCCATCAATACAATCCGGTTACGATTCATACATTGCAGCATGCCTGCCGCACCAATAATTATGAAGTCTTTAAGAAGTATACAGGGCTTTTAACGAAAGAAACTTCGAATGTCCAGTCGCTTCGCGGTTTGATGGCATTTAAAGAACGGACGCCTGTACCGATCGAGGAAGTAGAGTCGATCGAAGAAATTTGTGCACGCTTCAAAACCGGTGCTATGTCATTTGGTTCCATCAGCCAAGAAGCGCATGAAGCCTTGGCTATTGCCATGAACCGGATTGGCGGCCGAAGCAATTCAGGAGAAGGCGGCGAGCAAGTTTCACGCTTTATACCGGATGCCAACGGCGACAACCGCCGAAGTGCGATCAAGCAAGTGGCATCCGGCCGTTTCGGTGTGACGAGCCATTATTTGGTCAACGCTGATGAAATCCAGATTAAAGTAGCTCAAGGCGCGAAACCCGGAGAAGGCGGCCACTTGCCAGGCAAAAAAGTTTATCCGTGGGTTGCTGAAGTACGCGGCTCGACACCGGGTGTGGAACTGATTTCTCCGCCGCCGCATCATGATATCTACTCAATTGAAGATTTGGCGGAGTTGATCTTTAACTTGAAGAATGCCAATCCGACGGCCCGCATCAGCGTTAAGCTTGTATCTGCTGTTGGGGTAGGGACGATTGCAGCAGGCGTTGCCAAAGGACGGGCAGATCTCGTGCTGATCAGCGGCTATGACGGAGGAACGGGGGCAGCACCGAAAACCAGCTTGAAGCATACTGGGCTGCCTTGGGAAATCGGTTTGGCAGAAACGCACCAGACATTGATGCTGAACGGATTGCGTGACCGGATTGTCGTCGAGACCGATGGCAAAATGATGACTGGGCGCGATGTCGTGATTGCCGCACTTTTAGGGGCGGAAGAATATGGCTTTTCCACTGCGCCGCTTGTCGTTCTCGGCTGTATCATGATGCGCGTATGCCATTTGGATACGTGTCCGGTCGGCATTGCGACGCAAAACCCGGAACTTCGGAAAAAGTATATGGGAGACCCTGAACATGTGGCTAATTTTATGCGCTTTATTGCAAGAGAAGCCCGTGAATTGATGGCAGAGCTCGGATTCCGTACGATCAATGAAATGATTGGCCGCACAGATGTCCTTGAAGCCAATAAAGCGATTGACCATTGGAAAGCGGAAGGTATTGATTTGTCCGCATTGCTTTATCAGCCGGACTTGCCGGAAAAAGTCGGGCGCTATGCAACAATCAAACAAAACCACGGCTTGGAGCAGACTCTGGATTGCCAGGAATTGCTGCCGCGCTGTGAAAAAGCGATCGAAACCGGAGAACGCGTCGAAGTGACTACTGCCATCCGCAATATCCACCGCGCTACAGGAACGATTGTCGGAAGTGCCATCTCCAAGAAATACGGGGCAGAAGGATTGCCGGAAGACACCATCAACTTGAATTTCAAGGGATCGGCGGGACAAGCTTTTGGGGCATTTACACCGAAAGGGATGACATTGAAATTGGTCGGAGATGCGAATGACTTTGTCGGCAAAGGCTTGTCAGGAGGCAAAATTATCACCTACCCTGCAAGTGATTCAACGTTCCTGCCGGAAAATAATATTATTATCGGCAATGTCGCCTTTTACGGTGCCTCTGCCGGCGAAGCCTATATTTACGGTTTGGCGGGAGAGCGTTTTGCCGTTCGAAACAGCGGCGCGAAAATTGTTGTTGAAGGCGTCGGCGACCACGGCTGCGAATACATGACCGGCGGCCGTGTTGCCATTCTCGGCAAGACAGGCAAGAACTTTGCTGCCGGGATGTCCGGCGGAATCGCTTATGTATTGGACGAAGAAGGAACTTTCGGAAACCGCTGCAATGCAGAGATGGTCCACCTGCAGCCCATGGCCGATCCTGCGGAAATCGAAGAACTGCGAGAAATGATTACGAAACATGTCGATTATACCAAAAGTAAGAACGGCAAACGCCTCTTGGCAAATTGGGATATTTACTCGGCGAAGTTCGTGCGGGTCATTCCAAAAGCTTACCTTAAAATCAATGAACGAATCAGCAATCTGCAAAATAGCGGCATGTCTAAATTTGATGCTGAAATGGCGGCATTTGAAGAAAGTAAAATGGCTGGAGCAGGAAAATAAGCGAATTGGGGGGATACGATGGGAAAAGCGACTGGATTTATGGAATACAACCGCCAGACACTGAAAGAACGCAATCCAGCGGAGCGGACGAAAGACTGGTCTGATTACACGATTCCGTTGTCAGATGAAGAAGTGAGAAAGCAAGGCGCACGCTGCATGGATTGTGGCGTGCCGACTTGCCAGTCGGGAATGGAGCTTAACGGAGTGACAACCGGTTGTCCAGTTTATCACCTGATTCCCGAATGGAACGACCTTGTTTACCGCGGACAATGGAAAGAGGCGCTTCGCCGTGAACACGTCATGAATAATTTCCCGGAATTTACAGGCATCGCTTGTCCGGCTCCATGCGAAGGGGCTTGTGTGCTGGGGATCAACGAACCGCCAGTTGCCATCCGGACGGTTGAACGCTCCATTATTGAGCGCGGCTTTGCAGAAGGCTGGGTTGTTCCGGAACCGCCAGAAACACGCACTGGCAAAAAAGTGGCGGTCATCGGCTCAGGACCTGCGGGGCTCGCGGCAGCTGCTCAGCTCAACAAGGCGGGGCATCTGGTGACAGTGTTTGAAAGAAGCGACCGTGTAGGCGGCCTTCTGACATACGGCATTCCTGAAATGAAATTGTCTTACGATGTGGTCATGCGCCGTGTCCGCATTTTGGAGCAGGAAGGCATCACATTCGTCACCAATACCGAAGTCGGAAAAGATTACCCGGTTTCAGCGCTTCGTTCAGACTTTGATGCAGTTATCATGTGTGCAGGCGCTACCATTCATCGGGATCTTCAAGTAGAAGGAAGAGAGCTAAAAGGAGTCCATTATGCGATGGATTTTCTTCATGCCAATACCAAAAGCCTGCTCGATTCCAATCTAGAAGACGGACAGTATATCTCGGCAGAAGGAAAGAATGTAATTGTCATCGGTGGTGGAGATACCGGAACAGACTGTTTAGCAACAGCCGTCCGGCATAATTGCGACAGCCTCGTCCAATTCGATGTATATGATAAAAAAGGAGCCCTCCGCGACGAAGCCGGCAATCCATGGCCTCAATATCCGCGTATTCACCGTGTAGAATACGGCCAAAAAGAAGCGGCTGCTGCATTTGGTGATGATCCAAGAGCTTATGCTGTTATGACAAAGAAATTTGTCGGTAATGAAGAAGGCCATGTAAAAGAAGTCCATACTATCAACGTTAAGCTGAAAATCGACGAAGATGGCAAGCGGATTCGTGAAGAAATCCCAGGGACAGAAAAAGTATGGAAAGCGGACTTGGTCCTGCTCGCTATCGGTTTTAGCGGACCCGATCAAAGCCTGATTCAAAAGCTGGACGTAGAAACGAAAGCCAATTCCACCGTAAAAGCTGAATATGGCAAATATGCTACCAATATAGAAGGCATATTTGCAGCAGGTGATATGCGCCGGGGGCAAAGTTTAATAGTCTGGGCAATCAACGAAGGACGGGAAGCGGCAAGAGAATGCGACCGCTTTTTAATGGGATCAACAGTATTGCCATAAAAGTGAGAAAAGCCGGGGGTAAATCCCCGGCTTTTTTATTTTAGTAATTTGAATGATTTAATTGCCTAAAATTGTTAAAAATATTAGAATTACATTGTACCAAGTGCCTAGTTCGTATATACTAAATAAAGTGGAGTAGCCTTTTTTGAGAGTTTTTTACAGTTTGAAGACAATAGTGGAGTCTTTGACCAATGCATCTCAAGTTTGGTTTCTTCACTATAATAAAAGAATGACAGGAGGAAATAAAATGTTTAAGAAAAGTTTAATCGCCGCATTTGTTGCTATGATGGTCATCATGATGATCAGCACTTCAGCATTTGCTTCAGAAAAGACAATCATGACCCCAGAAATAGCCCAGGCGTTTACAGATGTAGAAACAGTCAATGCTAAGATTTATTCAGAAGTTGCTAAAGCTCAAGAGAAGGCTGAAAGAATGTATACGAAATATCTGGAAGATTTCGCGAATGAAGACGATGTGGCGAAACAAGCAGAGTTAACGTCGAAATATAATGAAAAAATTAATAAGTTAATTGCAAAGTTGGATAGTAAAACTCAAGAAATAACTCGAAAAGGCGCTGAAAAAGCTACTGCAGGGGGTATTACTGTAGAAGTTGAATGGGTTTTATTCCAATTTGGTGACCGTTCGGCTTTGATTGATCCGCTAATAGTTATCGGTTGGTAAGAATGGTTGTCTACTACTAGAATGATAGAGTACTATGGGAGTATAGAAAATCTATACTCCCATAGTTTGTTTGGAAGGAAGTGTGTTTGTGGAAGGGTTGAACATCTTGAAAAATGGCTATTTAGAAACTGTCCAGAATGGGGCAACTTCTCTTAGCCTTTTAGGTCGCGGCGGTGGAATTGAGATGATGAAACAGACAGTTGTGAAAGGTAAATTAGTGGTCCTTTTTCCTGGAGAGGACGCTAGTGTTCAAGAGTTCTTTTATATATTATCGGGAGAAATGGATGTAGAAGTGGACGGCGAAATAAGCACCATTGGACCAAATGACTTTTTTTCAGCGAGAAATTTAAAAGAAACGGTCTCTTTAAATGCAAAAACTGACGTGACCTTATTATATGTCTCGACGCATCCAACTTTTCATACGTTAAGCAATGAAATAAATGATTTACGTAAAATTGGAGAACAAGTGGAACGAAAAGATAGATATACATTTAAACATAGCTCTCGGGTAGCTAACTATGCTGTCAAAACTGCTGCGAAATTAGATTTAGAGAGAGAGAGGGTTCATAACCTCTTTATCGCTTCAATCCTCCATGATATTGGAAAAATCAATATCCCGGAAGATGTACTGAAAAAACCGGATAAATTGACAGATGAGGAGTTTGAATTAATTAAAAAGCACCCAGGTGACGGAGCCGACATGTTACGTAAAACGGCATACGCTGATTTAGCGGAAATTGTGGAGCAGCATCATGAACGGGTAAATGGCCGGGGATATCCTTTTGGATTGAAAGGCGAAGAAATATTAGTCGAAGCGAAAATTATCGGTGTTTGTGATACTTTTGATGCAATGACCGAAGACCGCGCATACCGCAAAGCTTTTACAGCGCAGTATGCGATAGATGAAATCAAACGGCTGGCCGGCATCCAATACGATCCGGAAGTTGTAAAGGCATTTGAACAGGTGATGCTTGAAGAAGGCAGACTTTCCTAAAACTGAATCTAACCCTTAAGACACCTAAGATGCCAAAAGGTGTCTTTTATTTTTTTCTGAAAGGTTTGAAAATGGCTGAATTAGTCAATAATAAGAGCACAGTATATTTTAAAACTGAGAAGGAGTGAATCAATATGGCTAGAGGTTCAGGTGGAGTATTCGGAAAATTGTTATTACTGGGAGTCGGGGCAGTAATTGGTGCAGCTATGACCCAGAAAAAAGTAGAGTCGGATGGCACCTCCACTTCACAGGCAAGCAACTTGAAAGAGAACGTGAAAAAAGGTCTAGAGCGGTTCAATGAACAGTCAGGCGGTATGGTCGACAAGGTGAAACCTACTGTCAACAAAGCTGTGGAAAGCGTAAAAAGCGCCATCGACAGCCAGCAAAAGATGATGGATAAAGAGAAGGATATGCTGGATAAAGCGAACCAGACTTTGCAGGATGAAGTGGGCAGTACTTCGGGTGGAAGTTCGACCGGATCATCTTCGACAAGTACAGGAACGACGGGCACAAGTTCTACAAACCCAAATGCAGGGTTATCCAGCTCTGACGCTGCCGGCAGCGGAACATCGGGCACAGCGGGTGGTTCAGCAGGGTCTGTAGGATCTACAACTGGCTCTTCAACAACGGGTGCCGGTGCGACAGGAGCAACAAGCGGAAGTGATGCTATCGATTCTACTCCGGCAGGCGGCATTTATGGCGGCAGCACAGAGTATACCGATTCCTTAAAAAAGGATTTAGACAAGGATGATACATCAAAAAGCAAATCTTCAAAAAATTCCACATTTGACAAATAAAATAAGTTAAAATAAAAACATGGAAAAGCTATTGCTCGTTTCCGACAGAGCCATAGCTTTTTTGTAACTTCAAAATTAACAGAAAATTATAAAAACCTGAGGGAGGGTTTCCATGTTTAAATCGTATGATGTAAAACCATTTTTTGATGAGATGTTCACTGCTGAAGGTTTGCCGAAGCCCCATTACCAGAAATTTTATGAGATGCTCACCCGATTTTCAAAAGATGATTTAAAAGAAAAACATGAAACGGCTCAACTTTCCTTTTTGCGCCAAGGCATTACGTTTACAGTGTACAACAATAATGTAGGCACTGAGAGGACGATGCCTTTCGATTTTGTTCCGATCATTATTTCACCTGAAGAATGGAAAATGATTGAAAAAGGGATGATTCAGCGGACAGAAGCCCTCAACCGTTTTTTAGACGATGTTTACCACGATCAGCAAATCCTCGAAGACGGCGTGGTTCCCCGAAGACTGGTCGAAGAAAACCCCTATTATTATGCGAAGCAAGTGAAAGGAATCGATATCCCACTGAAAAACCACATCTTCTTAGCAGGCATCGATTTAATCCGCGACGAGAATGGAAAATACCATGTTCTCGAAGACAATTTGCGGAACCCTTCAGGGATGTCCTACGTTTATCAGAACCGTTATGTGATGCGCCAAGTATATCCTGAATTCTTTTCCAAACATTCGGTCCATGCCCTTGAACATCAGCTGTCTCATTTGCATGAGGCGATTTTGGATCATGCGCCTAAAGCGACGGGAGATAAAGCTTTTGCGGTGCTGCTGACTCCTGGAATGTACAATTCTGCCTATTACGACCATGTCTTTTTAGCGCAGCAAATGGGCATCGATTTGGTTGAAGGACGGGATTTGGTGGTCAGAAATAATATTGTGTATATGAAGTCTATCCGGGGGCTGAAGCGGGTAGATATTATTTATCGCCGCATTGATGATGACTTTTTGGATCCCGAGGCTTTCCGGGAAGATTCTGCTCTTGGAGTTCCGGGACTGGTGAACGCTTACCGCCACGGCAATGTGGCTATTCTAAACGGCATTGGCAACGGAGTTGCAGACGATAAAGCGATTTATGCCTATGTTCCTGAAATGATCCGCTACTATTTGAAGGAAGAACCGATTATCGACAATGTGAAGACTTATATACTAGACAACCCTGAAGAGCGTGAATGGGTGCTTGAACATTTGGAAGAACTGGTAGTAAAGAATGTCGGAGCATCTGGAGGCTATGACATGCTTGTTGGCCCGCATGCCTCCAAAGAGCTTATTGAAAAATTCCGGCAGAAAATCATAGAAGCCCCGCACCAGTATATTGCTCAGCCGACCATTAAATTATCAAGAGCTCCGGCGTATCAAGGAGAAGAATTCTATCCTTGCCACGTAGATTTGCGGGTCTTTGTGATGAGAGGGGCCGAAACCCGCGTGCTTCCAGGAGGGTTGTCCCGTGTCGCATTGAAAAAAGGTTCGCTCGTCGTCAACTCTTCTCAAGGCGGAGGCGGAAAAGATACCTGGGTATATAAAGAAAAAGAAGAGAGGGGGGCTCTTTAATGCTAAGCCGTGTAGCGAACTCATTATATTGGATGTCACGAAATGCGGAACGCGCTGAAAATAATGCCCGCATTCTGGATGTACAATTGCTGCAGATGATTGAAGCATCTGATGAAGAACTGGTCCGGGAAAGTGACTGGAAACTGACGTATGAAATTTGTTCGTCGTGGCAGGAGTTGAATCAGCTCAAGTCTTTGTCGCCTTATAATGATGATCAACTGATTCATTATTTGGCCATGTCGGATAATAACTGGAATTCGATTGCCAATTGTGTTCGGTTAATAAGAGAAAATGCACGGGTCAGCAGAGACCATATAACGGATGATTACTGGGAAGTTTGGAACAGCTGTTATTTAGCGTTGCAGAACATTGATACTCAACAATGTTTGACAAGCGAGATCCGGGAGTTTCTGGATTTGGTGAGAACCACTTCCCTGACTTCACAAGGTATTATTGAATCCGCCATGCAGCGGGGTGTGGAGTATCAGATTATCAAAATCGGCAAATGGCTGGAGCGGGCTGAAAAAACGGCGCGAATACTAAATGTCGTCTGTGAGCGGACTTATGAACAGCAGCTGCAGGAACAAACTGAAGATTATTATTATTGGCTGTCAGCTTTAAGGATGACTAAAGGCTATGAAGCTTATTTAAAAGCCCATCTGCCTAAAATGGATCCGCGCCAGGTTCTGAGTTTCCTGATTTCCGATAAGTCTTTCCCACGCTCAATCCGCTACTGTCTGGATCACGTAAGAGATGCGGTGGATGAATTGGAAGAAGGGAAAGTTTCTCATTATTCTTGGGAGCTTTTTGCGAAGCTTGATGAAGTAAGGACTGAATTTGATGAAATCGATATAGACCAGCTTTCTACCGATGAAATGATGGATTTCTTAAATCATTTCCAGGATGGCTGCAATGAAATTGGCCAGCTTTTCTCACAGACTTATTATTTGATTGATCCTTCAACAGAAGAAGAAGCCAACAGCCAAACCCAAACTCAATTTCAATCTAATAGTCCGAAGGGAATTACCACTATGAAGTATAAAGTCGAGCATGCGAATATATTCAAATACGAAACGATCGTTGACCAGAGCATGAATTCCATCCGATTGAAACCGAAGACAGATGAAACGCAGCGCCTATTATCTTATCGGGCTGACATCACTCCGGCTACGCTTACGAAAGAGCATATCGATATCTGGGGAAATGATGTAGAGACGTTTTTCATTGCAGAGCACCATGAGAACCTGGAAGTTAAGACGACGAGTATTGTCAGTATCCAGAAAAGCCCGTTTATCCACCGCATTGAGTATTCGCCGGAAATGAATGCCATTTTCCATTCCAAATTATTCAGTGAGCAATATATGGCTTACTTAAGCAATACATCGTATACGTATTTGAGTCCTGAGCAAATCGAGCAGATTGGAAGAGACTTAGGCGAAATGACGAATCCGGTGCAATTCTCAATTGATGTGATGGGGTATCTGCACGACCGCTTTACTTATGACGGCGAGTCGACGACGGTCTCAACAAAAGCGGAGGAATCGTATGATCTGATGAAAGGCGTGTGCCAGGATATCACCCATGTCATGCTCGGAATTTTGCGCGGCAATCAAATTCCAGCCCGCTATGTCAGCGGTTATTTATATGTCGGAGAAAATTCGGCGCTTGTCGGTGATGCCGCCAGCCATGCCTGGGTGGAAGTAATGGTGCCTGGGATCGGCTGGGTAGGGCTTGATCCGACAAATAATGTAGAAGCTCTTGAACACCATATACGCGTTGGAGTTGGCCGTGACTACAACGACGTCAGCCCTGTGCAAGGTGTATACAGAGGGGGCAGCCAATCGCTCGACGTCAAAGTCTCTGTCAGCTTGTTGGATCAATAACTTGTTTGAAGATCAGCGGTGATTTTTCCGCTGATTTTTTATTAAATAAAAACTTAATAATTGTTTAATAGAAGAAACAGGCTCATCCATGGCATAATATAACGACGTATAGATTTTTTGAGCGGAGAAGGAGCAAGAACATGAATACAATACAATTTAATCAATATAAAATCAGTGAATCGATTTTAAGAGCGCTGGAAGGTTTGGGCTATACGAAGCCGACTGAAGTGCAGGAAAAAGTGATCCCGGCAGCACTTTCAAAGACTGACGTTGCTGTTAAGTCCCAAACAGGCAGCGGGAAAACCGCAGCATTTGGGATACCGATCTGTGAATTGGTCGATTGGGAAGAAAACAAACCGCAGGCTCTTATTTTGACACCGACACGGGAACTGGCAGATCAAGTAAAAGAAGATATTACAAACATTGGCCGCTTTAAACGCATTAAAGCAGCGGCAGTTTACGGCAAACAGCCATTTGCCTACCAGCAGGCGGAACTAAAGCAGAAATGCCATGTGGTCGTAGGAACTCCGGGGCGTGTGTTTGACCATATCGAACGCGGAACGCTGGACTTGAGCCGCATTGAATACTTGGTACTTGATGAAGCGGATGAAATGCTGAATATGGGCTTTATCGAACAAGTGGAAGCCATTATCAACAAATTGCCAAAACAGCGGACAACCATGCTTTTTTCCGCTACATTGCCTGAAAATGTAGAAAATCTTCAACGCAAATACATGAAGAATCCAAAGCATATTGAAATTGCCTCAACAGAGACCTTGACAGACCGGATTGAACATTCGCTCTACACAGTTGAAGAAAAAAAGAAATTTTCTTTGCTGCGCGATGTGACGATTGTTGAAAATCCGGATAGCTGCATCATTTTCTGCCGTACGAAAGACAATGTCGATTTTGTGGTAGAACAACTTGAAAAACATCATTATACCTGTGATAAACTGCACGGTGGAATGATGCAGGAAGACCGCTTTGCGGTAATGAATGAATTCAAGCGCGGCGAGTTCCGTTATTTAGTTGCGACGGATGTAGCTGCACGGGGAATCGACATTGACAGCATAACTCATGTCATAAATTTTGATATTCCTTTAGAGAAAGAAAGTTACGTGCACCGTTCGGGAAGAACAGGCCGTGCCGGCAAAAAAGGGAAAGCCATCACTTTTGTAACACCGCACGAAGACAAATTTTTAAATGAAATTGAATCTTATATCGGCTTTGAAATTCCGCAGCACACTTCCCCTTCAGCACAAGAAGTAAGCGCTGCTGAACCTGCTTTTGTTGAAAAGCTGGAAAGCCTGCCCCAACTGAAAAAGAATAAAAACGAGCAAGTGAATAAAGATATCATGAAACTGTATTTCAACGGCGGAAAGAAAAAGAAGTTGCGCGCTTTTGATTTCGTGGGCACCTTAACGAGCATTCCGGGAGTTACAGCGGAGGATATTGGGATTATTAAAATCCAAGACACCGTTACTTATATTGATATCTTAAACGGCAAAGGACCCATGGTGCTGAAAGCTATGAAAGACAAGACAATAAAGGGCAAAACCTTGAAAGTCCATAAAGCGAATAAATGATTTGGAAGCGGATGCCGTGTAAAATGGCATCCGCTTTTTTGCGTTTAAGAGATAAAACCGAAGTAAAAAAAGGAATTATCATACAAAAGTAATGTCTTTTGTCCCGTATAAATAAACCATTATGAGCAGGTTTATTACGAAAGAAAAGTACCTATGTCATAAAAAACAGTCAAACTGTAATGAAACAGGCTACTAATTGTTACATGACTGTAATGTTATCGTGCTATTTTGTTTGTATTGAAAAAACACAAACGAAGGAGAGAACAGATTGAAAAAACTATTGATTATTCTAAGTTTTGCACTGGTTTTGTTCCTTGGCACCTCACTTGAAAGCTCGGCAGCAGCAAGTACATACACAGTTAAAAGTGGAGACACCTTATATAAAATTTCTAAAATGCATAAAGTATCGGTCAGCAATTTAAAGTCATGGAACAAGCTAAAGTCCGATGTCATCAAACCGAAACAAAAGTTGAAAGTTACAGGATCTAAGGTGAAAAAGGCCTCTAAAGCAAAAACACCATCACGGTCATCTGCTGGATCAGTAGTCAAAGAATTCACAGTTTCCTCCACGGCGTATACAGCCTCATGCAAAGGGTGTTCAGGAATTACCAGAACCGGCATTAACCTGAAGAAAAACCCTGGGTTAAAAGTTATTGCAGTAGATCCAAGAGTGATTAAACTGGGTACGAAAGTCCATGTTGAAGGCTACGGCTACGCAATTGCTGGAGATACTGGCGGTGCCATCAAAGGCAATAAGATCGATGTATTCATTCCGACGAAAAGCGCAGCCCTTAAATGGGGAAGAAAGAACGTTAAAATTAAAATATTAAAATAATACGAATTTAAATCCTCCATGCCTAAAACACGGCATGGAGGATTTTTGTGTTGAGTAAGAACCATTTAACGGCGTACATCGCTTTGCCGATGATCATGGTTTACCATTGGCAAGAATCTTAAAGCATAAAGAGCGCAAAGGCCGACAATAACATAAATGATTCGGGAGAATGCCGATTTAGTTCCAACTTCTCCGCCGAAAATAGCTGCTACTAAATCAAATTGGAACAACCCGACGAGCAGCCAGTTTACGCCTCCAATGATTAACAAAATAAGGGCAATAGAATTCAAGGCTTTCATTGATTCTCTCCTCCTTCCCTTTATTTACAGATGTTGTTAATTGAATAATACCCCTCTAAGAAAAAGAAGAAACCTGAAAAAACAGAATAATTACAAACGAGAAATATTTCATTATTGTTTCAAAATAGCGTTTAGTGCATAAAGGACTAGGGAATATTTTAATACTGTCAAAGAAAATCCTGCATAATTCCACTTTTCCCTTTTCTTTGTAAAAGTTTTTATGTCTTTTATCTATCAAATTACACAAACTTACTTAGGTTGAGGAAGGGCAAGAAACCTCTAAATACATATTAAAAATATAGCATTCCAAAATAGGTAATAAATATTCGAAATATTTATAAGTAATTATTTATGGGGAAAATTCAAAGAACTATTGCAGGAATTCCTGCATAAATGTATACTTTTTATAAGTATTTGAGTAAGTTGTCGTTTTGGAGGCGTGATAGATGCAGGATTTACTGCGAAGTGTTTCGGATGCGTATAAGGGTTTTAGTACTGGACAAAAGAAAGTTGGAGACCTTTTTTTCCGAGAACCTATTTTTTTGGCGTTTTCATCTGCCTTAGAGGTAGGAAGAAGAGTAAATGTCAGTGAATCTACCGTCATTCGCTGGACTCAGAAGTTAGGCTATAAAGGTTATGCCGAATTTCAGCAAGTAGTTCAGCGGAAGCTGGCTGAAGAACGGTTTGAACAGGCTGAACAAAAAACACTGGAACCGAACGCCGACCAATCTTTTTTAGAAAACTTACTTGATGCGGAAATCAGTAGCATCATAAAGTTAAAGCAGTCGATGAATGAAGACGATCTTCTGCAAGCTGTTGATTTGATTAGTTCTGCCAAGCACCTCTACATTGCCAGTGATTTTTTTGATTACGGTCTGGCCCATTGGTTTTCAGGATGGCTGGATATGACAATTGGCTCTACGGAAATGATTTATCCAGCAGATGGACATTATTACAGCCAGTTATCCAAAATAGGGCCCGGAGATACTCTTATTGCATTTGTGTTTCCCCGTTATACGAGAATGGTTGTCGAAACAGTCCAATCTGCTAAAGAACGGGGAGCAAAAGTGATTTTGTTAACTGATTCACTTGAATCACCAGCTTTAGCATCTGCTGATATCACAATTAAAGTCTCATTGAACACAAACTTAAATATTGATTCGTATACAGCGGTCCATGCACTCTTGACTTCGATTATGCGATTTGTATATGTGAAAGAGCATGCCAAAGTAAAAGAGAACTTGGCGAGGATCGAAGCAGTATATAAAGAGAAGAATATTTTTTACTAAAAAGCGCTCACACTACTGGCAAGTCCCGAAACGCTTCGGCGCTTTGGTCAATTATATAAATCGAAAAGGGGAGAATAAGATGAAAAAGAAATTATCATTTTTAAGTGTAATTTTGTCAGCAGGTTTGGTTTTGGCAGCTTGCGGAGGATCAGAAGACTCAACCGGTTCGGAAGGATCAAGCACTGAAGGCGGCGGAAATGAGCTGGGATTATTGGAGGAAGGTAAATTCACTACTGCAGCCAGCGGACTTTATAAACCATTCAATTATGAAGAAGGCGGAAAACTGACAGGCTTTGATATTGAAATCGGTGCAGCCCTTGCGGAAGAAATGGGATTGGAACATAATCCGGTAACTAACCCGTTTGAAACAATTATCCAGGGCTTGATCGGTAAAAAGTATGATGCGGTTATCGGATCAATGGCAATTACAGATGAACGTGCGAAAACGGTTGCGTTCTCAGATCCTTACTATCTATCGGGCGGTAAAATTTGGGTAGCTGAAGGAAATACAGAAATTCAGGAACCGGCTGACCTTGAAGGCAAGAAAATTGGGATTGTTGCCCAAACAACATATGAACCGGCTGCAAAAGAGTTTACAGACGACATCCAGTATTATAATAGTGATGTTGTAGCTTTGCAGGAATTAGTGCCAGGACGCGTAGATGCAGTTATCACAGCTGATGTTGTTGGCTTTGAAGCGCAGAAGGCCGGCCTTGAAATTAAAGATATCGGCGAAAATTTATGGATTGAAGAAGCGGCAATTGCTGTACGTCCGGAAGATAAAGCGTTGCTGGAAGAAATCAACAGAGCATTGGATGCCATCATTGAGAATGGAACTTATGCGGAGATTTCTGAAAAATGGTTCGGTACTAACCTCCTCGAAGTGGAGACAGAAGGAATCGAAGTTCTGCGCTAAGCTGAGAGAGGGGAATCGCCATGGAGAGTATTCGAACGATAATTGATATTTTTCTAACCACATATCCGGGATTTTTGGAAGCCGTTGTCATCACCTTGCAATTGACTGCAATTTCGGTGATTCTCGGTACGGTGCTGGGCTTATTCTTTGCCCTGATGAAAATTTCGAAATCCAAGATTCTGCAAGGCATTGCGAATCTTTATATTACAATTATCCGGGGAACGCCATTATTGGTGCAGATTATGTTCCTGTATTTCGGGATTACACAAATTATTGTCCTGGATAATTTCTGGGCAGGAGCTATTGCCCTTGCGGTTCATAACGGGGCCTACATCGCAGAGATTTTCCGCGGTGCCATTCAAGGGATTGACCAGGGACAGACAGAAGCGAGCCGGGCGCTCGGCATGACGAACAACCAGACCATGCGGAGAATTGTTTTCCCGCAGGCGCTTCGCCGTTCCATTCCGCCGCTTGGCAACCAATTCATCATCACACTAAAAGATTCATCTCTGGTATGGATGATCGGGGTAGCGGAGCTATTTTCGGTGGCGAACCGGGCGGCAGCAAGTTCGTTTAAGCAATTTGAGACATTCATAGTCGTAGGTTTCTATTATTTAGTGCTGGTTATGATTTTCACTTATATCGTCAGATGGTATGAAAACAGACTGGATGTAGACAAAGCGTAAAGGGGGGACAAATCATGATCATTGGAGAAAACATCTATAAGTCCTTCGGGGATTTAGAAGTGTTAAAAGGCATCGATTTAGAAGTGAAACCCCAGGAGGTTGTGGTACTTGTCGGTGTCAGTGGATCAGGAAAAAGCACGCTTTTACGCTGCTTTAACTTTTTGGAGGAAATGAACAGCGGAAAAATCACAATTGACGGCCATGTCGTTAATCCCAAGAAAGATAAATTAGCGGATATCCGTGCCGAAGTGGGAATGGTGTTTCAGCATTTCAATCTTTTCCCGCACAAAACAGCGCTGGAAAACGTCATCGAAGCGCCGGTCACTGTGAAAAAGATGGACAAAGAAAAAGCGAAGCAGCTCGGGATGGCACTTCTTGAAAAAGTAGGGCTTGCGGAAAAAGCAAATGTTTATCCAAGCAAGCTATCAGGCGGCCAAAAACAACGGGTGGCTATTGCTCGTGCCTTAGCGATGGAACCGAAGGTCCTGCTGTTTGATGAGCCTACATCGGCACTTGACCCGGAACTGGTGGGCGAAGTGCTGCAAGTTATGAAGCAGCTCGCTGAAGAAGGGATGACGATGGTAGTCGTCACGCATGAAATGAAGTTTGCCAAGGAAGTGGCGGATCGTGTAATTATGCTCGATAAAGGCGTCATCGTCGAATCAGCTGATCCAAAAACCTTTTTCGAGAATCCAAAGCATGAACGGACACGCCAATTTATTCAACTGGTGGAATGATAAAAAGACTAAAAGGGATCCGATTTTTGAATCGGATCCCTTTTTCTTTTCCGTTAAGGTGTTTTTAATTCAGAAAATCGGTTAAAGAGTAATAGACGCTTTTGAAAGGAGGCAAGTCCACGGGGATTAGTGATTGAATGTAGCAGATCAGGAAAATTGGATAAAGCTTCGTTAAGACTGTAAGTTAACAAAATAACTTTTCTAAAACGGAGGAATAAACCATGAAAGTTACAGAAATTATGACCAGCAATGTGGATACTTGCTCCACTCAAACTTCTTTGCAGGAAATTGCAGCAAAAATGAAAGACTTGGATGTCGGATCGATTCCTATCGTCGATAATGATAAACTAGTGGGCATCATAACGGATCGAGATATCGTCACACGCGGAATAGCTGAACAAAAATCATTGGACAGCCCGGTATCGGACATTCTTTCTTCCGACCCAGTGACTGCGAGCACGGATATGGATGTTGAAGATGCAGCAAATTTAATGGCACAGCATCAAATTCGGCGGTTGCCAGTTGTAGAAGGTGATAAAATCGTAGGGATTGTTTCTTTGGGCGATATCGCGGTGAAAGACAAATCCTATGATAATGCAGAAATCGCATTGGATGATGTATCTGAGCCAGCTGAACCTGAACGATGAACTTTATTGAACATGAAAAAAACCAGCTCTTCTGTGAGCTGGTTTTTTATATCCAGAATGGACAACAGCGGTTATTCAGTCTCAATAACAGATGCAGAAATGAGGGGCAACTCTTCTTCAGCTACTCCGTCATAGATGCCATGCACAGCTACAGAATCTCCTGCTTCAACTAAAGTTTCAGCCATATTTCGGATAAATACTTGGTTTTCCCCATCCGTTAAGATGAAAGCAGGAAAAGCGCCGTCATCTGTCAATTCTTCAACTTCTCCTGATAAAATGACCGCAGTTCCTTCAGCCACTTCCCCATCCCTTAAAGCAGTAAAGGTGGTGGGCTTCGCTTCATCTACTGCTTCAGGAGCGGTTGGATCAAGTTCTCCTTCAGGAGCGGTGACTTCTGTTTCGCCTTCCTCAGTAAGTTCCGCATTTCCTCCACAAGCCGCCAAACATAAAATGAGCATGAGTGGGACTAACTTTTTCACCATACCAGATCAACTCCCGACCATAATAAAAGATGTCTTGTAAAAAATATACCCTATGCTGTACTAAGGCTAAACAGAAACAACTTCTGCTTTAGATAAAAACCTTTAGCGGGCTAAAAAGTAAAGAGGAAATGTAAATGATTTACAGGCTGCATATGAGGGTATAGTAAATAACACTGTTTTATAAAGGAGAGAGAATGATGGAGTTAATGAATACGCCTTATTATATAAAAGATAAAGCAAAACATATTCAGCAAGTTCTCAACTTTGAAAAAACAAAAATCATCAATATACAATTGCAGCAAGGCGAGACGATTCCGGAACATGAAGTCGACGCGGATGTTGCGATCATTGTAAAAAGCGGGAAAGTAAACTTTACTGTCGAGGGACAACCAGCAGAAGTCTCGACTGAACGCATTCTTTACATGGCTCCACATGAAAAACACAGCTTGACTGCAATTGAAGCAAGTGACTTAATAGTGATGCAAATTAAACGATAAAAAAGCTGGCGCTACGAATTCGAAGCGCCAGCTTTTTAACTACCACTCAATTTCCTCAGGGTACTCAGTTTGCAGCCTGATTTCATGAATCGGCACTTTGTTGGGGGTGGCCGCTGCCAGGACCTGGTTTCGGAAAGCGACGTAATCTTTATCTTGCATAGCAATTTTCAAAGCGATGACGCCCAAGCTTTTCTCGCGCTGTTTTTTAGGCATGTCTATATATTTTATATTTAAGAAATCGATGTATTGGATGGCGTATTCTTCCCCTGGAACCGCTTGTTGAAAAGCTTTTAAGATCTGCTGATATTCTTCTTCAGGCACTTGTCCGTGGAGGCAGTCGAGGACGAGTGACTGGAACCGGGCAATGACATGCAAATGGACGTCCCAGTCCGGAAATTTGGCATCTTCCCGGTGAAGCCGGACAAAATCTTTCAGCGCGATAGCTGCATACAGAACTTCGGGCCATAGAACTTCGGTTGAAAAATAGATGTTCTTGTCTGGAGCGATAAAACTATGCTGCTTTTTCATATGGTCATGCAGGCCGTTGAAAACAGATTCGACATTGCGGTCTCCTTGTGCAGCATGACGGATCTCATAGGAAATCCCGAGAATGCGCGTACGTGCGCCTGCATAATCATAATATTTGTTTTCGTCGCCGATTACGTGGTAAAAAGCCTGATTCAGCTCGTCCAAATCAAAGTAATCGCCGCTGATTTTGACGCCTGTGTGGTTCGGAGTATTCGTCATTGTAAGCATGCCTGATTCTCCTATCGTTTCGGTTTATAGTCCAGTTGAGCGAATAATTCGTTCCGTTCTTTATCGGTCAAATCCCGCCACTCTCCGACGGGCAAATCTCCAAGCTGAATGTTCATGATACGGATTCGTTTTAAGCCGCGAACTTCGTATCCCAAAGCGCTGCACATACGGCGGATTTGGCGGTTCAGCCCTTGGCGCAAAATAATGCGGAAAGAGTATTTGGATAATTTTTCGGTTGTCGTAGGGAGCGTCTTCGTATCGAGAATCTCTACTCCTTCCGACATTTTCTTAAGGAAAGATTCGGTTACTGGCATATCCACTTTGACGATATACTCTTTCTCATGTTCGTTTTCTGCACGCAGAATTTCGTTGACGATATCTCCATCATTCGTCAGTAAAATCAACCCTTCCGAATCTTTGTCCAGCCGTCCGACATGGAATATGCGAAGCGGATGGTTAACAAAGTCGACAATATTCCCTTCAATATGGCGTTCTGTCGTACTGGTGATGCCTACAGGTTTATTAAGCGCGATATAAACGTATTGCTGCTTCGGCTGTTCAATGAGATTGCCATCTACCCGCACTTCGTCCCCAGGTTGCACTTTGCTTCCGAGTTCAGCCCTCTCACCGTTGATGGTCACCCGTCCGTCTTCTATAAATTTATCCGCACCGCGTCTTGAAGTAATGCCTGTTTCACTTAAAAACTTATTGATTCTCATAAAAAAATCCCTTCGAATGTATATTTCATTGATATATCCTATTATACCCTGATAAAACCTTAAACAAAACGGAGGATAGGGAAGAGAAGAGAATTTACAATAAAAGGGTTGCAATTTTTAGATTAGTTTGACAATATAGAAGGGAAGCTGTCTCTTGGAATAGTCTGCTGGATTTGCGTGATGTAAGCGGATACATAGAGGCGAAAAAAGATAAGGGAGGAAACAAAATGGTATTGTATTCAGCTCCAAACACGGAAGGTGCGAAAAGTAGATTTAAAGAGAGATATGAAAATTATATAAATGGTGAATGGCGGGCGCCGGCAAAAGGCCAGTATTTCGACAATGTATCGCCGGTAAACGGAAAAAAATTCACAGAAATCGCCCGTTCAACAGCGGAAGATGTAGAAGCGGCACTCGATGCAGCGCATGCGGCGAAAATAGCATGGGGCAAAACTTCCACCACGGAACGTTCGAATATCCTGCTTAAAATTGCAGACCGGATGGAACAGAATTTAGAGATGCTGGCTGTTGCAGAAACATGGGACAACGGAAAAGCGGTCCGGGAAACACTGAATGCCGATTTGCCTTTGGCGATTGACCATTTCCGTTATTTTGCAGGAGTCATCCGTGCGCAGGAAGGTTCCATCAGCCAAATTGACGAAGATACAGTTGCTTATCATTTCCATGAACCGCTTGGTGTGGTGGGACAGATCATTCCTTGGAACTTTCCGCTTCTTATGGCGACTTGGAAAATGGCACCTGCTTTGGCAGCGGGCAACTGTATTGTCTTGAAACCGGCTGAGCAGACACCTGCCAGTATTTTGGTCTGGGCTGAACTGATTGGAGATCTCTTGCCGCCGGGCGTATTGAATATTGTAAACGGATTCGGCTTGGAAGCCGGAAAACCACTTGCTTCGAGCCCGCGCATCAGCAAAATTGCCTTTACAGGCGAAACAACAACGGGCCGTATGATTATGCAATACGCTTCTCAGAACCTGATTCCGGTTACATTGGAACTGGGTGGGAAATCACCGAACATTTTCTTTAAAGATATTATGGACCAGGATGATGCATTCCTTGATAAAGCAATCGAAGGTTTCGTCATGTTCGCTTTGAACCAAGGTGAAGTTTGTACGTGTCCTTCACGTGTGCTGATTCAGGAAGATATATATGAAGAATTTATGGAGCGAGCATTGAAACGGGTAGCAGCTATCAAAATCGGCAACCCGCTTGATCCTGAAACAATGATGGGTGCCCAGGCTTCACAAGAGCAGATGGAAAAAATCATGTCGTATTTGGATATTGGAAAGCAGGAAGGCGCTGAAGTATTGATCGGCGGTGACCGCAATATTTTAGAAGGCGATTTGGCAGAAGGCTATTACATCAAGCCAACTGTTTTCAAAGGCGACAACAAAATGCGGATCTTCCAGGAAGAAATTTTTGGGCCGGTCGTATCAGTGACAACGTTTAAAACAAAAGAAGAAGCACTTGAAATCGCTAATGACACCTTGTATGGATTAGGAGCGGGCATCTGGACACGCGACACGAATACCGCTTATCGTTTCGGCCGCGGCATTCAGGCAGGGCGCATCTGGACAAACTGCTACCACCAGTATCCGGCTCATGCTGCATTCGGCGGTTACAAAATGTCGGGCGTTGGCCGCGAGAACCACAAAATGATGCTGGACCACTACCAGCAGACAAAGAATATGCTTGTCAGCTATAGTGACAACAAACAAGGATTCTTTTGATCCGCTTTAACGGCCAGTAAGAAAATCAACTGACCGTAAAAGCCCGAATGGATCAACTAATAATCTGCAGGATGAACCCTTGCAGATTAAGTTTTTCTTTATCCCGCTTTAACGGTCAGTAAGAAAATCAACTGACCGTAAAAGCCCGAATGGATCAACTAATAATCTGCAGGATGAACCCCTGCAGATTAAGTTTCTCTTTACCAGGAAAGAAGGGATACCTATGGTCGAACGTGTAACGGCAACGGATGCGGCACTCGAGCTGATAGAATTGCTGAAACAACAGCACGGGCCAGTCATGTTCCATCAGTCGGGAGGCTGCTGTGACGGCAGTTCACCTATGTGTTACCCAGAAGGCGATTTGTTCATCGGTGATCAGGATGTGATGCTCGGTGAAATCGGCGGCAGCAAATTCTATATGCATAAAAACCAGTTTGACTACTGGAGCCATACGCAGCTGATCATTGATGTAGTCGCAGGACGGGGTGGCATGTTTTCTCTTGAAGGAGTGGAAGGCAAGCGTTTTTTGACAAGATCGAGGGCATTTACTCCGGAAGAAACAAAAGAATTACAGCAGCAGATATAAGAAAAGCCGGGTGTTTCCGCACCTGGCTTTTCTTATTTTTTTATAGGGTTTTTTAGTTTAAAAAGCGCTTAAATCCAGTGTTCACAATGGAAAGAGGGGGTAGGAAATGCTATAATAAAAGAATGAAAGGTGGTAATGATTTTGACGAAATTAGTGAACCGGGTTACCCGTGAACAAGCCAACCATGCGATTTCCTATGCGTCACATTCGCTCACCACTGAAGGGTTTAACGTGACAAATGATGATCGGAATTTTGTTCGGTCGGTCTTGACTGGTGAACAGACGGAAGCACAATTCCACCGGGCCATTAAGACGAAATTCAATGTCTAAGTATCAGCATTCTTCGTTGTATTGCTATCCGGATTCGGACGTATTGATCAACAACTTTAACTTGATGGATGATGAGAAATTGAAAGAGCTGGAAAAAGTCTATACTCTTTTCCGTCTTTCTGAGCTGAAAATTAATAAGCCTGCAAATCCCGTGGATATGGAAGCTTTTTTAGCGATCCATCAATACATTCTTCAGGATGTGTATCCCTTTGCAGGGGAGTTGCGAAAAGAGATGATTTCAAAAGGATCTTCTTCTTTTGCCCATCCAAAGTTTATCGAGCCTGAACTTCATAAGATTTTTACAGAGCTGGCTGCTGAAAACTATCTAAAAGATTTACCGCGCGAAAGATTCATTCCGCGACTCGCTTATTTTTTAGCGGAATTAAATGCGCTTCATCCTTTTCGGGAAGGCAATGGGCGCACCGTCCGGGAATTTGCCCGGCAGCTGGCAATTAATGCAGGTTATCAGCTCGAATGGGAAAAGATTCCGGAACCTGCTGAAATCATTAATGCATTCGTGGACTCATTTAACGCTAATAATAACAGGCTCGAAAATTTACTGGATGAAATTATCTCTTAAGAAAAGCCGGTCCCTTCATTAATGGGATCGGCTTTTCTTAATGCTATTTTTCAACCGGTGCCGGATGTTTCTGGAGCCATTCGATGCCAAACTCGACGAGCGGCCGCATTTCGACCAGCTTCACTTCCGCTTGTCCAAGGGTGCCGGCAATAATTTCGCCTGGATAGTCTTTGGCCAGTTCGGGAAAACGGTCAGCGTCCATATCTACACAGTCATAAGTTTGCCAGACGCGTTTTCCGTCAATCATCATAGCGGCGCCTTGCGGAGAAGTAGTCCGCGTTTCCTGGACAAATTCAGCGTAATGCAAAGCCGTACAGGAATCAAAACCGGTTCCAATAAAGAGAATCTTCACATCCGCTTTCATCATTTTACCAAGCGGCGAGTTTTGTCCGAACGAATCGTCGATTGGCTGTTCGCTCATCCATTCGGCTGCTTGTTTTCCTAAAGCCAAAAATGAATGAGAGGGATGAGGGCTGCGAATGGTATCAGGATGGCGATGAAAACATTCCGCAATTTTTCCCATTCCCCGGAGCTCGGTTAAATGGGGATCATAAGCCGGCGAATTTTCACGGAATGGCTGATGCCAGTTTTCAGGTATGGGCGGATTCATCCAGTAAACAGGATCAGAGTTGTCTGTAGACTGTGAAGGCATGATGAGAGTGCCTTCGGCCGTTATGGTCTCTATTAAGGCTTCTGCAACGGCTTGAGCGCCTCCTGCTATCCATCCCATCGATTTTAACGAGGAATGGACCATAAGAGAGTCTCCGGCTGTTATGCCCAACATTTTAAGCTGCTGTTTTAACGTTTCTTTTGATTGGAATTCCGGTGTGTTTAAAATATGCAGAAATTCAGTCATCTTTACTCCCCCTTAATGTAAATATACCATAGCAGCAAAGCTTGCCGTTTTCCTTTTCACAAGTTAGCATTAATTGAAAGGAGTGTTGAAAATGGAAGCAAAGCCAATGAAAGAATCCAGAACAATCCAGACAAAATTGGTGCTGCCGCCGGATACGAATCACATGAATTCGATTTTTGGCGGAAAGGTACTGGCGTATATAGATGAAATAGCAGGCATCGCGGCCATGAAACATTCACGCCGCCATGTCGTGGTCACGGCTTCTATCGATTCTGTCGACTTCTTATCCTCAGCCCATGTCGGGGAAGTGCTGGAATTGGAAGCAAATGTGACTTCTACAGGACGCACATCGATGGAAGTCTACGTCCGTGTAAAATCTCAAAATCTGCAGACCGGTGAAGAAAAACTGACTACTGAATCATTTTTGACGATGGTGGCAATGGGCGATAATGGAAAACCGGTGCCGGTTCCTGGAGTGATTCCAGAATCCGAGGGAGAGAAACTGTTTTTCAACTCTGCGCCAGCACGGCGGGAGCATCGGAAAATGAGAGTAAAAACTCCTCGTACGACTTAAAAAAAAATAAGATATTCAAGGTTTTGAGAGAAGATGAAAATGTAAACCTGTGGATAAAAAGATGTCAGAAAAGTTATCCACATGTGAATAAACATCTTTTTCACTAGTAGTCCACAGAAAAGAAGGATAACTTTTTGATTTTGTGCATAAACTGCTATTAAATTTCTATTTTTCAATAAATACCTGTTAATTAAATTCCCGGTGTTTCTGTGATAAAGGAGTTGAGACGATGGAAGTTTTTCTTAATTTTATAAAAGGGATTTCCTTGCTTTTCTTTGCCGCAGGAATTATTTTATCGGTTTTGGTTCTCTTGAATTATGGCTTGGGATTTTCAGGAGGCGAGTGGATGGCCATCCGTTTTTTGCGGCTGTATTTATTTTTGGCTGTAACTGGAATCCTGGTTTATATGCTGATTCGGTTCCGGAGAAGAAAAGGGGAGTAGAAGGATGTCATGCAGTAGAGTCATTCTCTATTGAAATGAAAAGGAAAAGAGCAGCCGCGGCTGCTCTTTTTTCTTGGTTTAATTTTTAGCTAGCAATTCTTCGAAATAAGAACCGAATTCTTTTGAACGTTTCAAGATAGTGCTTGATGAAACATTGAACTTTTCACTCAAGTCTTTCGGAGCGAGCATTGGCCCTTTGATCAATTCATGGTCCTGCAGGAAGCGCCAATAACCTGCAACAAGTGCTTCCGGTTTTTGGACAGTTGGCTGCTGGCTGACCAGGTAGCTGTTCATGATGCTGGTCACGTTATCTACAGTTTCATCATCAAAGTCAGCTTGCTCGATGTGTTTGTTAAGCTCTGTCATAACCAACCCGTGTTCCGGGGAAAGCTCGATGCTTTCTTCTACGGTACCGGTTGAATACTTCACAATTTGTTCAACGACTTCCAGATAATGCTCATGCACATATTGGTTGCCATCTACAGCTTTTTCAGCTTCCATCTTGGCTTTCAATTGCTCAAAGAATGGATTGAAATCGCCGACTACGGTCAAGTAGCCGTTCAAGAACAATGCGCCTTTTTCTCCGATGCGGGAATCAGGAAGCAAAATTGCCAATAAGCCTTGGCCATCCTGCATATCAGTCGGAGGCTGGTCAGTCATTTCGTAAATATCACCGGTGAAAGCATCTTTAAACTGAGCGGATGCCTCATTGCCTTTGATGAATTGTCCAAGGAAAACCCGGACATTCTTCCAGTTTTCAAGAACTTCTTTAGTAGTTGGGCGTTGAGCAAGCTCAATATGCTTCACTAAGAAATTCTGCCATAATTCCGGTTTTTTCATAAACAAAAAGTTTTCAATGACAAATGCTTGCGCATCATTTTCTGCCATCGATTCCATTAACTGAGGCTGCCATTCCTGTTGAAGCTGACGGAAATCCGGCAGTTGTTCCTGGTTCGGGTTTTCTGAAAAGAATTGCTGGCGAACTTTGAAAAGTTCGTCATTCACTAAGTCATTAATGGAAACGGATTGTTGTTTTCCGTGACACTTTTTGTATTTCTTGCCGCTGCCGCATGGGCACGGATCATTTCTTCCTACCATTCTTATCACCTACATTTTTTCTTGAGTGTAACACAGAATGGCGTTTCGCTCAAAAGTCGGACGATTCTGACGTCAATTTGCCGTATAAATACATGTCATGCCGCTTTCCGTCACGCTGTAAAAACTCCCGATAAACGCCTTCTTTTTGAAAACCCAATCGCTCATACATTGCGATTGCAGGCTGATTATAATCAAAAACAGTGAGCTGCAGCCGGTGCAAGTTCAATTCATTCCAGGCGTAATTCATCAGTATAGCCATCGCTTCTGTGCCATATCCATGGCCTTGGAAATCAGGACCAAGCGCAATGGATACCCAGCCGACCCGGTGTGGCCACTCAATATCTTCAATGGCGCAGACGCCCATAAAGGTATCGAGCCCGACCGGACGGATGGCAAAGCGAAAATCCCGCTCCGTATTTTCCTGGAACCAGTCGTTTGCCTGCTTCTCGGAAATTTCACGTATCGGGCTGGAATTGTAATTTCGGCCGAATCCCGCTTCGCCGTTCCATTTTCGATAGTCGGGTAAATCTTCAGCACGCATTGCCGTTAAACAAACTTTTTCTCCTTTAAACATAATGGCCTCCTTTAACTGAATAATTGAATGTCCAAGGAATCCAGCACATGCTGGGGCACGAAAAAGCGGACAGTGACAAGCGGATCCACCACTTGGCTGATTTGAGTTTCACCTGCTGCGCTCATCAGCATGGTAATTTCACTGACACTCATGTCGGTATAAGGAAGCAGCAAGTCAATTGTTTCTTCGACAGCCGTCTTCACCGCTTCATCAAGAGTCATTGCCGAAACAAGCATGGCGAATCCCTCACTGTTTTGAAGAATCGGGAATTTGGAATGCTTTCCTTTGATGACATCAAAGGTGACGGTGGCACGCCCAGGAACTTCAATTCCGGAAACGCTGACCTCTCCGTCTCCCATCGCCGCATGAAAATCGCCTAAGGCAAAAAGAGCGCCTTCTGTAAAGACAGGAAAGTACAGCGTCGCGCCTTTCGTAATGAGTTTTGTATCCATATTGCCTCCATGCGGCCCGGGGGTGCCGCATGATACAGGTTTTCCTTCAGGGGCTACTCCGATTACGCCAATCATGGGATTCAAAGGCAGATGCAGGCGTTCATTGAATATGGCTTTACCGTCTTTGATCGGAATAATCTTCGATTCCATTTGTTCGAGCCGATGACCCATCACACCAAGTTCCGGTCCAGTTACCATAACTCCTTGAGTGCCGATTTCCAATTCATCAATCGTCACTTTCAAAAGGTCCCCATATTCCGCTCCTTCAATAAAAATCGGTCCGGTTGCAGGATTGATTTCATTCCAATCGATTGCAGCGACTTCCTGATCGGCGGACTGGATCTGGTTTTTAAAGCAATCATAGGTTTCAATTGCCACAGTATCCCCGGGACGGATATGCAGCACAGGCGGATTTAAGGTGGAGAAACTGTAAATGACCTCTTTAGCGGGCAAAGTTTTCAAAAGTTCCATCTCCTTTTCGGAATATTTACATAATTGTAGCAAGACCATAAAGGAATAGCAAAAGTCAAAGTGCAAGCAGGCGGGCACTGTAGTAAGATTGAATGGAGAAAAAATAACAAGAGGGGGATGCCTGTGGATGAAGAAGCATTGAATGGCCTTATTAATTGGATGAAAATTATTATTCTTACTGCCGCCATTGTTCTGGTATCCCGTCAATTTTTGTTTGAACCGGTTTCGGTCCACGGGCAATCCATGATGCCAACTTTTGAAGAAGACGATAAAGTAGTCTTGAGTAAAATCAGCCGGATTGACAATTTTGATATGATTGTTTTTGTAGCACCCGATAAGAAAAATTACATCAAACGCGTGATTGGTATTCCGGGAGACCGGGTGGAGATGAAAGATGATCAATTGTACTTGAATGGGAAGCGGGTTGCTGAACCTTACCTCGAAGAAAACCGGAAATGGGCAAAAGAAAATGGCTATCCGGAACTGACAGCCGATTTTGGAGAGTTTATAGTGCCTGGAGACTGTTATTTTGTTTTAGGGGACAATCGGTTAAACAGCGTCGATTCCCGGATAATTGGTTTTATTTTAGAAGAAGCAGTCATTGGGGAAGTGAAGTTCCGCTTGTCGCCGGTAGAGAACATCGGCATCGTCAAATAAGGGGAGCGGCCTATTTGGCCCCGGATCGGAACTTAATAGTTTGGGCAGAGATTCTTGATAGGAACAAAATATATTGAGCTTGAAATTCCAGTGAGAAACAGATTTAAAATGCTTCGGCTGGAATTCGTTTGGATGTAAAGCGGACAGCTAAGCCAGAAAACAAGGCAGGATTAATAAAAATAAGAAGCCCGGAATTATTCCGCGCTTCTTATTTTTATGCTGCTGAATATTTCTGGCTCTATAGATTGAGAATGTCCATTTTGTCATGTTTTGTCAAAAAAATTATGTTACATGGAACCTATTTACAGCTTTCTTTTCGCTATTTTTCATGTATAATAAGAAAAATCAGAAAGCTTTTTAAGATTTAGGAAGCTGAGATTCTACACAGCTTGCATGAGAAAAAGATGTATGGTGCATCTTAACAGCTTCAAAACAATAGGAATTAGGCATGGGAGTGATAATAATGGCTCATTCAATGGGAAACTCGAAAACATGGAAGAACTTATCTCTAGCGGCCATTGGACTTTTTATAGCATTTTCTCCTTTGAGTGCAAATACCGGTACGGCAGCAGCAAATGGAGCGGCTGAAGCGAAAGCAATCAGCACTTTAAGCGGTCAGGATTTCCCGGAGGACACGGTAATGGATACATATGGCCTTGCCGGAAAACTGGTGGATGAACAAAAGCGCACTTATCAGGATAAAATGTATAGTTCGTTGAAAATCTGGGATAAAGAATTTCTGGCCCGCTACAACAATCCAGACGTTTATCCTGCAATAGCAATAGCATTCGCGCCTGGAGCGGATGAAACCAGCTTTAATTTTTCCTGGTACTCCCCAAAGACCAACTTTCCCGGTGTCATTCAATACGCCAAAATTACAGAAGGAGTGCCTGCAGAATTTCCGGAAAATGCTGAAGTTGTAGCTGCAGAATTGGACAAGGCATCATTCGGTTTTGCTGCTCACGAGGCGACAATCACCGGCATTGAACAGGCCTCCGAGTATGTTTACAGGCTGGGTGACGGCAAAGGGAAATGGTCGGAAATGTACAGTTTCAAAACGCGCAATGCAGATGCTTATAATTTTCTGTTAATGGGTGACCCGCAAATCGGTGCTTCCGGTGATGTGGCGGAAGACAGGAAGGGCTGGGAGAATACACTGAACATAGCGATTGAAAAATTCCCGGATGCCAGTTTTATTCAATCGGCGGGGGACCAAGTGGATTACAGAAGCTCGGAAAAAGAATTTGTTGCTTATTTTGCTCCTGATGCCTTGCGGCAATACCCGACCGCCACAACCATTGGGAACCATGACTACAATAAATATTATGAATATCATTTCAATGTGCCGAACCAGAACCCTGAATTAGGCAATTACGACAAATCCGGCGGAGATTATTATTTCACTTACGGCGACACGTTGATCATGAATTTAAATTCGAACAATGAAAAGGCAGAAGAACATATCCAGTTTATGAATGAAACGATCGAAGCAACGGCTGACCGTGACTTCAAATGGAAGTTTGTCGTATTCCATCATTCCATTTACAGTGCAGCCGCCCATTCGGATTCAGAAAAGATCCTCAAATTGCGGGAAAGCCTTGTGCCGGCAATAGATGCGCTGGATATTGATGCTGTATTGATGGGACATGACCATAGCTATGTCCGCACCTATCAAATGAAGGCGCTGCAGCCGCTGAAAAACCATATGGTTCAAAATGGCAGTGTTGTGAATCCGGAAGGAACGGTTTATTTTACAGCCAATTCATCCAGCGGCAGTAAATATTACGCAATTGAACCTAACCCTGAGCCGTATGCAGCGGTGAGGAACCAGCTGGAAACGACCACTTTTACAAATGTGGCGGTTACTCCGACGAGCCTGGAGTTTACTACTTACCGCGTTGATACAATGGAGGCAGTGGATTCTTATAAGATCATAAAGGACCCCGCAATTCCCGTAGTGATTCCAGCGCTGGAGAAAGTGAATCTGGAAGTTACCGGTAATGTATTGCCTGTTAAACCCATTTCCCTTTACCCGGAAGTGGTGCTGAAGGTGAAGGGGACAAATGTGGAAGGGGCGCAGTATGATATCCTTCCGGAACAAGTCGAATACAAAGCAGACCGGGAAGGGCAAGTCTCTTTCGCAGCTGATGGCAAGGTTTCTCTGACTGAAAATGCAGAATTAGGAGAAGTCAAGGTTTGGGCAGAAGTGGCAATTGAAGGAGAGACGTTCAAAACGGAAGAAACCACTCTTTCCATCGTTGATCAGGAAGAGCAACAGTTCATTGAAAAAAACAGTGAATGGTCTTATCTCGATGACGGTTCTGACCAAGGAACGGAATGGAGAGAACCAGAATTCGATGACAGCGACTGGGACACTGGAAACGCTCCTTTAGGTTATCCGGAAGATGAAGAACATGAACGATTTGGAAAAATTGAAACGGAAATAGGCTATGGATCCAAAGAATCCGATAAATTCGCTACCTCTTATTTCCGAACCGAGTTTGAAGTGGAAGATTTAGATTCGATTGGGGATTTAGGCTTTATCGATTTTACTGTGGATGACAGTGTAATCCTTTATTTGAACGGACAGGAAATCGGGCGCTTCAATTTGCCTGAAGGCGATATCTCCTTTGACGATTATTTATATGATGTAGCCGATAAAAATCTGTCAGAAGAAGGCAAAGTGGAAAGAATTCGGTTGGATGAAAACCAATTGGAACACTTGGTGGAGGGACGAAATGTCCTGGCAGCAGAAGTGCACCAAGACGATGCCCAAAGTTCTGATCTGTATTGGGATATGGAATTAATAACTGCTATAAAATCTGAAAACGAATAATCGAACCCTTACGGTCAATGGAACTCTTGCTTGAAGGAGCTGGATAAAAGAAGCCAGCTGAAACGCCCAACAAATTGATGTGATTTGTTGGGCATTTTTTATGGGAAGAGTGGAATCTTTCATCTTTTAAATTGCAAACGGTGGCATTTAAGAGGCGTAAATAGTTGACTGAAATAAAAAAGCTCAGCCGATTATAGGCTGAGCTTTTTTCAGACTGTAGACAAAGTCAAAGGCTGATGACTATGGTTGAATAAAACCAACCTGGCCGGCCACTTCGCTTTCCGTGGGCTCGGCTTCAGCCTCCTCGTCACTGGAAAACCCGGTGCTCCTACATCGCTGCGCTAGCTAGCTTCGTCGCAAACGAATCGTGCAAGCACAATTCGCTTCCTGCGGGGTCTTCAGCTGCAGCATTTGTTCCTGGTGGACGCTTGGTTCCAGGATCCGGAGCGCAAGCCGGCGACTCCTGCGGGGCAGCGAAGTGCCGAAATCCACTCGGGCATCAGTCAAGACTTGACCGAGGCTGGCGAGGACAAGTCTTTGCGACGAGCTAGCGCAGGAGCACAGGTTTTCGTTAGTTCGGCGCGAGCCCGCGGAAAGCGTCCGGCTGGAGCACAGGATCCGGCATTGCGCCAATAAAAGAGGGATGTTTATTCCGTTAGCATGATAAATATACTTTTTTCTAATGCTATTGAACAGAGCCGGCATCAAAACAAATTCAATTTCTCGATCCGTCCAATCGCTTCTGCGATGCGTGCTTCGTCCACCAAGAGGCCGACACGGATATAGCCTTCGCCGCTTTCTCCAAAGCCGCTGCCGGCAGCTGTTGAAATATTGGCGTGTTCCAATAGATAATCCGCAAACTCGACACTGGTAAAGCCTTTAGGAACAGGCAGCCAAGCAAAGAAAGAGCCTTTCGGGGCGTCAATCTTCCAGCCGATGCGCTCACACTCTCTCTTAAGGACAGTCCGGCGTTTTTCGTAAGTTTCGACCAGGCTGATGACGCATTGCTGGTCGCCTGTCAATGCTTCTGCCGCTGCCAGCTGAAGAGCTGGCGAAAGACCGGCAAAAAGATGATCCTGTATCAGGTTCAGTGCTTCGATAATTTTAGGATTGCCTACTGCAAAACCGATGCGCCATCCGGCCATATTGTATGTCTTCGACAAGGTGTACATTTCGACACCCACTTCTTTCGCGCCTTCGGATTGCAGAAAACTTGGCGGTTTTATCCCGTCAAATCCAACAGCTCCGTAAGCAAAGTCATGGACGACTGCAATATTGTTTTCTTTCGCGAATGCTACCGTATCATCGAAAAAGCTTGGATTGGCGACAGCGCCTGTCGGGTTGTTCGGGTAGTTTAAATAGATGAGTTTTGCCCGTTCTTTGGCCGATTCGGGCATTTCTGCAAAGTTTGGCAAAAAACCATTTTCCACTTTAAGAGGGAACGTTTCAAACTGGGCTTCCGCTAAAGGAGCACCGGATAAATAATCAGGATACCCGGGATCGGGAAGAAGCATCAAATCGCCGGGATTTAGAAAAGCGAGCGGCAGTTCAACTAAGCCGATTTTTGTGCCAGCAAGCACTGCAACTTCCGTATTTGGGTCGATATCAACATCATATTCGCGTTTATAGAATTCAGCAGCTGCTTGACGCATTTCTGAAATGCCGCGAAAAGGCGAGTACTTATGATTTTTCGGGTCAGCTACTGCTTCCTGCATTGCTTTGATGATATGTAACGGCGTTGGCTGATCAGGATTTCCTTGTCCGAGATTGATAATGTCACGGCCTTCTGCCAATGCATCGCTTGTTTTCGCCGCAAGTTTCGAGAAGAATTGTGGCGGCAATTGTTGTAATCGATTTGAAAATTCCATTATTGCGTCCCTCATTTTCTAAATAATTGCACTTCTACTCCAAATCTTATAGAGTTTAAGTAGAATTGTCTACTGGAGGAGAAAAATATGAGAATTGCTTGTGTTCAGATGGATATTGTATTTGGGGAACCGGAAGCCAACTTTAACCAAGTTTCAGCGTACTTGGAAGAAGCTGCCAGAAACGGGGCAGATACAATCGTACTGCCTGAAATGTGGAATACCGGCTATGCTTTGACAGAATTGGAAACACTGGCGGACGGCTCGAACCGCACAGTCAACTTTCTGAAGGAATTTGCGAAAGCCAATCAGGTTAATATTGTCGGTGGGTCTGTTTCAATCATAAAAGACAGCGGTTTTTATAATACGATGTTTGTGGTGAATAAAGACGGAGAACTGGTATCTGAATACGATAAAGCCCACCGTTTCGGGCTGATGGATGAACATATTCATTTGGAAGAAGGCAATGGGCTTGGCACTTTTGAATTGGAAGGCATGACTTGCGGCGGGGTGATTTGTTATGATATCCGTTTTCCTGAGTGGATCCGTGCCCAGGCGTTAAACGGAGCTAAGGTCATTTTCGTTCCTGCAGAATGGCCAGAAGCCCGTATTGATCACTGGAGAATCTTATTGCAAGCCCGGGCGATTGAAAACCAATGCTTTATTGTCGCCGTCAATCGTGTTGGCAGCGATCCGAAAAATGCTTTTGGCGGAAGTTCAATGGTTATTGCCCCATGGGGAGAACTCCGTTTGGATATGGCAATGCAAGAAGGCATCGGCTATGCGGACATTGACCTGGATGAAGTGGAAGAAGTGCGCAAGCGCATTCCGGTATTTACAGATCGCCGTGAAGCGCTATACAGCAGCTTTCAGCCATCAAAGAAACAATAAAAAAAAACTGCCGCCCCCGGGAAAAACGGAGGCGGCAGTTGTTTTATTGCATCGAAGCAGTGGCGCTTACTTTTTTAACCATATGGTGGAATGGCTCGCCAATAATGGTCCAGGGTTCGGAAATAACAAAGCCCAGCTGCTCATACAAGCGAATAGCTCCTTCCTTTTCAACGTCAACATTAAGGGACAGCTTTCCTCCATCGGCCTTCAGAACTAAAAGGTCTGCATAAGAAAGCAGTTTGGTTCCGATTTTCTGCCCTTGGAATTGAGGGGCTACAGAAACTGTATCGATATACCATTCATCAAGGTGGGCTTCCGGTTCAATCGTCCGGTGATGGCCTTCGGTTTCGAGCAGGTTAATCAGGTATTGATCCAGTTCCTGTGCTTTACTGCCATGATAAAGTACCAGTGTTCCTGCAACTGCTTCACCCATTTCGGCGACCCAAGTGAAAAGATGGCTGTGCCGGGTATTGCAGCCGCGGATCATTGCCTCGACTTTATGCAAAATGGCTTCGGGATCAGATTCAGCTGTCATATGAGCTGCGATATCGCCGATCGCATTGATGATCAGCGGAGCTACAGCTTCTGCATCTTCAGGCATAGCCTGACGTATCGTTAGGTTCATGCAATGTCACTCCTTTTACTTGCTTAATTATAACAGTGCCTGAAATAATGGAAGAAGTAAATGAAATGCATAAGCTTAATCAAAGTGAAGAAACTATCATTTGCTGATTAAATACCTAGCGCTGCTGAGCGTTAAAACCAGGAGGCAATTTTATGGTAAACCCAAAGCACATCCTTACTTATGGAGATGCTTTTGTCGATTATATTGCATTAGACACTAAAAATGATTCATTTAACAGGCATTTGGGAGGGGCAACCGTCAATGTGGCTGCTGGTGTCAGCCGGCTTGGCCTGCCTTCCAAGTTCATCACCATTACCGGAGATGATGATACTTCTGCATTTGTGCGTGGAGAACTTGAAAAAGAAGGAGTCGATTTAAGCTATTCCATTATTGTGCCGGAAAAAAGGGTGAGCGGTGTTTATGTCCACTTTACTCCAGAATATGATCGCATATTTGCCAATTACGAAAATGAGACGCCCGATCTTCAAGTAGCAGCACATGATTTGAAAGGCGAAGCATTCAAGAATGCAAGTATATTTCATATGTGTACGGGCACAATGTTCCATCCGGAAGCCTTGAAGACCACGGTTGAAGCAGTCCGGCTTGCAAAAGAACAGGGAGTGCTTTGTTCCTTCGATGTCAATATCCGTCCGCTTAGATGGGAAAGCGAAGAGCAATGCCGGGACACTGTTTTTAAATTTCTGGCCAATGTTGATATATTGAAATTGACAACAGATGAATTGATTTTTTTAATGGAAACTGATTCTGTTGAAGAAGGGATAAAGCAGCTGTCAAAATTCAACATACCGCTGGTGTTGTTGACGGATGGAGAAAACGGGACGCATGCCTTGTTTGAAGGAGAGGATTTCCACGTGCCGGTCATTCCGGTCCAACCGGTGGATACAACCGGGGCGGGAGATGCCTTTGTAGCGGGGACCCTCCGCTATATCCATTTGAACGGGATGCCTAAAACAAGGGCGGAAGTGATTGATTGCACCTTATTCGCTAATAAATTAGGGGCACTTTGCACCACTAAACCCGGAGCGCTTACGGCGATGCCGAAGCTGGGTGAATTAGAAGAGTTGTCTTAATAAGCATAAATAGTAAAGGGGAGAGGAAATTGGCAAAACACAGTTTTCATTTAACAGCGCAATGGCCGGGGCTTCGCAATGATGTGGGAGAAATCGAAGCAGGTAACTTAAAAACCGAAATTTCGATTCCGCCGGAAATGGACGGACCCGGAGTCGGGACGAATCCCGATGAAATGCTGCTGGGAGCTGCAGCGACCTGCTACATCATTACGCTAGCGGCTATGTTGGAGCGCAGCAAGCTGAACAAGGAATCCCTGACGATGGAATCTGAAGGCATCGTGGACGTTACGAACGGCGTTTTTACGTATCAAAAGATCATCCATCGACCAAAACTGGTACTGGGCAAAGAAGCATCGGAAAAAGATTCTTCCCTCGCTCGGAAACTTGCTGAAAAAGCAGAGTCATCCTGCATGATTAGCCGGGCAATTAAAGGCAATGTAGAGATTGAATTGCAGGCAGATATATCTATTGCCCAATAATAACTAGTTACTTAAACCATCCGTCTCTGAATTTCAGAGGCGGATGTTTTTTTTAGATGGGATGTTTAATTAATTCAATTGGTCCTAATGACCCTAATAAATAGAATATTACAAAACTATCTTCCTGTTTTGGATTTTTTAGAAGGATTTTACAAAGCTTGAAATGAATAACCCTTAGGGATGCGAAACTTTCTGAGGGACAGCTTGTTCATTTCTTTTGCGCGCATCCAGAACCGGAAAATTTTTATAAAATCAGAGGGAGTGGTGGATGAATGGTCAACGGATTCACAAAACAGAAGGATGGGAAACAGAATCGTGCAAGGAAGAAGCTGGTGGCATTTTCAGTTGCCGGGGCGTTAATGCTAAGTGCTTCACCGTTTACAGCCCCTACGGCAGAAGCTGTTGGCAATGGACCAGGATATGGCGGCAACGAAACCATCAACACATCAATTTTGCACACGTATGATGAAATGGTAAATTTCTTAAAGAAACAGGAAGGAAAGCAAAAGAATATGGAACTGGAAGTAATCGGCCAAAGCGTTAAAGGGCGAGATCTATATTTGGTGAAATATTTGACGGATCCTGAAAATCCCACCATCCTGTTTTTGACCCAGCAGCATGGCAACGAACAGCTGACTACGGAAGGTGCTCTTGAATTTATCAAGCATTTAGGGACAGGGAAAATGAAAGGGATTACAGACGGGGTCAATATCCTGATTGTGCCAATGCTCAACGCAGACGGAGCGATGGGAGATGTCGATTTTTCTTTGGAGGATTATGTGGCCAGCGGAGACCGCCATTTAACGCGCTATAATGCCCGTGAAGTGGATTTGAATCGCGACCACGTCAACAAAATACAGCCGGAAACCCAGGCGCTCCATAATAACGTGATGCGCAAATACGATATTGATTACATGATTGACCTTCATCATCAGGGCACACAGAGTGAGCGCGACGGCAAGCTTGTGTCGGGATCTATTCTTTATCCGACTACTCCCAATGTTGATCCGGACGTTTTACTGAAATCCAAACAGCTTGGCGCCGTAGTCTTTAATGCCGTTGACCCTACAGGATGGGGCCATATCGCCAAATACAGCGGAGGCGATGCAGAAACCATCAGCCGCAACGGAATTGCTGTAGAATATGGCATTTCAACGCTGTTATTTGAAATGAGAGGTATGTCCGACCATGAATACGAACCGTATGTCCTTGGGCAGAAAAGCAATGGCTACCTGATTAAGCAGACCATTACGACACTTGATGCTGCAGTGCGCGCGATAGCGGACGGTTCCATTGCAGACGCTGATATTTCATTCTGGGATACACTTGCCACGCAAACCACACGCTCGTCCGAAGAATAAAAACAGGAACCTGAAATTTATGCATTGTTTTTTCCGTACAACTATAAAATTTCTAAAGGAGTGTTAGAAAATAATGAAGAAATTTTTATTCAAGGATGACAGCCAGCCCGCTAAAATAAAAAAATCCATTTTAAGCTATGCGTTAGCAGGAGCCTTGGTGTTTAGCGCTTCTCCACTCGCCATTCCTGTGGCAGAAGCAGGCAGTGTTTCGGCTGCAAATAATGCGGCTCAAGATCAGAAAATAGTGAAGCGGGTAGAAGCTGAACGGGCTATTGAGCACGTCCGCTACTTGTCAGAAGAAATAGGGTCAAGACCGGGCGGACTGGAAGCGGAAAAGCAGGCAGCAGAATACGTAGCCAGAACCTTGAAGGGCTATGGCTATGATGTGGAGTATCAATACTTTCCGGTAGCCGACCAATACATTGCGGACGTTTCTTTTGAAGATGGAACAGCCTGGGAAATGGGAGCTGCACCTAATGGACAAATAAGTGATGAAGCTGTTTCAGGAGATGTGATTTATGTTAAAGGGGGCCTCAGTCCATCTGATTTCCCTGCAGAAATAAAAGGGGAAATCGTCCTTTTGACCAGAGAATCTACGACAGCCAATTATCGCATCCAAGTCGATAACGCAGTCAAAGCCGGTGCTGCGGGCGTCATCCTTCAAAGTGTAGTGGGAAGCCGTGGGAACTACGGATCGGCATTTAATCCGAGCTTAACGGCTTCTTATGACGTTCCGGTATACGGGGCGGCATATGTGCAGGGCGAGTGGCTGAAAGAACAGCTTGAAGAAGGAGCGGTGAAGCTTGAACTTACTGCTGCCCGTTATACGGATTTGAAGTCGGTCAATGTGATCGGCACGAAAAAAGCGAAGAACCAAAAAGCGGATAACAAAGAAGTTCTATTGACTGCTCATATGGATAGTGTAGTAGGTGCTCCCGGGGCTAACGACAATGCTTCTGGCGTAGGACTGATGCTGGAATTGGCACGTGTATACAAAGGCTATAATACAGACAAAGAATTGAAATTCATTGCATTCGGGTCAGAAGAAAGAGGATTGCTTGGAGCCAGATACTATGTCGATCAATTATCACAGCCTGAAAGAGAGAACATAGAAGCAGTATTCAATCCGGATATGGTCGCTACTAAATACGAACAGGCCAAAAATTTATATGCCATGACGGTTGATGGCAGCAAAAACATTGTGACGGATTCCACAGTGGCAGCTGGAGCGCGTCTTGGGAATTCGGATATACTGCCAGGACAGTTCGGATCGAGCGATCACGTGCCATTCCATAATGCAGGCATTCCGGCAGCACTGTTCATCTGGATGGGAATAGACAGCTGGGATCCGCTTGTCTACCATATTGAAAAAGTTTACCATACGCCGGAAGATACCATTGAAGACAATATTTCTGAAGAACGCATGCAATCAGCATTGGATATTATCGGCGCGGGCTTGTTTGACGTTATCCGGAAAGACGTGCCAGCAGCAAAGAAATAACTGGACATCTAAGAGTGTTAAACAGGACCGGATAACAATATCGGACCTGGAGTGAAATGAAAAAATGACATCGGATTCCCCGATGTCATTTTTTTTGTTGCGCTGTTTTGGAGCGGCTGATTTCATAAATCCGGTTGGACGGATAAGTGAAATGGCCGCTGTAATCCGTCTGGCCGACCTGGTACATCGCATAAGCCACACGCCGTGCGCTTACAGGCTTATACTTCTTCAGCTTCCCAAACAACAGCGGACTGAACACTGGAACTAAGAAACTGGCAATTTTTTCGCCAAGCCGAAATTCCTGCCGGTCACCCAGCAAGAGCGAAGGCTGGAAAATATGCAGTGCATATAAATCCAAGTTTTTCAGCTGTTTTTCCACTTCACCTTTGGTACGGCTGTAAAAGACTTTTGAATGCGGATCGGCACCTAGCGCTGATACAATCAGGAAATTTTCAGCGTTGTGCTTTTTTGCCAACTCAGCCATCTTTAATGGATATTCATAGTCCACTTTCCTGAATGCTTCTTGTGAACCGGCTTTTTTGATAGTGGTGCCTAGACAACAGTAAATATCATTCACATTAAAATATTCTTCATAATTTTCAAGCCGGTTATAATCAACCAATACCTGCTCTAATTTTGGATGTTTGATTTCCAGTCGTTTTCGGACGAAAATCTTTACTTCTTCATATTTCGGACTTTCCAGCAGTATATGCAATAATTCGGTACCGACCAATCCGCTGGCTCCTGCGAGCAAAGCAGTTTTGCTATCAATTGTCATAGTATGCTCCTCATCCTTTTCTATAGAACGGCCCGGGTCTTGAGGCAGCCGGGTTATCTCTGTAAAACCTTGATATCCTATTAAAGCACATTGGCAACTGTTCAGGGAATAGCAATATTTTAAAGAAATAGTAAAACTTTTTTTTATTATACTACTCAGGATTTCCTTGTGCAGAGGATTTTAAATTTATAAGAAAGGGAATATTATTTTTAATGCTGGGAACGGAGGAACTAATATGACGGAAATCCTGTTCATCCTATTATATTCTGTCATTATGTGGCTAGTTATTGAAATTGCAGTCGTCCTTTTTGCAGCCACCGGCCTTAAAAAACCCATTGCCCGCTATCAAGTCATTTCAATGCTTACTGCTACGGGATTTACTACAGACGAGTCTTCATTGATCATCGATCATCCCATTCGAAGAAGGATTAGTGCTGCTGTTATTTTGTTCGGATATTTCTCTCTCGCAGTGATGATTTCCTCAATTGCATCTATACTGTCGAATGATTTACGCACAAATTTGCTATTCGTCGTTATCGTAGTGTTTTTTGCTGTCTTAATGTTATTAAAAAATAAAGTCATCTCAGCATTTTTAACGAATAAATTTGAACACGAGATGGATGAAGAATACGATTTGGAAGATTGGCCGCTTAAAACAGCATTGTCCTTGAAGGAAAACGATATGGTAGCAGAAGTGGAAATAAGAGAAGACTCCAAGTATACAGGCCAGGCATGTGAACAAATGATTTTGAGGGATGATGATATCCATTTGCTGTTCATCAAAAGGGGAAATATCATTTTACGGAAATCATTACTCGAGGAAAAATTGCAGCTTGGTGACCGGATTATGATTTTTGGAGATAAAGAAGTAATAAAAAATAAGTTCTCAGGCATGCTGGTGGATGAAAGAGCTTAAAGGGATAACCAAATGGGATAGCTATCAAAATGCTATGTTTTTCAGTGTGACAGGGTACAATATAGAGAAAGGAAAAGCGAAAGGACGGAATGTATGAAACCAGTTATAGTGGCTGAAAAACCAAGCCAGGCAAAAGCATATGCTGAAGCCTTCAAGACGACGAAGCGTGAAGGTTATATGGAAGTGGCTCCGGATCCAATATTTCCGGAAGGCGCCTACATTACCTGGGGCATCGGCCATCTAGTGGAATTGAAAGAGCCAAAGTCCTATGACCCGAAATGGGGCAAGTGGAAACTTGATGCTTTGCCGATTCTGCCTGAGCAATATCAATTTCAAGTGGCGAGAGGGAAAGCCCAGCAATTTGGCATTATTAAAAAACTTATCCACCAAACCGATACCGTAATTAACGCATGCGATGTGGATCGGGAAGGATCTAATATATTTTACAGCATCTATTATCAGACAGGCGCTAAAGGCAAGAAAATCCAACGGTTATGGATCAACTCGCTTGAAGTGGATGAAGTACGCAAAGGTTTTAAGGAATTGCGTGATAATCGCCAGGACTTATTACTGTATCAAGAGGCGAAAGCCCGCCAAATCAGTGATTGGCTGGTCGGCATGAATGGCTCCAGGCTTTACTCATTGCTGCTCCAGGAAAAAGGAATCCGTGAAGTGTTCGCCATTGGCCGAGTCCAGACTCCTACAGTATTTCTGATTTATCAACGGGAAAAAGAAATTGAGGAATTTGTGCCGGAACCGTTTTATGAAATTGAAGGCGTATTTCAAGCCGGAAAAGGCAAATATAAAGGGAAAGCGAAGATCAAAGCGAAAGAGCGCAAAGAAGCGGAAGAGTTGCTGGCCAAACATAAAATCCTGAAAAAAGCGGACGGTTTAGTGGCCCAACTGAAAACGACGGAAAAGCGCGTACCGCCGCCTTTATTGCATTCGCTGTCTACCTTGCAGGCCGCTGCCAACCGGAAGTGGAAATATAGTCCGGCAAAAGTGCTGTCTGTCATGCAGGGCTTGTACGAGAAAAAACTTGTCAGCTATCCGCGGACAGATGCCCAGCACATTACACCAGGTGAATTCAGCTATCTGGCAGGACAAGTGGAGAAGTACCAGCAATTGATTGGTGCCGAGTTTCCGATTGCGTCAAAAGCCCCGAAAAAGCGCTTTGTCGACAGTGCGAAAGTGCAGGAGCACTACGCAATCATCCCGACGAAAACCATTCCGACGGCACGGAAACTGGAAGGACTTGCTCCGGATGAACGCAATTTATACGAAGAAGTGCTGCGCACGGCACTCGCTATGTTCCATAGGGACTATCGCTATGCCGAAACGAAAGTAACAACCGATGTCCAAGGGCTGCCGTTTTTCACGACTGGCAAGACTGATCTCGAACAGGGCTGGAAAGAACTGTTTCCGCCTGCCAAAGAAGCAAAACAGGAGCCTTCTCTTCCGGAACTTCAGGACCAGGAACCGGTAAAAGGTGATATTGCGATTAAAGAAGGCATGACCACTCCGCCGAAACCGTATACTGAAGGCCAACTGATTGCCATGATGAAAACATGCGGGAAATTTGTCGACGATGTGGAAGACACAGAAATCCTGAAGGAAATTGAAGGGCTGGGAACAGAAGCGACTCGCAGTGGGATTATTGAGACCATTAAGCGGCATGAATATATTACAGTAAATAAAAACATTGTCTCAATTACTGATAAAGGACGTATTCTATGCCAGGCGATTGAAGGGAATTTATTGTCAAGCCCATCGATGACGGCAAAATGGGAAACCTATCTGAAGAAAATTGGCCAAGGCGAAGGGTCTCCAGAAGTTTTTCTTGCCACAATCGGCAAGTTCATCCGTAAATTATTGGACGAAGTGCCGGCGCAGATGAAGAAAAATGGCTTGCCCGAACAGATGATTACACCGGATGCAAAAGATGAAATAGCGCTGTGCCCCCGGTGCAAAAAAGGCATGATTGTTTCACGCAAAGGATTTTACAGCTGCACGGAATATGCCAACGGCTGCAAGCAGTCGTTTCCGGCAACTTTCCTTAAAAAGCGGCTCACTGCAAAACAAATTGAGTATTTGTGCACAAAAGGGAAAACACCTGTGATTAAAGGATTTGTCTCTAAAAATGGCAAAAAGTTCAATGCGAAATTGGTGCTTGAAGAAGGAAAACTAAAGATGGAGTTTTGACTTCTGAACACAATTCCTTTTAATTATCCGATTTTGGGGTATAGACTAGAGAATTGGATATTTGAAAGGATGATTTTTAATGGCGACAATGACTGTCAATGTAAAAGAAGCGACATCTGAAAATTCTATTCAAGCATTAGAAGGCCTTTTAATGAAAATGAGCGAAGTGGAACGCGCACTTGTCGACGTCGAAGAAGGCAGCCTCAAAATCACTTATGATGAAAACCAAATAGATGAAGATCAAATTATTAAAAGGATCCAGTTGGAAGGCTTTCATCTCGTTTAAGAAACAGGAACAAAGTTTCTTTACGGTACTGGAAAAGGAACATAAAATGAATTTATTTGGAAAACAATAGTATTTCCGACTTATAATGATTAATTGCTTTTTAAAGTAAATAATTTTAATCGTATGTAATTTAATTTGTTATATGATTTGGTATTGTGTTTTAGACAATTGAGCTGTTAACAAAGCCGAAAAGAATCCGAGGGATTCTTTTCGGCTTTGTTCGGCTTTTATTAGAAAAGGAGGTGGGTTCTATGCAATATTTCATTGATCATAAGCGCAAGCAGATTCATCAAAGACAATATGCCGGAGACCGTTGTGGCTTTACGGAGACACCAGTCGAGAAAAGAGAATTTACAAATTCCTTTTCCTACATTGAGCAGCTTGAAGAGGAGGCCATTATGAATCGCAAAGAGTTAATAGCAGAACGCGGATATTAGCATGGCCAGATAATTAAACAGCTGGAGTGCCAACAAATGATAAAAGGGTTTACTAAGAAAGCACAAAAGGTTCCGGGCTTGATAGAAACTTCCTGCCTGAATAAACGGACTATCATAATCAGACGGTCAGGAATTTTTATCCATATTGAAAAAGCTGGATCTCCAGCCAATCTTGAATAGAAATATGCATGAAGTATTTTTAGACTGGAATTTCGGGGACGACAAAGCTTATAACGTATTAATTTTGGAACCCGACAATACATAAAGTGAAACAGCAAAAAACCCTCGTCTTTCTTTTAAGGCGGGGGTTTGCTTATTAATGTGAGATGTCAATTGCGTCTAGAATTAAGACCATGTATCCTTTATCTCCATTAAAATTCCAGTCCACAAAAGTCTCCAGAACTTCTCTTTTTAAGATCTTCCGTAATTCGGATTCTTCCACCAGTCGGTATTCCAATGGCCGTTTTGCGAGTTTTAATTGTTCCATAAAGCCGCTCTTGATCAGTTCTTTTTCAATTTGAATGAAAACCCTGCACGTTCAACCACTATCGTCCGGTTGTTTAACCAATAAGATTCTGTTGTCTCGGGTTCCTTTTGTCCTTTTATGCTTATTTCTATCATTTCTTTATCAAAAACTTCATGGTCAATTTCAGCTGGCCACTTAAAATCCTGGCAATCTGCGTCCTCGTGCAAAATCGCTAAAATCAAACCTGATTGGTTTTCAGGATGCCAATCCGCATAAATTTCTTTTACATCAAATTCTCCAATTCCTCGTAAATTCAGCTTGATTTCAGATGTAAGTTCACTCATTACCAAATCCCTGGTCTCCAAAACGCGTTGTCTTTGATTTTAGTTAAGTAGAGACTTTTCAGTAGGCTCTAAAAATCCTCTTATATGGACCGGAATGAACGGAAATTTAATAGTAACGAATACAGAAGTCGGACCTTTGCCGAAATGCATTCGCAATAATGTGGAAATGTAACCACCAATTTCCGTTTGGACCGATTTTGAATGCAGCATTATAATGTCCTCCAAACCAAATAATTAGCAATCCATTCTAGTTACCTTAAGTTTAAGCCTATACAACAATAATAGATGGAAAATTCAATCTCCCAACGGGTGCGAGGTTTTAATTGATAGAAATGCGGGTATCATTTTCCAACAATGTTAATAGATCATAATTTCATCTAAATAAGAAGATGATATTAAGGCATAGAGGAGGCAGGCATTATGTTCGCCACTAATGATGGTGCAAAAACTTACGTTAATGGCAAAAACCGCAAGCTATATTCAACACGCAACTTGTGGTCCGGCGTTCTCTTTGGTCTTGGTTTAGCTGCTTTTGTTGATGAAACAGTCTTCCATCAGCTTTTGCACTGGCATCATTTTTACGATCAATCAACAAGCAATATCGGTTTGGTCTCGGATGGCTTGTTTCATGCATTTAGCTGGTTTGCCACCATAGCATCGCTGTTTCTGTTTGCGGACTTAAGAAGAAGGGACGCTTTATGGCTAAAGCGATGGCTGGGAGGCTTGTTTTTCGGAACCGGTGCTTTCCAGCTCTACGATGGGACAATTCAGCATAAGTTGCTGAGGCTGCATCAAATCCGTTATAACGTTGATATACTTCCATATGATGTGGCTTGGAATATTATTGCACTTATCCTGCTTATAATCGGCGGCATATTGCTCTGGAAAACACGCAAGCTTCCAGAAAGAACAGGCAGTTAAATGGAACACGGGCTGCACTCGGAGGTTACCGCAGCAGAATTTGGGACAGCATTGTTGATGCTGACAGCTATTGTGATTTACGTGAACGCATCCGTTATGTCAGGGAAGAGATATAGGAAATGGCCGCTGTACCGGATTTTCTTATGGATTTTGGGTGTTTTAGCTATTGGAGCCGTATGTATTGGCCCGTTAGCGAGCCGTGCCCATAGCGATTTCACTGTGCATATGCTCAATCATCTATTGATTGGTATGCTGGCTCCGTTGTTGATGGTGCTGTCGTCACCGGTAGCGCTTCTTTTAAGATCGCTTTCAGTAGTGTCAGCAAGAAAAGTGGCAAGAATATTGAAGAGCAGGCTGGTCTGTTTTATGGGCCATCCCATTACAGCGGCCTTCCTGAATACAGGCGGGTTATTTGTGTTGTATACGACGGACTTGTTCTTCTTGATGCATGAACATTTGCTGTTGTATGTGCTTGTGCACTTCCACTTTTTTGCTGCTGGTTATTTATTCACTGCTTCCATCATTTACATTGATCCGGTGGCACATAGAGTCACTTTTCTTTACCGCTCAGCAGTGTTGGTATTGGCGCTCGCAGGCCATGGGATTTTAGCGAAACTGATTTATGCCGATCCGCCGGAAACGGTTTTAAAAAGCCAGGCAGAGGCTGGAAGCATGCTGATGTATTATGGCGGCGATGCCATTGATGCGGTTCTGATTATCGTGTTTTGTTATCAATGGTTTATCTCCGCCCGTCAGCGCCAAACGGTGCCGGAGGGCGGGTTTAAATAGAAGTCTGTGCTTCAGGTCAAAATATCCGACGCTGAAGCACAGACTTTTTTATTCGTACTTCCCTTTCAGCGGTACAAATCTCACATAGTTCAAAATTTTAGAAGTTACATTTCCATTTTCGTCTTTTTCGATAAGAGTTAATTCCTGCATAGCAGATGAACCGACAGGTATTAGCATTTTTCCATTATTCTTCAGCTGCTCCACCAGTTCGGTCGGCACCAAGGAAGCAGCGGCTGTAACCATAATGCGGTCATATGGGGAAAATTCTTCCCACCCAAAGCTGCCGTCATCAAGTTTGAAATGGATATTGGTGAATCCTGCTTCAGCGAGCCGCTCTTTAGCGCGATTATGCAACTCCTTAATGCGTTCAACTGTATAGACTTCTTCTGAAAACTCAGCTAATAAGGCGGTTTGAAATCCGGATCCTGTTCCGATTTCGAGTACTCTCGAATCAGACTGGAGATCCAGGGCTAGTGTCATTTCCAGGACAAGGGAAGGCTGTGAGATCGTTTGCTCAAATCCAATGGGAAGGGCTTCATCAAGACCCGCCAATTCCTTATGCGAATCCATGAAAAAGCGCCGGTCCAATTCTTGGAAGTAAGAAATGATTTGTTTTTTACGGCTTTTCATGGTTTCCACTCACTTTCAATATCAAGATTGTTAGTATTATTTCTTGTCTCCATTTTAATAAAATTCAATGCCGCTTGCCTACTATTTTAGCTGGGTAAGCTTTCAAACTTTCTATGTCTTTTTAGGTGTGTTTTACTAAAATTAAATGGAGGGAACTGCAATGGAACAACAGCTCACAATTAGAGATTTGGAAAAAGAGATGGGAGATTCTCAGCGAACTGCAGAAACAGCGACCTTTGGAATGGGCTGCTTCTGGGGGCCGGAAGCGCGGTTTGGAAGTTTGCCGGGCGTCCTTCGGACAAGAGTCGGCTTTTCAGGAGGCACAACTCCCAATCCTGCTTACCGCAACATGGGTGACCATACAGAAACGGTCCAAATTGATTTCGACCCGGAACTCATCCCTTTTGAAGAAGTGCTCAAACAGTTCTGGAGAAACCATTACCCAAATAGGGACGAATATAAAGGAAGACAGTATATTTCACTGCTGTGTTTTCACAGCGATGCTCAAGCAGAAACTATCGAGCGGGTGAAAAAAGAAATGGAAGCGGAACTGGGCGAAGGAATTGAGACAGAAATCGCTTCTTATACGCAGTTCGCACTGGCAGAAGAACGCCATCAGAAATATTACCTGAAGCGCTATCCAAAAGCTTTAGAACAATTGGAGACATTTTATCCGAACCCTGATTTACTGGTAGACTCTACATTTGCTGCCCGTTTAAACGGTTTTGTTAAAGGCTTCGGAACCAGGGAAAGCTTAAAAAAGGAAATTATGGGATGGAACATCAAAAAGGCGAATCGACAGATACTGGCGGATAAATTAATGAAACTTAAATGGTAAGGTTTCAGTAAAAATGTTTTGGTCATGCTGCTTAATTTGAGACTGATAAAAAAATATTTGGGTAAACTTTAGTAAACGAAAAAAGTGAAATAAGACGGTCAGGAGGAAAGCTGATGGATTTTCTGCCTGGAGATTATTTGAGTATCATCATTCGCTTGCTGATTGCCGCTTTTTTGAGTGGATTAATCGGAATCGAACGGGAAGCGCAACAGCAGCCCGCGGGTCTTCGGACGCATTTGCTCGTTGGGACCGGCTCTTGTTTAATGATGATCTTGTCGGTCACTGGATTTGATGCATTTTTGGCACGGGACAGCGATGCCATTCGTTTTGACCCTTCGAGGATCCCATCTTATGTAATTAGCGGCATCGGTTTTTTAGGAGCTGGAACAATTATTGTGCATCGTGGCTCTGTAAAGGGCCTGACGACAGCGGCATCGGTTTGGGTAGCAGCAGGGCTTGGCTTGGTTGTAGGGATCGGCATGTATTTTGTCGCTATTTTAACCACAGTCATTGTGCTGGTTGCGCTATCGATTCTTGGGAAGCTTGAAGCAAAATACCTTCCTTCCCATAATCCAAAAGAAATTTTAGTAATTGCAGAAGACCGGGAAGATGTTTTTTCATCCATCAGTGGACTTTTTGAAGAAAATAAAGTAGTTATCATGGATTTCCACATTGAGACTGTCGAAGCCCATAGTGATAAAAACGTTTCGGCTTATCGGTTTATTATTAGAGATGAAAATATAAAAAATGAAATTGAACTCGTAAAAAAACTTCAACAGCATAAATCTGTTTACAAAGTAACAAAATAATATTCTATGAAAAGCTTTGGCAATTTAATGCCTCAGCTTTTTTTATTGTTCAGAGATTGACGGTGAGGCATTTCTGTTATATGATGTGCATAACAGCTGTTCTATAGTAAGTAGAACAAAGAGGTGAGCAAATGTATATTGAAATTGAACCGCAATCGGAAGTGCCGATTTATCTGCAGCTGGCTCAGCAAATAATGGAAGGGGTAGCAAATGGACAACTGCTTCCAGGCTCTCCTTTGCCTTCAGGAAGGGCTTTTGCGGCTGATCTCGGCATGAACATGCATACGGTCAATAAAGCCTATCATTATTTAGAAGAGAAAAAAATAATCGAAATCATTCCGAAAAAAGGGGTTTTCATTCATGCGGATGGTGTGCGTGAAGCGACAGCAGAGGAAAAAGAGCGGATTGAGCAGGAATTGAGGCCAATCCTGGCAGAAGCTTTATGCCTTAAGCTAAGTAAAGAGGAAATGGCACAAATGATCGAAAAATTGATGCGCAATATACAGGGGGGAGTAAAATGACAGTTTTTCTTATGGCTGCCATCATGATTCTAATTATCGGGGTTCAGGCTTTCGTTCCTTTTTTAGTGAAGAAAACAGAAGTGTTTGGAGTTTATGTGCCGCAGGAGTACACACAGAAAAAGACACTTGAACTATTGAAAAAAAGGTATGCAACGATGGTGGTGTTTGCGGGAATCGTGGCTGCTGCCATTTATGCCATTCTGCTCAGCGTGACAGAAGCCACTGAAGAAGCCGCTGCCTTCTGGGGCCTCGGGCTTCAACTGGCCCTAATATTATTCAGTATGGCTTTATATCTCATCAATCATCTGAAAGTGAAAAATGAAAAGCAGCAAGAAGGATGGACAGTGGGAAAGAAAGAAAAAGTGGTAGTGGACTTGCAGTTCCGGAATGATTTGGAGATGGTGTCTGGAATTGCCTTTTTGCTGCCCATGCTAATCACTGCTGGATTGATTTTTTATACCATCAGCCAGTATGGCAGCCTGCCTCATCAGATTCCAGTCCATTGGGGGCCAGGTGGAACACCTGACCGTTTTACAGATAAAACCGCCTTCTCCAGCATTTCACTCTTGTTGGTGCTGTTGATGATGCAAGCGCTGTTTTATTTCTTGAACCAGGCAAGAAAGACAAGCGGGGCCAAAATCATGGCCAGCCAGAAACAGCAGTCACGGGAAAGGGAATTGGCTTCCCGGAAATACGGCAGCTGGCTGTTGTTCATTACCACTGTTTCTGCGACGCTGCTGCTAGGCAGTTTTCAATTGTCCATTATTCATCCGGAACTTGGCAGCGCTCTCTGGAACATGGCGTTGATCATAGGTTTTCTCATCTTGGTGCTGGGTGGAACAGCGCTTTATACTTTCAAAGTGGTCAAAAGCGGTCTAGCTGCTGCTGAACAACAGCCGCCATCTGGAATTATTGATGCGGACAGAGATGAACACTGGAAAGCGGGAATTTTTTATGTAAATAAAGAAGATCCTTCGGTGATGGTGGACAAGCGCTTCGGAGTTGGATGGACCGTTAATTTCGGAAATCCGAAAAGCTGGCTTTATGTGTTGTTGCCGTTCGTCGTGCTGTTAGCTATTGCATTATTGATATAAGCGAAAAGGGGGATGAGGGAGAATGGACCAAACTACTTTACTGATGCTGCTGTTGCCGGTTTTAGTGATTCAATTGGGATTGATGGTTTTCACATTAATCGACTTGATCAAAAATCCGAATCCGAAAGGGCCTAAATGGCTATGGGGAGTCATTATTGTGTTCATCAATATTTTAGGGCCGATTTTGTATTTGGCAATCGGGAGGCGGAATTATTGAGCATACTGGAAACCGCAAACCTAACGAAACGTTATGGTGAAGAATTAGCTGTCGAGGATCTTTCTTTTTCGTTGAAAGAATGCACCTCCACTGCTTTAATTGGACCAAACGGAGCTGGAAAAACCACTACTTTATCGATCCTTGCAGGATTACTGAAGCAAACGAGCGGTTCAGTTCAATTGAATCATGAATCAGGCATCGGTTTTTTGCCTCAGCACCCACAGCTGTTTCCGTGGCTGACTGCTCTGGAGTTTCTCGAGATGGCGGCGCGGCTTAGCGGAGTGAGAGCCAAAGATGTCAGGCGTCAATCAATTAAAACCTTGGAGATTGTGGGATTGGGTTCTGCTGCGAACAAAAAAACAGGGACTTTTTCGGGAGGCATGAAGCAGCGCCTTGGGTTGGCTCAAGCAATTATCCACCAGCCGAAACTTCTGCTATTGGACGAGCCGGTCTCTGCGCTGGATCCGGCAGGACGCAGAGAAATTATGGATCTGTTGAAATCTTTACAGCATAATACAACCATTCTGTATTCAACGCATATTCTGAATGATGCGGAAGAAATGACCGATCAATTGCTGTTCCTGCAGCATGGCCGACTGGTTGAACAGGGGTCATTGGCAGAAGTCAAAGAACGGTACGCAGAACCAAGCATCCGCATTCGTTTTCAGGATGCCGCCTCTGCCGGCATATTTGCTGGAGGAAACAGGTGGCATGCAATTACAGAAGGAGCTTCTGTTGTTTTACCGATTGATGAAAATGGACCGCAGATGAAGGAGATCTTATCAGTTCTTGCATTGAATGCAGACGGAGTTATTGGCGTGGAACGGCAAAAGGCTACGCTTGAAGAAATCTTTTTGAAGGTGGCGGGTGCAGAGTGAATCAATTCGGCGTTTTACTGAAAAAAGAATGGCGGGAAAACCTCAGGAACTATAAATTATTCTGGATACCGGTTGTTTTTATCCTGTTTGGCATTATCGAACCCCTTACAAACTACTTTTTGCCGCAAATCCTGGATTCTGTCGGCAATTTGCCTGAAGGAGCGGTAATCGATATCCCGCCGCCTGAGCCTGAACAGATTTTGGCAGCCATTATGGGACAATATCAATTGGTTGGTCTGCTGGTTCTGGTTCTTGCCTACATGGGGGCTATTGCTGGAGAACGGAAAAATGGCACTGCTACTCTTTTATATGTAAGGCCGTTATCGTTTACTGCTTATTTCCTAAGCAAGTGGATCCTGGCAAGTGTGGTTGGGCTGTTGAGTGTCTGGCTTGGGTTGATCACGGCTTATTACTACACGATATTGTTGTTTGAGAGGATTGACTTTACAAAATTCCTGCAGTTTGCAGGCACCTACAGTTTATGGATTTTATTAGTAATAACTTTTGTGCTACTGCTAAGTGCAGCCATGCCTAATGCCGGGCTGGCAGCGGCAGCTTCGTTGCTTCTTATTATTATCTTTCAACTTGCAGATGGACTGTTTGGTGCCTATTGGACAGTTTCGCCACTGAAAATTCCGGGTTATGCCGTCTCGTGGTTGTTGGATAGCCCAGGATACACGGAGTTCTGGGGGACAATGGGAGTCAGTGTGTTCCTGATTTTGGCCATGCTCGGTTCCGGTATTTGGATGTCTAAATACAATGCCTCAAAAACAAAAGTATAATATTTCAAGCCATAGCCTTTAAGGCTGTGGCTTGAGCTTTTAGACAAAAGAATACACTTTCAATCAAGTGAATAACTATCAAAAAAGGTTCTTCCCCCGGTTCCTGCGCTCCAACCGGACGCTTTCCGCGGGCTCGCGCCGAACTAACTCGGGACTGGCGCCCGAGTGGATTTCGGCACTTCGCTATCCCGCAGGAGACGCCGCTTTCCGCTGCGGAACCTGGCGTGAAGTGAAAACCGGATGCCGCTTCTCCTCACTTATCTGAAAAGCGACATCCCCAACCGGACCGGCCACGAGACTCCTGTGGAATCAGCTCGAGCTGAAGACCCCGCAGGAACGCCAGTGACGAGGAGGCTGAAGCCGAGCCCACGGAAAGCGAAGTGGCCGGACCGGTTGGGGCTTATACCGTCTTATTCATTTCAAGCACACTTTGTCTGCAGTCTGAGCCATAGCCTTTAAGGCTATGGCTTTTATATTGCAGTGAGTTTTAAGTGAGCCTAAAAGAAGCATTATTGAGACTCGAACTTTTCGGTTTCAGTCTGTTAAACTGAAAAAAAGGAGGCGGTGACTTTGCTGCATCATGTAGAAATAAACGTTTCAGATTTGGATGCGTCAAGAAAATTTTACAGCGCCCTGCTTTCGGAACTTGGATATGTGGAATATCAGAACTGGCCGCTTGGATTCAGCTATAAAAGCGGTTCTGCTTATCTTATATTTGTCCAAACAGAAACGCACTATCTACATCTGCCTTATCACCGCAAAGCGACTGGATTGAACCATGTGGCTTTTCATGCGGAATCCCGCGGGAAAGTGGACAGCTTGACTGAAAAAATGAGAAGATTAGGGGTACAAATTTTATACGAAGACCGCCATCCTTATGCTGGTGGTCCGGAACATTACGCGGTTTTTATGGAAGATCCTGATCGGGTGAAAATTGAAATTGCAGCTGCTGAAGGTGGTGGCCATTTTGCCTAGCCAGAACTCGGCACGCTTTATCGTGGCCTTTAATAAAATTGAAAAAGCTCTGAAGGAAATAATCGGAGGCGCAAGCTATCTTACCTTTTTCAAAGCGATTGATTTAGCGAAAAAAGACAATGCTACGGTGAGGAAATATGAAGATGACCTTCGGGAATTCGCCGACCTTCGCAACGCCATTGTCCATCATCGTACGGCTGCTGAGTATGTAATTGCCGAACCGCACCTTGAAGTTGTAGAATTAATAGAGCATATTGAGCTGTTGCTGTCACAGCCTGTCACTGTCGGTACGATGTTTGCGAGGACAGTGCATACTTTTGATGCGACAGATAGTTTGGCAAAAGTCTTACGTATTGTAAAGGTACGTAACTTTATGCAGTTGCCGATTTACCGGGAAGAAGAGTTCATTGGATTAATTACCGCTGCAGGAATTGCACGCTGGCTTGCTCAGACTGTTGAAGAGAAAATCATTTCCCGGGAAATGATCACGATGAATGATATTTTAAAGCACGAAAAAGATGGAGAAAACCATCGTTTTATCGCTTCAAATACGTCTGTTTATGAAGCGGAAGAAATATTTAAGCAATCCGTGATGGAAGGCGGACGTCTAGAAGCGCTTCTCATAACGAGAACTGGAAAGAAAGAGGAAAAATTGACGGGCATAATCACGCCTATTGATTTGATCAAGATCGAATAGAGGTAAGGTATAGATGAAAAAAGTAATTGTATTTATGGCCTTGGTCTTTTTTGTTTGGGGCTTTGTCTGGGTCAATAATAAATGGGTTGTGACAACGGAATACACAGTAGCGTCAGAAGAATTGCCAGCAGCTTTTGACGGAAAGAAAATTATACAGATTTCAGATTTGCATAATGCCAGCTTTGGCAAGGACCAATCTTCACTGATTGAAAAAGTGGAAATAGAAAAGCCGGATGTAATTTTTATAACCGGTGATTTGATTGATAGTGACCGTTACAATTTAGATGTCAGTTTAACTTTGGTGGAAGCGCTGGTAGAAATGAGTGAAGTTTATTTTGTGATCGGAAACCATGAAATATCGGTGAATAAACTTGATGAAATTACAGCAGCATTAGAAGAAAGAGGCGTAAACGTTTTAATGAACGAAACTGCCCCCTGGGAAGTTGAAGGAGAAACGATTCAAATTGCAGGAATCAATGATCCGCTAATGGATGTGGATCTTTCAGAAGAAGATTTCACCCGTCAAGCAATTGATGAGGCGGAGCTGACAGATGCCTTTACTTTATTGCTGGCGCATCGTCCTGAAATGTTCAGCACTTACGTAAAGGAAGAAATCGATGTGGTGTTTTCTGGTCATGCCCATGGCGGGCAGCTGCGCATACCAGGTCTGGGCGGCTTGATTGCACCGGGACAAGGATGGTTTCCAACAATGACTGAAGGTGTTTTTCGCAAAAACGATACACAGCTGGTTTTAAGCAGGGGACTTGGAAACAGCGGATTCCCTGTAAGACTATTCAACTTGCCGGAAATTGTGGCAATCACCTTGGAAAAAGCATAAGAGGTGTGTAATGGACACAACGTTTAAACTTGATCATCAGGTATTTAATTACCGGGTAGCGGCGGTTTGGATAGAAAATGGTCACGTATTGCTGCATAAGCAGACAAAAGAATCCCACTGGGCGCTTCCAGGAGGGCGCGCGCAGATGCTGGAAAATTCTAAAGCCTGTGTGCAGCGGGAACTGAGAGAAGAACTGGATGCAGAAGTAGAGGTGGAGCGTATGTTATGGGTAACAGAAAACTTTTTTACATACGATCAAAAACAATACCATGAGTTAGGTTTTTACTACCTGGTACATAGTAAAACAGGAGAAAAATTTTATCGTCCTGAACCGTTTTTTGGACCGGAAGGCGATCATCTGACATACCAATGGATTCCGCTTGAAGAGGTTTGCACTGTAAATCTTTATCCTCATTTTCTGAGAGAGGCGTTGCAAAAAATGCCGCAAGTAACGGAACATTTAATCTTAGCAGATTAAAAACTTTGGAAAATGTACAGAGAAGTTCTATAACTAGTAGGGGATAAATATCAGCAATTTTGTTAGGAGGCGCTTAAAGTGATTAAAAAGAAGGAAGTCACTCTTCATCCTTATTCATCGAAAGTGACTGTCGAATATAGCTTGCCGTCAGACCAATTAAAATTTACAGGTTTGCCGCAGGACATAATCGAACGGGATGCCAAAAATCCGGATAAGCACTTGATCGTCATAAGAGCGCGCGATGAAGTGGCCGGTTTTTTTGAACTGGATGAATCAGATGACCGGAAATTGTATTCGAATAATCCAAAAGCGCTGCTGCTCCGCGGATATTCGGTTAACCCGAAATACCAGGGCCGCGGGATTGCTACTGGCTCGATTTACGCTTTGCCTGACTTTATCCGAAAAGAATTTCCGGAATTCAATGAAGTTGTGCTTGGTGTGAACGCGAGTAATCCGGCAGCTCAGCGGGTCTACCAGAAAGCAGGATTTGAAGATACCGGCAGGCGGCTGATGCGATCTAAAGGCGAGCAGATTGTTATGTGCTTAAGAGTGGATACGAAACAAGGGGACAGCTGATGCTCTCTTGTTTTTTATGTGGGTCAATATAAAAAAACTGATTTCACGGGTATTGCTGCGGTACTTAATAATTACCCGAAATACAAATGCTTATGCAAGCTGCAGCCCGGATTGAAACCTACACTGCACACTGGACACGATGACGAACAGTCCAAATACTCCTGAACAGTCATTTCATGACCGCATGCACCGCATAAAACGGCTTTTTCATCGAAACGATCTTTTGGCCAGACTTGGGGATTTCCACAACCCACGGTTTGATGGCATTCAAAGCAAGGATAATAGATGCCACAGCAGAAAAACTTGATGGCAATGCGATCGTTTTCTGAATGATAATGCGCGCAGCGTGTTTCATCGTCAACACCGATTCCTTTTACTGCTAAAGAATGTGCCATTTTTTCAACCTCCATTGTGAATAAAGCAAATATTTACTGACTATTCTTCTATTTATGCTACTATTAATTGAACGAATAATCGAATCAATTCTTCGGGGCAAGGTGAAATTCCTTACCGGCGGTGAGCAGGAAACTGTAAGTCCGTGACCCGATCTATGAAAATGAGCAGCAGAGTAAACATGCGCCCGCGCTTTTCAATGTCCAGCTCCGGCGCATAGCCCCTCAAGGTCGCTTTGGTCTTGATGGTCACGGCAAAAACCGTCGTGTCCTTCAAGCCCTTCAGCGCTTGTCGGGGCTTGATATGCGCCTGCGCTTTTCATTTTTCATAGACGGTGGAGCTGGTGTAATTCCGGCACCGACAGTTAAAGTCTGGATGGGAGAAGAAGTTGAAACGTTTTCGTTATGCATTTTTTTCTGATTGGTGAAAATTTATTATTGCTGTAAAAAGATCCGGCTTTTTAAAGCACATTATAATAGTGAACCCAGAACTAAAGTGCATTCTCAATAATTTAATTACATCCTCTTTATTACCCTTTCCTAACCACCCGTCTGCCCCTTGGTGGAAAGAACCCATTTTGTTTTACTTTTTGACGGCTTACATGCCGAATAACGCGTTCAGCTGCTTGGCTGTAGTCTGTCGAAGAAATTGTTACATACAATTTAATAAGGTCTCATGACCAGACAAAAGCTTTTGGCTTTTTCAAAGGAGCGTGATTACAAGTGTTTACTGGAATAGTGGAGGAAGTGGGGAAAGTTGCCTCACTCCGTGCGAAGCCGCAGGCAATGGAACTGACAATCGCCTGTTCGCTTATTTTAGAAGATGTAAAACGAGGAGACAGCATTTCGATAAACGGAGTCTGTCTGACCGTTTCAACTTTTACGCACGATACGTTTACGGTCGATGTTATTCCTGAAACGGTCAAATCTTCTACGATGTCGGAACTGAGAAGCGGTTCCCGTGTGAATTTGGAACGAGCTATGCCGGCTAATGGCCGTTTTGGCGGCCATTTTGTCAGTGGCCACATTGATGGCGTTGGGGTCATCCGTTCTGTAAAAACAGAATCGAATGCTTTAACGAAAGTAATTGAAGTGGAGCCGGAACTGATGAAATATATGATGCACAAAGGATCGGTTGCAGTAGACGGTACTTCGCTCACCATATTTGAACTTGGCAAGAACACGATAACCATTTCCTTGATTCCGACTACACAGGAAGATTCTCTTTTAGGGGAAAAAGGCATTGGCGCACGCGTCAATATCGAATGTGATTTGCTTGCGAAATACACAGAACGGATTCAAACAGCGAAGCCAGCAATGACTCGCAGCTGGCTGGCTGAAAACGGATTTTGATGGAGGCGAAAGAGATGTTCTATACTGTAGAAGAAGCTGTGCGCGATTTGAAGAATGGCAAAGCCGTTATTGTTATTGATGATGAGAACCGCGAAAATGAAGGTGACTTTGTCGCATTGGCAGAGCATGCAACACCGGAAATCATTAACTTGATGGCAACCGAAGGACGCGGATTGATTTGTGTGCCGGTTGAAGAAGCAATCGCGAAAAGGCTGAAAATCGGTTTAATGACTGATAACAACACGGATGAATATGGAACAGCTTTCACCATAAGTGTCGATCACAGAGATACAACTACAGGAATCAGTGCTTTTGAACGGTCGCATACGATACTAAGTATGCTGGATCCAGATGCCAAAGCGGCGGACTTTAAGCGTCCCGGCCACATCTTTCCGTTGATTGCCAAAAAAGGCGGTGTATTGCGCCGTGCAGGCCATACAGAAGCAGCAGTGGATTTAGCGAAACTGGCTGGCTCTGCTCCGGCAGGCGTGATCTGTGAAATTATGAATCCGGACGGCACTATGGCCCGCGTTGACGATCTGCAGAAAGTGGCAGAACGCCTAGGCTTGGGAATATTGACCATCCAGGATTTGATCGCTTATAAACGCAAGAATGAAAAATTGATCAAACGGGAAGTGGAAGTGACCCTTCCGACTGAATACGGGGAATTCCGGGCAGTAGGCTATACGGAACTGCTGACTGGGCAGGACCACGTAGCCTTTGTAAAAGGAGACATTGATCCGGAACACCCGGTACTGGTCCGCGTCCATTCCGAGTGCTTGACCGGAGACGTCTTCGGATCCCATAAATGCGACTGCGGCCCACAGCTGCACTTAGCATTGGAACAAATTAATGCAGCAGGATCCGGCGTTTTATTGTATATGCGCCAAGAAGGTCGCGGCATTGGCTTGATCAATAAATTGAAAGCCTATGAGCTCCAGTCCCAAGGGTATGACACGGTAGAAGCCAACCAAAAACTAGGATTTGCAGATGATTTGCGTGATTATGGAATCGGGGCGCAAATATTGCGGGATTTGGGAATTGTAAAAATGAAGCTTTTAACGAATAACCCAAGAAAGATTGCCGGCATTGGCGGATATGGATTGGAAGTCGTCGAACGGCTGCCAATCGAAATGCCGACCAATAAAGATAATGAAGCTTATATGAAAACCAAAAAATCGAAACTCGGCCATTTGCTGAATTTCTAAAGGAGAACTGGACATGACGGTACATTTTGAAGGATATTTAAACGGTGAAGGGTTACGCATCGGCATTGTGGTCGGGCGTTTCAATGAATTTATCACCAGCAAATTACTAAGCGGAGCACAAGATGCATTAAAACGCCATGGCGTAATTGACTCGGACGTTTCGGTTGCCTGGGTGCCGGGAGCATTTGAAATTCCACTGGTTGCTAAGAAGATGGCGACAAGCGGCAATTACGATGCGGTCATTACACTGGGCACGGTCATCAGAGGCGCTACGCCGCATTTCGATTTTGTCTGCAGCGAAGTGGCGAAAGGCGTTTCAAGAGCAAGCGACCAAGCGAATATCCCCGTTATTTTCGGCGTTTTGACTACAGATTCAATTGAACAGGCAATTGAACGTGCAGGAACAAAAGCCGGCAACAAAGGCTGGGAATCGGCAGCAGGCGCAATTGAAATGGCAAACTTGATGAAAAAACTGTAAAGCACAACCCGGGACTTTAGGTCCTGGGTTTTTTTATTTAGCTTAAACGCTATAGAAAGGGGAATGGGGATAATGTAGAAGAACATAGAGAATTGACTGGAGGAGAAGGGTATTGACTTATTTTGATATTGGGATGAAATTGATTTTCGGGCTTGTGGCATTGCTGGTGGTGACACGGCTGCTCGGGAAAAAAGAGATGTCCCAGCTTACTCCTTTTGATTTTATCTACTCTATTGTTTTGGGCGGAATTTTAGAAGAAAGTATTTACGATGATAAAGTTTCAGGGCTGCATGTATGGTTTGCAGCAGCTGTCTGGGGACTTATGCTGTTTGGCATTGAAAAACTTTCGAAAAAATATGATAGAGTGCGGGTATTGCTTAAAGGAGATGCATCCATTCTGATTCAAGACGGGGAGTTTATGGTAGATGAATTGAATAAAAACCATTTGGAAATGGAGCAGCTCAGAACCATGCTTCGTGAACATGGGGTATTTTCGCTGCGGGAAGTGCGCGATCTGTATTTGGAGCCAGGCGGTACCGTCAGTTTGCGCAAATATACCGAAAAGGACAACGTCACTCCTGAAATGCTCGGGATTAAACCGAAAGATGATTCCTTGACCTTCTTGTTCATTGACGAAGGCGAGATCAATGAAGGGATTTTAAAGTATGTCGGAAAATCGAAGGAATGGCTTTATTCGGAGCTGGAAAAGGAAGGATTTGAAGACATTGAAGAAATCTTGTATGCTGAATGGTCTAAAACAGACGGATTTTTCATAAAGACTTATAATGAATCTAAAGAAGGCGCCGCAAAAGGGAATTAGGAGGAGTATATGAAAAAAGTGATTTTTTTAGTTCGGCATTGTAAAGCAGACGGCCAGGATCCGAGTGCTGAATTGACTCCGGAAGGTAATGTCCAGGCACAAGAACTCGCACGTTTTTTTGAAAGCCAGGAAATCAATCGTATTATATCCAGCCCGTACACACGGGCTATTCAATCCATTGATCCAACAGCGGAAAAGCTTGGCATTCGTCTTGAAATTGATGACCGCCTGGCTGAACGTGTATTAAGTTCTGGAGAAATGCCTGATTGGATGGAGCGGTTAAGGGAGTCTTCCCGTGATTTGGATTTGAAGTTTTCAGGAGGAGAATCCGGCCTCGAAGCGACTGAGAGAGGCATGGAAGTACTGAGAGACGCTTCTGACGGCACTGTCCTAGTAACGCATGGCAATTTGATGGGGCTGATATTAAAACGAATCGACGAATCCTATGGATACGAGGAGTGGGTGAAGCTTTCGAATCCAGATGTTTACAAATTGGAAATTGAAGAGAGAACCCATCAAGTGATGAGAGTATGGGAGTAAAATAATAGCCTGTTGCTAAAGGACTTTGTTTTAGATTCTGATTCAATGCAGTTATAATAAATTTATAAAAGGTGGCCGGATTCTTAGTCCGGCTTTTATTTCACGTTCCGTAAAATCATGACATACTTAACTGGTTCAATTGCCAACTAAAGGGAGGTGAAACTCATGAACACAGCAAAGGCAGTTCCCTATCTATTGCTCTTTCTCTTCCTGTTCATCAAAGTAAGTGCGTTTCGAATGCTAATCTTTGACACGAAGTCCATCGGGCATATTGCTTTTGTCGAGTTTCCGGTATGGGCACTCCTTTTGGCGATAGGACTTTTGATTTTTAAAAAGCATAGATGGCTTACCGTTTGGATCTACAGTTTTCTTGTCTCCGGCATTTTCTTTGCGGTGACATTATACAGCCGCTATTATACAACCATCCCCTCTTATTATGATTTGCAGCAGGCAACGCAGTCAAGTACGGTGGGAACAACGATTCTGCTATTGATCAATCCCCTGGATTTTTTATTTTTCTCAGACCTGATCCTGTTGGCTATTATAGGACGCAGATGGCGTAGGCTGCCACGGACGAATGCGCTCAAATACGCTGTCATCGGATTTTTAGTTATCAGCGCCATTACAACCGCCTATGCAATCAAACAGCCAATTATAGACATTTCATATTTTGCAAAAGAAAATGGGTATGCACAATCTCAGCTTGTTCAAATGTATCAGCAGACAACTGAGAAAGCTCATGCCTCTTCAATAGAACTGTCCCCCAAAAAACTGGAAGAATTAAAAGGGAATGAATTCATCCCCGTTCATAGCCATGAAAATTTCGGGTTAGCAGAAGGCCGCCATTTATTTGTCGTGCAAGTTGAATCAATGCAAAATTTTGTGGTCGGGAAATCATTGGATGGGCAGGAGATCACTCCGAACATCAACGCTTTGTTGGATGAAAGCGCTTATTTCTCCAATGTTTTTCAACAAATTGGCGCCGGCACAACTTCTGACGCCGAATGGATTGCCAACACCGGGTTATACACTGAAGGAATGGTGCCAATCGTAAATCAGCTGAACGGCGATAAAGTGCCTTCACTCGCTTATTCACTTAAAGATAAGGGCTATGGTTCAGCTACTTATCATGCTGATGATATAGAGTTCTGGAACCGGGATGTACTGTATCCTGCCCTTGGGTTTGATGAAGTGTTTTCAATTGAAGATATGCCGGACATCAACCAAGTCGGTTTTGGACCTGCAGATGAAGTACTGTTTGATTTTGCCCTTGGCGAACTTCCGCGTCAATTAAAAACCTACGACCGCATTTACTCCAACATCGTCATGATGACCAGCCATACTCCGTTCCTGATGCCTGAAGACATGCAGTTTCTAAAGTTGCCGGCTGAATATGAAGGCACGCATGTCGGCAATTATCTGCAGGCGGCCCGATATGCCGATGAACAAGTGGGCGTCTTTATCCAGGAGCTTAAAGATCAAGGGTTATTTGACGAATCACTGATTGTCATATTCGGAGATCATTCGGGAATCCATGGTTCTCCGCTAGCTTTAGAAGACGAAGTGCTGCTGAATGATTTTCTTGGGCATCCGTATTCCATGAAAGAACGGTATACCATTCCGCTTGTCATGACTGGCGGGGGCTTGTTTGAAGGAATGGAAATGAAACGGCTGGGCGGCCAAGTGGATATTATGCCGACTGTGCTGGCGCTGCTTGGAATTGAATTCGAAGATCCATTAATGGGCCATAATCTGTTCCAGTATGAAAAGAATTTGTTAGGCATGCGCTACTACATGCCAGGCGGATCGTTTATCCAATCGGAACAACTGTATAAAGCGCCGGGAGCGAAACTGCCGGACATGCTTTATAATTTGAAAACGATGGAAAAGCGAGGGAAAAACAGCGAGACCAAAAAACATATCCGTGATGTGCAAGTGATCTTGGAGTATGGGGATAGCTTGCTTAAACCCTATATCCAAGACTGAATATCACACGGCGGCATAGAAATTGATTATAATGGTCAGTAAAGATCGAAAAGGGGGAACGCCATATGGTAAAAGAGTTTGAACAAGAAGTTAGCCAAATGATGGATGCAATGTTTGAAAATGAAATGAAAAAAGTGAACGATATGCTCGAACAGGACTTGCTCATTTCGTTAATTGGGGAAGTGAACGCTGGAAAGTCATCGACAGTCAATAAAATCATCGGGGAAAATATCGCCAGCACAAACCCGATGCCTGGAGAGACAATCAGCGTGGATCCTTATAATATTCGCGGACTAGAAAATATCAAATTCATGGATACGCCTGGCCTCAACGACCCGAACGATGAAAATCCGAAAAAGACACTTGAATTTGTTCAGAAATCAGATGTTGTGCTGTTTTTCTTGAATGCAGCAGGAACGGTCTTTTCGGAAAGCGAAAAAGAAAAATTTACAGCAATCGAAAAACACAATAAAGATATTCTGATTGTGTTAAACAAAATCGATGCTGCTGAAGATATACCATCGATCGTCCAGTTCGTTAAAGATCATACAAAAAATAAATACAAAGTCATCGCCATTTCTTCAAAAACAGGTGAAAACCTTGAAAACTTGAAGAAGGAAATTCTTTTTTTGCTCGAAAAGAAGGGAAAAGACCTGCTCTTCGCTAAAAGCATGAAAGAGAAATCTTCTGCCGCCAACCGCTGGATTATCGGTTCCGGTGTCTCAGCAGGGGTAATCGGAGCATCACCGATTCCAGGGTCTGATGTGATCCCTCTTACTTCTTTACAAGTGGGGCTAATCATTAAATTGTCGAAGTTATATGATAAGCCTCTTAGCAAAAAAGCGGCGAAAGACATGATTGTCATTACGGCAACACAGACAATCGGCCATACACTTTACCGCCAAGCCTTGAAATTCATCCCGGGTGCCGGTTCAGTCATAGGCGGAACAGTCGCTTCAGCAATGACGCTGGCGCTTGGCTATGGTGTGAAGTACGCTTATGAAAACAATATTGCCATTGATTACGATATGATCGGCGAATTGTTTGAAAAATACCGGACGCGTGAGAAAAAAGCGTGAAGTGAATGAATGGAGACCGCTCTTTTTAGAGAGCGGTTTTCAGACTGTCGAGAAACTCTCAGCAGCCTTGTTCATTTCGCTCCAGGGCGGACGCTTTTCGCGGGGTGCGGCCTAAGCCTCCTCGCTCGCTGGCGAAACCCGTGTGCTCCTGCATCGCTGCGCTAGCTTCGTCGCAAATGAACGGGGCAAATGCTTTTGCCCCATTCATTCCCTGCGGGGTCTCAGGACTCGTCCTATTCCCGCAGAAGTCGCCGCCTTCCGCTGCATTCAGCTCGCTTTCACCACTTTTAGAGACTCTCTAAAAGAGTGACGGTTCAAGAAAACCTTCTCCTATTTGTTCCTGCTCTCCAGATATGGAGCCAACCAGCGGAGAAAACATACTGCTCCTGCGCAAGCTCGTCGCAAAGACTTAGCCTCGCAGGCGTCGGCTAATGTCTTGCCTGCGGGAAAGCGAGACAGCCGAGATCCTGCAACGCCCTTTCATGTTTCGAAGCTAGCGCAGCGATGCAGAAACAGGAGCGTAAGCGACGAAGCGGCTTGGCGCTCGCCCGCGGCTGAAAACCTATGCTCCTGCAGCGCTGCGCGCTTCGTCGCAAAGACTTGGCCTCGCAGGCTTCGGCTAATGTCTTCGCAGCTGGTTGGCGGAATATCGGTTAAATGATGAAAACTAAAACGTTCACAACAAGTTAGAAACCGCTCTTTTTAAAGAGCGGTCTTTTATTTTTCTTGAATTCAGCGCTTGTCGGGGCTGCACGGACGCGTCCGCTTTTCCATATTGTTCAGCTCCAGCGCCCAGATTCTAGGGTCATAAGCCAACCCATCTGCACGGCAGAAACACGCCGTTTCGATGGTCCGTCTTATGCCCGTCGAATCTACATGGGCACTTGCGCTTTTCCTAATGGCTTGCGTCTTATTAAAATGTGTTTTACTTTTATAGAAAGAAGAGACGGAGGTTGGATATGAAAATTTTGGTAGTGGAAGACAACCCGAGTGTAAGTTCGATGCTGGAATTATTTTTCTCGAAAGAAGGAATAACGGGAGAGTTTGCAGCAGATGGACTTGAAGGATATCAGAAATACCAACAGGGAAATTACGATTTGCTGATTCTCGACTGGATGCTGCCAGGGATGGACGGCATTGCACTTTGCCGGAAAATACGGGAAGAAGGAAATCTTGTTCCCATCATCATGCTGACAGCCAAAGACAGCGAATCGGATCAGGTGATCGGGTTTGAAATGGGGGCAGATGATTATGTGACGAAACCGTTCAGTCCGCTGACTTTGATGGCACGCATCAAAGCGGTTATGCGGAGATCCCAAAAAGCGGAGCCGATATCGGATACAATTCAAACAAAGCATTTCCTGGTCAATAAAGAAACAAGAGATGTACAGAAAGACGGAGAACAGGTTCAAAGTCTGACGCCGAAGGAATTCGATTTGCTTGTGTTTTTCCTGCAGCATCCAAAGCAGGTTTTCAGCCGGGAACAGCTGCTTGAGCAAGTATGGGGCTATCAATTTTACGGGGATGAACGGACAGTCGATGTCCATATCAAGCGGCTCCGCAAGAAAATATCCGGCGGTGACACTTTGTTCCATACCGTTTGGGGAGTAGGGTATAAATTTGAAGAACATGCGGATTAAATATTTCTATCAGCTTATTGCCAGCCATTTGAGCATCTTGCTCATCGCTTTTTTGGTTTTGAGTTTATTGTTTGTCCAATATGTAGAGGATTTTGCTTATGAGGAAAAAGCGGAAGAGCTCGAAAGTTATGGGCAAAAAATTCTCGAAGTGCTAGAAAGTCCGCGGCCAGGTTCAGGGTTGCAGTCCTATGTATCGATATTGGAGGCAAGAAACATCAATTTCATTGTCTTTGACCAACAAAGCCGGATTCTTTATCCATCTTCCGGTAATTTTCCGCCGGTCGTACTGACACAGGAAGAGTGGAGCGTCATTGAACAAGGAGAAACCTTGGTCGTCAACCGTGATGTCCAGCGTTTTGAATATACCGTTACATTTGTGGCATTGCCTTATGTAGAAAATGGCCGGTTGATCGGAGGCGTGCTTTTGGCCTCGCCCATCAGTGGGACAAGTGAAATGATTTCAGAACTCAATAAATCACTTTTGACTACCATACTGATTGCACTGGCCGTAGCATTGCTGCTGAGCTTATTGCTGTCGAAACTGCACGTTAGCCGGCTTCAGCGCATGCAAAAAGCCGTGGCAATGATCAGTGAAGGCAATTATGCAGTTAACTTGCCGGAATCTCATTTTGATGAATTTGGTGACTTGGCAAAAGATTTCAATAAAATGGCAACTAAACTGCAGCGATCCAATGAAGAAATAGAGCGGCTGGAAAATAGAAGGCGCCAATTCATGGCAGACGTCTCCCACGAAATGCGCACGCCATTGACAACGATTGCCGGAGTGATCGAAGGCCTGCGCAATAATATGATTGAGGAAGACCAGCGGGAAAAAGGGATCCGATTGGTGAGTGATGAAACAAAGCGCCTGATGCGGCTGGTTAATGAAAATTTGGATTACGAAAAGATCCGCTCGAACCAAGTGACGCTGACAAAAGAAGAAATTGAAGCAGATGAACTTTTGGAAATCATCCAGGAACAATTGCAGATGCAGGCAGCTGAGAAAGGAAATGTTATTGAAGTGCAAACAGAGCCTGACCAAGTGATTTTTGGAGATATGGATCGCTTGATTCAGATACTGACGAATATCGTGAAAAATAGCATCCAGTTTACAGAGAATGGCCGGATTTTATTGAAGGCATTCCATGAACCGCGATTTATGGTCATCGAAGTGCAAGACAGCGGTACTGGTATTGATGTGGAAGAAATCGATATGATTTGGCGGCGCTTTTACAAATCGGATTTGTCGAGAGGGAGCGGCCAATTTGGCCTTGGGCTATCGATTGTGAAACAGTTGGTCACACTGCACGACGGCGACATCCGGGTGGAAAGTGAAAAAGGCAAAGGCACGAAGTTTACCATTCACTTGCCGCATAAAGCAAAATCTGCAGATGCACCAGAAATAGTGTGAAGTTATTAAAAGACCTGAAGGCATTTTTTTGCTTTCAGGTTTTTTCTAATTACTCTTATTTGACCAAACTTTACATATCTCTTAAAAGTTTGGTCATAGTTTATTCATATTTGCTTGTTAAGATTAATTTAACGAGATGAAGGAAGAGGGTTGAGGATGAAAAAAGCAGTGTATATAGCAATCGGAGCAGTGATTGCCTCAGCAGTGTTCTTGGCAGCAAGCTTTGCGCCGAGCGAAGCAGTAGCAACGGTAAACGGGCAAGAAATTGAACGGGATGCGCTTTATGGAGAAATGGTGCAAGCATCAGGGGCTGAAACGCTCGATTCAATGATTACAAATGAAATCATTGAACAAGAAGCTGAAAAAGCGGAAATTGAAGTGACGCAAGAAGATCTTACTAAAGAGATGGCAGTATATGAAGAAGCTTATGGCGGAAAAGAAGCCCTCGCATCCGTATTGAAAGCAAGCGGCCTGTCAATGGATGATTTAAAACAGGAAATAGAAATGTATACGAAAATCAAAAAGCTGATCGGTCCTGAGATCGAAATAACAGATGAGCAAATCAAGACCTTTTTTGAAGAAAACAAAGAAAGTCTGGCTCAGCCTGCTCAAGTCGAAGCGAGCCATATCTTAGTGGAGACAAAAGAAAAAGCGGATGAAGTTGCGTCGAAGTTAGCAGATGGCGGAGATTTTGCTGAATTGGCTAAAGAATATTCAACGGATGCAGCTACTGCAGACAACGGCGGTGAACTTGGCTGGTTTGGTGCAGGGAAAATGGCACCTGAATTTGAAAAAGCGGCTTTTGCCATGAAAGCAGATGAAATCAGTGAGCCGGTAGAAACGGAATTCGGTTTTCATATTATTAAAGTAACGGATAAAAAAGAAGCGCAAAAAGCCACTTTAGAAAACAGTAAAGAAAAAATCGAAGAAACTTTATTCAATGAAGCTTTAAACATCAGATTTGCTTCTTGGCTGACTGAGAAAAAAGAGTCATATGAAATCGAAAGTAAATTAACTTAAGGAGAGAAAACATTATGGGATATTATAAATCAAGCGAACCAAAGAAAAAGCGTTCAGGTTATTTTGCTTCTAGTTTTACGGGATTGATTGCTGGGGCAGTGCTGGTCGGAGTAGTAGTTCCTGAATTTGCGGATATGGAGGCATCGGCAGAAATTCAGCCGAGAACCGTAGAAACTGCCAGTGGAGTGCAAAGTGTTTCCGATATCGTCACAACGGATGTTACGGAAATTGTAGAAGCCACTTCAGCAGCGGTAGTAGGGATAACCAATATGAAAACAGCACAGCAGAATCCACTCGTGTCAGCCGCTGATTCAGAAGCAAAAGAAGCAGGCACAGGGTCCGGAGTAATTTATAAAAAAGACAATGGGTCTGCGTATATTGTCACCAATAACCATGTAGTAGAAGGCGCAGAGAAAGTGAAAGTAACATTAGCGGATGAAACTGAACTGGACGCAGAAGTTCTCGGGACAGATGTCTGGACGGATCTGGCAGTATTGAAAGTTGACGGCGACAGCATTTCAACAGTTGCTGAATTTGGAGACTCTTCTGTACTGAAAGCAGGGGAACCGGTCATTGCAATTGGTAATCCGCTTGGCCTTCAATTCTCGGGGTCGGTAACCACCGGCGTCATTTCCGGAACTGAACGTTTGGTTCCTATTGATATCAATGGGGATGGAACTGAAGACTGGCAGGCTGAAGTTCTTCAAACGGACGCAGCAATCAACCCGGGGAATAGTGGTGGTGCGCTGATCAACAGCCAAGGCCAAGTAATCGGGATTAACTCGATGAAAATAGCCCAGGACGCTGTAGAAGGCATCGGTCTTGCGATTCCAATCAATACTGCTGTTCCAATCATCGAAGACCTGGAAAAAGAAGGCGAAGTTGAACGTCCATCTATTGGCATCAGCATTATGGATTTAGCAGGTATCCCGAAGCAATACTGGAACACTGAACTGTCTTTGCCGGCTAATGTAACAGAAGGCGTTGTAGTAAGTGAAGTAGCTCCAGATTCGGGTGCTGACAAAGCGGGAATTCAGCCATATGATGTAATCATCGAAATGGATGGAGAACCTGTGAACTCGGTATTGGAACTTCGCCAGCATCTTTATAATGAAACTAAGATCGGTGAAACCTTGAAAGTGAAAGTTTACCGTGGTGGAGAATTGGTGGAAGCTGAGATTGAATTAACAGAAAGCCTATAAAAAAGAAGCTTTTCGCAGCGCTGCGAAAAGCTTCTTTTTACTTATAGCTGAACCATAGAAAACTGATTGCTTACAAGCAATCAGCCAAAAAGTCCCCACATATTTGAACTGATTCCAATGATTATAATAATTAGCACAATAATAACGAAGACAACGATACCGATTTGAATGGGTTTATAACCGGTGACTCTCGGTTCTTCCAAACCTTCTTTCTTATCGGGTGGATGTTTTAAGGTTTCCTTACTGGCTTTCATATATTCTTTTTCTTTCGGTTCCTTATCGCTCATGCCATTACCTCCCCGTTTTACTCTATACAATTTACATACCCTAAAGTTATCGGGTTAATCAAAAAACTTCTCTTCCTCTTTTTTCTCAATGCTTGTCAGCTTTTTCGCCAATTCCTTGCCAAATTGCGGTGAGGACTGCGGATCCCGGCCGGTCAAAATTTGGTCACTTCCCCATACGACGTACTCCTTTTCGTGGGTTTCAGCTTTGTAATTAGCAATTTTACGCAGCTCATCTTCCAGGCTGAATGGAAGCAAGCCGCGGACTTCTTTCGGTTCCATGCTGTTCGGATATCCCGTGACATTCAATCCTTCCAGAATGCCGCGCCCATTTGGAAGTTTGGTGTAGACCAGAGGAGCGGGTCCATGGCAGACCGCTGCTACAATGCCGCCGAGTCCGTAAACAATATTGATGATGGCGTGCAAATCTTCATTATGGGCCAAATCAAACATGGCACCATGTCCGCCGACGATGAAAATGGCATCATAATCACTTGCTTTAACGTCTACAATAGGCGTGGTTTTATCGGCAATGCCGGATTCGTACAGTTTTTTATATTTGCCTTCGGGATCATAATCTTCACTGAGGCTTACTGGATCTACAACAGGTTTGCCGCCTTTAGGCGAAGCAAGGCCTACTGTATGCCCTTCCTCCTGTAAGGCAAGAATAGGTGCGAATAATTCTTCAGCCCACCAGCCTGTTACATAATTGTTTTCTTCATCTGCATATCCACTTGATAAAACTGCCATCACTTTTGCCATAAGATCTTCCTCCTTAACGTAACTAATTGTCTATTTGTTCATTTACCCTCTCCGATAAACCTGAAACTTAGAAGGAAGAACGCTTCTTTTGGACTAACTTGACCACAGACAGCCAAAACTATTGACTAGCGGGCGCAAAACTAGTACGTTTGAATTGTTCGTCTAATTATTTGAAAATTAAAAATAAGGAGATGGTAAAATGAGAGAATTATTCAAGACATCAGCAATAGCTACCGGAGGACGAGAAGGAAGAGTGGTTTCGGAAGATAATATGATCGATATTAAACTTGAAACACCGAAAGAAATGGGAGGTCCTGGAGGAGGAACAAATCCTGAACAGCTTTTTGCAGCTGGATACGCCGCTTGTTTCGATGGCATGTTAAACGCTATCGCCAAAAAGGAAAAAACAGAGCTGACTAGCACTTCAGTTAAAGCGGACGTTAGCTTTCTGAAGGATGAAGCCGATAACGGCTTTAAACTTGCCGCTGTTCTAAATGTTTCAGTAAAGGGAGTGGACGAAGAGAAAGCCAGAGAGCTGGTAGAGAAAGCTCATGAAGCATGCCCTTACTCGAAAGCGACAAAAGGAAACATCGAGGTAGAATTGAAAGTGGATTAATTCAATAACAAACAAGAAGGTTGTTAATTTACCTTCTTGTTTTTTTATGGCAATAAAATTACAAGACTTTTGTACGATTCAACTAAGGGTATACAGAAAATGGTTTTAAGTGAAAATGGAGGGGTATTCAGATAATATGCATTCATTTGACAGAAAGGAGGAAAATAAGATGGATAAGGAACAAAGAGAACACGAAGCGAAAATGAAGAAGATGGAAGACGACAGAAGAGAGTCGGGAGAGAACAGATATAGTTCTGAAGCTGACAAAACAAATTCCGGCAATAATAGAGAACAACCAATAAATACTTCCTCTAAAGAAACCGTGAACAAGAAAACAAGCAATAAAAAATTCAATGCCGGTGGAAACGATTCTGACTACGACGGCGGTCATCCAGGATAAAAGGAATCGGGCAGCGATGGCCGCATTAATCCCCGTTCAACGAAATCCAGTAAAAACTAAAAAATATCCAGGAGGTTATGTCTATGTTTTTTCACAGAAGCGAACTTCAATATCATGCTAAACCGGAGTCTCCGGATCCGGTATTCGCCAAGCAAGTCCAGGAATTGATCGGTGGACAATTTGGTGAAATGACAGTAGCAATGCAATACTTATTCCAAGGGTGGAGCACAAGAGGAAACGAGAAATACAGAGATTTGCTGATGGATACCGGCACACAGGAGCTTGGCCATATCGAGCTATTGGCAACTTTAGTTGCACGTCTGCTTGAAGGCGCTCCGGTTTATGAGCAGGAAAAAGCTGCAGCGGATCCGATTGTCGGCGCCATCATGGGCGGCATGAACCCGCAGCATGCGATTGTGCACGGCCTCGGGGCTTCGCCGAAAGACAGCAATGGAGTTCCGTGGAACGCTGGATATATTGTAGCAAGCGGAAACTTATTGGCTGACTTCCGGGCTAACGTCAATGCTGAATCACAGGGGCGCCTGCAAGTAGCGCGTTTGTACAGCATGACGGATGACCGCGGCGTAAAAGATCTATTCTCTTTCCTTTTAGCGCGAGATACAATGCACCAGAACCAGTGGCTTGCTGCCATCAAGGACATGGAAGCCAAAGAAGGCCCAATTGTACCAGCAACGCTGCCGCCTGAATGGGAAGCAACAGAGTTCTCACATATTCTTTACACGAATACCGAAACCAGCACCGCTTCACAATTGCCATGGGTAAGCCAGCCGGCTCCGGATGGCCATCCGATTACAGTTCAAAAGCCTGAACCATTAAGTGAAAGACCGCTCTTAAAACCAGCTCCACCGGAAGCGCATAACACGTTGCCGGAAGAAGAGTTAAAATAAAAAACAAAAATAAGCCTCTTCCAGTAAGAGGCTTATTTCTTTTGCGGATGAGGTGATGTGATGGGAAAAAAGCCTTGGGCAATGACACAGGAATGGCATGATGTGGTTTTTTTACACTGGCCGGTAAAAGAAGAGTGGATGCGAGCACACCTTCCTGCTGACCTGGAACTTGATTTGTATGACGGTTTTGCCTGGATTGGCGTCGTCTTATTTGAAGCAAAAGGAACTCGCCTGCGATTTACTCCGCCTATTCCAGGCGTCAGGTCTTACTTGGAGCTGAATGTAAGGACGTATGTAAAATATAAGGGGCGTCCAGGAGTTTACTTTTTTTCATTGGATGCAGACAGCATGCTAGCCGTGAAAACAGCGAATACAGGAGGTTTTCTGCCTTACCGCCATGCTCGGATGAAAATGAACAAGCAAAACGGGAAATATGCTTTCACAAGCAGAAGAACCCATAAAAATTCATTTCCCGAATCATTAAGATTAACTTATGAAATAACATCCGGTCCCATTCAGCGGACTTATCTGGAGCATTGGCTGACGGAACGTTACTGTTTATGGACAAGACCGGCAAATCGCTTAATTCGAGTGGATATTGAGCACTCGCCTTGGAAGCTTCAGTACATCAAAGGGGAAATTTATAAAAACTCAATGGCCATTTTTTTGCCGGATAATCTGCATCTTAAGCGTCCTATCGCTCATTACGGAGGAAACCAGAAGGTGCGTTTTTTCCCTCCGGTGCCTGAAGTTTAAAAGCAAAAAGAAGTGCGGAGGCTAGAGCCTCCACACTTCTTTTTTGGAACTATTTACGATTTGGCTCCTGTTTCAGTGTATGGGATGTTTCTTTATGCTCCCATAAGCGTTTAGACAAGTAAATGTGGTAAAACCATTCTCCGGCTGCTAGAAGCACGGCAGAGTAAATAGAGGCCATTACAATCGAAAAGTCGGGATTCTCGATCCATAGCGCCGCTAATAGCCATATGAGGATAAAGTCGAGAACAAGATCACCGGCAGTCGCGACTTTGTTAGAAGTACGAGGATAGACGATTAAATCACCAATAAATCCAACGGCTGTGATAACAAGGCTAATTAGGAAAATATCAAAAACTCCTGTGCCATAGGTAAGTCCGAAAATCATAAATAATACAGCGAATACCATCGCGAATTTCATGAGTAATACTTCAATAAATTTCATAATTGCCCACCTCCTTGTGTATAGATTTATATTTAACCTATACCCGAATTCAAACGGCAAAACCGCAAAAAGCGGAAGAAAATATTGGAGTTATCAAAAAAACCAGAACCTGAAAAACGGTTCTGGTTTTATTGCAGATTAAGATGTAATGAAATCCCCGCCATTGACATGAATCGCTTGTCCTGTGACGTAAGTAGAATCTTTTGAAGCAAAATAAACGTATGCAGGGGCTACTTCTGAAGGCTGTCCGCGTCGTTCCATAGGAGTATCGCTTCCATGCTTGCCAACTTTTTCAGCGTCAAAGGTAGATGGAATCAGCGGTGTCCAAATCGGTCCCGGTGCAACTGAATTGACCCGGATTCCTTTCTCGATCAAGCTTTGTGAAAGCGAACGGGTGAATGACGTAATGGCACCTTTAGTCGACGAATAATCAATAAGGGATGAAGAACCTCTATACGCTGTCACGGAAGAAGTATTGATGATGGAATCACCTTTTTGCATATGAGGGACAGCTGCTTGAGATAAATAGAACATGCTAAAAATATTCGTTGTGAATGTCTCCATCAATTGGTCGGGAGTAATATCCAAGAAATCATTTTGCGGAAATTGCTTTCCGGCATTATTCACTAGAATGTTCAGCTGGCCAAATTCAGAAATTACATCAACGATCAACTGATTGCAATTTTCGACGTCGCTAATATCAACGGCGGATTTAAAACCTTTCACTCCATAGGATTCCACTGCTTTGATTGTTTCCTCGGCGTCTTCGTGTTCATCAAGATAAGCAATTGCGACATTGGCACCTTCTTTAGCGTAGGCCACTGCCACTGCCCGTCCTATTCCACTGTCGCCTCCAGTAATTAATGCCACTTTTCCTTCCAGCTTGCCGGAACCTTTATAGTCCTTATCGTCATAAATCGGTTCAGGAGCCATTTCAGACTCGTGGCCCGGCTGTTCCGGTTGCTCCTGAGGTTCTACTTGCTCATCAATCTTTTCAAATTTGTCTTCATTTGACATTATATCGTCCTCCTTGTAAATAAGCGTCTAAAGGTTTTATTCCCGGTAAAGCCGTGACTAAACTTGGAAAAAGGAAAGGAGAAGGTGGAAGCCAAAAATGAATAAAAAAAAGCGGACAGATGCCCGCTTCAGACTGTAGACAAAGTCTAATATAGATGAATCGGGAGGTATGACCCCAACCGGTCCGGCCACTTCGCTTTCCGTGTGCTCGGCTTCAGTCTCCTCGTTCCTGAAAACCATGCTCCTGCATTGCACCTGCATCGCTGCGCTAGCTTCGGTGCAGAAAAAACCGCCGCTGCGCTAGCTTCGTCGCAAAGACTTAGCCTCGCAGGCTTCGGCCAATGCCTTTGCTTCTGCATTACTGTGCTAGCTTTGTCGCATCGACTTGCCTTCACCGGCTTCGGCCAATGCCTTTGCTGCTGTTATTGCTGCGCGGTGATAACGCCGCACGCCACCGACTCACTATTGTCAGTTCCTTGGATAAAAAGGGAAGCTCCGCCTTCTTTCAGCAAAGAATTCTCTTCTCCTGTTTTCAGCGTGACGCCTTCCACTACAAATTCTTCGGCAACGGTACCGTCATCTCCGGCTTCAATATCCGGTATATCGCCGCCGAAAGGTTCTCCTGTAGTTTCAAAATCCGGAGCTTCACATTTGCCGGCATCCCGGAATTCCACAGAATGTGGACCGGTTTCAAGTCCTTCCAAGTTAAGGGCTACTCCAACGCCGCTGCTTTCTGTACTCAATTCTGCAGTTCCTGCAGCATTGCCATCGCTGTCCATCATTTCCACAGTAACGAACATAAGATCTTCGCTTGAGCCTTCATCGGAGTTGTCTTCCGCTTCTTCACCACTTGGCGGATCTTCTCCGCCTTCATTTACATTTTCATCTTCGACTTCCGTAGCACCGTCGGTTTCTGTAGGTGGATCTTCGGCATTGCCGCAAGCAGCAAGTAATAGAAGTAAAAAAATTGCCAATACAAGCACAGGCCATCGCTTCATCACTTTCATCTCCCCGTCTGAATTTAGTGTTATTCTCTCATTACACTTTTTAGACTGAAAATAAACGCAATTCAAACAAAGGGAAACTTTTGTAGGAGTCTTTTGGAGATGCCATCCAAATGCCTCTTTAATGCTTTTTACGGTAAACAAATAGGATGCCTATAATCAGCGATAAAACACTCACAATCAGAGAAATCTTAAAAAATGGGGGGTGGTATGTAAACCTGATTTCATTGCTGCCTTCTGCCAGTGGAACAGCAGCAAAAGCATAATTGGCTTTTAGCACATCCACTTCTTCGCCATTTACGGAAGCTTCCCACCCGCGTTCAAATGGGATGTTCACGGTCAAATAATCGTCTTTTTCTGTGTTATTATATTCCAACTGAACTTGGCTTCCGTCGATATTCAGCTTTTTCAATCCGGTATTTCCTCCGCTTTGTTCTTGGAGAACTTGATAAGGCTCCTCAAAAACTTGAAGTTCTGTAAGATGATATTTTCCTTTTGGCATGCGGATCTTCACTGTGTCTTCTGCAGGAATACGTATGGTAATATCGTCAACAAAGGTTCTATAAATTGAAGAGTTTGATTTTCGTGTAGTTTGATAATCATTAACAGCTAAAGGGAAGCCTTCATCCGGTTCAATATGCTCCAAATGGAACGATACGTATAAATCACCTTCAGTAAAAGATGAATCTTGCCGAACAAGGTCAATGCCGCCGCTTTCTCCGTATACTGTCAATAAACCATCCTCGTAGGAAGCATCTGCTTCTTGAACTTTGAAGGCACTGGTCTGTTCTTCAACAGAAGGAAGGGGATGGGCAGCCTCACTGCCATCAAGTACGATTCCGGTAAGCATAGCATGTTCCCTGACAATGGCGGGCTCAGCGGACAATTGCTGTTCGTGGTAAACAGTTGAAGCAGCACGTGCGAAAGGCAAAGTGTTTTGATTTTCATACACAATGTAGTTTTCAGAAGACAAAATCTCTGTAAAACCGAACGGAACGTTCGAGTCTCCTTTTTCTTTTATCGAGTATTTGCCTTGCAGCAACCCATGGAGATTGGCGCGGTTGCCTAGAGTCGCGTAGCGGCTGACGCTCTCGCGCCCCATATCGATTTCCAAGTCGTATAAATAAAAATACAGCAGATTTTTATTCAAGATGCTGGAATACGCACTTAGACCGCGAAAGTCCTGTACAATCGGGGTGTTATTCCGAACGTCTTCCATCCAGTCAATGCGGTAAGTGACGCCGTCTTCCAGTTTATGAATTTCCTCGATAAGACCCTGGACTTCAGGGTCATTATATCCAGCGCTAGTCAGCAATACTTCATTTACATGCTCGATCCGGCCAGCTTTAAGGAGTTTTTCAACTTGATAAAAGTTAACAAAAACAAGAATTGAAAAGATTAAAAATCCGGTAAGCAGCAATTTAAAGCGGATCTGCTTAAACTGCAGAACAGCCAGTACAAGCAGCCAGGTAATCAGCAAACTGCTGATGGTGAACAGAGCGGACAGCGACTTCAATTCGAAAGTCTTGTCCGTCATTGCTGCAATCAAATAAATTGCAGCAGTCAAAGCTCCAGCAGCCGCAAATTGGCGGCGCGACAGTTTATGGAGATGATCCATGCCGACAGCCACCGCTCCTCCGGCAACCAGTGACAAGAAGTATTCCCAGCGGTACTGGGGAGCTGAAAAGCCGTTAAAGATACTGCCTGCTACCGGGCTGTAGTGAAGCATGATCCCGATGACCCCCAATGCGGCAAACAGCTGGAAGGCTTTGTAGCGGTATAGGGAAACTGAAAAGAGAAATAACACAAAAATGGCTGGGAGCACAATGAACCGGCTTGTAAAAAGGATATTGTCGGTTAAATCAATCCAAGGTATTTCCTGTTCAAAAGCAGGGCGATGATTATTTAAAAATGCATAAACCGCCGGAACAAATGACACAGCACTAATGCCAAAGCCGATAATTCCAGTAATCAAAAAAGTGGCAATGGCTTTTAACCAGCCGGTTTCCTGAGGGGACAACCGGATAACTAAACGTACGAGTATGTATATTCCTGCTAAAAGAAAATTGATATAGGAAAAGTAGAAATTATCGATTAAAGAAATTGATACTGCAAAAAGAAACCAGCCGGGTTTTTGTTCCCGCATGATTTTCTCAATCCCGAAAATCAGGAGCGGCAGCCAAAGAAAAGCATCCGCAAAAAATTCCCAATAAACGGTATGGCGAAAATACATTCCGGATATCCCATAGATGCTGGCTCCGAGAAAAGCGGAAAGCCGGGAAATCTTCATGTACATAAACAAGTGGGAAGTGATGAATAAGACAAAGCTTAAACGGATTATACTGATGAATACAGCAGCATTTGCCCAAAACAGCACATCCGCGGAGTGGATGGCATTCAGTGATTCTAAAATAAAAACAATAACTACACTGATTAAAAACACAATAGAAGTTGAAAAATAATAGGACAGTTCACTGAATGTTCCTGCCCCAAGTCCGAAATCGAACGAATAGAAAAATTCTCCGCTTGTGTATTGTTCATAAAGCAAATGTTTAAACGGCAGCATTTGCGAGCTGCCGTCGTCGATTCCGACCATATAATGCTGCCGGGTCCACTGGTAGAGAAAAACCAAATGGGCTGCAGCAGCTAGCATGAAACAAGAAAGAAACAATATGATATTAGAGGATTTCCTGCTCATAAATTCACCGTCTTTTAGCTTCAGCCGTTCTGACCGAGCCTTTTAAAATTTTGCTGGAGATAACAAAGGTAATTGGAATGGTAAACAAAACCGCCGCAAATGGAGCAATATTGCTGTTTAAATGCAAATATTCCACGAAAATAAAAATCAATGCAGTGGAAACAGACATATTGACCACTTGGGTCAAAGGGAAATACAAATACTTTTTCAGCGTTGGTTTAGTCCTGTACGTAACGTAACAGTTCAAGAAAAACGAGATATTCAAAGAAATGATAAAGCCGACAATATGGGCAAGCAAATAAGGCAGTGAGAAAATATTGTGCAAGACCAGGTAAATGGAATAGTAAGTGGCTGTGTTAATGACACCGACAAAGATAAAGCGGGTAAACTCTGTGTTTAATGCGTTAAGACTCATCATAATCATCCGCATTGCTAATATCGATTAAAAAGTTAGGACGTCTTTTGGTTTCATTATAAATCCGCCCTATGTATTCTCCGATGACTCCCAAGCTGATCAATTGAATTCCTCCTAAAAATAAAATAGCGGTGATGGTGGTGAAATAACCCGGAGCACCTACACCTTCTTTTAGTATTTCATAAAAGGTCACACCGATGTAGATAAGTGAGAGAAGCAAGACGAGAAACCCCGTATAAAAACAAACTCGCAGCGGCTTTAAGTTAAAAGAAATAATGCCGTCAATCCCGTAATTGACGAGACTCCAGAAAGACCATTTGGATGTTCCGGCAACACGCTGAACGTTTTCATAGCTAATAATCTTTTTGCTTAAACCAATCCAGGAATACAGGCCTTTTGAAAAGCGGTTGCTTTCGCTTAGAAGCAAAATGGAATTGATGGCTTTTCGGCTGAGTAACCTGAAATCACCTTCACCATCTACAAAATCCACATCCGTAACGGAATTCACAAACTTATAATATAAGGAAGATAAAAAGCTTCGCAGCTTTGAATCCCCTGTCCGGGACCGTTTAGCCACCACTTGATGGAAGCCTTCTTCAAATCCGTCAATCAGCTGGCCGATCAATTCAGGAGGATGCTGCAAATCGCTGTCCATTAAAATAGCCGCATCTCCTTTGATGCGGTGGAGTCCTGCCAGGATAGCGGATTCTTTGCCGAAATTCCGGGTCAGGGAAATATATTTAACGTCGGCATGGGTTTTGGCGAGCTTCAGAATTTCCTGCAGGGTGCCGTCACTGCTGCCGTCATTGATAAACATGATTTCATACTCGTATGGAAGCGGGTGAAATTCCTGGACCAACTTTTCATACATAGATAAAATATTTGCTTCTTCGTTGTAAGCTGGTACAACAATTGAAATCAGCTTCATCTTTACTTCACCTCTTACTGTTTTTTGCCGCGCAGTTAAAAAAGGTCATTTGGTTTTGTTTACCCTGCTTCGCACTGAAATATGCTGGAACAGCGTGCTAATGAATAAAGAAGTGTAACTTCTGTGACAAACGAAACTTATTGAAATATTAATCGTATATATTTATATCAGGATTTTTTCAACATTTCCATGGTTAAACGTTTCCTTATCATGATGGGACGCTAGAAGAGGCAGCATGGTTTCATTTCAAGGCTGCTGGCCATAACCCTTAATGATTGAAATTTTCCGGATTTACAAATACTATTAAAACTAAGTACATATCGATGAATGGAGAGTGCGAAGAATGGCTATCAATCTTGTAAAAGGTCAGAAAATCGATTTAACTAAAGGACGTTCATCGCTTTCAAGCTTAATGGTCGGCCTCGGATGGGATCCGATTGCCCCTAAAAAAAGCGGCGGATTTTTAGGCGGCCTGCTTGGAGGCGGCGGCGGTGGAGCTGATGTTGACTGTGACGCATCGGTCATCCTGCTTGATGAAAATGGCAAGTTAAAAGGGAAAGAAAACCTGATTTACTTCGGCAACAAAAAAAGCAAAGATGGCAGTGTTGTCCACTCTGGAGATAACTTGACCGGTGCAGGCGAAGGGGACGATGAAACGATTCAAATCAATTTGAAGGATATCTCTCCATCAGTTCATCGCCTGGTTTTTGTTGTAAACATTTATAATGCAAAACAAAAGAAGCAGGATTTCGGCATGATCCAAAATGCTTTCATTCGTTTGGTCGACAATCAATCCAAAGAAGAACTGATTCATTATAACTTAACTGACAACTATGCTGGCAAAATGTCGTTGATTCTTGGTGAACTTTACCGCCAAGGAACTGAATGGAAATTCTCAGCTGTCGGTGAAGGTACTATTGACCCTGATATTGGTTCAATCGCAAACAAATACGCATAAGGAGTGGTAGAAGAATGGCAATCAATTTATCTAAAGGACAAAAAGTAGACTTAACAAAATCAAACCCGGGATTAACCAATGTAATCGTAGGTCTTGGATGGGATACGAATAAGTACGATGGAGGGCAGGATTTTGACCTTGACTCATCAGTATTCCTATTAAACTCAAGCGGCAAAGCATCTTCTGAAGCTGACTTTGTCTTCTATAACAATACAGTAGGTGCTGCTGGCGCCGTTGAACATACAGGCGATAACAAAACCGGAGAAGGTGAAGGAGACGACGAGCAAGTAAAAGTGAACTTGTCATCAGTCCCTTCTTCAATCGAGCGCGTGACATTTGCCATTACGATCCACGACGCAGAAACACGCAGCCAAAACTTTGGCCAAGTCAGCAACTCTTATGTACGCATCGTAAATGGTGATACTAATGAAGAATTGATCCGTTACGATTTAGGAGAAGACTTTTCAATTGAAACAGCGATTGTGGTAGGAGAGCTTTACCGCCACAACAATGAATGGAAATTTAATGCTATTGGCAGTGGTTATCAAGGTGGGCTAGGCGCACTTGTTCGGGACTTTGGATTAGAAGGCTAATTATAAGAGAAAAAGCAAGGAGCACACCTCCTTGCTTTTTTAGCCTTTATTTACTTAAGTAAATATTAATTTTTTGGGACTTGCTTTTTAGCGGTGCCGGGAGGAACAATAATGAGACATTTTGACGTATTAACTGATTCTGAGCTAAATACTTTTTTTAAATATTCCCCGGCAGAATTCAATCGTGATACGGAACGGGAAACTTTAGGATTGGCACTGGGTGCTGCCCTTTATACCCCGGGTTCCAGACCTGATTTGGGAAACAAGATTCTATCAGGGCAATACAGACGCGGCGCTTTTTCAGGATTGGCCACGCTGATCATCTGTCTGGAAGATGCAGTGGCAGATTCGGAATTGCCACAGGCGGAAGCTAATGTTATAAAAGAGCTAAAATTGTTGGAAAGGGCAAGAACCCTTCAGCCGGAAGCCGGACCGGCGCTTTTTTTGCGTATCCGAAATGCTGCCCAGCTTGATAAACTGATTGCAGCTGCCGGTGCCGCTTTAGGGGTCTTAACCGGAATTGTCTTTCCGAAAAGCAGACCTGAAAATCTTCCTTCTTTTTTTGCCGCATTGGACCGGGCAAGCGAAGCCGCAGGACGAAAGCTTTTTGCCTTGCCTTTGCTTGAAACCAGAGAAGTGTTGTATTCAGAACTGCGTGATCAGACACTCCGGGAAATTCATCAGATTCTGCTGGCTGAAGTGGATCGGGTGTTGACTGTCCGGGTTGGAGCTACTGATTTTTCCAGTCTTTACGGATTGCGCCGTCCTGCGGAGCGGACCATTTACGATGTCCACGTCATCCGGGATGGATTAACTGCCATTCTGAATCGATTTGGCAGAGCAGAAGACGGCTTTATCGTTTCAGGGCCAGTATATGAACATTTTACTTCGGGGCAAGGAAATTTGCTTCCGTCGAAACCGGAACAAGTATTATGGCAGGAAGTGCAGTTGGATGCTTTAAACGGCTTTAAAGGGAAAACATGCATCCACCCTTCCCAAATCCAGATTGTCAATGCAGGTTACATCGTTTCCCATGAGTCTTTTGAGGATGCATCGCTGATTGTGTCTGAAAGCTTTAAGCGCAACGGCGTTCTGCAGAGTCCGAAGCGCAACAAAATGAATGAAGTAAAACCGCATTTAAGCTGGGCAAAGAAAGTACTAGCCCAGGCGGAAGTATACGGGGTGCTAAATGAAAACTACAAACCGATCGATGTCCTCAACTATATTGGATCAACCCAATTATCAAATCAACTATAAACTTTGGCAGCAGCTGGATCTCTCGATTGCTGTTAATTACACATATAAAGGGCTTCCAGTGGAATCCCTTTTCTCTATGGCCCTCCGCGTGAACAAAAAGCGCCAGTTTTTATTTGTCAGCCCCTTGATTGCTAAACATTTAGCCGTCAGTCCAGCCATTGCGCTTGGCACAGGTACTTTACTGGCTTATTTATTGATGGAAGATGCCGAAATCGACTTTCCTTCTCATGCAGAAGAACTGGTTCAACTTATAAAAACTGGAGAAGCAGATCCGGAAAATATCAAGGAAGCTTTTGCTTATAAAACAGCATTGCCTAAAAAAACAATTTTTATTGGAATGGCTGAAACAGCTACAGGACTCGGCCATGCAGTATTCCAGCATTTTGAAGATGCGGCATATATTCATACAACCCGTGAAAACATTAAAGGGTTGACCCCTTCTTTTGTCTTCGAAGAAGAACATTCCCACGCGACTTCCCATATCGTATATGCTCCGAAAGGAATGTTTGAAGAAGCGGAAACCATTGTGCTGATTGACGACGAAATTTCGACCGGCAATACTTTTGTGAATTTGATCAAAGCACTGGATGACCAGTTTCCTGGCAAGAAATATAAAGCATTATCGATTTTGGACTGGCGAAGCCAAGAGCAGCAGGAAAAGTTCAGAGAATTGGCAGAAAGCCGCAAAATTCAAGTGGATGTTCTTGCTTTGGTAAAAGGGCAGTTTAACTTGCATCATAGCGAGTCGCCGAATGAAGCTGCAATAGAGCATTTAACAGGCAGCCATGGGGTTTCACTGCAGGAACTAGCAAAAGCGCGGCAGCTTTCGCATAAATCAGCAACCGGCCAAGGTTATCTTTCTTTGACAGGGAGATTTGGTCTGACAAGCAGTGAACATACGGAAGTCAGCCGATGGGCCGAGCAGATGGCCCAAGCAGTCGGAGGAGCCAAGGACGGTGAAAAACCGCTGATCATCGGTATTGGAGAAAATATGTATCTGCCGATTCGCTTTGCGTATGCTTTGAGCAGCAATGCATTGGTGCAAACCACTACAAGAAGTCCGATTTTTGCCTCGACTAACGAAGATTACCCAATAAAAGAAAAAGTGAAATTCCGCTTGCCTGATTCAGAAGGAGTCGACCAATTCCTGTACAATTTGAAGGAACTGGATATAAACAAAATCTACTTGCTTGCTGAATCTGTAGTGGATGAATCTGCCTGGCAGCCGCTGCTTGCTTATCTTGAGGAAAAGGCACCAGTTGAATGGATATCATTAACGACAGCAAAAAGGAGAGATTGAGCCCAATGATTGCAACCGGATTGGTGAAAACAAGCTATCCAAAAGAAGACATCATATTTTTGTTGAAAGATGTGACAGAAGAATTTGCGGAAAGTACATTAGAGGAACGTGAAAAAGCGGTACGGACAGGCGCTCATTATTCAGAACGACTGCCAATGGAGTATCGTCCATCCGCGGAATATACGGCTCTGTATCACAAAACGGTCGCAAAAACGAAACAGCGTCTGGGTTTTTTAATCGGACTTTTAACGCGCCGAATCGCATTGAATGCCGAAACTGAAGATATTGTGCTTGTTTCCTTGGCTCGTGCCGGAAGCCCGATCGGCATTTTAATCCGCCGGTACGCAGAACAAGTGCTTGGTTTTGACTGGCCACATTATAGTGTATCGATTCTGCGTGGAAAGGGAATCGATGAAAATGCTATTGAAGCCATTCGTGAAGTGCATCCCGCAAGCCGAATTCAGTTTGTCGATGGCTGGACTGGAAAAGGTGCCATTCAAAAAGAGCTGACTCAATCAGTCGGCAGGTTGAATGCCCGCAGTGGGCTGGACTTGCATGATGATATGGCGGTGCTTGCAGACCCTGGCGCGTGTGCGGTTTTATTCGGGACGCGTGAAGATTTTCTGATTCCAAGCGCCTGCTTAAATGCTACCGTATCCGGACTTATAAGCAGAACCATTTTAAACGGACGATTTATCGGTAAAGATGATTTCCACGGGGCAAAATTTTATGGCGATTTGCTTAATGAAGATTTATCCAATGATTTTGTTGACCAAGTCACGGCCTGCTTTATGGATACTGTAGAGGAAGTGGAAAAAGCCGCCTCCTCGGCTCCCGCAAAAGCAGAACGGACGTGGCAAGGCATGAAAGAAGTGGAAGAAATAGGTCAAAAGATGTATAATGAAAGCGACTATACATTGATTAAACCAGGAGTCGGAGAAACCACGCGTGTATTGCTTCGGAGAAGTCCTTGGAAAGTGCTTGTAAACGATTTGGAGCATCCGGATGTCCAGCATTTGCTTGTTTTAGCCAAGGAAAAAAATGTGCCTGTAGAACTTGTGCCGGGATTATTTTACCGTGCAATCGGGCTGATCAGATCGGGGAAAGAAATATGACGATTTTATTTGCCAGTGACTTGGATCAGACATTGATTTATTCGCGCAGAACGATAGGGACCGAAGTTTTGGAATCGGAATTGGTGGAAGTGGAGCGCATTGAAGGCAAGCCACAGTCGTACATGACAGAAAAAAGCCAGTCCGCATTATGGAATCTTGATTCTTCTATTTGTTTTTTGCCAGTGACCACAAGAACCCAGGCGCAGTATGAGCGTGTAACAGGTATTTTTGAAGGGGATGGACGCCCTCGTTTTGCAATTGTCTCTAACGGCGCAGTCATCCTTGAAAATGGCTTGCCAATCCGGGAATGGTCGGATAATATCCGCCAGCAATGTGTTAGCCGGAATACAATCATTCATGAATTGCTGCCTGAAATCGAGCGCCATTTCATAGAGGAATGGGTACTTGATGTTCGGGAAGCGGATGATTGGTTTGTCTATATGATTGTGGACCGTGAACGTTTCCCGGAAGAAAAACTCGGTTTTTATACTCAGACGTTCCGAAAAATCGGCTGGTCGCTGTCGCTTCAGGGAAGAAAGCTTTATTTCATGCCTGAAAGCATCACTAAAGCCGGCGCCATGGAATATGTGAAAAATCGCATCAACGCGGAATATGTGGTAGCAGCTGGGGATTCACTTCTGGATCTTGGACTGCTTGAAAAGGCGGATCTCGGTTTATTGGCTGCCCATGGAGAAGCTGTAAAAAGCAAAGTTCCGTTATCCGGGCATATCCGAATAACAGATAAAAAAGGAATTAAAGCCGGAGAAGAAATACTGGGAAAAGTTTCTAGTATTTCCCTTCAGCATCGATGAGGAGGGAATCCCATGGTTCAATTGCATCCGGTACGCGTGAGAACGTGGGATCCGGAAAAATTGGGAGAATGGCTGACAAAGCCGATTGTTAATCATCCAGAAACAAAAATCGAAGAAGAAACCATTACGTACCCGCAGCTGCTTGGCCAATTTGTAGGAATGCCGCTGGATGCCGATGATTACTTTGCTTCGATATATGATTTGATGGAAGAAGCGGAAGGCCGGCTGATCCGTCTTTCCGGCAATTTGAACAAACAGATCACTCAAGATCGCTTGCGCCATTTGCAGGATCTGTTTGATATGAACAATAAAGAGCGTGGACTGTCCCCTAACCGGATTGTGGCTTTCCTGGATGGCAAAGGTTTGCTGCCCAGGCTGAAAGATGCGGGATTGAATCGCCGCATTCGCTTGGTGATGATTGATATTCTGAAAGCTTTTCAAGCACAATCTGGAGGAAGCACGACCCATTCTTCTTTCAGGCGCATCGCGACAGACCTTATTAAATGGACTTTTAACCATATTGAACCGGAGCTTGAGAAATTGGATCTTGAAAAAGGGCTGCCGGCGTTTTTATGGTACGGAAACACTACTGAGAGTGAAAAATGGTTCTTAAAATTTTCTGCTGCTTTCGGGTTTCACATTATCGTATTTGATCCGACCGGAAAACACTGGCTTGAGACTGTTTTGGAAGAGAAAGACTTGCCAACCCATAGTTTTCAAGTGACCGGGGAAGCGGTCCTGCCGTTTCCAGAAGAAAAGCCGGAGCGTGTCGGAACAGTGGCATACCGGGCGACCCAGGAAGTAGACCGGTTATTGCACCATGATGATTCCGGCCTCTATAAGCCGTATCAATTCAAGTCTTACTTAACAAAATCCATTCGATTGAAAACGACCATTGACGAAGCATTTATGCTGGCTAAAGAGCGGGCGATGGTGCGGCCGTCATTCGGCGTAGAGCGTGGAAGCGTCATCATTCCAGTGGTTTTTGCCAAAGTGATGGGGATTGAGAAAGACCGGAAGCGTTTTTGGGATAATATTCACAATTTAACTGAACGGGAAGATACGCTGTTGATCCGAAGCTTTCCTTTTATCGAAGAGCGAAAAGGAAATCAGCAGTTCCATTACCGTGGAGCGCTTGGAAAAGACGGGCGCCTCGATCCTGAGAAGATGAAAGTGGCAAACTGGTGGAAATACGGCAGATTGCCAGATGGCCTGCAAATAGCGCTTTGTGAAGCCATCGCGCGGCATGTAGAAAAGCCGATGCTGATTCCACAGGCCGGTGAATCTTTCGAAGACTTGCAGCTTTATCAATTTTCCCAGTCGATGTCAATGCCAGATGCGGTCATTCAGCTAATCCAGCAATTCGATTATCCGCAATTTGTGCCGACACTGCTGTTCTACAATGAAGAAAAGGACGGCGAACTGAGCAGGGGAGATGCTAATGCCATCGCATTGATCCATACATTCGGGCTGGATGTCATTATTATCAATCCGCAAGGGCATCAGGATATTGAACGTTGGATTGACGCAGAATCGATTGATACTCACTGGCTCGATGACAGAAGCTATAATGAACCTTATCGTGAACCGTCAGTGGTCAAAAAATTGTTTAGAAAATGGCTTTAACCATTAAGGGAGGGATACCGATGAGCACAATGCCAAATCAAATCGAACAGCAAGAGTTGGTCATGCAAGATGAAAATAACTTGAAAGTCCAGTTGAAGAAAGATCCGGAAGTTCTGGCACTGGCTTCAAAGATCAACCCGAAAAACCAGATTGAATTACTGGAGTTCGGGCGTGAACCCGCAAATGAAATCTCCGCCTTTACCGGAAAAGTCCTGAACTCTGTCCAGGCAAATAGCATGGAAGAATCCAGCGAACTTTTAAAACAGCTTGGCAAAATCATGGATAAATTTGATAAAAAGGATTTTGTTGAAAAGAAGGGCTTCCTCAATAAAATCTTCAATAAAGGCAATAAAGTGATTGAGCAATTGTTCAATAAGTACCAGACAATGGGTACTGAAATTGATAAAGTGTATGTTGAAATCACGAAATACGAAACGGAAATGAAAAAATCGACATCGACTTTGGAAGAATTATACGATCAGAACTTCCATTACTTCATGGAACTTGAAAAGTACATCGCAGCAGGAGACATCAAGGTTCAGGAGCTGAAAGCGCAGGAACCGGAAGTACGCAAAAGAGCAGAGTCCGGCAACCAGATGGCTTTAATGGAATTGAATTCCTTGCAAAATGCCATCGAATTGCTTGAACAGCGGGTGTATGACCTGGAAATGGCAAAACAAGTGTCTTATCAGTCAGCGCCGCAAATCCGTATGCTTCAGCGAGGCAATACAAAACTGATCGGAAAAATCAATTCCGCTTTTGTTACAACTATCCCTATTTTTAAAACGGGCTTGATCAATGCCATCGCTGCCAAACGCCAGAATTTAGTGGCAGAAGGCATGAATGAACTGGACCGCCGCACAAATGAAATGCTGCTCAACAATGCCAATGACATCTCACGCCAAAGCGTTGATATTGCACGGATGTCAGGCCAGCCAAGCATCAAGATTGAAACGATTGAACAAACATGGGAAACTATTATGCAGGGCATGAATGACACGCGTGAAATCGAAGCGGAAAACCGCAAGATGCGTGAACAAGGCCGTCTGCGCATTGAAGAATTGCAGAAGAAATACGAAGATACTCAACGAAAAGCGAATTAATTGGGGGAGGAAATTAGTATGTCGACTATCAATTTAACAAAAGGCCAGAAAATCGATTTAACAAAAACAAATCCAGGGCTGACAAAAGTGCTTGTCGGACTTGGCTGGGATACAAATAAGTACAGCGGCGGCGGAGATTTCGACTTGGATGCTTCCATTTTCCTGGTAGCTGAAAACGGCAAATCACGTGGTCCGGAAGATTTTGTCTTCTATAATAACCTGACTGGCGGCAACGGTTCCGTTGTGCATGCGGGAGACAATTTAACAGGAGAAGGCGATGGAGACGATGAACAAGTGATCGTCGACTTGCCGAATGTGCCTGCAGATATTCATAAAGTTGTCTTTACAGTAACCATCCATGAAGGTGAAAGCCGTGGACAGAACTTCGGCCAAGTATCGAACGCTTTTATCCGTGTATTAAACGAGAGCACAAACGAGGAAATTTTGCGCTACGATTTAGGCGAAGATTTCTCGATTGAAACGGCGCTTGTGGTAGGGGAATTATACCGCCATGCCGGTCAGTGGAAGTTCAATGCCATCGGAAGCGGTTATCAAGGCGGCTTAGCAGCGCTTGTGAGCGATTTCGGCTTGAGCTGAAACTAAATATAACGAAAACGTCCATCAGAAATTGATGGACGTTTTTTATATGTCTTTAAGATAAAAAAAGATGGGAAGCAGTCTCCCCATCTTTTGATGCATTGATTTTATATTGATTAAGTGAGATATAAAGAAAGTTGTGGGAAGACAATGACAATCACAAGGACAATAATGAAAATCGCGAAAAACGGCACGACGCCTTTGATGACTTCTTCCACTTTTTCGCCGGATATCCCACTAACCACGAACAGGTTCAGCCCAACAGGCGGGGTGATCATCCCGAGTTCCATGTTTACTACCATAATAATGGCGAAGTGAATGACGTCAATTTCCAATGCAGTGATGATCGGCAAAAGAATCGGCAAGGTGATTAAAATGATGGCCGTCGGTTCCAGGAACATGCCGAGTACAAAAAACAGCAGTGAAACAATCAGCAGGAATGTCCACTTATTAAATCCGCTGTCACTGACCCATTGGGCAAAATCCTGTGGAACTTGCTCTGTCGTTAAGAAAGTCCCAAGAACAAGAGCAGCAGCGATGATTAGGAAAATCATAGCAGTTGTATTGATCGACTCCGACAAGATGCTTCTAAACTGGAATAAATTTAGTTCTCTGTACACAAAAACGGAGATGATGAGTGCATATAATACCGCCAGGAATGAAGCTTCCGTAGGTGTTACAACTCCACTGTAAATCCCTCCTAAAATAACGACTGGCATAATGAGTCCCCAGAAGGATTTGATTGTCGGTCTAATTCGATCTTTTATAGGAACTTTAGGCAAACCGCCGTAACCTTTTCGATGTGCAACAATAACCGCATAGATAATCAATGCAAGACCTAATACCAGTCCTGGCAGGATGCCGGCAGAAAATAGCTTTCCGGTTGACTGTTCCGATACGGATCCATAAAGGATTAAAGGGATGGAAGGCGGAATCAGAATTCCAAGTGTCCCGGCTGAAGCAACTAAGCCCATAGAATACTTTTTATCGTACCCAGCCTTAACCATCATCGGAATCATAATAGCACCGATAGCAGCTGCAGTTGCAGGGCTTGACCCCGAAATTGCTGCGAATATCATACAAGTAAGTACGGTAACAACGGATAATCCGCCTTTTGTATGGCCGACCCAGGAACGGATGGCTTCAATCAGGTATTTCGATATCCCACCTTGCGCCATGATTAATCCGGCAAATACAAATCCTGGAATTGCCATCAATGTTGTGCTGTTGACGCCGGTGAACATTCTTTGGATAACCGTATTAAGAGAAAAATCAACCAGGTAGAGCCCGATAATACTTGAAACAGCCAAGCTTATTGCGATAGGCACCCGCAATAAAGCAAGAATAAATAATAGCCCAATGACGATTACTGTTTCCATAGAATATCATCTCCCCCAGTGTCATCTTCTTTTTTAACAAAATACCTATATGCTTTTTCACAGAAACGAATAAATAATAAAAGGCCTGCGAGCGGCATAATCAAGTAGTTGATCCAAATTGGGAAACCGAGATCTATTGTTTTGATTTGCTGATCATAGGCCGTCATCACCATATCCATGCCTGTCCAAAAAATGAATACACTAAAAAAGAGTCCTACTAAGAGTGTGATTGTTTGAGATATCTTTCGGAATGTTGGGCCTGATCTGTCGTACAAAATGTCAATGGCAATATGCTTGTTTTCTTTAAGTGCTGTAGAAAAGCCGATAAAAATTGCCCAAACCAAAAGCATTGTATAAATTTCAGTAGCCCAGCTTTGGGATTGCCCTAAAACATACCTCATGAAAACCGAGTATAGACTGATAGCGATGCCGGCCATAAAGAATAAGGCAGAGAAAGCGCTTTCAACTAAATCCAAAGCCCTCAATACTTTCATTTCTATTTCCTCCTTCACATAATAATGTATTTTGGATACGAGATTACTTCTTAAATCATAATATAAGATTTAGGTGATAACAAGAGCAAATATTTAAATAATTTAAAAAAAACGAACTCTCCATAATATTTCTATAGAAACAAAAATTAATGCAAAAACGTTTTTTAAAATAAAATTATATTAATATACATAATAATTGGAAGATTAAATTTTTTCTTTACATTGGGTTTTTTCTATGCTAATTTTGGGGTGAGTTGTATCCAAAAATCAAGATGGTAGGAATTCGACTCTGATTCAGCCATGAAATTCAATTTAGCAGGAGGGATGCGAATTGAAATGAAAACCCTTTCAAAATGAAGCGTCTTTTAAAGAATTAATTTTATGCACAAAAAACAAACAAGGGGGAAATAGTGTATGAAGAAATGGACCTTATCTTTATTTTTACTGACGTCCAGTGCTTTCTTGGCTGCGTGTGGAAGTGACGAACCAGCTTCAGGTGGTGGAGGAGCAGACGGCGTTGAAGAAATGACGATTAAATTCTCTCACGTAGTTGCGGAAAATACGCCTAAGCATCAAGGAGCTTTGGCAATGAAAGAGTATATTGAATCAGAGTCGGATGGCAAGATTGAAGTGGAAATTTACCCGAACTCTTCACTATTTGGGGATCAGGATGAATATCAAAACTTAGTTTCCAATAATGTTCAGTTCATCGCACCCGATTTAACAAAGTTCGTTGGGAATAACCCACAATTCAACGTTCCGGCATTGCCATTTATGTTTGATAATGACGAAGAAGCGATCGCTTTCTGGGATGGGGAAAAAGGCCAGGAAATCTTAAGCAGCCTTGAGCCTGACGGTGTTCTTGGATTGAAGATGTGGCCAAATGGCGGTAAACACTTGACTAATAATGAACGTCCAATTGATTCTCCGGATGATCTTAAAGGATTGAAATTCCGTACTCAAGGTGGACAGGTTCTGGAAGAGGTTTACTCTACACTTGGAGCAGGTTCAGAATCAATTCCTTTCTCTGAATTATATACAGCACTTGACCAAGGTGTAGTAGACGGTCAAGAAAACACATTCAGCAACATCGAGTCCAGAAAGTTTGATGAAGTTCAAAAGTACATGACTGTGATGAACCACACGCGTGTTGACTATGCGGTATTCACAAACACAGAATTCTGGGAAGGCATGAACGATGCCACTAGAGAGATTGTTGAAGCTGGATTGGAAGAAGGAACAAAAGTAGCACGGGAAGAAGCGATCACGTTGAACGAAAAAGCATATGAGCTCATTAAAGAACGTGGCGAAGTTGAAATCATAGAATTGACTCCGGAACAAACTGAGGAATTCAAAACAGCGTTGGAGCCGATCTATGAAGAGTACGAAGATGAAATTGGTGCAGACGTTTATGAAGCAGCACGTGAAGCAGCTGGCCAATAATTGATTTTTATACGTTTGAATTGAAAAAGTTGGCTATTTTTTGTAGCCAGCTTTTTCAGTTTAATGGGATTTTAAGTCCGCTGCCTTAAATTTATTCAAATAAAATAATGAGGAGAATGATGATGAACAAAGAGAAATTTGAACAAGGGCTGGAAATTCGCAAAAGTGTTTTAGGAGCAGAATACGTCGACAAATCCATTCAAAATGCAACGGATTTTAATATGCCCATGCAGGAACTAGTGACAGAATATTGCTGGGGAGAAATTTGGTCAAGACCAGGTTTATCAAGAAAAACGCGGAGCATTATAAACCTTGCGATGATCACGGCACTTAATCGGCCGCATGAATTAAAGCTTCATGTAAGAGGAGCTATCAATAACGGTCTGACAAAAGAAGAAATTCAGGAAGTGTTCTTACAAACAGCAATCTACTGCGGAGTGCCGGCTGCCATCGATAGCTTTAGAACCGCGAAAGAAGTACTGGATGAGATAGAGCAAGAAGAAATTAATCCTTCTTAAAGAACATCCTAAAGTATCGTTGAAATAAATGAAGAATGCCTGGTTTTAAATACATTTAGAGACAAGTCCTTTATTTTATTTTGGATACAAAATACGGAAAGGTTTTTAAAATATTTTTAACCAGGAATTTTTGTGAAATCAATTATTTGATAACCTATTATCAAAAATATCTAATTTTTAATAAAGTAAAATAGACAGCTTAAATTGGATACGATATCCTGTAAGTGAAAAGAAAACGGTTTCATTAAAGTGGAGGAGGATTTTCATGAAATTCCCAAAACGCGTGCAAATCAATGAAGTAGTCTTAAGAGATGGATTACAGCTTGAAGCGAAAATTCTCAGTTTAGAAGAAAAGAAGTCTTTATATAACTTATTAATTGATGCGAACGTTAAAACCATTGAATTCGGTTCCTTTGTACATCCTAAACTAGTTCCTCAAATGGCCAATAGCGGCGAGCTTTATTCAGCTGTTTCAACAGAGCCTGATCACCCCACTTTAATTGCGTTGATTCCAAATTTAAAAGGTGCTGAAAATGCCCATCTTCATAATGTGGATCAAGTGAATTTTGTTTTTTCCGCCAGCGATACCCATAATCAGCAAAACGTGCGCAAAAATACAGAAGAATCGCTCGAAGATCTTGAAGCGATACTGAAATTTTGCCGCTCCCATGAAATTGCATTGAATGTCTCCATAGCAACGACATTCGGCTGTCCCTTTGAAGGTGAAGTGCCGGTGGAAAGAATCCAGAAGCTGGTGAGTCGATTGGCCGAGTGGAAAATCGACACGATTACATTGGCAGACACCACTGGAATGGCAAACCCAAAACAAGTCTTTGATTTGCTGAGCTTGCTGCGGGAAAAATTTCCGTCTCAAAAATTCAATCTCCATTTCCATAATACAAGGGGGATGGGGCTTTCAAATATTCTGGCGAGCCTGCAAGCGGGCATTGACAGCTTTGATACTTCGCTTGGTGGACTTGGCGGCTGTCCATTTGCCCCAGGAGCAACTGGAAATGTCTGTACAGAAGATGTTGTCCATATGCTTCACAATATGGGAATCGAGACCGGCTTATCGCTTGCTGGCTTATTAAAAGCTTCTTCAGCTCTGGAAAAGATTGTAGAGCATCGAACATCGAGCTATCTCTTGAAAGCTGGACCTTCTGACCGCAAATATCCGGTGCCGAGCAGCTGAAAAATAATTGCAAATGAAATAGTTCAACTAAATAAATACGGGAGGCTGAATTATGGCAGACTGGCAGACGATTTTACTGAACGAGGAATACGTTTCTGAAAACGTGTATATCCTGGAACTGAACCGCCCTGACGCAATGAACTCATTAAATACATTGATGGGCATTGAACTAATTGAATGCCTGAAGTTTTTGCAGACAAAGCCTGATTTACGTGTCTTGGTTTTAACCGCCTCCGGAGAAAAAAGTTTCTGTGCGGGAGCGGATTTAAAAGAACGAAAAGGAATGACCAATGAGCAATGGAAACAGCAGCACGACATCTTTGAAGATGCCTACGGGCAGCTTCGGAATTTCCCGTACCCGGTCATAGCGGCAGTAAATGGCTTTGCTTTGGGCGGCGGTATGGAGATGCTCTTAAGCTGTGACCTGCGGTACGCCGCAGACCATGCGAAAATGGGTCTGCCTGAAGTGACACTGGGAATTATCCCGGGAGTTGGAGGAACTCAGCTTTTGCCGAGAGCAATTCCTGTCGGCCTGGCCAAAGAATTTTTGTTTAGAGGAAATCAGATAACAGCTGACAAAGCACTGGCGGCCGGAATTTTGAACGGGGTCTTCACGAAAGAAGAATTGCTCCAGGGCACTTTGGAAATTGCCAAAGAAATCGCGAAAAATGCACCTCTTTCACTGAAATCCATTAAGAAATCAATCAATACCGGACTTGAAACAGACCTCAATACAGCTTTGGTCATCGAACTCGACCAGTACTATAAATGTGCTAATTCAGAAGACCGGCAAGAAGGGGTTCTTGCGTTCAACGAAAAACGGAAACCGCAATGGCAAGGGAAATAAATGGATAAAATGCTGGTTAAGCAGGAAACTTCTAAGAGGTGCTGAAGATCCTTGCTTAATTAGAAAAGGAGCCGAAAAAATGGAGCTTAGCAAAAAATTAGCGGAATACAGCTTAGGGCTGACGTATGAAAAGTTACCGGCAGAAGTAGTGGAGTTTACGAAACTCTGCATTCTGGACTATTTTGGATCAGCTATTGCAGGTTCGGAGAAAGTGCCCGTTCAAATGATCAGCGAGCTAGCGAAGGAAATGGGGGGAGCGGAACAGGCTCACCTTGTGACCGGAGGCCGGTCATCTATTTTAAACGCGGCATTGGTAAACGGAGCTGCAAGCCATGTGGTGGAGTTGGACGACATTCATAAAGGGTCGATTATCCATGCTGCGACAGTTGTTATTCCAGCCGCACTTGCAGTGGCAGAGTGGAAAGAAAAATCTGGAAAAGAGCTGATTGCGGCGGTCGTTGCCGGTTATGAAGTTTGCTTCAGAATTGGGGAAGCCGTTTCGCCTTCACATTATTATTATTGGCATAACACGGCAACATGCGGAACTTTCGGTGCGGCAATCGCCGCTGCCAAGCTTCTGGATTTAACAGTCGAGCAGACAATTGCGGCTCTTGGAAATGCAGGCACCCAGGCAGCCGGTCTATGGGAATTTATCGAAGATGGTGCTATGACGAAACAGCTTCACACGGGCAAAGCCGCAATGAATGGGTTATTGGCGGCGCTATTGGCACAAAAAGGCTTTACTGGCCCGCAGAAAATTCTGGAAGGCAACCGTGGATTTTTCAAGGCGATGAGTGAGGAATACGATGTTTCTCGTATTACAGAAGGATTGGGTGAAGAATTTAAGATCATGGAAAATTCATTCAAGATCCATGCTTCTTGCCGCCATACTCACCATGCGGTCGATTTATTGATTGACATTTTTAATGAACGCCATCCTGCGCTTGAAGAAATTGAGTCGGTTACCGTACAGTCTTACCAAGTGGCCCTTAATATTACGGACAATGATAACCCGAAAACGCAGTATGCAGCAAAGTTCAGCCTGCAATTCTGTTCAGCGCTTGCGTTATTGAAAGGAAGCGCCACTTTGGATGATTTCAGCGACTCCATGTTGTGGAACGAAGAAATCCGCCAGTTATTGAAAAAAGTCAAAGTGGTTACCGATCCGCAAATCGATGCCAGTTATCCAAAGCAGTGGGGAGCGGCCGTTGAAGTTTGCTTGGTTAATGGAGAAACGCTCAAGAAACAAACGGATTTTCCAAAAGGAGATCCGGAAAACGCAGTAACAGCCGAAGAACTCCGGGACAAGTTTTTGAATATGACAAACAAATATCCACAGGAAAAGAGACAGCAAATTGCTGCTGATTTATTGAAGCTTGAAAGTATTGAAAATATCGAAAAAGTAATGGTCACTTTATAACATATCCCAACGGCAAAGAGGGAGAACCGATGATTGATAAAAGAAATGAACAATTAAAATCGATACAAAAAAAATTAAATTCATTGAAAGATCACGAACTCAATGAAATGGCTCATATCCTGTCCCTTTATCAGGAACAGGAAATTTCGCAAGATCATCCAAATGCCGTACCGATGCATTTTTTAGGCAGGTTTCTGGGGATTTCCCAAAATCAGGACGGCACTTCCGAAATGAAGCTAGGTCTGCAAAACGCTAATACTTATGGCGTTGCTCAAGGAGGAGCTATCTACACACTGGCAGATGTGGCAATTGGTTTTAGCATTTTACAAGATGTAGAAGAAGGACAAAAAGTACTGACATTGGAACTGAAAGTCAATTTCATAGAAAAAGGGCAAGGTTCCCGGCTGATTGCTTCTCCAATAATTTTACGGCGTGGAAAAAGCACTGTAGTCTCTGAATGTGCAGTGACGGATGAACAAGGGAAACTAGTTGCAAAAGCTCTTGGCACTTTTTATATCACCAGCTCCCGGAAAAGGCAAGAGGAGGAGAAACCATGAGAGAAATTCAGTACCAGGCAATTGTAGATGAAGTCAGTGATATGTGTAAAAGAGCCAATTACGACCTTGGAGATGATGTCTACAGTGCTTTCAAAAAAGCATTGTCAGCCGAAAAGTCAGAAACCGGGAAAGAAGTTCTGACCCAGCTGATTGAAAACGCTGATATTGCAAAAACCGAGCGTGTTCCGATGTGCCAGGATACGGGAACGGCCGTTTTTATTGTAAAGCTGGGACAGGACTGCCATGTGACGGGCGGCAGCTTAGTCGACGCAATTAACGAAGGGGTAGCAAAAGGCTACGATGAAGGGTATTTGCGGAATTCCATGATCTACAATCCGCTGAACAGGAAAAATACAGGCAATAATACACCGGCAATTGTCCATATTGAATTGGTGGAAGGCGATGAATTGACCCTTCACATGACTGCAAAAGGCGGAGGGGCGGAAAATATGAGTGCGATGAAGATGCTTAAACCTTCCGATGGCATCGAAGGGGCTAAAGACTATATCTTATCAATCGTCAAAGTGGCCGGGCCAAATGCCTGTCCGCCGCTGGTAGTAGGAATTGGAATCGGAGGGAACTTCGAGCGCTGTACGTATCTGGCAAAAAAATCATTGTTCCGCCCAGTCGGGGAACGGCACGAAGACCCGGCTATCGCTGAACTCGAAGAAGAGCTGCTGAACGAAATCAACCGGCTCGGAATCGGTCCACAAGGAATGGGGGGAAGCACGACAGCATTGGATGTGAAAGTGGAAGTGGAGTCCTGCCACATCGCGGCTTTGCCGGTGGCCGTGAATTTGAACTGCCATGCAAGCCGCCATCAAACGACTACGATGAAGTGAGGAGAGTGTATTTTGCAAAAGAAAATAACACTTCCATTGACGGATGCTGACATTGATTCGCTGAAAGCAGGAGACCGCGTGCTATTGTCCGGCACTGTTTTCACAGCGAGAGACGCGGCACATAAACGGATGATTGAACAAGAAAAAGAAGGCATTCCATTTCCGATTGATGTAGAAGGCCAAGTCATTTACTATACGGGGCCGACGCCCGCTAAGCCGGGAGAAGTGATTGGCTCGGCGGGCCCCACCACAAGCGGAAGAATGGATTTATACACGCCGAGGCTTTTGGAAAAAGGATTAAAGGGCATGATTGGGAAAGGCTATCGGAATGAAGAAGTGAAAGCTGCCATAAAGCAGCACCGAGCGGTTTACTTCGGAGCTGTGGGAGGCGCGGCGGCTTTGATTGCACGTTCGATAAAATCAGTTGAAGTGATTGCGTATGAGGATTTGGGGACAGAAGCGATCCGCAAACTGACGATTGAGAACTTTCCGGTGTTTGTCGTCAATGATGCGCATGGCGGTGATATTTACCAGGAAGGCGTTGCCCAGTTTAGACAAGAGCAGTAGCGCAAGGAAATTATTGCAAAAGGGGGCAGATCATTAATGAGAGCAGGAATTATTGGGCTGGGCAATATGGGAGGCAGAATGGCTAAAAGGTTGCTGGAACAAGGGGTGGAAGTCGGCATTTTCGATTTGAATAAAGATTTTGTGCGGTCTTTCGTGGAATTAGGAGCGGAAGAAGCGGAAAGCCCTGCTGATCTGGCTTCGAAATTCCAGTACATCATCACCGTTTTGCCGAACGTCTTTATTGTCAAAGAGACGCTGACAGGGTCTGAAGGATTGATGAAAGGCTTGAAACCGGACAGCCTGTTAATCGAAATGACGACTTCCATCCCTTCTGTCACTAAGGAACTAAGTGGTATGTTGAGAAAAGAAGGCTTCCGTATGATTGATGCGCCGGTAAGCGGCGGAGTGAAAAAAGCTGAAGATGGTACTTTGTCCATCATGGTTGGAGGAGAAGAGCGTGATTTCGATGAAGCGAAGCCACTTCTCTCCTTAATTGGCCAAAATATTTTTCATGTCGGAGAATCAGGAGCGGGCCATACCATTAAGGCATTGAACAACATGATTTCTGCTACCACTTTAGCTGCGACAGGTGAGGCGATGGCACTTGGGGTAAAACTCGGGTTGGATCCGAATAAAATGCTGGATGTTATCAATTCTAGCACTGGCAGAAGCTTCTCAAGTGATTTTAAATTTCCGAACCAAGTGCTGACGAGAAATTTTGAAGTTGGATTCACGCTTGATTTGATGGTCAAAGATTTGAAAATTGCGATGAGCATGGCAGAAGAAGAGAAAGTTCCGATGTTTATCTCCAGCGCTTCCTTCCAATTATGGAAACATGCATGGTCCCAAGGAGGAGGAAGCCAAGACCATACAGCCATCGTAAAATATATTGAAGAGATGTTTGGTGTCGAAATAAAAGGATGAACAGTTCATCCGTGCCCAACGCTTAGAAACAATGATAAAATTACTTCATTCTTTCTTTTCGTGGTAGAAAAGTATTAAGGGGTGCAGCATGGAGAAGTTCAGATTAACCGAACAGGACAGAGCAACATTACAATTTAAAGTGACAACAAAATTAAGGGAATTGATTTTAAAAGGCGAATTCAAAATGGGTGAACGCCTTATGCAAGAAGAATGGGCACATAAGTTAGGCGTAAGCCGCATGCCTTTACGGGAAGCCTTACGCCAGCTTGAAGTGGAAGGTTTAGTGCGCATTGAGCCAAGAAGAGGAGCAGTGGTGACTCCGGTCTCTGTCGATGACATTGAAGAGATTTACCAGTTGCGTGCTCTCTTGGAAGGCGAAGCTGTGGTAAAATCCCTTCCGTTTTTAGACACGGAAGATATCGAAGAGCTGGAAACAATCTATAAAAAAATGCTCCAGCTCAAAGCGGATGAAACCGATATGGAAGCTTACATGAAATTGAATGCAGAATTTCACCGTATTATACGGGAAGGCTGTCCGTGGAGAAGAATTCAAGGGTTTATTGAAACCTTATGGAAAGGGATTCCTCCATACACTCCAAGCCTTCTTGCTAACCATCTGCCGGAATCTCATAAAGAGCACGGCTTGATGCTGCAATATATCAAAGAAAAAGAGGCAGAAAAACTCAGAGAAGTAACGGTAAAACATATTATCCGCACAAAAGAAAATTTGATTAAAATGATTGGCGATAAGTAAGCATTAACCAATTGGCAGTAGACAGGCAAAGGGGAGATCTGTTGATGAAGACATTGGACTTAGCCGTCATACCGGGTGACGGAATTGGAAAAGAAGTAGTGCCGGAAGCACTTCGTGTACTGGATGCTATAGCAGAAATTCATGGAGGGCTGGCATTTAATTACACCCATTATCCATGGAGTTCAGAATATTACATTGAACATGGACGAATGATGCCCGAAAACGGATTAGAGCTGATAAAAGAAAGCGATGCCATTTTCCTCGGAGCTGTAGGAGATCCTTCTTTAGTGCCGGATCATGTTTCTTTGGGGGGCTTATTATTAAAAATCCGCCGTGAATTCGAACAAGTCATCAATGTGCGGCCTGCTAAACAACTTAGAGGAATGGTCTCGCCATTATCAAATCCGAAAAACTTCGATATCCTGATTATTCGAGAAAACAGTGAAGGCGAATACAGCAGCATCGGGGGCAGAGTCCATAGCGGGATGGATGAAGTAGTGGTTCAGAATGCGGTATTTACCAAAAGAGGCGTTTCCCGTGTAATGGAGTATGGCTTTGAAATTGCTCGTAAAAGAGGCAGCCATCTGACTAGTGCCACAAAATCAAATGGGATTGCCCATTCGATGCCATTTTGGGATGAAGTATTCAAAGAAACGGCTGCTGGCTATCCGGATATCAAAACGAACAGTGAACACATTGACGCGCTGTCTGCATTTTTTGTGACCCGTCCGGAAACGCTTGACGTAGTCGTCGCCAGCAACCTGTTCGGTGATATTCTCAGCGATCTCGGAGCCGCTATTATGGGCAGCATTGGAATCGCTCCAGCCGGGAACATTAATTTGAATGGAAAGTTTCCATCAATGTTTGAACCGGTCCATGGTTCGGCACCGGATATTTACGGGCGCGGCATTGCCAATCCTATCGGCCAAATCTGGACAGCGAAAATGATGCTCGACCATTTAGGAGAACCGGAATTGGGAGAAATCATCCTGAATGCGATTGAAACCACATTAGAAGCAGGCATCAAAACTGGAGACATCGGTGGCAAATCCAATACGGTTGAAGTAACGGATGCGATTATTGCTGCTATGAAAAAACAAGCAGGAAAATAATGCGTAATTTCATTCAGTAGAGAGCGCCTTCCACTAACCGTCAGGGCGAGATAAAAAAGCGGGGAATCGGATTAGAAATTTATCAGCGAAGCATGATTGGTTTCATTCCATATTCCCTTTTTTATATTTACAATTGTCGGAATTTTTAGTAGTATTGGAATTAATAATAAATTGTATCCAATATCCCATGCAAATGAGGCTGGAAAATTATTGTTATTCATTTAGAGTTTTCCGTTTTATAGATGTGGAGAAAGAGGAAAGCAGTTTCAATGATAAGATCACAGACTCTGAACTAATCTCGTATGAAGAGGCAGGGAATCCACTGGAATATCATCTGCAGGTGGAACTATCCAAGCATTATCCGTATGCCATCGCGAAAGGAGAGAACTTGTTCTCTTTGCAAGATGCTGCGAACCTGATCCAATCAAGCATTCTATATTATAAATGCCTGGAGTTGATAAGATGGCTGAAAAGATGGAGTTTGATTCTGGAATTGCTCAAGAATACGACAAAGGCGTTCGGCGGACACTTCCAACATACGATCCGATGCTCCGGCTTTCGCAGACGTTCCTGCGTGCTAATGTGACTAAAGACGCTTCTCTTCTAATTATTGGAGGAGGCGGTGGAAATGAGCTGAAAGCGTTCGGTCCGTTAAATCCAGGTTGGACTTTCACCGCGGTGGATCCGGCAAAAGCGATGCTTGAAGTGGCAAAGTTGAAAACACAGGAGCTGGATATGGAAAAGCGGGTGGAATTCATCCATGGGACTATAGCCGATGTGCCTGATGAAGCAGTTTTTGACGGTGCAACTTGCATCCTTGTTCTCCACTTTATTGTCAAAGTTGAAGACAAGCTTGCGCTTCTTAAGAAATTGAGATCGCATTTAAAGCCGGGTTCCCCTTTTGTGCTGGTCTCAAAGGTCGGGGATGCAGAAGATCCTGAGTTCAAGGAGCTGGTTTCGTTATGGAAAAATTACTGGCTCGATACGACCCGTATGACGGAAGAACAGGTGGAGGCTTTGATGAAAGGAACACTGACGGAATCGGTTATTCCCGAAGAAAAGCTGAGGGAAGTGCTGATAGAAGCCGGGTTCCACCGGATTGCAAACTTTTTCAAAACCAATCATTTTGGCGGCTGGATTTGCTACGCCAAGTAAAAAAGGAAATTTAATATAAGAATTTTAAAGCAGAAAAGCGGATGTGAAACAGGTTAAATTCTTCTCTGTTTTCACGGCAAAAAAGTCGTAGATCCGGAAAGGCTGGAAGCCATGAAAATATTTGAAAACGAAGATTTTAAAATCTATGCGTCTTTTGCATTCGCTCTTCTGGCCTTTGCTGTTGTTTATTACGGTTTGCCGGATGCCTTCTCCTATTCGGGGAAAATCATGACGGGCATTATTGTTGCCGGGGTAATTTTGTGGGCTTTAGAGCCGGTTTCATTAGGGTTGACGGCATTGATGATTTTACTGGCGATGCTGCTGTTTAATGTAGCCGATGCTGCTGTCATTTTCAGCGGTTTTGCTTCTCCGGCTACTTACCTTATTGTTGCCGGCATGATGCTCGCAACCGCTGTAAATGAAACAGCGCTTATTAAAAGGATGACCTATAAAATCCTAAAGCGCTGGGGAAGTCATTCTAACGGGCTTCTTGGCAGTATAATTATCATTCAGCAGCTGCAGGCTTTCTTTATCCCTTCTACTGCTGTCCGTTCCGCCCTTATTTTACCGGTCTCATTTATGATTATTGAAACGACAGGAGCGAAAGCCGGCAGCAATCTCAGGAAAATGATCATGCTCGGCGTAGCTTTCGGCGGCATCATCAGCGGTACATCGGTCATGACAGCAGCAATCGGCAATATCTTGACGGTTGAGCTGCTCAATCGGTTTGCCGGGATAAAAATCACGTATTTCCAGTGGTTTTTCTATACCTTTCCTTTATGGGCTATTCTTATTCCAGCCATATGGATCATGTTAATAAAAGTATTTCCTTTACCAAAAGATCAGCAGTATTTTCCAAAGATTGAAGAAGAGATGGAAGGTAAGCTAGCGGAGCTCGGTCCCATCAATCAACGGGAAGTCCGCTGCTTCGGTATCTTGCTGTTCATAGTCGCCTTATGGCTGGCTGAACCGCTCCACGGGATGCACCCGAGTATTCCCGCTTTAATCGGTGTAGTACTGATGACTTTGCCAAAAATCGGAGTGGCCGATTGGGAGCCGGTTGTAAAGATTAACTATAATACAATTTTGCTGATTAGCGTCACGCTGTCGATGGGCTATTCGTTCGTCGATTCCGGCGCTGCAGACACCATCAGCCAATACTTGAGCGTAAACTGGTTTATGTCTTTAATCCAAAACCCGTTATTAGCTGTCATTATTGTTACTTTCCTGGCTCAAGTATTCCATAAATTGATTTCAAACGTTGCAACAGCAGTGGTGGTGCTTGTGCCCATTATTATAAGTGTTGCGCAGAATGCTGGAATTGATCCTCTGGTCACCGGTTTTGCGACAGGGTTGAGCTGCCTGTTCGGATTTGTGTTGATTGTGGAGTCGATGCCTAATCTATTAGCTCACAGCACTGGAATGATTGCCCAGAAAGACTTTTTAAAACCGGGTTTGTATGCCACGGCTATTTCAATTGCCGCCACAATCCTGGTTGCTTCTACTTGGTGGAGCTGGATCGGTTTGGTATAAAAGCAAATAAACATCAATCAATTTCAAGAAGGAGGGAATTTTATGTTGCCATTGGAAGGAATAACCGTTGTCTCATTGGAACAAGCTGTTGCAGCTCCTTTTGCTACCAGACAGCTTGCGGACTTAGGCGCCAGAGTCATCAAAGTGGAGCGGCCGGGTCCGGGAGATTTCGCGCGCGGCTATGACAAAACAGTTAAAGGAATGTCCAGCCATTTTGTCTGGATAAACCGTTCAAAGGAATCGCTTGCACTTGATCTCAAGCAGGAAGAGGCAAAAAAAGTTTTGGAAGAACTATTGGCCAAAGCGGATGTATTTATCCATAATTTGGCGCCAGGTGCTGTTGACCGGCTCGGATTTAGTGCGGCGGAACTGAAAGAGAAATACCCGCAGCTGATTATTTGCTCTATCTCCGGTTATGGCACTTTCGGTCCTTATACGAATAAAAAAGCTTATGATCTCTTGATTCAATGTGAAGCGGGCCTTGTTTCGGTAACCGGAACAGAAGAGACACCGTCAAAAGCAGGAATTTCCATCGCGGATATTGCAGCTGGAATGTACACCTATACGGGGGTATTAACAGCATTGATCGCCCGTTCTAAAACCGGCAAAGGCGCCATCCTAGAAGTATCGATGCTTGAAGCCTTGGCAGAGTGGATGGGATATCCGCTGTATTATTCCGCTTATGGAGAAGAAGAACCGAAGCGGACCGGTGCCAGCCATGCCACCATTTATCCTTACGGGCCGTTCATGGCAGGAGACCAAAAATTTGTTTTCATGGGAATCCAGAACGAACGCGAGTGGGTGCGTTTCTGCGAGGAAGTTCTGAAGAACGCGGAGATTGCGACAGATGTCCGGTTCAACAACAATTCCAACCGTGTCGCTAACAAAGAGGCGTTAAAAAGCATCATTGAAGACGTTTTCCAGCAGCAGGAGGCGAATCAGATCATTGAGCTGCTGGAAGAAGCGAAAATTGCCAACGCCCGGCTCAATACGATGAAGGAATTGGAAGATCATCCTCAGTTAAAAGCCCGTAACCGCTGGAGCGAAGTGGATTCACCGGCAGGCCGTTTAAAAGCTTTGCTGCCGCCGGTAACGTCTGATGAATTTGATTCTGTTATGAAGCCGATTCCGGAAGTCGGGGAACATACGGAAGCGATATTGAAAGAGTTCGGATTTGATCCGGGTAAAATGCAGCAGTTTACAACAATAGATGGTGCTGGAAAAACCACATGAGGAGCATTTAAAAAAGACGATCCATATTTGAAAGGACGGAGAAGCTAGTGGCCAAGTTAAATGTGCAGGAAAGAGAACGATTAAGAGAAGAAATACGCCAATTATGTTCGCAATTTCCAAACGAGTATTGGAGAAAGCTGGATTTAGAGCGCGAATATCCTTATGAATTTGTAGATGCCTTAACGAAAAGCGGCTACTTGTCTGCTTTAATCCCAGAGGAATATGGTGGGAAAGGCTATGGCATGACGGAAGCGACAATTATTCTGGAAGAAATCAACCGCTCTGGCGGCCATGCGGCAGGATGCCATGCCCAGATGTATACAATGGGAGCTCTATTGAAACATGGCAGCGAAGAGCAGAAGCGCAAGTATTTGCCCGAAATTGCTACAGGCAGCCTCCGCTTCCAGGCTTTTTCAGTCACGGAGGAATCGGCAGGGTCCAACACGACAGCTATCGAGACGTTTGCTGAAAAAGTGGATGGCGGCTATATTGTCAATGGCCATAAAAACTGGACGAGCCGGGTGCTGCAGTCGGATTTGCTGATGCTGCTTGCAAGAACCACTCCTATCGACCAATTGGGTGCAAAGAAAACCGAGGGACTCAGTTTGTTCCTAGTGGACTTGCGTGAGGTACGGGAAAAACAGCCGGAAACTTTCGTCGTCGAACCTGTCCGCACAATGTTCAATTATGCCACCAACCAGGTTTATTATAAGAATATGAAAATACCATCGGAATGCCTGATCGGGGAAGAAGGAAAAGGATTCCGTTACGTGCTCGACGGCATGAATGCAGAACGGACTTTGCTTGCTGCCGAAGCCATTGGCGACGGATATTTTTTCATTGAAAAAGCGGTTAATTATGCCAATGAACGGGAAGTGTTTGATCGGAAAATCGGCACAAACCAAGGGATTCAATTTCCGATTTCCCAAGCATATGCAGCCATCAAAGCAGCGGATTTGATGCGCTATGAAGCAGCCCGGAAATACGACGAAGGTGAAAAATACGGGGAACAAGCCAATTTAGCAAAGTATTTAGCAAGTGAAGCCAGCTGGAAGGCTGCCAATGTTTGCTTGGATACACACGGCGGCTACGGTTTTGTTGATCAGTATGACGTGGAGAGAAAGTTCAGGGAAACCCGCATGTACCAAGTAGCGCCAGTCAGCAATAACATGATTTTGGCTTTCTTGGGACAGAATGTGCTTGGCATGCCAAGATCTTATTGAAAATATGAATGGTGAATGAAAAAGGTTGCTGATATGTTTCGGCAATCTTTTTTATAGAGATAAGAAAAAGTGGAAATAATTTAATTACTTCTAGAACCGTAAAGGATAAAGGTTTTCTGAAAATGAAAACGGTTCCATAATAATCTAAAAATTTTTTATATATTGACAACTTTTTTGAATTTGTTATGATGGACTCAATTAAAAAATAAATTAACTATTTTGACGAAGATAAGCTTTATGCACAGGAATCTTCAGAGAGCTGATGGGTGGTGAAAATCAGCGATTCCAGCATTTGGCAGCACTTCTGAATAGATGGATTGAAACTAAGTAGGTCCATCCGGCTCGTGCCCGTTACGCATGTGAACCAATGAGACTGTTTCTGAAAACTGAAGCAGTGAATTAGGGTGGTACCGCGAATCGAAAGACTCTTCGCCCCTTGCATTTTATGTGAGGAGGTGTGGAGTCTTTTTTATTGCTGCTTCCGGATACGAAAGGGGAAATACCATTATGCTGACTGACCAACAAATTTTACGAATCCCAGGACCGACGCCAATCCCGCCGAGCGTCAACCGGGCCATGAGCCAGCCGATGATCGGCCATAGAGGGCAAAGCACTTCTGACATGATCGGTGATATCCGTCCGAAATTGAAACGCGTTTTCGGCACACAGCAGGAAGTGATGATTTTAACGGGCAGTGGAACGGCAGGCCTTGAAACGGCAGTCGTCAATACAGTATCGCCAGGCGAAGAAGTATTAGTTGTAGTAACAGGGGCTTTTGGAGAGCGCTTTGTGAAAATCTGTAAGGCTTATGATATAAAAACCCATGTGCTGGAAGTGGAGTGGGGGCAAGCAGCAGACCCGGAAACAGTAAAAGCATTCTTACAGAAGCATCCTGAAGTAAAAGTGGTGCTATCGACTTTTTGCGAAACATCAACCGGTGTATTAAACCCGGTGAAAGAAATGGCAGCAGCCGTGAAAGAAGTGTCCGAAGCATTGTTTATTGTTGACGGTGTATCTTGTGTTGGAGGAACAGAAACGAAAATGGATGAGTGGGAAATTGATGTCGTTGTGACCGGTTCCCAAAAAGCCTTTATGCTTCCTGCAGGGCTCTCCTTCGTAGCGGCAAGCGAACGTGCCTGGGCTAAAATCGAAGCGAACCCGCAGCCGCGTTTTTATCTGGACTTGAAAAAGCACCGCGACAATATTTTAAAAGATACGACACCATTCACGCCGGCATTATCGATTTTGTTCGGCTTGCAGCAAGTGCTTGAATTGCTGGAAGAAGAGGGGTTGGAGCAGGTCTATAGCCGGCACCAGCTGATGATGAATATGACACGCGCTGCATTTAAAGCGTTGGACATCCCGCTTCTGACAAACGACGAAGCAGCTTCCCCTACCGTTACAGCGGTTAAACCGGCGGATTTCGATTCAGAAGCGTTCCGGAAAATCATGAAGAAAGAGTTTGGCCTTGAAGTTGCGGGCGGTCAGCAGCATTTGGCAAAAACCATCTTCCGCATCGGCCATATGGGGTATTGTTCTCCAGCCGATATGCTGCAGGCGATTGCTGCTATGGAAATTGGCTTGATTAAAATAGGGAAAGAAATTGAACTGGGCAAAGGTGTTCAAGCTGCACAACAAATTTACTTGAATGAAGGGAAGTAATCACAATGACATATAATATCTTAATCAGCGATCCATTAAGTGAAGATGGAATTTATCCATTGCGCCAGGCCGATGGCTTTAATCTTGTCATGGAAACGAATCTGACTCCGGAACAATTGGGAGAACGAATCAAAGATTTTGATGCCTTGCTTGTTCGAAGCCAGACACAAGTCACACGAGACATAATTGAAAAAGCGACGCATTTGAAGATCATTGGCCGAGCCGGAGTGGGGGTCGACAATATTGATCTGGAAGCGGCCACGGAACACGGCGTCATCGTCGTCAATGCGCCGGATGGCAATACAAATTCGGCTGCTGAACATACCATTGCGATGCTGATGTCGATGGCGCGTAAAATCCCGCAGGCTTTTTATGCCTTGCGCAACCAGAATTGGGACCGGAAATCGTATGTCGGAGTGGAACTTAAAAACAAGACACTCGGCGTTATCGGACTTGGGCGGATTGGTACGGAAGTAGCGGCGCGGGCAAAAGGGCAGCGCATGAATGTCATTGCTTATGACCCATTCCTGACAGCTGAAAAAGCGGGGAAAATGGGCGTTGATTTCGGTTCAGTAGAAGATGTATTGAAGGCGGCGGATTTTATCACAGTCCATACCCCTTTATTGAAGGAAACGCGCCACTTGATCAATGCGGAAGCATTTAAAATTATGAAAGACGGCGTCCAAATCATTAACTGCGCACGCGGCGGCATCATTGATGAAAATGCGCTGTATGATGCCATCAAAGGCGGAAAAGTGGCTGGAGCTGCGCTTGACGTTTTTGAACAGGAACCGATGGTGGATTTCCGCTTATTGGATTTGCCGGAAGTTGTAGCCACACCGCATTTAGGGGCCAGCACAATTGAAGCGCAGGAAAGCGTCGCAGTGGATGTCAGCAAAGACGTCATCAGCTATTTCACAACCGGTATTGTCCGCAACTCCGTCAACTTGCCGTCTGTTCCAAAAGAAATTATGGCGAAAATCGAGCCCTATTTCGATTTGGCTGAACGCCTTGGAAGATTCCTGACAGATTTGAGTGAAGGCACTGCCGAAGAAGTTCATATCCATTATTCAGGGGATTTGGCGAACGTAGAAGTAGGCCCGCTAACGCGTAATGCCTTAAAAGGCTTGCTGAAGCGCCATCTCGGGGAAAACGTTAATGACGTCAATGCTTTGTATTTGGCCAATCAAAAAGGAATCACGGTCAATGAAAGCAAGTCGACCACTGCAAAAGGCTTTACTAATTTGATCACAATGGAAGTGAAATCAGCTAACGGTACAAGAACAGCGGCCGGCACATTGCTGAATGGACAAGGGGCCCGTATCGTCAAAGTGGACAATTACCTGGTGGATATCGTGCCTCAAGGGCATCTGGTCTTTATCCGCCATAATGACCGGCCGGGCGTGATCGGGCGTGTTGGAACTTTGCTTGGCGAAGAAGGAGTCAATATCGCAACGATGCAGGTATTCCGTTCAAATGCAGGCGGAGACGCCATCATGATGCTGTCAATTGATAAAATGGCTGAAGACAGCGGCTTAGCGCAATTGGCAAGCATGGCGGAGATCGAACATGTAACAGCTATTAATATGTGAATGAAAACGGAAAGAGACCCTTATCGAAGGGTCTCTTTTGTGTTTCTAAAGCTTCTCTAGAATCGGAAACAGTTCTTCAAGATGTGTGATTTCGTATGTAGGAATGATGCTTTCGTTTGGCGCTTTTTGTTCCCGGTTGATCCATACTGAGCGGATGCCGGCTTTTTCGGCTCCGATGATGTCGGTCATTAAATTGTCGCCAACCATTAATACATCGTCTGCCTGATAGCCGAATTTGGCCAGTGCATGTTTAAATATCGCAGGATCGGGCTTTCCTTTACCGAATGCTCCTGAAATGACAATGTGGTCGAAATAAGGGGCAATTTCCGGAGTGATTTCAAGTTTGATATTCTGCAAAGTTGGAGAACCGTTCGTCAACAGCAAAAGTTCATAGTTTCCTTTCAACTGATCAAGTACGGAGAGTGTTTCTTCATATAGCACAGGGCTCTGTCTGCGGGCTTCAGGGAAATATTCAGCAAGCTCCTGGCCCAAGTTCGGGTCATCGATGCCGATTCTTTTTAAACCGCGTGTCCACGCATCACGCCGGTATTCGGGAACGATTTTTTTCATTTCCTGAAAATCAGCGCCTTCGTCCTCAAAAGTTCCCCATAACCCTTCAAAGGGATTAATGCCAATCATCTGGGTGAAAGGATAAGTTGCATATGCCGCATAAAGGCCGCTTGCTTCCTGGCGAACGGCTTCTTCAAGCTCGGCGCAATCTTTCCCGCTTTTGTCCGCTGCCAATTCACAAGTTTTCTGGAATGCCGAAGCAACACTTTTTTTGTCCCATAATAACGTGTCATCCAAATCAAAAAAAATAGCCTTTACCATCAATAATTCTCCTTGTGACTGTATTTTCGCTCAATTCAAGTGTACTGCACCTGTTCTCAAAAAACAAAGTGCGTAAAGGTTCTGCAAGTGAAAAAAATGAATAGATGATGATATGATGTTGACGAGGAGTGATGAAGTTGAACGCTGTGGGGACACCCAATGCTTTACTCGACGAAGCGATAGAGTTTTTATCCGGTTGCTACTATGAATTAGGGAAGAATGAGCAACAACTGAATGATAGAATTGCTGAAATTGCCACTGAAATTGAAACTACTGATACGTATCGACATACATTTGAAGAGCTTGAACATGGTGCCCGGATGGCATGGCGCAATAATAACCGCTGCATCGGCCGCCTTTTCTGGAACTCATTGACCATTTTTGATGAACGCCGGCAAACCACTGCCGAAGGGGTTTATGACGCTTTGGTGAATCACATTGAATTTGCGGCGAATAACGGTAAGATCCGGCCAACGCTCACTGTTTTTCCGCCAGCTGCAATTGGCGAAGACGCGATGAGAATCTGGAATCACCAATTGATCCGGTACGCCGGTTATGAAAAAGACGGAGAAATTATAGGAGATTCGACTTCCATCGAGTTCACTAAGCAATGCGAAAAATTAGGCTGGCAAGGTGAAAGGACGCATTTCGACTTACTGCCCTTGGTCATTCAAGTGAAAGGGGAAGAGCCCCGTTATTTTGAAATGCCTAAAGAATCTGTAATCGAAGTAGAACTGGAGCATCCGGAATTTGACGGTTTTGCAGAGCTGCAGGCCAAATGGTATGGCGTTCCGATTATTTCCGACATGAAATTGGAAATAGGCGGTATCCATTATCCGATGGCACCGTTCAATGGATGGTATATGGGGACGGAAATAGGAGCCCGCAACTTAGCTGATGAAGACCGTTATAACCTGCTGCCGGCTGTCGCGGAAGTGATGGGCTTGAATACCGAGTCCAATCGTTCGTTGTGGAAAGACAAGGCGTTGGTGGAGCTGAATATTGCGGTTCTGGATTCATTCCAGAAGGCCGGTGTTACCATTGTGGATCATCATACCGCTGCCAAGCAGTTTAAAAGTTTTGAAAAAAAAGAAGATGCGGCGGGCAGAGATCTGACCGGCAACTGGGCATGGCTGATTCCGCCGATGTCGCCAGCGACCACGCATATTTTCCATAAGCCGTATAAAAATGATGTAGTCAAACCGAATTACTTTTCTCAAAAGGCTCCGTATTCTAAATAAGGGGATGGATGCTTTGAAGGAATTCAAAATTACGTATTTTTTTGATGAAGAACATTACATCCGCAGATTTATCCATGTGGAGTCACAGGGAAAAGCGGAAGCGCTGGTTCGCAGTGAACGCGGTCAGTATGTATCGTTTACAGACAGCAGAGGAATTTACCATGAACTGCATACGGGAAACGTCCGAGTCGTACAAATTTCCGAGTACTTCCGAGTAGATAAAAGCAAAACCAAAAAAGCTGCCTTTGACTGAAGGCAGCTTTTTTCTAGTTGAAGATTTCTTTATTTAAAGCTGAGGAATCCGTCATCTACCGCTACAGTTGAACCGTTGATAGCAGATGCTTCTTCAGAGAACAAAAACTTCACGACATTCGCCACTTTCTCGGGCTGAATCAGTTTATTATGCATATGAAGCGCGGACAAGGCTTTTTTCATCTCCTCATTGTCTCCAAGAATCGGAGTATCAATGAATCCAGGAGCAACTCCGACTACACGGATGCCATGTTCGGCAAGTTCAAGGGCTCCGGATTTGGACATCATCACGACTGCGGCTTTTGCGGCGTTGTAGTTGAAGCTGCCTCTTGCAGCCATTGAGCCGTAAATGGAAGCGGTGTTGACGATTGTCCCTTTGGCTCCGAGTTCTACCATTTTCTTCGCCCCATAATAAATGCCGTAGTAGACGCTGTGCTGATCGACATCAATTACTTTATGGTAAGAAGCAGGGTCCATTTCAAGCAATGGCTTGACCAGCCCGATGCCAGCGTTGTTGAATAGGCCATTCAATGTACCGAATGTGTCAACCGCGAAATCAACCATCGCTTCTACTTCTTCCGCTTTTGATACATCGACTTTAAAAGCAGCAGCTTTGCCGCCTTGCGCTTCGATATTCGATACAGTTTCTTTTGCGCCTTCCTCGTTAAAATCGGCTACCACAATTGCATTTCCTGCTTTGGCTAATTGATAAGCAGCCTCGCGCCCGATGCCGCTAGCTCCGCCTGTAATAATGATTGCTTTGTTTTCTGCCATCTGGAATTCCTCCTTTTAAATTTAATTCATCCTTCTCTTATAGTGTCTTGCCTTCAAGATAACGGTTTAAACCAGTTGATGAAGTTTTTGAGTATATAAGTCGATAGAAATGCGGAGTTTATTATATAATGGAAGTTAGTGAACGTTCTTCACATTCAAAGTTGAAAGAAAGTGGGAAACCATATGGGACGTAAGTGGAATAATATTAAAGAGAAAAAAGCTTCCAAAGACGCGAATACAAGCCGTATTTATGCGAAGTTCGGCCGGGAAATCTACGTTGCCGCTAAACAAGGCGAGCCGGATCCGGAATCGAATCAGGCGCTGAAAGTGGTACTTGAACGTGCGAAAACATATAGTGTGCCAAAAGCCATCATTGACCGGGCCATTGAAAAAGCTAAAGGCGGTTCAGAAGAAAGCTACGACGAACTTCGCTATGAAGGCTTTGGCCCCAATGGTTCAATGGTGATTGTCGATACATTGACAAACAACGTGAACCGCACTGCTTCAGATGTTCGTGCGGCTTTCGGCAAGAACGGCGGAAATATGGGCGTCAGCGGATCGGTTTCGTATATGTTCGACCATATAGCGGTGTTCGGCATTGAAGGCAAAACAGCTGATGAAGTGCTTGAATTGTTAATGGAAGCAGATGTGGACGTACGTGATATCATCGAAGAAGAAGAGTCCGTGATTGTTTACGCCGAACCGGACCAATTCCACGTTGTGCAGGAAGCATTCAAGAATTCAGGCATCACTGAATTCAGTGTTGCTGAATTGACGATGCTGGCACAGAACGAGTTGGAACTGCCAGAAGATGCACAAGTGCAGTTCGAGAAAATGATTGATGCAATCGAAGATTTGGAAGACGTGCAACAGGTTTATCATAACGTTGATTTAGGTGAATAATAGAGATTGAAAGCTCTTCATTTTATAATGAAGGGCTTATTTTTTATTTGCTTAATTTCATCGAACATTCAAAATTGTTTCGGTAATTTATAATAGGGAAAAAGCATAAGAAAGCAGGCAAGGAGAAAATTAAGAAGTATGAGGTGCTGCGATGAATCTAAGAGAAAAAAAAGCGGTTAAGAAAAGAGAAGATATCCTTCGTTCAGCTAGTTTGGTCATTTCAAGAAAAGGATTCCATAATACGACAATGGAAGATATTGCAGCTGAACTGCTGATGACTAAGGGATCACTTTATTATTATTTTAAGAACAAAGAAGAATTGCTGTTTCAATGCCATGATTTAATCCTGTCTAATGCTTTTAATCAGTTGGAAGGCATATATGGAAAGGAAATTTCCTCCGGGGAAAAAATGAAGGCAGCCATAAAAGTTCATTTGGATATTGCCATACAGGAGAAAGAAATTTTCAATCTGACGGTAAAACCGGAGCAGATTTTCTCGAAAGAATACATCGATCCGATTGTAAAAAAGAGAGATGCATATGCGGGGCTTTTCGATCAAATGATTCAGCAGGGAATTCAAAAAGGGGAGTTCACGGTAAACCAAAAAAAAATGGCCAGGATGATTATTTTAGGTGCGGCCAATTGGATTCAAGTCTGGTATTCGCCAGAAGGAGAATTCAGCAAAGAGGAAATTGAACAGATTTATGCGGATTATCTACTTAAAATCTTAACCTGAAAAATTTTAGGGGGGTGGGCGAATGAAAGCAATCGTCGTGAAGGAACTGGGGGCGCCTGAAGTCATGCAGCTTAAAGAAGTGGAGGAACCAAAAATTGCCCCAAATCAGGTGCTGATACAAGTGCAGGCAATCAGCGTGAATTTTGCAGACATTAAAGCACGCCAAGGTCAATACCATGGTACAGCATCGGGAACAGCGTTTACTCCGGGACTTGACTGTGCGGGAGAAATTATCGAAGTAGGCAGTGAAGTAACGAAGTTTAAGCCGGGGCAGCGGGTGATGGCATTTCCGAAAGAAGGGTCTTACGCCGAGTATGCGGCAGCGGATGAAGATTTGACTTATATGGTTCCGGATGAGCTGGATATCGAAACAGCCGCCGCTTCTTTGACGGTGGGAATTACAGCATACAATGTCATCCGGAAAATGGCGCGGCTCACTCCGGGAGAAACCATCCTGATTCATGCGGCGGCAGGCGGCATCGGCTTGACGGCGATTCAGTTAGCCAAAATCTTCGGTGCAGGAACGGTCATCGGAACGGTTGGCAGTGATGAAAAAAAGGAAGTAGCCAAAAACTTCGGGGCTGGCCATGTGATCAACTATGTGACAGAGGATTTTGCAGCAGAAGTGAAAAAACTGACGGGCGGCAAGGGAGCGGACGTCATTCTGGATACTGTCGCTGGAGAAAACTTTGAGAAAAGCATGAAATGCCTGGCTCCTTTTGGCAGAATCATTTCTTTTGGCCATGGCAATACAGGATCTGTGCCTGGTAATATCACAACCGCGGATCTGCATTCCAGCTGCCGCTCAGTCATCGGCTACAGCACAGGAACCTACCGCAAACAACGTCCGGAATTTCTGCAGGAAGCTGCAGAAAAAATAACAGAATTCTTGCTTGAGAAAAAGCTCGAAATGGCCATTTCGAAACGCTTTCCATTAGCGGAAGCTTCAAAAGCGCATGCCCATATTGAAAGCAGGAAAAGCATCGGCAAAATTTTGCTAGTGCCTTGAGTCCAAAAAATAACCGGCTTTCCTCCTGAAGGAAGGCGGGTTATTATTATGACTTTCATCCCGCTTCATTGCCTCTTCTTTTTCAATTTTTTGAACACTATGAGATTGGATAGGGTAAAATGTCTATGCCGCTTAATGCTATAGAAGTATATTAATTAATATTATTGGCAGAATACATTTAAAACTTGTATATCTTTTTATGTTTCAGTTAAACTAATGCTTAAGTCAAAATAGAAAGAGGAAGAGATGCATGAAAAAAACGAGTTTAACTGTGAAAGTATTAACCGGACTTGTTACAGGTGCTATTGTAGGATTACTTATTAATCTATTTGCACCTGGAGCTTTCGGAAATTTAAATACATTTTTATTTGTGCCGCTTGGCCAGCTATTTTTGAGCATGATTAATATGCTTGTAGTCCCGCTTGTCCTATTTTCCCTTATTTTGGGGACAGCCGGACTTGGCGATCCAGCAAAACTGGGACGCATCGGGTTTAAGACGGTTACATATTTCTTAGTGACTACGACAATAGCAATAGTAATTGGGCTTAGTCTGGCAGCAGTCATCCAGCCGGGTCTTGCCGGAGATTTTGATCTTGGTAGTGCTTCATTCGAAAGTGAGGAAGCTCCTTCGGTAGCTGATACTCTTTTAAATATTATACCGGACAATCCGTTGGCAGCTATGACAGAAGGCAATATGCTTCAAATTATCGTATTTGCCGTATTTATTGGATTAGCATTGACAGCTCTTGGCGAAAAGACAAAAGGCATCGTCAGTTTGGTAGAACAGGGAAATGAAATTATGATGTATCTGGTTGGTCTGGTCATGAAGTTTGCGCCTTATGGGACATTTGGATTGATTGCGACAGCAGTGGGATCGCAAGGATTTTCAGCGATGAAAGCAATGGGATCTTATATGGTGGTTATTTTAGCAGCACTTCTTATTCATGCTTTGTTTACATATGGAGGAACGGTTGCGTTTCTGGCCAAGAAAAATCCAATCTGGTTCTTCAAGAAGTTTGCACCGGCCATGAGTGTAGCTTTTAGTACATCCAGCAGCAACGCGACATTACCGGTATCGATGGAAGTAGCACAGAAAGAATTAGGCGTGCCAAAGTCCATCAGTTCATTTGTTCAGCCGCTTGGGGCGACAATCAATATGGACGGCACTGCAATCATGCAAGGTGTTGCGACGATGTTTATCGCACAGGCCTTTGGAATTGAACTGACATTGGTAGAGCTTGCTACAGTTGTTTTGACGGCGGTATTGGCTAGTGTCGGTACAGCAGGAGTTCCGGGTGTCGGGCTTATCATGCTGGCAATGGTACTTGGCAGCGTTGGATTGCCAGTTGAAGGAATTGGTTTAATTATCGGTATTGACCGCTTGCTTGATATGGCAAGAACCGCTATCAATATTACAGGCGATGCAGCGTGTGCTGTTTATGTAGCAGAAACAGAAGGCAAGCGAATACAGGAAACTGAAGAAGTTAACGCTTAAAATTGATACAAGAACCGAGTAAAACAGACTTTCATTGAAAGTCTGTTTTTTTATTGCAAAAATTCATATTGACAGTTTTTATGGAACGATGTATATTTTGTGTAACCGGTTACATATTTGCGAGAACGGAGCATGATTATGACGACAATTAGAGACGTGGCAAAAAAAGCAGGAGTTTCTGTAGCGACTGTGTCCCGTTATTTGAATGACAGCGGATATGTCAGCGCAGAAGCAGCGAAAGCGGTTGCCGACGCTGTGAAAGAGTTGAAATATGAGCTGAATCCAGTTGCCCGCTCTCTCAACACGAAAAAGACGAACATCATCGGACTTATTGTGCCCGACATTACCAACCCTTTTTTTCCGGAATTGGCCCGCGCCGTTGAAGATGTGGCATTGACATATGGCTATACGGTCATTTTATGCAATTCGGATGAAAATCCTGAAAAGGAAAAAAATTATATTGAAACATTAAGGAAAAAATACATTGATGGATTTATCGTGACCTCCAACCAGTTGGATGCTCCCCATTATGCTAATATTCCTTTGCCAATCGTAGCGCTCGACCGGGCGATCAATGCGAATATTCCTACGGTAGCTTCCAATAACCGGGAAGGCGCTGGAATCGGAACCCGCGCGTTGTTGGAGAGAGGCTGCAAGAAGATTCTCTTTCTGCGGGGACCGGAAGAATTGAACCCGGCTAATGACCGCTATGAAGGATTTATGGATGCAATCCGCCTTTCCGGCATCGATTACCACGTGGCAATCTGTCCGTTCCATTTTACGGAATCAGAAAAAATAGTGGAAAGAATCCTACAGGACCAAAAAAATATTGATGGCATATTCGCCAGCAGCGATGTGTCTGCAGCAGGCGCTTTAAAGGCTGCGAATACGCTTGGCATCAGCGTGCCGGATAAGCTGCAGATCGTCGGTTTTGACGGAATCGCGATGGGGGAAATGCTGTCACCCGGATTGACGACAGTAGCACAGGACGTTTATAAAATGGGCGCTATCGCTACCCGAGTTTTGATCAAACGGATAGAAAATCAAACGGAGAAACAGCATTTTTACGAAGTGCCGGTGGAACTGAAAATCCGGGGAACTACAAGGAGCGTGGAAGAATGATTACAGTAGTGGGAAGCATTAACATGGACTTGGTCGTGCGCACCAGCCGTTTTCCAAAACAAGGAGAAACGGCTTTGGGCGATCTGTATACGACAGTACCTGGAGGGAAAGGTGCCAACCAGGCCGTTGCAGCCGCTCGGCTTGGAAGTGAAGTGCATATGATTGGAGCGGTTGGCACTGATGCTTTCGGCGATGAGCTACTTGCTGGATTGAAAATGGAATCCGTCCACATAGAAGCGGTGAAACGGATGCCGGGAACAAGCGGCATTGCCAACATCCTATTGTCTGAAGGCGACAACCGGATTATCGTCGTTCCGGGAGCGAATCATGGTCTGAAAGCGGAAGAAATGGATGCCTTTGAATCGCAGTTGTCACGAAGCAGCATGGTGATCATGCAATTGGAAATGCCGATTCCGGTTATTCAGCGGACATTGGAAATTTGTCATCAGCAGGGGGTGCCGACTATTTTGAATCCGGCTCCGGCAACAGGTTTTACAGATGATTTCCTGCCCTACGTAACGTATTTAACGCCGAATGAAACAGAGGCGGAAGAGATGTTTGGCAAAGATTGGGAAAAAGCGCTCGAACAATATCCAAACCGGCTTATCGTCACAATTGGCCAACAAGGGGCGCGCTATTTTGATGGCTCCCGCCACGTCATAGTTGAAGGATTCACAACCGAAGCTGTTGATACAACGGGTGCTGGAGATACATTCAATGGTGCGCTCGGTGTGGCGCTGGCTGAAGCTATGCCGTTTGAAGAAGCGGTGCGTTTCGCTAATGCGGCAGCTTCCTTGTCTGTTGAAAAATTCGGTGCCCAAGGCGGAATGCCTAAAAGGGAAGAAGTATTGGCACGCTTGAAAGAGGAACGGCTATGAAGAAATTGGGAATGATCAACCGGGATATTGCAGCTTCTCTCGCATCATTCGGCCATACAGACTTATTGGTAATAGGCGACTGCGGATTGCCGATTCCGAAAGGCGTACCATGCATTGATTTATCATACCGCATCGGAGAGCCTTCTTTCTTAACGGTTCTAGGCGCAGTCCTGGAAGATTTCCAAATAGAAGCTGCTTTCATTGCCCTGGAAATAACAGAAGGGAATCCGGAAGTGGAAACTGGAATTCAGGAACAAATCGAAGCCGGCTACATATCGCATGAGGAACTGAAAGAACAAAGCAAGCAAGCAAAACTGATTATACGCACAGGGGAAGCGACTCCTTATGCGAATATCATTCTTCGTTCAGGAGTAATTTTTTAACAGGGAGGTGAGCCGCCATGATAAAAATGAATAATATATCAAAATCGTTCAGTGGAAACCAGGTGTTGAAGGATGTCCAGTTTTCTTTGGAAAAAGGAGAAATTCATGCATTGATGGGCGAGAACGGTGCCGGGAAGTCAACGCTGATGAAAATTTTGACCGGCATTTATTCCCGCGATAGCGGAACCGTTGAAGTAAAAGGGAAAGAAATCCACTTCACCTCGCCTAAGCAAGCAGAAGAAGCCGGAATTGCAGTGATTCATCAAGAATTGAACATTCTGCCGCATTTGTCGATTACCGATAATCTCTTCTTGGGGAAGGAAGAAACATTCGGACGCAGCGGGGTTTTAAAAACTAAAGATATGCGGGAAAAGACCCGAAAAGCTTTGACAGAGCTCGGATTGAATGTTGACCCATCCCAGCCGGCCAGCACGCTTTCGGTAGGGCAGCAGCAAATCGTGGAAATTGCAAAAGCACTGTCTGCTGAAGCTGAAGTGATTGTCATGGATGAACCAACCGCCGCTTTAACAGACCGGGAGATTGACACGCTGTTTGCGACGATCCGCAATTTGCAGAGCAAAGGTGTTTCGTTCATCTACATATCTCACCGAATGGAAGAGATTTTCTCTTTATGTGACCGCATTACTATATTGCGGGACGGCCAGTATGTTGGAGACCGGAATATCAGTGAAACTTCTTTTGAAGAAATTGTCCAAATGATGGTTGGGCGTGAACTGGGTGAACGCTTTCCTGAGCGCAATGCAAAGATTGGGGAAGTTAAGTTGGCAGTCAAAGGCTTGTCGCGGAAAAATTGCTTTGAAAATGTCTCATTTGAAATCCGGAAAGGGGAAGTCCTGTCCATTGCCGGACTCATGGGAGCGGGCCGGACGGAAGTCGCCCAATCCTTATTCGGTTACAAGAAAGCGGATGCAGGGACGCTTGAGCTGGATGGCCGCCAAGTCAAAATCGATAAGCCAAAGACTGCAAAAGAACTGGGAATCGGTTACGTAACAGAAGACCGGAAATCCGAAGGGTTGATTGTCGATTTTAGCGTAGAAGAGAATGTCAGCATGACCAACTTTTCTTCTATTTCCAAGAATGGATTGATTTCGAAAGATAAAGAGCGTTCGCTATATGACCGGATGGTCAAACGCTTGGGGATCCGGACTTCGGGGCCAACACAGACAGCGAAATCGCTAAGCGGCGGGAATCAGCAGAAAGTGGTAATTGCTAAATGGCTTGGCATTGAACCGGAACTGCTGATTCTGGATGAACCGACACGGGGTGTCGATGTCGGAGCAAAAAAAGAAATTTACTCGATCATCAACGAACTGGCCGAACGCGGCGTAGCCATCTTAATGATTTCATCTGAATTGCCGGAAGTGATCGGCATGGCCGACCGGGTCATCGTCATGCATGAAGGAAAAGTGACGGCCGACTTGCCGAAAAACGAAATGACGCAAGAACGAATCATGCATTTTGCTACAGGAGGTGGAAAACTTGCAGTTGAAAACAGGTAATCAGTCGGTGCTTCAAAAAATCGCTCCATTTATCGGATTGATTTTAATCATTATTATTATCTCTATTCTAGAGCCGAGATTTCTAGCAGCCAATAATTTGTTGAACGTACTTCGGCAAGTTTCAATGAATGCGCTGATCGCATTCGGGATGACTTTTGTCATTTTGACGGGAGGAATCGATTTATCGGTCGGTTCGATATTAGCTCTTACGGGAGCCGTTACAGCCGGAATGATGGCGAGCGGGATGGACCCGATTCTGGCCATGCTGCTAGGATTATTGCTCGGAGCTGTTTTAGGGGCGATAAATGGAATCATCATTGCCAAAGGAAAAGTGGCACCGTTTATTGCGACACTTGCCACAATGACGATTTATCGTGGCTTAACGCTGGTTTATACAGAAGGCCGTCCGATTTCCGGGCTAGGGGACAGTATGGCTTTCCAGATGCTTGGGAAAGGTTATTTTCTAGGGATTCCAATTCCTGTGGTGACGATGCTCATCAGTTTCGGGATTCTGTACTTTATCTTGAAAAAGACCACATTTGGCAGGCGTGTGTTTGCAGTAGGAGGCAATGAAGAAGCATCTATTCTTTCAGGCATCAATGCCGACCGCATTAAAATCTATGTATATGCATTGGTTGGTCTGCTTGCCGGACTTGCTTCTTTAATCCTGACTTCACGGTTGAACTCAGCTCAGCCTACAGCAGGGGAAATGTTTGAACTGGATGCCATTGCGGCGGTTGTCCTTGGCGGCACCAGCTTGACCGGCGGCCGGGGCTGGATTGTTGGCACTTTGATCGGTGCATTGATCATCGGCGTCTTGAATAATGGGTTGAATTTGATCGGGGTTTCATCCTTTTTCCAGCAAGTAGTCAAAGGTGCAGTAATATTATTAGCGGTTCTCCTGGACCGTAAAAAAACAGCATAAGGGGTGTAAGAAAATGAAAAAAATGTTTTTACTGTTGGTAATGGCGGCAATGATGATTTTGGCAGCATGTTCAATGGAAGCGCCTGGTTCTGAATCAGAGGATGCTGGAGGCGGTGGAGAGTCGGGTGGAGATTACAAAATCGGTTTCTCTATTTCTACATTGAATAACCCGTTCTTTGTCACATTGAGTGAAGGTGCTGAAGCGAAAGCGAAAGAACTGGGCGCAACGATTTCTGTAGTAGATGCCCAAGATGATGCAGCAAAGCAGGCAAGTGACGTAGAAGATTTAATCCAGCAAGGTGTGGATTTAATCATGATCAACCCTGTGGATTCTGAAGCGGTGGCTGCAGCAGTTGAATCTGCCAATTCAGCCAACATTCCTGTGATTACAGTTGACCGAAGCGCAGCAGGCGGAGAAGTTGTTTCCCATATTGCATCAGACAACATTGCCGGTGGGGAAATGGCAGGAGAATACTTATTGTCGCTTGTTGGGGATGGCGCACAGGTAGCTGAACTGGAAGGCGTGCCAGGAGCTTCTGCAGCACGTGAACGCGGAGAAGGCTTCAACAAAGTAGCAACGGAAAGTTTAGAAGTAATAGCAAAACAAACGGCTAATTTTGACCGTGCAGAAGGTTTGACGGTTATGGAAAACATTCTTCAAGGGAACCCTGACATTAAGGGAGTGTTTGCGCACAACGACGAAATGGCATTGGGTGCTCTTGAAGCGATTGAAGCAGCAGGAAAAGACATTACAGTAGTTGGCTTCGATGCAACAGAAGACGCGGTTAAAGCAGTAGAAGAAGGCCGCTTGGCTGGAACCATTGCCCAAAAACCGGAACTGATCGGGCAGACAGCGGTCGAAACTGCTGTAAAAGCATTGGATGGCGAAGAAGTGGAAGCATCGATTCCGGTTGAATTGGAATTGGTGAAACCATAATTAGAAAACGAGGCATTGCGGAAACGCAATGCCTTTTCTATTTCTGCTATACTGGCTTTAACAGTAACGAGCGGGAGGCGATGGTATGAGGCATGTCTGGAAGTTGAAGTACGGATCGCACACAATTCAAATAGAGAAAACCTTATCAAGTGAAAAGCTTTTTGTGGATGGCGTTTTGCAAGATGAACAATTGGGGTTCCATTGGAGTTCACGGCTGTTCGGGAAAGTGCAAAATGATGAAGGCGAGACTGAAGACATCAAAGTCTCGATCGGTTTGTTCCTTTTTAAAGTGCAATGCCGGATTTTTGTCGGGGAACGGCTTGTCCATTCGACGGATATCCAGTGGGAAGGCTGAAAATTAAAGCCGGTGTATGAAGAGAGGCAGAACATGCCTCTCTTTTTTTTGTTTTATGCTCTACTTCAAGCCGATTATGCCCAACTCTGGATGCTTTATGCCCATCTAGGAAGGTAATATGCCCAACTTCGGTTCCGATATGCTCAACTGCCATTTCCTGCGATTATTTTTTAATATTGAATGGATAATATTACTATTAAAGATAAAAATTATATGTTCATTGATTCATTTGTATAAAAATCGGAATATTCTTTCTTTTAATATGCTACGCTTCTGTTATTACACGATTGAAGGAGATGGGCGAGTGGATAAGAAGCGGTCTTGGAAGTGGGGAGTTCTTTTATTTTTAGCAGCGGCATTGGCTTTTTCGCCAATGCAATGGGGCGATCGCAACCAGTCGGCGGGGGCGGATGAAGACTATGCCGGGCTGGTTAATGACATCAATGGAATTTTACAGGATAAGCGGCTGGATGGTGCGACCACCGGTGTCAGTGTTCGAAAAGCTGATTCAGGGGAAGTGATTTACGACCATTTCGGCGATGTTCGCCTAAAACCGGCGTCGAACACGAAATTGTTCAGCAGCATGGCTGCACTTGAAACGCTTGGGGAAGACTATCAGTTCACCACGGAAATACATACAGATGGACAGCTTAAAGGAAAAGTTTTGCAAGGCAATTTATATTTGAAAGGCAAAGGAGATCCGACTTTGCTGCAGGAAGACTTTGAACAGTTTGCTGCCGAATTGAAAAGCCAGGGCATTCAGAAAGTGAAAGGCAATTTGATCGGCGATGATACTTGGTATGACGACGAGCGATTGTCTGAAGACATCACCTGGAAAGATGAAATCTATTATTACGGAGCGCAAGTATCTGCCCTGACCGCTTCACCAAATGAAGACTATGACGCCGGGTCAGTCATTGTGGAAGTCAACTCAGGAGATAAAGTAGGAACCGAAACAAAAGTGACACTCACGCCGCATACGGATTATGTAAATGTCATCAATAAAACAACGACAGTGCCGGCAGGACAAAAGAAAACTGTTTCCATCACACGAGACCACGGAACGAATGATGTCATTATCGAAGGGGAAATGCCGCTTGAAGGATCGCGCACGCGCGAGTGGATTGCGGTATCGGAGCCTGCCGGTTATGCGCTTGATTTGTTTGAGAACGCATTGCTGGCAGAAGGTATCCAGTTGATTGGCAATCACAGTCTGGAGATGGGGAAAACTCCAGAAGGCACAACTTTGCTTGCTGAGCGGAAATCCATGCCATTGCGCGATCTTTTTATTCCGTTCATGAAGCTGAGCAATAATGGGCACGCGGAAATTTTGGCCAAAGAGATGGGGCAGGTGGTATCCAGTGAAGGCAGCTGGGACGCTGGCCTTGATGTAATTGAAGAAGTAGCAGCAGGGCTGGGCGTCGATACGGGCACTATTCAATTGCGCGACGCTTCAGGTATGTCTCATGTGAATTTGATTCCAGCCAATGAAATTTCCCAGCTGCTTTATGCGGCACAGCCAAAAGAGTGGCATGACACTTTCTTGACTTCACTCCCAGTAGCTGGTGCAGCAGACCGCATGGTCGGAGGAACGCTTCGCAATCGGTTGAAAACAGGGGAAGCAACAGGGAATGTCATAGCTAAAACCGGAAGCCTGACAGCTGTTTCCTCATTATCGGGATATGCCACCACGAAAGAGGGAGAGAAGTTGGCCTTTTCGATTGTCATCAACAATGATTTAGCCACCGTTACGCCAATTGAAGATGCTATTGCCACAGCGATTGCAGCATATGACGGCGAATAACTGATACAAGCCCCGAAAAGTAAACTTCTTTTCGGGGCTTGTGCTGATTTGGAGAAAAATCGAATAACTTTATAGAGCTCTCTAGTAATTTCACTCTCAATTCTGTATGTTTATGGTATTCAGAAAATAAACAAGGAGGAATTACATATGAAACCGATCATCGGTGTTACTTCATCAAAGGAGTTAGGAAAAGAAAAATACCAGATCCAACTGGCGGATACAGAAGCGATTTTGCAGGCAGGCGGATTGCCCATCATGCTTGGGCATTTAAGGGAAGAAGCAGACATAGATCAAATAGCTGAACACATTGATGGGCTGTTTGCAGCAGGCGGTTATGATGTCGATCCGACTCTTTTCGGAGAAGAGCCCCATCCGAATCTAGGCACCATTATTCCTTCAAGAGATGCTTTTGAACTGGCGCTGATCCAAAAAGTCCTGGAGCTTGGCAAACCAATTTTAGGCGTATGCCGCGGAGCGCAAATTTTGAATGTTGCAGTGGGAGGAGATATGTATCAAGACATTCCTGCTCAAAAAGAAGGCGATGTGCTTCAGCATCAGCAAAAGGCGCCAGTGGAACATGGCAGCCACTTCGTTCACGTGGAAGAAGGTTCGTTGCTTCATCGTTTGACTGGAACTGAAAAACTGAGAGTCAACAGCCGCCATCATCAGGCGAACCGGCATGTTCCTGAATCATTTCTGGTCAGCGGAACCGCAAGCGACGGCGTAATAGAAGCGATTGAAAGCAAGCAACATCATTTTGTCTTGGGGCTGCAATGGCATCCCGAAAATATGGCGATCGCATCCGATGAGCCTTCTCAGAAAATTTTCAAAGGATTCGTTGAAGCTTGCGTGGAAGAAGGAGATGAATAAATGAAAATCATCGATACACATTGTGATGCTTTGCTGAAATTGCAGTTAGCTAAAAGAGGAAGTTTTTTTCAACAAGAACCATTGAATTTTACCGACTCTGAGGCACTGGATACCAATTATCAACGCCTCCATTCAGGCGGAGTAAAAGTCCAGTTTTTCGCTATTTTCCTTTATCCGGATGTACCGTCAGACGAAAAATGGCAGCATGCACTGGAGCAAGTGGATCTATTCTACACCGAAGTTCTCAGTAAAAATCCGGCGATAAAGCACATAAAAAAATGGGAAGACATTGACCGCTTAAAAGACAATGAAATTGGCGCTGTTTTGACGCTTGAAGGAGCGGATGCATTCGGAAACGACTTGATGAAACTGCGTCAATTATACCGCTTGGGTGTACTGTCAATTGGACTGACGTGGAACAACGCAAATTTATGCGCAGACGGCGCAGGAGAACCGCGTGGAGGCGGCTTGACGCTGCTAGGGAAAGAAGTGGTGCGCCTGAACAATGAACACCGGGTTTTCACGGATGTTTCTCATTTATCCGTAAAAGGCTTTTGGGATGTCATAGAACTTGCGGATTATCCGCTGGCGAGCCATTCCAATGCCCGCGCGCTCCGTGATCATCCGCGCAACCTCGACGACGATCAGGCTAAAGCGATGTTTGCGAAGAACGGTTTGATCGACGTGGTATTTTGTCTGGACTTTATTAAAGAAGATACGTCCAAGGTCACCATTCCGGATTTGATCAAGCACATCGACCACTTCTGCGGACTTGGCGGCGTCCAGAATATCGGAATCGGTTCCGATTTTGACGGCATCGGTGCGTATATAGAGGATTTGGAAAATGCCTCGAAATTCCAGAATCTTGTCAATGAACTGCAAAAGCGTTATTCGGAAGAGGAAGTTGCCGGTTTCGCCTACCGGAACTTTTTAGAGCATCGGCCTGGCATCCAAGCATTAAGGGGGATAAATAATGGAAGAACAAGTGAAAAACAAAGTGAAGTCGGTATTTGGCAAAAACGCTGACAAGTATGTAACAAGCGATATCCATGCGAAAGGGGACGATCTTCCGCTCTTAGCTGAGTGGTTGCACCCTGAAAAAACATGGACCATCCTGGATATTGCGACAGGCGGCGGGCATGTCTCCAGAGTACTGGCACCGCGAGTCGGTACAGTCGTTTCAATCGATTTGACAGAGGCGATGCTGGAAAACACAGCAAAGCATCTCCAAAAGGATTTTGACAATATTCTTTATGTGGTAGCAGATGCTGAAGCTTTGCCTTTTTTAGCAGATAGCTTTGATGCAGCAGTTTGCAGAATCGCGCCGCATCATTTTCCGCATCCTGAAAAATTCATCCAGGAAACAGCACGTGTATTAAAGCCGGGCGGAAAACTTATTTTGATTGATAATGTTGCACCAGAAGATGCTGAATTGGGCATTTTCATGAATACCACAGAAAAACTGAGAGATGACAGCCATGCGCGTTGTTTGTCCAAAAGGGAATGGCGCCAATTGCTGGAGGCGAATGCACTGGAGGAAATCCAATCACTGGACCGCAAAAAAACGTTCAAGTATCCAACATGGGTAAGACGGACGGCTGACAGCGAAGAACAAATTGAACGTGTCACCCGGCATTTACTGGAGGCAGATGGCGCAGCCAAAGATTATTTTAAAATCGCTGTCCAAAACGGAGAAATTCAGACTTTTGAGATTGATGAATGGATGGTTATGTACCAAAAATAAAACCAGCGCACTGATTTTTATCAGTGCGCTGGTTTTTTGCTACTCTTCAAATACTTGAGCAGGTGCATTTTTTGTGTGTTTTCGTTTATGCAGAATGGCATTTATTTCCGCACCGACGACCAGGATTAGACCGGTCAGGAAAAACCACAGCATCAGAACGATAATAGCACCGAGGCTGCCGTAAGTGGCAGAATAGCTGCCGAAGTTTGAAACGTAAAACGAGAAGCCGAGTGACACGACTTGCCACAGAATAGTAGCAATAACCGCACCAATGATTACTTCTTTAAATGGAAAATGCTTATTCGGCGCAAATTTGTAAAGGAATGCCAATACAATACTCATAACCGCAATAGAAATGACCCAGCGAAGCACTTGGAAGATAATTTCGGTTTGCGGCGGCAAACTCAGGATTGAACTGACTACGTCGATAATAGTGCCACCGAAAATCGGAAGAACCAGCGCCACAATAACGGCCACTAGCATAAAGAGAGTCAAGATGATTGCCATGCCTTTCAATTTGAAGAAAGAACGCGTTTCTTCTACATCATATGCCTGATTGGTGGCTTCGATAAAAGCTGTCATGGCATTAGATGCTGACCATAATGTACCTAAAATACCGAATGTCAGTAAACCGCCGGATGGGACAGTCACCACACTGACAATTGTATCCTGGAACGTGGCAGCCATTTCTCCGGGAAGAATAGTGCCTACTAAATCCATTACCCGTTGTGGGTCGAGCTGTAAATACGGAAGAATTGCTAGTAATAAGATTAATAATGGAACAATAGCTAATAAATAATAATAAGCTTGTGCAGCAGCCAGTGTCGTGGCCCTGTCTCTTTTAATTTCGCCGACCAAATCTTTGGCGACGGCCTTCGCTTTGCTCATAAATCCAACCTCCTTAGTTAATGTTGCTTATCTTTTATATGCCCCGTAATGCTGTGCTTTAATCCTCTAAACGGAAAGAAGCGGACATGCAGATGGGCATGCCGCTTCTTTTTCCTGTTTAATCTAAGGTTTTAGCACCTATAATTTCTGCAAATGAAAGCTTTTGGGTATGGAGTCCGGTATCGAGATGGAGCTTCTGCAGGCGCAAGTCAATAACAGTGATAATACCCGTGAAAGTTTGCGCGTCTCCACGCCAGACGCGGATTTCAATATCACATTGCCGTTTATAGGCGAGTTGGATTTCTTCGTAAATAGCTTCCAAGTCAAATTCGTCCAGATCGGGCTTCGTGTTGTAGCGGTCTTCTTTCTGCCATTCGCGAAGCATTTGCACATGCTCCGGCAGCATCATAGCAGTCCATTTAATGCTTCCACGGTCTTTAATGTGCCCTTTTACCGATAAATGTTTGTTTAGCTTCATCATGACCCTCCTTCTAGCAAGAACGTTTGTTCTAATTTTATATAAGAGATGACTAAAGGTCAATCCTAAGCCGAAATAATTGGGTTTTATAGACAAAAAGAAAGGCATTCCAACTTAGGAATGCCCTTTTTTTATTAATTGTTGACGATTTCAACCGCCACTTTCAAGATATGGTGGTTCTCCATGTCAATAATTGACCAGCGGTGGCCTTCTTTTTCGACAACATCTCCAGTTTCAGCCTCAATCAACTGGTGTTGAATCCAGCCGGCTATCGTGTCGATGTCTTCGCTATCTTCAAATTCCATGTTAAAGCGCTCTTCCAAGTCTTTTAAAAGAACGCGCCCGTTTATAAGATAACGGTCTTCACTTTCTTTAATAATTTCAGCTTCTTCTTCATCGTCAAATTCATCGCGTATTTCACCAACGATTTCTTCTAAAATATCTTCCATCGTAATGATGCCGGATGTTCCGCCGTATTCGTCAATAACAAGCGCGATATGTGTACGGTCCTTTTGCATTTTCATGAGCGCCGTTTGAAGCGGCGTAGTTTCATGGAAATAAGGAAGTTCATGGATGAAGTCAACCATGTTGACACTGCCATTAACCGCATAATGCGTTAAAATTTCCTTCGCATTAATAAACCCGATCAAATCGTCTTTATCTCCGTTATTCGCAATTGGATAGCGGGTATACCGGTGCTCCCGAAGCTCCGCCAGCAATTCGTCGCTGTTCAAATCCTGCGGGAATGCAATGATTTGCGTGCGGGGAACCATGACGTCCTTCGCACTTCGCTCATCGAATGCAAAGATGTTTTGCATATAGGAAAGCTCAGTCTGATTGATTTCACCGCTTTGAAAACTTTGAGCCATGATGATTTTCAGTTCTTCTTCTGAATGGGCCTGATCTTCTTTGACCTGCTGTACGCCGAAGATCCGCAGAAACACTCGAGCGGAGCCATTTAAAATGAAGATAAAAGGTGCCATGATTTTACCGAACCAGTAAAGCGGGGGAGCCAAAGACAAAGTCATGCGCTCCGCAAATTGCAGCGCCAACGATTTTGGAGCCATTTCACCGACTACAACATGCAGGAAAGTCACAAGGGAGAATGCCAGAACAAACGAAATGATCAAGGAAACAGAAGCAGGAACGCCTAAAAGTTCAAACAAAGGATGCAGCAGGCGTTCAATTGTCGGTTCTCCGAGCCATCCGAGCCCGAGCGCTGTCACTGTGATGCCAAGCTGGCAAGCCGATAAATAATAATCCAAATCGCCGACTACTTTTTTTACAAGCACAGCTTTTTTATTTCCTTCTTCAATCAGCTGATCAATGCGCGAAATGCGGACTTTGACAACAGCAAACTCTGCACCGACGAAAAAGGCAGTCAACGCGATTAGTAAAACGAGTAAAGCTAAATTCATTAAAAGTATGGGGTCCAATAAATTCCCTTAAATAAGGGATTCACCTCCGGGTTATTTTATATAGTAATAAATTTACCATAAATTTAAGATAAAACATATAGCAAACGCTTGTTAGCCCTTCAATACCTCGTAGGTAATTTCCCTGATATCAATAATGGTCTCTTCGCTGATGACATCTTCAAGCACAACTTCTCTAAAATAAGTGACACTTGCTTTTAGCGGGATGGCCAGCAATTTTTTCAATGCAATCCGGTACATCGCCACAAATTCTTGGTCAGCGTTGCCTCGTTTCAGTTCTGCAAAAGATTCGTAAAACTGATCCAGTTTGTCCGCCATTTCAAGCAGCCGGCCTTCAATAGTCGCATCTTTGCCTTCTTTCATCCGATCGAAAAAGACTTCCTGAAAATCTTCCGGGATTTCCCGTAGAATGAACTTTTCCATCATGCCTTCTTCAACTTTTGCAATCATTTCCTTCAATTCAGGAGATGAATGCTTGACGGGGGTTTTGATATCTCCGATAAAGACTTCTGCAAAGTCATGATTGATGGTTTTTTCATACAGGGATTTCCAATCGATGGTCTGTCCAGCCCGCTCTTCAATTGTTGCAAAGAATAAGGCATACTGGCTGACTTTCCAAGAGTGCGCTGCCACGTTATGTTCTTCGAATTTAAATCTTCCAGGAGCCCGAATAATACGCTCCAAATCATTCAATGAAGTAAAAAACTTATGAATTCCCATTCCCTCGACTCCTTTTACGTAATTTCTCTAACAACACCATACCCTATTTTGCGTATAATAAAAGATGGAACAATAAAAAAGGAGACAATTCGCATGACAGGAAAAACACACATCACAGGCGGTATCGCAGCAAGCCTTGCTTTTGCTCAAATCACCCATTACGATCCGGTGATCTTGCTGGGCGCCGGAGTGGTCGGGGCTATACTTCCCGACATTTGCCACGGCGGCAGCAAAATCGGAAGAACTCTTCCGATGTTGTCGAAAATTATTAATACATTATTTGGGCACCGTACATTCACTCATAGTCTGCTGTTTTTAATATTGATTGGCGTTTTATTAAATGCTGTTTCTGTAAACGAAGCGGTAACTGCTGGAATCTTAGTAGGGATGGTGAGCCATTACATATTGGATATGGCGACAAAAAACGGCATCAAGCTGCTGTTTCCCCTTAAAATTACAGTTCGTTTCCCTATAACCACCAAAACTGGAAGCATAGCCGAATATGCAGTATTTGCTGCCTTGTCTCTCTTGTCGGTTTATTTCGGCTACGAAGCTTTCTCTTTCTATTTTTGATTGCCGAAATGATGTTTTATAAAAGGCAATAAGGGAATATGTTCCTTAAAAGAGATAGGGAGGCAGGTTTGATGGGGAAAGACGACTTTTCAACTGAAAGACAGCCGAATTCGAATGGTACAGAAGATCGGCGGCAGCGGGAAGAATTTGAAACCATTGAGCAGGAATCCAATGAGGATGGCATGGAAATGGGGAAAAAAGGCGCTCACAGCAACTTAGGAATCGGGGATGAACAAAATCCGATTAAAGAGCGTGAAGAAGGTTGAAAAGGAAAAGCATCTTTAGGTGCTTTTCCTTTTTTCTATGCGTCTGTACAAAGTGACCGCAAATAAGTAAAGCAATGGCAGAAAAGCCGTAAAGAGCACCAATCCGGTCCAGCCGCTGACTAACCATAACGGGCTTAATAATGAACTTCCGGCAGCGACGCCAATATAATAAGAAACCAAGTAAAGGCTTGAAGCACTGCCTTTATGGTGGGCCGCTTGCTGGCCGACAGAAGCGGCAGTCAGAGAATGGGCTGTGAAAAAACCGAGACAGGTAATACATAAACCGGCCACGACTACCCAGAGAAAAGGGCTTAAAGTTAAAAGGATGCCGAGGGAAAGAATCACGACGCCGGCTCTGCGGATTTCCCGCAAGCCAAACTTTTCTGCAGCCCGTCCGGCCAGTGGCGAACCGATCACGCCGATTCCGTAAACAAAAAACAAATAGGAAATTGACTGAAGGGACATGGAGAAAGGCGGGTTTTCCATGTGAAACGGCAAATACGTCCAAATGCCTGTAAAGGAGATTTGAAGAACGGCACCCAGCCCGAAGACAACCAGCAATGATGGATTTTTCAAATGAAACCAAAAACCTTCAAGGTCTTTTGCAAAAGAAACATCGCCTGGCTGAAAATGGTGGGATTTTGGCAGCAGAAACAAAACCGCTATGAATAAGAAGAGGCCCGTGACACCAAAAAGGACAAAAGCGGCTTGCCAGGAAAAGCGATCAGCCAAAAAACCTGCAAGCACTCGCCCAATCATGCCGCCAAGAGCATTGCTGGAAATGTATAAAGCTGTCGCATAACCGATATGTTTAGGAGCGATTTCCTCACTTATGTAAGCAAGCGCTGCGGCTGGTACGCCGGCAAGCGCAAATCCCTGGACAAAACGGAGCAGTAAAAACCAAGTATACGATTCAACCAGCGGAAGCAGAAAAAAAGGGAGCGCTGAACCCAGCAGGGAAAAAATGATATAAGTCCGTCTGCCGCTGCGGTCTGAAAAAAAGCCTAAGACAACCAAACCGATGATGAGCCCGATTGTAGTCAGTGACATGGCTAAGCTTGCAGCAGAGACCGACACTTTGAATTCAGTTACGAACAGCGGCAATAACGGCTGGACAGCATAAAGGTTAGCAAAGATAAAAAGAGAAGCCAGCAGCAGGCTGAACATGATTTTCCAGAATTCGTGATTTTCTGTTGTATACTTTTCTGCCTCCATAAAACCACTTCCGTTCGTTTAGCAATACGTTCATATTACCATTAAACAGAAAATTCCGGAGGTTAACAAAGCAATTATCCCCATTAAAAAATCCCGCAATAAAAGTCATTGCGGGAGTCGTTTATATTTTTTTAAAGAAAGCAATGATTTGTTTTTTTGAAGGTTCTTGTAGACGGTAACGAAGTTCTTTGTTCTGAGTGTTTACCAGATGGTATGCAGGGTTTTCCGCGACGGTAAACTTCCAATGCGGTTTGGTATTTTTCTTCTTGATTTGCAGTTCAGGCGGCATCATCTTTTTTTGAAAACTTTCCAGCTTAGCCATTAAAAAGGTGTCCATATACCGTACGATCAAAAAGCCTTGCTGACGTTCCGGATCAAATTTCGCCAAATTGAACTCGCTGATATCGAACCCCTTCTCATAACGCTGAACCGATGGGGACAGCACAAAACAATCCTCGTTTGTAAAGACCGTAGAATTGCCCTGTTGTTTCAGCCCTAATTCTTCAACCAGAAAATCTTTGTTAACCAGACTCATTTCTCGCGCCGTAGCCATGTAATTCCTCCTAATGAAACATATTATACTTTTATTATAACACTCTTCCGACAATAAAGGGGCTAAGATGAGCTGTTGCATTTTCGTGTCCTCTAAAAAACTTATATCGGACAAAAGCTTTGGAGAGGAGATGGCAATAAAGAGAAACTCAATCAATAGAAGATCTTCATTCCTCACTAAGTAAAAGCGGACATAGGCTGAGAGTCTTTAAAGATGAACAAAACGGGAATAGTGGTGAGAAGTGCTGGCTATTGTTTGGAAAACGAAATACAGGAAAGGAAGGAACTCCATGAAAACAATCGGAATGATCGGTGGCATGAGCTGGGAATCTTCGGCTGAATACTACCGGCTGATAAACGAAGAAGTGAGAAACCGCTTAGGCGGCCTGCATTCAGCGAAATCCATCCTTTTCAGTGTGGATTTTGAAGAAGTGGAGCGCTGGCAGGCAACCGGGGACTGGGAGAAAGCCGGGAATTTACTGGGCCAAGCAGCAGCGGCGCTTGAAAAAGCGGGAGCTGATTTTATTGTCATCTGCACCAATACAATGCATAAAGTAATAAGCGACATTGAAGAAAATATCTCAATTCCGGTTCTGCATATTGGAGATGCAACTGCCAACAGGATTCATGACAATCAAATTCGAAAAGTGGGATTGCTGGGCACAACATACACGATGGAAATGGATTTCTATAAGTCCCGCTTGATTACAAGCGGTTTAGAAGTACTGATTCCGGAAGAAAAGGAACGGGAAGAAATTAACCGAATTATTTTCGAGGAATTGTGCATGGGTAAAGCGGTACCGTCATCGAGGGGATTTTTTCAGGAAACGATTCGGAAATTGGCAAGCAAAGGGGCAGAAGGAATTGTGCTTGGCTGCACGGAAATCGGCTTGCTGATTCAAGAAAAGCATGCAGCTATTCCTTTGTTTGATACCACCGCCATCCACGCGCAAGCAGCCGTAGAACAAGCGCTCAGCAAATAATCGGCATTGCGGGAAAGGTTCTGCTATATTAAAGATAATAACAAGCCAGCTTCGGAAAGGATGGTCACGATGTGTGGAAGATACTCATTGTATGCAGATTACAGCGTCATACTGGAACGCTTTGACATTGATGAAGTGACGTTTGGAGAAGAAGAATATTCGGAGAGCTATAATATTGCCCCTTCCCAGCAAGTGGTGGCAGTGGTCAATGACGGAACCAAGAACCGTTTAGGATTTTTGAAATGGGGACTCGTTCCGCCATGGGCAAAAGATGAGAAAATCGGCTACAAAATGATCAATGCACGCGCAGAAACAGCGGCTGAAAAGCCAAGTTTCCGGAATGCCTTCAAGAAAAAGCGCTGTCTCGTTGTAGCTGATTCTTTTTATGAATGGAAACGGACCGATGACGGAAAAACACCGATGCGCATCAAATTGAAATCGGATGAGCCTTTCGCTTTCGCAGCATTATGGGAATCCTGGAAGTCGCCCGAAGGCAAGACAGTCAATACTTGTTCCATTTTGACAACTAAAGCAAATGAGTTGATGGGTTCTATTCATGACCGAATGCCGGTGATTTTATCGAAAGAAGCGGAAAAAGTTTGGCTTGATCCGAAAGTGCAGGATGAAGAAGTGCTTGGAAATCTATTAAAGCCATTTGATTCCGCACAATTAGAAGCATACGAAGTTTCGGATGCAGTCAACTCTCCAAAAAACAACGGGCCCGAATTGATCCAGAAAGTAGGCTGACGGGAAGCTGGCGGAAATGATCCGGCCAGCTTTTCTTGCCTTCTTCATTCGCAAGGAGAATTTAGAGAAAAAGACAATGAAGACAAATACCGGCTTTTGAAAAACCCATATGGGCAATGTGCTTATAAAAGAGGGGGATTTCGAATGAAAAGCGGTCTGATATTAGAAGGCGGAGGCATGCGGGGTGTTTACACAGGAGGTGTCCTCGAGAAATTCTTGGAAGAAGAGATTTTCGTGGACTATATCATCGGGGTTTCGGCCGGTGCCTGCAATGCTTCTTCTTATGTGTCGCGGCAGACGGGGCGCAATCATAAAGTGACCATCGGCTCTGTGCATCATCCGGATTATATTTCTGTAAAGAATTTATTGTTGAAAAGAGAACTGTTCGGGATGAATTTGATTTTTGACGACATCCCGAATCGGCTGGTGCCTTTCGATTATGACAGTTTCCATAATGCAACTGAAGAATTTGTTATAGGGACCACGGATTGCCTGACCGGGGAAGCGCTCTATTTTGAAAAACGCCAGCATGCCAAGGATGTCTTGTCCCTCGTTCGGGCTTCCAGTTCACTGCCTTTTATGGCGAAGCCGGTTGAATTCAAAGGCAGACTCCTGATGGACGGCGGAGTGGCAGACCCTATTCCAATCCGTAAAGCTCTCGAAGATGGTGTAACAAAGCCTATAATCGTCTTGACTAAAGAAAAAGGATACCGGAAAAAGAAAAATTCTTTTGCCAAATTGATGCCGGCTTTTTATCGCCAATTTCCTGGCATCGTGAAAAGCATGGAAAGCTGGTATTCAAGGTATAACGAAACGGTGGAGTTTATCGAAGAACTGGAAGTTGAAGGTAAAGTGCTTGTCATTCAACCTTCCAGATTTTTCAAAATGAACGGGATGGAACGTGATACTGAAAAGTTAACGGAATTGTATAACCAGGGCTATCATGATGCAGAAGCAAAAATGCTGGAAATCAAAAAGTTCATCTCGCTTTAACGGTTGTCAGGAAAAATAAGGAGTGGTATAGAAATGGCTGGAGTAAAACGGATAGAAGCAATATTAAGCGGTTCTGAACCGTTTAAAGTAATCGACATGGAAGTGAAAAATTATCTGCCGATTTTTTCAGATTATCAGCGCATGAGCCCGTTCTTTATGCTGGACCATGGACCGCCGAAAAGATTCTCTCCGATTTCAGGGGAAGGAAGAGTCGACGGGCTTCATCCACACCGTGGATTAGAGACAGTGACGGTTGTCTATGAAGGGGCAATTACGCATTATGACACGAAAGGCAATGGAGGAACAATCCATAAAGATGAAGCTCAGTGGATGACAGCGGGTGCAGGGATTCAGCACACTGAATTTCCAGAGCTTCCTGAAGGCGGCTTGTCTGAAATGATTCAACTATGGGTGCTGCTTCCGCGAGCGCATAAAATGACAGAGCCGAAGTACCAGCCGTTGACCCGGGAAACGATAAAGTCTGTTCCTGTCCGGGATGGGGAAGTCCGGATCATTGCGGGAAATTATTCAGGAGTAACCGGCCCTGCAACTTCCTTTACGCCGATTCATCTTTTGGATGTCCGGCTGGAAATAGGCGGCGAGGCGGAATTGGCATTTCCAGCGCATTTCAATACCGGTGTTTTCGTAGTGAAAGGCGAAGTGGAAGTGAATGGCGAAACCGCTGTGGCATCCGGCAACTTTATTCTCTTTGAAAATGCAGGAGAAGATTTGATGTTGAAGTCCCTCAGTGACCGTACGGTTTTGCTTGTCTTGAGCGGCCAGCCGCTGCAAGAACCGATTGCGCACCGGGGGCCATTTGTGATGAACACACCAGAAGAACTCGACGAGGCATACCAGGATTTTTGGAGCGGAAAATTCGACTGACTTTAGAACTGCCCCGATTCATATAGGAAACCTGAAGTTTCCTATATAGAGGCATTACTTTTTTCAGTAGATATAAGTTAAATCAGCGAGGAGTGTTCTTCATGATTGTACGGCTAGACCATTATTTGGAAAAAACAGCGCAGGCCATTCAAAAAATTCAGCAGCCGGCATATAAAGTTGAAGCGGCATTGATGGGGTTTGAAGGAATCCCTCAACTGCATGAAACGGTTGAGAAAATCCAAGACAGCCAAGAGATTTTTATGGGCTTTTTGGAAGGAGAATTAAAGGGCTTTATTTCTTATAAAGAAGAAGGCTGTACAATCGATATACATAGATTAGTAGTCGCACCTTCCTATTTTCGCCAAGGCATCGGCAGAGCATTGCTGAGGTGCTTATTAGAGCAATATAAGGGCCATGACTTTATCGTAAGCACTGGGACCGCCAATGAACCGGCTAAAAAACTATACGAATCGCATGGTTTTATTGAGCAGGATTGCTTTGAAGTCGCGCCTGGAGTTTTTTGTAGCCGCTTTCTAAAGAGGAAGTAAAAAGTTCTATTTTCTTTCTAAAGGGAACCAAAAATAATTTATGTATTCCAAAACGTAATCAAATGTCGTATAATCATCTTCAAACTTATAGTACTGAGGTGGCTTTATGAAAATAGATGAAATCGATAAGAAGATTTTAGAATTGTTGACGGTGAACGGCCGCAGTTCTTATGTAGATATCGGAAAAGAGTTAAACCTTTCGCGTGTAGCGGTTCGAGAACGGGTCCACCAATTGACAGAGGCTGGAATTATTGAAAAGTTCACGGTGGTGATCAACAGTGAAAAAGTCGGGAAGCAAGTATCCGGATTTTTCGAAGTCGATTGCGACCCTTCTTCACTTGTCGAAGTGGCTCAAGCCTTGGCAGACAATCCAAACGTAGCCAGCTGTTATCAAATGACTGGTCCGTCCACTCTCCATATGCATGTTTTAGTAGATGACTTTCAGGGATTAGAGAAATTTATCAATGAAGAGTTGTACGCACTTGATGGCATCACCCGTGTAGAAAGCCATATTCTGCTGCGTCGCTTCAAAAGCAGAAATGGTTTAAAACTATAAAAGCCAACAGCAAATCTATTTTGCTATTGGCTTTTTCTTTTTGTTTAAATTTTTCATTATAAAAACCTGGCGAAAATAAACAAAAAGAATTAGAAAAAAGGATAAGGCAGACGAAAAGAAAGTGCGGTGATATTATTTCAGTGTTTTTGTTCGTTTAAACTGAGTAAATAGTACTTTTTTGAAAATTCTTATAGATTTTTATTTTTACTTAAATTATAATCAGATTAATTAAAATATTTCATTTGTTAAGAAGATATCGATTTCTTCTTAACAAATGTAAGGGGAGGTGTAGAGTTGGTTGCTTTAATTATTCGTCGTGCATTGCAATTAGTGTTCTTGCTTTTGGGAATATCTTTCCTCGTATTTTCTTCCATGTATATTGCTCCTGGAGATCCGGCATCAATCATCGGGGGGCCGACTGCGACCGCTGAGGATATTGCAGCGATTGAATCCAATCTCGGATTGGACCGGCCGTTTCTTGTGCAGTATGCCAATTATTTAGCTAATGCGGTGCAAGGCGACTTTGGCTATTCTTATCAGACGGCTCAGCCGGTTGCGGACGCCATTGCAGTCCGTTTCCCGAATACCTTGAAGCTGGCGATCGCCAGTATGATTGTTGCGGTCATCATCGGAATCATCACCGGTCTTGTATCCGCATTGAAGCAAAACTCTTTATTGGATGTATCTGCTACAACATTTGCACTGGCAGGAATTTCGATTCCGAACTTCTGGTTAGGGGCGCTCCTGATTTTGGTTTTCTCAGTAAATCTTCAATGGCTTCCGGTTGGCGGAATGTCTCATCCATTTTATACAGTGGACGGCATCAAAGAACTGATTTTGCCGGCCATCACTTTGGGTACCGGTTCTGCTGCGATGATTGCCCGTATGACCCGGTCTTCGATGCTTGAAGTTATCCGGGCAGATTATGTGCGGACGGCACGCGCAAAAGGAGTAAAGGAAAGAAACGTAATCTGGATCCATACACTGAAAAATGCAATGATCCCAATCATTACAGTCATTGGTTTGAACTTCGGCTTCCTTCTTGGCGGAACCATCATTACAGAAAAGGTTTTCGCAATCAACGGAGTAGGGCGTTTGATGATTGATGCAATCGCCGCACGGGATTTTCCGATGGTGCAAGGCTCTGTTTTACTCGTAGCCACATTGTTTGTTCTCGTTAATTTGATTGTTGATATTATCTATACCTATATTGATCCTCGCATTAAATATGACTGAAGGGAGGAAATGCTATGGCAACGGCTGAATCGGTAGAGTTGAAACCAAAGAAAAAGGAAAAAGCCTGGCAGACGACATTAAGGCGGTTGTTAAAAAATAAAATGGCCGTAGTCGGGTTAATCATTGTACTCCTCCAAATACTAATGGCCATTTTTGCACCCGTCATCACGGTGCATGATCCCATCCGGCAAAATCTGGGCAGCAGTGAGTTGCCGATGTTCAGCGAAGGGCATTGGCTTGGAACGGACAATTATGGCCGTGATGTTTGGAGCCGGATTGTCTATGGTGCCCGAATTTCGCTGGTTGTAGGTGCAGTGGCTGTTTCACTTGGACTGTTCGGTGGAGTCGTACTAGGCATGTTGGCAGGATACTACCGGAAATTGGATGCCGTCATCATGCGCTTTGTTGACTTGCTGTTTTCCTTCCCCGGCATTTTGCTGGCGATGCTAATTATCGCTATTCTAGGCACTAGTTTAGTAAACGTTGCAATTGCAATCAGTATTTGGTCAATTCCGACATGTGCCCGGATTGTCCGGGGGTCGGTGCTGTCGGTCAAAGAAAAAGAATACATTATGGCGATGCGCTCAATGGGTGCTTCCAATTTGCGGATTATGGTGAAGCACATTTTGCCGAATGTTACGGCACCGATTATTGTCTTTGCCACCATGCGGATGGCAACAGCGATTCTTTCCACAGCGGCCTTAAGTTATTTAGGACTTGGCGCACAGCCTCCTACACCTGAATGGGGCGCCATGATTTCTCAAGGGCAGGATTTTATGTGGACTTCCCCACATTTAACAATTGTTCCAGGGATTGCAATTATGTTGACGGTTTTTGCTTTTAACGTACTTGGTGATGGCTTGCGTGATGCACTTGATCCAAATATGGATATTGGACAATAAAACATTGGAGGAATATAAATGAAGAAACAATGGCTGTTTTTATTATCATTAATCGTTATGTTAATTTTAAGCGCATGTTCAGGAAGTACAATTCCTGAAGAAGCGGAAAGCGGAGGATCAGGCAGTGAACCTGCTTCAGACGCAGAACAAGAAGTTATTTACGCCTCTACTTCAGATGCAGTTGGACTTTCTCCTACGATGACAAATGATTCGGTCTCTTCAAATGTTATGACACAAATTTATGAAAACTTGTTTGAAAGAAACCCGGAAACCATGGAATTGGAGCCTAAATTAGCTGAATCCTATGAAAACCCGGATGATTTGACTTGGGTGATCAAGTTAAAAGAAGGCATCAAGTTCCAGGATGGCACAGACTTCGATGCAGAAGCTGTAAAATACTCGTTTGATAAATTGCGCGACCCGGCAACTGCAGCACCGCGGGCGTCTCTTTTAGAACCGGTGGATACAGTGAATGTAATCGATGAAAAAACTGTTGAGATTAAAACTAAATATCCATACGGGCCATTGCTTGCAGCATTATCACATTCCAACGCTGCTATTATTAGCCCGACAGCGGACCAAAAACAAGATTTGATGCAGAATCCTGTAGGTACAGGGCCATTCAAGTTTGTCAGTTGGAACCAAGGAGACGAAATCGTGCTTGAAAAGAATCCGGATTACTGGAACGGAGAAGTTGCTCTTAACCAAGTAAGATTTAAAGTCGTTCCTGAAATCTCTACTGCCATTTCAATGCTGCAAACAGGAGAAGTTAACTTCCTGGATGCTTTGCCGCCAGAACAGATTTCCCGTATTGAATCACTGGAAAATGTAGAAGTGACGAAACAGGAAGGAACGCCGGTCTACTATTTGACGTTCAACCATTCCAGAGAGCGAAACCAAAATCCGGATTTCCGCAAAGCTGTAGCCAGTGCGGTCGACCGTGATGCGTTCGTTGAAAAATTGAACGGCTTAGGAGTCAGAAGCGACAGCATTCTAGGGCCAAAAGTATTTGGCTATAACGAAGAAGCGGATAACGCGGGAACTCCATATGATCCGGAACTGGCAAAACAATTGGTGCAAGAAAATGGTTTTGGCAATGAACCGATCAAGCTGCTTGCTGCTAACCGCGACAACTTTATCCTGATGGCTGAAATTGTCCAATCTCAATTAACTGAAGCTGGATTCAATGTAGAAATTGAAACAATGGAATGGGCGACTTTCCTGGACACCGCACGTGCCGGAGAATATGACATGACATTCCTAAGCTGGTCCAACGTAACAAGTGACGGTTCTGAAATGTTCTACCCGAACTTCCATTCAGACAACGTCGGAAACTCGAACCGTGCACAATACAGCAATCCGGAATTCGATAAATTGGTAGAAGCGTCACGCACGACGATTGTACCGGAAGAACGCGAGAAATTCTTAGCAGAAGCTAATCAGTTTATGCTGGATGACAATGCGGCTATCGTGATGTACCACGGGGTAGTCACTTCTGCCACTGATAACGCCATTAAAGGCTTAAAATTAGACCCGAATGGCCAATGGAGCTTAGCAAACGTATCGAGAGAGTAGGGAGAATATGGCGCAGACATTACTTGAAGTAAAAAATTTAGTCACCTCGTTTCGTACATCTGAGGGTACAGTGCAGGCGGTCAAAGGAATCTCTTTTCATGTTGAAAAAGGAGAAACGCTTTGTATTGTAGGAGAGTCGGGTTGCGGAAAAAGTATTACATCATTGTCTGTGATGGGGTTGCTGCCTTCAAATGGATCAATTGAAAGCGGAGAGATTCGGCTGAACGATAAGCCGCTCCAAAATCTTTCACAGGAACAGTTGCGAAAACTTCGGGGAAACCAAATGTCGATGATTTTCCAAGAACCGATGACGGCTTTGAACCCCGTATTGACTATTGGATATCAATTGCGGGAGCCATTAATGCTCCATCATAAATTATCGAAATCCGAAGCGTCAAAACAAGGTGTGGAATTGCTTAACCAAGTCGGGATTCCGAATCCGGGCAAGCGGCTAAACCAATATCCGCATGAATTGAGCGGCGGAATGCGGCAGCGGGTCATGATTGCGATGGCCCTAGCATGCCACCCGAGCTTATTGATCGCAGACGAACCGACAACTGCATTGGATGTAACGATTCAAGCGCAAATTCTGGATTTAATCAATGACTTGAAAGAAAAGCTGGATATGGGTGTTTTATTGATTACACACGATATGGGCGTTGTAGCAGAAGTAGCGGACCGGGTGATGGTAATGTACGCCGGACAAAAGATAGAAGAAGGCCCAGTGGAACAGATTTTTAATAACCCAAGCCATCCGTACACGATCGGATTATTGAATTCAGTGCCGAATGTAGACGATCCGGAATTTGAGCTCGAACCGATTCCTGGCAATATGCCTGGATTAAATGAAAAAATCCCGGGATGCCGTTTCCATCCGCGCTGTAAATTTGCGATGGATAAGTGCAAAGTAATGGTGCCTCCTGAATTTCAGGTATCCGAAGGCCATTCTGCAACTTGCTGGCTGAACGAAAAGGAGGCCGAGAAAGATGAGAACAATGGAAGAGTCACCATCGAAGCCTGAAATACTTCTGGAATTAAACGGAGTTAAAAAATACTTCCCTATTAAAGGCGGCATCTTAAAGAGAGTACAAGGAAATGTTAAAGCTGTTGAATCGGTATCTTTGAAACTGTATAAAGGTGAAAGCCTTGGAGTTGTCGGAGAATCCGGGTGTGGAAAATCCACGCTCGGCCGCACAATTCTTGGACTTGAAGAACTGACAGAAGGTAAAATAAAGTTTAATGAGCAGGAGATTCAAGATTTAAAGCGAAAAGAGAAGAAGAAGTTCGTAAAAGAAATGCAAATGATTTTTCAGGATCCCTATGCTTCTTTAAATCCGAGGCAGCGGATTGGCCATGCATTGGATGAAGTATTTAGAATGCATACGAAAATGCCGGCAAACGAAAGGAAAGAGGCCGTACTGGATTTATTGAAAGAAGTTGGATTGAAAGCCGAGCATTATGACCGCTATCCGCATGAATTCAGTGGCGGCCAGCGCCAGCGCATTGGCATTGCAAGAGCTATTGCGCTTAACCCTTCGTTCATCATTTGCGATGAAGCGGTCTCCGCCTTGGACGTTTCAGTTCAAGCGCAAGTTTTGAAATTATTGAAGACATTGCAGGAGAAGTATCATTTATCTTATCTGTTCATTTCCCACGACCTAGGTGTGGTCCGTTATTTCTGTGACCGCGTCCTGGTCATGTACTTGGGGCATACAATGGAAATGAGCGATGTTTCAAGGATCTTCAATAATCCGCTCCATCCATATACACGAGCATTATTATCGGCGATTCCAAGACCGACTATGAATGCGAAAAGAGAACGGATCCGCTTGGTCGGTGATATGCCGAATCCGTCGAATCCGCCGAGTGGATGTGTATTCCATACACGCTGCCCAATGGCGCAGGAAATCTGCAAAGTTGATAAACCGGCATTTATCGAGCATGAGAAAGACCATTTTGCGGCATGCCATTTCGCAGGCGAATCATTGAGCCGGGTGCTGGAGTAATTTCCAGCAGTCGGCTCTTATTTTGAAACTGGAGGTATTTCAATGGACTATTTACAGCATCCGTTTGACGCCAAACGGCATACAGCATTTTCAAGAAAAGGCATGGTGGCGACATCGCAGCCTTTAGCAGCACAAGCAGGGATTGAAGTTATGCAAAATGGGGGCAATGCGATTGATGCTGCAATAGCGACAGCTGCCACTTTGACAGTTGTGGAGCCGACTTCAAACGGCATTGGAGGAGATGCTTTTGCGCTTGTCTGGGTAAAAGATAAATTGCATGGGCTGAACAGTTCCGGTCCTGCTCCTGCAAGCATTTCAGTGGAGGCGGTGAAAGAACGCGGGCATGATAAAATGCCAGTTCATGGCGTTGTGCCGGTTACGGTTCCAGGAGTGCCGGCTGCATGGGCTGAGCTGTCCCGGAAATTTGGAAAGTTGCCTCTTTCCGAAGCTTTAAAACCGGCAATCCGATATGCGGAAGAAGGTTATCCGCTTACGCCGATTCTGGGGAAGTACTGGAAACTTGCCTATGACAAATTCAAAACCTCCTTTACTACAGAAGAGTATCAAGCATGGTTCGATACTTTTGCGCCGAACGGCAAAGCGCCGGAAATCGGTGAAATGTGGTCATCACCCGGACACGCCTCGACTTTAAGGGAAATTGCTGAAACAGAATCGCGGTCATTCTACGAAGGCGCGCTTGCTGATAAAATCAGCGATTTTATGAAACAGCACAATGGTTTTTTGGCGAAAGAAGATCTTGCTGCCTTTAAACCGGAATGGGTTGAACCGGTTTCGACCAATTACCGCGGCTATGAGGTATGGGAGATCCCGCCGAATGGTCAAGGAATGGTAGCACTTATGGCTTTGAATATTTTCAAGAATTTAAGCGAACCGAAATGGCAATCGGCAGAAACCTATCACGAACAGATTGAAGCGATGAAGCTTGCTTTTACAGATGGCAAGGCATTCATTACCGAACCTGAAGCCATGCCGGTAAGTGTGGAACACCTCCTCTCGGATGATTATGCAAAGCAGCGGGCTGCCGTTATTGAAGATACTGCTTCCGAGCCGGCTCCATATGAATTGCCGAAAGGCGGAACGGTTTATTTAGCTGCTGCTGATGAAGAAGGAAATATGGTTTCCTATATTCAAAGCAATTATATGGGATTTGGATCCGGCATTGTTATACCCGGGACTGGTATTGCACTTCAGAACCGCGGTGCTGATTTTTCATTGGATGAACAGCACCCCAATGTATTAAAAGGTGGAAAACGGACCTATCACACCATCATTCCCGGCTTCATGACAAAAGACGGCAAAGCAGTCGGGCCGTTCGGAGTCATGGGAGGCTATATGCAGCCGCAAGGGCATTTCCAAGTTGTTGCCAATACTGTAGATTATTTATTGAATCCACAAGCGGCGCTTGATATGCCAAGGTGGCAATGGATGGAAGGCAAAACGATATTAGTGGAACCGAATTTCCCAAATTATTTGGCACAAGCTTTGGCTCGCAAGGGACACACTATTCAAATTGCTACTGATGGCGGCGCTTTTGGCCGAGGCCAGATTATTTGGCGCAATCCAGAGACGGGTGTATTGTCGGGCGGCACAGAATCCCGTACGGATGGATCGGTCGCAGTGTGGTAACGGATAGAAAAATGCGGAATAAGACGACCAAAACCTCCAACTTAAAGGCGAATGCCGATATTTTTGCCGCCTTTTTCCGTGTCGGCATTTTAGGATTTGGAGGAGGTCCGTCAGCCATTCCGCTCTTTCATGCCGAAGCTGTGAAGAGATATAAGTGGATGACAGAAGATGAATTCGGGGATACATTGGCGCTTGGCAATACCATGCCCGGACCCATTGCCACTAAAATGGCTGGTTATATCGGGTATCGGGTGAATGGCGTTATTGGCAGTATTGTCGCATTAGTGGCAGTGGTGGTTCCTACCGTCCTGCTGATGATTCTGTTGCTCGGAACTTTGCAGCAATTCAAAGGAGTCGAGTGGGTCAATAGCATGTCAGCGGCAGTTGTGCCGGTGGTTGGGGTAATGCTTGGTGTCATGACTTGGGATTTCCTGAAAAAATCAGGGCAGTCGCTGGGTTGGCCACGTGGCATTCTTTTTACCGTGATAGCCGCTATATTAATGGAGGGATTGAACCTTCATCCGGTAATTTTAATCGTTGGAATCCTTTTAATTTCCTTACTATCGTTTAAGAAAGGGGGAGGGAAAGCGTGATTTACTGGTACATTTTTCTGGCGTTTTTCATTCCCGGCATATTAGGCTACGGCGGAGGGCCGGCTTCAATTCCGCTTGTTGAAAAAGAAGTGGTTGACCGGTATGGCTGGATGACGACTCAGGAATTCGGGGAAGTACTGGCGCTCGGGAATGCCCTTCCTGGACCGATTGCGACAAAAATGGCAGGCTATATCGGTTATATGGAAGGCGGGATTCTTGGTTCCGTCATAGCGTTATTTGCTTCTGTAGCCCCTTCCCTTATTTTGATGATCCTTATGATGGTGACGCTATTGAAATACAAAGACTCCCCTAAAGTAAAAAACATCACGAAGCTGATCCGTCCCGTGATTGCGGTGCTGCTCGGGGCCATGACTCTTCAGTTTTTCATGACTTCCATTGATACTTCCGGCAGTATGCAGACAATTATCCTGATTGTTGTTAGTTACTGGATGCTTGAAATAAGAAAAATCCATCCGGCATTCGTTATTTTGCTTGCGCTTGCCTATGGTGGCATCTCCGCGTTTCTATAGCTAACCAAAACCATCCGTCGATTTACTGCGGATGGTTTTTTTCATGGAGTTAAAATTCTTTACTTTCTTTCTTCCAGCACTTATTATATGACAATGCGGATAAATGTTATCCGCATTAGGAATGGATTGAGGTGAACTCCATGCACATGAAAACAGGTGTCGAACAATCGGTTTATGCCATATTGCTATTAAATATGCTACCCGATAAAGCGGTATTGCCGGGTGAAGCAATCAGCCAGCAATTAAATACTTCACCGACTTATTTCCAGAAGCTATTAAGAAAATTAGTGAATGCGGATTTAATTGCATCCGTGCCTGGAGTAAAAGGCGGCTTTAAATTAAAGAAAAAACCGGAAGAAATTTGTGTTTATGATATATATCTGGCGATTGAAGGGCGGCAGTCGCTTTATTCGCCAAGTGGGATTTTAGGAGACATGCTGGAGCTGGAGCAAGAAGATGCTTGCTGTCTGCTGTCCGACTTGATGGATGAAGCTGAAAACGCCTGGAAGTCGGTCATGAAAAGGGAAACAATAGCCACTTTAGCTGACAAAATGAAGCAACAGCGTTTCCTGATGAAGACAGAAACGCTCCAACAGTGGATACAGAAAAAGATGGTTGCCTAACAAAGAGAAACGAAAGGATGGGGACAATGATTGCCAGCATCACACGCATTAATGAATTAGCAAAGAAAGCTCGAGAAGCTGGATTGACGCCAGCCGAAAAAGTAGAGCAGCAAGTATTGCGGGAAGACTATCTGCGGGAAATCCGGGGACAAATCGAGAATACGGTGACGAGCCTTAAAGTGCTCGATCCTTTAGGAAACGACGTTACACCGGACAAAGTAAAAAACGAAAAAGAAATGCGGAAACAATAAAGTGAAACTTCACTCAGTGGGGGCTTCATCCCCAGTGAGTGTTAGTTGAAGTCGGAAAAACTATTATAGAAAGAACGTGAAAATAGATGAACGATTATTTAGTGAAAGCTTTGGCTTACGATGGACAAGTACGTGCTTACGCAGCCCGGACAACTGAAACAGTAGGAGAAGCACAGCGCCGCCATTACACATGGCCGACTGCTTCAGCTGCTCTAGGCCGTTCCATGACAGCAAGTGTCATGCTGGGTGCCATGATGAAAGGCGAAGAGAAACTGACCATCAAAATCAACGGCGGCGGTCCGCTGGGAACAATTTTAGTGGATGCTAATGCAAAAGGTGAAGTAAGAGGATATGTTTCAAATCCCCAAACTCATTTCGATTTAAACCCCCAAGGAAAACTGGATGTCAGAAGAGCGGTCGGAACCGACGGAACTCTCTCGGTTTCCAAAGACATCGGTTTAATGCAGCCGTTTGTCGGACAGGTACCGATCGTATCGGGTGAACTTGGTGAAGATTTTACTCACTATATTGTAACTTCTGAACAAATACCGTCGTCTGTCGGTGTCGGAGTAATTGTCAATCCGGATAATACTATTCAGGCATCTGGCGGATTTATCATTCAAGTATTGCCGGGTACAGGCGAAGAAGTCATTACTCAAATTGAGCAGCGGTTATCGGAAATCCCGACGATTTCGAATATGGTTCGACAAGGCATGACGCCGGAGGAAATTCTTGATGAAGTACTGGGAAGCGGTCATGTCAAAGTGCTGGACACTATGCCGGTTCAATTCCAATGCCAGTGTTCAAGAGAGCGAATCCATAATGCAATCATCAGCCTTGGAACAGAAGAAATCAAAGACATGATCGTAACTGATGGCCAAGCTGAAGCGCAATGCCATTTCTGTAATGAAAATTATCTTTTTACAAAAGAAAATTTAGAAGACATGCTTGAAACAGCAAAATAACTTACTTTAAACCATCCGCTGATTTTTCAGTGGGTGGTTTTTATATGATATCATCTTTTATTTGAAGAAAAGCTAGAACGCGTGCGCTATATAAGTTGGACTAATAATTACAGCTGGATACTTCGGTCGGCAGCTTTGCGATGAGCACTTGTCTTTGCCTTACTCCGAAGCGGTATAGTAAAGGATGACTCTTTAGTGCAACTTATTTAAGCTTGCGCATTTAATGGAGCTTCTTGAAGAATAACGGAGAAGAACTCAAAGGGTTACGATTGGAATTCAATCGCTTCTATGTTATTATTATCTTGAATTCGAGATAAGTTTCACTGATCTGTAAAGAGGGAAACTAATCAAATAGGCAAACTCACCATTAGGAGGTATTTTGTAATGAAACATATTTTCCAACCAGGTTCAAATCCAGCTAAACCGACTTTTCTTGTATTGCATGGGACAGGGGGCAATGAAAACGATTTGTTGCCGATTGCTGCACATATTGATCCCGAAGCTTCTGTACTGAGTGTCCGGGGGAATGTTTCTGAAAATGGAATGCCCCGTTTTTTCAAGCGCTTATCAGAAGGTGTCTTCGATATGGAAGATTTGAAAGCCCGTACAGAGGAGCTCAATGACTTTGTAAATAAGGCGGCAAAAGAACATGGTTTTGATCGCAGCAATGTCATTGCTATTGGTTATTCGAACGGAGCAAACATAGCGGCCAATTTATTATTTACTGACGCAGCTGCTTTAAAAGGAGCCATTTTACATCATCCAATGGTACCGAACCGCGAAACGGCGTTGCCTGATTTGTCAGGTGTGGGCGTCTTTATCGCAGCGGGAACCAACGATCCAATCTGTCCTGCAGAAGAGTCGACTGATTTGGAACAATTGTTAAAGAACGCTGGTGCAAATGTGAAATTGCATTGGGAAAGTTATGGACACCAATTGACAATGCCGGAAGTGGAAGCGGCAAAAGCTTGGTATGATAACCTATAAAAGACTAATCCCCTTGTGAAGACGAGGGGAATTTTTATAAAGGGAAACTTCAATTAGCGAAAGTATCTTCACCACGTCTGACTGTTAAAGTACGATAAAGCTTGCGAGGAGAGATGGTATGCAAAATAATCCGTTAATCCAACAACAATTGGAAGCATGGGTACAAGAAAACAAAGGACATGCTATTTTAGGGACGACTGCACAGTATATACCGGCACTTGGGAAAGTAGATCCAAGCCTGCTTGGTATTTGTATGGTTGATGAAGATGGCCAGTACTATTGTGCAGGAGACACTGACAAAGAATTTACGCTTCAAAGTATTTCCAAAGCACTGACTTTTATTGCCTTGTGCTGCCATTACGGATTGGAATTTGTTCTTGAACGCGTGGACGTGGAACCGACCGGAGAAGCTTTCAACTCAATTATTCCATTTGAAATACACCGTCCAAACAAGCCATTCAACCCTTTCATCAATGCGGGAGCAATTACGATTTCAGCTTTGCTGCCAGGACCCACAAGTCAAAAGAAGTACGAGCATCTGCTGTCGTTTCTGGAAACCCTCGTGGGCCATCCGCTTGAGATGGACCGTGAAGTCTACGATTCTGAATGGAAGACTTCCCATCGCAACCGGGCACTTGCCTACTATTTAAAAGAAGCGAATTTTTTGGAAATAGAAGTGGAAGAAGCGTTGGATATATATATCCGCCAGTGTTCCATCAAAATCAGTGTAAAAGATTTGGCATTGATCGGATTAATCATTGCGTATGATGGCTTTAATCCCATCACGAATGTGAAACATTTTTCAGATGAAATTGCTCAAGTAGCTAAAGTGCTAATGGTGACATGCGGTATGTACAATTCTTCAGGAAATTTTGCAGCACATGTCGGCATTCCCGCAAAAAGCGGTGTATCCGGCGGCATCCTGGCCGCCGTTCCGCCTAAGCTCCATTCCCAGACCTATGAATTCAGGGCAGGAGCAGGCATTGGTGTCTATGGCCCTGCCATAGACGTAACCGGAAACAGTGCAGCAGGAACGATGATGCTTCGCCAAATTTCGAAAGAATGGGACTTGAGTATCTTTTGAAACAAAACCCGTGAGCCTTAATCAGCTCACGGGTTTTGTTTTGAGGTTAAGTAAGGAATTTCCTTTACTTGAAAGTCCATACTTTTTATATTTACAATGCATTCGAATTTCCGTTTATCTGCCAAATCTCTGAACTGCAAAGTAATCAGCTGGGCGCTGACTGATTTGATTTCCAAAGCCATAATGTCTCCTATCTCCTGATTGAGCAGCACATGGTTAATGGCTTGGCTGATAAGCTGGCTTTTTTCATCTTCATGCCGCATGAGAGACAACAAGATTCCTTTTTGAGGGAAGTTGCCGGTCGTTTGCTTGCTGGCTGTTAAAGACACTAGGTCTCCTGGATGCAAATCCTCTGGATGGAGATTGGAACCTGTAGAATTAGCCAGCGCTGAGGCAGAAGTGATTTCGTAATATGTGTCACCAATCAATAAACTTGTATCAGTAGGCTGTTGAATAACAGCGACAGAACTATAGTCTGGCATCGTTGTATTTTTAATTGTGTCCGATTGTGGAGGAGTCTGGCTTTTAGAGGAAACAGGATGCGACGAACAGCTTCCAAGTATTAATGAAGCCAAACAAATAAATAGAAATATTTTCATTTTTCTCATACCTCTTCCTCCTCCTTAAAATACCCCATAATAAGCTAGACGAAAAAATGGAAGAAAAGTTCCAGTAAATACAGAAGAAAAAGAAAAGTTTAGATTTATCTTTTATTGAATCAACAAAAGGATTTAATTGACTGTCAATTCAAAATATTTTAGTTTTATCGGCCGATTCAATTCCCAAATATGTTTGAGAAAGTATCGGCGGGGTATTTCTTGAGTAGTAAGATTTTTCAAGGACACATATCAAAAATTGGAGGTATCGAAAATGGCTAGCAATAACTTTATGGGCACGTTCGACAGCGAAACAGAAGTGTTGAGAAAAATCGAAGAACTGAAATCGCAGGGAATATCGGAAGACCACATGTACGTCATGGCTCATGACAAAGATCAGATTTCTATGGTCCGAGGGCGCACGGATGTAGATTACAAATCTGCTGAAGGCGGAGGCTGGATGGATAAGTTTATGGGCTTTATGTCCGGAAATGAACCTATACGCCAAGCTTTTAACGACATGGGTGTTGATGGCCAGGAAGCCGACCGTTACTATCAGGAAGTGCAGAACGGAAAAATCTTGCTGTTTGTTGATAAGGAAATTGGAGATTCTTATGACAACAGACCAAGAAGCGGCAGTTCCGCATATGGAGATCCTACAGGCAATACCTCAAGAACAGGCATTGTGGGAGCTGAGGATACTTCCCGTTATACGGGAGAAGACTCAGGCATGGTTGGACGCGATGGTTTAACCGTGGATACAAATGAAGCTAACGACGTGAATTTCCATTCAGGCCATAACTTGGTGGATGCTGATGAAACTTCAGCTTCTTCCAGACTTGATGACAGCGAGTCAGCCGGAGTCGGCAGAAATGCAGGTACAGGCTTCGGTTTAGGAACGGGCAGTTCGGTAAACGACGTTCCATCTCCAAGCCGGGACACCGGAGATTTTACAGCTACAAATGAAAGCCGGTACAATGACGCGGACCGTGATAGATTGACTGACAGAGATCGGACAGACCGCGGCTTTATGGATACGGATCGTGATCGGACAGACCGTGGCTTTATGGATACGGATCGTGACCGGACCGACCGCGATTTTGTAGACACCGACCGAAATCGGATGGACACAGACCATGACCGAGCTGATGATACAGAGGAAGACCGCCTTCGTCTTCACGAAGAAAGACTGCAAGTTGACAAAAATCGTGTGCAAACCGGTGAAGTGAATGTCGGCAAGCGTGTGGTTGAAGATAATCAGACAATTGAAGTGCCGGTTGAGAGGGAAGAAGTATATATTGAACGCCGCCCAGTAAACGAAGAAGTGACAGATGACTCCCGGATAGGCAGAGATGCTTATCAAGAAGGAGATGACATCCACATTCCGTTAACGGAAGAACGTGTGAATGTCACAAAAACAGATGTGGTAAGCGAAGAAATTGTAGTAGGCAAACGGAAAGTCCAGGATACAGAAGTCGTCAACGAAACAGTTCGCCGTGAAGAAGCGGATATTGATGATGATTCAGATCTAGGCACCGATGATTTTGATCGTAACCGGACAAAACGTCGCTAATGGCAAAGAGAAAATGAGGCGGGGAGCAATCCCTGCCTTTTTGTGTGGAAAAAAGCAAGGAATAGCGTATTATGAAAGAAAGGCAGGAGGAGTTTTAATGGACGGCAAAAAAAGAAGCGATATAAAACCAGGCTTAGAAGTGAATATTGTCTTGAAGCAGGACCAAAGGACGGGCAAGAAAACCCGCGGCATCGTTAAAGATCTTTTAACAAATTCGCCTTCACATCCCCATGGCATTAAAGTGAGGCTTGCAGATGGCCAAGTAGGGCGCGTTTGTGAAATTCTTAGCTCTGATAAATAAGTTTATAGGTGAAAAAAGGACCCTTCATTTTGGGTCCTTTTTTGTCGAGCGTTAATGGATGGCAGGATCCTGATTCTTCAAGAAGAAAATCAATAGACAATCAGTGAAGATTGCAGAAAAACTCGACTGATTGAACCAACTCTTTGTGCTAAAATAAAGTGAACTTTATTCTGGAAAAACAAAACCTTTTAACTATGGATTGATCTAATGGACTTTAACGTCCGGTTGATTTTAGCTCTCAGCAGCTAAGGGCTTTACTGAATATGTAAGGTGTAGATAAAGGAACTGAAAATGCGAAGGAGTATCGTATGAGCAACTTTTTTGAACGCAAACAAAAGCAACTCGGAGTTGAACTAAATAAAATCCAGCGAAAAGCTGTTGAACGCACGGATGGCCCGTTATTGCTCTTGGCATGTCCAGGATCAGGGAAAACGACTACCATGATCATGCGCATCGGTTATTTGATTGAAGAAAAAGGTGTGCAGCCACACCGTATAAAAGCCATTACATTCAGTAAGGCGTCTGCGACCGATATGCAGGAACGCTACAAACGCTTTTTCCCAAAGCTGGCACCGGTAGATTTCTCGACCATTCACAGCTTGGCTTTTCAAATCACACGGGAGTATTTTGCCAATTCGCGCTACGTGATGATTGAAGGAAGCGAATCCAACGGCCTTCATAAAAAGCGGCTGTTGCGTGAAATGTATGAAACAGAGGTCGGGGAGCCAATTACCGATGACCAGTTGGATGAGTTGACGTCATTCATCAGTTTTGTGAAAAACAAAATGACTCCTCGAGAACAATGGAAAAAGCTGAATGCACCTTTTGAAGGGGCAATTGAGATATTGAAGACGTATGAAGCATTTAAAGAGAACTATGACGTTAGGTTAGTTGATTTTGATGATATGCTGTCGCTTGCCAATGAAGCACTGGAAAAAGATGAGCCATTGCTTTCGAAGTATCAGCAGCGCTGGGATTACGTCATGACTGATGAAAGCCAAGACACGTCTATGGTTCAGCACGCTATCGTTGAGAAATTAGTGGCACGCCACCAGAACCTCTGCGTCGTTGCAGACGATGACCAGTCTATTTATACATGGCGTGCCGCTGAGCCTACGTATTTATTGAAGTTCAAAAATGTCTATCCCGATGCCTATGTGATGAAAATGGAACGCAATTATCGGTCTTCAAAAAATATTGTGGATGCGGCGAATTTATTCATTAAGACGAATAAAAAACGGCATGACAAAAATATGTTTACAAAACAGCCAGAGGGAGACCCCATCGTTATCCGGAGGCTTGCTTCAGAAGAAGCGCAGCTAAAGTATGTGATGAAAGAATTGAAAGAATTGAGCCATTTTGGAGAAGTGGCCATCCTCTATCGCAACAACTCGTCTTCGACGTTGCTGATCAGCGAATTGAATCGGCTGGGAATTCCTTTCTATATGAAAGATGCGGATAACCGGTTTTTCTCGCATTGGATTGTAGAAGATATGCTCAATTTTATGCGTTTCAGTTTGAAACCGGAGCGTGTTGATGTTTATGCGAAAATCGCATCGAAAACCAATGCTTATTGGTCAGGAAGCCAATTAAAAGCGCTGAGCCGTATGAAGCCGTCCACAATCAATGCTTTTGATGAGATTAACCGCAGCATCACATTGAAGGATTACCAAATCAACATACTGAACGAACAGAAAAAATGGTTCGAGGCATTAAATCACATGAAGCCGCTAAAAGTCATCCGGACAATTCGCGGAGAACTCGGGTATGACCAGATGCTTTCAAGCCGTGCTGAAAAATTCGGTATGCGGATGCAGTATTTGGAGCAAATCCTAATCACGCTGGAACAAATAGCCGGGCCGCTGTCGAGCATGACCGAGTTTGCCAAGAGGCTGAAAGAACTGGAGCAAGTCACGCAAAATGCGAAAGCTGAAAAAACAGATGATATGCTGACATTGTCGACATTTCATAGCTCCAAAGGATTGGAATTTGAGCGTGTTTATATGATTGATTTAAATGAAGGAATTATCCCCGCTGAGGAAGATACGGAAAAACCGGATGCCTTGGAAGAAGCACGGCGTTTATTCTATGTCGGAATGACACGTGCTAAAAAACATTTGGAATTGATCAGCTATGACAGTGAATCCCGGTTTGTTGATGAAGTAAGGGATATTACCATTCCTGAAAAACCAGCTGTTCGGCCGCAACGGGCTGCAGCGTCAAAAGCAGTCCAAGTAAAGGTGCCGGATAATCCGAAAGCAGTAAAAAGAGATGACGAACTTTTAGAGGGAGTCAAAGTGCGCCATCGGGTTTTTGGGACAGGAAGAATTGTAGAACGGGATCACGAACGGCTATCGATTCAATTTGCCAAGGAACGCAAAGACTTGATGATTGATATTTGCTTAAGCTATAAGTTATTGGAAGTGCTGGAATGATAATCGAATAGGAAAAGTTTGCAGAACGCGGGGAAATGATGATGAGGATTAGGGATTGGGATCGAAGTTTAAAAGTTCGCCTGGTAGGCGAATTTTTTATGAACACAAGTTATTGGATGGTTTTTCCGTTTTTAGCGATTTACTTTGCCGAAGAATTTGGAAAAGGGATGGCGGGCCTTTTGCTCGTCACCTCTCAAGTTTTTTCAGTTGCTGCGAATTTGATCGGCGGTTATTGCGCAGATCGGTTTGGCCGGCGCACGATGCTCGTTTTTGCCTCAATTGCTCAAGGGGCGGCTTTTTTGCTATTTGCATTCGCCAACTCTCCTTGGCTTGAATCACCTGAACTTGGGTTTGTTTCCTTTACATTGGCGGGCATGTGCAGTTCGCTTTATTGGCCAGCCAGCCAGGCGATGATTGCAGATGTCATCCCGGAGAAATACAGAAGCGATGTATTTGCTATTTTTTACACGACATTGAATATAGCCGTGGTAGTGGGGCCTTTGGTCGGAGCAGTGCTATTTTTCTCGTATCGTTTTGAGCTGCTGCTGATTGTTACGGTTATTTCTATGCTGCTTGGTCTCGTTCTTAGGCTCTACACAAACGAGACTTTATCCCACGAATTAAAAGGTAAATGGGAGACAGCAGAAGCAATCGGATGGACAGGAGCAGTCGCTAAGCAATTCAAAGAGTACGGGTTGATTTTTAAAGATCGGCTGTTTCTTCTTTTTGTCATTGCGGGAGTGCTGGCAGCACAAACGTTCATGCAATTGGACTTGCTTATTCCTGTATACTTAAAAGAAACCATCGATGTACAGACAATCGCTTCTTTCTGGGGAAGGGAGTGGACGGTTACCGGAGAGACTTCTTTTGGGTTCCTGCTTTCTGAAAATGGGCTGCTGGTTGCTTTGTTTACCGTGATAGTCACTCGTTGGATGACAAGCTTTCCTGAAAAATGGGTCTTTTTCCTATCGACCATTCTATATGCTGTAGCGATGCTTCTGTTCCCGGTAACATCGTGGTTCTGGATGTTTGTAGGAGCGATAGCGATTTTCACTTTTGCAGAACTGATGGTAGTAGGGGTGCAGCAGAGCTTTATCTCGAAACTTGCTCCGGAAGATAAGCGTGGCCAGTATTTTGCGGCAGCGAGCATGCGTTATACAATCGGACGTATGATTGCGCCAATTTCAATTCCCATGACTGCATGGTTTGGCTTCGGCTGGACGTTTTCCATTTTAGCTGCTTTATCTGTTGTGAGCGGATTTGTTTATCTTTCGATGTTTAAACTGTTTGAAAAAAGGCCTTCCCATTGAGGGAAGGTTTTTTCAGTTTGTTGAGGAAGTTAAAGTTTCTAATAGTGATCCTTCCTTAACCGATATTCCGCCGACCAGCTGCGAAGACATTGGCCGAAGTTTGTGAGGCCAAGTCTTTGCGACGAAGCGCACAGCGCTGCAGGAGCACAGGTTTTCAGCCGCGGGCGAGCGCCAAGACGCTTCGTCGCTTACGCTCCTGTTTCTGCATCGCTGCGCTAGCTTCGAAACATGAAAGAGCGTTGCAGGGTCTCGGCTGTCTCGTCGCTTACGCTGCCCCGCAGGCAAGACATTAGCCGACGCCTGCGAGGCTAAGTCTTTGCGACGAGCTTGCGCAGGAGCAGTATGTTTTCTCCGCTGTTTGGCTCCATATCTGGAGAGCAGGTACAAACATTCGAGAGCTTTCCGAATCATCTCCCTATTCCAGAGAATCACTAAAGGTAACAAAAGAGAGTTGAATGCAGCGGAAGGTGGGCGACTCCAGCGGAAATAACATGAGCTGAAGACCCTGGACTGAGCAAAGCGAAGGAAGCGGCTGAAGCCATGTCCGCGGAAAGCGTCCTGCCTGGAGCGAAATGAGAAAAGGCTATCAAGAGTTTCTCGACAGCTTGAAAAAGGCCTTCCCATTGAGGGAAGGCCTTTGGCATTTTACGAATCTTTTTTAACTAAGCGCAGAAGCATATGGGCAAGCATATGGCGTTCTTCTTTTTCACCGACACTCCATAATTGTTGCAGTACATATTCTTCTCGATTTTTTGGATCTTCATTTTTGGCCAAGTAGTTCGCTACCTTTTCAGTGATTTGAGCAAGACGCTCTTCGCTCAATCCCATTTTCTCACCAAGCTCGACTTTGCCGCCTAAGTATTGTTTGAAGTTTTCAAAATTGGCTAAAATGTCTTCTTTCTTTTCTTGATCAAATGTTTTTAGTTTTTCGTCTACTTTTTTATCGATATTCTCCACGTTTCTTCACACTCCTTTAATTTTCATTGCACTATCTGTTTACCTCGTGTACCTTTTTTTAAACGTCAGAATTATTAAAAAAGTAAATAGTTCCCTGTTTAATGTAAACGACTTAGGGTATTGAATTAAGTAGTATGGATTTTAAGGAGGATGATGGATGTATGACATTATACGATGAAATTCAGAAACTTAAGGCTTTTAGCTGCGAAGAACGCTGTGTTTTGAGTGTGTATTTAAATACCAATCCGGCTGACTTGAACGCCCAAAGCGGGGCTTGGAGAATTCATCTGAAAAACGGTTTGAAGCGCATCGAGGAATACTTGACGGCTTCTCAGAATGAGAAAGAGCTGAAATCCTACCAAACCTTAAAGAAAAAAGTTGAAAGAGAAATTATGGACCACCAAGACGACCTCCATAAGGGTGTCGTTATTTTTGCCTCTCCTAAAGACGATCTTTGGTTTGTCCATTATGTGCAAGTTGCTGTAAAGACAAGTTTCCACTGGGAAAACGCACCTGTATTGGACGAATTGAGATATATGTATAAAGCTTATCCATACGCTGGAATTATTTTGCCAAGCTTCAAAGGAGTTCGCATTCTGGATACTTCGATGGGAATGGTCAATGAAGAAGTGTTTTATGAATTTGACTCAGGCTTAGATGTCTGGAATGAACAGCAAGGTGTCCATTCCGCCTCGCATACTGCAGGCAGCAACACTGGCGGATTTGGCCAAGCAAGCCATGTTGGAGGGAACTCTGGCAGTGCAGCAGATGATTTCAACTGGCGGATGAAAGAGAACCTCGAACGCTTCTATAAAGACTTAGGAAGCAAAATTGAACAGTTGAAAAAAGAACGCCACTGGGATGAAGTGCATATCGTTGGAGAAACTGAACAAGCAAAATCTTTTGCAAAGGGATTGCAGAAGAAACCGGCGAGCTGCATTTATAAAAACTTGACGAATGCCAGTCCGAGCCAGATTATACATGAAGTGTTTGAGAAATAACGAAAAAGCCTCAGCAGAAGCTGAGGCTTTTTCATTGAGATTAATGCGGTTGTGGACAGAAGGTGCAAGTAGCAAAAGCAGGCAATTCTTTGTACAAGCAGCATGTCTTTCGAAGAGGGCCGGAAACCGCCTGTTCAAGTGAGGCCGTTCCCATTAATTTGTATAGATAAGAGGCTTTGATCGGCTCCCAGTTGGCCGGTTCAAGCAGCCATTCGATATCTTCAGCAGCTCTCCTCGGTGCATGTTGTTGCAAAGTGGCATAAAACCAAAGGACTGAGCCAAGGACATTTTCCCATAATATAATAGGAGAAATCTTTACATGTTTTCGGAACTCATCAATTAAGTCAGCTACTTGGCGGCATAGTATAAAATGCATCGCTTCAAACCGGTTTTCCCCGGGAACAGAGGTAAAGAAGTGTGAGTCAACATGGGTTTGAAGCAAATTAAATCCATAATTGTGAATGCGGCTGAATTGAAGGTCTTTCCACGAACAAGCAAAATAGCCATTATAATTAGTGAGCAAATCAAATTGTGCTGAAATGAACAGTGCATATTGGCGGAAAAAATAAGAAACTGCCACACCGTTATTTCGGGTGCCGCTCCATTGTTTGATTTCGTTGATCCATTCTTTAAAATCGGGAGAGAGGGGGTGTGCAGGAGGGCGGTCTACTGCGATGGATTGTGATGCTAATGTATATTTAAGCTGAGCAGGAAACTCCATATGCGACGACTCCTTTATTTTTCATGCTACGGGAAAAAGGAACATTTGGAAAGTGATAAGAAAAACTTATGGAAATACATAAAAACAATCATCTTTTCTTTACTTTATAAATTAGCTAAGCTGAAAGCAAGAAGGGGTGATGAGATGAAATTCACAATCGGAAAAATTGACCATGTACAAGTTGCGGCACCCAAAGGCAAAGAAAAAGAGGCTTTCAATTTTTATGCTGGGGTACTCGGGATGAAAGAAGTGGAAAAGCCGGATTCCTTGAAAGGAAGAGGTGGGGCCTGGTTTGAATTTGGAGCATATCAGCTTCATGTCGGGGTAGAAGAACCTTTTTCGCCAGCTAAAAAAGCGCATCCAGCTTTTAAAGTGAAGGGGTTTGAAGAGCTGCAGCAACACTTGGCTGCTGAAGGGATTGAAGTGAAAAATGACGACAGCATTCCAGGAGTCCAACGCTTTTTCATTTCCGATCCATTTGGCAACCGGCTGGAATTTTTGAAAAGCAGTCTTTAAAGTATAAATGGTTATTTAATTTGAACTAAAGAATAATCCTTTGCTACACCGCTTCGGTCGCTTTGGACATGGCTTCCGCAAGGAGCTAGGAAGACCACCTGTCTTTTTCCTTCGATATGGAGCAAAACAGCTGCGCTGGCGGCATGCAAAACTGTTTTGCGAAATATATACAGCTAAAATAATTAGTTCAACTTATATGGTGAATAGTGGTTCAGCTATTTAAAACTGCACAAAAACGCCCCGCAGCTGCGGAGCGTTTATTTTTTTACGGGGCAATAAGGGCATTTGCCAGTGTCGGGCAACTCTTTATACAAACAGCATGTGATGCGTTTATAATCAGCTTTTGCCTCGCTATAACTGCGTCCGCCCAAAAATTGATGAAAAAACGATTTGCGCATCTCCGGTTGCCAAATATCAGCATCCAACAAAACCTGCACGTCCCGTTCAGCTTGTTCCGATTCCAGCATGCCATACATCCAGATGGCATATCCCCAGATATTTTCCCAAAGAATCAGCTTGGAGACATGCCCGGCTTTCCGGACCGCTTCAACGACGGGGAACGCGTAAACCTTCAAAACCTTTTCCAAATCGCCTTCACTGCGATCTCGGACAAAGCGCTCATCCAGCTCGAATGCAATGCCGCTTTCGGTTTTTACCAATTGGGCCGCTTCAAGCGGACCGTCCCACATTTTGCCATGCGCTAATAAGTACAATTGAGCTGTTATAAAAAAACCGAAGCGCCGCATGAAGATAGACGTTGCTACTGCTTCAGAAGGTGCTCCGGTTTGTAATTGAATGCCGGTAATCAGTTCAGAAAAGCGATGACCAATGCTTTCTTGCAATGTCATGAAACCACGTGTTTGTTTGTGGACTTTCACTTGGAAAAGCTCCAATTCCTTCATCTTAAGAACCACTTAGTGATTCCCGGATTTCTGGAACAATACAGCGTCCTCTGCCGAATGGCACGCAATGCGGCGTCCCGAATAGCGGATCTTTGGAAACTTGGCATTCCATTCCAAAAACAGCGCGAACAAGATCACAATTGATGACTTTTTCAGGCGTTCCTTGGCCAAAAACAGCGCCATCTTTAATGGCAATGATGTTATGGGCATATCGAGATGCTAGATTTAAATCATGCAGCACCATGATGATGGTGCGGCCTTGCACTTCATTCAATTCGAATAATAAATCCAGTATTTCAATTTGATGCGTCATATCCAGGTAAGTCGTCGGTTCATCCAAAAGAATGATGTCCGTGTCCTGGGCGAGTGTCATGGCAATCCATGCCCGCTGCCGCTGTCCGCCTGACAATTCATCGACAGGCTTGTCGCGGAATTCATCGACACGTGTCGCTTTCATGGCTGCTTCCACTTTCTCAGTATCTTCTGCGGTCCAGCGCTTGAGCCAAGACTGGTGCGGATAACGCCCTTGTTTTACGAGGTCATGGACAGTCAAGCCTTCCGGAGAAACCGGAGACTGGGGCAGGATGCCCATTTTCTTTGCCACTTCACGTGAAGACATGCGATGGACTTCTTTTCCTTCTAATAATATAGAACCTTCTTGAGGTTTAAGTAAACGCGCAATAGAGCGAAGCAGCGTTGATTTGCCGCAGCCGTTGCTGCCGACAAACACCGAAATTTCGCCGCGCGGAATGGATAAGTTCAGATTTTCAAATAATAAGTGATCGTTATACCCAATTGACAAGTCGTTTGTTTGGACAGCCGTCGCCATTGTGTAATTCCTCCGCATCTTTTTCCATAAGTCCAACTGATACAATTTCTCATTACCGCTACTATATCATAATTTCATGATAAATGAGAACGGTTTTCAATTTATTTTCCAAAAATCCTTTACAATATAGCGAACAAGAACTAGAATTGAATTTATTGAGAATCATTATCAAATGGCTAGGAGGCTTACATATATGAAACGAAAATGGATGTTATTATTAACGGCGATCCTGCTGGTTCTGGCAGCTTGTTCTTCGGCTGAGGAAGATGCAGCAACTGAAAAAGAAACGGCTGGCAATCCTGTTACAATCACAGGGACGAACGGAGAAGTGACGCTGGATGCGCCTGCTAAAAAAGTAGTCGTACTGGAATGGACATACGCGGAAGATTTATTGGCTGTAGGTGTCCAGCCAGCTGGGATGGCGGATATTGCGGATTATGGCAATTACGTCAATATTGAACCGCAATTGGATGAAACGGTCGTGGACGTCGGTGGCCGTCAAGAACCGAATCTGGAAGCAATCGCAGCAATCGAACCGGATCTGATTATAGGGGTAAGTTTCCGCCATGATGCCATGCTTGCGGAATTGGAGACCATTGCGCCAACAGTCATCTTTAATCCATATCCGGAAGATGAAAGCATTGATTTGTATCAGGAAATGGAAACAACATTTAAGGAAATCGCAAAAGCGGTGGATAAAACAGCCGAAGCGGAACAAGTTCTGGCTGATCTGGAAAAAGAATATAAGGAAAGCGCGTCGGCTATCGAAGCGGCAAACTTGAAAACGAAAGACGTTATTTTAACGCTGGCTTATACTGGCCCGCAAGCTCCGGAAATCCGGGTATTTACGCCCAATTCAATGGCTTCAATCATATTGGAGCGCATCGGTTTGAACAATGTCCATCAGCCGGATCAGTTTGAAGTATTCGGATCGAGCACATTCAATGTAGAGGGATTGGTCAAGTATGAAAATGCCAATTACTTATATACGGTTCCTGATGAAGACAATATTTACGAAAACCAGCTGAAAGGCAACCCGGTCTGGGAAAACTTGGCGTTCGTAAAAGAAGACCGCACATATGACTTGGGTGCGGATACCTGGTTATACGGCGGACCGTTAAGTGCTAAAACGTTGATGGACCAAATTACAACTGTGATGGTGAATAAATAATGCCCGGAAAATTAAAACAGAAGTCCTTTGTCTCGCTGACAGGGGGCTTTTTCCTGCTTCTTGCGCTGTCGGTTATCCACTTGACACAAGGGCAGGCGGATTACACAATTTCAGAACTTTTGACTGGCGTCTGGACGGAAGGGCGCATCCAGGATATCGTCACGTCTCTGCGTTTGCCTCGCTTAGTAATCGGCATGATTGCCGGTGGAGCGCTTGCAGTGTCGGGTGCTGTCCTGCAGACATTGACGAATAATCCGCTTGCTTCACCGGGAACGCTTGGAATCAATGCCGGAGCCTTTTTCTTTGTTGTGATTTCGACTATTTTCTTTCCAGGCGCTTTGGGGGATTTCCCGTTTATCACCGCCTTGCTTGGGGCCGTTCTGTCATCCGTATTGGTAGTAGGGCTGGCCGGCAAAGCTATGGAGCCGGTGCGTGTGGCTTTAACAGGAATGATCATCTCGCTATTGTTTTCTTCTTTGACCGGCGCATTGCAGCTGCTGTTCGAAAATGAAACAAACGGCTTATTCTTGTGGGGTTCAGGGACGCTGGTCCAGTTGAACTGGGAAGGGGTCCAGTTTGCTGCTCCCGTGGTGCTGATGCTGTTTATCGGCGCGTTGCTGCTGGCGAAGCCGATGGATATATTATCGCTGGGCGAAGATATTGCTTCTTCGCTTGGCCAGAATGTCCAAGCAGTAAAACTCATTGCTTGGGGAGTAGCGATTGTTCTATCCGCAGCTGTTGTCAGCGTGGTCGGACCGATTGGTTTTATCGGGTTGATGGCTCCGCATATCGTCCGCATGATGGGCATACGCGGCCATCTGCAAGTTTTCATCCATTCGTTCTTATGGGGCAGCGTTATGCTGATCGGAGCGGATGTACTCGGGCGCTTGATCCAGCCGGGGCAGGAAGTGCCTGTTGGAGCCATGACCGCGCTTGTCGGAGGCCCTTGGCTTTTGTACCTGGCCTGGAAGACGGCAAAATCACTGAAGCGCGGAGACCGTCAAGTGGGCGGGACGACAAAACCGATCCGTTTAAGTGTATTAACCCCTATTTTAATCGTCATTATTGCAGTTGTTATGATTTTGGCTCTCAGCTTTAACGGAGCTGCCTGGAATTTTGCCTGGCTGGAACCGGTTGTCTGGAACTTCCGGGTGCCGCGGGTGCTGACTTCTTTCATCGTGGGAGTCATGTTGGCTATAACGGGGGTGATTTTGCAGGGAGTGCTTCGAAATCCTTTAGCAGATGCCAGTGTTCTCGGAGTCACTTCAATGGCTGGGGCAGGGGCGATGCTGCTGCTTGTCATTTTCCCAGCCATACCGGCAGCCTATCTGCCGCTCGGCGCTACACTTGGCGCTGCTTTGGCACTTGGCACTATCCTGGTCACGGCTTGGAAAAATAACTTCCAGCCGATGCTGGTCGCTTTAATGGGAATTGCCATTTCCGCTTTCGGTTCAGCCGCGACTCAAGTGTTCGTTGTCAAAGCGAAACTGGCTGTAGCAAGTGCACTTGTCTGGCTATCAGGCAGCACATACGCCAAAGGCTGGGACGATGTGCAATTTGCCTTGCTGCTGTTTGCGCTATTTATTTGGCCCGCGATTTACATTACCCGCAGTTTGGATACCCTGACATTCGGAGATGACGTTGCGGCAGGCCTTGGCTTGGATATCCGGTCAACGCGCGTGTGGGCGCTGGTTATCGGCGTAGCCATATCAACGGCAGCCGTATCGATTGTCGGCACCATCGGCTTTATCGGATTGGTGGCTCCGCATATAGCGCGCCGGCTTGTCGGTTTCCGCCATTTGCCGCTGATGCTGTCATCCGGTTTGATCGGCGGCTTGCTGCTCGTTACAGCTGATTTTATCGGCCGCATCCTGATTGCCCCAAAAGACATTCCAAGCGGCTTGATTGTCGCATTGATCGGAACGCCGTATCTACTGTATTTATTGCGGAAAATGAAATAGATGAAAGAAAGGACCTGCCAATGCGGCAGGTCCTTTCTTTTGGAGCATATAAAATTTCTAAGAGCGTTCAGGTAAGTTCTATGATCACTCATGCAAAAAAGCTGTCCGCTACTAAAAGCGGACAGCTTTTTAATTTCTTATACGGTTTGCAATGCGACAGCAGGGCCGAAGAATTCAAAGTGGATTTGTTCTTCAGTCATGCCAAGGGCACGCAATTCCTGGATCATCTGTTCCATGAAAGGCACAGGACCACAGACGTAAACGTCGCCGGTCACATCGATCATTTCTTTTAATACATCCCGAGTAATATAGCCGTTCGGCTGGTCGGAATACAATGTTTTATAAGCTGCATTTTCCATGCTAGCTGTATATTTTTGAATGTCCTGATCGAAAGCGTGCAATGATTCATTACGGGCCGCATGCAGGAAAGCAGTCGGGCGATCTGGAGTAAGCGTTGCAACTGTTTCAAACATGCTCATCATTGGCGTGATGCCGCCGCCGCCACTGACGAAGGCAATCGGAGATTTTTTATTGGCATCCAGAACGAATTCGCCTGCCGGAGCGCTGACTTCGATCTTGTCGCCGACATTAACTTCTTCATGAAGGTAAACAGAGACGCGGCCGTTCGGGTCGTTGTCCGCTTCCCGTTTAACGGAAATACGGAATTCATCTGATTGTGCGGCTTGGGATAAGCTGTATTGGCGGTTGAATAAGTATTTTTCACCTGGAATTGCCAGGCGCACTGAAATGTATTGGCCAGGCTGGTAAGTTGGAACGTTTGATCCGTCCGCCGGTTTTAGATAAAACGAAGTGATGTTATCACTTTCTTTTACTTTACGGGCTATCACGAAATCTTTGAAGAATTTCCAGCCATTTTCCTGACTTTCGGCTTTCGCATACATTTCATCTTCAACACCGATGAAAGCATCTGCGATCACGCCATAAGCCTCTGCCCATGCGCTGATGATGTCATCTGTTGCAGCATCACCCAGCACTTCTTTGATGGCTTTCAATAGGTATTCTCCGACAATCGGATAATGCTCAGGTTTAACGCCGAGACTCACGTGTTTGTTGGCAATCTGCACCACTGCCGGAAGAATGGCTTCCAGGTTGTCAATGTGGACTGCTGCCGCATAAACGGTATTGGCCAGTGCTGCTTGCTGGCGTCCTTTTTTCAGGTTGGCATGATTAAAAATATTTAAAAGTTCAGGATGCGCTTCGAATAAGTTTTTATAAAATACAGTAGTAATCGCTGTTCCATGTTCTGCTAAAACCGGTACTGTGGATTTAATAATTGATCTTGTTTGTTCTGATAACATAGTCAATCTCTCCTTTTGTTTTCTATAAATCAACTATATTCCAGAAAACATTTTAAAGATATATTTAAAATACATCTTTAAAATTTAGACACAAATTGCATTCACAGAACAGCTGCAAAAGGCCCACGATTGCATCGAGGGCCTTAGGAAGAAAGTAGGTGTTATTGCTGGATGGTGCGTTCTTCTAAATCCATTGCTGGACCAAAGAATTCATAATGGATCTGCTCATCTTGCATTCCAATATTGCGCAGCTCGCGGATCATGCTGACCATAAAAGGAACCGGGCCGCATACATAAGCATCACCGGAAGGGTCGACAAATTCTTCAAGCATTTCCCGGGTGATAAAGCCATTTTCCTCATCCGAATAAACGGTCTTGTAAGAGGCATTTTCCATGCGTTCTGCAAAATGGCGGATGTCTTCTTCAAAGGCATGCTGGTAGCGATTGCGGGCCCCGTGCAAGAAAACGGTCGGACGTTCAGGTGTAGAAGTTGCCACTGTTTCAAACATACTCATCATTGGAGTAATGCCGACACCTCCACTAATAAAGGCGACGGGAGTAGTTTTGGCGGCATCCAGCACGAATACTCCTGCAGGTGCACTAACTTCAAGCCGGTCGCCTTCTTTAATTTGCTTATGAAGAAAAATGGACACAATGCCGTTGGGATCATTGTCTGCTTCACGTTTAACGGAAATCCGAAACTCATCCGGCTTGGATGCCTGGGACAAACTGTACTGGCGGATCATCATATATTCTTCACCTGGTATGGAAACCCGTACTGAAATATACTGGCCTGGAATATAAGTGGGCACGTGTGAACCATCAGCCGGCTTTAAATAGAACGAAGTGATAATTTCGCTTTCTTTTACTTTGCGGTCGACGATAAAATCCTTAAAGTAGTTCCAGCCATTTTCCTGCTCTGCAGTATGTTGATACATGCTTTTCTCAACGCTGATAAAAGCGTCTGCTATGACGCCATAAGCATCCGACCAAGCTTGAATAATTTCGTTTGTTGCTGCATCTCCAAGCACTTCCTTCATGGCAATCAGTAAATGAGCGCCGACAATCGGATAATGTTCCGGCTTCACGCCTAAACTCACGTGTTTATGGGCAATCTGGATAACGGCTGGCATAATTTCTTCCAAATCATCAATATGCACTGCCGCTGCATAAACCGTTTTCGCTAAAGCAGTCTGCTGCCGGCCCTGTGCCTGGTTGGCATGGTTGAAGATATTCAGCAATTCTGGATGCTCTTCGAAAAGCCGTTTGTAGAATCTGGTGGTAATCGCCACGCCATGTTCTTCCAAAACCGGTGCGGTCGATTTGACAATCATTTTTGCTTCATTTGATAGCATAATGCAACTGCTCCTTTCATTTTGCATGCCATTAATCCAAAGCTTCGGTCTCAATTGCTTTTCCAAAAATCGGTTCACCAGTATAATGAAATTGCAGGGAAGGTGAAATAATGAGACTGACAATGTACACCGACTACTCATTGCGTGTATTGATATACTTGGCTTCGAAAGAAGAAAACAAGCTTTCGACCATCCAGGAAATTTCAGACGCTTATAACATATCGAAAAACCATTTGATGAAAGTAACATTTGAGCTGGGCAAGGCCGGCTTTATCCATACCGTCAGAGGACGGGGAGGCGGCATACGCCTGGCAGATATCCCCCAGAACATTAATATTGGTACTGTAGTCCGGCGTATGGAAGATGATTTCCATTTAGTTGAATGTTTCGACATGGAGCATAACCGCTGTCCGATTGCACCTGTCTGCGGACTCCGCGGTGTGCTGGGAAAAGCATTGCATGCTTATCTCGCGGTTCTTGATGAATATACTTTAGAAGACTTGTTGTTCAATAAAGAAGGACTTCAGGCAATATTGCAAACATAAAAAACGGCTCAAGTAAATGAGCCGTTTTTTGTTTTACAATTGAAGTGTTTGCGGCTCTTGGCCTTTTTTATTGATAAGTCGAGCACGGGTTGGCTGGATAGCTAAAATGACCAAATCGGGATCATCCGGTCCTGTGAACCAGCCTTCTAAATGTTCGTTCCAAACTTTATCAATGATGCTTTGATCATCATGTACGCCGATTGTTCCTTCGATTTCCAGGAAGGCATCGCCTACGCCTTGGCCCTCATAGCCTAATAGGATATGTGCATTTGGATTAGCTTCCAATTCATCAACTTTTTGCGTTTGTTTGTGTGACGCTGTGTATAAAGTGAATTCGTCATGGAAAAACGTCATGTAGCGGGAATGCGGCTTATTGCCTTGCACCGTCGATAAAATGCCTACATGGCTTTCTTCTAAAATCTTCAAAGCGTTTTGCTTCAATTCTTCCTGATTCATCCTCTTCACTCCTTTGATAGTTAACTGCTCCCTTTATATATTCCTGTTTAAACCCAAGCTAAACATAAAGTGAAACTTCAATCCGTGGGGGTTCACCCCACGGATTGTTAGTTGAACCAATCGGACTTTTAAGGCCAGTCGGTTTCCGCTTGAAAAGCGGGAGCCATACTGGGCGTTAAAGCGGGATAAAGTGAAACTTCAATCCGTGGGGGTTCACCCCACGGATTGTTAGTTGAACCAATCGGACTTTTAAGGCCAGTCGGTTTCCGCTTGAAAAGCGGGAGCCATACTGGGCGTTAAAGCGGGATAAAGTGAAACTTCAATCCGTGGGGGTTCACCCCACGGATTGTTAGTTGAACCAATCGGACTTTTACGGCTACTAAAAAAGAATGAAAAAAAGGCCCACCAAAGAGGCGGACCTTTAAACGGGTTCTATAATTTTAGGGTTGCGGCTGAATATACTTGGCAGCACCATGCCGAACAGAATAACAAAGATGCCGACAATTTGAAGAACCGTCAATGTTTCATTTAAGACAAGGACCGAGGCAAAAACAGCAACCGGCAATTCCATGGCACTTAAAATTGAAGCCAGACCGGATCCAACATGCGGTACAGCGATCGAGAAGAAGCAAATCGGCATGACGATACCGAAGAATCCAAGCAACAGGCCGTATACCCAGAGGCCTTCATCAAAGAGTTTGCCATTCCACACCACTTCAGGTGTTTGGAAAAAGGCGACAACAATGGCAGCGACAAAAGAGACATAAAACAAGCGGGTAGTAGTATCCATGCCTTCGACTTTTATGCCGTTGACAAACATAAAAGCAGAAAAACAGAAAGCCGCTCCGATTCCCCAAGCCCATCCTTGCCAAGGAATGCTGCTGAGGTCTGCATCAATCACTCCTGCAGCCAATATAGTCCCGCCGAATAATAAAACAAGTGAGATGGCTTCAGTTCGTTTCAGCCATCTGCGGTGTACGATGCAATCCAAAAACATGCCGATCCAAGTAAATTGAAACAGCAATACGACTGCCAGTGACGCTGGCAAGTATACCAAAGACTGTCCGTAAACCATACCGGTGGCAGCGGTAAATGAACCGGACATTACTAAAACTTTCCAACCGTGCAAGCGGGGAATTCTCCGTTTTGTAATTAAAAGCAAAAGAGCTGCTAAGGCAAATCCGACAAAGTATTGGCTGGTTACCGCTTCTGCGGCTGTAAAACCGTTTTCCATTGCTACTTTGATAATAGTGGAAAGAATGCCATAACAACTGGCTGCTACTACTACCATAAACGGGTAAATCATATTTTTCATATTTAGGTCACTCCTGTTCCAACATGAATCATAACATAAAAAAAACAGCTTGGCGGCAGCCATGCTGTTCTTCAGAAAAGTAGGTTTATTCTGCTGATTAATCAGGATAGATTTCTTCGCTTGCCGAGTTGTCTTTGGTAGAACGTTTATTTTCTTCATCTTCCATATTTTGCTTCAAATCTTCCAATGGAATTGCATCGACAGTCTGTTCTTCTTTAAACATTTCATGCATTGTTTCTTTGTCTGTTTTAATCTGTTCCGGATTGTCCATGGGGCGACTATCTCTTGTTTCGCGATTTTCTTCGTTAAAAGGTTTTTTGTCTGACACAAGGAGCACCTCTTTCTTTTTGTATGGTTATTTTTGTATTCCTTTAATTATCGAATCTCAAACCTGAAGATGTAACCACAATCTTGTATCATAGAAAGAGTGATTACATAAGACTGCAGATTATTAAGTGAAAAAAGAGGATTATGGTAAAATAAATTTCAATAGTGGGAGGAGTTGCAATATGGAAACTAAACCATCAATAAATGTAGGCGGACTAGAATTTGCATGGGATTTGGATGAAGGCAGATTCTTATTCGAAGGCCAGGATGCTGTGCTGTTTTGGACGGCCAGTGCGATGAAAACATTTTTTGATTCAATAGAAGAAATATCAGGAGAAGACGCAGCAAACGTAGTGATGGAGTCCACCGGGTTCCGCCAAGGTTTGATAGTGGGCGACTATTTCACGAGCATGAAAAATGTCAGTATCTCAGAAGCGGCAAACTTAATAACAAATACATATGCTTCTGCAGGATGGGGAAAAGCCGAGATTCAGAAAATGAATGAATCGGAAAGCACGCTCCAAGTCAATTTGAGAAATAGCTGGGAACATAAAATCAATGTAGCTCAAGGGAAAAAGCAGGGAGGCAGTTACCTGGCAGCCCATTACGCTGGAATCTTCACGTCGCTTTTCGGGCGCAATGTTTGGTATCATGTCATTCACCATCAAATTGAAGGCTACCCTGAAACGATTATTGAATATTTTCCTTCAGAAAAAAACGTTGAAGAAAATATTCATCGGCTGGCTCGCTTGAAAGAAGCAGAGCAGATCAATCAGCTTGAAAAACTGGTCGAGAAAAAAACGGCAGAACTGAATGCATTAATTCAGGAAATCTCTTCGCCGATTATTCCAGTGCTCGAAGATATCGTCGTTGTGCCGCTTCTCGGAACTTATGATGAAGCGCGTGCAGAAGAATTATTGGTAAAAACCCTGCAAAATTTACCGACTTATAAAGCAAAATATTTGCTGTTGGACTTAACAGGATTGAACGATAATTTCACACAGCACGCCGCGAGTTTAATTGAGAAATTAGGGTCCACGGCATCTCTGATCGGAACTTATACGGTCTTGGTGGGCATTTCCCCGCAAATGAGCATGGTCATTACCGAGTCGGGCATCAATTTATCAAAATTCAACTGCTTCCAAACTTTGCAGCACGGCATCCACTATGCGCTTGCGCAAAATGGCCGCAGCATCATCTAAATATGAAAAGTGACAGCGTCTCTTAAGCGTTGAAGCTTGTTGAGAAAGTTGAAATTCGTATTAGGTATCAGCCCTTAACCGATATTCCGTCAACCAGCTGCGCTTGCCGCGGGCGAGCGCCAAGCCGCTTCGTCGCATGCGCTCCTGTTTCTGCATCGCTGCGCTAGCTTCGAAACATGAAAGGGCGTTGCAGGGTCTTGGCTGTCTCGCTATCCCGCAGGCGTCTCCGCCGGTTGGCTCCATATCTGAAGAGCAGGAACAAACATTAGAAAGCTTTCCAAAACCATCACACTTTTAGAGAGTCTCTAAAAGTGGTGAAAGAGAGCTGAATGCAGCGGAAGGTGGGCGACTCCAGCGGAAATAACATGAGCTGAAGACCCTGGACTGAGCAAAGCGAGGGAAGCGGCTGAAGCCATGTCCGCGGAAAGCGTCCCGCCTGGAGCGAAATGAGAAAAGACTGCCGAGAGTTTCTCGACAGCCTGAAAAAATAAGCGCCCGCGGGCGCTTATTTTTGTTCCATCGATTTCGCGATTTCTATAATGACTTGTGTAGCTTTTTCCATGTTCTGCACAGAGATGAACTCGTACTGGCCATGATAGTTTTCACCGCCAGTAAAAATATTAGGTGTCGGCAAGCCCATATAAGATAATTGGGAACCGTCTGTACCACCTCTGACAGGCACGATGTTCGGTTCAATCTCAAGTGTCTTCATAGCTGTTTCGGCTGCATCGACAATTTCCATTGCTGGTTCAATTTTCTCACGCATATTGTAATATTGATCTTCAATCTCAAGTTTAATGGCTTCATTGCCATACTGCTCTTGCAGCTTAGCGGCCACGTTTTTCATATGGCTCTTTTTCGCTTCGAAAGCCTCTTTGTCAAAATCGCGAATGATATAGGAGAGAACCGCTTGATCAACATTTCCATTAAAACTGTTCAAGTGGATAAACCCTTCGTAGCCTTCGGTCAATTCAGGTACCTCATTTTTCGGCATTTCTTCCTGGAAGCGGATAGCGACCGTTTGGGCATTGATCATTTTATCTTTGGCTGAACCGGGATGAACGCTTTTCCCTTGGACCGTCAGTTTGGCAGCAGCTGCGTTAAAGCTTTCATACTGCAGTTCGCCAAGAGGCCCGCCGTCCATTGTATAAGCAAAGTCAGCTGCGAAACGCTCTACATCAAACTTATGTGGTCCGAGGCCAATTTCTTCGTCTGGTGTAAAAGCTACACGGATTTTTCCATGCTTAATTTCAGGATGTTGAACCAAGTATTCCATGGCGGTCATAATTTCGGCAACACCCGCTTTATTGTCGGCACCAAGCAAAGTGGTGCCGTCAGTAGTAATCAAAGTATGGCCAACATAATTCTTCAAGTCAGGAAAGTCGGCGACTGCCATAGTAACGGAAGAACTCAATTGAATGTCGCTGCCATCGTAATTGTCGATGCGCTGCGGATTGACGTTTTTTCCTGTGAAATCCGTAGCGGTGTCGACATGCGCCAGAAAGCCGACAACGGGAATTTCTTTTTCTGTGTTGGCAGGCAAGGTGCCGAACAAATAACCGAACTCGTCCATGCTGACATCTTCCAAACCGATTTCCTTCATTTCGTTTTCGAGTTCATGCAACAAATCCCATTGCCCCGGCGTAGAAGGTGTTTCAGTGCTCTCAGCATCCGATTGTGTATCAATTTTTGCATAGCGGACAAGGCGCTCAATCAGCTTTTCAAACATATACAGTTCCCCCTAAGTATGTAATCACTTTATTTTAGCATGAAAATAGGGAATTTTGGCAATACGCCCAAATGCTGCGCATTCGGCTCGGAGGAAAAATGAAATACGACCAGCAACGGATAAAATACGAACAGTAGCAGACGAAATACGACCAGCAAAGATAAAAATACGACCAGCAAGACAAAAAATACGATTCTAGACAATAAAAAAGACAGCGGATCCGCTGCCTATGCCGGCTTCTTAAGCAGAGCCGGCAGGTTTTTTCCGGAAAACAGAAGAAACTTTGTTTTCTGTTCCGTTTTTAATGCGCGTGATGTTCTCGAGATGCTTCCAGACTGCCATAGCAAACAAAGCGAAGGCGGTGACTAAAGGCCATATGCCTTCGGCCGGCCAAAAGGCAATGGCAAAAAACATGCCATATAATACGAGAACCCCGACCACTAAATAGCCGGTAGCCAGTGCTGCCAGCACCAGCAGCAGACCGCCGGCAAGGCCAAGCTTCCAATCAAGGGCCAGCATGGCGCCGATAACTGAAGCTGTTCCTTTTCCGCCATCAAAGTTCATATAGAACGGGAAGTTATGGCCGAAAACGACAGCGGCCGCTGCGAGAAATAGCAGCATCCAAACCATTTCATCCGGCAGAGAAGCGCCGCTTAGCAAAAAGCGGAATCCCATAACAACAGCTGCTCCTTTAAAAATATCAAGAACAGCAACAAGCGCCCCGTATTTCCAGCCGAGAACAATAGCTGCGTTTGAAGCCCCTGAATTTTTGACGCCTTTATTTTTGACGTTTACGCCGGACAGCAGCTGGGCAATAACAGAACCATGAAGACAACCGATAAAATAACCTGAAAAGAGTGCAAGTGCAATCCATAGAATCATTATTGTTCACCTCTATACAGTAAACGTATTCAATAAGTCATAGGTTTCAAAATCTTTTGAAAAAATGCGCTTGACAAATTTCTCTGTTTTATTCTATACTACTCAACATGATGGAAAACTAAATCTGAATACTCTTATCAAGAGAGGCGGAGGGAATAGGCCCTATGATGCCCGGCAACCAACAAGCAATGCTTGGAAAGGTGCTAAGTCCTACAGATCCGGCAAGACGGGATCTGGCAGATGAGAGGAGGCAATCCGTATATCACGGCCCTCTTCTTAATTGAAGGGGGCTTTTTTCTGTTCCTCCTCAACCATGGTTTCCATCAAAAAAACCTTAGGAGGAAAACAAAATGACAAACTTTAAACCAGAAACGCTTTTATTGCACGGAGGACAACAACCGGATCCAGTTACTGGAGCAAGAGGTGTAGCCATCCATAAAACGACTTCTTATGTGTTTAAAAATACGGAGCACGCCCAAAATCTATTCGGTTTAAAAGAAACAGGAAATATTTATTCACGCATTATGAACCCGACGGTTGATGTTTTCGAACAGCGCGTGGCGCTTCTTGAAGGCGGAACAGCTGCTGTAGCCTTGGCTTCAGGAATGGCAGCTATTGCATTTTCTGTTTTGAACGTAGCAGAAGCGGGCGATGAAATTGTTGCGGACGCCAATTTATACGGAGGTACATACAGTCTCTTCGCCAACACATTGCCGCGGTATGGCATCAACGTCAAATTTGTTGACGGTACAAATCCTGAAAACTTCCGTGAAGCCATTACTGATAAGACAAAAGCGATTTTTGGAGAAATTATTGGAAATCCAAGTTTGAATGTTCTGGATGTAGAAGCAGTGGCCGCAATTGCCCACGAAAATCAGATTCCTTTATTGATCGATAACACATTCGCATCGCCATATGGCAGCAATCCAATTGAGTTTGGTGCTGACGTCGTTATCCATTCTGCAACAAAATGGATTGGCGGACACGGAACAACTATCGGAGGGGTTGTTGTAGATGGCGGTAAATTCAACTGGAATAATCCAAAGTTCCCGAGCTATACACAACCGGATGAAAGCTACCATGGAATCCGCTACGGCATCGATGTGGAAGGTGCGTCTTTCGCGACGAAACTGCGCGTTCAATTGTTGCGTGATTTCGGTCCATCACTCAGCGCCGAAAGTGCCCATGCCTTTTTACAGGGATTGGAAACCTTGCACTTGCGCATTCCACGCCACAACAGCAATGCCCGTATTGTAGCGGAATACTTAAAAGCTCATCCTCAAGTCGAATGGGTCAATTACATTGGATTTGAAGACCACCCATCTCATCAATTGGCACAAAAGTACTTAAAAGACGGATACGGTTCAATTGTCAATTTTGGTGTCAAAGGCGGACGGGAAGCAGGGCGCAAAGTGATTGACAGCGTTGTGTTATGGTCTCATGTGGCAAATGTTGGAGATGCGAAATCGCTGATTATTCACCCGGCTTCGACAACGCATCAGCAATTGAAGAAAGAAGAACTGGAATCATCAGGTGTTACGGAAGAATTGATCCGTTTATCGATAGGGTTGGAAAATCCAGAAGACTTAATCGCCGACCTTGAACAAGCAATTCAGGCAGCGGTACTCGAGAACGTATAGGAGGGAACGGAAATGACGACAGTATCCATAGGAACACTTCCCCTGGAGTCGACGGAAGTCTTGCATAACGTAGAACTTGCCTACGAACGGTGCGGCAAAAAAGATGCTCCTGTGATTCTCGTCTGCCATGCTTTAACAGGCGATCAATTTGCAGTCGGCAATGCTGAAAATCCGGGCTGGTGGTCAGGATTGATCGGACCAGGGAAAGCCGTGGATACAAACGTTTTTCAAGTCATTACATTTAATGTGTTGGGTGGCTGCAATGGATCAACCGGTCCATTGTCCCTCAATCCGGAAACGGGTCAGCCATACCGGGCTTCGTTTCCAAATCTTACAATCCGCGATATGGTCCGGGCGGAGCATGCGGCGTTAAAGGAATTGGGTATCTCTCATTTGACCGCGGTCCTAGGAGGATCGCTGGGAGGGATGAAAGCACTTGAATGGGGGCATTTGTACCCGGATTTTGTTGATGCCATTCTTCCGCTTGCTGTGACCCCTGCTTACAGTGATTATGGTGTGGCTTTCAATTGGATTGGCATTCAGGCAATAGAAAATGATGCGCTCTTTAAAGATGGAAATTATACGGATTCCTCCGAGCTGAAAGGCTTTGAATTGGCGCGCATGGCCGCCATGGTCACTTACCGGAGCGGCAATCTATTCGATCAGCGGTTCCGCCGCTGTTCCAATGACAGCCGTTTTGAAGTGGAGTCCTATCTCGATTATCAAGGGAAAAAATTGGCCAGGCGTTTTGATGCCAATAGCTACTTGACCTTACTGAAAGCGATGAATACCCATGATGTATCTAAAGAAAGAATAGAAGTAGAAATCTTTTCCTTGTCATTTACAAAAGATTTGCTGTACCCAAGCGAGCAATTGATTCCTTGGCTTCAAGGCTTGCCGAATGCATCCTGGGAAATCATTGAAACGAATTTCGGGCATGATGGCTTCCTTGTTGAATTTGAGAAATGGAGTGGCCATATCCGAAAGAAATTGAATAATTTAGTAGTTCCCCAACTCATGCGATAAGCATGAGTTTTTTTATTTTCTCATGAAATTGGAAAGCCTTCAGACCTATGTAATTCTCTCTATTTAAACAATATTGAAATCAAGATTTTAAATTTTGAAAATAATCAAAAATGAATAAAAAGAACCGATTGGAAAGAATGAAGGATGATAAATTGGTTTCAATAAATACCTATTTAAGGTTATTAAGTCCTAGAATTACCGTATGAAGAATAGGTTTTATTTGAAAAAAAGCGTATAAGGTATTTAGGCTCAAGAGACTTTAGAATTACTAAATCTCATTTTATTTGCTGTATTATTTTGACAAGTCTTTTAAAATAATGGTAAGCATAAGTAGGGAATTTCAATATGAATAAAAAGTGAACTAAATTCTTCTCTTATTAAGAACCAAAATTTTTATGCATCATCATCAGTTTTTTATTTCTCTACTATAAAAGCAGAAAAGAATTAATAGGCTTATGCCGAGGGAGTGCCAACATGATCGAGTCTAAGAGAAAAGCAATTATCTTTTTCCTGCTTGCTGCAATTTTAGCAGGAACAGCCGGGTTTTTAACTTTGCAAAAAGTTAAAGCGCTGAACAATGACCTGGGGACCATGGTGAACGTTTATGCAGCAAGCGGAGACATTGCCTCACGGAGTGTGATAACGCCAAAAGACATTACCGTGGAAGAAATCCCTAAAAAGTTCGTAACGGAAGAGCATATTGTCAATACGGATGATTTAGAAAACAAAGTATCAGTAATACCTTTGTCTGCTGGTGATTTAATAACAAAAAATATGTTGAAACAAGCTTCAGCCGTTATGGAAGAAAACAACCGTCTCATTACTTTGATGGCTTCCGAACGAGTGTTTTTTGATGAACAGCTTGAAGCATTGGACCGCGTGGATATTATTGTTTCCTTGAAGGACAAAGATGAAAATAAAACCGAGATTTTCATGAAAGACGTGAAAGTTGCCAGAGTGGCAAACGACAATAAAAAGTTTGGAGGAGTGCAAGTAGAAGTAGCACTCGATCAAGCTCCAAAATTAATACATATGCAAAATTACGCAGACAGTGTGCGAATCATAAAAGCAAATGTCGGCAATGGAAAAGCTGCTGCCCCGCAAGTAAAGAAACAAAAACCTAAAGCTGAAGAAAAACCTAAAGCCAAAGAAAAATCTAAAGCTGAAGAAAAGCCTAAAGCTGCAGAAAAAAAGGAAGCAGATAAGAAAGAATAGGATGGCGCCGTTGAAACGCCTACAGAGAGCTGAGGGAACTTAAAATGAAACAATCCAATTTACTGATAGTAGGACAACAAAACGAGCTGTTTGCATCGCTTACTAGGCAATTTGGAGAAGAGTTTGACTATACCTGGTTAGACCCGAGCCACTTAAGATCCGAATTGAAAAACGTCGAACCCTCGATGGTTCTTCAACTTCATGACCCCGGCCATGATTTGGAAACGCATGCTTATTTACAGCAAGAACTGAACAATGTCCCAGTGGTATTCGTACACGAAAGCCATGATTTTCAGTTGTTCCGTGATTTAGTCAGAGCAGGAGCAATTGATTATTTTGTTATCCCGGAAGACTTGAATGGATTGGAAAACCAAATTTCCATCATGCTGGCCCGTTTGCAAACAACGCCTGAAAAAGAAAAGCAACTGAGCTTTAGAAGAGGCAGCGGCCAAGTCTTCGCTTTCTACAGCGGCAAAGGCGGAAGCGGAAAAACTTTATTAAGCACAGCTTTTGCCCAGACTTTGAAGTTCGAATCCACTGCTCAAGTACTATACATAGATCTCAACTTGCAATATGGCGGCGGAGAATCTTATTTGGGAGTCGAAACAACCCGCAATATTTTGGATCTGGAGCCGGTTATTAAAGAAATGACTGAGCAGCATTTACGCAATGTCACTGAAAAAGAACCTTTGTCAAAAATGGAACTTCTCATCAGTCCATGCGATGCGGAACTTGCCGAATACATAACAGAAGATTTTGTCACCAGGCTTTTACGAGTTTGCCGAAGAGCATACGATTTTATCATTGTTGATTTGCCAGTCAATATGGATGAACGGACATATACGGCACTCATCGAAGCGGATCGCATTTATTACACCACTTTGCTCGACACTCCATCCATCCGGGTTTTTAAACATACAGAAGAATTGTTTCAGAAGTTAGGCATTCCTACCACTGACCGACTGGAATTGGTAGTGAACGAGGTAGGAAGAGAAAATGAGTTAAGCAAAAAAGATATTGAGCGGTTTATCGAGTATCCGGTTGCTGCTGAAATCAGACGTGATATAAAAGGAGTGCAAGCAGCCATTAACAAAGGAGAGACCCTCCGCAAAATGCCAAAAGAGAAAAAACTGACCCCGGCCGCTAAAGACATAAGGAAATGGGTCGTTTCAATGTTAAAATAATCGTTTTTTTAGGAAGGAAGGAAAGCGATGTCGCTCTTTCAAAGAAAAAGAACCGAATCGGCAGCAGCGGTCAGCGACACTATTTCAACGCAGACTTCACAATTTTTAACTCCATTTTTGGAGGAGCTGCTGGAACATTATAAAAACCGGCTGCTGGCCGAAACCAATTTGGAACCTCTTATTGCAGCTGAAGAAATTGATCGACGCATCTCGATTGAACGGTTGATCAGCCAATTTATGCTTGAGGAAAAAGTGGTTATTTCCAAAATGGACAGAGAGACGCTGCTGACTCGCCTAATTGATGAAACAGTCGGTTTTGGACCGATTGAGCAATTATTAAAAGATCCTTCGATTACAGAGATTCTGGTGAATGGACCGAAAGAGATTCATATTGAGCGGAACGGACGGCTGGAAGCTTCACATGTAACTTTTAAAAACGAAGAGCATGTCCGCCACATTGTGGATCGGGTCATTGCGCCTCTTGGGCGGCGAATTGATGAAAGTTCGCCAATGGTCGATGCAAGGCTTCCGGATGGCAGCCGGGTCAATGCAGTCATTCCGCCAATCAGTTTGAATGGAACGCTTTTGTCCATTCGGAAATTCCGAAAAGAACCTTTCGAAATGGAAGATTTGCTGCGGCTAGCTTCTTTAGATGAGCGCATGGCAGAGTTTCTTCAAGCGCTTGTGAAAGCAAAACTGAATATCTTGATTTCAGGCGGAACGGGCAGTGGGAAAACCACATTGCTGAATGCAGTAGCTAAGGCTATTCCGATAAATGAACGTGTCATCACCATTGAAGATTCTGCAGAACTTCGATTGAACCGTGGAAGCGTCGTGGGTATGGAAGCCCGCCCTGCGAATGTGGAAGGGCAGGGAGAAATCAGTATCCGCCAATTGGTGCGGAACTCACTCCGGATGCGCCCGGATCGTATTATTGTTGGTGAGGTGCGCGGTGCTGAAGCCTTTGATATGCTGCAGGCGATGAATACCGGCCATGAAGGCTCGCTTACGACTGTCCACTCGAATTCCCCGGTCGATGCCGTCAGCCGGGTGGAAGGAATGGTCATCATGGCGGGAATGGACTTGCCAAGTGAGATTATCCGTGAATACATCGTCGGAGCTTTGGATTTTATTATTCAGGCAGACCGGCTGGGAGATGGCCAGCGGAAAATCGTCAACATTTCAGAAGTTTATGTAGATAAAGACAAAGGTGTGAAAATCAGGGACGTCTTTATTTTTAAACGCACGGGAACCGGAAAAAATGGAGAAGTGCAGGGGTACTTTACGCCGACAGGCTATATCCCGCAATGCTTGAACCATTTGAAGATGTTTGGCATTGAACTCGATGAGTCCATCTTCAATATGCGCGAGGAGGTGGCGCAATGGACTTAAGCATTGCTGTTTTATACGGTGCCGCAGTTCTGGCGCTGCTGTTCGGCGGTTATTTGTTTCTTGATTACCGACGGAACAAGCAGGAATGGAAGAAAAAGCTGAAAACTTGGTATCCGGAGGAAAAGCGCAAAAGTGCGATCAGTGTCTGGGGCGACCGTTTTGATGAATCGGATGCATCGCAAGGGCTAACCAGAAAGCTGAAGAGCGCCAATGTCAATTTGCTCGCTTCCGAGTATATCGGTATGCACGCACTTGGAATTTTGATGTTTTATGTCGTATTCAATATGATTTTCAATATGGCGCCATTGCCGAGTCTCCTTCTGACCGCAGGTATACTGGCAGGAAGCCATTTTCTGTTGTTTTATATCCGGAAGAATAAATACGAAGATCGCCTGAATGGGCAATTAAGTGAAGTTTGCCGTTTGCTGGCGAATGCTGCAAGGTCAGGAATGACCATAACGCAAGGAATCGATATGGTGGCCAGGGAAGTCAACGAGCCGGCAAAAGATGAATTCAAACGCTTGTCAAATGAACTGAAACTTGGGGTGCCTTTTGAAACTGCTCTGCGCGCGGTCCAGAAGCGAAACGATTCAAGGGATTTCCAATTGTTTATTGCGACACTGTTAATACAAAAAAGAACGGGCGGAAACTTGGCAACGACACTTGAGACAATGTCGAATACCTTGGAGGACCGTAAGATACTGCACCAGACTATCCAGACTATGACGTCTGAGCAGCGCTATATTTCACTCATTGTCCCGGCGATGCCGATTTTTATCTTATTGTTCATGAACAATATTATAGAAGGCTTTACCGATCCGCTGACAACGCCCATCGGCATTATTTTAATGATTGCTTTCGGACTCGGAATCATCTTATCGTTTTTCCTGATACGTCAAATTACAAATATTAAAGTGTAGGTGAAGGGTTTGGATGCTCTCATAATTTTTATCATCATCGCCTTTTGGTTCATGGTGGTGCTTGGAATCAGGAACTGGTCAGTTTATATACAGGAAAAACGTGATGTGCTGGTTCATGTTTCAGAACTTACCAGCATTGATGCTTTTAATAAAAAGAAGAAAAAGCGAAAGCAGAAAGCGAGCTTATTTCAACGAATGACCGGTTATGCAGATGAATTTGCAGAGCTTGGCCAGCGCATCAATTTTTTTAGTGAAAACATTGAAGTAGCTGATTGGCTGAAAAAGTCCGGTAATCCTTATAATCTCACATTATCCCGCTTTCAGGGGCTGAAAATCCTGTTGTTTGTAATCGGTTTTTTTGCGGCGATGCTGTTTTTCATCATCGGCTTCCCGTTTTCTAAATATGGTTTGGTATTTTTACCGCTGCTCGGCTATTTCACGCCGATTTACATCGTTAGACGCCAAGCAAAAATGCGGCAAGAGAAACTGAGCCGTGACCTCCCGGATTTCCTCGATACAATCAGCACCAGTATCCAGGCGGGTGTCAGCATGGACCAGGCATTAAGGGAGGTGATCCGCTTTTTCGACGGTCCGCTCCAGGAAGAATTTATGCGCTTCATGCAAGAAATAGACTTAGGCGTGCAGCGTGAAACGGCTTATCGAAATTTGCTGGAACGAAACGACAACGAAGAATTCCAACAGCTGATCAAATCCTTGCTGCAAGGCATGAAGTTGGGTGTTCCGATTGCAACGACATTTAAAATCCAGGCAGAAGACATGCGTCAACTGCGTCAAGAACGCGTCAAGGAACTGGCAGCCAAAGCTTCGCCAAAAGTGACGCTCGTTACGACCTTTGTCGTTGCGCCGGTTTCAATCATGATGATTGCCGGTTTGATGTTATTGAACATGATTTATGGTGAAAATAGTATATTCAATATTTTGGACTAAAAATTAGGAGGAATTGACATGAAAAAGAAATTAAACGAACTTAGCTTGCAAATGGTGTCTTCAGTACAAACGAAAGTAGCGAACGAAAGAGGATCTCAAACTTTGGAATGGATCGGCATTGCAGCGGTCATCGTTATTGTAGTGGGTGTCGTTTCCCAAGCTTTCTCGGGCGGCGGATTCGGAGATACATTGGTTACTAAATTTGAAGGCTTTATCAACAAAATCGGCGGAGGGGCTTAATGCCTCCCTGCTTTTATTGGTGTAGCGGCACATTCCAGGACAGATAAACAGAACTTTTTCTTGGAAAAAGGATAAGCATCAAGAAAGGAGCATACGATGAAATTAGTCAAATTCATGGCGGCATCGTTGCTTGCAATGGGATTAGCAGCCTGTCAGCAAGATGAACCGGAAGAACCAGGGTCAACTGGCGAGCAAACTGAAGCGGAAAACAGTAAAGAGAAATCTGTAAAGCCGGCAGAAGAAACAAATAAAAAACAAGCGGCAGAGGCAGCTATCCAAAAGCTGGAATTGATTGCGCTGCCAGAAACAGATGAAGATTTGATTCAACAGCCTGTTGGAAAAATAGGTCATCTGGATTTAGCAGGAGGCGATGAAAAAGAAATCGAACCGGCTTTCTTGGAAGCCTTCGGAGATGTACCTCCATTAACTGAAGTTGCAACCGATGAAGAAATGGATTTGTATTTTAACTATCTGTATTCCTTAGTGGCACATGATTTTCAAAACCCTCAAGATGTGCTGGATCAATTGGAATTCGCATTGTCTGGGACGCCCGAGGCAGATGAACGCTTTGCCTTCAAAGAGAACTACAATGTTGAAATCATCTTGGATGCCAGCGGTTCCATGGCCAATTACGTAGGCGGTGAAACCCGGATGGAGCTTGCAAAAGATTCAATCCGAAAATTTATGGCTGAAGTTCCAGAAGAAGCAAATGTTTCCCTTCGCATCTACGGACATGAAGGTACAGGATCTGAAGCGGATAAAGCGGCTTCTTGTGCAGCTGTAGAAGAAATCTACGAACGTGGCACTTATGAAAAAGAAAAGTTTGAAAAAGCTTTGAATGCTTTTGAACCGGCTGGATGGACGCCGGTAGCAGGCGCATTAGAGTCGGCCAAAGAAAGTTTTGCCGGCTTGGATAGCAAGACAAATACCAATCTGATTTATATGGTCAGTGACGGCATTGAAACATGTGGTGGAAATCCTGTTGCAACAGCGAAAACGCTGGCAGCAAGCGATATATCCCCCATCATTAATGTGATTGGCTTTAATGCAGATGCTGAAGCGCAGCAGCAATTGAAAGATGTTGCGGAAGCGGCAAATGGAATATTTTCGAACGTAACTGACGGCAAAGAACTGAGCGAACAATTCGAACAGTCAGAAGAGGTTCTAAGAAATTGGGAGAATTGGAAAATGGATTCAGAACTGGATGTCTTAAAAGCCAGCAATGCCAGTTGGCTTGCCATTCAAAAATTCGAAAACCATTGGAGTTCCGCTTCTCAAAAGCAAGAATTGGCACTAAGCAGAGGCGTCCGGTATCTACAGCAAGCCGGTTACATTACTTGGGATCAAGTAGATTATCTGGAGAAAAAAATCTTTGCAATCAGCGATTTGGCGAATGCCTCAAGAACACCTCTCGTCACGGAGTTGAATGAAGTGAAAGAAAAAGGTTTGAGTGAAATGCGCAAGCAAATAGAAGAGAAGTATCCTGATGAAGCAGCATAACAGTAAAAGGGGACTCCCCTTTTTCCAGCTTATTTATGCTAAATAAGTTGGAAAAGCGGGAGTCTATCAGCAGAGGTGATGGCGATGAAAAAGATGATGAATGAAGAAGGCTCAGCGACAATTGAATTTTTAGGAGTTGTCCCGCTGATTTTTACGACGATGATGATTGCCTGGCAGTTCATCGCTGGGTTTCATGGCTTAATGATTGCAGAATCCGCTGCAAGTGAAGCCGCTAAAGTCTATTCAGTAACTGCGGATGCCGGGGAAGCAACTGCCGCGGCGCAAAACATAGTGGACGCCGGCGGCAGTTACATCAGCTTTGCAGGCGCACCTATTTCAGGAACCAATGAATTTACAGCGGCAGTCAATGTTAAGATTGATTTTGTGTTTTTGCCGGCTAAGCTGTTCGCTGGAGGAAAGCCTACTTTTTCGTACAGCGCTGATACATCAGGCAAGGTGATCAAATGAAGAAAATTCGCATCCGTCTAAAAAACGAACAAGGCAATGTCGCACTTTTCGTTTTGGGCTTAATCAGTATTATGATTGTCCTGTTTTTGCTGATCTTGAATCTGGCAGGAGCGTTGATCGCGAAAGAACAAGCAGTATCTACTTCTCAGCAGGCAGCACTTGCGGCTACAGCCACTCTTTACGAAGAACTTCCGGGATTCATTCTTTCATACGAGAAAGACTTAAAAAAGTTCATTGAAGAAGAGGAGGCAGCAAAAGAAAAAGAAGAGGCAGCACAAGAAGAAGCGTCGCCTGAAGAACCCGCTGAACCGGAATTACCTGAAGCACCTGTCGAAGAAAAGAAAGAAAAAAGCATTGATGAGTTGATCGATGAAGAATCCGAGAAACTATCAGGCGAGATGGCAGATTATACACTCAATGAAATCCGCAATGAAGCGATTGACCGCATTTTGGCCAAAGAACTGGACAAAGGGCTTGGAAACGGCATGATGAAGGAAAAAATGAGTCTTGAACTGGAATTTGATTGGATCAAATCCATGAAGGAAAGTGCGAGGAATGCAATTTTAGCAAATGGCGGGGAACTCGATGGCGCTGTTATGACCGTCTTTGAAGACGGCCAAATTGTTGTGGAATCTTCCCGCGAAGTAGGCGCAATTGGCTATAACGGATTTTTTGCCGGCATCAAGGAAAGTTTGTTTAAATCTTCGAAAGGCCCGGAAGTGAAGTTTGTTCAAAAGTTACCCGGTTGGGAAGGGAGAACTTATTCCCTGGAATAGAGGTTTACTATGAAGAAAGAGAAAAAATGGCGCAGGATTTATTTTATATTAATGATTTTCTTTTACGGAATTTTTGTTCCTGTCACGATAGCAGAATGGCTATTTGCAGAAGGAAGCTTTCCATTTACAGCATTTGCTGTAGGACTGGCACTGCCCTATATGAGAAAGAACCATTTGCTTCAGCTTCAGAAACAATAAAAGGACGGAGGTTATTTTATGGAACGGCCAATCCGGTCAGCATTGACTTTTTTCGGACAGAAATACGAACGGATTCTGCTGCTTGTAATCTTTATTCAATTACCGATTATATTGATTCAGTTTTTTGCCTCCAATTATATTTTGGCAGCTACCCCGGCATTCGGTTCTCTTTTTACAATTGCAGACGTCTATAATGCATATATTGTCTTTACATTATTTTTGTTTGCTCTCGTGCCATTCGTTTATTTTTGGCATTACGAAGAAATGGGCCAGGAACAGCCCTTAAGGCTAGCATTTTTTCAATTCGCTTTAAAAGGCTTCCACTTTTTCTTATTTTCTACAGTGGCCGGTGCATTGATTATTATTGGCTTTAGTTTATTCGTGGTACCGGGCGTCATTCTGCTGGGAATATTTTCGATGACACCGATCATAGCTGTCATAGAAGGACAGTCGGTTTGGGCATCAATAAAAGAGAGTGTTCGGATTTTTAAAACCCAGCATTGGAAGATTATACTGCTGATTGCAGTTTTCGGCTTTGCTGAATTAATCGGATCTTATATGCTTCAATTGATTATTTTAGATATAACTACATCTTTTCTGGCAATAGCAGTTTGCCATATTTTCTTGAATACCATTTTCCTGCCTTTGTTTTACTTGATACTGGCTTCATTTACGGTGAAATGGAAAGAAGATTTAAGTTTGTTGACGATTGAAAACAACAACGACTTTGCAGTTTCGAAATAAGTAAAAAAGGAGGGGAAGTTATGGAGCTGTTAATGAAGAGGATAGTTATTTCTACAGTGATTTTATTGATCATCGGACAATCTTTCTTCTTTTCGGTCGCATCTGCAGTTCAACCCTGGACTGGAAATACATGGACAGGTGATACATGGACTGGCGATACATGGGAAGGAACGCCTTGGGAAGGGAAAAGTTGGACCGGAGATACGTGGGAAGGCGAGAGCTGGGAAGGTGACGGCACGAGCGGCGACGGAACTTCGGGCGAAGGCACAAACGGCGACGGAACTTCCGGCGAAGGCACAAACGGCGACGGAACTTCCGGCGATGGCACGAGCGGCGACGGAACTTCCGGCGATGGCACGAGCGGCGACGGGACTTCCGGCGACGGCACGAGCGGCGACGGAACTTCAGGCGACGGCACGAGCGGTGACGGAACAGCCGGAGACAGCACGAACGGTGATGGCACTTCAGGCGACGGCACTTCCGGCGATGCCACAAATGCCAACGGAGCAACTTCTTCAGGTCCTGATGGATTTGAAGTGTTCAACTATGTAGCTAAAGACGTAATTCTTGGCCAAGTGAGTTTGGCTGGAGATTCATTGACTTCAAGCAGCGGAGAAATGGGCCGGGGCTCCGCATTCTTCTTATCAGGACTTTTATTGAATGGTTTAAAACTCGGAATCGACAGCCCAATATTGGACGGAATATCTGATGCCAACGATGCAGCGGCAAATAGTTTCACAGCTGCCCAGTCCATCAATACAATACAAAGCGCGAGAAACGCTTCCCAAGCTTCCACAGTCGGGGGGGCAATGAGTGGGGCGGCTACCGCAGGCTCGACAGCGATGGGAGCCTTGGGAAAACTGAATGTAGTAGCAGCAGCAGGTGGTGCTGTACTAGGTGGAATTGAAACATATAATGAAACCTTCGGTGAAGGAGGGGCAATTGATACGCTAAATAGTTCAACTGCCAGCGGTGCAGAAAAGACTGCCGAAGTTTCTGATGCGACGGCCAGTCTGGGATCTACTTTGATGAGTGCGGGTGTAGTTGCCGCTGCGATACCCGGCGGCCAAGCCATTGGAGCTGGAATAGTTGTTGCAGGTGCCGCATTATGGGGAGCTTCAAAACTTACTGGCTACGTTGCAAGAAATTGGGGTGGCATTAAGAGTACTGCTTCGAAAGCTACTGACGCCATCGCTAAAGGATGGAATTCTTTTACTGGATTGTTCGGCTAATGCTATTATTTAGTAAGACTGTTTAAAAGGAGAGATTCATCGATGAATGACCAGACTACTCAGCTGCTCCTGAAAAAAGTTAAGAAGCATAAAAAATGGACAGAAGGCATATTTGTAAATCCGATTTATTGGATGGTGAACGGCAAGCCTTATTACATGGCTGGATTCACCAAAAACAATGCGTCTGTTGCAACTGCTTATGTAACCCCTGGTGAAGAAGACCGGGACGAAGCGCTGGAAGCACAACGCCATTTAGCTCTTTTCGGTGATTTGAGCAATAATATTTTCAATATTGGCATGGATTATTTGAAAATAAATGCCGCTTATTTTACAAAACCTTTAAGCATCCCTGTTTCTACATCGGATCCAGCTGTTTTAGAAGGAAGAGAAGCTTTTGCGGAGCTATGGAAAATACAGCAAAACTTGACTTCATTAATAAAAGACTACAAGAACTATTATGAAAATGACGTATTAGTCCGCAAGGAAATCGTTGAAGCAGACGTCATGAAGACACAGGAAGCAGCAAACCTGCTGACCTTGTATCAGTACTTGAATTTACAGCTGCTCCTGGAAAAAAATGCTGAAATCAAAGCTTTTGCTTCTTTTCTTAAAAAATCTGAAGGCTGGAATGGTCTTGGGCAAGAACCGCAGAAGTTTGTTCTAGGAATCACCGATAACGCAGAAAAAATGCGCAAGAACCTGAACGGCTTGAATGTGATTGCAGATCAAGACTTCGAAAACATGAAAAAGCTGAATTACGATAAAATGATCGAAGACAATAAGAAAATCATCGAAGGCCAACGGCAATATATCCGCTATCCAAAATAAGAAACAAAAAAGCATCTTAGCCTGAAAATCGGCTAAGATGCTTTTTCTTAATCTTCGTCTTGAATATCCACATCGTCCGGAATAGGGATGGCACGCCATTCTTCAAGAGCTTGTTTAGCTAACTCAAGCTGCTGGAAATGCGTTTCGAACTGTGAGGTATTGATCAAGTACTGTTCTCCGTCATTGACTGCGCGAATACGGCCTTCAAGCACGTAACTCATCACTTGTTCTTCAGGCATTGATAGAAAAACGGCAGTTTCCGGGATTGTCATATACATATGATCATCTCCTCTCTTTTCTTTTATTATAATTGATGGAACAGGCTATCTCAAACTATAAAATTCATGATAAGGTTTACTACATTGATAAAATACAGGGAGTGTTTAATGTGAATTATTGGCCATATATTTGGGTTTTGCTAGGAGCGATGCTGTGGGGAACAACTGGGACCGCCCAAAGTTTCCTTGACGGGACTGCGCATCCTTTGACGATTGGGGCTCTGCGGTTGAGCATTGGAGGATTTACGCTTTTGGCATTTGTTTTATGGACGAAAAAGTTAATGTTCCGGTCGATTCCTTGGAAAGCGGTCTTTTTATCAGCAGCCACGATGGCCCTGTTTCAGCCATTGTTTTTTTCTTCGGTCCAATTGACAGGTATCGCGATCGGTACAGTTGTAGCTATTGGCAGTGCGCCGGTTTTTTCAGGCATTCTTGAATGGGCTGTATTAAGAAAAAAACCGGACCGTGTTTGGGCCATGGCGACCGGCTTGGCAATTGTCGGCTGCTTGCTGTTGTTTGCCGACAAGGACGCACCGGCGGTCAATCCTATGGGCATTTTGCTGGCGCTTAGCGCTGGCTTGTCGTTCGCCGCCTATGCGCTTATCAGCAAAAAAGTCTTGGAAAGAATGGATGCCGTTCCTTCAGTGGCTGTGATTTTCTCGTTAAGCGCTTTGTATTTGATGCCGTTCTTATTCTTTTTTGATTTGTCATACATAGCGGCACCTGAGAACTTAGGGGTTATTTTATACCTCGGCCTAGGAGCTACGAGTCTTTCGTATATTTTGTTCTCAAGCGGATTAAAAATCATTCCTTCTTCTTCTGCAGTGACGCTGTCACTTGCTGAACCGATGACAGCAGCGCTTTTAGGCGTTTTCATTGTCGGTGAAGTGCTTACAGGAATCGCTTGGCTAGGCGTTTTGCTGCTTTTGGGCGGAATTCTGGTGTTAACATTCGGCAGAAAAAAGAGCTATCCGAACAGCAAAGCTGCCTCTATGGAAAAAACACCTCTTTCTTAAGAAATTCTTCATATTTTTGATAAGCTCGGCTTAAGAATTTCCATTTACAATTAGGTTCATAGAGGGAAGAGGTGCAAGAAATGAGGCATACAGTGCTGGTGACAGACGATGACCAGGATATCCGGGACGGTATTGAAATATATTTGAAAAACGAAGGCTATAAAGTACTGAAAGCGGCGAATGGCCTTGAAGCAATGGAATTGCTTGAAGAAAATGAAGTGCATGTCATGATTCTCGATATTATGATGCCGAAAATGGATGGAATTTCGGCAACTTTTAAAATTAGGGAAACACGCAATATTCCGATCATCATGCTAAGCGCGAAAGTGGAGGATTCCGATAAAATCCATGGCCTGTCAGTAGGAGCGGACGATTATGTGACAAAGCCGTTCCACCCGATGGAGCTGGTTGCCCGTGTGAAATCACAACTAAGACGCTACGTCACTCTTGGCAATTACCAAGATAAGGCTCAGCATATTGAAATAGAAGGTCTTGTGCTGAATACAGAAGCGAAGGACGTGTCGCTTCACGGAGAGCCAATCAAACTGACGCCGATTGAATTTAAAATAACGGAATTATTGATGGCTAATGCCGGGCGCGTGTTTTCCATCCATGAGATTTATGAACGTGTCTGGAACGAACCTGCTTATAACGCTGAAAATATCGTGGCGGTACATATACGCAAGATTCGCGAAAAAATCGAGGCAGACCCAAAAAATCCGAGGTATGTAAAGGTGGTATGGGGCATTGGCTACAAAATGGAAAAATGATATATGGTCGGTAGTTGCGATTGTCTGTGCTTTGTTCAGCCTGCTCTACTGCTTTACCTTTATCTTTGAATTTTTTATAACTTCGCCGGTTGCTGAATTGCTGGCTTCTCTCAGAACCTTATCGAGAGGGGATGCTTAATCAGTGAAGAAATGGCTATGGCTATTCATTGCTTCATTTATCATAATTGGCTGTTTTAGCATTTTGGAACTGGGTTCGAAGTATTTTGGGAAATCCTATTTGGACACGGTTGATTTCGAGACGGATTTCGTTTATTTTACCGATCGTCTTATTGCCTTGGAATTGGATCCACTGATCGATGAGACTGCTGTACCGGTCACTTCATCGGAAATAGAGGAATACCGCAGCCGGAATGGTACATTAGCAGACCAACTCTTCAGTATCCGCAATCAGTATGAATCGGATATTGAGGAAGCCATTTCTGCTGGCAATAAAGATTTAGAAGAGGCACTTACTCAAGAACGGGAAAAGAAAGTGGAGGAAATTCGGAATAACTTCTCCGATGATGAAGCGGTTGTTCGAAAAATACTGATGGAACGGAAAGAGTCGATCGAACAAATAAGCCGGGATTCAGGAAACGAGAAAACGGATTTTTTAAAAGACACCGCGTATTACGTATACGAACTTACTAATCTTGAAACCGAAGAGACGTTTACAAAAGGGCAGCTGAAAGAGCAGCCGTATTTCGAAAAAACATATTCGAAAGATAATCCGTTGAGTTCGACAGGAGAGTATTCGGTAAATACGAATTCGGCATTTTTTAATACCGAATCGTCTGCTCTTCCGAATTCGAGTGCTGATTTCGTTGGGACCATACAGATTGATCGATCTTTGCTGGCGTCTTCGGGACAAGGTGTGAATTTCATGCAATTTACAGTTGTGAAGAGCATATTATACGCATTCGGCGCTTTGGTGATTGCTGGAATTGTCGTTCTGTGGACACATCTTCGATTTGAGCTGGAATGGTTCATTAAAACGCCCTTCTATGTAAAATGGTCGCGTTTGACAATGGATAGCCGCTTTCTGCTGGCTGCCATCTCTATTGTATTTGCGCTTTTTGCCAGTTCGGAGCTGTTCTGGACAATGGCAAATACTTGGACCGATAACTATATTGGTTACGGATTCGATTTGGCTTGGAAGTTGATTGCGGCGCTCGGTTTAACGGCTTTAAGCTTGCTGCAGATCATTTGGCTGTTCGCCTATTACAGAAAAGGGCAAGTGTTCAAATATGAATTCCAGCAAAGCTTTATGCTGCGCAGCATCCAAAATGCACGTCAGGCTTTTTTGAATAAATCCATCGGCATCCAGACTCTTATGTTGTTGATTGTCGTCTTTTTCTGGGGAGCAGGGACACTGTTGCTGTTCATATACCCACAGATGGTTATTTTATGGCTGCCCGCTTCGGCATTGCTTGGACTTCCAGCTGTTTTGGTTATGCTGAACCGATTCGGCTATCTGAATGTACTGATGCTGGAAACAGAAGCGATGGCAAGCGGCCGGCTAAACCAAGAACTGCCGATTCGCGGCAAATCCCCGCTCGCACAGCACGCCAGACAATTAAACCGCCTGAAAGAAGGCGTCAAAATGTCCATGTTTGAGCAAGCCAAAAGCGAACGGCTGAAAACGGAATTGATCACCAATGTCAGCCATGATTTGCGCACACCGCTGACCTCGATCATCACGTACACGGATTTGATGAAAACACCCAATTTATCGGATGAGGAACGGCTGGCATACGCGGAAATCCTAGACCGTAAGTCACAACGCCTGAAAACATTGATCGAAGATCTGTTTGAGGTTTCAAAGATGGCCAGCGGCAATATAGAGCTTCAGCGCACACGAATAGATTTGAACCAATTGCTGCAGCAAGCGCTCGCTGAACATGCGGAAGACATCGGGCTTTCAGGGTTGGATTTCCGGGTAACCAATCCGAACAAGCCCGTTCATGTGCACGTCGATGGCCAAAAATGGTGGCGTGTTTTTGATAATCTGATTTTGAATGCCATCAAGTATGCATTGCCAGGCACTCGCGTTTATTTATCATTGAGTGAATCCGATGGACAGGCTGAATTCGTCATCAAGAACATTACCCGCTATGAACTCGGTGAAAATACCGATGAACTGTTCGAACGCTTTAAAAGAGGAGACGCATCACGGCAAACTGAAGGCTCTGGCCTTGGCCTTGCGATAGCCCAATCCATTGTCGATCTGCACGGTGGAGTGATGAAAATTGAAGTGGACGGCGACTTGTTTAAAGTGATGGTTTCGATTCATACTATATAAATAAAAACGAGGCTGTCCCGAAAGTCGATTTCACTGACTTTGAGGACAGCCTCTTTCAATTATACTTAGTGCATCAAGTGGCAATTGTAAAAGATTCGACTTAATATAAACAAAAAACCTCCCCTCACTGTGGAGGAGAGACGAGTTTATGCTGGAAGGCGTAGATGACGGCTTGTGTGCGGTCATGGACTTCCAACTTCGATAGCAGATTGCTGACATGGGTTTTGACGGTTTTCAAGGCGATAAACAGCTCATCTGCAATTTCCTGGTTGGTGTAGCCGTTTGCCAGCAGCAGCAAAATTTCCATTTCGCGGTCTGTCAGGTCTTCATGCAAGACATGGTCATGGCGCATCTGCTTCATCATTTTGCTCATCACTTCAGGTTCCAGTACAGACGTGCCGTTCATTGTTTCCCGAATTGACTCTGCGATGCGGGACGCCTTGGACGTTTTCAATATGTAACTGACCGCTCCTGCTTTTAATGCCGGATAGACTTTGTCGTCATCCAAAAAACTGGTAACAATCATGATTTTCGCTTCTGGCCATTGCCGGATAATGGCATCGGTTGCTTCCGCTCCGTTCATGCCCGGCATGACCATGTCCATCAGAATGACATCCGGGCGAAGGTCGAGCGCCATTTTTACCGCTTCTTCGCCGTTCACTGCTTCACCGACGACTTCCATGTCGCTTTGCGACTGCAAGTAAGCAGAGACGCCGATGCGTACCATTTCGTGGTCATCAACCAATAAGATTCGTATCATCGGAAACCATCCTTTCGATAGGGACTTTTACTTCTACGATTGTGCCTTCTGAAGGCACTGAAACAATTTTGCTGGTAGCACCGATTTCGATGGCTCTTTCTTCAATATGCTTTAGCCCATAGGAAGTTGACTTGGACTGTTCGCTTTCAAAACCGACTCCGTTGTCCTGGATGCGTAAAATAGCAAAGTCATCACGTTCAATAAATAAAATATGAACTTCGGTCGCTTTGGAATGGCGCAGCGTATTCGACAGTGTTTCTTGGGCAATGCGGAATAAGTGGTCTTCAGCCCCTTTTGGCAAATGAACTTCTTCCAACTTATGCTCAATGGTGAAATATACTTTTTCCTTTAACTCAGAGACCAGTTCAAACAACCCTTGGCGCAGACTTTTGTCATGGAGTGCAGCAGGGCGCAGATGCAGGAGCAAGGCACGCATTTCAAGCTGGGCTTGCTGCACCATTTTTTCAGTTTGCAATAGACCGGGAGATGCCCCTTCTTGTTCGGTCATCGAAGACAGCAGCATCGAAGCCGCAAAGAGCTGCTGGGAAACCGAATCGTGGAGCTCGCGCGCCAGGCGCTGGCGTTCCATGATCAGCCGTTCCTGGATGATCTGGTCTTGGGTTTCTGCCCGTTCATTGGAAATGCGCGCTAAGCTTTTGCGCTGGGATTCCAATAGCTTCTGCAATTTCAAAATTGAAGCGGATAAATGATTCGGCAAAGTTTTCATATGGGCCGCTTCAATGACGGTCTGGTCTTCGTTGCGGAGGAGGGCCTGGAAAATATCGTCGAGTTCCTGCACTTTCGAGCGCGTTAACGATTCAGACCACCAGGCGATTCCGGAAGACAAAGCGAGCATCAAGACGAAAAGCCAAATACCAAAAGGAAGACCGGCCACAAAATCTTCCCACAGGACTGACCATGTGCGTTCGGTGGGGAGCCCCAGAAGCACAATCAAAATACCGAAAATGATGATTGCAAATAAGCCCACGAAAAACAGGCCGCGCGGAAGAATCTGTTTCATCGGCGAATCACCTCGACATCTCCCATCCAAGTTGAAAGAGATATGATCAATTCGGTTTTATTGTAATCGTCTTGGCTGTACCCGTCTTCTGCATGAATGGTGCCGTTCCAGATGCGCTTTTTTTCGCCGCTGAAAAACTGGGCGTCGCCAAGAAGCGTCGTGTAATAAATGCGTACAGGAATTTCATAAGGCAAAACAATTTTGACTTTGCCAAATCCTTGCCGGATGGAAATTAAGGAAGTCTTTTTCGGTAAGACGGTCTGCGTTGCATCCACAAGCAAATCGCCGACAAATCCTTGTACATGGATGTCTTTCCATTCATAAGCTTCAATTGGGGTGCTTTGGGCAGAGAGGAATTTGTTTTGGATCAGGCCTTTATCGACCGCTCCTTGAATCGGGACACTTTGCTGCCATTCATCACCTTTCCAAAGGCGGATGAGTAAATAAACCGCTATTGAAAAGATCAGCAGCCGCAAGCTCCACATTGATAAGACGGAGATGCCAATCAGGATTATTCCAGTCCAGATGTAAGATTTTCGCGTTTTCGCACTTTTATTAATTGCATAGTAAATCAGTCCGATACCAAGAAGAACCAAAAATACACTGCCGTTTCCGAAAAAAGCAGCTTCCACGAAGATGAGAAGTAAAGCGCTCAGAATGATCAACGCCTGTTTGTTAGTAGTGAACTGTTGCATCGCAGTTTTGCCTCCTTCTTTGTATCGGAAAAGTGAGAAGAAGGAATCCTTCTTCTCATGTTAGTTTACCCAATTTCCTTTTGTTGTGCGCTGTTTTTTTCTAAAGCTTCCAGCCGGCGTTCCATTGCAGAGCGTTCATGTTCCTGTTCAACTTTTGAACCCAGTGTTTGGATGTAGGACGCCATGTCGTCATAAGACCCGAGACGCTCTGCTGCAAGTTCCGGATTTAAGACTTTGTCCATCTGGTGATGGGCACGCGTTGCATTTTCTTTGCCCATCAATTGAAGCTGGCGTACTTTCATGTCTTTTACTTTATGTTTCATTTCCTCATAGCGCTGCTCCAGCCCGTTTAATTCGGCCAGATTTTCTTCGATTGTCCGGTTTAACTGGGCTGTACGGTTGGAGTAAGCCGCCACTTCCATTTCAGCAAATGCTGACAAGTCGCTTTCACCTGAATTCTGCGCCAGTTGGAGCTGTGACTGCCGTTTTTCAAGCATGGATAGCGCTTCAGCTAATTCTTTTTCCAGCTTGCTGTTCAACTTAGCTTGGCGCTCCACCCATTTCCCTGTTTCCTCCGTTTGCTTTTCAGCTTCCACGATATAACGGTTCAAGACGGCCAGTGGATTTTTTTCTTCTTTCTTTGATACCAGTGTATCTACGTCTGTTGCTACTGTGAATTTAAACCGTTCCCATAAAGATGCCATTTGTATTCCTCCTTATTTTGTAAGTTTGTCCCATTGTCTTTCGAAATTTGTGAACGGATCATCTTTTTTCGTGACAGTGACGGGGCGGTCATTCCAGTTGCGGTAAATCCACCATAATCCGGCAGCTGCTGCGACACCAATCAATGCCGGTACGTTGGAGATGGCTGACAGTACGCCCACGGCTCCAACAAATCCCCACCAGATTTTTGCTGCTGTCGATGTGCTTTTCAAGTAAAAATGCACACCCATGTAGAGAATCAAACCAGAGACTGCCAATCCCATGATGGCACTGAGATTGGATAGTACGATGATGCCGGCGACGATGCCCAGTGTAATCATCCAAAACTTATTCAATTTAATTCCTCCTCTCAATTTGTATCTTCATCTTATCAAGTGCTGAATCTTTTCAATACGGTCCCTGACTGCATCTTTTACTAAGACTTGAGGCGTAGTTTCGTTTAGGTAAGGTGGATTGAAATGTAAAATGCTATAATGTCTTTTATATAGTATGAAGAAGGGGGCTGCTCAATGAGAATAATCACTTACAGCATTACGGCATTAAGTATTTATCTGGCCATTGTCACTTATCTGGGCTGGAACGTATATGTATGGTTTGAATCATGGGCAGAATGGATTTATCCGGTGCTATTCGGCGTCATCTGGTTTATCCTTGCTTTCAGCTTTTTCATCGGGCGTCTGGGGCATAGATGGCTGGCATTTTCAGTGATTGGCGCTTATTGGTTCGCTTTCCTGGAATACGGCATTATTTTCTTTCCAATTGCGAACATAGTCAGCCTATTTGTGGAATGGGATCAAGAAGCTCTTATTCTTGGAAATGCAGTGGCGATCATTTTTGCTTTGATTTTTATTGCTGGTACATTTCTGGCTTATAGCCCGGTTGTCCGTGAATTGGAGATAACTGTCGACGGTCCTGTTTCAGAACCTCTTCATATAGTAGTAGGGTCGGATTTTCATCTGGGTGTATTATCAGGCAGACGGCATCTTAAGCGTTTTGTCACAAGATCCAATAAATTAGAGCCGGATGCCGTCTTGCTTGCCGGAGATTTAGTGGACGATGACCCGGTATGGTATGCACGTTACGGAATGAAAGAAGAGATGGAGAAACTGGAAGCTGAATTAGGCGTCTATGGCGTTTTGGGGAACCATGAGTATTACGGCAAAAAAATCCCTCTGCTGGTAAAGCTAATGGAAAGTTCCGGTGTGAATATTCTGCGGGATGAAACCATTTTGGTTGGAAATCGTTTCTATTTAACAGGGCGTGAAGACCGGACAAACGGCAAGCGCCATGCATTGGAATTATTGAAACCAGGAACTGAATTGCCGTGGATTATCCTGGACCATACCCCATCCGATTTAAAGACGCCGGTAGACTTGCGGGCAGATTTACATATATCCGGCCATACCCATAAAGGGCAAATGTGGCCGAACCGTTTTATAACGAAAAAAGTATTTGAACTGGATTATGGCCATCGCTTGACAGAAAAAACCCATTTCCTTGTGTCATCGGGTTTTGGATTTTGGGGACCAGCCATCCGTATTGGAAGCCGCTCAGAATTATGGTCGATCAAGATGAAATTTGAGCAAACAAACTAAGAGGAGCAATTAAATGGAACAGTGGATTACAACAATTATGTCTGACTATGGTTACATCGGAATCTTTTTACTTATTATGCTGGAGAACGTGTTTCCGCCAATTCCGTCCGAAGTGATTTTGACATTAGGCGGATTTATGACAACAACGACGGATATGACCATTCCGGGAGTGATTCTGGCTTCTACTGCCGGTTCAGTATCGGGTGCGTTAATATTATATGGAATTGGACTCCTTTTGGACGTCGAGCGCTTAGAGAAAATTGTGGAGAAATATGGCCGCATACTACGCATCAAAAAAGCCGATATCCACCGTGCTGATGCCTGGTTTGACCGCTACGGCATCTGGACCATCTTTTTCGGCCGGCTGATTCCACTGGTCCGCAGTTTAATCTCAATTCCAGCAGGGATGGCCAATACGAAATTTTGGCTGTTCCTGACATTCACTACACTGGGAACCCTTCTATGGAATACGGTCCTTGTCTTTGTAGGGGAAGCAGTAGGAGAAAACCGCGATCAGATTATGGAGCAGCTCGATATTTATTCGAACGTGGTCTATGCTTTGATTGCACTGGGCGGAATTGCAGCTATTTGGTTTTATGTTAAGAAAATCAGAACACGCGAAATAGATTGAATCTAATGTGGAAAAACTGCCGGTTGTTTGCCGGCAGTTTTTTTTATTGTTATAATTGTTTGATAATGGAAAAATGCTAGCACCTGTTAAGGCATAGAGGTACATACAATGGAATTGGAGAGGATCGGCATGAAACCAATCGTTTACATTACACAGAAGTTGCCTGATGAAGTTGTAGCAGGCTTACAGCAATCCTATGAAGTACGGATGTGGGAAGATGCGGAAACATCCGCTCCGCGTGAGGAATTATTAAAACAAGTGAAAGACGCGCAAGCGCTTTGGACGATGCTGCCGGATCAAATCGATGAGGAAGTCTTCGAAGCCGCCCCGAATTTGAAAATCGTCACAAATCTGGCGGTGGGCTACAACAACATCGATTTGGAAGCCGCCCATAAACATAAGGTGTTTGTCACGAATACGCCGGATGTATTGACCGAAACAACAGCAGATTTAACGTTTGCACTGCTGTTGGCAACGGCACGGCGCATCGTGGAAGCAGATAGAACAGTGCGATCGGGTGAATGGAAATCTTGGAGCCCGATGGGGATGACCGGCCAGAATGTCGGTGGAGCAACACTTGGAATTATCGGCATGGGGCGAATAGGAGAAGCGGTGGCGAGGCGTGCTCAAGGTTTCGGCATGAACGTACTTTACCACAACCGGACACGCCGAAGCCTGGAGGATGTAAAATATGCGGCATTGGATGATCTTCTGAAAGAGTCGGATTTTGTGGTGATTTTAACGCCGCTTACAGAGGAAACAAAAGGCATGATCGGTGAACGGGAATTGTCACTGATGAAAGAATCTGCTTGTCTGATCAATGTGGCACGTGGCGGGATTGTAGATGAAGCCGCTTTATACGAAGCGTTAAAAGCGAATAAGCTATGGGGAGCGGGTTTGGATGTTTTTGAACAAGAACCGGTTCCGACGGACCATCCGCTGCTTAGTTTGCCGAATGTGACGGTATTGCCTCATATCGGCAGTGCTACTGTCCAGACGCGGCTCGCGATGATGGCAATGAATGCAGAAGCCATTGCATCGTGTTTTGAAGGGCGCTCTGTAAAAAATCGAGTATGTTAGGGGATGTTTAAATGAAAGGTTCGATTACACCATATCTTACATTTTATGGCCAAGCAGGCGAAGCTTCATCTTTTTATGAGGAGGTTTTTGGCTTAGAAAGAATAGGAAGCCAAACATACGGGGATTCCGGCTTTCCAAGCCCGGATCATGCCAAAGACTATCTTCTGCATTGCCTTTTGCAAAAAGGCGATTTCCGGTTAATGATGGCTGATTCTGTAGAGGAACAACCGGAACTGCCCCGTTCAGGCCTGGCGCTTGTCGTGGAGTGTGAAAGCGAAGAAGAAGCCACAACTATTTTCAGTAAACTGTCTGAAGGCGGGCAAGTGATCATGGAACTTCAAGACACTTTCTGGGGGGCCAAATACGGAAAAGTGAAAGACCAATACGGATTTGTCTGGGATCTCAACGTGGAAAAAGAAAAGTGAAGGCGATCAAGAAAGACCCGAAAGGCATAAGTCGAACCGGCGGAGCGGCGCTCTTTGCCGCACAGCCGGGTTGGCTTATGACCCCGAGGGTCTGATCGCCGCAACTGGACAAAAGAAAAGTGAAGGTGCCGATCCATTCTCCGACAAGTGCTGGAGGACATGGCATAATAGCCTAATTATAAAAGACAGCTGTTCTGCACAGCTGTTTTTTCAATTCTGCAAAAGTTGAATTTTACCGGTTTTTATTGTAAAATGATTTAGGTTTTTGAAGTCTTTGGGGCTTATGAAACAAATTGAAGAATAGGGGGTATGATTCATGCAAAATCATACACACAATGTTTTACTTTATTATTTATATACACCAATCGAAGATCCTGAGGCTTTCGCAGCTGAACATTTGGCAGCTTGCAAGGAAATCGGGCTTAAAGGCCGTATCCTTGTTTCCCATGAAGGAATTAACGGTACATGTTCAGGCACGATCGAACAAACAGAAGCATACATGGAGATGGTGAAAAGCGATCCGCGTTTTTCAGAAATCGTCTTCAAAATTGATGCAGCAGACGGCCATGCATTCAAAAAAATGCACGTGCGCGCAAAAAAAGAAATCGTTCACTTGGGCCTCGAAGATGACATCGACCCGAACGAATTGACTGGAACTTACTTAGAGCCTGCAGAATTCTATAAACGCATGCAGGATCAAGATACAATCGTGCTTGATGCACGCAACGACTATGAATATGACTTGGGCCATTTCCGCGGCGCAGTGCGTCCGGATATCGAAAACTTCCGTGATCTTCCGGAATGGGTCCGTGAAAATAAAGAAATGTTCGAAGGTAAGAAAATTTTAACTTACTGCACAGGCGGAATCCGCTGTGAAAAATTTTCGGGCTGGCTGAAAAAAGAAGGCTTTGAAGATGTAGCACAATTGCACGGCGGCATCGTGACTTACGGAAAAGATCCGGAAGTCCGCGGCGAACTTTGGGACGGACAGCTTTACGTGTTTGATGAGCGCATTGCGGTTCCTGTAAACCAAGTAGAGCATGTTGTGGTTGGAAGAGACCATTTCACTGGCGAGCCATGTGAGCGCTACGTGAACTGCGCAAATCCGGAATGCAACAAGAAAATTATCGCTTCTGAAGAAAACGAACATAAATACATGCGTTCATGCTCTGACGAGTGCCGTGAACATCCACGCAACCGCTATGCCTTTGAACACGGCTTAACGGGAGCAGAAGTTCAGGAACGCCTTGATGCATTAAAAGAAACAACTGAAGTATAAGCAATCAAAAAAACCGTCCTTTAGGGGACGGTTTTTTTGTATGGCTGAAGGTCATATCAATCATCCTTCTTCATTCAGTACTACAGAACGGCCTTTCAATTTCAAGAGCAGCGGAATCAGCAGCCAAGCAGCAGCTACTAACAGCAGCACCAGCGAAATCGGATTGGTGACAAAAATTGAAAATTCACCGTTTGAAATGGTAAGTGCACGGCGCATATTGTTTTCAATCATTGGGCCAAGGACCAGCGCCAAGACCAGCGGTGCAACCGGGAAATCGTTTTTGGTCAACAAGTAACCAAGAACACCGCAAGCAAGCAGCAAGTAAAGATCGAACGTCGTATACTGCACAGCGTAAACACCGAAAAACGAAATGGCAATAATGATCGGCAATAAATACTTTTTCGGTGTTTGAATAATCTTAGCAAACACTTTTACAAGAGGCATGTTCAGTATAAGAAGCATTAAGTTTCCGACAAACATACTGGCGATCAGCCCCCAGGCTACTTCAGGATGATCTTCAAATAACAAGGGGCCAGGCTGGATGTTATACATGATTAAAGCGCCCATAAGAATAGCGGTTGTACCGGATCCGGGAATCCCTAAAGTCAAAAGGGGAATCATGGCTCCTCCTGAAGCTGCGTTGTTGGCCGATTCAGGTCCAGCAACACCGGCAATTGCCCCTTTGCCGAACTGTTCAGGATTTTTGCTGAATTTTTTCTCGCCGATATAGGAAAAGAACGATGCCAGAGTAGCTCCTGCACCGGGCAAGACACCGATAAAGAATCCTAAAAACGAGCCGCGCAATATAGGGGCTGCACTATCTTTCATATCTTGTTTGGTTGGCAGGATACGGCCGATTTTAGCCATTGTGCCATCTTCATGATCTCGTTCCAGAACAGTTTTGAAAACTTCACCTAAAGCGAAAAGGCCGACAGCAATGGTAAGAAATTCTAGCCCGGAATATAAGACGGGAATATCATAAGTAAAGCGGGCAATGCCTGAAACAGCATCGATTCCGATAGTGCCCAGCATTAAACCAAACACGGTCATCATCAACGCTTTGGTCATCGATTTTCCAGCAAGGCCGCTGACTGCTGCAAGCCCCAAAAGCATTAAAGAAAAATACTCGGCAGGCCCGAATTCCAAAGCTATATTTGATAAAGGCTCAGCTAGCAAAACGAGACCGATCAAAGAAATGATGCCTGCTGCAAACGAACCGATGGCAGCAATTGATAAAGCTGCTCCGGCACGCCCTTGCTTGGCCATTTGATAACCGTCAAGAGTCGTGACAACTGACGAAGATTCACCAGGCGTGTTCAGCAGGATGGAGGTGGTTGAGCCGCCGTACATGGCGCCGTAATAGACACCAGCCAATAAAATAATCGAACTTGCCGCCGCTGCCTCCGCCGGCAGCCCAGCTGTCAAAGTAGCGGTAACAGGAATGAGAAGCGCCACGCCGCTCATTGGCCCAATGCCAGGCAATACCCCTACTGCGGTCCCGATTAGGACTCCGGCAAATGCAAAGAGGATGTTTTGCCATTGAAACGCGATGCTGAATCCATCCATCAGAAATTGTAAGGTATTCATAATACTCCACCTCTCAAGTTAAAATACCGGGAATCCTGGCAGCGAGCCTCCAAGGAATTCGGCAAAAAAGTAATAGACGCCAAATGAGAACAAACTGGCGATCAAAATGGATTTGACCCATTTGCCGCGCTCCATTGTCTGAAAGGCGATTAAAAGAAATGCGAAAGTCGTGATGACATAGCCAAGCGGCTCCAGTAATATGGCATATAAAAGTGCACTGACAAAGATTATGATAAATTTCTTATACTGGACAGTTTCGCCGTTTTTAGTTCCTGTTTGGTAACGGAACGTTTCGTATAGCAAACGCAGACTCAACAAAATTAATATTGTACCGAGGCCAATAGGGAAGATATCCGGACCGACTGCTGAACCGTATGAGCTTTCGGAAATCCGCTGGCTCTCAATGACAAACAGAAGGCCAATCAGTAAAAAAGCGATTCCTGCAAAGCGATCGAACGTTTTACTCATTGTCTTTCACTCCTTTTTAAAGTAAGAAAGCGGCCGAAGCCGCTTTCGCATTATTTTTGCATTTCAAGAGCAGTTAATAATTCAACAATTACTTTTTCTTGATTTGTAAGGTACTCTACAAAGTCTTCGCTATTTTTATATTCACTTTGCCAGCCGTTTTTCTCCAACTCTTGTTTCCACTCTTCAGAAGCAGACATTTCTTCTAATTTCGTAGACCAATATTCTTTTGCGCCATCCGACATATTTTTAGGACCGAAAATTCCGCGCCAGATAGTAAACTCGGCATCAATTCCTTCTTCCATGAATGTCGGCACTTCACTCAGTGTACCTTCCAAACGTTCTGGTGAACTTACAGCAAGTACCCGGACATCTCCGGATTTCACATATTCAGCAATCGTCGACGCGTCTGTAGCGATGACATCTGCATTAGATCCGAGCAAAGCAGCAACAGCTTCACCGCCGCCGTCATAAGAAACATATTTTACTGACTTAGGATCGATGCCGTATTCAAATGCCGGCAAGATACCTACTAAGTGGTCCATTGATCCAGGAGCTGAACCTCCAGCAAGCGTCACTGCAGTAGGATCGGCTTTAATGGCATCCAAGACGTCTCCCAATGATTGGAACTTAGAATCTGCTTTCACAACAATGGCGCCGTAATCGCGAGTCAATTGCGCAAGCGGTGTTGTATCTTTATAGCCGTAAGGGCTATTTCCTTCAGCTTTATTGTTATTGATCAGGATTGGCGGTGATTTTACCATCATCATGTAATCATTATCAACTTCTTTTGTTGCATATTCTGCCATATAAACTGCTCCGCCGCCGCCGGGCTTATTCTCCACGGTGATAGGTTCTTCAACCAATTTAGTGGCGTTCATCGTCTTAGCGATCGAACGGGCAGTCAAATCCCAGCCGCCTCCAGCGCCTGATGGAGCTACGATGGTGATCCCGCGTTCAGGATATTTCTCAGAACTAGCACTTGAACTTTCCTCTGAAGAACAAGCCGCAAGACCAACCGCCAATACACCGGCCAATGAAACTGACATTAATTTTTTCAACATATAATTCATCCCCCTTTAAAATGATAAAAAGACAGCGCTTTCATCTGCTGTCTTCAATTTATCAGAACTTTTATGAAATTCAATGTTTGTGGTCATAAGAGGGATAATGTCCAAATTGTGGATAATGTTCATATTGTTCACGGCCGCGGAAAATACCGCCGTTCTGGCCTTCCGATGGTTCCGTAAAGCAGCTCAGCATGAGCCGTTTGCTCGGACACCAAGTGCTCCAAGTAGCGCCGGGCTGTCGAGCGGCTCATTCCACAAGCTGCCCCCATTTCTTCTGCCGTAATTCCGTTTACTGATGCAGAAAGTTTCTTTTGAATACGGGACATCGTATTCGGGTCGATACCTTTTGGTGTCACTAACGGCTCTGCAGAAGCAGAGCGGCTTTTATTCCAAAGCAGTTGAATCGACTCTTCATTCAATGGCCCTTCTGTCTCCAAGGAACGCCGTTTTGCCTCATACGTAAGAAGGCTTTCTTTAAAACGGTCGAAGGTCAACGGTTTTAATATGTAATCGGTGACGCCACTTCTGAATGCTTTTTTTACAATATCTGTTTCCGAAGCAGCGGTAATAAAGATAACATCAGAATCCGGGCTTTCGAGCTGGATAAAAGGCATTAGGTCTGTACCTTTAATATCCGGCAAATACACATCAAGCAAAATAAGCTGCGGTTTTAATAATTGAATCCAATCTTTTGCTTCTGCCCCGGTATATGCAGAACCGACCACTTGAAACCCTTCGATTTTTTCAATAAACCGTTTATGAATATCGGCTATTCGCTTGTCGTCTTCAATAATCAGAACTTCAATCATGGACATATCCTCCAATTTTTATGGAAATAATGAATAGAGCTCCTCCAAGGTCGCCAGTTTCCATAGCGATTTCGCCTTGCAGATCTTTTACATTTTCATAGACTTTAAGCAACCCGAATCCGCGGTCATTGCCGGCTTTGGTCGAAATGCGTTTTTTGAATAATGTGGAGAGGATTTTGGCGTCGACTCCTTCTCCTGAGTCTTCTACTTCAATCAAGATTTCACTCCCGTTATCCGATAATAGAAGCCGGACGATGCGTTCAGACTCTGGAAGGTTCCCGACTGCCTCGAAAGCGTTGGTCACAAGATTGCCGAGAACAGATACAAACAAACTTTTTTCAAGATGGGAAGGAAGCTTTTTCAAGGAGCTTTCTTCATCCAAAACTAATTTCACTTTTAATTCACGTGCCCGGTTGAAGAGGCCGATAACGATGCCTCCAAGAAACGGGTCTTGCAGACGCTGAGTGACAAATTGCACGAGTGATTGCTGTTCTTCGGTTTCATTATGAATCAGCTGCATCGCTTCCTCGAGAGAATTTAACTGGATCAATCCTGAAATAGTGTAAAGAAAGTTTTGGTGTTCATGGGTCTGGGCCCGCAAAGCATCAGCGTATTGCCTGACTTGCGTAAGCTCATTGCGAAGTCCTTCTATGTCTGATTGCAGCCGGAAACTGGAAACAGCTCCGATGATTTCATTTCCAAGATGGATGGGAATTCTGTTGACAATCATCTTTTTTCCGCGAATAGTCATCAACCGGTCAAGTTGTGCTTCGCCTGTCTGCAGAACCTGGGGAAGCAGCGTATTAGGCAAAACTTCATCTACAGGCTTGCCAATAAGCTCGGTTTCTTTTGGTAAAGACAGGAATTCATATGCGGAAACGTTGGCCATTGTAATATCACCGGCTTTGTCTACCATAAGAATACCTTCCCTGACTGATTCTATTAAAGCATTGCGTTCAGTATATAAATTAGCAATTTCTTCTGGTTCAAGCCCAAAAAGTATCTTTTTAATGTTGCGCGCCAAAAACATAGAGCCAAGGGCGCCGATCAGGATGGCGATAAGGACAATGGCAATGATGGAATCAGCGTATTCAAGAAATATGGAAGTTATATTTGTTTTTAGAAAACCTACGGAAATAACGCCAATAATAGCTCCGTCTTCATCGGTTATTGGGGCTTTCCCTCGAAGTGCTGGGCCAAGTGATCCAGTCGCTTCTGAAATATAGGAATCGCCGAATGAAAGTGCGCGCGCATTATCATCTCCGACCATCATTTTCCCGATGCGCTCTTGAATGGGATGGGTATAGCGGATGCCATTTTTATTACCGATTACGATATATTCGGCACCGGTTTGTTTCCTGATGTGTTCAGCAATTGGCTGGAGAACTGATGAGGGATCATCCTCTTTAAAACCATTTTTGATATCCTGGCGGTCGGCTGAAGTTACGGCGATAGCCAAGGCCCGCTTTCCGACTTGTTCTTCAATGGCTTCAGAAATCGTGAAGTAAAACGAGATTCCAGCCAGTACCATGACAGTCGAGATGAACAAAGCTCCATATATAAAAATTCTTCCCTGCAATGGCATGCCGAAGTCACTCATTTCCTTTTTGATACCTATTCTATCCAATTTTTATCGCTTTAGAAAGAGGGCGAGTGAAAGAGAAAGAGGTCTAAGCGATTATTAGGCATAAAAAAACGCAAAAGTTTTCACTTTTGCGTTTTTTCTTCTTGATCTTCCTGCGCTTCAGCGCATTCAAAGCAGAAGAGCTGGCCTTCTATATGAACTCCATCCAAAAAACCGTCACGGCAATAAATGTCTTTTCCGCAATTGCTGCAAGGCCCGATGAGTTCACGCATTTTGATGGGCTGCCGCGTATATGTACATGGCTTCTTTCAAATAAGTTGACAGTCCTTTTCCGTGCTGGTCAATGTTATTCGCAAACCGGCTGTCCGATGCATACAAATCTGCAAGGCTGCGGAACATTTTCGGCGTACAATCATAAAAACGGTCCAACAGATTATAATAAGCCTTCATTTCAACTTGAACATTCGGGGAAGCGGGGGAATGATTCATCAGAGATGCTACCGCCTTATAGATGCGATTGCCTTCACGGTTGATTTCTTCCAAATTCTCTTTCTCTTTTTCCTGCTTGGGTTCTTCGTGCACCGCTGTTTCTTCAATAGGATCAAGCTGAGGAGTGGCCTCGGATTCTTCTGCAGGATTAGTTTCTTCAACTGACTCCATCGTTCCGGTAAATCCTGTTTCTTCAGCAGGCACCATCTCTTCAACCGATGCTGTGCCCTCAGCTGGTTTTAAGTCAGAAGCTAAAGACGGTTCTGGCAGATCTGCTTGTTCAGCAGAAGTTTTTGGTTCTTCAGAAAATGCCGCTTTATACTTTTTGATATCATCGTCTGATTTTTTAATCGAAAAAGCAGCAAAGCGGTCTTTATCGGACAACTCTTCGCCGTCTTCAAGTTCAAGGCGAGTTCGTTCAGCATTTTCAATCAGCTTTTCAATGCGCCTTTTTTTCTTGCCTAATAATTCAATATGCTGGACCAAAGCAAATTTCGAATCAAAACCTTCAGCCACAATCTCTTGAATTTTCTTCAATGAAAAACCAAGCTCTTTAAAAAATAAAATATGCTGGAGCAATTTTAAATCTTCATCGTTGTAATAACGATACCGATTGGAACCGATATTTGACGGCTTTAACAATCCGACACTGTCATAATGGTGGAGTGTGCGGACACTGACTCCTGCGATTTTCGCTACTTCTTGTACTTTGTACATCTTGATCACCTCTCCATTATGATTAGACTATTACGAACCGTTAGTGTCAATAGATTTCCAGGATTTCTTTATAAATGGCTCATTTCTCACAGAAAGAAAATTGGAGAGTCTCGATTAACGGGTCCATTCTCTTATACTGTTAACAAAAAAAGAAAGATTGATTTTTCTAACAACTCCTAGAAGTTTCCTGAGTAATGTGAAATAATAGAAATGAAAGCGTTTTCAATAATGTGAATTGAAGGGGGAAGCGTCTGTGAAGTTAACAAATTTTATTAATGGGGAATGGCAAGACGGTTCAAATGCGAAATACACTCCAGTGTTAAATCCCGCGACGGGCGAAGAATTGGCTCAAGTCCAGCTGTCCACAAAAGAAGATGTGGACACAGCGGTTCAGGCAGCAAAAGCGGCACAGAAAACATGGGCAAAAGTTCCGGCTCCAAAAAGGGCCGATTATTTGTATGAAATCGGGCGTTTAATGAAGCAGAAGAAAGAACAGCTGGCCCAGGTACTGACCAAAGAAATGGGCAAAGTAATCGAAGAAGGCAGAGGAGAAGTGCAAGAAGGAATTGACATGGCTTACTATATGGCAGGTGAAGGGCGACGGCTGTTCGGTGAAACCACTCCTTCAGAACTTGCTGATAAATTTGCGATGAGCGTCCGTGCACCGATTGGTGTTGTCGGATTAATCACGCCTTGGAACTTCCCCGTGGCTATTGCCACTTGGAAGTCCTTCCCGGCAATCGTAGCCGGCAATGCTTTTCTTTGGAAACCGGCCACTGAAACACCAATGATGGCTTATGAAATGGCGAAGATCTTTAAAGAGGCTGGATTGCCAAACGGTGTAGCGAATATCGTGTTTGGTTCCGGATCTGAAGTCGGGACCGCCATGATTGAGCATAAAGACATCAAAGTCATTTCATTTACCGGCTCTACAGATACGGGCCGTAAAGTTGCGGAAGCAGGCGGACGCAATTTGAAAAAAGTTTCTCTTGAAATGGGCGGGAAAAATGCGGTGATCGTCATGGAAGACGCCGATTTAGACTTAGCGGTTGAAGGAATTTTATGGAGTGCATTTGGCACTGCTGGACAGCGCTGTACAGCTTGCAGCCGGGTGATTGCCCATAAAGACATTAAAGAAGCGCTACAAAACCGCTTGCTGGAAAAAATTCAAACCTTGACAATTGGAGACGGAATGGACGAATCCGTGAAAGTCGGACCGGTAATCAATAAAAAAGCGTTGGAGAAAATCCATTCGTATGTCGGAATCGGGCAGCAAGAAGGGGCAACCTTGCTTGTAGGAGGAGAGATTCTAGCGGAGGCTCCATACGACAAAGGGAACTATTACGCACCGACAATGTTCACTGACGTTACCCCGGATATGCGGATTGCGCAAGAAGAAATCTTCGGGCCGGTTATTTCAATCATCGAAGTCAGCAATTTTGAAGAAGCCATCGAAGTAAATAACGGCGTAATTTACGGGTTATCAAGTTCGATCTACACAGCGGATGTGAACCGTGTATTCAAAGCACAAAGAGATTTAGATACCGGTATCGTTTATATCAATGCCGGAACCACAGGAGCAGAAATCCATTTGCCATTTGGGGGAACTAAAGGAACCGGCAACGGACACAGAGATTCCGGAGTGGCTGCACTTGATGTATTTACTGAATGGAAGAGCATCTATGTGGATTACAGCGGGAAATTGCAGCGCGCTCAAATTGACAATGAGATCTGAGACAGAGAGGGGCAATGGAGATGAAAGTTGCAGTTTTAGGTGCAGGTTTAATGGGCAAACAGGCAGCAGGCGATTTAATCGCAAGTGCTGAAGTGGAGAAAGTTTATTTGGCGGATGTAAATATCGCGCAAGTAAGCTTGTTCAAAGAATATATTGGCAGCGATAAGCTGGAAGCTGTGTATTTGGACGTCAATGACGATGAAGAACTGGCGGCTGTAATTTCTAAAGCCGATGTAGTCATTAATGCTTTGTTTTATACTTTCAACGAAAAAGTGGCAAAGGCTGCACTTGCATGCGGTGTTCACTCTATTGACCTCGGCGGGCATATTGGCGGTGCGACAAATGCAGTGCTTGCTCTGCATGAAAAAGCGAAAGAAAAAGGAGTTACGTTAATTCCGGATTTAGGCGTAGCGCCGGGAATGATCAATATTCTAACCGGATATGGCGCTGGCAAACTTGATAAAGTGAACGAAATCAAGATTTTTGTCGGCGGCATCCCGGTAGAGCCGGAACCGCCGCTTGAGTATAATCACGTATTCTCGCTCGAAGGGGTTTTTGACCATTATACCGATCCATCCCATGTAATCCGGAAAGGAGAGCTGCTTGAGGTAGCTTCTTTATCTGAAATTGAGCATGTGGAATTTGAAGGGTTTGGTGAATTGGAAGCTTTCCATACTTCTGGCGGAACATCAACTTTAACTGATACATTCAGCGGCATAGAAACGCTTGAATATAAAACTTTGCGCTATAAAGGCCATGCTGAGAAATTCAAACTGCTTGTCGACCTTGGATTTACAGACCGGGAAAAAACGGTTACAGTCAATGGCCAAACAATCAAGCTGCGGGATGTGCTCCGGGAAGTATTGACCCCGATTACCGAACTGGGAGATAAACAAGATGCAGTGCTGCTGCGTGTATTGGTATCTGGAACAAAAGGGGAAGAAGATTTAACGTATGAATACAATATGATCACCATTAAAGACGCTGAAACCGGAGTAACAGCTATGGCTCGGGCAACTGCCTATACCATTTCTGTGATAGCCCAAATGATTGGAAATGGGAAAATCGATAAACGTGGAGCTTATCCGCCGGAACTTGTTGTTCCAGGGGATGAATATATTAATGAGATGACCAAACGGGGAGTCCAAATTAAAGAAACTGTGCACCGTTCGGCATTTCAGAGTTAAAAGAGAGCGGAGGTAAACAGATGAACTTTGAATTCTCGGAAGAACAGGAGCTTCTTCGGAAAACAGTCAGGCAATTCGTGGATAATGAAATTCTTCCACACATTGCTGATTGGGACACAAAAGGAGGATTTGATCCGATTATCTGGAAAAGGCTGGCCGAGCTTGGGTTGATGGGAGTTTGCATTCCGGAAAAATATGGCGGCAGTGGGATGGACTACAATTCGCTGGCAATCGTCTGTGAAGAACTGGAGCGAGGAGATACGGCATTCCGTACGGCCGTATCTGTCCATACCGGTTTGAATTCTATGACTTTGTTGCAATGGGGAACAGAGCAGCAAAAACAGCGGTTTTTAGTGCAGCAGGCTAAAGGGGAAAAAATTGGCGCGTTTGCTTTAACGGAGCCGGGTGCAGGCTCGGATGTTGCGGCCCTTTCAAGTACAGCAGTCCGTGATGGCGATGAGTACATTTTGAACGGCCAAAAAACCTGGATTTCTTTATGTGACATTGCCGATCACTTTATCGTTTTCGCGTATACCGACAAAGCAGAAAAACACAACGGCATCAGCGCCTTCGTTGTTGAACGGACGCGGGAAGGTTTCTCTTCCAAAGCAATCAAAGGAAAATACGGAATCCGGTCAGGCAATACAGGGGAACTGTTTTTTGATGATGTCCGGATTCCAGCCGAAAACCGTCTGGGCGAAGAAGGGGAAGGATTTAAAATCGCCATGGCTTCGCTTGATAATGGAAGATTTACAGTAGCGGCAGGAGCTTGCGGTTTGATTATGGCTTGCTTGGAAGAAAGCGTGAAATATTGCCAGTCGCGTTCGACTTTCGGGAAGCCGATAGGTGAGCATCAGCTGGTCCAGCAAATGATTGCAAATATGGAAGCCGGGTTTCAAATGAGCCGCCTGTTAGTATACCGGGCCGGTGAAATGAAAAACAAAGGAATTCGCAACACGAGAGAAACTTCACTTGCGAAATGGCAGTCATGTGATTTCGCCAATAAAGCAGCAGATGACGCGGTCCAGATTCACGGAGCTTACGGCTATTCAGATGAATATCCGGTAGCACGCTTTTTGCGGAATTCCAAAGCACCCGTAATTTACGAAGGGACCCGGGAAATCCACACTATCATGCAAGCGGAATACGTTCTCGGAAAACGGCAAGATAGAAAACTGAACCGAATGCTGCCGAAATGGCCATTTGAAGACTAAGAAAGCTGGGAAATCGTTTCAGTGTCGGCTTACTTAACCGATATTCCGCCAATCAGCTCCGCTTGCCGCGGGCGAGCGACAAGCTTGCGCAGGAGCAGCGCACTTTCATGTCTCGAAGCGATGCAGAGACAGTACGGTTTTCTCCTCTGCTTGGCTCCATATCTGGAGAATCGGAAAAACAAGAAAGAGCTTTCTTGAACCGTCCCAATTTTAGAGCGTCTCTAAAAGGGATAAAAGCGAGCTGAATGCAGCGGAAGGCGGCGACTCCAGCGGGACAGCGCGAGCTGAAGACCCTGGACTGAGCAAAGCGAGGGAAGCGGCTGAAGCCGTGCCCGCGGAAAGCGTCCGTCCTGGAGCGCAATGACAGAAGAACATACGAATTTCTCAACAAGTTGAAAAGGATGACCGCTTTGGCGGTCATCCTTTTTGGCGTTAAATAGCTGTTTCTTCCGCTGTTTTTGGCACAAGCATTTGCAGTCTTTTTGGCTGGATTTGAATAGTTACAGGCGTTTTCAAATAAATCTCTCCGTCAGTATCCACTTCCATTTCCTGTTCTGTCCGGATGGTGATGTGTTTTCCTTGATGATGCGTGATATGGTCCAGTTCTTCCGGGGAGACATCCGGCTGGGAAAGCGAGAACCATTCCCGAATCGCTGCAAGTGAGGATGTCTGGATGATGAAAATATCAAGCAAGCCATCAGCAGGATCAATTGTGGCGAGTGGAAATGTGTGGGTGCCAATCGATTTTCCATTCATCACCAGCACTGCCACTCCTTCCTCGATATAATGAACGCCATCAATTTCCATAAAGATAGAAAAAGATTCAGATTGGCGCATCGTTTGAAGGGCGCTCATAAAATAACTCAATTTACCGTAGCGCTCTTTCAAATCCGGATCAATATTCAACGAAGCATCAGCAATCAAGCCGATGCCGGCAAAGTTTAAAAACGAATGTTCATTGATCTGAGCGGAATCGATTTCTTTAATCTCCCCGCTGACCAACTCTTCGGCAGCTGTATCGAGTGCCATTGAAATAGTAAGTGTACGCGCAAAATCATTGCAGGTACCGCTTGGAATGATGCCGAGAATAGGTGGTTCTTCTACACTGGAAAGTGCTTGGACAGCTGAATGGACAGTTCCATCTCCTCCGGCAACAAAAAGGACTTCTGCAGCACCAGATGAATTTTTACAGGCTTCTTCAAATTCCTCTTTAGAATGTGTTTGGATGAGTTCCAGCTTTTTTGAAGCCCTGGCGAGAGCCGGTACGGCTAAAGGAAGTACCGCCTCGGACGTTGCTGCTCCTGCCGCTCCGTTATACAATAAGACCGAACGCCCAAATCTCGGCATGCATTAAACCTCCTTAAATCTCTTGTTAATATTCATTTTCCACTAATCACTCAATCATAAACTATGCAGTGCAATCAGTCATTCAAAAGAAAGAAGGTATATTTTCATGACATCAAAACTTTATTACGAGGATTCTGAGCTGGCCAAGGCGTCTGTTACAGTCACCCAGACAGGTGAAGATGCAAAAGGGATATTTGTTATTTTGGACCAGACTTGTTTTTACCCTGAAGGTGGAGGCCAGCCGGGGGATACCGGCACAATTGGAGATGCCAACGTTCTGGATGTTCAGACAGTCGATGGAGAAATTCGCCATTATACGGACTCTAAGCTGACTGAAGGCACTTTTCCGGCTGAACTGGACTGGAAACGAAGATGGGATCATATGCAGCAGCATGCCGGCCAGCACGTTTTGAGTGCAGTGTTTGATGATGGCCATGACATGAAGACTTCCAGCTTCCATTTGGGAGAGGAAAGGGTCTCAATTGACTTGGATACCCCTCAAGTTTCCAAAGAACAGCTGCTGGAAGCGGAGACCGCGGCAAATGAGGTCATTCGGCAGCATCTGCCAATCAGCACGGAATGGGTTTCCGATGAGCAGGCAAAAAACTTGGAGCTGAGAAAAACTCCTGCTGTGACTGGGGAGATCCGGTTGGTGAAAATTGAAGGTGTGGACCTTAATGCTTGCGGAGGGACCCATCCTAAAAATACAGCGGATATCGCGATGATTAAAATCATCGGCACGGAAAAAGCGAAAGGCGGCACACGCGTATATTTCTTATGTGGAAACCGGGCAATGGATTATTTCCGGCAGCTGGTTGAAACGACGGACGAATTGGTCCAGCAGCTGAATGCCCCGGTACAGGAACTTCCGGAAGCTGCAGCTTTGCTGCTGAAAGAAAAAGTGGGAAATGAGAAAGTGCTGAAAGAACTTCGAACCCAATTGCTGGAAGCGGAAGCAGCGGCCATCCAGCCGGAAGATGATACGGGACTGATCCAGCAAGTATTCCACAATCGACCGGTAAAAGAAGTTCAGCAGCTGGCGCGTCTGGCAATCGCCAAACAGCCTTCAGCGGTTTTACTGTTTTTGATTGCAGAAGAAGAAAACATCCGCTTTGTTTGCGCCAAGGGTGAAGAAGCGGAAGGAGACATGAGAAACGTATTGAAAGAACTGCTGTTGCTGACGGATGGAAAAGGCGGCGGCAATGCACAGTTTGTCCAAGGCGGCGGAAAAACAGAACATTCTCCTGAAATGTTCTTTCGTGCTTTTCAATTGAGTTTGAAAAATATCCAAGGAATTCTGTAACTTTTTCAGATTTTTCCTGTCTAATGGAAAAAGAGCGGATTGAAAGGATGTAGGCGAAAATGAAGAAAAGGAGTATTTGGCTAATAGTTGCAGCAGCTGTTGCAGCAATTGCTTTGTCACTTGTTTTTATCGTCGATAAAGTATCGGTAAGTGCATCTTCCATTGCCTTGGCGGAACAAGGATGGCAGGCGAACTTTTCTTCTGCGCTTCATCCCGATGCCGTCAAAGACGGGGATCTGTATATCACAAATGAAAATGGTGAACCGGTTGATGTGGAAATGGCTTTGAATAACAATGGCAAGACCATTGAAATTCCGCAAATCCCAGTGGGAGAGTACAAGCTTCATATCAAAAAGTCTGCATTAAAGGGGAATTTATTGAAATCGCTGGATGTAAAAGAAATCGCTTTTAGCGTCCAGGAAGAAATTACTGCCTTGACCAGTGAAGAAGAATTGAAAGCTTACTTTGCTCAATTGCTGGCTTTGCAAAAGAATAGCCAACAGCCGGGATTATTCAATAATGAAGGCGGAGCTGTAGAGGAATCCGCTGAAAGCGGCGATGCCAGCCAGGATTCTGGAGGCGGCGGGGAACATTCGACGACAAACAATCAAGTTGAAGGCGTGGATGAAGCCGATATGGTGAAAACGGATGGTTCTTTTATCTACTCAATCAGCGAATCACAGGTCATCATTTCAGACGTCCGCAAACCGGATGCAATGACGGTCGCAAGTAATATAAAATTTCAAGAGGAAATGTATCCGCAGCAGCTGTTTTTGTCGGGAGATACCTTGATAATAATAGGTAGCCGGTATTCTGCCATACCGTTTGAAGACACGGTTAGAGAATTCCAGCCTCATATTGGTTTAACCTCTGTTTTCCTTTATGACATCAGCAATCCAGCAGCGCCGCAGCTGATCCGGGAATTTGGGACAGAAGGAAGTTTGAACAGCGCGCGTCTTGCCAATGACATCTTATACTACGTCACAAATGTTTACCCTGATTTTTGGACATTGGAAGAGCAAAGTGGCGTTGAATTACGTCCGCATACCTATGATTCTAATGACAACAATAATCTTAAGCCCATGCCTTATGAGAACATTTCCATCCTTCCAGGAACTATGGAAGGCAGCTACAGCGTTATATCGGCAATCGATTTGGCTGAACCGGCACAGAATACTGTCTCAACAAAAGGTTTTTTAGGAGGCAGTGAACAACTCTATATGACAGAAGAAAGCATGTATTTGACTGCAGCGAAATACATGCCGGTGGATGAAGAGAATGTAGAAGATGATGTGCGCATGTCGATTTGGCTTCCACAATTGGCCAACACGGAAATCTTTAAATTCACATTAGACAGAACAGATGTGCAGTTTCTGTCTTCAGGCGAAGTAACAGGAACTTTACTCAATCAATTCTCAATGGATGAACACAATGGATTTTTCCGGATTGTTACGACGGAAGGAATTGCGTGGGATGAGGCAGCGCCTTCCAAAAACCATTTGTTCATCTTGGATAGCGGCATGAAACAAGTGGGATCTGTGGAGGACTTGGCTAAAGGAGAGCGGATTTACTCAGCCCGTTTCATCGGAGACAAAGCTTATATGGTGACGTTCAAAGAAACGGATCCTTTGTTTGTCATCGACGTTTCGGCTCCAACAGCCCCGAAAGTATTAGGCGAACTGAAAATTCCAGGATTCTCGAATTATTTGCATCCACTGGATGAAAATCATTTAATCGGCTTTGGTTATGACACCAAATTGGAACCGGTAAAAGGTGGAGAGCCTCGAATCGTAACAGGAGGAATGAAGATTTCCCTATTTGATGTCAGTGATTTTTCAAATCCACTGGAAAAAGATACGGAAATCCTTGGTGGCCCGGGGACCTATTCGCCGCTGCAATATGACCACAAAGCCTTGTATATCCATCCCGCAACCGATTTGTTCGGCTTCCCGGTTACTTTATACGGCGAGTCAGATGGTACAGAAGTGAACTTTGAAGCAGCCGGAGCTATGATTTATACGATTACTCCGGAAGGCATCACCGAAACCGCCAATCTGATGACAGCATCTGAAATGCCCTACGAAGACTGGGAAACCAGCGTGCAGCGCATCGTCTCCATTGGAGACACTTTATATACGGTAGCGCATAGTGAAGTGAAAAGTTATAGTGCTGATACGTTCGACTTGCTGCAAACTTTAAATTTCTAAAATAAGGACTGGACCGCAGATACACTCGAGAAATCCGAGTGTATCTGCGGTCTTTTATACGTGGTTTGAAGCCGAAAAATACAAGAGCAATTTTTTTTCTAACGTTTTTCATTAGCAGAAAAAGGGAAGAAGAAAAGTATTCTGAAAATAACGGAGGGATACGGATGAAAGCTGTAACTTTTCAAGGCACGAAAGATATGAAAGTCAAAAATGTGAAAGATCCAGAAATCCAGAAAAAAGAAGATATTATTGTCAGAATTACTTCGACGGCAATCTGTGGAACGGATTTGCATATTTATCAAGGGGCCCTGCCGACGACGAAAGATACAGTCATTGGCCATGAACCTATGGGGATAGTTGAAGAAGTTGGACCTGATGTAACAAAAGTAAAAAAAGGCGATCGTATTGTATTGCCGTTTAATGTAAGTTGCGGTCATTGTTTCTATTGCAGCCATGACATGGAGAGCCAGTGCGACAACTCAAATGGCAACCCTCATTTTGATACTGGCGGCTATTTAGGACTGACTGAGCGCTATGGCGACTATCAAGGAGGACAAGCTGAATATTTGCGTGTCCCTTATGGAAATTTCATGCCTTTAGTGATTCCGGAATCATCCGAGCTTGAAGATGAGTCATTGCTGTTCTTGTCGGATGTTTTGCCAACGGCTTGGTGGAGTGTAGAGAATGCAGGAGTACGGCAAGGAGATACTGTGGTTGTTTTAGGTTGCGGACCGGTTGGTTTGATGGCGCAGAAGTTTGCCTGGATGCAAGGGGCCAAGCGGGTTATTGCCATTGATGAAATTCCATATCGCATGAATCTGGCGAAAAAAATCAATAATGTAGAAGTGTTCGATTTTTCGCAGCATGATAATATGGGAGCGTTCATCCATGAAATTACAAGCGGAGGAGCTCGCGTCGTCATCGATTGCGTAGGGATGGATGGCAAGAAATCCCCAGCTGAAGCAGTTCAGCAAAAATTGTTCCTTCAAGGCGGTACACTCAGTGCGATTAAAACTGCCAAAGATGCAGTCAGTAAATTCGGGGTTATCCAGTTAACCGGGGTTTATGGTTTGAACTATAATCAGTTCCCGTTAGGCCATCTTTTTGAACGCAATATTACACTGAAAATGGGGCAGGCACCAGTTATCCATTTGATGCCAATGCTTTACGAGAAGATTGAAAACGGTGAATTCGATCCACGTGAAATCATTTCGCATATCATGCCGCTTGAGGAAGCAAGCGATGCCTATAAAATTTTCAATGACCATACAGATGATTGCACAAAAGTGGTCTTGAAACCATAATGTCACAAACATGATTTAATTTTATTAGATTAAGCGCCCCATATGGCTTGGGGCGTTTAAATTTTTGTCCAAACACGGTATGATGAGAGATAAAAAGAAATTCACTCAATGGTGTTTTAAGCCGCTGAGTGTTAAAACGGGATGAAAGTTAGGGGAGGAAGCCTGTGGCTCAAATTGGAGAAACTAGACGCGAGCTTGCCTTGGATTGTTTTCTGTTAGCTGGAAAAATTTTAATGGAAAATGGAGCAGAAACTTATCGCGTGGAAGATACAATGATCCGGATGGCGGTTTCTCAAAAAATGACGAATTCCCATTGTTTTGTGACACCTACCGGAATTATGTTTTCTCCAAGTGATGAGTTGCCTACACGATTTGTCCGAATCAACAATCGCCAAACAGATTTAGAACGGGTTGCTCTTGTGAATTCGGTCTCTAGAAGATTGGTAGCAGGCGAATTTACGCTTTCGCAAGCTTATGATGAATTACAGAAAATTGACCAAACAAACCTGAAGTTTAATATATGGCTGCAAATTTTAGCGGCTGCTACTGCAAGTGGCTGTTTTCTTATTTTACTTGGAGGCAGCTGGACTGATTTGCCTTTTGCTTTTGTATTCGGGGGCACCGGTTTTATCATTGTGGAAACCATCTTAGAAAGAACCCGTGTGAAATTTTTTGCTGAATTTATCGGCTCACTCGCTATTGGCCTATTAGCTTTACTGGCCGTCCATTCCGGTTTCGGGAAAGATTTGGACACAATTATAATCGGGTCCATCATGCCGCTAGTCCCGGGGCTGCTCATTACCAATGCAGTCCGTGACTTGATGGCTGGCCATTTCGTTTCAGGACTATCAAAAGGCGCGGAAGCATTTTTGACGGCATTTGCCATAGGAGGCGGCATTGCTTTAATTTTATCATTTTAGGAGGAAATTGAATGAATTGGCCATTAGAGGCATTTCTTAGTTTTCTGGCGGCCGGTGCATTTGGCGTTATTTTCAATACACCGCGCCAGACCTTAATCAGTTGCGGTTTGGTGGGGATGACCGGCTGGCTCATTTACCGCAGCTATAATCTCATGATGGATGACTCGGTTCAGGCAACTTTTGCGGGAGCTTTCGGAGTCGCGATTGTAGCCCATTTGCTGGCGAAAAAGTTCAAGATGCCCATGATCATATTTAGTGTGGCGGGGATTATTCCGCTGGTGCCGGGGAGCAAAGCTTATAATGCCATGCGCAATATTGTTGAAAATAATTACCTGGAAGCCATCACATTTGCTTCTGAAGCCTTGATGATTTCTGGGGCAGTAGCGATGGGACTGGTATTTGCGGAAGTGCTCATGCAAGCTTTCTTCAAGCATCAGGCAAAACGGATCCAAAAAAAAATCGGTATTACCCTGGAGTAAAACTAGGGTTATACCGATTTTTTATTTTAGCCATTTTTCTAATTCTTGGGCTTCCATAGGGCGCCCTGAAATATATCCTTGGATAATGTCGCAGTCCATGGCCTTCAGCAATTCCAGCTGATCGTTCGTTTCGACTCCTTCAGCGGTAACTTGGAAATCCAAGCTCTTGCCGAACTGAATCATACCTTTGATCATTTTCTGCATTTTTTCTTGTTTGGTAATCGTTTGAATAATGTCGCGGTCAATCTTTAAACTGGAAATCGGCAGCATGAGCATATAACGGAATGATGCATAACCTGTGCCGAAATCATCAAGCGAGAATGAAATGCCGGCTTGATGCAGCTGTTTCATTTGTTTAATGATGGATTGTTCAGCCTCTGCTTCTAAGGCGAATTTCTCAGTTATTTCAATGGTCAGCGAATTGGCGTCGCATTCATTAAGCTGCAGCTGCTGCAAGAAAACTTTCGCCATATCCTTGTCGCGGAATTCACGAATGGATGAGTTGATGCTGACATTTATGTCGATGCCTTTTGCTTTCCATTCTTTCATCTGTGCGCAGACCGTCTCAAGGACATACATTCCAATTTCATGGATGCTTCCGCTTTCTTCAGCAATTGGAATCAATTCATCGGGTGTAACGACCCCAATCTCCGAATCTTCCCATCTCACCAGCGCTTCTACGCCTTCTACTTTTCCGGTTTTCAAGTTGACTTGCGGCTGATAAAGCAAGCGCAAATTCCGGCGGTCAAGGGCATGAATCAGACGTTTTTCAATAAGAGATTTTCGGTTCAGCCGTTCGTGGTCGTCCGATGTAAGAATGGAAATGGCGCTGCCGCCGCGTTCCTTCACTTTTTTGATGGTAGCGTAAGATGCTTTGATCAAATGGACGAACGATTGCTGGTCTTCAGGATAACGGGTAATGGCCCCGCTGATTGTTAAAGGAATTGCCGTTCCTTGCAGGTAAATTGGATGCTGCTGCAAATAATGCAGGAATCCTTCGATAAACCAGCTGCTGAGAGGAGTCACCAAAGCAAACTCATGCAAGCCTGAACGGGTAATGACCGAATCAGAGAAATACATGCGAAGGCGTTTTGTGAACTCAATCAGGAGTTCATTTTCTGTATCTGTATTGGAAACGTCCCTCAAAGTATAAAAACGGTCAATATCCAGGAAAACAAAAGAAAAGTGCTTGCCTTCCTCGATAAATTCATTAACCACTTGTTCCAGGCGATGGCGGTTTTCGAGACCAGTGATGGGATCTACGAAAGCAATTTGCTCCAGATGCTGCTGGGCTTTCTTTGCTGTTGTTATATCCTTTTCAAGGAAGATATAATAAGTATCATCCCCTTTAATCTGCATTGGGATGGCTGTTAAATCGACCCAGTAAACCTCGCCGTCTTTTTTCAGTTTCTTAACTTGGCCGTTCCATACGTTGCCTTCTTTTAATGTAGCTGTGAGCGATTCTACAAACCGGATATCTTCGCTTTGTTCTCCAAACATTGACCAGATCGGTTTGCCGAGTATCCGTTTTGGTGTCCATTTGCTCAATTTTAGGAATAGGGGGTTTGCATACGTAATTAAAAATTCTTCATCAAAATACAGAAGCATGAACGAGTCATCCAATCCGTTGCGCAAGCTGTTGAGTTCCCTGCTGGCTGATCCTTCTTCATCAGCCTCATCCACTTCAAAAATAGACATGACAAATTGCTCGTTATCCGCCGAAAAAGCTTTTGTTACGATTGTTGTATAAGTGCGAGAGCCGTTTCCTAAACCTACTTCCATTTCTTCGAACCGTATAGGTTCTTTGCTATGTAAAATGGTTTCCCAAGAATGCTTGTAAAGCGCAGCTTTTTCAGGGTTCATATAAGGATAAAGTTGCCCTTTGAGCAAATTCGTTTCGAGTTGGAAAACACGTTCAGCATGGCGGTTGCACCATACAACAAGTCCGTCTTTGTCCATAATGATAATGGGAAAAGGGATATGGTTAAAAACGAGATTATCTGATAATAGTTCTTGCAATTCACTCATTCCATGACGCTCCTTCTCCGTAGTTTATTTCCATTATAAAGAAGAAAAGGACCATCGTCATCCTTTTCAAAATATCTGCGTGCGAAAGTTCACGATACATTCACTATGTTTATTCTAACAGCCATGAGAGAATGGTGGAAGAAAAAAAGAAAATTATGAGAGAAATGAAAGAAGAGGGAATAAAAATGAAGAAAATTACAATTATTTCATTATTAATATTAGCTATGCTGCCGCTTTCTGTACAAGCCCATACTACGCTGATTTCATCCAATCCTGCTGAAGGGGAAGTCCTTCAAACACCGCCCCAGGAACTAGAGCTGGTTTTTGGCACAGTCATTGAAGAAGGAAGTACGATGACACTGAAAGGGCCGGATCAATCTTATCCTATAGAAGATATCGTAATTTCTGAAAATACCATGACCGGTGCAATCAGTGAAGAACTGCCGAACGGCCAATACATCATAGGCTGGGATATCATCGGAGAAGACGGCCATCCGATTGAAGGCGAAGTTCCTTTTAATTTAACTGCTGAAGCTGCTGCAGAAGAACCGCCTGCTGAAAATAATCCCACTGAAGAAGAACCTGTAATTGAAGAGCAAACAGAAAGCCCGGAAGCGACGGGAACTGCTGAAAGCGGCCAAGAGGAAGGCAACCCACTGTCCACCATTTTGCTTGTTGCCGCTGCTATTTTAGTGGGATTCGGTGTTTATAAGCTTCTTAAGAAAAAAGCATGATTTTTTTTACGGCGCTTTCCGATGTCTTGTTGTATATTGCATTTTCGTATATCATCGGTTCAGTGGTTTTAGGGTTTGTACCAAAGACGCATAAGCCGGTAATCCAGGAATCCAATGTTATGCGGCTTTTGAGTGTCGCCGGCATTGCCTTATTTTCACTTGCACCGGTAATTAAGTTAACCGTTTTTTTGAATAATGGAGAGAGCTGGTTCAGCACCTTGTTTCGTGTAATGATCGACTACCGTGTTGGAAACGGCTGGGTGTTGACTTTGTTGTTTTGTGTGCTTCTCGGGCTGACTGTGTATTACAGCGGATCCGTGCATATGCGCTTGTATTATACGGGAATCCTAGTCTTGATCGTCGGTTTTTTCAGCCATGTTTCCACTTTGAATTTATGGGGCGGCTTTATCAGCCATTCCCTTCATTTTTTAGCCATGTCGCTATGGATTGGTGTATTGCTCCATGTGGCGTGGTTTGCACAAGACGGCTCGAACTGGCGCCGTTTCATTTCCTGGTTCACACCTTTTGCATTAGCTTGTGTAGCCATGCTAATAATCAGCGGAATCTTCATAATGCTGTTTTTTGTAGAACCTGAAGATTATGTGAGGTCATGGATACTGCCTTATGGCCAGCTGCTGTTGCTGAAGCATCTAGTCATCATTCCCGTTTTGGCTGCTGCATGGATCAACGGATTTTTGAATCGAAAAGGAAGTTATGATCGAGCTTGGCTGAAAGTGGAATTTTTATTGATTTTGCTGGTTTTTGTTTTTACCGCTTTTATGAGCAAGCAAGCACCGCCGCATGATATCAATAATACATTTCGGTCAGAAGGTCCTGCTCCACTGATCGAGCTGTTGAAAGGCCCTCAGTTCATCCCGATTAATGGAGCATGGTCTGTTTCGATGAACGGCATCTTGTTGATGGTTATAGGCATCATGTGTTTAGCCATGATGGTGCTGGGCTATAAAAAACAATTGCCGCTTTGGCTGTCATTCATTTTCGGACTGATTTTTGTAGGCGCGGTATATGCCGGGTTAATGTTGAATATTGCATTTTAACAATAGCAAAGAATAGATTGCCAGTTGGAGAAAGGAAAGGTTCGATGGGGCGTATTAAAGGGGTTGCCATGATTATAAGCGGTGCCATGCTTTGGGGTGCGACAGGTCCATTGATGGAGTGGTCACTGGCAACCTTCGGCTTTTCTGCATCATTCCTGTCCACGGTCCGGCTGGTACTTGCCGGGCTGCTGCTGCTTGGATTTTTAAAATTAAAAAATATCCCGATTACTTCAATTTTCAGGGACAAGGTTTGGATTCGTCCGCTGCTGATTTTCTCTGTCTTCGGCATGCTTGCTGTCCAGTACTCATTTGTAGCAGCAATTGAAGCAAGTGACGCGGTCGTTGCGACGCTGCTCCAATTTTTGGCACCAATTTACATCATTTTATTTGTTTCGTTGCGGCAGAAAAAGCTGCCTCCCTTTTATCAGATTACAGGTATGGCTGGAACGCTGATCGGCTTGTTTCTGCTGTTGACGAATGGGCAGCCGGATAAATTGATCATTAGCGGAGAAGCGTTGTTCTGGGGGCTGCTTGTCGGTTTGACGTTTGCATTCTATACCTTGTATCCGGCACGGTTGATGCAGGAATGGGGCGTGCTGCTTGTCGTCGGCTGGTCGATGCTGTTTGGCGGAGCATTTTTAGGGATAGTCGATCCGATTTTTCTTTCAAACGAATGGGAGAAATTCCTTGATGGCCGGGCAGTTCTGGCAATGGCAGCCATTATTGTGATTGGGACAGTGGCTTTTGTTTTATTCTTGAGCAGCATGCGTTTTATCTCTCCTATTGAAACAAGCATCCTGTCTTCTCTTGAACCTTTGACAGCCATGGTGATTTCTGTTTTCTGGTTTCATCAGATGCTGGCGCCTGTCCAACTGGCAGGAGCTTTGATCATGCTTGTTTTTGTTACTTGGCTGTCTTTAGCCGGAAATTTAAAACCGAAAAAAAAGAAAGCTGAATACTCGGCACGCAGTACCTTATGAAGGTGCTGCTTTTTTTATATTTTCCAGAGATTATTGCTATCTGTTGTCAGAGAATTGTGGCATAATAGTCAACATAAAAGATTCGTGTTTCGAAATGTTTAGGGGGTTAACCGGGTGAAAACTGTTTTTTCTTACGCCAAGCCGTATAAGTTGCTGATTGGAATCGCTTTGGCTTTTATGCTACTGGAATTGACGGTTGAGCTGATGCAACCATTGGTTATTGCGAAGATTATCGACGATGGCATCATCGCTGGAAACCGGGACCAAATTATCCAGTATGGATTTATCCTGATGGCATTATCGGCAGTTGCTTTTGGAGCTGGAATTATTAATTCTTATTATGCCGCGCATGTATCGCAGAGCTTTTCTTTTGATTTGCGCAAAGCTCTCTATGGGCGCATCCAATCGTTTTCAATTGCCACTTTCAACAAGTTTCCGGCATCCGGTTTGATAACGCGCTTAACAAGCGATGTCACGATGGTGCAGCAAGTGCTGTTCATGGGGCTTCGCATTATGCTGCGTGCGCCGCTACTGGTAATCGGAAGCATGATTATGGCACTCTTGGTAAATGCCAAACTGGCGTTTTACTTGGTGATTGTCTTCCCATTTCTGCTGATTTTTTTATATGTCATGGTCAGAAAAGGCGTGACGTATTTTAGTTTTGTCCAGCGGCGCCTTGACCGCCTAAATCGAATGATTCAGGAAAACCTGCAAGCGGTGCGGCTGATCAAAGCGTATTTGCGCGGCAAATACGAAGCCAGCCGTTTTTCAGAAGTGGCCGTGTCATTAAAAGTGGATACTGTCAAAGCGTTCCGCGTCATGGAAATCATTTTGCCGGTCTTATTATTTGGAATGAACTTGGCTTTATTGGGAGTCATCTGGTTCGGAGCTAATGAGATCCGGCAAGGCGGAGCCCAAATTGGGGAGCTTGTGGCCATAGTGAACTATGCCATGCGCATGACGGGAGCTTTTTCAATGTTTTCGTTTATCATCATGGCTTATGCAAGGTCGAAAGCTTCTTCCGGACGGATTGAAGAAGTGCTGCTGGCAGAAGATGTCCGTGAAAAAGAAGAAATAGGGGAAGAAAAGGCGGTTCGCCAAGGAGAAGTGGTATTCGAAAATGTTTCGTTCACTTATTCGGGGACGAGCCAAAAAGTTCTGAAAAATATCTCTTTTAAAATGAAGCCTAATGAAAAATTGGCTATCATGGGAGCGACGGGTTCAGGAAAATCTTCACTGCTCCAGCTCATTCCGCGGTTTTATGACGCAACAGAAGGCACTGTCTATATCCATGGCCGTGATGTAAAGGAATGGTCATTGCGGTCGCTCAGAAAAACGATCGGCGTTGTCCCTCAGCAATCATTGCTGTTTACAGGGACGATTTCCGATAACCTGTCATGGGGCAAAGAACAGGCGCTGCAGGAAGAGCTGGCGGGCGCAGCTGTAAAAGCACAGATCCATGATACTGTCGTGAGATTTCCGAAAGGCTACAGCACCCGTGTTGGCCAAAAAGGCGTCAACTTATCAGGCGGCCAAAAGCAGCGGCTGTCGATTGCGCGGGCGCTTGTCCGGAAGCCATCGATTTTGATTCTGGATGATAGCACGAGTGCACTTGACGTAAAAACAGAAGCAGCATTATGGGAAGAACTGGAGCACGAAAAAGCGACGATGCTTATCGTAACCCAGAAAATTCGCACCGCATTAAAAGCGGATCGTATTCTGCTCCTTGAAGAAGGAGAAATATCGGCATATGGAACTCACGAACAGCTTCTGGAAAGCTCAGAATTATATAAACAAATTGCGATGTCGCAACAAGAGGAGGAGGTGGACGAGTATGTTTGATGCAATCCGCCGGCCTTTCGGTTATGAACCGGTCATTAAAAAAGAGGATCTGGCAAAAGGTGCTTCCAAGAAAACGGAGCGGGCGGAAAACTGGAAGTCCACGCTGCTGCGTATCTGGAAACTGGTGGATGAGCACCGTTTGCTATTGATCACGGTATTGTCGCTTGTATTTGTCAGTTCGGCGCTCGCACTCCTTGGCCCTTATTTAATCGGCCATATTATTGATGCCTATATCGTGCCGCAAAAATTCGAGGGAATGGGGCCGATTGTGTTGTGGCTTATTGTGGTCTATATCGGCCATTCCATATCGCTTTATTTGCAGAACTATTGGATGGTCGGTATTGCCCAGCAAGTGATTTACCGTATGCGTACAGCCTTATTTCAGCATATGCAGCGGTTGCCGGTGTCTTTCTTTGATAAGCGGCAGCACGGAGAATTAATGAGCCGGATGACCAATGATATTGAAAACGTCTCTACGACATTGAACAGTTCATTTATCCAGGTTTTCTCAAGTGTCTTGACGCTGACGGGCACGGTGATTGTCATGCTGATGCTCAGTCCATTGCTGACTGTGCTGACGTTGCTCATCATCCCGCTTATGTACATTGCCATGCAATGGATCACGAAAAGAACAGGCAGGCTGTATAAAGAACAGCAGCAGGCGATCGGTGAACTTAACGGTTTGATTGAAGAAACCATTTCCGGCCAGAAAATCATTAAAGCATTTTCCCAGGAGCCGCGGGTCATGGAAGAGTTTCTCGTCAAAAGCGAACGCCTTCGGAGAACAGGGTTTTGGGCGTGGACTTATTCCGGATTTATTCCTAAAGTCATGAACTTCCTGAACAACGCAAGTTTTGCAATTGTCGCGGGTGCAGGCGGGATTCTGGCATTGAACGGTGAAATCACTATAGGGGTCATCGTCATCTTCACGGAATATGCCCGCCAATTTACCCGGCCGCTCAATGATTTGGCGAACCAGTTCAATACGGTATTATCCGCGATTGCAGGAGCAGAGCGCGTTTTTTCCATCATGGGAGAAACCGAGGAAAAAGACGATGAAGTCCAAAATGCGGATAAAGAGCTCCAGGGCTATGTCGAATTCGAAGATGTATCATTCAAATACGAAGGTGCGGAAGAAGATTGGACGATCCGCAATGTCAGTTTTACTGTGGGAATCGGCCAGACTGCCGCTCTTGTCGGCGCCACAGGGGCCGGGAAAACGACAATCATGCAGCTGCTCGCGCGTTTTTATGATGCCAATGAAGGTGAAATACGGATTGACAGCACGCCAATCGCTGAAATGCCGCGTGAAACGCTGCGCAAGCAAATTGCATTTGTGCTGCAGGATCCTTTTCTGTTTGAAGCGACGGTTTGGGAGAATATCCGCTATGGCCGCCTGAATGCTTCAGATGAGGAAATTATCGAAGCCGCGAAAAAAGCGAATGCCCATGATTTCATCGTTAAACTGCCTGATGGCTACGATACGGTCTTGAAAGGGGACGGTTCCATGATCAGCCAGGGCCAAAAGCAATTATTGTCGATTGCCCGCGCTTTGGTGGCCGATCCGGTCATTTTGCTGCTGGACGAAGCGACGAGCAGCATTGATACGGTCACGGAACTCAAAATTCAGGAAGCTCTGGAGCGCCTGATGGCGGGGCGCACGAGTTTTGTCATTGCCCATCGCTTGAATACCGTGCGGCAAGCTGATTTGGTCCTGGTCATGGAGATGGGGGAACTGGTGGAATACGGAACACAGCAGCAGTTAATAAATACACGCGGCCTATATGCCAATATGCTGGCAGATGCCAAATTATAACTAGATGTAAAAAGGCTGATCCGTTTTTTCGGATCAGCCTTTTTTTATGGATGGGTTTGCATAGGGGCTCTTGGTTTAAAGCGCCCTAATAGAATTTCACCAAGTGGAATTGTTTTAGGGATAAGAATCGATAAAGCGATCGGCACCATCAAACCAAGAAGCGTGTATGTGAGTAAATTAAATGGCAGGAATTCTTTTACAAAAAAGCCGACCAGAATGTGCAAGTACATAATGGAAATCGAGTGTTTTTCAATTTTCATTAGCCAAGGGAAAGTCGCCATTGAAGCCAGTTGCTGAAAAATGCCGACGATTAGAATGGTAAAAGCAATCGGAATAACAAGATCTAATAAAAAATGGTCATAGCGCAAAAATTTCATGCTCAGATGGTAGTCAATCCATCCGGCTTTATCCGCGAACATGGCGGTTGCTGCCACTCCAGCTGCTGCTAGAATAGCATTTCTAGGGATTTTCATCCAAAAAGACTTAAAGTAATAGCCAATAGCATAGTAAATGACGGCAATTAAAGCCACGTCCAAATTCCAAATCATCGGGATTTGCTGGGAAGCCACATCCGGTTCGCTTGCTAAGGTCATCGCAAAAGTGCCTTCAATTTGGGCAAGTACATAACAACTTGCTAAAATGGCAAGTTGAATGGAGCGTTTGAACCGGGTAATCCATAAAAAGAGCAGATAGGTGGCGAACATGACTGTCACAAACCAAAAGACACCATGTTCACCGCGGAGAAAACGTCCTCCAACCGTCATATCGATTAAATCCTGTCTTAGGAAAGAAGCTGTAAAACTGCCTTCTCCGATAGCGATGCCATATTTTATCGCTGCCAGCAGCAATAAGAAGAAAAGATAAGGGACCAGTAATTGCATAAATCGCTTGTGAATGGCAGGTTTTAAGTCGTTTGAATCTGTGATGGGTTTAAAAAACAGTCCACTCAATAGAAAAAATGCCGGCATATGGAACCAGTATATGTATTTTATAAGGGGGAAATCTGTTATCATGGGTCCGGAATAGTGTCCGATGACCACCAAAATCATCAGAAAACCTTTTACTGAGTCGACCCAGGTTAAGCGCGTTTTTGCCAAGACAATGACCTCCGAGAATAAACTTATCAACTCAGTATATCCTAGGAAATCAAGGATTAAACCGTTGATACAGAACGGTAAAAATTCGTTTAATTCAGTATTCTTATGTTAGGATAAAAATAATAACGGAAAGGATGGTGGAAAATGAATATCTCTCTATCAATTGAGTCATTTCCGCTGAATTCAGAAACCATAAAAGACATGAAAGACTTTTTAACTTTATTTCAGGAAGATTACAGTATGGTGCTGCAGGAGCCGGTCTGGGGAAGTGCAGATGCCAGAGGTTTTGCCGTAGTCGCCTATACGGATGAAGGGCAATTAATAGGGTTTGCAATTTCCGTTGATATTGTCGGCCTCCACCATTACGAATGGTCGGCGATTGTCCATCCGGATTACCGGAGGCAAACCATTGGAACTGCGCTTGCAGAAGGCATTCACCACGGACACGTGCAGCGGGAAGCTGAAGAGGAACTGGCGGCTTTTATTGAAGAGCCGGGAGCCTCTGAATTTCTTAAAAGTTTAGGCTATGAAGCTGATTTTAAAGAAATCCTGTTGGGGGTAACGGCTTTGGAAGAGCTGGATTTGCCGGACGGCTTAACAGTCGCGCCTTTTGACGGAGAGCGTGAAGAATTGGAATCTCTGCTGCGGGCAGCTTTTGATGAAGATGTGATTCCGGTGATTGCCCATAATCTGGAGGAAGCGGGAAGAGACGTCTGGGTCATGAAGAAAGATGGGCATCTGGTGGCAACTGCTACACTGATTGCGGAAGAAGATGCTTTATGGGTGACGGCTTTTGCGGTGCATCCTGAACAGCAAGGGAAAGGCTATGGGCAGGCTTTTCTATCCTGGAGCCGCAATTTGGCGTTTGTAGAAGGCAAACAACAAGTGCTGCTCGATGTGGAAACGGATAACCACGCACTCCGGGTATATGAAAAAGCTGGTTTTGAACCTGTCAATACAGTGGCATACTGGAGAAAAATCACGGCTGCTGAATAGAAAAAACCATCCGCTTCTGCAGATGGCCGTGTATGAAGGAAATCAACTTCCTGTTCCTTTAAATTCTTTTTCAGTGCCGTCAGAAAAACGGACTTCAATTTCAATGTTATTGTAGCCCGCTTCAATGCCGAATGCCCCTACCACTTGTTTAATGGCTTCATCATCAGCTGTCTCCGGGGATAAGTCCAGTTGCTGGAAAGCCGGTTCGATTTCATCCATCGCATCATTTCCGGATAAATCCTGGTTTTCTAATTTGTTCTCGAAGCTGGCTTCTATATTGTCGCGGTCTTCCTCATAGCTGATATCGATAGCATCATCTTGATCGGGATAATCTACATCGACACTGAATTCAGTAAAGCCGAACGTGTCGCCGCCAATACTTTCTTCATCAGTTCCGCCGCCAGGGGAAGCGTCACCTGGGCCAGGTGCAGGATCAGTTTGGGATTCATTGCCGACCGGTTCGTTTACTTCATCGCTTTCTCCGCAAGCCGACAAAACTAAAGCGGAAGAAAGCAGCAATGCCGTCAGTATAGATGTTTTGTTATAGGTCATGGAAGTCATCCTTTCGCATTAGATTCATTACCGACAGTATTCCCGATTTCTTTGTTTTTAATCGTTGTAGACAGTGGTCGAAAGTGTGCACCATAGCGGAGAACTGAGCTGAGCGGAGAAAAAGGAGAGCCGGAACGGAGCAGCTTATATGAACGATTATACAAATGGGCAAAACATTGCAGCGTCTTCTGAAAAAGGCATTCATACAGACTTTCAGCAAAGCATGACTTACGGGGAATATTTGCAACTTGATCAGTTGCTATCGGCCCAGAGCAGTATGAGCGGAGAACATGACGAAGCGCTGTTCATCATTATCCATCAAGTTTCCGAGCTGTGGATGAAACTGATTTTGCATGAATTGGACGCTGCAATCAGCCATGTGAACCAAGACAAGCTGCAGCCTGCCTTTAAACAATTGGCAAGGGTATCAAAAATTCAATCGCAAATTATCCAAGCGTGGGATGTATTGGCAACCATGACTCCTGCAGATTATCTGAAGTTCCGGGATACCCTTGGAAATGCCAGTGGATTTCAATCTTATCAATACCGCATGATTGAGTTCGCTTTAGGGTATAAAACTAAACATGTACTAAAAATTTATGAAAAAGAGCCAGCGCTGCATAAAGAGCTTGTTTTAGCGTTCAATAAACCAAGTATTTATGATGCAGCTATCCAAAAACTTGCACGAAGCGGATTGTATATCGAGTCTGACGTACTTGATCGAGATGTTACAACAGTCTATGAATCAAACATCAGTGTAAAAACTGCATGGAAAACGGTTTACCAGAACACCGACGAATACTGGGAATTATACCAGCTGGCAGAAAAGCTGGTGGACATTGAAGATTGCCTGCAGCAATGGCGATTCCGCCATATGAAAACTGTGGAACGCATTATCGGTTTCCGGCAGGGGACAGGCGGCTCTTCAGGCGTCCATTATTTGAAAAAAGTGCTGGATCACTATTTTTTCCCTGAACTTTGGGAACTGCGGACAGATATTTAGGAGGACAAGTCATGAAGATTTACGCACACAGAGGATGCTCAGGCACCTATCCGGAAAACACATTGGCTGCTTTTCGCGCAGCTGCAGAATTGCCGATCGACGGCATTGAAATCGACGTCCAATTGACCAAGGACGGAAAAATGGTCGTCATTCATGATGAAAGAATCAATAGGACGACGAACGGCAAAGGTTATGTAAAAGATCTGACGCTTGAGGAATTGCAGAAGTATGACGCTGGATCCTGGTTTTCTGAAGAATGGAGCGGAGAATACATTCCAACGCTGGATGAAGTGCTGGAAATCTTTCAGGACACCGATCATATCCTGAACATTGAAATCAAGTCAGATATATTCCCTTATGTGGGCTTAGTGGACAAAGTCATCAACTTGGCTACTAGAAGAGGGCTCCTTGACCGTATGATCATTTCTTCTTTCAATCACGAAGACGTTCAGAAAGTCTGCCATGAAACCGATGCGAAGTCTGCCATTATCACTTCACAAATTTATGTAGACATTTACGACTACGCACGCGTCATTGGCACAAAGCGGCTTCACATTTCATTGCCTTCCGCCTATCGGAAAATGACCACTGAAGCACTTCGGAAAGGTTCCATTGTTTATGTATGGACAGTAAACAGCCTGGAATACGCACAAGAACTGCAAAAAATCGGCATCCACGGAATCTTTACCGATTATCCCGAAAGGATGCTGAAAGAGCTTAAGTAAAGTGAAGGCGTCATTTGTATAGATTGTCGAGAAGCTCTCATTATTTTTCATTTCGCTCCAGGCGGACGCTTTCTTATCTGCAGTCAAATGGTTTCCTCTTTTTCCTGAAAGAACAGACGAAGTAAGGTTTTTTAAGCGATTGCTTTCCGTTCCGGCGCGCGCTTTCCGCGGGCTCGCGCCCAAGCCTCCTCAGCCGCTCTGCGTCTTGCGGGGTCTTGGTCGTCTCGCTATTCCGCAGGAGTCGCACACCTGCACTCCAAGCAACGGCGAATCCCTCAAAAAGGGGCATGCCAAAAGCCTGCCGGTTCCTATTTTTTTCAGCAGGCCGGCTGTGATTTGGTAAAAGAGAAATGGTTTTACAAAGCCTTGTCGGATTCGTAATGATGAAGAAGTCCATATCGAATAAGGTGAAATACAACTTTCATGAATTCATTGACACAGGCGATGACTGCAATCTGATGGAGTTTTCCAATGGGTTGCTTTTTTAATCGGTCGTAAGGTTCGACGATGATGTTCTTTGCTTTTTTAATAAGGAAATCATATTCGTCACTATAAAATAGAGGGTCTTCTGCAGCCGTTTGTTTCCGAGCTGACCTTACGCTTCATTCAACTTCTTTTTGTTTTCTTTAGTTGTTCTTTAAAACAGTAACTGTATAAGAAAGCCCTTTATTCTTCTTTCCTTCTCTCCAGATATGGAGCTAAACAGCGGAGGAAAACGTACTGTTTCTGTCTTTGCATCGCTGCGCTAGCTTCGAGACATGGAAAAGCGTATCGGTTAAGCGATAGCAATTAAATGATTTTTCTATTTTCTAAACAACCAAAAAAGAGGCGCAATTTGCGCCTCTTTTACCATTTTGCATAATGTTCTTCAATTGCTCCAAGCATTTGAAGGATTTTTAGTTTTTTGCCATCCGGATAACGGACATAGCCATTATAATAGCCGAAAAGCTGATGGACTTCAGATTTCACCAGTTTCATATCTGTTTTAGAAACCCGTTCAAAAAAAGGGGTGAAAGTCAGTTTCACATCATCGGAGAATTTGGTATGAATCAGCCATGGTTCCTTATAATTTTCCCGATTATAGTGAAACAGCACATCTTCATGGATTTTGGTCATTTTCCCGTTAACGAAAAAGGCATTTTCCGTCATGCCAGTGCCGTCTGTCCACTTGCCCCCTAAATTCAATCCAATCGATCTCCCCAACGAACGCTGCGAAGCTACTGCCCAGTTCCAGGAAGATTCACGCGGCCAAACTCCTCTGCCATAATCCAGCACGGCAAAACTGTCTTCCGGTTCGAAGTCAAAACGCTGGCTTCCGATTTTTACATATCCTGAAGTGGGAAGGGAAAGATGTTTCCCGGTAAATTGAAAGGTCTGCCGATTCCAGGGGATCACAACATTGAGAGAATCATAGGCTTCTGGATGCTGGATTTCCAGGGAGGCATGAAGAGATTCCCCATCAAAGTCCTCTATACTTACCTGCATCTGTGTCGTGTTCTGTTTATAGCTTATTTGAATATTCATATCGCCGTGGCGGAAATGGCAAGCATCTAGTACTTCATCCGATAATTTTAATTGCCTTGTAAAAGGTACGACCAAGGTCTTTTCATGAAACCGCTGTGTTTCATAATTTAAAAAATAGACAAAACAGACTGTTGCATAATCCAGATGGCAAATAGTGGCAGAAAACATGATTTCATCACCAAAAACGCACCAATAATTCCACTTTTTCTTTCTCATGAAGTTTCCCCGAAGGTTACTGACAACGATAGGCTGGCGTGCATATCCGATGGCTGCCGGATTTAATTGGCCTTTTGCATCACAAAGCATTACGTGTTCTGTAAGTTCTCGTTCTACATGCTGCATTAAATCCACCTCGCTCATCATTCTACTTCCATTGTAGCAGAACAACCATGTTAAGACCGTGAAAAAGTAAATGAGAAGGTACGAAAGGAGGTGTTATTCATTACTTGCTTATGTGAAAATACCTTGTTTTATACTAAGTATTACTGAACAGGTTTTCTCCACATCAATACTAATGTCCCTTCACCGGCGTGGACAGCAAGAGAAGAACTGAGGTCGCCTATCAGCACGCGGGCTTGCGGATTGATTTTCAAGACTTCTTGTTTCAAGCTCTCAGCTTCCTCATGGACATTGCCATGCATGATTTGGAAAGTGTCGATTTTGAACTCTTCATGGTCCGCCTTGGCATGATCGATCAAATACTGCACGGCTTTTTTATGGGACCGCACTTTGTCGATTGGCACCAATTCACCTTCAGCGCTTAACTGGACAATCGGTTTCACTTTTAAAAGGCTTCCTAAATAGTACTGGGCGCCACTCATTCGGCCTCCTTTATACAATTGCGACAAGTTTCCGATTAAAATATAATTACGGAAGTTTTGCGTTTCCTGCTCTAGGCGCTTAGCAATTTCTTCAGCGCCAATTCCTTGGTCAGCCAGTTCCAAGCCGCGTTCTAATAATCCGCTCAATCCGTAAGACAGAGCCAATGAATCGACAGCATAGACTTTAAAGCCGGTCATATCGGCTCCGGCAACAGAAGAAGCAATCGTGCCGCTAAGTTTAGCGGAAGCATGGATGGCAACTGCACATTCGTACTCTTCCTGGAGCTTTTCATATAACTCAGCAAACTTTCCAGCAGAAGGCTGAGAAGTTTTGGGGAATTCTGAAGCGTTTTTAATGCGCTCATATAATTGCGTATTCGTTAAATCGACTCCATCTACAAATTCTTCTGAGCCGAAATGGATATTAAGCGGCACGATATAAACATCCGGATGAGCTTTAAATTCTTCTGTTACAAATCCAGTGGTATCCATAACCCAAGCAATTGGTTTTTTCATTTACAAACATCCTATCATAAAAGTATTTTGAATAATTAAACTATAGCACGGATAAGGAGCGCCGAATAGCCTAAAAGGTAGAGGTTCAAGACAAACTTCCGACTTGTCTAAAAAGATAAGTCTACAGCTAAACTACAGTTTAGCAAAACGTTTTTCGAATGATTCTCGCAAGTCGTTTTGGTGTTTAATCAGGATTAGGATAATTGCAAGAATCAGCGGCCATAAAACAGATAGTTGACCAGTAAGCGAAATCGCAATGATAAATGCTGAGAAACTAGTGAGCATGGTCAGGGTTGCGCTTTTGAGGATTGGGAAGAAAATCCCGAAAACAAGAAACATCACCAGAAAAAGTGAAGGCGTGATCAATAAGCTCACGCCTATAAATGTAGCAATGCCTTTGCCCCCGCGGCCTTTTAGCCACAGCGGGAAAAGATGGCCGCAAATCACCAAAAGGCCGCCGATGGCAATAACCCACTCGTTCAAGCCCCCATACTGTCCAAGCCCCGCAACTAAGGCGCCTTTTGCGGCATCCCCTAAAAAAGTCAGGACAAAAGCAGTTTTGCCGATTACAGCTCCTGCATTCCGGGCACCCAGATTGCCAGTGCGCTCTTTTCGCAAGTCGATGCCTTTCCATTTGCCGATCCACCAGGCTGTCAATAAATTTCCGATAAAATATGAAGCAATCCAATAAATGACCATGCCGGCCTCCTGAAAGGGTGTCGTTATTCCTATTTAAACAGTTTACAGCAGAGAAGGAAAGCCCGCTCTGTAAGACCCAAAGAGATCTCCAGTTTTTCTATGGAGGAATTGAGAGTTGATTCAATGCACAGCGGGTATAGCAAGAGGAAAAAAGGAGTGGGGATGATGGAAGATTTGACGCGTGAAAAATATTTGGCTCATGGTATTCCGCCGCAATCTCAATCACGTAAGCCGGGTTTGGAAAAGGATATGGATCCGCCGCCTGTTTTTGATTTGGAAAGCCGCCGGGGAAGCGGCAAACTGACGGATAAAGTGGCAGTGGTGACAGGAGGGGACAGTGGCATCGGAAAAGCTGCGGCAATCGGCTTTGCTAAAGAAGGGGCCCATCTTGCGATTGTCTATTTTGATGAACATATTGATGCGGAAACGACAAAGCATTTGATCGAAAAGCAAGGTGTGCGCTGTTCGCTGCATGCAGGAGATATCGCGGACGAAGCCTTTTGCTGGAAAGTCATCGAAGACGTAATCGAGATCCATGGGAAGATTGATATCCTGGTCAATAATGCCGCTTGGGCAAAAAGGCAGGACAGCATCCTGGACATTTCAGCAGAACAATTGCAGAAAACGTTTGCGACGAATGTATTTTCGATGTTTTATTTAACAAAAGCGGTATTGCCGCATTTACAGGTGGGCAGTTCCATTATCAACACATCCTCGATTGATGCCTACGCCGGCCAGACTGGACAGGTGGATTACTCGGCGACAAAAGGGGCAATTGTAGCGTTTACTCGGGCAATGGCGCTGGAACTTGCAAGGGACGGGGTCCGGGTGAATGGCATTGCTCCAGGTCCTATCTGGACACCGCTCGTTGCTTCCAGTCATTCAGAGGAAGAAGTCGCTGGATTCGGAATATCTACCCCGCTTGGGCGTCCGGGTCAGCCGGTGGACTTAGCGGGCAGCTTTGTATTGCTGGCTTCTGCCGACTCCGCTTATATGACCGGGCAGTTTTTGCATATTAATGGAGGAGCCTATTTGTCTTCGTAAACACGGAGATGCTGAATAAGTAGGGATATAAAAAGGCCATCTTATTTAAGGATGGCCTTTACCAGCTTGTTGAGAAAGTTAAAATTTGTATTAGTGACCATCCCTTAACCGAGATTCCGCCAACCAGCTGCGAAGCTATTGGCCGAATCATTTCGGTCAATAGCTTTGCGACGAGCTTGCGCAGGAGCACATGTTTTGTGGCCGAGGTTTGTGAGGCCAAGTCTTTGCGACGAGCTTGCGCAGGAGCAGTACGGTTTTCTCCGCTGGTTGGCTTCATATCTGGAGAGCAGGAGGCAATACAAGAGAGCTTTCCAAAACAGTCACAATTTTAGAGAGTCTCTAAAGGTGACAAAACAAAGCTGAATGCAGCGGAAGGTGGGCGACTCCAGCGGAAATAACATGAGCTGAAGACCCTGGACTGAGCAAAGCGAAGGAAGCGGCTGAAGCCATGTCCGCGGAAAGCGTCCCACCTGGAGCGCAATGACAGAAGAAGATATAAGGCCTGAAAAAGGCCATCCTATTTCAGGATGGCCTTTAATCCGCTATTTCAAGTCTGCTGCTTCGAACAGGTAATCGCTGATGACGCGAAGCCCTTTGTCGAAGTTTTCTAAGTGGAAATGTTCGTTTGGTGCATGGAAATTCTCGGAAGACAAACCGAAGCCCATTAAAACGACCGGCAAGCCAAGAACTTGGTCAAATACAGCGACAATCGGAACCGATCCGCCCATGCGGGTAAAAGCAGTTTTAACATTATAAACTTTTTCGTAAGAGCGGCCTGCAGCCTGGATAGCCGGATGATCATAAGGCGTCAGGAAGGGTTGTCCTTTATCGAAATCGGTGATTTTTACGGTAACGCCTTTTGGTTTATTCGCTTCAATGTGGGCACGAAGCTTCGCGACAATATCGTCTGGATCTTGGTTTGGCACAAGGCGACAGGTGATTTTAGCGCTGGCTTCAGCAGGCAGAACCGTTTTGATGCCTTCGCCGGAAAATCCGCCGGTGATGCCGTTGATTTCGAGTGTCGGGCGGATCCAAGTGCGTTCGACAAATGAATAGCCTTTCTCACCGAAATCTTCGGTAATGCCCAGATCTTGTTTTTCTTTTTCAAGATCGAATTCCAAAGCCGCAAATTCCGCACGTTCTTCGTCCGATACTTCCAAGACATCTTCATAAAAGCCTTCCACTTGAATGACGCCTTCTTTGTCGCGGAACGATTGCAGGATTTCCACGATGGCATGCAGTGGATTTTGGACAGCGCCGCCGTAAAGGCCGGAATGCAAGTCGCCTTTTGGTCCCTTGACATCAATCTGGATGCCTGCAAGGCCGCGGAGCCCATAGCAGACAGCCGGACGGCCAGGGCCCTGCATGCCGGTATCAGAAATGACGATCAAATCAGCTTTTAATTGTTCTTTATTCTGTTCAACGTATTTAGGAAGTGTAGGGCTGCCGATTTCTTCTTCGCCTTCAACGATGAATTTGATGTTTACAGGAAGTTCACCGTTCAATTTAAGCAATGCTTCGACCGCTTTTACATGCATGAACGTTTGTCCTTTGTCATCACTCGCGCCGCGCGCGTAAAGTTTATTGTCACGGACATGCGGATCGAAAGGAGGTGTTTCCCAAAGGTTCAGCGGGTCAACCGGCTGAACGTCATAATGGCCATAAACCAGCACAGTCGGTTTGCCTTCAGCATGAAGCCAGTCAGCATAGACAACTGGATGGCCTTCAGTCTCAAGGACTTCAGCATTCTCCAGCCCTGCATTTTGCATGGCATCTCTCAGCCATTCGGCGCCTTTTCGGATATCATCTTTGTGCTCTGACAATGAACTGATGGAAGGGATTCGCAAAAATGCTTTCAGTTCTTCCAGGTGTTCTTCCCGGTGATCTTTGAAATATTGGTCTATCACTTGTGCATTCATTTTATCCCTCAATTCCTTATTTTTTAATTATGGAAAAATTATAACATAGGAGCTAAGGTTTTCGACATTTGGATTTTTGCTATGGTATAATCTTTGATACGGAAAGAGCTCGTAAAATCTGTGTTTTATACACTGGAGGAACCAAATTTGTTTATCGCATTAGGGATCTGTTTATTCATGTCGTTCTTCTTCTCGGGAAGCGAAACGGCGTTAACAGCTGTTAATAGGATGAAGGTCCATCTTCGCGCGGAACAAGGCGATGCGAAATCGCTGCGGGTACGGAAGTTGATCGCGAAGCCGGACCGAATGATTACGACAATCCTAATTGGAAATAACATAGTGAATATCCTGATGCCGACGTTAGTGACAACAATTGCACTTACAAGAGGCTGGGAAGTGGGATTAGCAACGGCCGTTTTGACAGTCATCATCATCATTTTTGGTGAAGTGCTGCCAAAAACGATTGCCGCCACATTTGCTGATCGACTTGTTTACGTGGTGGCGCCTGCCATCAGTTTTTTTGTCATTATTTTTAAACCGCTTACATGGTTGTTGTCGAAATTTACGAATATCTTTATTCGCATCATTTCAAAAGGAACCGTGAAAGAAGCTACCTTGACCAAAGAAGAATTGCGGTCGATGGTGGACATTGCATCCACTGAAGGGACATTTGCCGAGGAAGAATCAGAACGGATCAAAGGTGTTCTCGATTTCCCTAATAAAGACGTGTCTGATGTCATGTCAACGCATCGTACCGATACGGTGGGCATTGCAATCGATTCCACTTACGAGGAAGTCCGGGACTTGATTTTGTCTTCTGCTTATACACGTTATCCGGTTTACGAAGAAAGTCTGGATAATATCGTCGGCTTGTTTTATTCGAAAAAATTGATCGAGTGGTCGATGAATCCGAATTTGACGATCGTGGAACTGATGGATGACAATCCGCTCTTTGTTGTGCAGTCGGTAAGCGTCGAGAAAGTCTTTAAAATGATGATGTCCAAGAAAAAACACATGGCAGTTATCCTGGATGAATACGGTGGAACGCTTGGAATAGTCACTCATGAGGATATTATCGAGGAAATGATCGGTCAGGAGATTGAAGATGAAACGGACGTAGAAGACGATGAGCTGGTCTTCGAAATGACCGAAACCCAATTGTCTTGCCACGGCCGTCTGGAAATTGAGGACGTCAATGATATGTTCAAGGTAGAAGTGCCGAACGACCATGACACCATTGCCGGATTTGTCATGCAGCAATTAGGCCATGTGCCGGATGAAGGCGAAGAATTTACATACGAGAACCTTCACGTCAAAGTGAATGAAATGGACCGCAACCGGATCATCCGGTTGACCATTACCAAGCATACAGATGAAGAAATAATGGCAAACCCTGTTTAAGACAGGGTTTTTCTTTTTGTTTGTTTTCGCATCTATGCTTGTCAAAAGAAAGGGTGCTTCCGCTTTTCTATTGTCCAGCTGCAGCGGCCAGATTCTCGGGTCATAAGCCAACCCGGCTGTGCGGCTGAAGAGATGCCGCTTCGCCGGTTCGTCTTATGCCTGTCGAATCTTTACGGCCGCTTCCGCTTTTCTGAATTACAACTTTGTAAGGTTTATGAAAGTGAATCCGATAGAGCGTAAGCTTCGGATAAGGCACAATAAGGTTAATAAGAAAAACGGACGGGGGCACTATTCATGGAAAGTTTATATACAGAATACAACCGATACATTTATCATTTATGCTTAAAATTGACTCGCAATAAAGCTGAGGCGGAAGACTTGATGCAAGAAGTGTGGTTAAAAGTTGTGCGCTATGAGTCATCGATTCAGGAAGTGGATCATTTAAAGGCATGGTTGACAACCATCTGCATGAACACTTTTCGTGACCGGTACCGCAAAAATGTACGACGCAGCAAGCACGTGATGCATCAGCCGGAAGGATTGGATGTTTCGCTTCTTGATTTGATTCCTTCTGATGAAGCGGGAGCTGAAGAAATTTTGGAACAGCAAGACGTTTCAGTAATGATTCGCCACAAGATTTCAGAACTCGATTCCATTTACCGCACAACCATCATGTATTTCTACGTTCACCAATTGTCGTTGATTGAAATAGCGGAAGCCATGAAAGTATCAATTGGAACCGTAAAATCACGCTTGTTCCGAGGCAAACAACGGTTAAAAGACATGTTGCTGGAAGATGCACGCACGCGTGAATATGTGCAAACAGCTTAATATTAAACTATCAGCCAGCTGAATCTTTCAGCTGGCTTTTTATTCCATAAAAATAATAAATTTCTTTTCATTTCTTCTTGCTATAATGAGAGCGAGGGGGAGGGTTTATGAAAAGAAAGAGGTTCCAAGGGTGGAGCAAGCGAAAAAGAATTGTCAGAGGAATAGCAGGAATTCTAGCTTTATTATACATAGCGGTTATTGTCTGGCATACATATAAACCATTGCCGCCCGGAGTTTCCTATGCTGGAAATACACACAGTGTGGAAAATATTGATATGCTTTATGACCTTTCCTATGCCCAGGACATGAAAGGGTCAGAAAAGGAATATGAACTGCAGATTTTCAAAAAAATATACGACATGATTGATCAGGCGGAAGAATTTATTGTATTGGATTTATTTCTATTTGATAATTATAACGACCAGAAAACGGCTTATCCTGCTGTAGCTGAATTGCTGACCGATCATTTATTGAAGAAAAAACAGGAAAATCCGGAAATGCCCATCTATTTCATCACCGACCCATTAAATACCGGATATGGCTCTTATGGAAGCCAGTTGCTTGGAACATTGGAGGATGCAGGAGTCGAAGTTATTTTTACCGATCTGGATCAATTGCGGGATTCCACGCCGCTGTATTCCGGCTTTTACCGTGTGTTGTTCCAATGGTTCGATACCGACAGCCAAGGATGGATCGCAAATGGCATGTCGAGCGATGCTCCTAAACTGTCAATCGCCTCATACCTGGAAATGATGAATATCAAAGCCAATCACCGGAAAACGGTCGTCACCGAAAAAGAAGCGATCATCAGTTCCGCAAATCCGCACAATGCCAGCGGGCTACATGGGAACATGGCTTTTACAGTAAGCGGACCGATTATAAATGACATCCTTGAATCGGAAGAAGCGGTGTCCAAATTCTCAGGCGGTCCTGAGTTTCCAAGGATAAAGGCTGCCGAGCAAGAAGGAAACTATAAAGCTCAATATTTGACTGAGAGTCAAATATTCGATGCGTTGATACAGGATATCGGGAAAGCGAAGAAAGGAGACAGCATCTGGCTGGCGATGTTTTATATTGCTGAAAGTGATGTGGTCGGGGCTTTGAAAGAAGCGGCAAACCGGGGAGTGGAAGTGCGGATGATTCTTGATCCGAACGAGAACGCTTTCGGTACGGAAAAAACCGGACTGCCAAACCGCCCTGTTGTCAACGAAATGTACGAAGAGGCAAATGAAAACATGAAAGTCCGCTGGTATAATACCGTGGTCGGACAATTCCATACCAAATCCATCATGATCAAGACACCTGAAGAAACAATTGTGATGGGAGGTTCAGCGAATTATACGGAGCGGACACTGGACAATTATAATCTGGAAGCCGATATCCGAATTGTGGCACCAAACGGCAGCGAGCTAGTCGGGGAAATGGATAGCTATTTCAATCGCTTATGGACAAATGAAGACGCGCTTTATACCCTGGACGTTGAAAAATTCCAGGATGAATTCTCATTTTGGCAGCGCGGGGTATACGGATTCCAAAAGATATTTAAATTAACAACCTATTAAAAAATGGCCTCTCCTTAAAAAGGAGAGGCCGTTCGTATGTTATTAAAGAGATTGCTTGCCAGCATTGATCCATTCTTCAACGTTCCAGACTTTTGTTGCCAATCCCTCGTAAAATTCAGGTTCATGGCTGACGAGGACGATTGTGCCTTTATAGGCTTGCATTGCACGTTTTAATTCCGCTTTCGCGTCAATATCCAAGTGGTTTGTCGGTTCATCGAAAATCAGCCAATTGCTTTCTTCCATCATTAATTTGCATAAGCGGACTTTGGCTTGTTCGCCGCCGCTCAATTGCGTCATCGAACGGGAAATATGTTCGTTTTTCAATCCAGTCCGGGCAAGAGCGCCGCGTACTTGGCCTTGATCCAAGCTCGGATAAGCAGCCCAGATTTCATCAAGCGGTGTGTGGGTAGGTGCTTTGACTTCCTGCTCGAAATAGCTCGGAGTCAAGTATTCCCCGCGCAGAACATCGCCGTCCAAAGGTTTGATCTTGCCAAGCATTGTTTTCAGCAAAGTCGATTTACCGACGCCGTTCATGCCGACAAGCGCGATTTTCTCGCCGCGTTCAATCATGAATGTGAGAGGCGGAAGAAGCGGCTTGTCATAGCCGATGGTCAAAGCTTCTGCTTCTACTACATAGCGGCTCGGGCTGCGGGTTTCTTTAAATGAAAATTGCGGTTTGGCTGCAATTTCCGGTTTTTCAATGCGGTCCATGCGATCCAATTGCTTCTGGCGCGATTTTGCGCGTCCAGTTGTGGACGCCCGCGCTTTGTTTTTTGCGATGAAGGTCTCGGTTTTCTTGATCATGTCGGCTTGTCGTTCGTAAGCGTCCAAATGCTGCTGTTTTGCAAGCTCAGCAAGCTCGATGAATTTTTCATAAGTCGCTGTATAACGGGACAAGCGGGAAAATTCCAAGTGGAAAATGACGCCAGTAACGCTGCTCATGAATTCCGTATCATGCGAAATCAACAAGAACGCATGCGGGTAATTTTTTAAGTAGTTAACAAGCCATTGAATATGTTCTTCATCCAGATAGTTGGTCGGCTCATCCAGCAAAAGGACTTTCGGTTTTTCCAAAAGCAATTTGGCAAGAAGCAGTTTTGTCCGCTGTCCCCCTGACAGAGCTTCAACCGGGCGTTCCAATCCGATTGCGTCAAGCCCAAGACCGCGTGCAATCTCTTCAATTTTTACATCAAGCGTGTAGAAGTCGCCGGCATCCAATGCATCTTGCACTTCGGCCATTTCTTCAAGAAGTTCTTCAAGGCGGTCAGGATCGGCATCGCCCATTTGCATAGCGATGTCATTCAATTCTGCCTCTTTTTTATAAAGCGGCAGGAAGGCATCTTGAAGCGTTTCGCGCATTGTGCGCCCAGGCGTCAATTGGGTATGCTGGTCCAAATAGCCGTAATGTGTCTTCGGCTGCCATTCAACCCGTCCGGAGTCGTACATGATTTTCCCTGTTAAAATATTCATCAATGTGGATTTGCCGACGCCGTTAGCTCCGACAAGGCCCACATGTTCGCCTTCAACTAGACGGAACGACACATCATTGAAAAGTGTGCGGTCTCCGAAAGTATGGCTTAAATTCTCTACTGTTAATAAACTCATTTATTTAATTCCTCCATATTTTAAGAAAAGTGTAGGTGCTAAGAAAAGCGCAGGCGCCTGTGTAGCTCCGACAAGCGCTAAAAGGCTGGGCAGTGATGGCGCTCTTTGCCATCGCAGGCCAGACTGAAGCGACTCGAGGAGCTAGGCGCCGGAGCTGGACACAAGAAAAGCGGAAGCGGCGGTTCAGGTTCGACGGGCATAAGACAAACCGGCGAAGCGGCATTTTTCCAGCCGCACAGTCGGGTTGGCTTATGACCCGAGAACCTCGCCGCTGCAGCTAGACCATAAGAAAAGCGCAGGCGCCGGAGCTGGACACAAGAAAAGTAGAAGTGCCTGTTCAGCTCTGACAGGCATAAGACAGACCAGCGAAGTGGCGTTCTTTGCCGCACAGCTGGGTTGGCTTATGACCCGAAACCTTCGCCGCTGCAGCTGGGCCATAAAAAAGTATAAAGTCCTTGAGGGATAAGGGACGAAGGGGAGAAATGCAAAAAAAAATTCGCGGGCTACAGTTCCGCGAGTTTTTTATTCAATTCCGCGAGGCGTTGTTCCATTTTTTCCAAGCGTTCTTCTGCCTGGTCCACCATTCTTGCATGTCCAGTAGTTTCCAGCTTTTCAATATCACCTTGTTGGCGTGTGTAATCACTTTTTAGTTCAGCAATTTCATACTCAAGTTCCTGTCGGTTCACTAGATTCACCCTTAGATTTTTTTCCATTGTATCACATTATACACAATTTTAAATCCCTTACGGCTTAGTTGTTGCTTTTCACATCAATGGTAAAACCTCTATAATGGTCAAGGAAGTTTTAGCAGAAGAAAAAAAGTATGATTTAACTATCAAAAAAAGGAGGCAATATCTCATTGATTCTATCTTATTCGGTTTAATGCTGATTTTTTTCCTTGGAGTTTTATCGCAATGGATTGCTTGGCGGCTGCAGCTACCTGCCATTGTCCTTATGTCGATTTCCGGGCTTCTGGTAGGTCCCATATTCGGCATCATTTCTCCAGCGGAAAGGTTCGGTGAATTATTCGGCCCGATCATTTCATTGGCTGTCGCCATTATTTTATTTGAAGGAAGCCTGAATTTAAATTTTAAAGAAGTAAAAAACTTCAGCAAGCCACTATGGCGCATTGCTACATGGGGGGCGTTTATCGCCTGGATTGCGGGATCGCTCGCCGCTCACTATATGGCCGGTCTGTCACTCGCCGTTTCGTTTGTTATCGGCGGCTTGTTCATTGTTACCGGACCAACAGTGATTCTGCCGATGCTGCGGCAGGCAAAATTAAAACCTCGTCCGGCAGCGATTTTGAAATGGGAAGGCATTATCGTCGATCCTTTCGGTGCATTGCTGGCATTATTTGCTTTTCAATTTGTTTTATTCGCAATGGGAGAAGAATCCGCATCGGCGTTCGGCTTGTTCTTTTTAGCCTCATTGTTTTCAGTGCTCCTTGGCCTTGTTGCCGGCTGGGGGATGGGCAGGATGTTCGAAAAAGGGCAAGTGCCTGAATTCCTCAAGTCGCCGATGGTGTTTGCGGTTGTGCTGCTGGTATTTGCCGTTTCAGATACCGTTATGCCCCAAACAGGATTGCTTGCCGTTACGTCAATGGGCATCATGATGGCGAATATGAATATCACATCCATCAATGAAATGCGCCATTTCAAAGAAAATATTTCGGTGCTGTTAATCTCGAGCATTTTCGTTATGCTGACGGCATCGTTGAGCTTGGACATATTGATTGGAATCTTTAATCCTCGGATTATCGCCTTTGTCCTGGCGATGCTCTTTATCGTCCGCCCTTTGTCTATCTGGCTTTCAACAATCGGAACTGATTTATCGTTCCAGGAAAAGTTGTTGGTCGGCTGGATTGCGCCGCGCGGAATTGTTGCGCTGACAGTCTCCGGCTACTTTGGCGCGACATTGATGGACGCAGGATTCGAAGATGCGGAATTATTGACGGCGCTGACGTTTGCCTTGGTCTTTTCAACCGTCGTGGCACATGGATTTTCCATCGGCTGGCTCGGGAGGAAGCTGGGGCTTGTTTCATCCGTTGAACCCGGAATACTGATTGTTGGGAGCAGCCGGTTCACTGTGAAACTTGGCAAAATGCTGCACGATATGAATAAGAACGTTTTGATTGTGGACTCCGCGTGGGGCCGCCTGCGATTGGCCCGCGAGGAAGGAGTGCCAAATTTTAACGGAGACATCCTATCGGAACATACCGAGTACGAAAAAGATTTAACGCCTTATGAAACGATGATTGTAGCGAGTGAGAACGATTCGTATAATTCATTGGTTACCAGTAATTTCGTGCCGAAACTGGGGCGGACGCATTTATTCCAAACTGCTATCCATATAGGAAATCCGAAAGATTTCCATGCTTCGCTCAGCGGCAAAACCTTATTTGGGTCAGAATGGAACATCCAGGCACTTGAAGAAAAGGCTGAGGAAGGATACGCCATGCGGAAAACGCAGTTGACTGAGCAATTTACTTATGAAAAATTCCGTGAGAAGTCAGTGGAAGGCACCATTCCTTTATTCATTGAGCGGGCGCAAGGAAAGATTGAATTCTTTACCGCTGAAAACGGGGCGGAACCGAAAACAGGAGATACCATTGTCAGCTTTTCACCGCCGGCCCATCAGGAAATCCGCACGCAAGAGAAATTGGAAACCAGCCGGATTAAAAGCGGAATTCAGTCTTAAGAATGAAATCTGACTTGGATAAGCTCAATCAATGCGTATTATGAATCGGACTTTGCTATGATAAAGTAAATCAGCTTTGGGAAACTCTGTTAAGTTTTTCAAAGTGAGACATTCAGGGACAGCGGAACTGTCCGGCAGATACGTATTCAAGGAGGATTTATCTTATGAAGATTTTATTAGTGGATGGAACCATTATTGGTTCGAAGACCGGTGTGATTTTGGAGCAAGTGCAAACATATATCAAAGATTTCAATCCGGACATGGAGCTTCTCATTTTAAACTTGGCTGACTATGACCATCAATTTGTTGATGGCCGGCCACTTGGCGAATACAACGAGGATATGCGGGAAATCGTTCGCCGCTTTGAAAATGCAGATGGCTACATTATCGCATCTCCGATTTTCCAAGGCTCTATTCCTGGAGTGCTGAAAAACACATTTGATATGCTGCACCCTCGCACAATGCGCTATAAGCCGGTTTCCATCGTAGCAAACGGTGGCACGTATCAGCATCATCTGGTCATCGAAAATCAGCTGAAGCCGATACTCGATTATTTCCGCTGCCTCGTAACGCCGAACTATGTGTATACGCACACTAGCCATTTTGATGACAACAATACTATCATTAATGAAGACGTTCACGATCGCTTGCGCGAATTGGCACGTGTTTTCGTCCAATATGCTGAGATGAGCAAGCATTTATCCAAGGAAACGATTGACAATCCTTGATTGGCAGAAGAAAAACCTCCCGCGGGAGGTTTTTTTGCTTTATTTGCTGGAAATAAAATCAAACTTTATTTATATCATTACTAGTTATAGGATTTACTTTCCTTCCGAAGCGAAATACTTTCCTTCCGCCGTAGAATACTTTCTTTTCGACGTAAAATACTTAATTAATCCGGAATAAAGTATACCCTGTCTTTATAACTTCCTTTATAAGGCATATTAGTGGCCTTAAGCAGCTTAGATGCCGTAGTTGTAGAGCTTATACCTGTAAAATCACGAAATTCTCTATTAGAAATAGTCGGCCCGATCAAATAACGATATTGTTTCAATGCCAATAGATGGCTGTCAGCCTCAGCGAATAGGCAAGTGTCACAGCGCCACCTTTTACGAGTATAGAGCAATTGGCGAACCACGCAATTCGGACAAAGGACTCCCTTCAATAATGAATTTGGCATCCTCAGTAAAATGGGTTGCTTGCTTGAATGGATAGCAGCTAACTCCAATGCGAGTGATTCAGTCCGCTTTTTTGTAATCCTTACTTGCAGCTGGTCCCGCAGCAATTGATCCATCAAAAAAGGCAGACCTGAAGATTGGATCATGATGCGTTTTCCAGCTCTCGATTGAATAACTGCAGAAGGATAGGTAAAGACGATGGCACCGATAACGGGCAGTTTTATTTTACGTTCGGTTAGGAATTGCTCAACCCATTTCTCATGGCGCCGTACTTGGTCATCGGGATTCCGCATGCCGTCAATGCTGCCGTCTTTGTTTGTCCGCGAGAACTGACGTGTCTGAGAATCGAAATTTAGCAGGCCGGAAATGCTTTTGATTTCAAGAATTAAAATGAAATGGCTGGTTATAAGAAGAGTGTCGATTTGATGTGAGGATTGCTGTTTTTGAATAAATAAATCATGGATAAAATAGTGGGGGATTGGGATGCCGATTTCGTGCCAAAGGGAATCAATGCGTTGTTCGCCGTGATAGCCGGCGCTGATTCGGCGAAGTTTTTCTGTCCAATGGGGGAATTGGATATGGGTAGGAGGAAGTCTCTTGAGCAAACTTTCGAGCTGGAAGAGTTCGGCTGGAGCCTGGCGTTGTTTAAGTATCAATCTAACAACTCCTTTCTTCTTTATGAATATAGCTTACAAAAGTGAAGACAGCAAGTTGAAATTGGAAAAAAGCTGGCTACTGTCCGGGAACCGAGATTTACTGTCCGCACAGCATAAAATACTGTCCATACTTAGAAAATACTGTCCGCAAACCGACAAATACTTTCCAACCCCCGCGAAAAGCCATCAAAACCGGAAGATGCTATAATATACGCTATACGAAATGAGGGTGAATAAATTGAAATCAGTAGTACTTGCAGAAAAGCCATCCGTAGCACGCGATATTGCACGCGTACTGGGATGTTCACAAAAAGGCAATGGATTTTTGGAAGGCAAACAATATATCGTCACATGGGCGCTTGGCCATTTGGTGACACAGGCACAGCCGGAGCAATACGACAACGACTTCAAAGAATGGAAAATGGAGAACTTGCCGATTATTCCGGATCCGTTTAAACTCGTGCCGATTAAACAGTCAATGAAACAATACAATGCAGTAAAAGCGCAATTAAACCGCAGCGATGTCAATGAAGTCATCATTGCAACCGATGCCGGGCGCGAAGGGGAACTCGTCGCACGCTGGATCCTGGAAAAAACGAAAACGCGCAAGCCGATCAAGCGGTTGTGGATTTCTTCTGTCACCGATAAAGCAATCAAAGATGGCTTCAACAATCTGAAAGACGGTAAAGCCTATGAAAACCTGTTCCAGGCAGCAGTTGCCCGTGCGGAAGCGGACTGGGTGGTCGGCATCAATGCCACACGCGCATTGACGGTAAAATACAATGCGCAATTATCAACCGGACGTGTCCAGACGCCGACGCTCGCAATGATTGCCGAACGCGAGCAGCAAATCCGCAATTTCCAGCCGAAGCCATACTACGGCATGCAGGCAATTACGGAACAAGCCGCTTTTACATGGACTGACGGCAACTCGACGCAGTCATTTGATAAAGAAAAAATCGACAAGCTGTTCAACAAACTGGGCAATACGCATGAAGGAACGGTCACGGAAGTGAAAGTCACGCCGAAGAAGCAGCCGGCGCCGCCTTTATTCGACTTGACCGAACTTCAAAAAGAAGCCTATAAGCGCTACAGCTGGTCGGCGAAAGAGACGCTCAACACGCTGCAAGGCTTATACGAGCGTTATAAAATCGTCACATACCCGCGGACCGATTCGAAGCATTTGACGTCTGACATGAAAGATACATTAAAAGACCGCATCAAAGCGGTGCAAGTCGGACCTTACCGGGCGTTGGCCGCTACCATCCTGAAAACGCCGGTGGCTGCGCAAAAAGGCGTGGTCGATGACAATAAAGTCAGTGATCACCATGCCATCATCCCGACGGAAGAAACGCCGCAGCTTCATAATTTATCCGATAAAGAGCATAAATTATACGACATGATCGTCAAGCGCTTCCTGGCCGTCTTTTACCCGATGTACGAATACGACCAGACAACGGTGATCATCACTGCAGGCGGCGAAACCTTCCAGACAAAAGGCAATACGATCCGCAATGAAGGCTGGAAACGCGTTTACAATGACGACGAAGAAGACGGCGATACGACATTGCCGCCATTTGAAAAAGGGCAGAAGCTCCATATTAAAGGAATCGCCCTGACAGACGGCAAGACCAAGCCGCCAGCTTTCTTCAATGAAGGAACGCTCCTTGGGGCGATGGAAAACCCGTCACAGTTCATGGCCGGCGAATCCAAAGAGTTGATCCAAACACTTGGTGAAACAGGCGGACTTGGAACGGTTGCGACACGCGCCGATGTCATCGATAAATTGTTCAATACATTCTTAATCGAGAAGAAAGGCAAAGATTTAACGATTACGTCGAAAGGCCGCCAATTGCTTGAACTTGTTCCGGAAGATTTGAAATCTCCGAAGCTGACCGCAAGCTGGGAGCAGCAGTTGACTAAAATTGCAAAAGGGCAGATGAAAAAAGAGCAGTTCATGAAAGAAATGATTGCGTTCGCCCAAAAGTCAGTGTCGGATATCAAAAAGAGCGACAAAAAATTCAAGCACGACAACGTTACTGGCAAGACTTGCCCGGATTGCGGCAAGCCGCTTCTTGAAGTAAACGGCAAACGCGGCAAGATGTACGTCTGCCAGGACCGCGAATGCGGCTATAAAAAGCAAGTAGCGGTGCAGACCAATGCCCGTTGCCTGGTCTGCCATAAACGCATGGAAATGCGCGGCGAAGGGGAAGGCAAAATGTTCGCCTGCCAATGCGGCCACCGCGAAAAACTGTCGGCATTCGAAAAACGACGCAATGCCAATCAGTCAAAAGCGACGAAGAAAGATGTCAATAAATACTTGAAACAGCAGGACGACACGCCTGTGAATACAGCAATGGCAGATGCGCTGAAAAAATTATTGGGGCAGAACGATTAAAATCCAAGCGCTGGCATGATATGCTTGTTGAAAATAGAGCGTGTGAGGTGCAGCCTGTGGCAAAGAAAATCGTGAAAACCAATGCAGCGCGCATATTGGAAAAAGAGAAAATTGCGCACGAAGTTCTGCAATATGATCCGGAAGACGGCAAGATCGATGGCGTTTCTGTTGCGGCCAAAATCGGTTTTTCACCGGAGATGGTCTACAAAACTTTAGTAGCTGCCGGGAACTCAAAACAGAATTATGTCTTTGTAATTCCAGTAGCGGAAGAGCTGGACTTGAAAGCTGCTGCCAAAGCGGCAGGCGAGAAGAAAATAGAAATGGTTCCTGTTAAAGACATTTTAGGCTTGACCGGCTATATTCGCGGAGGCTGTTCACCGCTCGGCATGAAAAAGGCATTTCCGACTTTTCTCGCTGAGCAGGCGGAATCGTTGGATGAAATTATCGTCTCCGCCGGAAAAATCGGCATGCAATTAAAACTGGCCCCTGACGATTTGATCCAAGCGACTGGCGGCCAGTATGCTGCTATTGTGATTGCTGGTTGAATTAATCGGACTTTTATGGTCAGCGGGTTTCCCACTCGGAGAAGCGGAACCCTTACTGACTGCTAAAGAAAAATAAAAACCATCCGTTCTTTTTGAGATGGATGGCTTTTTATCAATACATAATAGAAAGAAGGATGGGGATGGGACGCGCTTTTTTTTATCGGTGGCTGTTTTTCATTAGTGGACTTATTGTTTTAGCATTAGGCTTTACCATGATCATCAAAGCGGACAAACTTGGCATCAGTCCTTGGGATGTATTGAATGTCGGCCTCTTCAAGAATTTCGGTCTTAGTATCGGCACTTGGGCAATTATAGTGGGTCTTGCAGTTATCGTTTCCACAATGCTGTTCACACGGAAGTTCCCGCAAATCGGCACATTCTTGAATATGCTGCTGATTGGAGTTTTCATCGATGTATTCAATTGGCTGATACCGGATATTGAAACGCTGGTTGGACAAATACTCATTTTTCTTGTTGGCATTACCATTTCCGGCTATGGAGTCGGTCTTTACGTGTCACCAAGAATCGGTGCAGGCCCGCGTGATAGTTTGATGCTGATCATCGTTGAAAAGACAGGCCTCAGCATCTCGGTCGTCCGGGCAGTCATTGAAATTACCGTCGCGTTTATCGGCTGGATGCTCGGTGGGCCGGTCGGAATCGGAACCGTCGCTGTTGCATTATTGACTGGCAGAATCGTGCAAGTGTCATTACCGCAATTCGAAAAGTTGTTGAAAAAAATTATCGATAAAAAAGACAGCGTACCTCCTGCTCTAAAAATTTAAAAGGCGTTTCAGAAAGTTGAAACGCCTTCTTTAATATGTTATAAATAAAACCAAGTAAGGCTATTGGTTTTATAAAAATAGGCAATCAAAGGGGAATTTATATGGGACGTGAGTTCGTAGAAATATTTGATGAGTGGGTTCATACTTACGACGATTCAGTTTATGGAAAAGATAAAGAATATGAAGATGTTTTCGTAAAATACGATGAAATATTGCAGGCAGTCGCCGATTTAGCTATCAGCCCGGTAGTGGAATTCGGAGTAGGCACTGGAAACTTGACGGAGAAACTATTGGCACGCGGGCTTGAAGTGACAGGAATTGAACCCAATCAGGCAATGCGTGAAGTAACTGCTGGAAAATTAGCGGAATTAAAATTAATGGACGGGGATTTTCTGCAGTTTGACGATAAAATTAAAGCGAAAACCTTTGTCAGCACTTACGCTTTCCATCATTTGACGGATGAAGAAAAAGCTCAGGCGTTCCAGCTGTATGCGGAAAAGCTCCCAGTAGGCGGCAAAGTGGTGTTTGCGGATACGGTGTTTGAATCCTTAGAAGCAAAACAGCAGAAAATTGAATTTGAAGCATCACGCGGGTATGTTAATCTTGTGGAAGATTTAAACCGTGAATACTACACGACACTGCCGGCAATGAAAGAATTGATCGAAACAGCAGGCTTTTCAGTTGAGTTCACTCAATTGAACGGGTATGTTTGGTTAATAGAGGCTACTAAGAAAGGTTGAAGCGCCTGTCTCAGCTCCGACAGGCGTAAGACGATTTGGCGAAGCGGCTTTTTTTCAGCCGCACAGCCGAATTGGCTTACGACCCGAGGAGCTAGGCGCTGAAACTGGACACTAAGAAAGGTTAAATGCCTGTTCAGCTCCGACAAGCGCTGGAAGGCAGGCCAGTCTGAAGCGTCTCGATGAGCTAGGTGCTGAACTCGACACTCAGAAAACCAATAAAAACACTAACTTATAAGGAGACGATACCCATGAAAAAAATGAATGTTGAAAGCTTTAATTTGGACCATACAAAAGTGGTTGCCCCATATGTACGTTTAGCTGGAGAAAAAACGGGCGCAAATGGCGACACGATCCGCAAATACGATATCCGTTTCAAACAGCCGAACAAAGAACATATGGATATGCCGGCTCTTCATTCTCTTGAGCATATGATGGCGGAGCATAGCCGAAATCATTCTGATCAAATCATTGATATCGGGCCAATGGGCTGCCAGACTGGTTATTATTTATCCGTGATTAACCATGATGATTTTGATGATATTTTACGCATTTTGGAAAACACATTAAAAGATGTTATTGCAGCGGACGAAGTGCCGGCCTGCAACGAAGTGCAATGCGGATGGGCAGCAAGCCACAGTCTGGAAGGCGCAAAAGAATTAGCGCGTGAAATGCTGGCTAAAAAAGACGAGTGGCGCCAAGTATTTGCGGAAGAAACTGTTTAAGGAGAATGAGCATGAAATTTGCAACCGAAATCCAGCAGTTGATCGGCAATACACCGTTACTTGAGTTAACACATATCGACATTCCCAATAATTGCCGGATCTTTGCTAAATTAGAATTCTTTAATCCGGGCGGCAGCGTGAAAGACCGCCTGGGTGTTTCTTTGATAGAAGATGCGGAAAGCCGGGGAGTATTAAAACCGGGCGGAACGATGATTGAACCGACTGCCGGCAATACCGGAATCGGATTGGCGCTTGCCGCAATTGGGAAAGGCTATAAAGTGAAATTTGTGGTACCGGAAAAGTTCAGCCAGGAAAAACAGTCCTTGATGCGCGCGCTTGGAGCAGAAGTGATCAATACACCAACTGAACTTGGCATGAAAGGCGCGATTGCGAAAGCCAATGAACTGGCTGAGCAACTTGATGCTTTTTCACCGTCCCAGTTTTCAAATCCGGCCAATCCGGAAACTTATGTCCGGACGCTCGGTCCGGAATTATGGGAAGCGCTGGACGGCAAGATTGACATTTTTGTAGCAGGAGCAGGTTCAGGCGGTACGTTTGCCGGAACTTCGCGTTTTTTAAAATCAAAAAATGCAGACATCAAAACTGTCATTGTGGAACCGGAAGGCTCAATCATCAATGGCGGTGAATCAGGTCCGCATTTGACGGAAGGCATTGGCATGGAGTTTTTGCCGGATTACATGGACCGAACTCATTTCAACTCAATCCATACGATTTTAGATAAAGAAGCGTTCGAAGCATTGAGAGAGTTGGCGAAACGTGAAGGTCTGCTTGTCGGAAGTTCTTCAGGAGCGGCATTTGTCGCAGCGATGAGAGAAGCAGAAACTGCAAAACCGGGCAGCCATATCGTAACCATCTTTGCTGATTCAAGTGAACGCTATATGAGCCAAGATATTTATGGAAGAACATTTTAGGAGGATCATTCATGAAACCAAAAACTAGATTAATCCATGGTGGAATTTTTGGAGACGAAGCGACTGGAGCAGTCTCCACACCAATTTATCAAGTAAGCACGTATAAACAGGAAGCTGTTGGGAAATTCAAAGGATATGAATATTCACGCACAGGCAATCCGACGCGCCATGCCTTGGAAGAATTGATTGCTGACGTTGAATACGGACACGCGGGCTTTGCATTCGGCTCAGGAATGGCAGCCATTTCATCGGTTATGATGCTGTTCTCAGCTGGAGATCATATTATCCTAACTGACGATGTTTACGGGGGTACATACCGTGTTGTCAATAAAGTCTTGAACCGCTTCGGTTTGGAGTTTACCTTTGTCGATACAGGCGACTTAGCGGCTGTTGAAGCAGCTGTAAAAGAAAATACGAAAGCGATTTTCATTGAAACACCAACAAATCCATTACTGAAAGTAACGGACATTGAACAAATCTCTGCTTTCGCAAAATCGAAAAATCTGATGACGATTGTCGACAATACGTTCATGACACCTTATTTGCAAAACCCGATCAAACTTGGTGCCGATATTGTCTTGCATAGTGCCACCAAATATATCGGCGGGCATAGTGACGTAGTGGCTGGTTTAGTGGTAGTAAATTCTGCGGAATTGGCAGAAGACCTCCATTTCGTTCAAAACTCAATCGGGGCAATTTTAGGGCCGCAGGATTCATGGCTACTGATCCGCGGATTGAAAACGCTTGGTATCCGTATGGAAGAAGCAACTGCCAATGCGCAGAAAATCGCTGAATTCCTTGATCAGCATGAAGCAGTAAATGCTGTGATCTACCCTGGCCTTTCAACGCATACTGGCCATGAAATGATGAAGAAACAGGCAGACGGATTTGGTGCAATGATTTCATTTGACGTGGGAAGCAAAGAAAAAGCAGGCGAATTGCTTGCGAAACTGAAATACTTCACACTTGCTGAGAGTTTGGGAGCGGTAGAAAGCTTGATTTCTGTACCGGCTCAAATGACGCATGCTTCAATCCCTGTGGAACGCCGCGCGGAGCTTGGCATTGTGGAAGGGTTAGTGCGCATTTCCGTAGGCATTGAAGATGCCGAAGATTTAATTGAAGATTTAACAAATGCATTAAAATAATAAGGAAAAACCGCCCTCGAGGCGGTTTTTTTGTGCAATAAAATAATAAAATGTCAAAAATGTCAAATAACTTTTTTAAATGGATAATTCTGTGGTGAATATTACACTATATTTCGGTTTTCGAAATACATCTTTTAGCATATTCTTCTGAATAGTCAAACATGATAATATCTATCTAGTAGTAATATTCTGACAATTCAAGGAGGACACGACATGAAAATGAGTAAATGGGCGTCGGTCATTTCAGCTAGTGCATTGGCACTTTCTTTATTGACTCCAGCCGCATCACCGGCAGAAGCAGCAACAACAGCACCAAGTGAATGGAACAGCGAAAGGTACGGGGATCGGGTCGACATCGACCAGAAGCTGAACGAGCTGTCTCAAGACGAAAACTTTAAAAAAGAAGCAGATAAAAAGATCAAAGCGCAAGCTGATGAAGTGGAGAATCCTGAAACTGAAACAAAAGCTGACAGCACATTTACTTATGACGGCGGAACAAAAAAATTCTTAAACCGCAATTTGTCATTTAAAGACTTTACACTTCGCAGCGTCGGTGACAATGTCGAAATTTGGGTAGCAAACGACTTAGCTTATGGACCAAAGAACCCGAAACCAGCAGACGTCGTAACTCAAGCACAAGTAGATAAACTTCGTGATGAATTTGACAGCAATATCTATCCAAAAGCGACAAGTTTCTTTGGAACCCCGGATCAACTGGATGGCTCGAATTCTCCGCTTCCAGAAATGGTCGGCCTTCCGGAAGGCTATTACGAAGGATCGGATAAAGTCATCATGCTTGTAGATAACGTAGTGGATGAAGGCTGGGACAATCCATCTTATCCGTTCTTCGTAGCTGGCTTCTTCTGGCAGACGCTTGAAAATTACACAGACCGCAACATCATCACAATCGATACAAACTCTTGGGAAACACGCTTGGAGTCTACATTCTTCGGCACCACAATCCATGAATTGCAGCATTTGATCCATGCGGATAACGATCCTGCAGAAGAAACTTGGCTGAACGAGGGCATGTCCACGTTCTCTGAATATCTAGGCGGCTATGGCCATGATGCCGGATCCATCAACTTCTATCTGGATCATCCGGAAAACTCTTTAGTCAATTGGGATGAGCATGGGACAGCCAAAACAGGTCCTGAAACTATTGCTGATTATGGGCAAGTGTATTTATTCACTTTGTATATGTACGACAAATTTGGCCAGGAGTTTATCCGTGAATTAGCAGTAAACGGCTCTAGCCAAGGTATGCCAAGTGTGGACGAAGTGCTCCAAAAGTACGGTTCAGACAAAACGTTTGCTGAAGTGTACCAGGACTTCATGGCTGCTCTGACTCTGGACAACCCGAAAGCCGGCAAGCAATTCGACATCGACAGCATCGACCTTCGCAAACTTCCGGTTGGCACAACAGGAGCAGTCCGCGGGAAAACTGTCGATTTTGAAAAAGCGAAAACATTTGAAAAAGCAGGAGTGCCGGCATGGGGTGGCGACTTTAAAGAATTCAACTTCGGCAAAGATGTGCGTGGCATGAAATTCGACGGGGCAGAGTTTATTCCGCTTCAATGGGGAACAGTGGCTGACCCAGCAGGATCTGGAGTTCAAGTATTGCATGCCAACAACGGCGACGAATCCGACCAGGCATTGATCTTTGGAGCAACAGTTCCGGCGGCAGATGCAAAACTGACCTTTGACCATTATTACGATATTGAAGAACAATGGGATTTCGCAGCTGTGCAAGTTTCTACAGATAAGGGCGAAACGTGGACTTCATTGGAAAATGAAAATACACGCAGTGATGTAGTAGCTGAAGGACATCCGACAATCAAAGCAAACGTTCCTGGATTTACAGGCCATAAACTAAACTGGTCAACTGAAACATTCGACTTGTCTGCATATGCCGGCCAAGAAGTACTGGTATCATTCCGCAATATGACGGACTGGGGTTATAACGACAAGGGATGGTTTATCAAAAACGTTCAACTGGGAGACTTCTCAGCTGACGGCACTTCAACTGAACCGTTCAAATCCCTTGGTCAATTGAAAGGTGAATACGTTGATTTCACGACTACATTCATCCAAACGAAGAAAAATGGGCAAGAACGCGTCTTCCACGTAGATCCGTTTAATGTGACGAATAAAGAAGCATTAGATCTTCAGCAAGTCCTTCGTGAAGGCAATGTTAAGATGATCACTTCTTTTGCAGCAGCTCCAAACCAAAAAGAAGCACAGGACTTCACTTATGAAGTGCTGTACAAAAAAGACAATCCGAACAAAGCAAAAGGCAACAGCAACAAGAAATAAGAGGAAAGCGGACCCCGGTCCGCTTTTTCTTTTGGGAAAATTTTGCGTTGTGATAAGATGGAAAGTGAAATTGGTTTCGAAAGGAAGAGGACATTGTCAAAAAAATTGGATGCGTTTTTAGAAGAGAATTTGAGCGAATTGAAAGAGCAAGGCTTATATAACGAAATCGATCCGGTAGAAGGGCCAAATGGTGCAATCATCAAAGTGCGCGGCAAAGAATTGATCAATTTGTCTTCAAACAATTATCTGGGGCTTGCAACAAACGAAGACTTGAAACAAATTGCGAAAGACGCGATTGATAAATATGGCGTTGGAGCAGGAGCAGTCCGCTCAATTAACGGAACTCTTGACATTCACGTGAAACTGGAAGAAAAACTGGCTGAATTTAAAGGCACAGAAGCAGCGATTTCCTACCAGTCCGGATTTAATTGCAATATGGCAGCGATTTCTGCAGTTATGGATAAAAACGATGCCATTTTATCCGATCAGTTGAACCACGCTTCCATCATTGATGGCTGCCGTTTGTCAAAAGCGAAAATCATCGCATTCAAGCACTCGGACATGGAAGACTTGCGTGCGAAAGCGAAAGAAGCGACAGAATCCGGCCTCTACAATAAAGTCATGGTCATTACGGACGGCGTGTTCTCGATGGACGGCGACATTGCGAAACTTCCGGAGATTGTGGAAATCGCGAAAGAATTCGATTTGATTACTTACGTAGACGACGCACATGGATCTGGCGTAACCGGCAAAGGGAAAGGCACCGTGAAGCATTTCGGGCTTGAAAAAGAAATTGATATGCAAATGGGTACATTGTCGAAAGCGGTTGGCGTTGTCGGCGGTTATGTAGCTGGCAAAAAGAATTTGATCGACTGGCTGAAAGTCCGTTCACGTCCGTTCTTGTTCTCAACAGCGGTGACTCCAGGCGACGTTGCCGCAATCATTTCAGCGCTGCAAATGATCATTGACTCAACTGAGCTGCATGACAAGCTTTGGAACAACGGCGACTATTTGAAAAAAGGCTTGAAAGAGCTTGGATTCAATATTGGTGATTCTGAAACACCAATCACTCCTTGCATCATCGGCGACGAGAAATTGACGCAAGAGTTTTCTAAGCGTTTATTCGATGAAGGTGTTTATGCAAAATCAATCGTATTCCCGACGGTTCCTAAAGGCACTGGACGCGTTCGCAACATGCCTACAGCGGCGCACACAAAAGAAATGCTCGACAATGCGATTGAAGTGTATGCAAGAGTCGGCAAAGAATTAGGCGTTATCAAGTAAAAAGCGAAAACCCGCCAAGATGGCGGGTTTTTTATTTAATTTGCCGGAATACGACCAGTAGCGATGAAAATACGACCAGTTAAGCAGAAAATACGACCAGCAGTGACAAAAATACGACCAATAACCGTAAAAATACGATTCTGCAGCAAAAAAGCGGACACAACATGTGCCCGCTTCAACTAATTTATAATCCTTGCGCTTTAAAATAAGTCGCCGCAAATACTTTTGCTGCAATCATCATCGCTTGTTCATTAAAATCGAAATTTTCATGATGATGCGGATAACTCAAACTGTCAGCAGCCATTTTTGCTCCGACAAAAAAGTAAGCGCCTGGTTTTACTTGCGTATAATAGGCAAAGTCTTCAACCGGCATAATTGGATCGATATCGATGACACGTTCCGCACCGACGGTTTTGCCTGCTGCTCGTCGCACGATATCCATTGCGTCCGGATGGTTCCACAGAGCGTCATAGCCTGTTTCGATCACAACTTCAGCTGTTGCTCCCATTGCACGCGCTACGTTTTCTGCAATGGCTGCAACGCGTTCATTGGCCAGCTTGCGCAGCACCGGATCAAATACACGGATCGTGCCTTCCATAACCGCTTCACTCGGAATCACATTGTCTGCATCACCGGCATGGAATTTGCCGATGGAGACGACAAGTTCCTTCAGCGGGTCTGCATTGCGGCTGACAATCGATTGAAGGGCAATCATAATATGACTCGCTGCCAAGATCGGATCGGTGCCTGTATGCGGTTCTGCGCCATGCGTGCCGTATCCTTTGACGATGATCTTGAAGGCATCCTCAGCGGCCTGCAAATAGCCATCCCGCACAAAGACGCGCCCATTCTCCATCATGCTTTGAATATGAGCACCGAAAATCAAGTCGACGCCGTCTAAACAGCCATCTTCAATCATGCCGCGTGCTCCTCCAGGAGGCAGTTCTTCACCAAATTGATAGATCAGCACAATCGTTCCGGGAAGCTCGTCTTTTATCGAGGCCATTGCTTTTGCAAAACCTAAAAGCCCTGCAGTGTGGCCGTCATGCCCGCATGCGTGCATAACGCCGGGAACTCTGGATTTATAAGAAACATCTTTTTTATCATCGATTGGCAGCCCATCAAAATCGGCCCGGAAAGCGATTGTCTTGCCAGGCTTTCCGCCACGGATATAACCGACTACACCACGTCCGCCAACGCCGCGCCGAACTTCGACGCCCATTTCTTCCAAGCGCTCTGCAATAAAAGCAGGCGTTTCGACTTCCTGATGGGATAATTCAGGATGCATATGCAAGTGGCGGCGTGTTTCCACCATTTCCTCATATAACGATTCAATCTTTTTCATTACAGCTGATTGCATAGGATTGATTCTCCTCATGGTTTGAAATATGAACTTATAATCAGTATACATTCAGCGAAAAGAGGGAAGCAATAAAGAACGTATAAACAACACGTTTTAAGAATACTTATTCAAAGAGCATAAAAAAATGCGCTGCCCAATTCGGCAGCGCGAGGTTAAATCACATCTGTTTTTTCAATCAAGTTCAAAAATTGCTGTGTGCGTTCTTCTTGAGGGTTGTTGAAAATGTCTTCCGGTCTGCCGCGTTCTACAATCTTTCCGGCGTCCATAAAGAGGACTTCATCCGCAACACCTTTTGCAAAGCGCATTTCATGCGTCACGACAACCATGGTCATTCCTTCAGAAGCCAAGTCCTTCATAACTTGCAGCACTTCACCGACAAGTTCCGGATCCAATGCTGAAGTTGGTTCATCGAAAAGCATGACTTTCGGTTCCAGAGCAAGCGCACGGGCGATGCCGACGCGCTGTTGCTGCCCGCCGGACAATTGGAAAGGGTAATAATCCATTTTATCTGCGAGTCCGACTTTTGTTAAAATTTCTTCGGCTTTTTTTCGGGCAACCGCTTTATCAAGTTTTTGTACAATGACTGGACCTTCCATGACGTTTTCAATCGCTGTCATATGAGGAAATAAATTATAATGCTGAAAAACCATCGCTGATTGTTTCCGGAAAGCGGTGATTTGCTTTTTAGAAAAAGGTTTCGAAAAATCAGCGGTTTGTCCATCGATAGTGACCGTTCCGGCATTAGGCACCTCTAGAATATTCAAGCATCTCAGGAAAGTTGTTTTACCAGATCCAGAAGGGCCAATGACGACAATTGCCTGTCCTTTTTGGACATCTAAATCGATGCCTTTCAGCACTTCAAGATTGCCGAACTTTTTGTGTAGATTTTTAATGGAAATCATATTTCTCTCCTTACTGCAGTCTTTGAATGCCTGTATTATCGGGATACATAACGGTCAAAACGATGTTCCAGTCTGCCCTGTCCGATTGACAATAAGAAACAGACGACCCAGTAAATAAGTGCTGCTTGGGCGTATAACAATAAAAACTCATAGTTTGTAGCGGCAATTTGCTGAGCAATGCGGAACATCTCTGTAACGAGAATGAGCGACGCCAACGAAGTATCTTTAACTAAACTGATAAATGTATTCGAAAGCGGCGGAACAGATACCCGTGCTGCCTGCGGCAAGACGATGCGGCGAAGCGACTGCACGTAAGTCATTCCGATTGTATTGGCTGCCTCCCATTGTCCTTTAGGTATGGAAAGGATGGAAGCGCGGATTACTTCAGAGGCATAAGCCCCGACATTCAATGAAAAACCGAGGACGGCTGCCGGGAATGGATCAATGACAATCCCGACTGTCGGCAGTCCGTAGAATAAAATGAAAAGCTGAACCAATAAGGGTGTGCCACGGATAATCGATACATAAACCCGGGCAATATACTGCAGGATTTTAACGGTCGAGATACGGGCTAAAGCAGTCAATACTGCTAAAATCAGTCCCAATACAAATGAAATCAGTGTCAAAGGTATGGTGTATTGAATCAAGCCTTCTAATAAAGGAAGCCAGGCTGACTGTGAAATTTCCGTGAGCCGTTCCAGTCGAACAGGGTTGGAGAAAATACTATTCAAGTACATTTTCGCCGAACCATTTTTCAGAAATTTTATCGTAAGTGCCGTCTTCAATCATTTCAGCTAAAGCAGTATTGACTTCTTCAACGATAGCGCCGCTTCCTTTACGGAATAATAGCCCACTTTGAGCTACATCAGATGCTTCATCAACAACTTTGATATTGGCATCTGGGCGCTGTTTCAAAAAGTCCAGAACCGTTAAGTTATCATTCACTGTCGCATCCACGCGTCCGGAATTCAATAATTCGATTGCCTGGTTAAAACCTTCAACACCTTCGATTTCGGCTCCAAAAGAACGTGCAGTTTCTGCATAATTGCTTGTTAAAGACTGGGCAGATAATTTTCCTTCTAAATCTTCGAAACTTTTGATGTCTTCATTGTCTTTTGATACTACTAATGTAGCTGTAGAAGTGATATATGGATCTGAGAAATCATAGCTTTCCTGGCGTTCAGGATTGATGCCGACTTGGTTTGCCACCATGTCAAAGCGCCCAGCATCTAAACCTGCAAACATGGCATCCCATTGAGTTTCCAGAAATTCAACTTCCACACCTAAACGCTTTCCGATTTCTTGCGCAATTTCTACGTCAAAGCCAGTCAATTTACCGGAATCGTCATGGAAAGTGAAAGGAGGGTAAGTTCCTTCCGTACCCACACGCAACGTGCCTTCTTCTTGGACTTTGGCCAAGACATCTTCTTCAGAACTTCCAGAACCAGTTGCGTCATCCGTTGTTGGATCTTCTTCCGGAGAGCCTCCGCCGCATGCTGCCAACAAAAACATGGCCGCTAACAATAAGAGCATAAAACTAAACTTCTTCATAAATAATCCCCTCAATTTCTTTAATTTTTTATTGATAAGTGCATTTGCATTCTAAAAAAATACAGTACCGTACCGCCTTTTATACCCTTTTTTAGTGAAAAAGAAACTATGGTAACAAAACATAGTGGGATACTTGGTTTACAAAGCGAAAGGTGCTTATCAAATTTACAAATGCAGTACTTATATAGAACTGTATCATTATAGCACCAAGGTAGCAGACGTTCAAATTAATAGTTTCAGCTTTTTCATTGACGGATATTTTGAAAGTTATTGTATTTTTAAAGAGAACAATTTATAATGGCAACAGGATAAAGCTTAAAGAGACAATGAATTCATAGATAAGAATGTATTTATGCAGAGGACATTTGTTTTACGTGAAGGGAGATTATAAAATGAAGCGAATTATGATTACTGGGGCACTGGGGCAGATCGGTTCTGAACTGGTGGAGAAATTGCGCGGAATATACGGGATAGACAATGTACTGGCAACTGATATCCGGCCAGCAGCTGGCAGCGAGGGACCATTCGAGTTGCTTGATGTGACAGATGGACAAAAGATGTATGAGTTAGCAAAGGATTTCGGAGCGGATACCATGATGCATATGGCAGCTTTGCTGTCAGCGACAGCTGAAGAAAAACCATTGCTTGCGTGGAACTTGAATATGGGTGGACTGGTCAATGCGCTTGAAGCTTCTCGTGAACTGGATCTGCAATTTTTTACACCAAGTTCAATCGGCGCATTCGGTCCATCTACTCCTAAAAAAAATACGCCGCAGGACACGCTGCAGCGCCCGACAACGATGTATGGCGTCAATAAGGTGTCTGGTGAATTGCTATGCGATTATTATTTCCACAAATTCGGCTTGGATACTCGCGGAGTCCGTTTTCCAGGCTTGGTCTCGTATGTGGCACAGCCGGGCGGAGGAACGACTGATTACGCAGTGGACATCTATTACAAAGCGGTTGAACAGCAAAGCTATACGTCATATATCGATAAAGGAACATATATGGATATGATGTACATGCCGGATGCGCTTCAATCGATTGTTGATTTAATGGAAGCAGATCCATCAAAATTGGAACATCGCAATGCCTTTAATGTTACAGCCATGAGTTTTGAACCGGAAGAAATTGCGGCATCTATCCGCAAGCGTATTCCTGACTTCAAAATGTCTTACGAAGTTGATCCAGTCAGACAAGCAATTGCTGACAGCTGGCCTGACAATATCGATGCTTCAGCTGCAGAAAAGGAATGGGGCTTTAAAGCTACCTATGATTTGGATGCAATGACTGCTGATATGCTGGAGAAATTGAAAAAAAAACTGATTCACGCCTAGTTTAAAGGAGAAACGATTTGGCATCGTTTCTCTTTTTTATTTTCAATTAAACGCCTTGAAAACCTAGCGATTGAAGCAGCAAAAAAGGCCATCCGCAAATGCGAATGGCCTTTAGATTAAATTAAAACAATAGATGTCCAATTCCCGCAACAATCGGCAGGGCAATGACTGTGCGGAGCAAGAAAATGACAACCAAATCCAGAATGTTAACCGGAATTCTAGAGCCAAGCAGCAAACCGCCGACTTCCGACATATAAATCAATTGGGTGACGGACATCGTAGCGACTACGAAAAGCGTCAATTCCGATTCGATCATACTTTCAGCAAGTATGGCTGGCAAGAACATATCGGCGAATCCGACTACCATCAATTGTGCAGCTTCTTCTGCTTCCGGTACACCCAATAAATTCAAGTACGGTTCAAATGGTGCTCCAAGAATTTTGAAGATTGGTGTGTATGTAGCGAGCATCAAAGCGACTGTACCGAACGCCATAACGACCGGCGCTACGCCAATCCACATATCCAAGACGTTTTTAAAGCCATCTTTGAAGAATTCGCCAACTGACTTGTTTTCATCTGCTTTAGATAAAGCATTTTCAACACCGTGGGAAACGACGTTATATCCTTCCGGCACTTTTTCAGACATAGCATCTTGCGATTTGCCGTTCATGAACGTCGTCGGCTTTTGAGCTAACGGATAAATACGCGGCATGATAAGCGCCAGCACAATGCCTGTCAACACTACAGTTCCGTAATACGGCAGGAAGTATTGTCCAAGGCCGACTTGTTGAATAACGACAATGGCAAATGTAATTGAAACAACGGAGAAAGTAGTTCCGATAATCGCCGCTTCACGCTGCGTATACTTATTTTGGATATACTGCGTGTTGGTCAAAAGAACGCCGATGGTTCCATCTCCTACCCATGATGCAAGGGCATCAATCGATGAGCGGCCAGGCAAACGGAACAGTGGACGCATGATTTTCACCATCATGGTCCCGAATAGTTCCAGAAGGCCAAAGTTCATCAGAAGCGGTAAAAACAACCCGGCAAACAGGAAAATTGTAAAGAGGAATGACAATAGCCCTTCAGGGGACAGCAATAGTCCTCCCGTATCGGCGCTCCAAACTGCTTCCGGTCCGACTTGGAACAAAACCATTACGGCAAAAACAGCTCCTATGATGCGGACAATGGTCCAAAACAAATTGACATTGAATAATCTATCAAAGAATGAGACTGTATGGTGCTCATTTACTTTTCTAGTGATGCTGAATATTGAGCCGATGGCGGCAATCAGCAGGATGACAAGCATGATCCATGGTGAAATCGACTCGATTTTACCGGCCATCCAGTTGGCCAGCAAAGCAATTGGTACAACCCAGCCCTCATCTGTTGGTACCGGCACGATAAACAAAAACACGCCCAGAATAGATGGAATCAAAAACAATAGCCAGGTCGAAACTGTAAATTTTTTCACGAATAAACCCCTTTTCCTTGTGCATGAAAACACGTGATGAATAGTAATTATACAGCATTTTTCCCCTATAAAATGCTTTATAACCAATGTTTATATTATCTGAAAAAGGACAGAAAAAACACCCCTATTTTCTAAAAAGAAAATAGGGGTGTTTTAACCTAAAAGGAGTCTTCAAAGTCTTGATTCCAGCGGTAATTATAAAAACGTTCTTTAGTCAGCCAATTTTCAGTTTCCGCATCGCCTTGAGCAAGTTTATGCTCCATTTCTTCGAGCATCCAGGCAGTCTGGGAAATATGGGCTTTCATGGCATTCATCTTCTGATCACGCACCGCTGAAATATCATAAATAATATCCGGTTCTCCAAGCACGTCCAATGTGTTGTTGGCAAATGCCACACAATGAAGTTTTGGCCGGTCTTTCATGCGGCGAACGGCGCGGACAACTGCCCGTGCCGTTGCTTCGTGGTCAGGATGCACTGAAAGATCAGGGTAAAATGTGATAACCAGTGAAGGGTTCAGTTCGGTGATCAAATCAGCCATCATGCCGACCATTTTTTCGTCGTCTTCAAATTCGACTGTCTTATCTCGCAGCCCCATCATCCGCAAATCGGTCAATCCCATAGCTTCTGCAGAAGCCAGCAGCTCTTTTTTTCGGATCTGTGGAAGTGATTCCCTTGTAGCGAATGGCGGATTTCCTAAATTCCGGCCCATTTCACCTAGCGTCAGACAAGCGTATGTAACTGGAGTTCCTTGTTTAATATGCGTGGCAATCGTTCCTGAAACACCGAACGCTTCATCATCCGGGTGAGGGAAGACGACCAGCACATGCCGTTCTTTTGGAATTGTCATCTGTAGTTCCCCCTTAGTAACTGAACGGTGTTTCGCTGATTTGCAGCGCTACCGCCAATTTTCCTGTGCCATCATGTCCTGCAAGCAAGAGCCTTCCTTGCTCATCCAGTTCATAATGGGTAATGCCTTGTGCGTAAACCCAGCCATGCGGCAATTTCAATCCGACGCGATGAGGGCTTTCGCCGACCACTTTTCCCAGTTCATAGTTAATCACGACGTTGCGGATAAACGCTCCGGCATTGAAAAAACCTTCGTTAAAATGAGTGGCATAAGAGCCGTTTGTTGTTTCTAAATGCAGGTAAACATCCCTGTTCGCAAATGCATCGAGTTCTACTTGCAGTTTTTTCACTTCTACTATTTCCATCTTATTCACTCCTCAGCCAATCCGTATTCCTTTAGTATAGGGAATATTAGTCAAGAATGCGATTAGGATGCTTTAAGGAAAGCGTAATAATGCCGCTGTGTAAAAAGGGAATATTCAAACAACTTAAAATAGATTGAAGGCTATTGGGTTTATTTCTATGGCAGCATGAAGGTTTAAGATGCCTGGCTTTGAAATCACGGCAATTCAAGTCCATAGCAATGGAACAATAAAAAAAGAGGGCGCCTCAGCGTCCTCTTTTACATAGATTAAACTTCCGTTACTTGAACTTCAGGTTTTTCGAATTTATTGGCAGCGCCGTGCATCACTGGTCCAACGTACTGGTTTAGTTTCCAGCCGTACTGGATAGCTGCAGACACAAATGTTTTTGCGTTAAGGACAGCATCGTTTACGGATTGCCCGTTCGCCAAATTGGCTGTAATGGCTGCAGCGAATGTGCAGCCGGCACCGTGGTTATAAGTGGTATCCGTTTTATCAGCTGTCAAAAGATAATGCGTTTTGCCGTCGTACAGCAAATCAGCCGCTTTTTCATGCTGAAGCTGTTTGCCGCCTTTGATCACAACATATTGAGCGCCATGCGCATGGATTTTTTCAGCTGCCGCTTTTAAATCCTCTACTGTACGAAGTGTGCCAAGACCTGAAAGCTGTCCTGCTTCGACTAAGTTCGGAGTCACGACTTTTGCGACCGGCAATAGGTGCTTGATCATGGCATCAACGTTTTCCGGGAACAATACTTCATCTTCCCCTTTACATGCCATTACCGGATCGATGACAACTTCTTCCAATCCGGACTTTTTAATCGCTTTGCCAGCCATTTCTATGATATCGACTGTTGGCAGCATGCCTGTTTTCAAAGCATCCACTCCTGTTGAAAAAGCAGTCTGCAATTGTGCGTGAACCGTCTCGACAGGAATTGGATGGATGCCATGGCTCCAGCCGTTTTCAGGATCCATTGTCACGATGACTGTTAAAGCATTCATGCCGTAAGTTCCATGTTCTTGGAAAGTCTTTAAATCTGCTTGTATACCAGCTCCGCCGGATGTATCTGATCCTGCGATTGTTAAGGTCTTTTTCAATGTCATCGTTAAAACTCCTTTAATATATTATTTTCATCACTTTATTTTAACAAAAATCGGAACATTTACAATGAATCAAACTTTGACGGGAATAACAGAAGGACGGCCATCGCCGTGCTTATGAGAAAGAACAGCAAGATAACTGAAGCTATCATCCAACTGCCGCTTATGAAAAGACCGATGGCTAGAAAAAATGTTAATATGGAAACAGCCAGTAGTGCAACCATTAAGCAACCCATGCCAAGCCGCTTGGCATTTTCCGGCGCACTCGATCCGTTGGTTGAAGAGATGGTTTTTATTTTTTCACGAAAATCGGCCATCATCATCGCTCCTTTATTCCATCCTAACATGGGGCTATGGTGAAATGAATAAAAGAAAGAGGGTTTGTAAATGGCGAAAGATCCAAAATTGACAGAGATTGAACGCTTATTGAATGAAGTAAAAGGGAAAGAAGATACAAAAGAATCCGGCTTCTGGAAAACATTTAAAGTGATGATGAGCGTTTGGCGCAATTCGTTCCTTGTGTTAATCGTCATATTGTTATTGCTTCTTGTTGCATTGCCGCTCGGGACGTTCTGGATGATCAAAGGCAGCACATTCACTGAAGACAAAGGCGCATTCTTGGAACAGATCCAGGATCTCAACGAGCTGGCGACGGCTGAGGCTTTTTCGAAAGTCATTATTGAACGGCAGGACAATGCCGTATTTGGACAGGAAATCGGCCTGGACTTGCCCGGCACAAAACGCCAATTGCTGGTTGTCATCCCGGGATCGGTTAAAGCCGGCATTGACTTTTCCGAAGTGACAGAAGAAGATATCGAACTTGACGAAGCAGCGAAAACTGCCACGCTGACACTCCCGAAAGCCGATTTCTTAGGCGGTCCGGAAATATTTATGGATCAAGTGGAAGTGTATTCTTATGAAGGATTATTCAGAAGCGGCGCTGATATATCGGAAGCATATGAACTGGCAGAAGAAGCACAAAAACTGATGCTGGAAGAGACAAAGGGGCAAGGTGTCCTTGAGACGGCTGAAGAAAATGCGGCCCGTTCGGTGCAGGAAATGTTCAAGCTGGTAGATTATGATGTAAAAGTCGAATTTAAAGAATAAGGAGCGATGTGTATGCCGAAGGAAATATTTCAAAATGACTGGCAGGAAATAGTCGGGGAAGAATTCAGTAAGCCGTATTACTTGAAGCTGCGCGAATTTTTGAAAGAGGAATACGCCAACGAAACCGTGTATCCTGCAAAAGAAAACATTTGGAATGCGTTCAAACATACGCCTTATAAAGATGTCAAAGTCGTCATTCTTGGGCAGGATCCTTATCACGGGCCAAACCAGGCACATGGCTTGAGTTTTTCCGTTCAGCCCGGTATGCCGCATCCGCCAAGTTTGCGCAATATGCTGAAGGAATTGAACGATGATCTTGGATGTGAAAAACCGAAAGACGGAACGCTGACAAAATGGGCCGACCAAGGCGTCATGATGCTTAATACGGTATTGACGGTGCGGGCTGGACAAGCCAATTCCCATCGCAATCAAGGATGGGAAATCTTTACCGATGAAGTGATCCGGAAATTGTCAGCCCGTGAAAAGCCGGTGATTTTTGTATTATGGGGCCGGCCGGCGCAGCAGAAAAAGCCGCTCATCGATTTGGAGCGCCATTCCATTATTGAAGCCCCGCATCCAAGCCCATTAAGTGCCAGCCGAGGATTTTTCGGCAGCCGGCCTTATTCAAAAGTGAACGAACTGTTACAAAAGCAAGGCGACGAGCCGATTGATTTCTGTTTAGCCTGACGCCTGCCGGCAGGCATGATAAAATAAATGAGAATGTAAACGGAAAGGGGGATTTTGCATGGCAATCGATGCAGCACGCATTTTGAATGAAATCGAAAAGCACACTGCGCAAGCACGGAAAGGCGATCCGGCAAAAATGCGCGAGTCCATCGCTGCGGTACGGGCTCTTTGTGATCTTTTATTGGAAGATGACCAACTGCAAAAAGACAGCACACCGCGTGCAATTCCACTCGCCTCCCCTCAGATACAGCCGGTTTCTTCAGCCAGCAAACTGCAGGAAGAAGACGGCGCAAACGGTGATTCACTGTTTGAATTTTAATCGGAAAGAGGAATAGAAATGAAGTTTTTCTTGATAGCCGGAGCGGTTAATGCTTTATTATCCGTAGCTCTCGGTGCTTTCGGTGCACATATGTTAGAAGGACGCGTTGCGGATAAATATTTAGATACCTGGCAGACGGCTGTCCAGTATCAGATGTTCCATGCAGTCGGTTTGATGGTTGTAGGAATTCTGATGAGCTCGTCATTGATCGGTACGCTCGGTTCCTTGTCTTGGGCAGGATACTTAATGCTGGCCGGAATCATCATTTTCTCCGGAAGTCTGTATGTTTTAAGTTTGACTGGCATCAGTATTTTAGGGGCTGTAACACCAATCGGTGGAGTAGCATTTATTGTTGGCTGGATCATGTTGATCGTTGCAGCATCAAAAGCTTTGTAAAACATTAAGAAGGCCAGCGCCTAAGCGCCGGCCTTCTTTTATTATATTTCCCGGGAAATATATGTGTTTTTATCATTGTTCAAGCAACTCTTTTAATTTTGCAGGATGGTCCACCGTTAACGCAATGCGGGAAACCTTTTTGGTGCGCCCGAAGAATAACACCGCTTCCTGTGGTTCTTTAAATTCGATGATCACTTGTGGTTCCGGTTCCGCAAAGTCCTTTGCAATAAAGGAAAGGGTCTCTTTACCGGCTTTGGCACCCCAATGCAATTGGGCAATGGCTTCAAGCGGAACAGTCATGCGTTTGCTTAAGCCTAACGATACGTACAGTTTTTTGCCTGTAATTTTCAGCGGATTCAAGCGCAGCGCCTGGATTTCACCGATGAAATACACGACAGAATAAATGTTCAAGACAAGAAGCACAATTGACAGTACAAGTGATTTATCATGCAGCCACCAATGGAGCCCAATCGTCTCAATGACAATCGCATGAATCAGCATGATGTAAAAGGCCATGGTGCTTGAGTTCTTATGGAGTGAGATCAGATTGGGACCTTCTGTTGGTTTCTTTTTCCAAGAACAGAACGCGTAATAGAAGATGAGCGATTCCGATAAGATTACGGTAACGAGCGGATTGGGTTTGATTCGTTCATAGGTAGTAGGCAGCAAAGTGAATAATGGGCTTTCTGCCTTTTCTTTGATGGCGCGGACAATGGCCGGAATGTGGTAAAGAAGCAGCCCAAGAAAAGCGAGTTCTGCGAATAAAACCACTGCTTCCAAGCCAATCCCTATGTAAAACAGAAAAGTGAACGGTTCAAAATAAAGGGAAGGGATAATGAAGCGGGCGAGTACAAATCCTCCAGCGACAAAGCCGACAAAATGCTTGAATGACAAACGAAAAGAAGCGAGCATTAAAAGCGGTGCCACAAAGGCAAAGTCGATCAGCGACCCGGTGACGACCCAGAAGGTTTCTTCAGGAATGACGAGTGAGGAAAGAGGCGAGCGGTATAACAGGAAATTGCTAGTCATTACAAGCAGCAGCAAAACGAGAGACCATTTGGCAAAACTGTTCTGGCGCATCACAAGCATACAAACACCCCGTTTTTCTTTTAGTATACCGTGGAATATATTGGAATTGAAACGTAATTCGTGGCGAAATTCTGAAAGTTTCGAGGAGAGTCGCTTTCTCCGCATAACATATGTGAAAGCGGTGGGAATTTGTGTTCCGGACAGTAAATCCCGTCTGCGGACAGTATTTCACCATTTCCGGACAGTATTTGCCTTAAAACGGACAGTAAACCCGTCCAATTGCTCATTGAGGCAATAAAAACGGCTAAAAGCACTCCGCATAAAACAAAAAAACCGCCCGGGGGCGGTTTTTAATCTTATACTTGCAGGAATTTCGCTGTACGTTCTGCGTCCAGGCGTGTGCCGACGTAGAATGAACCAAATTCTGCGTAACGTGCGCTGACTTCGTCAAAACGCATTTCGTAGATCAATTTTTTGAACTGAAGAACGTCGTCTGCGAACAAAGTAACGCCCCATTCGTAGTCATCAAAGCCGACAGATCCTGAAATGATCTGTTTTACTTTGCCTGCATAGCTGCGGCCGATTTTGCCGTGGGACAGCATCAATTCTTTGCGAGTGTCCATTGGCAGCATGTACCAGTTGTCGTCGCCTTCACGGCGTTTATCCATCGGGTAGAAGCAGATGTACTGTAAACGTTGAAGTTCAGGATACAAACGTGCACGTACGTGAGCGTTTTGGTATGGATCTTCGTCTGATTTTCCAGAGAGGTAATTGGAAAGTTCAACAACCGATACATACGAATACGTAGGAACTGTATAAGCGATCAATGTCAGCTTATTGTATTCCGTTTCAAGCTCACGCAATTCATCCATTGTTTCGCGCAATAACATTAGCATCAAGTCGGCTTTTTGGCCAACGATTGAATACAATGCGTGTGCACCTGTTTTATTTTCATCGGCTTGGTTGATTTTGTCCATAAATGCCTGGAATTCGTCAATCGCGAATTGGCGTTCTTCATCCGTCAGCATTTTCCATGAAACCCAGTCCATCGAACGGAAATCATGAAGGACGTACCAGCCGTCTAATGTAATCGCTGCTTCATTCATTATCTAAACACTCCTTTTATCTAAATCTCACAAAATCAGTTTATCACATTGGTCATGTAAGTTCCTGAAAAACAAATGCCTGTCACCAATTCGTCATGCCTGAAGTGCCTTTTCAGCGGGGCATGAGTCGGGTAAACTAAAGACAAGCTATAGCCTGATGAGGAGAATTAATATGCCGTTATTTTCAGAACAAACCAAATGGCGTTTCTGGGATCAATCCTTGAGCGCCAAAAACCGTTCCGCACTGGAATCCTTTGCTGCGGATGATACATTATGCGAACTGGTCGGATCCGGAAAAAGTCCATCGACCATCCGGACATGGGTACACGACGATACAGTCGTACTCGGAATACAGGACCACCGTTTGCCGAACATCGAAGCGGGTATGGATTATTTAAAAGCGCACGGCTATGCGCCGATTGTCCGGAATTCCGGAGGACTCGCTGTCGTGCTCGATGCGGGAGTTTTGAATATTTCGCTGGTAATTTCAGAAAAAGAACAAGCCATCGATATTTCAGCAGGGTACGACATGATGCTTGAACTGGTGCAGGCATTATTTCCGGAAGCGCCGGTTGAGGCTTACGAAATTGTTGGCTCTTATTGTCCAGGGTCATACGATTTGAGCATCGGCGGCAGGAAATTTGCCGGCATTTCCCAGCGCCGCATCCGCCGCGGTATTGCGGTTCAGGTTTACCTGTGCGTAGAAGGGGCGGGTGCACAGCGGGCTGAACTGATCCGCGGGTTTTACGAAGCCGGGCTCAGCGGAGAACAGACGAAATTCACCTACCCGGAAATAAAACCCGAAGTGATGGCGTCGCTCAGCGAACTGCTCGGCAAAGAAATCACAGTACAGGAAGTTGTGCTGAATTTGTACGAATTGATCGGCATGCCATCACCGCAGCCGCTGATGCCTGAAGAGACAGAGCTTTACGGATTTTATTTGAACCGCGTTGTCGAACGCAACCGGAAAATGCTGCCGGCACCTCTTGAATGAGGTATCTGAGCTGGTGTAGAATACTTGTTACGCAGAAAAATTGGAGGTGCGCCCGTGAGCTATGCGACACAGAAATTAGCTGAAGAAAAAGTTTTCAAAGATCCGGTTCACCGATACATACATGTGCGCGACCAAGTGATTTGGGACCTGGTGAATTCACGTGAATTCCAGCGTCTTCGGCGCATCAAACAGCTTGGCACCTCTTATTTAGTATTTCACGGAGCTGAACACAGCCGCTTTAGCCATTCGCTTGGCGTCTACGAAATCGTCCGAAGAATTTCAGATGATATTTTCCATGGACGGCCCGAATGGGATGAAGACGAACGGCTAGTGGTGTTATGCGCTGCGCTTCTTCACGATCTGGGCCATGGGCCTTTTTCCCATTCATTTGAAAAAGTGTTCCATGTCGACCACGAAGAATTTACACGGGAAATTTTGCTTGGCGATACAGAAGTCAACCAGATCCTGTTAAAAGTTGGCGAAGACTTTCCGAAGAAAGTGGCGGAAGTAATAGCCAAGACATATGCCAATAAACAAGTCGTTTCTTTGATATCAAGCCAAATTGATGCAGACCGCATGGATTATTTGCAGCGCGATGCCTATTATACCGGTGTTTCGTACGGCCATTTTGATATGGAGCGAATTCTTCGTGTCATGCGTCCGTTGGATGATCAAGTAGTGATCAAGTCAAGCGGCATGCACGCAGTTGAAGATTACATCATGAGCCGCTACCAAATGTACTGGCAGGTTTATTTCCATCCGGTAGCCCGCAGTGCTGAAGTGATTCTGCGGAAAATTTTGCAGCGTGCCAAACAGCTGAGTGAGAACGGCTATAAATTCAAGCAGCCGCCGACGCATTTCATGGCATTTTTCAATCGTACTTTTGAGTTGAAAGATTATTTAGCGCTTGACGAAGGAGTCTTGATGACTTATTTCCAGCTATGGATGACAGAGCGTGATCCGATTCTTTCGGATTTGAGTGACCGGTTTGTCAATCGTCGTCTGTTTCAATATGTGGATTTTGATCCGGGCAAAGATTACCGGAAACTTGGGGAGCTTGCTCAATTGTTCGAGGATGCGGGTATCGACCCGGAATATTATTTGGTTGATGATTCTACATCCGATTTGCCATATGATTTTTACCGCCCTGGCGAAGAAGAAGAACGTTTGCCGATCCATTTGCTGATGCCTACAGGTGAAATCAAGGAATTATCCCGTCAGTCACAGATTGTTGATGCAATCTCAGGCAAACGAAGAACAGATTATAAATTGTATTTCCCGGCGGAATTATTAATAGATGGCAAAAAGAAAGCTGCCAAACAGAAGATACTGGAAATGCTTAGAAAAGGAGGGGTATAGTTGCTCCAGGAACACGCAAAAATTGTGGATTTCATCGCCACAGCGGAAGGGATCACCGGACGCAAGAAATTACAGAAAATGATTTATATTTTAAAAAAGATAGGTTTGCCGTTTCAAGAGAAATATGAATTCCATATTTATGGTCCCTATTCTGAGGAGTTGACGGCCCGCATTGAAGAATTATGCGATATGGGCTTCTTGGCAGAAGAACTGGAAGACAAAGGATCTTATGTGCGATACAAGTACAATGTAACCCAGGAAGGAAAAGATTTCCGGAGTACCTTGAAAGAATCGGTGCTGGAGAATCCCGAAGTTGCTGCTCGACTAAAGGAAAAAAGCGGCCGTTTTTTGGAACTGACCGCTACTCTTCTATATTTTGATCATCTAGAACGAGCTGAACAAATTGAAAAGCTTCATATTGTGAAAGCGAAGTTGAACTTTACTGCAGTCGAAATAGAAGAGGCGTTCGGGTTTATTGACGAATTGGGCCAATTGAAAAAACTCCCTTAAGGGAGTTTTTATGTATTAGCTGGTTTTTAAAACTTAGATGTCACTAAATAACTTTCCTTTAACGCCGTAGTCCGTTTTCTTCATATCTTCAATGAAGACGACTACGTTTTCAACTGGAGCACCAGTGGTTTCGGATACCGCTTCAGTTACTTTCTCGACCAATGCACGCTTTTGATCTTCTGTGCGGCCTTCGAGCATTTTGACAGTTACGTATGGCATAATAGTTACAGCTCCTTTTTTAAAGATACATCAATCATATCAGAACGGGAGGAATGTACACATGGCAAATGAAGAAAAACCAAAACAAAAAGTGGGATTCACGATCATCAAGAACGCTCCGACAGACGGCCATAAAGGCTATGGCATAGGTTCACTGTCTTTAGAAAACGTATCTCCGCTTTTTATTGACATAGAAGAAGGCGAAGCATTTGTTGACATTGGCGCGATGCATGCACGCAGCGAAGTGGAACGCGGCATTAAATTTACTGTGAACCGGGAAGATTCAGCCGGAGGCAAACCGTATTGGCTGGTGTGGGTTACCATCGATTTCAATCCGCAAGGCCCTTATTACGCTGGAGTAACGGCTTGCGAAATGGTCGTTAACCGCGAAAAACGCCGAGGTTATAAAATTTTAGCTGACCACGTCAATTTAATGGACAAATCGATGAAACGGAAAATCATCATTGAGCATATGGATGAAGCTTCTAAACGGGTTTTGGCAGAATACTTGAAAAAACACAATCTCGAATTGTGGGAACGCAGTACTGAACAACTTCGTCAAGGGCTGGATGTATAATAAAAATAGGATTTGTACGATTTGTGACATTTGGAAATGCTTTCGACAGGCGGTTGAAGTTGTCCAAAAAAGGAAGTAAACTATAAATACAGCTTTTAAATAGAAAGCTAGGACACCTGAAATGCGGGAAAGTGCCGTGAGCCATTGTGAGAAAACCCAAGCCCAATGCCTCATGTCTCTTTCTCCGTGCTATCAGGATAAAAGGGTTTTCTGTGAAGGGAAAGATTCCCAGTACAGAAAACCTTTTTATTTCGGGCATATTAAGAACTGCATCGGGTAAAGAGGACTATGCATAGAGAAACTCAATTAGGGAAGTTGTATGTCCCTGATTGCTAGTTGATCCAATCGGGCTTTTAAGGCCCGTGGTCTTCCGCTCGAAAAACGGAGACCCTACGGACCTTTAAAGCGCGATAAAGAGAAACTCAATCAGGGAAGTTGTACCTCCCTGATTGCTAGTTGATCCAATCGGGCTTTTAAGGCCCGTGGTCTTCCGCTGGAAAAGCGGAGACCCTACGGACCTTTAAAGCGCGAAAAATTTATTGCACTTTCATTAAAAAGAATTATACTTTTTTAAGTAGTTTTAAAATGACGGGAAAAGGAGTTTGATTATAGATGGCAGGATTTTGGTATACAGAAAAACAAACCGAGAACTTCGGGATTACGATGAAAATCAATAAAACGCTTCACACCGAACAAACGGATTTCCAATACTTGGAGATGGCAGAAACGGCTGAATGGGGCAATATGCTCTTCCTTGACGGCATGGTTATGACGTCTGAAAAAGATGAATTCGTTTATCATGAAATGGTGGCGCACGTTCCATTGTTTACTCATCCTAATCCAGAGAACGTTCTGGTTGTTGGCGGCGGAGACGGCGGAGTGATCCGTGAAGTGCTCAAGCATCCTTCTGTTAAAAAAGCGACGCTTGTCGATATTGACGGCAAAGTGATCGAGTACTCGAAAAAATTCTTGCCTTCAATCGCATCAGGCCTTGAAGATGCACGTGTTGAAGTGATTGTCGGAGACGGCTTTATGCACATTGCGGAGTCCGAAAACAAATACGATGTCATCATGGTTGATTCAACTGAACCAGTGGGCCCGGCAGTAAACTTGTTCACTAAAGGCTTTTACGCAGGAATTTCACGTGCATTGAAAGAAGACGGCATTTTCGTCGCACAGTCTGACAACCCTTGGTTCAAAGCAGACTTGATCGAACAAGTGCAAAAAGATGTAAAGGAAATTTTCCCGATCACGAAATTGTATTTGGCGAATATCCCGACTTACCCGAGCGGTCTGTGGGCATTCACAATCGGTTCGAAAAAATACAATCCATTGGAAGTGCCGGCTGAGCGTTTCCATGATATCGAAACTAAGTATTATACGAAAGAATTGCACAATGCAGCATTCGTATTGCCAAAATTCGTGAAAGATATGGCAGGCGAATAAACGATGAGATTTGACGAGACATATTCAGGTAAAGTTTTCATCAAAAGCCATCCGAATTACGAAGAATCCAAAGCAGTGCTATACGGAATGCCGATGGACTGGACGGTAAGTTACCGCCCAGGTTCACGTTTCGGCCCAAACAAAATCCGTGAAGTATCTATCGGTTTGGAAGAGTACAGCCCGTATCTGGACCGGGAGCTCGACGATGTGAAATTCTTCGACGCAGGCGACATCCCCTTGCCGTTCGGCAATCCGGAAAAATCCCTGCTTGAAATAGAAACCTATGTCCATACACTTCTTGCCGATGGCAAAATTCCGATGGGCATGGGCGGTGAGCATTTGGTGTCATTGCCGGTCATGAGAGCCGTTGCCAGCAAATACGACGATTTGGCGATCATTCATTTTGATGCGCATACTGACCTTCGCGAAAACTACGAAGGCGAAGAATATTCGCATTCCACACCAATCCGCAAAATTGCCGATCATATTGGACCAACGAATGTCTACTCGTTCGGCATCCGTTCCGGCATGAAAGAAGAATTTGAGTGGGCAAAAGAGCAAGGCATGTACATCTCGAAATTCGAAGTGCTGGAGCCGTTGAAAGAAGTCCTGCCGACATTAGCTGGACGCCCGGTATATGTTACGATCGACATCGATGTTCTGGACCCGGCGCATGCGCCTGGAACAGGCACGGTTGATGCAGGCGGCATTACTTCGCGTGAGCTGCTCGCGTCGATCCACGCAATCGCAGCATCGGATATCAACGTTGTCGGTTTCGACCTTGTTGAAGTATGTCCAGTTTATGATCATTCGGATCAAACTGCCAATACGGCAAGCAAATTGATTCGCGAAATGATTTTGGGCTGGGTGAAATAAGAAAAGCGGAGGCGATCGTGCGAAACCTGACGGGCATAAGACGGGCCGACGAAGTGGTGCACTTTATCACACAGTCGGAACGGCTTATGACCCGAAGGTTTGATCGCCGAAGCTGGACAATAAGAAAAGCGGAAACGGCCATTTAGGTTCGACTGGCATAAGACGAACCAGCGAAGTGGCGCTTTTTGCCACACAGCTGGGTTGACTTATGACCCGAGAACCTGGCCGTTGCAGCTGGACAATAAGAAAAGCGGAAACGCTTTTCCGCCAATCTTTAATAAAAAAGCCGGTCTGGAATTTTCCAGGCCGGCTTTAACTTTTTGGTGCTGAAAAATCATCTGAAACAGGCCGAATGATCATGGAAATACGTTGAGTAATCATAGATCCACGAAAACTGATTATAGAACTCCACCGAGTGATCATAGAACCGCAATAATTGACCATAGCGCACCGAAAATAGAATCTCTCCATTAAAAACGGTAAGATAAGAATGAATCATTAACTGGAAGAGGTGCTGACAATGGAATTATACAAATGGACTGGTCATAGGGACCAAGGCGTGGCAATCCTGGCCGCTATGGCGAATGCGCGGCTGGTGTACTTGGTGGACGGCGAGGAATCGGTTTTGCTTTATGAATCAGAAGGCGGAGCTCCTTTGCAGGGATTTGAAGCGTATCAGGTATTGAATGCTGTCGGTGACATCAACGACGGCTATTATGCCGTATTCAATAATATTCCGGTAACGGATGAAGGCCGTGAGCTATTTGAATCGCGTTTCCAAAATAGAGCGGGCATGGTCGAGAAAGAGCCCGGCTTTGCGGCCATCCGCGTGTTGCGCCCTGTCCAATCGGATACGTATATCATCCTGACTTTATGGAAAGACGAGAAGTCGTTTACGGACTGGCAGCAATCACAGGCTTACGGCCACGCTCATGCGAAGCGGGGAACGTCTGAAGGAATCGATAAGAAGCCGAATATCTTTCCACGTCCTTCTTTTGTGAAAACGTATATCAAATGAAAATGACTTCTTGCAACCACTCCTAATGGGTGGTTTTTTTGTCTGGCCAAATTTCAATACCGTCTCTTCAGAGCATAAAATGAAACTTAAATTGAAATGGAACCTTGAATCGGGCTATAATAAAAAGGCTATTGCTATTACATAAAGGAGGCGGCGGAATGCAAAAAGCTGTGAAAATAAAACTCACGACGATTATCCGTCAGCCAGACACAGAAGAACAGCTGATGGAGTTGTGGTCACACGGCACGCTGACAATAAAAAACGATCGGCGCTACTTGCAGTATGAGGAGCAGCTGGAAGAGCTGTTGATTCGAACCACAGTAAAGCTCAGTGAAAACGAAGCAGTGATTATGAGAAGCGGCGCCCTGCAGATGCGGCTACCGTTTTTATTACATAAAGAACAGACAGGAAATTTAACAAATGAGCAAGGCACTTTTATGCTGACGACAAAAGCTCATGAGCTGACGATCAGCGATACACGCTTTAAAGTCCGTTACGATCTGGCAATGGGCTCTGCTCACGTCGGAGAATATGAAATGGAAATCCAATTTATGGAGGGTCAAAAATGAATGCAGTAGAAAAAGTACAGCACGCCATTAAACTGGCAATCAGTGAAGCGGTTCAAAAAGCGGAATTGACGCCCGAACCAGTCGAAGTTTACCTGGAATCACCGAAAGACAAAGCGAACGGCGATTACGCCACAAACATTGCGATGCAATTAGCGCGTGTAGCGAAAAAAGCGCCGCGTGTCATTGCAGAAGCGATTGTCGGAAATCTTGACAAAGAAACAGCGAATATCGAAAAAGTGGATATTGCCGGACCTGGATTTATTAACATCACGATCAAAAAAGATTATCTGCTGGACGTAGTGAAAACCGTCCTGGAGCAAAAAGAAGATTATGGCCGCACCAATTCAGGCGGAGGCGAGCGGATTCAAGTCGAATTCGTGTCTGCCAACCCGACAGGCGACCTTCATCTTGGGCATGCCCGCGGTGCATCAGTCGGTGATTCACTATGCAACGTATTGGATGTTGCGGGTTACGATGTGTCACGTGAATACTATATCAATGATGCCGGGAACCAAATCAATAATTTGGCGCTGTCCATCGAAGCGCGTTATTTTGAAGCACTCGGCGAACCGCTGAACATGCCGGAAGACGGCTACCGCGGCCAGGACATCAAAGACATCGCTGCAGATCTTGTGAAAGAGCATGGCGATAAATTTGTCTCGATGACAAAAGAAGAACGTTTTGAAGCGTTCCGCAAGCATGGCTTGAAAGTGGAACTGGCGAAATTGCAGCAAGACTTGGCTGATTTCCGCGTTGAGTTTGATGAATGGTTCTCGGAAACTTCTTTATACGAAAAAGGCGAGATTGAAATTGCGCTGAACAAGCTTCGCGAGAACGGCCATATCTACGAAGAAGAAGGTGCAACTTGGTTCCGCTCGACGACATTCGGTGACGACAAAGACCGCGTATTGATCAAGAACGACGGTTCGTTTACATATATGCTGCCGGATATCGCTTATCATGACGACAAATTGTCCCGCGGTTTTGATAAGCTGATCAACATCTGGGGAGCTGACCACCACGGTTATATCCCACGCATGAAAGCGGCGATTGAAGCGCTTGGCTATGACCGCGATACGCTTGAAGTGAGCATCATCCAAATGGTCCAGCTGTACAAAGACGGCGAAAAGATGAAAATGAGCAAACGTACCGGGAAAGCAGTAACGATGCGTGAACTGGTTGAATTGGTCGGCTTGGATGCAGTGCGTTATTTCTTCGCTATGCGTTCAGGTGATTCCCATATGGACTTTGACTTGGATCTGGCTGTATCGCAGTCCAACGAAAACCCGGTTTATTATTCACAATATGCCCATGCGCGCATCTGTTCGATTTTGCGCCAAGCGGAAGAGCTAGGATTCTTAGCTTCTACAGATAATTTAGATCTGCTGACTTCGGAAAAAGAAATCGATGTCCTGAAAAAAATCGGTGATTTCCCGCAAGTGGTGGCAGATGCTGCGAAACAACGCGCACCGCATCGCGTCACTACCTATATTCAGGAATTGGCAGCTCATTTCCACAGCTTCTATAATGCCAATAAAGTATTGGATGCTTCGAACGCGGAACTGACTGCTGCGCGCCTTGCGCTGATCACAGCTGTTAAAACTACTTTAGCTAATGCGCTGAAATTAGTTGGAGTTTCCGCTCCTGACAAAATGTAAGAGACACAGAAAGAATTTTGTGTATAATTAACTTATTAAGAAACTTAATAATTCAATCATAAAGGTGCTTATGTCTAAGAACATGAGTTAAAAGGGAAGCCGGTTCGATTCCGGCGCGGTCCCGCCACTGTAAGTGAGAGCAATCTGCCAACAGCCACTGAAGCAACGCTTTGGGAAGGTGCAGTACGCCATGATCACAAGCCAGGAGACCTGCCTTTATGACAACACCCACTAAGCCTGCGAGGACCGGCTGGATGCACACGTTTTTTATGTCGTCCTTTCAATCTCTCGCAGTGTCTGCGGGAGATTTTTTATTTGATAAAAGGGGATGTCGAGATGAAGAAGTTTTGGAAGTTTGGAGCAAGTGCAGGGATGGCAGCAATGCTGCTCGCAGGTTGTGGCGGGCAAGAAGCACCGACAGGAGAGAATGCGGAAACACCGACAGATCCGCCAAAGGAAGTAGCGGAAGCTGAATTTCCGGTAACGATGAAGGATGCAATGGGAGAAGAAATCGTAATCGAAGAAGAACCGAAAGCGATCGTTTCCATGGTGCCGTCAAATACAGAAATCGCTTACGAACTCGGATTGGGAGAAAAAATGGTCGGGGTATCCGATTTTGATAATTATCCGGAAGAAGCGGCAACTGTCGAGAAAATCGGCGGGCAGGAATTCAATGTTGAAAAAATCATCAGCTTGCAGCCGGACTTGGTATTGGCCCATGAATCAGGTGTAGGCGTCGGTGAGGCTGGACTTCAGCAATTGCGTGATGCCGGCATTAAAGTATACGTTGTCCAGGAAGCCCAAAGTTTTGACGAAGTATATGACACAATGACGATTATTGGACAAGCAACCGGTACAATGCAAGAAGCGGATGCACTCGTTTCTGAAATGGAAGCACAAGTAGAAGAAATCGAAGAACAAGCGAGCAAAATCAAAGAACCAAAAAAAGTATTTGTTGAAGTAGGCAGCAATCCGGAAATTTATACAACCGGCAGCGGAACGTTCATGGATGAAATGCTGGACATCATCAACGCGGAAAATGCGGCTGGTGAGCTGGAAGGATGGGTCAGCATGGACCCGGAAGCAATTGTCGAAGCCAATCCGGATGTGATTGTGTCGACCGAAGGTGCTTACGTGCCGGATGCGGTTGAAAAAATCAAGGCCCGCAGTGGCTTTGCCGATGTTACGGCAGTGAAAGAAGATGCGGTTTATAATGTTGATTCGGATAAAGTTACCCGTTCTGGCCCGAGATTGACAGAAGGTTTGATGGAAATGGCTCAAGCTGTTTATCCTGAGGTTTTCAGTGAGTAAAAACAGCCTGGCTTATATCGTCTCTTTCATTCTATTGGGAGGGGCTGTCCTGCTGGGAGTAACGGTCGGCACGGTTTCCATTTCGCCGGAAGTGCTGTGGAACCCCGAGTCGGATGAAACAGCTGCCAATATTTTGTGGAATATCCGGATGCCGCGCGTGGTTTTGGCAGGTTTAGTCGGTGCAGCGCTGGCAATTGCCGGTGCAGCATTCCAAGGCTTGCTTAAAAACCCGCTGGCCGATCCTTACACTTTAGGAGTGTCATCCGGTGCCTCAGTCGGCGCTGTGATGACGCTCTTTTTCGGCATTTCGGTCCCGTTTTTAGGGAATTATACTTTGCCGGTGATGAGCATGCTGGGTGCATTGTTGACGATGTTTGCAGTAATGAGTTTTGCGAAATTGGTCGATCGTTCCATGAAAATGGAAACTGTCATTTTGACAGGAATCATTTTCAGTTCGTTTCTCGGCTCTGTCATCTCCTTGATGATAGCGCTGACGGGAGAAGAGCTTCGCCAAATCATCGGCTGGCTTCTTGGCAGTGTATCGATGCGAGGCTGGCCCTATGTTCAAATGGCCTTGCCGTTTATCCTCATCGGATCCTTCTTGCTTTGGCTGAACCGGCGTGAGTTGAATGCCATGCTGTTCGGGGAAGAACGGGCACAGCATTTGGGAGTCGACGTGAAAAAAAGGAAAATGATGATTCTTATCAGCGGATCCGTTCTGACCGGAGCGGCTGTAGCGGTTTCGGGAACGATCGGCTTTGTTGGCTTGGTCGTGCCACATATGACCCGGCTCGTATGGGGTTCGGATCATCGGCATGTATTGCCGCTGTCTTTTATCAACGGTGCTGCGTTATTGATCATCTGTGATTTGGTGTCCCGGACGATCATTTCACCGACAGAATTGCCAATTGGGGTAATTACCGCATTTATCGGGGCACCGGTTTTTGCGTTTATCTTTTTCCGGCAGCGGAAAGGAGTGGCTTGATATGTTGAAAATAACAGAGTTGGTTGGCGGATACGGAGATAAGAACATCGTCGATGATGTTTCTTTCCAAGTTTCCAAAGGCTCGATGCTTGGGATTTTAGGGCCGAACGGCAGCGGGAAATCCACGATGATGAAATTAATCAGCGGGGTGCTGCCTTTAAAGAGCGGAAAAATTGAAATTGAAGAGAAGACAATCACTGATTTTGGGGCTAAAGAACTCGCCAGGCACATGGCCGTTTTGCCACAGCTTCATGCGCATGCATTTGCCCATACGGTCCGTGAAACGGTATCGCTTGGAAGATACCCGCATCAAAGCGGCTGGTTTTCTTCCTGGTCTGAAGAAGATGAAACGGCTGTAACAGAAGCCATGCGCTTGATGAACATCACGCATTACGAGACTACACAAATCGACCGCTTATCAGGGGGAGAGCAGCAGCGCGTTTTTGTGGCACAGGCATTGGCCCAAAATGCTAAAATCCTGCTGCTCGACGAACCGACCAATCATTTGGACATCAATCATCAAAAAGAACTGCTTGATACCATTAAAAAACAAGCGATTGAAAAAGAATTGACAGTTGTGTCGATTTTCCATGACATCAATATTGCGTCCATGTATTGCGATCAACTTCTGCTGTTGGACCATGGCAAGATTATCCGTATGGGGGAGCCGCACGAAGTGGTGCGGGAACAGGATATTGAAGCCGTCTACCGGACGCGGGTTAGCAACCATCCACATCCAGAGCTTCCAAAACCGCAAGTCACGCTGCTTCCGGGAATAAAGCGGCGGACAGAAGAATGGGAAATCCGTGCCGAAGACTTTGCAGTTTCGCCGAATATGGTGCTTTACCAAAGTGAAGTTCCTCTGAAAACCGTATCTTCAGCTGTCATCAATGCCGGAGCCGGCTGGTTCCGGACATTCATTAATCGCCATGTGGACATGAATTATAATATCGATGACAGTTTGATGGAAATGACAGGATTCATTGAAGAGTTGGGTTTTAAACCTACAGATACTGTCGGAATGATGACGGCTGTACAAACCCAGGATGCTATCGTGAAGGAGTACAAGGCTTCTTTCGGTTCCATCGTCATTGCGGTGACTGCAGGAATTGGAAATGCAGTGGATGTCTCGAAGGCACTTGAACGTGCCATGCAAGTTGGCACGATTAATACGTGGATTATGGTCAATGGCAAATTATCGGATGAAGCTTTTATCCAAGCGATGATTACCGCTACGGAAGCCAAAACAAAAGCGCTTCATCTTGAAGGCGTAATGGATCTGCTGACAAATACGTTAGCGACCGGAACTTCGACTGACAGCTGTTTGGTCGCTGCTACGCAGCAAGGTGAACATTTGCCATACGCTGGCCCGATTACCGAGCTTGGAAAGTTGATCGGAGCAGGGGTATTTGAATGTACAGTGGAAGCAATTGGCTTATACCGCGAGGCGAAAAAGGAATGATCAGCCATATTTTTGCCATTGGACTGGGTCTCATAATCGATCGGATTGTCGGAGATCCACCCGGCTGGCCCCATCCGGTCAGATGGCTGGGAACTTTGATATCAAAGCTGACAGCCAAATGGAACCATCCGCCGAATGCTTTTCGCAACGGTTTTCTTCTCGTCTTAGCCGCCGCTGCGGCAGCTTTTGGAACAGCTTATCTGTTGGTTTCGGGAGCATATGCCGTTCACTGGAGTTTGGGCTTTCTTATCGAAACGATTTTAATCGCTTCCGGCCTGGCACAAAAAAGCTTGCGTGATGCCGCAGAAGACGTGTACCAGCCGCTGATTCAGAAGGACTGGAGCCAGGCAAGGGAAAAGCTGTCCTGGATTGTCGGGCGTGACACCGCTCATTTAGATGAAAGTGAAATTACCCGCGGCGTTGTCGAAACTGTATCAGAAAATACAAGCGACGGTATTACGGCACCGTTATTTTGGGCATTTCTGCTGGGGGCACCCGGATTATGGCTATATAAAGCAGTCAATACATGCGACTCGATGGTGGGCTATAAAAATGAGGACTTTGTGCAATTTGGCTATGCCTCGGCCCGCTTGGATGATGTCTTGAATTTCATCCCAAGCCGCATTACCGGAGCACTGATTCTGCTGACTACCAGAAACAAACGAAATCTCACGATGCGTCAGCGTTTTGCGGAATGGACACGGGACGCCGTCAAGCATCCGAGCCCGAACAGCGGCTGGCTGGAAGCAGCAACTGCTGTTCAGCTGGGCATAGAACTCGGCGGTGTCAATACATACAAAGGAGTCCGTTCAGAACGCGCCCGCATGGGGAAACCCGTTTATGAACTGGAAGCCGAGCATATCAAAGAGGCAGTTCAGCATATGCATATCGCAGCGATTTGGTTTTATATTCTCTTTGCCATAGGAGTGATGATCATTGAATTTGCCTGACCACGGCGCGAACCCGAAAATTTTATATAAACGACTCGGAATGGAAGCGCCTGAAAAAATTCTGGATTTCAGCGAGAACGTTCATCCTTTCGGCCCGCCGGAATTTATTGCAGACTCCTGGCCATCCTTTCAGGACCTGATCCGATTTTATCCGGACCCTGACGGCGAACCGTTCCGAAGCGCAGCAGCCGAGTTCCATGAAGTTGAACCGGATTGTGTCATTACGGGAAACGGGGCAGCGGAAATTTTCACTTGGCTGGCGCGCCGGTACCGCGGCAAGCGGGTGGTCTTGATTGAACCGGCTTTTTCTGAATACCGCAAAACGCTTGAGGCAGAAGGAGCAGAAGTTGTGGCTGTCCAATTAACAGAAGAAAATGGCTGGCGTCTTCAACTGGATGAAGTGGTGCTGGCGTTAAAAGGCTGTGCTGCTGTTTATATCTGCAATCCCCATAATCCGACAGGACTTTTACTGGAACAGCATGTACTGGTGTCAATCGCTGAAGAATGCCGGAATGCAGGATGTGAACTTGTTCTGGATGAAGCCTTTATTGATTTCGCTGGAGAGGAATTTTCGCTGATTCCGCTGCTGGAAACTTTCCCTCATGTCATTATTGTCCGGTCGATGACCAAGATGTATGCCATTCCTGGTCTACGGATGGGCTATGCCATCGGTGAACCGGAAGTTTTGAAGCAGTTGAAACAAGGCGCCGCCCATTGGAATGTGAATGCGATTTCGGCTCAAGTTGGAGCCCGGTGCTTGGGACAACAAACTTACCGGAAACGTGTGATGGAAGCAGCAGGAGTTGAGCGGGAGTCCATGACGCGCTTTTTGGAAGAAAAGGGCTGCACGGCGACAGATTCCGCTGTGAATTTTCTGTCGTTCCGGCTGCCAGCAGATAAAGCACCGGACGCCTTTTTCAATGAAATGCTGGAAAAAGGAATCGTGCTCCGGCACACTAAATCATTTCAAGGGATGGACGGAAACTGGTTTCGCATCGGCATGAAAGCAGCTGTCCAAATGCAGCAACTGCGGGAGGCGATGACACGATGGCTGCGGGACAATTGATATTTGTCAGTGGCGGTGTGCGCAGCGGCAAAAGCGCTTGGGCAGAAAAGTTCATACATAAAACCGATGCCAAGAATAAGATTTACTTGGCGAGCGGACAGGCATATGACGCGGAAATGGAAGAGCGGATTCAGCGCCACCGGCAGGACCGAAAAGATCAAGGCTGGAAAACGATTGAGCAGCCGCTCGATTTGGAGAAAGTTATTCCGGAAATTAGTGCTGGAGATGCGGTGCTGTGGGATTGCGTCACCACTTGGCTTGCCAACGAGTTATATGAAGGCTGGGAGCAAGAGGACCCATGTATAGATAAAGAAGGCTGCATGGAACAAAAATGGATGCATTTACAGGAAACCATCCGGAAAATCCGAAATCAAGCAGAACTTTTTGTCATCGTGTCAAATGAAGTATTGGACGATTTTGTGCGGGATGCTGCCTATCAGCAATGGCTTGGCCAAATTCATCTATGGCTCGTGGCTCAGTCGGACAAGGCATATGAAGTGGAAAATGGAGTCGCTTATAGAAGGAAGTGATGAAATGCACGGAATCATGATTCAAGGAACTTCATCCGATGTAGGGAAAAGTATGATTTGCACAGCGTTTTGCAGATTGTTGGCCGATCAAGGCTATAGCGTGGCACCGTTCAAATCACAGAACATGTCGAATAACTCTTACGTAACGGTACTGGGAGAAGAAATCGGACGGTCACAAGGCGTGCAGGCTGAAGCAGCTGGAATTGTCGCGACCGTAGACATGAATCCGATTCTGTTGAAACCGGAAAGTGGCATGAAATCCCAAGTGGTGCTGTTCGGAAAGAAATTAGAGGCAATGGACGGCATGGATTACCGCAGCCGATTTTATGAACAAGGGCTGACCGCCATTGATCAAGCGCTACTGAATCTCTCAAAAGAGTTTACGCACATCGTGATAGAAGGGGCGGGAAGTCCGGCAGAAGTCAATTTGAATGACCGCGATTTGGTCAATATGGCTGTTGCTGAGCGGGCCGATGTGCCGGTGATTTTAGTGGCTGATATCGAACGAGGCGGAGTCTTTGCTTCAATCGTTGGAACACTGGCGCTTATGCCGAATCCTGAGCGAGTGAAAGGACTGCTAATCAATAAATTCCGTGGAGATATCGGGTTATTTGAAAACGGTATAGCGTTTTTGGAATCTTATACAGGCATTCCGGTTCTTGGTGTGATTCCGTATTTGCCGAATCACGCAATTGAACAGGAAGACTCACTCGGTGTCCGTGAATTAGCGAAAACCGCTTCTCGCCAGCCGATTGATATAGCAGTATTGAAACATCCTTACCTTTCAAATTTTACAGACATCGAAGCGCTGTTAAACGAACCGGATGTATCTATCAGCTGGGTGGAATTTGTCGCAGACTTGGGTGTTCCGGACATTGTCATCATCCCGGGGACCAAGAGCACGATTGCGGATTTACGTTATTGGAAGCAGCAAGAGCTGCAAGAACATCTAAAGTCATTGCCAGATGAATCAAGGATTGTGGGACTCTGCGGCGGCTTTCAAATGTTGGGAGAATGGCTGGCAGACCCTTGTGGCTATGACGGCATGAAAGTGGAACTCGAACAAGGCTTAGGCTTTATTCCGGGCATGGAAACGCAATTCACTGAAGAAAAATTCGTGCAAAGGCGCACCGGCATGGCGCATTTTGAGAAGTCGGGCATAGCTGTAACAGGCTATGAAATTCATACTGGAAGATCGACTTCGGTAAATCCGCCACTGATCCATTACGAAACAGGCAGTGAAGGCTATCAAGACGGCCGGATTCTTGGCACCCATTTGCATGGCTTTTTTGACAGCCCGGACTGCCGCCGTGCTTTCCTGGCGCCGTTCCGGAAAACGAAAAAACTGCCGGAGCCGCCAATTCACGAAGAAATCGACCGCTTTGGACGCTGGGCGCATCATGTGAAACAGCATATTGACTGGCAAGCGGTCGAGCGAATGGTGGAGGCAAGCCAATGATGGGGCATCTTGCAAACGGTTTGGCTTTGGCTTTTCAGTTTTTCTCAGTGATCCCCGTGAGAAAAGAACTGCCTCTTGAAAAGAACGACGTAACGGCAATGTATCTGTCGCTTCCATTGGTGGGGGCCTTGATGGGGAGCTTATCTGCTTTGATTGTTTTTACATTAAGGGATTATACGGAAATGAGTTCCTTGCTCGCAGCATTTGTGGTCATCCTGTTTTTAGTAACAGCGACAGGCGGCCTGCATCTGGACGGGCTTGCTGACGTAGGCGACGCTTATTTTTCGTATCAGGACAAGAAAAAAAGACTCGAAATCTTAGGAGATCCGCGAATCGGCGCTTTTGGTGCTATGGTTTTATTGTTCGCGGTCCTTGGCAAAATCATTGTTTTGTCAGAACTGGTCTACAAAATTCCGCTGGTTTTGCTCATTGTGATTCCTTTTTTTTCAAGAATCGGTTTGCTGATGCTCTTCAGCACAACCAAGACCGCAAAGCAAGATGGGCTGGGCGCTTTTTTCCGCCAGCGTGCCAATGTCAAATGGCTGATTTTAGCGGCTTGCCTTTATCTGCTGATTGCAGCAGGGGTTCTTGTTTATTATGCGGGAGCTGTAAATGGGGCACTTTTTGCCGCCGCTTTCCTGTTGAGCCTCTGGCTTTACCGGAAGTGGTGCCTGCGCCAGTTTGGCGGCGTGACGGGCGACTTGTTCGGAGCTTATATAGAAGGGACTGAATTGCTGTTATGGACGGTGCTTTTATTCTTCATCTGATCCGGCATGCACCAACAAAAGGAAATGGCTTGAAGCAATATATCGGTTGGACCGATGAAGCGATTGTGCCTTTTGGCGTTAAAGAGAATACGGCGGTGCAGGAGGTCTGGGGAAGCGACTTGGCACGTTGCCGCCAGACAGCAGAAATCCTTTTTCCAAACGCTGTTTATCACGAAAATCCAAACTTTCGGGAATGCCATTTTGGGGACTGGGAAATGAAAACGTATGAAGAATTGAAGGACGACCAGAATTACAGGGACTGGATTGATAATCCGATTGAGCAAGCGCCACCTGGAGGTGAAAGTTTGGCGGATGTCATACAAAGGGTGGACGACGCAGTGCGATCTCTTCCTGAAGGCAACGAATTTTATATTGTTGCCCATGGCGGACCGATCCGGTATTTATTGGCCAAAGGAAGTGGGCAGCCGTTTCAGCGGCAAGCGGCACTCCACGGGCAATGCTATACGTTGGCCTGGCAAAGCCGGAAAGCATTCGAGGAGGGAGCGCCATGCATATCGTGTTCGGTGGAGCCTTTAACGGCAAACGCCAATATGTAAAAGAATTATTGGGGAATCGGGAATACATCTGGTATGAAGGAAAGTTGCCGGACCAAGCTGCATCTTTTCTAGTGATTGCCGGAATTGAGGAGTGGGTTAAAGCTCAGCTCGACAAAGGAACAGATGAAAAAGATATTACTAGAGGGATTGAGCAAGCCATTTCATTGCAGCCGATCAATCAGCAAATTTGGATTTTGACCGACATGAACCGGGGCATCGTCCCAGTAGATCCGTTGGAGCGAGAGCTGCGGGATGTGATCGGCCGGCTGTATCAGCATTTATTCAAGAAAGCAGACCATATTACACGGATATGGTACGGTATACCACAAACCATCAAAGGGGCGGATGAACATGAGAATTTATACGAGAACCGGTGATAAAGGGCAGACTAGTTTGATTGGCGCTCGCGCTGACAAAGATGCACCGCGGATTGAAGCTTACGGCACAATTGATGAAGTCAATTCATTTATCGGCAAGGCAATGACCGAACTCGATCCGGAGAAGTTTGCGGATCTGCTGGCTGACTTGGAAGCGATTCAGAACGAATTGTTTGATTGTGGTGGAGATTTGGCGGATGTCCGCAAAGAACCTCAGTATAAAATGACCGAACAGCCGGTGGAAGTGCTGGAATCACGCATTGATGATTTGATGGAAGAGCCGCCACTATTGGAGCGATTCATTTTGCCTGGCGGTTCGCCTGCAGCAGCGACTCTCCACATTGCCCGTACGATTACGCGCCGGGCAGAACGCCAGACAGTTACATTGATGAAAGCGGGGGAAGATTTCCCGCTGGTCGTACAGCGTTATTTGAACCGCTTGTCCGATTATTTATTCGCTGCAGCGCGCGTCGCCAATTCCCGGACTGGTGTTCCGGATAATGAATACGTCCGCAGTGCGAAAGTATTCAGGAACGGCGGACGTGCAAAGAAAAATGACTAATCCATCAACAAATAAAATCACGCTGGCTGCTTTATTCATCAGCTTATCGGCTATCGGCGGCATGTTTAAAATCCCGCTCGGAATCGCATCGATTGCCCTTGATTCCTTGCCGGCTCTTGTAGCAGTTTTGTTCCTTTCCGCACCGCTTGCTGGAACAGTAGCAGCTCTCGGACATTTACTTTCTGCATTATTCGGCGGCATGCCGCTAGGGCCTTTCCATATTATCATTGCGCTGGAAATGTGGGCAGCGGTCTGGCTGTTTGCCAAGCTGCACAATGCAAACAGAACGGCATTGAAATGGCCGATATTCATTATCTGCAACGGCTTACTCGCGGCGATTCCATTTTACTTTCTGTTGTCTCCGGCATTTTTCTATGCGTCAGTACCAGGGCTGCTGTTGGCTGCGACTATTAATGCAGTGGGAGCTGGAATCATTCTGCCGTTTATGAATAAAGTTGGAGAGAAGGTTTTATAATGCGCCATGCATTGCAAGTGGGGGAATGGGTGATTACATCCGACAACTCAGCAGCAATCGGAGAAAAACCGCACGATGTGGTGGCGGCTTCTGATAAAATTACGGCCAAATTTGCTGCACGGGTGGCGCTGCTTGAGCAGTGGGCAGCTGGAAGCGATTCGGAAGCGATCCTGCTGCATAACTTCAGCGGCGAAACCCAATGGAGCCGGTATGTAGAAGGAATCCATGAGCTGTTCGCCGAAATCGGAATCGAAGCGCCTAAAATTGCCGGCAGTTCAGAAACCAATATGGAAACGCTGCAGTCGGGAATAGCGGTGACCATGCTCGGCAGGAGACGCGAGGAAATAAACGCCGAAAGCCTGAAGTGGTTTATTTACGGGATGCCATTGGTCGGCAAAGATGTGCTGGAAAAAAGGGAACAAATTGCGGACATGAAAAAAATTTATGAAGCATTGAAAGAAGGGCTTGTTGCCCGAATTTGGCCGGTCGGCTCGAAAGGCATCGCCATGGAAGCGGAGCTTTTATTCGGCCGGAAAATCTCAATGGCTGCTGAAGTGGACGTAGAAGTTTCAGGGGGACCGGCGAGCTGCGTGCTGATTGGCGTCCAGCCGGAACAGATTGAATCGCTGAAGCCGCATTTCGGCCAATATGTTTTTCCTTTAGATACGGAAGCGCCACGATGAGTGGTGCTTTTTTTAATGAAGTGAAATGCTATGAGCGGAATACGGAGTTCTATGATCGCTTAGCGTAATTCTAAGGGCAGAATGGGAGTTCTATGATCACTCAGTAAGATTCTATGATCAGTCCAGTAATTTAGATGATTATCTACAGTTAATCTTTGAACATTCATAACAAATTATTGGTTCATTTTACTAACCAAGTGTATATAATAAAAAATGAAAACCCTTTCATATTATCTATTGACTGAATGCTCATTCATATTTATTATAGAACATAGTATCGACAATCTTTTATCAGTCACGTAAACTTTGTATAAGGAATTTTTTGAATATACAAACACAAGGGGGATATCACCATGGAGCCATTGCTCATAGCAAACTGGATTTTGTTTCTTGCAGTAACGGTTTATGCAGTTTACCTGTTTCTCTATTTATTGAAAACTAGGTATGATTTCATAAAGCTTGGCAAGAAAGTGGAGTTTGAGGAAAACTTTAAAGAACGTTTCCGCAAAGTCATGGTCAACGTTTTTGGCCAGAAGAAACTATTGAAAGATAAGAAGAGCGGAACGATCCATGTCATATTCTTTTATGGGTTCTTACTGGTGCAGGCAAGTGCCATTGATTTCATCATCAAAGGCTTGGTGCCAGGAGCGCATTTGCCGCTCGGGCCGCTTTATCCGGCGTTCACATTTTTCCAGGAAATCGTTACTTTGACGATCTTGGTCGCTGTCGTATGGGCATTCTATAGAAGATATATCGAGAAATTAGTTCGTTTGAAACGCGGCTGGAAAGCAGGCTTGGTGCTGATTTTCCTCGGCACACTGATGATTTCTGTACTAGTTGGAAATGGTGCAGCCATGATTTGGCAAGGCCATGAAACAGCTTGGACCGAGCCAGTAGCATCTGTATTTGCGACTGCTTTCTCAGCGCTTCCTGTAACTGCGGCAGGCGTTATCTTCTACGCTATGTGGTGGGTGCATCTATTGTGTCTGTTAACATTCCTGGTCTATGTGCCGCAATCGAAACACGCTCACTTGATTTTTGGGCCCGTCAACACATGGTTCCATCGTGTGGACCATGTGGGCCGATTGAAACCGATCAACTTTGAAGAAATGGAAGACAATGAAGACGAAGAGGCCATGCCTTCATTCGGTGTCGGCAAAATCACAGATTTTAGCCAGTCTCAAATGATCGACTTCTATGCTTGCGTAGAATGTGGACGCTGCACAAACATGTGTCCGGCAACCGGTACCGGAAAAATGCTGTCTCCGATGGATCTGATTACAAAACTTCGGGATAACTTAACCAATACAGGTGCGGTCATGACCCGCCAAAAGCCTTGGGTGCCTGCACTCGCATTCAATAACACCAAAGGAAACCAACTGGCGATGGCTGCTGGTGCTGAAGGGGTCAGCATCGACGAACTTTACAGCCCGAGCTTGATTGGAGACGTCATCACAGAAGAAGAGATTTGGGCTTGTACGACTTGCCGCAACTGTGAAGACCAATGTCCGGTAATGAATGAACACGTGGATAAAATCATCGACCTTCGCCGTTATCTTGTGATGACGGAAGGGAAAATGGACAAAGATGCACAGCGCGCGATGACAAACATCGAAAAGCAGGGCAATCCATGGGGCCTTAACCGCAAAGAAAAAGAAAACTGGAGAGATGCACGTCCAGATATCAGCATTCCGACTGTTAAAGAAATGAACAAAGCCGGAGAAGAATTTGAATTCTTGTTCTGGGTAGGCTCAATGGGTTCATTTGACAGCCGCTCTCAAAAAATCGCGTTATCATTTGCCCGATTGATGAACGAAGCTGGTGTCAAATTCGCGATTCTTGGCAATAAAGAAAAGAACTCCGGGGATACACCGAGACGTTTAGGAAATGAATTCTTATTCCAGGAACTGGCGACAGCAAATATCCAGGAGTTTGAAAAAGCGGGAATCAAGAAAATCGTCACGATTGACCCGCACGCCTACAATATCTTTAAAAATGAATACCCTGATTTCGGATTTAAAGCCGAAGTTTACCACCATACGGAAATGCTGTTCGAGTTGGTGCAGGAAGGCCGCTTGAAACCGCAATTCCCGGTAAACGAACGCATAACGTTCCATGATTCCTGCTACCTCGGCCGCTACAACGATGTCTATGACGCACCGCGTGAAATCCTGAAAGCGATCGAAGGCGTAGAATTAGTTGAAATGGTCCGTAACCGCCAGGACGGCATGTGTTGCGGAGCCGGCGGCGGATTGATGTGGATGGAAGAAGATGCAGGCCACCGCGTCAACGTTGCCCGTACCGAACAAGCACTGGAAGTGAATCCGACAATGATTTCTTCCGGCTGCCCATACTGTTTGACCATGTTGTCAGACGGCACAAAAGCGAAAGAAGTGGAAGACAAAGTCGGCACATACGATGTTGCTGAATTGCTTGAAATGGCAGTCATTGGAAATCGCACAGCAGAATTAGAGCCGGAAACCATTCAATAATAATTGCCAAAAGAAAGAAAATTCTATAAGATAGGCTTATAAGCAAGAAAATGAAAGGGAGTGCATCGCTCCCTTTTGTTTTGAATTAAAACCGAGCGAGCGTTCAGTCAATATTTTTAGCGCATCACAATGCGCTAAAAATATTTGCCTCGAAGCTAGCGAAGCGATGCAGAGGCAATAGTTAAATAAAAGCGACGAAGCTAGCAAAGCGATGCAACGCACTTTCATGTTTCGAAACAGCAAAGAAGCGTCTTTTCAACGTTCAGATTAGTTTATCTGCGTTCAAATCAATTTATCGACGTCCAGAAAAAATTATCTGCGTTCAAAAAATTTTATCTACGGTTAATCATTATTTATCTTCGTTTACGTCAACTGTTACCGTTTTAGGCGAAGAATTATAACAAGCATAATTTTTTTGCACATAATTGAAAACGTTTACAAAGGGAGGAAGAAAGATCATGGCAAAAACAGTGATTATCGATGGAGCACGTACAGCATTCGGGAAGTTTGGGGGCAACTTAAGCACTTTATCGGCAAGTGAATTAGGGGCAGAAGCGATTAAAGCAGCAATGAGCCGCGCGGATATCCAACCGGAAGAAGTGCAGGAAGTGATCATGGGGAATGTACTGCAAGCTGGCCAGGGACAAATTCCATCACGCCAAGCAGCGAAAAAAGCGGGAATCCCGTACAACGTCAAATCAGAAACCATCAATAAAGTATGTGCTTCCGGCATGCGCAGCGTTACGCTTGCAGACCAAATCATCCGCTTGGGCGATGAAGAAGTGATCGTGGCAGGCGGCATGGAATCGATGTCGAATGCACCATATTATTTGCCGAGAGCACGTTGGGGACTTCGCATGGGGGATGCGCAAGTAGTTGACGGCATGGTCCATGACGGATTGTCTTGTTCATTCCATCCGGACCGCGTCCATATGGGGACTTACGGCAACTCGACAGCTGAAGCATTCGCATTGACGCGTGAAGCACAAGACGAATGGTCTGCCCGTTCGCATGAACGCGCGGTAAAAGCGAAAGAGTTATTTGCAGAAGAAATCGTAGCGATTGAAATTCCGCAGAAAAAAGGCGATCCGATTACAGTCGATTTCGATGAAGCACCGCGTGCCAATTCAACTATTGAAGCGCTGGCGAAACTGAAACCGGCGTTCGGCAAAGACGGCACCATCACAGCCGGCAACGCTCCAGGCATCAACGACGGAGCAGTAGCGCTTGTGTTGATGAATGAAGAGCGGGCACAAAAAGAAGGGAAAAATGTATTAGCCCATATCTTGGCACATACAGAAGTGGCGATTGACCCGCATCGTTTCCCGGAAACTCCAGGAATCGTCATCAATGAATTATTGAAGAAAACAGGCAAAGCGCTCGACGACATCGATTTGGTGGAAATCAACGAAGCCTTCGCAGCAGTAGCGTTGGCAAGTTCGCAAATTGCGAACCTGGACGCGGAAAAAGTGAACGTCAATGGCGGCTCTGTTGCACTTGGCCATCCAATCGGGGCGAGTGGAGCACGCATCATTTTGACACTTGCATACGAATTGAAACGCCGCGGAGGCGGTATTGGAATCGCAGCCATCTGTTCAGGCGGCGGGCAAGGCGATGCAATCATGATTGAAGTTCCGAAACAGGAGGCAAACTGACAATGGCGATTCAAAATGTAATGGTAATCGGAGCCGGCCAGATGGGTTCCGGCATTGCACAAGTTTGTGCACAATCAGGTTTTAATGTGAAATTGAATGATATGAAACAAGAAGCATATGACCGCGGCATCGCGGTAATTACGAAAAATCTGTCACGCAATGTAGAAAAAGGACGCATGACGGAAGAAGAAAAAACGGCTGTTCTTGGCCGTATTTCTTCTTCCCTTGATTTGAAAGATGCACATGATGCAGACATTGTCATTGAAGCAGCAGTGGAGAACATGGAAATCAAACACAGCATCTTCAAAACCTTGGACGAAGTAGCTCCAAAGCACGCAATTCTGGCTTCTAATACATCTTCACTTCCTATTACGGAAATCGCAGCCGTCACAAACCGGCCGGAACAAGTGATTGGCATGCATTTCATGAACCCGGTTCCGGTTATGAAACTGGTTGAAATAATCCGTGGCCTGGCAACAACAGATGAAGTTTATAAAACCGTTGAAGAAATGACTGTGAAATTAGCCAAAACTCCAGTGGAATGCAACGACTTTCCAGGATTCGTTTCAAACCGTATTCTAATGCCGATGATCAATGAAGCGATTTTCACCTTGCAAGAAGGCGTAGCCACCAAAGAAGCGATTGACAACATCATGCGCCTCGGGATGAACCACCCGATGGGCCCGCTCGAATTGGCAGATTTCATCGGGCTTGATACATGTCTTTATATCATGGAAGTGCTGCATGATGGATTTGGCGACAGCAAATACCGCCCAAGCCCGCTTTTGCGCCAATATGTGAAAGCTGGATGGCTCGGCAAGAAAACAGGGCGTGGTTTCTATGAATACAGTTAAATTAGGGGGCACCACAATGGATTTGCGTTTTACTGAAGAGCAGTTGATGATGCGAAATATGGTCCGTGATTTTGCAAAAGAAGAAATTACTCCTTTTATCGAGCGGATGGAACAAGGGGAGTTTCCAAGAGAAATATTAAAGAAGATGGCAGATCTGGGCTTAATGGGGATTACCGCTCCTGAAAAATACGGCGGATCTGAAATGGACTTTACTTCCTACATCATCGCGATTCACGAATTGTCGAAAGCGAGTGCGGTGATCGGCGTGATTCTTTCAGTGCATACTTCAGTCGGCACAAATCCGATCTTGAATTTTGGGACAGAAGAACAGATTCAAAAATATATTCCGAAACTGGCGTCAGGTGACTATTTGGGTGCTTTCGCACTGACTGAGCCTTCAGCTGGATCGGATGCAGGAAGCTTGAAAACAAAAGCGGTCTTGAATGGCGATCATTACATTCTGAACGGTTCGAAAGTATTTATTACCAATGGCGGTGAAGCTGATACATATATTGTGTTCGCTTCAACAAAACCGGAAGCGGGAACACGCGGGATTTCTGCTTTTATCGTAGAAAAAGATTTTCCGGGTTTAATCGTCGGCAAAGATGAAAAGAAAATGGGGCTTCACGGTTCGAGAACAGTGCAGTTGACCTTCGACAACCTGAAAGTGCCGGTTGAAAATCTGCTCGGCAAAGAAAACAAAGGCTTCAGCATAGCGATGGCGAACTTAAATGTCGGCCGTATCGGCATAGCCGCACAAGCTTTAGGGATTGCAGAAGCAGCTTACGAATATGCGGTGGCTTATGCAAAAGAACGTCAGCAATTCGGAAAATCGATTGCGGACAACCAAGGCATCGGCTTTAAACTGGCGGACATGGCCACGCAAGTGGAAGCGGCAAAACTGCTCGTTTACAACGCAGCCGACTTATACGCCAGAGGCAAAGACTGCAATAAAGAAGCTTCAATCGCGAAGCTGTTCGCTTCAAAAGCAGCAATGGACAACGCCATCGAAGCCGTCCAAGTATTCGGCGGCTACGGCTATACAGAAGATTACCCGGTCGAGCGTCTGTTCCGCGATGCAAAAATCACCGAAATCTACGAAGGCACGAGTGAAATACAGCGAATCGTTATTAGTAAACAACTATTAAAATAATTGGAGGAATGGGACAATGAATTTTCAATTAAGCGAAGAACATGAAATGATCCGCAAAATGGTACGCGATTTTGCAAACAATGAAGTGGCACCGACTGCTGAAGAACGCGACGAAGAAGAGCGTTTTGACCGCGAAATTTTCGATAAAATGGCGGAACTGGGACTGACAGGAATTCCTTGGCCAGAAGAATACGGTGGAATCGGCTCGGATTATTTGGCATATTGTATTGCTGTTGAAGAGTTGTCCCGTGTCTGCGCATCAACTGGCGTAACGCTTTCCGCCCATACTTCACTTGCTGGCTGGCCGGTATACACATTCGGCACAGAAGAGCAGAAACAGAACTACCTGCGCCCGATGGCTGAAGGAACAAAAATCGGCGCATACGGCTTGACTGAGCCGCAATCAGGTTCTGACGCTGGCGGAATGAAAACAAACGCTAAAGAAGACGGCGACCATTACATTTTAAACGGTTCGAAAATCTTCATTACAAACGGCGGCATTGCCGATATCTATATTGTTTTTGCGGTAACTGACCCGAATTCAAAACATAAAGGCACAACTGCTTTTATTGTTGAAAAAGATTTTGAAGGCTTCTCAGTTGGCAAGAAAGAGAAAAAACTCGGCATTCGTTCAAGTCCGACAACTGAAATCATTTTCGATAATTGCCGCGTACCAAAAGAAAACATGCTGGGTGAATTGGGCCAAGGCTTTAAAATTGCGATGCAGACGCTTGACGGCGGCCGTAATGGCATCGCAGCCCAAGCAGTCGGCATTGCTCAAGGCGCTTTGGATGCATCCGTAAATTATGCGAAAGAACGCGAGCAATTCGGTAAGCCGATTGCGGCAAACCAAGGCATTTCGTTCAAACTGGCAGATATGGCGACTTCAATCGAAGCGTCACGTTTGTTGACTTATCAGGCGGCATGGCTTGAATCGAACAAACTGTCCTATAGCAAAGAATCGGCGATGGCGAAATTGATGGCTGGTGATACCGCGATGAAAGTAACGGTTGAAGCGGTTCAAGTTTTCGGCGGCTACGGCTATACGAAAGATTATCCGGTTGAGCGTTTTATGCGCGATGCGAAAATCACGCAAATTTATGAAGGCACTCAGGAAATCCAGCGTTTGGTCATTTCCCGGATGGTCACTAAGTAACTGGAGGGATTCGCCCATGAACAAAAAGCGTGAAGTACAGTCCTCCGTAAAAGACGAAAGCCTGATTGAAAAGCGCCGTGCGCAGATGATCCGGGGTGCTGTTACGCTTTTTAAAGAAAAGGGCTTTCACCGGACAACCACACGGGAAATCGCTAAAGCTTCGGGCTTCAGCATCGGAACTTTATATGAATATATCCGGACGAAAGAGGATGTCCTGTACTTGGTTTGTGACTCGATTTACGATGAAGTCCATGCAAGACTCGACGCGATTGATATTCAAAAAGGGTCGCTGGAAGTGCTGATAACGGCACTCGAACATTATTACGGCTTGATTGACGATATGCAGGATGAATTTGTGGTCATGTACCAGGAATCGAAATCATTGCCGAAAGACGCGCTGCAATATGTGCTGAAGAAAGAGATTGAAATGGTTTCTTTATTTGAGCGTCTGCTTGCAGAATGCGCCGCAAGCGGTGAAATCAAACTGACGCCGAAAGAAATCAAACTGGCGGCCCATCATTTATTCGTACAGGGGCAGATGTGGGCGTTCCGGCGCTGGGCATTGCGGGATTTCACCATTCAGGAATTCACCAAGCTTCAAACTCAATTTCTGCTGCAGGGGATGGCAGGAGAAAAAATCACGATACAGGGGGCTTAATATAAAATGGCGATTTTACAAGAAGAAACAAAGTACAAGCCGAAAAATCATGTCCGTTTTGTAACCGCATCAAGTCTTTTTGACGGCCATGATGCATCGATCAATATCATGCGCCGGATTTTGCAGGCAGCTGGAGCAGAAGTAATTCATCTTGGACACAACCGCTCAGTGGAAGAAGTCGTCAATGCGGCGATTCAGGAAGATGTCCAGGGCATCTGTATTTCCTCATATCAAGGCGGACACATGGAATACTTCAAGTACATGCACGATTTGCTGGAGGAAAGAGGAGCGGGATACATCCGGATCTACGGCGGAGGCGGAGGCGTTATTTTGCCTCGCGAAATCCAGGAACTGGAAGAGTACGGCATCGCCGGCATTTTTTCTCCTGAAGACGGACGGAAATTAGGGCTTGAAGGAATGATCCAGGAAATCGTCAAAGAATGCGATTTTTCAACTGTAAAAGAAGACTTGTCTTTTGAAGGAGTTTCTGCAGACCATCCGGTGGCCTTGGCAAATCTGATTACCGCTGCTGAAGAAGCGCATACCCGCGAAATTGATACGGATGACTTGCTTCAAGCGGTTCGTGCACAAACGAAAAATACGCCAGTCCTTGGAATTACAGGGACAGGCGGCGCCGGGAAGAGTTCGCTGACAGACGAGCTGATCCGCCGTTTCCTATCAGAGCTGCCTGATAAGAAAATCGCGATTTTATCAATCGACCCGACAAAGCAAAAGACCGGCGGCGCATTATTGGGCGACCGCATCCGCATGAATGCGATCTTCAATAAACGTGTTTTCATGAGGAGCTTAGCGACACGCGGCTCAAGAACGGAAATTTCAGGCGCTTTAGGCGACGTTTTAGATGTGGTAAAAGCGGCAGGGTTCGATTTGATTATTGTGGAAACCAGCGGAATCGGGCAAGGAGACGCAGAAATTGCTAATTTCGCGGACGTATCGATGTACGTCATGACAAGCGAATTCGGTGCACCGACACAACTTGAAAAAATCGACATGATTGATTACGCAGATTTGATTGTCATCAATAAATTCGAACGCAAAGGCTCGGAAGACGCGCTTCGGCAAGTTCAGAAACAGTACCAGCGCAGCCATTTATTATGGGATAAAGAACTTGATGCGATGCCGGTATTCGGTACAATCGCCAGCCAGTTTAATGACAAAGGCACCAATTCCCTGTTTGCGGCTTTGGTTCACACAGTAAATGAGAAATGCAATACTGAATGGACCACAAGTTATGATCAGTTTATCAAAACGCAAAAAGAAAACTTGATCATTCCAAATGACCGCCGCTACTATTTGCGGGAGATTACGGACACTGTGCGCAGCTACCACGCGAAAGCGAAAGAGCAATCTGCGTTAGCACGCCGTTTGTTCCAATTAGAAGGAGCAATCGAAGCGGTAAAAGAAAAAGCGCCGGATGATGCCTTAGTAGCGTCACTTCAATCATTGGCTTATGGCGTCCGCGATGAGTTGACAGCTGAATCAAAACGAATTCTGGAAAACTGGAAAGCGCTGAAAGAAGCTTATGCCGGCGATGAATTCGTCACCACGGTACGAGACAAAGAAATCCGGACGATTTTGCGGACAGAAAGCCTTTCTGGCTTAAAAATCCCGAAAGTTATCTTGCCGAAATTTGAAGATTACGGTGAAATCCTTAAATGGGTCTACCTGGAAAACGTTCCTGGTTCATTCCCTTATACAGCCGGGGTATTCCCGTTCAAACGCGAAGGGGAAGATCCGAAGCGCCAGTTCGCAGGAGAAGGAACGCCGGAACGGACGAATAAACGCTTCCATTATCTGTCGAAAGACGACGATGCGAAACGCTTATCAACAGCGTTCGACTCCGTGACGCTTTACGGGGAAGACCCGGATCACCGCCCGGACATTTACGGGAAAGTCGGGGAATCAGGCGTGTCGATTTGTACGCTTGATGACATGAAGAAACTGTATGACGGCTTTGACCTTTGCGCACCTTCTACGTCGGTATCGATGACAATCAACGGACCAGCGCCGATTATCCTGGCGATGTTCATGAACACGGCCATCGACCAGCAAGTGAAAATCAACGAAGAAAAATTCGGCCGTCCGTTGACGCTCGAAGAGTTCACAGAAGTACGCGAGTCGACGCTTCAAGTTGTGCGTGGAACGGTGCAGGCAGATATCTTGAAGGAAGACCAAGGGCAAAACACGTGCATCTTCTCGACGGAATTTGCGCTTCGCATGATGGGCGATATCCAGCAATACTTTATCGACCACAAAGTGCGCAATTATTACTCCGTATCGATTTCGGGCTACCATATCGCGGAAGCGGGAGCGAACCCGATTTCACAGCTCGCGTTCACTTTGTCGAACGGCTTCACCTATGTGGAATATTATTTGAGCCGCGGCATGAACATCGATGACTTTGCCCCGAACTTGTCGTTCTTCTTCTCGAACGGCCTGGATCCGGAATATACAGTGATTGGCCGCGTGGCACGCCGCATCTGGGCAGTGGTTATGCGCGATAAATACGGCGCCAACGATCGCAGCCAAAAACTGAAATACCATGTCCAAACGTCTGGCCGCAGCTTGCATGCCCAGGAAATCGACTTTAACGATATCCGGACGACTCTGCAGGCATTGATGGCGCTTCAGGATAACTGCAACTCGCTTCACACTAACGCTTACGATGAAGCAATCACAACGCCGACAGAAGAATCAGTGCGCCGCGCGATGGCTATTCAGATGATCATCACAAAAGAGCATGGCTTATCGAAAAACGAAAATCCATTGCAAGGCGCATTCATTGTCGAAGAGCTGACACAATTGGTGGAAGACGCAGTGCTGACGGAATTTGACCGGATCAATGACCGCGGCGGCGTTTTGGGTGCAATGGAAACCCAGTACCAGCGCGGCAAGATCCAGGAAGAATCGATGTTCTATGAAATGAAGAAACATACAGGCGAATTGCCGATTATTGGAGTCAACACATACTTGAACCCGAATCCGCAAAGTGACGCAGACATCAATGCGATGGAAATCGCACGTGCCACAACTGAAGAAAAAGAAACACAAATCGCCAATTTGCGCGCTTTCCAGGAACGCAACGCATCAGATGAAGCATTGGCTCATTTGAAACACGTAGCGAAATCGGGCGGCAACATCTTCGGAGAATTGATGGAAACCGTAAAAGTCGCAAGCCTCGGCCAAATCACCACAGCTTTATACGAAGTAGGCGGACAATATAGAAGAAACATGTAATTCTAGTGGATAATGAACGAAAAAGCCGTGTGTGGATCTTCCACACACGGCTTTTTATCTGGAAATGGGAATAATAAGCGATATTTTTGTGGAAATGGCTTTAGAGAGAAGTGGAAAGGATTTTTATTTGCGTTCGTGGCTCGTTTATTTGCGCTTAAAAAGTTTTATTTGCGTTCGGACCCTGTTTATTTGCGTTCAGCCAAATCTATGGTTCATTTCAAACTTTTGGTGATGTAAATCTGAAAATCAAAACCCCGGTGAGTCGCTTTGAACGGAAGTTTTCTGTATAATAGAAGAAAGTTCAATGTAGCCACAGCGAAGGATGATACTCTATGTCTAAATACATCCATTACATAATCATCATCCTCTGCATCGTACTTACTTTATTTCTGTACAATAAAGCACTTGCATCAATTCCTTTTTTGATCCTGTCGTTTTATTTGTTTTATTTTGGCTGGACACAGCTTACTGACAGAAAAAAGAAAACACGGTAGCGGAGTGCACCTACTTTGTATATAATGAATAAAGTTGAAGATAGAAGAAGGGACGTGCACAGATTGAATATCCGTGAATTATCACAAGACGAATTAGTGGAAGAGTCGTTTGTCGACTTAGCCTATGCAATTTTAGAAGAAACACATGAAACTAAAACTTACTCGGAGATTGTTTCAGCAATTGAAGCATTACTCGGTTTATCGAATGAAGATATGAAAGCGCGCCTTGTTCAGTTTTACACAGACATGAACATTGATGGCCGATTCTTGATACTGGGAGAAAACCGCTGGGGACTTCGTGAATGGTATCCAGTAGAGCAAATTGAAGAAGAATCCGCACCAACGGTTAAAGCACGCAAGAAGAAAACGAAAGTATCCAGCGATGAGGACTTTGATGACATGGATCTTGAACTCGAAGATGAATTGGAATTTGACGACTTTGATGAAGTGGATGACGAAGACGACGATGAAGATGATGAAGTATTGGTCATTCCGCCAGTCGAAGACGAAGAAGTGGAAGTCATTGATTTCGATGTGGATGTAGATGACGATGACGATGATGAGGTAGACGTGGATGTATTGGTCGAAGACCTGGACGGCAACATTATCGATGATGAAGAAGAAGAGGACGACTTAGAAGACGACCTTAAGTAGTCTGAACAATTTTTTACCTTGACTTATGCGATTAGACTGGATAAGATTTTATTGGGCTCCTTAAAATAGGAGAGATGAATCGTAAAGTTTACGCGCTCCCTCTGCACAGTGCAGGCGGGGCGCTTTTTATTTTTTTAAATTGAAGGAGGAAACAAGCATGACAAAGTATATTTTTGTAACTGGAGGCGTTGTGTCGTCTTTAGGCAAAGGAATCACAGCAGCATCATTAGGCCGTTTATTGAAAAACAGAGGATTGAACGTTACCATCCAGAAATTTGACCCATACATCAATATTGACCCAGGCACGATGAGTCCATATCAGCACGGAGAGGTTTTCGTAACAGACGACGGTGCGGAAACGGATTTGGATCTTGGCCATTATGAACGTTTTATCGACATCAATTTGAACAAATACTCTAACGTAACGACAGGGAAAGTTTACTCCACTGTCATTAAAAAAGAGCGCCGCGGCGACTATTTGGGTGGAACTGTCCAAGTCATTCCGCATATCACAAATGAAATCAAAGACCGCTTGCTGCGCGCTGCGAAATCAGCAAAAGCAGACGTAGTCATCACTGAAATCGGCGGAACTGTCGGCGACATCGAATCCCTTCCATTCCTTGAAGCTATCCGTCAAATGCGTTCAGACCTTGGCCGCGATGAAGTCATGTACATCCACTGTACACTGATCCCTTACCTTGGCGCTGCCAAAGAAATGAAAACAAAACCGACTCAGCACAGCGTAAAAGAACTGCGCAGCCTTGGAATTCAGCCTAACCTGATTGTTGTCCGCACAGAGCACCCTGTACCTCAAGACATGAAAGATAAAATTGCTTTGTTCTGCGACATCAAAGCGGAAGAAGTCATTGAATCGCGCGATGTTGACGTAATTTACGAAATGCCGCTTCGTTTGAAAGAGCAGCATATGGATCAAATCGTTCTTGACCATTTTGGGATTGAAGCTCCGGAAGCCGATATGACAGAATGGACGGCTCTTGTAGAAAAAGTTCAATCCTTATCCAAAAAAGTGCGTATTGGTTTAGTCGGAAAATACGTTGAATTGCAAGATGCTTACATCTCTGTTGTTGAAGCATTGAAACATGCTGGATTTGCATACGATGCCGACATCGAAGTGAATTGGATCAACGCTGAATACATCAATGAAGAAAATGTTGCTGAGCAATTAGGGAACTGCGACGGCATCCTGGTTCCTGGTGGGTTTGGAGACCGCGGTGTCGAAGGGAAAATTGTTGCAACGAAATATGCCCGTGAAAACAACGTTCCGTTTTTCGGAATCTGCTTGGGCATGCAATTGGCTTCTGTTGAGTTTGCACGCAGCGTCATGAATTTTGAAGACGCGCATTCTTCTGAACTGAACCCGAAAACGTCTTATCCGGTCATCGATTTGCTGCCAGAACAAAAAGATGTTGAAGATTTGGGCGGAACACTTCGTCTAGGATTGTACCCTGCTAAATTGGAAATCGGTTCAAAAGCATACGAAGCGTATGGTGAAGAGCTGGTTTATGAACGCCATCGCCACCGTTATGAATTTAATAATGAATACCGTGAGCAATTTGAAGCAGCTGGCTTTAAATTCTCAGGCACTAGCCCGGATGGCCGTTTGGTTGAAATTATTGAGCTTGCTGACCACCCTTGGTTTGTGGCTTGCCAATTCCACCCAGAATTCATTTCACGCCCGAACCGCCCACAGCCTCTATTCAGAGAGTTTGTCCATGCTTCATTGAAAAATGCAGAAGTGCCGGTTTAATCTTAATTAAAATTTTTAAACCCATGAATTGCAGTTGGAGAATAAAAAATAAATAAACACGTTGAAAAACCTTCCTGCTTTTTTATTGCAGGAAGGTTTTTCTTTTGGATGTAGCTTTGATTCATCAAGCGGAGGTGAATTTTAAATCACCTAAAATTTTTAGGTCAGTTTGACTGTCGAGGAATTTCTATGCTCTTCCATCATTTCGCTCCAGGGCGGCCGCTTTCCGCGGGCACGGCTTCAGCCGCTTCCTTCGCTGCGCTCAGTCCAGGGTCTTCAGCTCGCGCTGTCCCGCTGGAGTCGCCGCCTTTCGCTGCATTCAACTTCCCTTTATCACCTTTAGAGACTCTCTAAAATAGTGACTGTTTGAGAAAATCTTCTCTATGCTTGTGCCTGTTCTCAAGATATGGAACCAAATAGCGAAGGAAATCGTACTGTCTCTGCAAACGGTTTGCTAGAACTTCATTACTCAGCCAGCATTTCATCGATGGCCATTTTGACTGCATGATAAACAAATAACGCGCCCATTGCATGGGGCACCACGGTCCGGCTGCCGTCTTCTGCCGGCAGCAAGCCTTTGTCGATTTTTAATGAAATAAAGGCATCCGCTTCCATTTCATTATTACGATTCTCTGCCGTTAGCATAGCAAATGGCAGGTGGGCATCATTTAATCGTCCAGCGAGTTCGTCGCCTTCCTTGTTTTTCGCAAGGATCCATACACGGTCGGCGCTAGTAATAACGCTGTCTGGCTGCCACCGGGCACAGCTTTGGAGAGGTTCAACTCCTTCAGCTGCACTGGCAGCCACTGCTTTCATTTCACCGAATGCGGCAATGAAGATAGTTCCTTCGCCGATGGCTGCTTGGGCAAGAACACGAGCTGTATCTTCAATCGCTTCTTCTTGCTGTGCAATCCGCTGAAATAAGCCGCTTAATTGGGTTGTTAACATTTTCATTTCTTTCACCTCATAAACAGATTATAGCAGAAGGCGTTGCGATGTAGAAAAGAGGGCCATTGTCTAGTAGAATGAAAAGGTACGCTGAAGCTGGAAAAAAGAAGGGAATGGCTCCTCTTGAAAACGATATTGATCGTAGATGACCAGATGGGCATCCGACTTTTATTAAATGAAGTATTTAAAAAGGAAGGCTTCCATACCTTAATGGCTGCAAACGGCAAAGAAGCCATACAAAAAGCGATGGAAACACAGCCGAATCTGGTATTGTTGGATATGAGAATGCCGGGAATGGATGGCATTGAAATTTTGAAAAGCTTAAAGGAATTACAAAAAGAGATACATGTGATCATGATGACGGCATATGGTGAACTCGATTTGATCGAAGAATCGATTGACAGCGGAGCAGCCCGTTATTTCACGAAACCATTTGATGTATTTGAAATACGCGATGCTGTAAAGCAATTGTTAAGAGACTGATACACACGAAAGTAGCGAAAGCATGCTGTTTTTGGTATAGTAAAAAGGATATTTGGGTAATATACAGCTGAGGAGGAATTTTGTAATGCCGTTAGTTTCAATGAAAGAAATGATGATAAAAGGGAAACAAGAAGGTTATGCAATCGGACAATTTAACTTAAATAATCTTGAGTTTACTCAAGCGATTTTACAGGCAGCACAAGAAGAAAATTCTCCTGTCATTTTAGGGGTATCTGAAGGTGCAGCTCGTTATATGGGCGGATTCACTACAGTGGTACATATGGTGAAGGGCTTAATGCACGATTACAAAATTACAGTTCCCGTGGCTATTCATCTAGACCACGGCTCCAGCTTTAAAAAATGTAAAGAAGCTATCGATGCTGGATTCACTTCTGTCATGATCGATGCATCTCATCACCCATTTGAAGAAAATATTGAAATCACAAAACAAGTTGTGGAATATGCACATAAACATAATGTATCCGTGGAAGCGGAATTAGGAACCGTCGGCGGACAAGAAGACGACATTATTGCAGATGGCGTAATTTATGCAGACCCTCAAGAATGCAAGCAATTGGTTGAAGAAACTGGCATTGATTGCCTGGCGCCGGCTCTTGGGTCTGTCCACGGACCATATAAAGGCGAACCGAACTTAGGCTTTGAAGAGATGGAAGAAATTTCTCAGCTTTGTGATGTCCCGCTTGTATTGCACGGAGGAACAGGAATTCCGGTAAAAGATATTCAGCGTTCGGTTTCTTTAGGAACAGCGAAAATCAATGTCAATACGGAAAGCCAGATTGCTTCAGCGAAAGCGGTCCGAGAAGTGTTGAATAATGATGCGGATGTTTACGATCCACGTAAATATATGGGGCCAGCCCGTGAAGCGATCAAAGCGACTGTCATTGGGAAAATGCGTGAATTCGGCAGCTCAGGAAAAGCTTAATAACATACAATACTGGATGAAAGAGAGAAGCGTCCGAAGGGTCTCTTCTCTTTTTCCCAGATAACTAGGAGGAAAAGAAGATGAAATTTTTTATTGATACAGCAAACTTTGAAGAGATTAAAGAAGCACACTCATGGGGAATCCTTTCAGGGGTAACGACAAACCCTTCTCTAGTGGCGAAAGAAAAAAATGTTTCTTTCCACGACCGTTTAAAAGAAATTGCAGCACTTGTTGATGGCTCAATCAGCGGGGAAGTTATCGCACTTGACGCAGAAGGCATGATCAAAGAAGGCCGTGAATTGGCTGCTTTGGCACCTAACATTACTGTGAAATTGCCAATGACGCCGGACGGTTTGAAAGCTTGTTCAGTTCTTGCAGCAGAAGGCACAAAAGTCAACGTAACATTGATTTTCAGTGCAAACCAAGCACTTCTTGCAGCACGTGCAGGCGCATCTTACGTTTCTCCTTTCCTTGGCCGTTTGGATGATATCGGACACAATGGCATGGACTTGATCGCGACAATCGCTGACATTTTTGCTATCCATGACATCAAAACAGAAATCATTGCAGCTTCCATCCGCCATCCGCAGCACGTAACAGAAGCAGCACTGAATGGAGCGCATATCGGTACAATGCCGATCAAAGTAATGCAGCAAATGTTCAAGCACCCATTAACTGACAAAGGAATCGAAGCATTCTTGGCAGACTGGGAAAAACGTTCTATTGAAGAAGAAGTAAAATAAAACTATATATTGAAATGAAAAATTAACCTTTTACATGCCGCTCCGGCCGCTTTGGGCAGAGCTCCCGCAAGAAGACAGGAAGACCGCCTGTCTTCTTGCTTTGCTTAACCCGTGGACGCGCCTTTGGAATATCGGCAAGTGAAAATAATTAGTTTAGATAGTTGAACCAATCGGACTTTTAAGGACAGTAGATTTCCTTGAAAGCGGAAATTGTACTGTCATTTAAAGTGGGATAAAGGAGAAATTAAATCGAATGGATGTTTATAAAGTAAAAGGCGGTAAACGCTTATCCGGCACGATTAAAGTGAATGGGGCAAAAAACAGCGCAGTGGCATTGATTCCTGCGTCCATTTTAGCGAACTCACCTGTGCAAATTGAAGGCTTACCGGAAATTTCTGACGTCTGGACACTGAAAAGTATTTTAGAAGAAATCGGCGGCGAGGTGTCATTTGAAGATGGCACCATGAAAATCGATCCGACTCATATGATTGATATGCCGTTGCCAAATGGCAATGTGAAAAAACTGCGGGCTTCTTACTATATGATGGGTGCTATGCTTGGCCGTTTTAAACATGCGGCAATCGGGCTGCCGGGCGGATGCTTTTTAGGGCCTCGTCCGATTGACCAGCACATCAAAGGTTTTGAAGCGCTCGGCGCAAAAGTGACGAACGAACATGGCGCCATTTATTTGCGTGCGGATGAACTTCGCGGTGCGAAAATCTACCTGGATGTTGTCAGCGTAGGAGCGACTATCAATATCATGCTGGCGGCAGTTCTTGCCAAAGGCCAGACAACTATTGAGAACGCTGCAAAAGAACCTGAAATTATAGATGTGGCGACGCTTCTCACAAACATGGGAGCAAAAATCAAAGGAGCGGGTACGAACGTAATCCGCATTGATGGCGTTGAAGAGCTGCACGGAACAAACCATACAATCATCCCGGACCGTATAGAAGCAGGAACATTCATGATCATGGCCGCTGCAATTGGAGATGGCGTACTGGTTGATAACGTTATTCCATTCCATATGGAAGCTTTAACAGCAAAATTGCGTGAAATGGGCGTCGATGTACAAGAAAACGAAGAATCTATTTATATTCCTAAATCGGCCTCACTTCAGGCAATTGATGTGAAGACGCTGGTATATCCAGGATTTGCAACGGATTTACAGCAGCCATTTTCAGTATTAATGACACAAGCGACGGGTTCTTCAATGATTACGGATACGATTTATTCGGCCCGTTTCAAGCATATTGATGAATTGCGCCGCATGAATGCAAGTGGACGGGTTGAAGGGCGCGCAGCGGTAATTACCGGGCCGACTCCGTTGACATCGGCAACTGTGGTGGCTTCTGATTTACGCGCAGGTGCGGCATTGGTTATTGCCGGTTTGCTTGCAGAAGGCGAAACAGAAATACGGGAAATTTATCATATCGAACGCGGATATTCGAATATTGTCAATAAGCTTCGTGGGCTTGGCGCAGATATCCGCAGAGAAACAATTGATCCGGTCACAAGTGCAAAGTCCGACCTGGGACAGAGCGCGAACTGACTTCTTTCCAGCTTGTTGATATATGCTACAATTATGAAGTATAGATTTTCAGCTGAACGGGAGGAAAAGAAACTATGGAACGAAGTTTGTCAATGGAACTTGTGCGTGTTACGGAAGCGGCAGCAATTGCTTCGGCAAAATGGATGGGCCGCGGTTTGAAGATTGAAGCGGATGACGCGGCAACTAGTGCCATGCGGAAAGTTTTTGATACAATTCCGATGCGCGGTGTGGTAGTGATTGGTGAAGGTGAAATGGATGAAGCACCAATGCTCTATATCGGAGAAGAACTCGGGACGGGCCAAGGACCGGAAGTGGATGTGGCGGTCGATCCTTTAGAAGGAACGAATATCGTAGCAGCTGGCGGCTGGAATGCGCTTGCAGTTCTTGCGATTGCTGATCGTGGCAATTTATTGAATGCACCTGATATGTATATGGATAAAATTGCAGTAGGACCTGAAGCCGTCGGTAAAATTGACATCAATGCACCAGTGATTGATAATCTTCGTGCAGTGGCGAAAGCAAAAAACAAAGATATTGAAGATGTAGTAGCAACTATCCTGGACCGCCCGCGCCACAAACACATTATTGAGCAAATTCGTGCTGCAGGAGCCCGCATTAAATTGATCAATGATGGGGACGTGGCAGGAGCGATCAATACCGCTTTTGAAAAAACCGGTGTTGATATTTTATTCGGCACAGGCGGAGCCCCTGAAGGCGTAATCGCGGCTGTTGGCTTGAAATGCTTAGGCGGCGAACTTCAAGGGAAGTTGATGCCTCAGTCAGATGAAGAAGCACAACGCTGCTTGAATATGGGCTTGGATGTCAGTAAAGTTCTTAAAATGGAAGACCTTGTAAAAGGGGACGATGCCATCTTTGCAGCAACAGGCGTTACGGACGGTGAACTGCTTCGCGGAGTTCAGCTAAAAGGCGGTTTTGCAGAAAGCCATACATTGGTAATGCGTGCGAAATCAGGCACAGTCCGTTTTGTCGAAGGGCGCCATAGCATGAAGAAAAAACCAGATCTCGTTATGCATGATTAATGATCCAACTTCAAAATTGAGTCCGGTATCTTGCCGGACTCCTTCTTTAAAGATCTTTCCAATCAAATCAACGACTGATCCTCAACATACGAAACCCTAAAAAAAGAGTAAGAGTGGTGTCCAATTAATGACAATAATAACAATTTCCGCTTTGGAAAACATGACGCTGAGAGAGCTTTATACTTTGGCGAAAGAATACAAGCTGACCAATTACAGTAAATTATCGAAAAAAGAATTGATTTTTGCTATTTTAAAAACAAGAGCAGAACAAGAAGGCTTTTTCTTTATGGAAGGCGTTCTTGAAATCATCCAATCAGAAGGTTTCGGTTTCTTGCGTCCAATCAATTACTCGCCAAGTTCACAGGACATTTATATTTCAGCTTCCCAAATCCGCCGGTTTGACTTGCGGAATGGCGATAAAGTTTCAGGAAAAGTGCGTCCGCCAAAAGAAAACGAGCGCTATTTCGGCTTATTGCAAGTAGAAGCGGTAAACGGTGAAGATCCGGAAGTCGCTAAAGAACGTGTCCATTTCCCAGGCTTGACACCACTTTATCCGGATCGTCATATCCATCTGGAAACCACACCGAAACATCTTTCTGCACGCATCATGGATTTAGTGGCGCCTGTCGGATTTGGCCAGCGCGGTTTAATCGTTGCTCCGCCAAAAGCCGGTAAAACGATGCTGTTAAAAGAAATTGCCAACTCGATTACCACAAACCATCCGGAAGCCGAGCTGATTGTTCTGCTCATTGATGAACGTCCGGAAGAAGTGACTGATATCGAGCGTTCGGTTGACGCGGATGTTGTATCTTCAACATTTGATGAAGTACCGGAAAATCATGTAAAAGTGGCAGAGCTAGTTTTAGAACGCGCAATGCGCCTTGTAGAGCATAAACGGGATGTCATCATCCTGATGGATTCCATTACACGATTGGCCCGAGCATATAATTTGGTTATTCCGCCAAGTGGCCGTACACTGTCAGGAGGAATAGACCCTGCAGCTTTCCACCGTCCAAAACGCTTTTTCGGGGCAGCCCGCAATATCGAAGAAGGCGGCAGTTTGACTATCTTAGCTACTGCTTTGGTTGATACCGGATCGCGTATGGATGAAGTGATCTACGAAGAATTTAAAGGAACCGGCAATATGGAGCTGCATTTAGACCGCAGCTTGGCAGAACGCCGCATTTTTCCAGCACTGGATATCCGCCGTTCGGGCACCAGAAAAGAAGAGTTGCTTCTTAATCCTGCTCAATTGGAGAAACTGTGGGCAATCCGCAAAACCTTCTCAGATTCACCGGATTTCGGAGAACGCTTCTTGAAAAAACTGGGCCAAACAAAGACCAATGAAGAGTTTTTCGAGCAATTGAACAATGAAATGAAGGCTCACCGCAGCAACAAAAAGATGATTTAAATAGTTGCAATATGACCTAATATTTGTTATGATATTGAGAGTGATTTAAAACAGTGCTATTGCATATACGGCCTAAAGAGCCGTGTAAGGCAATAGTAAAATAGATTATCAAACTCTGTTCCAGATGGTTCAGGGCGGGAGGAGAAAATATTATGAAAACAGGTATTCATCCAGAGTACAAACAAGCGACAGTAACTTGCTCATGTGGGAATTCTTTCACTACAGGTTCTGTAAAAGAAAACATCAACGTTGAGCTTTGCTCAGAATGTCATCCATTCTACACTGGACGTCAGAAGTTTGCTGCAGCAGATGGCCGCGTAGACCGTTTCAACAAAAAATACGGCATAAAAGAAGAAATTGCTGAGTAATTGATAAATATACCTGCTTTGCGCGAAAACGCCAAGCAGGTATTTTTTCGTTTAATAGCTGTTTAATTCGCCTTACATAGCAGGAAAAAGCAGAATTACTAACGATTTTGGGTATGAATATAATGAAAAAGCGTTTGAAAGGGGTCCCACTTATGTACGTTATGAAACAATCAGGTTGGGTAGAGCTGATCTGCGGAAGTATGTTTTCAGGAAAATCGGAGGAATTGATCCGTCGGATACGGCGCGCTCAATTTGCAAAACAAAAAATTGCGGTATTCAAACCGAAAATCGATGACCGCTATAGCGAAGAAGCGGTGGTTTCACATAATGGTACTACTGTCATTGCCTTGCCAATTGAGCATTCAAGAGAAATGTGGCAGTTCATTACAGATGAATATGATGTCATTGCCATTGATGAAGCTCAATTTTTTGATGATGAAATTATAGATAATGTCCAAAAACTGGCTGATCACGGATTCCGTGTCATTGTAGCAGGCCTGGATCAAGATTTCAGAGGACGCCCTTTTGGCCCGATGCCGACATTATTGTCCATTGCAGAACAAGTAACGAAACTTCAAGCGGTTTGCACCGTTTGCGGATCACCTGCAAGCCGGACACAGCGTTTGATTGACGGCAAGCCAGCTGGCTCTGACGACCCGACGATTTTAGTAGGCGCATCAGAAGCATACGAACCGCGCTGCCGCCATCACCACGAAGTCCCGGCCGGTGTAACGATTTCGAAATAAAGCAGTTTTGTTTGAAGAACTAACTTTTTAAACGCTTCGGCCGCTTTGGGCATGGCTCACGCAAGAAGCCAGGAAGACCACCTGTCTTCTTGCTCCGCCTAGCCCGTGGACGCGCCTGCGCTGGATACGCTTTCTAGAAAAGAGAGAATCATTGAGTTAGCTTTTTGATGGCTGCTCACTTAGATATGAAGCAAAACAGCGAAGACGCCTGCGGGATAGCGAGACAGCCGAGACCCCGCAAGGCGCGAAGCGGCTGAGGAGGCTTGGCGCTCGCCCGCGGCAAGCGTAGCTGTTTTGCGGAATATCGACTTTATCAAAAGAAAACAGAAAAAAGAGGTGATAGTGGAATGTTTGATCGATTACAAGCTGTAGAAGACCGTTATGACCGTTTAAATGAACTGTTGAGTGATCCTGAAATTGTCAGTGATACCAATAAACTTAGAGAGTATTCCAAAGAACAATCCGATTTGCAGGATACGGTGGAAGCTTACCGTGAATATAAAGAACTTACCGCTCAATTGAACGAAGCGAAAGCGATGTTTGATGATAAACTGGACCCTGAAATGCGCGAAATGGTCAAGGAAGAAGTCAATGATTTGGAAACGCAATTAACGGCGATTGAAGAACGCCTCCATATTTTATTGATACCAAAAGACCCGAATGACGACAAAAACGTCATCATGGAAGTGCGCGGAGCAGCTGGCGGAGATGAAGCGGCATTGTTTGCTGGTGACCTTTACCGCATGTACAGCAGATATGCCGAATCGAATGGCTGGAAAGTGACCATCATGGATTCCAATCCAACTGGCCTTGGTGGCTTTAAAGAATTGGTATTCATGATTACTGGAAAAGGCGCTTATTCGAAACTGAAATATGAAAACGGGGCACACCGTGTGCAACGTGTACCGGAAACTGAATCGGGCGGCCGCATCCATACGTCAACAGCGACCGTCGCTTGTTTGCCGGAAGTGGAAGAAGTTGAAGTGGAAATCCACGACAACGATATCCGAGTAGATACGTACGCTTCATCTGGAGCGGGCGGACAATCCGTTAACACGACGATGTCGGCAGTGCGATTGACGCACATTCCGACCAATACGGTCGTTACCTGCCAAGATGAAAAATCCCAAATTAAAAACAAAGCCAGTGCAATGAAAGTCCTCCGCGCACGCGTTTACGATAAATTCCAGCAGGAAGCACAAGCTGAATACGATGCAGTGCGGAAATCAGCTGTCGGAACCGGGGACCGTTCTGAACGGATCCGGACTTACAATTTCCCTCAAAACCGGGTAACGGATCATCGCATCGGGTTGACTATACAGAAACTCGACCAGATCATGCAAGGCAAGCTGGATGAAATCATCGAAGCTTTGGTTGTGGAAGAACAGTCTGCGAAAATGGAAAGTTTGAACAATGACTAAAAGCAGACGATTGTATGAGGCCCTTAACGGGGCTTCTTCTTTTTTAAAAAGCAAGGGCCGGGAAGAAGCGGTCGCGCGAATCCTGCTCCAGCATGAACTCGGTTTATCACATGCCGGCCTGCTGTCTGCCATGCGTGATGAAATGGATGAAGCGGCATTTGAGCGCTACTGGAGCAAGATTGAACAGCATGCAAAAGGAATTCCTGTTCAGCATTTGACCGGAGTCGAAGAATTTTATGGCCGGAAATTTCAGGTCAATGAAAACGTCTTAATTCCCCGGCCGGAAACTGAAGAACTGGTGGAAGAAACTTTAAGGCTGGTCAAGGAGGTTTTTCCTGATAAATATCCGTCGATTGCGGATATTGGAACAGGGAGCGGCATCATTGCGATTACGATGAAATGTGAGCTTCCTGGATCGCTTGTCACGGCGACTGATATTTCGGAAAAAGCGTTAAATATGGCCGAGCAAAATGCACATCGGCTGGAGGCGGATGTCCATTTTAAGCTTGGGGATTTAACTGAACCGATCCGTGATCAGAAATGGGATATCATTTTATCGAACCCGCCGTATATTGGCTATGAAGAAGCAAACGATCTATCTGATACTGTCCGTGATTTTGAACCGCATAACGCATTATTTGCGGATAATAACGGCTTAGCTTTATACGAAAAAATGGCCGATCAATTGCCGCATTTGCTGAATAAACCTGGGATTGTCGGCTTTGAAATTGGTTATAAACAAGGACCGGCTGTGGAAAACTTATTAAAAAAAGCTTTTCCGGAAGCAAAAGTGTATATAAAAAAAGATATCAACAATCAAGACCGCATGGTTTTTTGCATACACCATTAACTTGTTCACAAATTGTGAGCAAATTGCTATGAATTATCCACAATTTGTGGATAAAATTATAAAAAACAAGTAAAAATAGGAGATGTTCACATGGAAACGGAAATCGTACTTGTGGATAGTTCTGTGAATAAAGAAGAAACTTATTCACAGGCTGTGGAAATCCTCCGGAATGGAGACATTGTGGCCTTTCCCACTGAAACCGTCTATGGGTTAGGCGCTGATGCCACGAATCCGCAAGCCGTTGAAAAGATATTTACCGCAAAAGGGCGGCCGTCAGACAACCCATTGATTGTACATGTCGATTCTAAAGAAAGCGCCTTGAACTGGGTTCAAAACGTTCCGGCAAAAGCAATTCAATGCATGGATGCTTTCTGGCCAGGAGCCTTAACAATCATACTAGAGTCAAAACCGGGCGCATTTGCTGAAAATGTTACGGCGAACCTCAAGACAGTCGGTATTCGTGTGCCGAATCATCGAGTTGCATTGGATTTGTTGACACGGGTAAACGTGCCAATCGCCGCGCCCAGTGCCAATACAAGCGGCAAACCGAGTCCGACGCTGGCAGAACATGTCTACCACGATATGGCTGGCATCATTCCGCTTATACTTGACGGTGGACCCACAACCATCGGACTCGAATCGACCGTTCTCGATATGACAAGCGAACCGCCAGTTATTTTACGGCCAGGGAAAATTACAAAAGAAGATCTTGAACTCGTGATCGGCACAGTCCGGCTGTCTTCCGAAATCCAAGGGAACGCACCGAAATCTCCTGGGATGAAATATATACATTATGCGCCTGACGTGCCTGTCTATTTAATCGAGAACGATGAAGCATTAGTTGGAAAAGCGATACAACATGTACAAAAAGAAGGAAAGAAAGTAGCAGTTCTCAGCACCGCCGATTTCCCAGTGGCCGATTACCATTTTCCATTATCGGCAGAAACTCTTTATGATAGTTTGCGAAAATGTGATCAGACGGATGCTGATTTGATTCTGGCCACTGTTTCATCAGCTCCGAACCGGAGTGATGCCATGATGAACAGATTGGAAAAAGCGGCTGACCACAAGTGGTTCAGCTAAATCATTCTGGAGGTGGAGATACAATGAAGATTTTCTTTGTATGCACAGGCAACACATGCAGAAGTCCGATGGCAGAAGCCATATTATCGGCGAAAAATTTGCCGGGAATTGAAGTCCGTTCAGCCGGTATCGTCGCTGGAGAAGCTCCCTTGTCATTCAACGCCCAAACCGTATTGGACGAAGAAGGAATTTCATTTGAACATACTTCCAAACAATTATTGCCGGAAGATATGGAGTGGGCAACATTAATCTTAACGATGACCGCTTCCCATAGACAATTCCTGCTGCAGCATTATCCGGAATATGCCAGCAAACTATATACATTAAAAGAGTTTACCGGTGAAATGGCGGCGGATATCAGCGATCCATACGGCGGATCTTTATCCACTTACCAGCAAACGTTCAATGAATTGAAAAGATTGATTGAGCTGCTTGTAGAAAAGCTGGCTGAAGAAGAACAGACAGAAAAGAAATGATCGTTTTGAAATAGGCCATTTGCGAATACGCAAATGGTTTTTTATTTATAGGATCCTTCAGATAGCTGAAAATCCATTGTTTCTTCCGTATACAGCGGGTTTATAGGATTTTTTGGATATTGATGTTAGAATAAAAGAAAAGTGAATAATGCATTTAAAAAGCATTTCGCTTCAACCGAAAATAGAAAAGAGGGCTTTACATGAAAATTGCTATAACATCAGATCACGGTGGGAATAACCTGCGTAAAGAAATCGTTAATTTATTAAATGAATTGGGTATGGATTATCAGGATTTTGGTCCGCACACAGATGATTCAGTCGATTATCCGGACTATGCAAAACCGGTGGCGGAAGCAGTGGCGAAAGGCGAATTTGATCGTGGAATCCTCATTTGTGGAACAGGAATCGGCATGTCGATTGCTGCCAATAAAGTTAAAGGCATCCGATGCGCACTGGTTCATGATGTATTCAGTGCAAAAGCGACAAGAGGCCATAATAATTCAAACGTTTTAGCGATGGGTGAGCGCGTAATTGGGCCTGGGCTAGCACGTGAAATTGCCAAAACATGGCTTACAGAAGAATTCGAAGGCGGCAGACACGAGAAACGCATACAGAAAATAACAGATCTCGAACAATAATAAAAGGAGTGGTTGATATGCAAACTTTATGGCAACTGCAGCTTGAAGAAACGTTAAGTGAATTGGAACAGCAAATTCAATTTAAAAAGGGCCAAGTGTTTGTAGTCGGCTGCTCCACTTCGGAAGTAGCAGGGAAACGGATTGGCACAGGCGGCGGCCTTGATATTGCAGAAAGCCTTTATGAGCCGCTTGAAAAATTTGCGGCACGCCACCGTATTTTTCTGGCTTTCCAAGGCTGCGAACATATTAACCGGGCACTGACGGTCGAACGCCAAGCAGCTGAAAAATACGGCTGGGAACCAGTTACGGTCATCCCTGTTGCTAAAGCCGGCGGCTCCATGAGTGCTTACGCCTATTCAAATATGAAGGATCCGGTGGTGGTTGAAGAAATTCAAGCACATGCTGGAATCGACATTGGACAGACAATGATTGGCATGCATTTAAAAAGAGTAGCCGTTCCGGTGCGAACTTCTGTTAAACTAATAGGTGAAGCGATTGTGTCAGCTGCAACTACCCGTCCGAAACTTATTGGCGGGAAACGCGCAAGTTACGATCGTGAGCTTGTCCAACTACAGGAGGGATACATTGATGGAATTGATTAAAACGCAGGACTCGGCAGTTTTCGAAGCAATTAAGGCAGAAAAAGGGCGTCAGGAAGCGAATATTGAACTAATCGCCTCTGAAAACTTTGTATCGCAGGCAGTAATGGAGGCACAGGGTTCAGTCCTTACTAACAAGTATGCTGAAGGCTACCCTGGAAAACGCTATTATGGCGGATGTGAATTTGTGGATGTAGTAGAAAACATTGCACGTGACCGACTGAAAGAAATTTTTGGTGCAGAACATGCAAACGTTCAGCCACATTCAGGATCACAAGCCAATATGGCAGTTTACACAGCAGTGCTTGAAAAAGGCGACACAATCCTAGGCATGAATTTAAACCATGGCGGACACTTGACACACGGCAGCAAAGTGAACTTCAGCGGAATGCAATACAATTTCGTGGAGTATGGAGTAAACGAAGAAACGCAATTAATCGATTATGAAATCGTGCGCCAAGTAGCGCTTGAGCATAAACCGAAAATGATCGTTGCAGGCACTAGTGCTTACTCCCGCGTTTTGGACTTTGAGAAATTCCGTGAAATCGCTGATGAAATCGGAGCTTACCTAATGGTGGATATGGCGCATATTGCAGGATTAGTCGCAACTGGCGCTCATCCGAATCCAGTGCCGCATGCGCATTTCGTAACATCGACTACACACAAAACACTTCGCGGCCCTCGTGGAGGATTGATCCTTTGCAAAGAGGAATTCGCGAAGAAAATCGACAAGACCATTTTCCCTGGAATTCAAGGGGGCCCTCTAATGCACGTCATTGCTGCAAAAGCGGTGGCATTTGGAGAAGCGCAACAGCCTGAATTCAAGACTTATATTGACCAAGTAGTAAAAAATGCACAAGCTCTTGCTGAAGGTTTAAAAGCTGAAGGCGTCGATATCGTTTCAGGCGGAACTGACAACCACCTAATGCTGGTTGATCTTCGTTCTCTAAACTTGACTGGTAAAGTAGCGGAGCATGTACTTGATGAAGTAGGGATTACAACAAACAAAAACACCATTCCTTTTGATCCGCAAAGCCCATTTGTGACTTCAGGAATACGCCTTGGTACGCCAGCGGTAACTTCCCGAGGATTTAAGGAAGCGGAAATGAAAGAAATCGCTTCGATCATGGCTAAATTATTGAAAAATCCAGAAGACGAAAATGTGAAAAAAGAAGCTGCAGAACGAACTGCTAAGTTAACAGCTAGTTTTCCATTGTACAAATAAGGAAATACAGCTGCCGAAAGTTTGATTTAGGCAGCTGTATTTTTGCTGTATACATAAAAGTTCTTGGGGGACCTTCGTATGCCAACGTACCAATTAAGGAAAGAAAAGCGAATAATCATTGAGTGGCTGCGCCGTCTGGGGGTAGAATTTCAAACTGGTTTTGTTGTGTTGAACCATGATGCAGAAGACACCCCAATCATTTATGCGAATCAGGCTTTTTGTGAGATGAGCGGCTTCTCAGAAGATGAAATAGTCGGATTTAATGGAAGATTTATGCACGGGTCAAAAACCGATCCGGAAGTAGTCCGGAAAATAAGAGACTGCATTGATGCCCGTACTGCATGCACATATGAAATCATTAACTACCGGAAAGACGGCAGCCCTTTTTGGAATGAAATTACTGTCCAGCCCATTAGCATCCAGGAAAAAGGAGTAACTTTTACATTGATGCTTCAACGGGATATCACGGACCGCAAGCGGACGGAAGCTTTGATCAAATTGCAGCAGGAAACTTATAATGATATTGAAAAAGGCTATATGCTGAGCGTTCTTTTACAAAAAGCCTGTACGGCAGTTGAGTCTTTTTTCCAAGATGGTGCGAAATGTACGGTCATGCTGGTGGATGAAAATGATCGTTTCCGGATTGCGGCAGGAAATTCTATGCCAAAGGAATTTCATGAAGCAGTGGACGGAGTTTTAGCAGAAGAAACAGCAGGCACTTGTGGAGCAGCTTTTTATCGCGATGAAACCGTAGTGGTGGAAGACATAACAATTGATCCTTTATGGAAGAACTACCAGGAACTTGCGGAAACGCTTGGCCTTGTTTCAAGCTGGTCTGTCCCGATTCATGATCTTGAAGGCAAAACCATCGGCACGTTTGGCATTTATTTCCCTGCATGCACTCTTCCGGCTCCCAAAGAATTGGAATTTATAGAACAGATGGCGCCGGCAGTGGCATTGATCATCAAATATTCCCAGCAGCAAGCAGACATTCTGGCATTGGCTTATACCGATAAAGAATCGAATTTGCCGAACCGGAACTATTTCATAAATGAAATAAAAGAACTGTTAAAAGAACAAAAAGAAGGATTTATTGCATTCATTTCTGCAGATGAATACGTAAAAGTGGTTGATCAGTACGGACACCGGGCAGGGGATTCACTCGTCCGCGAAGTCGGCAAACGGTTTCTTCGGGCGAAATTGCCATCGGATCATGTGATTGCCCGCTTTTCTGATTCGACCATTGCGTTGTTTTGCTTAACGCCTCTTGGCAAAGTGCCGGATTATTTAGAGCTGCTGGCCCAATTGGATCCGGTCAGCATTCAGGATATGGAACTGTTCCTGACTTTGAAAATGGGAGTAGCCCTGATTACGCCGAACCAGCAAAATGCGGACGAACTGATACGCCATGCAGACAGCGCATTGTCCAAAGCCAAACTGCGGGCAGGGGAGTCCATTTGTTATTACGAAAACGAACACGATGAATCGATGATGAAAGATTTGCGGATCGCCAATGAATTGACGGCAGCGATCAAGCGTGAAGAAGTCGATGTTTACCTGCAGCCGAAAGTGGAATTGAAGACTGGGAAAATTCTAAGCTTTGAAGCATTGGCCCGCTGGTCTTCCCCAGAGCTTGGTGTTATTGCTCCTGATGTTTTTATTCCCGTTGCGGAAAAAAACGGCAAGATCCGGGTGTTGGAGCAAGTGGTGCTGAAACGTGTCTTGACGTGGTTGAAAAAACGGCAAGACCAAGGTTTGGAGTTAAGCCAAGTGGCGATCAATATTTCAACCGATCATTTTTTCCATCATTCCTTTATTCCTTATCTTGTCGATAAGACGGCAGAATATGGCATTGAACCGAAATGGCTTCAATTAGAAATTACGGAACGCATCGGTTTTGTTGATATTGATACAGCTTATAAAGTTTTTAGGCAGCTGAATAATTATGGTTTCACAAGTTCACTTGATGATTTCGGTACAGGATATTCTTCTTTGAGTTATTTGCAGAAGCTGCCTGTCACCGAAATTAAAATTGACCGTTCGTTCATTTCCAATATGCAGGAACCTCAGACTTTAGCGATTGTGCGCACGATTGTACAGCTGGCTGAGAACTTGAATATGCGTGTTGTAGGGGAAGGAATCGAAACCGATGAGCAGCGGCGGATTTTAATCGCGCTTGGATGCCGCATCGGCCAAGGTTATTTCTACTACCGTCCGATGTCTCTGGATGAAGCGAATTTACTATAAATCGAAGCCAAAGGGCTTCGATTTTTTTCGTGCTCTGATTCTTTTACAGGAGAGAAAAAACTGAAAAGTCGCAATGCTCTCGGCAGCAACTTTCAGAAGAAAAATTCTGTTATACTATATAAGATAAATGTTAGAAAAGGAGAGATATGCCTTGGGGAAAGTATATGTATTTGACCATCCGCTGATTCAGCATAAATTGACGTATATCCGCGATAAGTCGACAGGAACGAAAGAATTCCGTGAATTGGTAGATGAAATTGCAACGTTGATGGCTTTTGAAATCACGCGGGATTTGCCGTTAAAGGAAATTGAAGTGGAAACGCCGGTTCAGATGGCGACTTCCAAAGTGTTGGCGGGCAAGAAGTTAGGCATCGTGCCAATTCTGCGTGCTGGCATCGGTATGGTGGATGGCATTTTAAAATTGATTCCTGCCGCTAAAGTGGGCCATATCGGTTTATACCGGGATCCGGAAACTTTACAGCCGGTTGAGTATTATTTGAAATTGCCATCCGATGTGCAAGAACGTGAATTTATTGTAGTAGACCCGATGCTTGCAACAGGTGGTTCAGCGATAGAAGCTGTGAACTCCTTGAAGAAGCGCGGTGCGACGAAAATCCGTTTCATGTGCATCATTGCAGCACCGGAAGGCGTGGAAGCTTTCCAAGCAGTTCATCCGGAAGTTGATTTATATATTGCGGCATTGGACGAAAAACTGAACGAGCACGGGTATATTGTTCCAGGTCTTGGTGATGCAGGGGACCGGTTGTTCGGTACGAAGTAAGAAAAGCGGAAAGAGCCGCTTAGCTTCGACAGAACTAAGACAGACCAGCGAAGTGGTGCATTTTGCCACTCAGCCGGGGTGGATTATGACACGTGAAGCTGGCTCTTGTAGCTGGACAAAATAAGCAAGAAAAATGCAGGCAATCCAACCCTCGGGTAATAGCTGCGAAGAGGGTTTTTTCGCCAGAGTCTAGACATATAAGAAGTGAGGGATTTATTTGTCGAAAAAGTGGAAAGTGATGACGATTTTTGGCACGCGGCCTGAAGCTATTAAAATGGCGCCGCTTGTACTCGAACTCCAAAAGCATCCTGAAACCATCGAGCCGCTTGTTGCGGTAACTGCCCAGCATAGAGAAATGCTTGACCAAGTGCTGGAAACGTTTCAGATTACTCCGGATTTCGATTTGAATATTATGAAAGACCGGCAGACATTAAGTGATGTTACTACTCGGGCACTTATTGGGCTTGACGGCATCATGAAAGAAGCAAAACCGGATATCGTACTTGTGCATGGCGATACGACAACGACTTTTGTAGCGAGCCTTGCCGCTTTCTACAACCAGATTGCTATTGGCCATGTAGAAGCTGGACTGCGCACACATAATAAGTATTCTCCTTATCCAGAAGAAATGAATCGTCAATTGACGGGTGTCCTTGCTGATATTCACTTTTCGCCGACTGAAAAATCCGCTCAAAACCTGCGCTCGGAAAACAAACAGGAAACAAGCATTTATATCACTGGCAACACGGCTATAGATGCATTGAAAACAACAGTGCGCGAAACTTACAGCCATCCCATTCTTGAGAAAATCGGTTCAGACCGCATGATTTTATTGACGGCCCATCGCCGTGAAAATCTGGGGCAGCCAATGCGCAATATGTTCCGGGCCATTAAACGCCTTCTCGCGGAACATGACGATATCCAAGTGGTTTATCCGGTTCATATGAATCCGGCAGTGCGTGAAGTCGCGGATGAAATTCTGGGGCGTGATCCGAGAATCCATTTGATTGAACCGCTGGAAGTGTTGGATTTCCATAACTTCGCTGCCCGCTCATTCATTATTTTGACGGATTCCGGCGGCATTCAGGAAGAAGCGCCGTCGCTCGGCAAACCGGTCCTTGTGTTGCGGGATACCACTGAACGGCCTGAAGGCATCGATGCTGGGACACTTAAGCTGGCAGGGACAGACGAAGAAACAATTTATGGTCTGGCAAAAGAACTGCTCATTGACAAAGAAACGTATAAAACGATGTCTCAGGCTTCTAATCCTTATGGTGATGGTGAAGCTTCCCGCCGGATTGTTGAAGCTTTAATCGAATACTTTTCTGCTAAGTAAAGTATTGATTTTTTGTTGAGGTAATACTTTTTGGAAATTTGTCGACAATATGACAGATGGAAATCGCTTGTGAACAATTTCACTTCTAGGAATTGACATGATTTTACCCCTATTGTATGCTTACAAAGGGTATGCATGAGAAGGTTTTCTTACATAGAAGAAGTTGTTCTGAAAGCCTGATGCGACTGCTCTTTTTAGAGGTAAAATGTCAAATCAAACGAAACTCGAGGGGTTTATCATGCGCCCAACAAAAAGTCCCTTACAAGCGATGGCCCTTTACAGCGCCATCCTCTCACAACTTGTCGGGTCCGTACTCATCGGTACATTCACAGGTATGTGGCTCGATGAACAATTCGGAACCGCCCCGCTTTTCTTGATCATTTGCCTATTTACAGGATTAGCCATCGGTATATGGGCAATGCTTCAAACTATCCGAAAATTCGACTCAGGAGACCAGTAAAAAATGGATGGACTAAGGGAGATTTATACAAGGCTTAAGAAGATGATGTACTTCATCCTTGCGGCATTCGTTATTGGTTGGGGGTTTACCCCTTATCAAGAAGTTTTCGCGGGCCTGATCATCGGTTCCTTGTTCGGCATTTATAATATGTGGATTCTGGTTCGCCGGATGGAAGGATTTGACCGGGCGGTGGCAGAAGGCTCGAAGGTTCGTTCGCTCGGAACGGCATTACGGTTTGCATCAGGTGTTGCAGCAGTGGCGATAGCAATTCTTTTCGCTGAGTACATTCACTTGGTCAGTACGGTAATTGGGTTGATGATCCCATATGTTCTGTTATTGGCAGAACGGATTGTTTATCATGTGAAACACCATTAATAAAGTGGAAAGAGAGGTGAAACTATCGTGGATCATGGCGCTCCAATGTATGAATTGTTCGGTATTTGGTTTAACTTATCGAACGTTATGATGCTTCTTGTAGCCGCTCTTATCGTTTTCCTAATTGCATTTATCGCTACTCGGAATCTGCAGCTTAAACCAAAAGGCATGCAAAACTTCATGGAATGGATTATGGATTTCGTTAAAGGTCTTATTAAGAGCAATATGGACTGGAGAGACGGTGGACGATTCCATGTTCTTGGAATTACGTTGATCATGTTCATTTTCGTATCAAACATGTTGGGATTGCCTTTTGCAATAGTTGTCAACGGAGATCTTTGGTGGAAATCACCAACTGCTGATCCAACGGTCACTATGACATTGGCTGCCACCATTATCGTTTTGAGCCATTACTATGGCATCAAACTGAAAGGGCTGGGACAATACAGCGCAGGATATTTAAAACCTATGCCGTTTTTATTCCCGCTTAAGATTATTGAAGAGTTCGCAAATACGCTGACACTCGGTCTGCGTCTTTACGGTAACATCTATGCAGGTGAAATCTTGCTTACTTTATTGGCAGGCCTTGCATCAGCAAGTGTCTTTGGATTTGCAGCCGCTATCCTTCCAATGATGGCATGGCAAGGGTTCTCAATTTTTATTGGCGCAATCCAAGCGTTCATTTTCGTTATGTTAACGATGGTTTATTTATCGCATAAAGTTGCCGACGACCATTGAGTATAAATTGCTCATATTGAGCAAAAAAAAAAAAACAACTATCCTGAGGAGGACATATCACAATGACAGGTTCATTAGGTTTATTAGCAGCAGCAATCGCAGTAGGTTTAGCAGCACTAGGTGCAGGTATTGGTAACGGTCTTATCGTTTCAAAAACAGTTGAAGGAATCGCTCGCCAGCCAGAAGCACGCGGCGTTCTTCAAACAACTATGTTCATCGGGGTAGCATTGGTTGAAGCACTACCAATCATCGCAGTAGTTATCGCGTTCATCGTAATGAACCAATAGTATCGGCTCTCATACATTAAGCAGAATGGCGGGAATGCTTCGGCAGGTTTTTCGCCATTTATGTTTGTATGACCTTATGATTTCGAAAAACTATTCTTTTACATTAAAAGATCTTATTATAGAAGAAACTCAACGAAACTGAACTTTAAGCTCTTGAAGGGAGTGAAACAATCGTGTTTTTTGATCACCTCGTACTCGGCGCGGCCGGGGAATTTTTAAACATCGGAGATATCATAGCAACTCTTGTAATTTTCATCTTGTTGATGTTGCTATTGAAAAAATTCGCATGGGGCCCATTGATGGGCGTAATGCAACAGCGTGAAGATTTGATCGCCAGTGAAATCGAAACGGCTGAACACAGCCGCCAGGAATCACAGAAATTGCTTGAAGAACAGCGCAGCTTGCTAAAAGAAGCGCGTACTCAAGCACAGGAAATCGTAGAAACGGCTAAAAAGCAAGGCGAAGTTTCGCGTCAGGATATTATCGCGACAGCACGCACTGAAGCTGGCCGCATGAAGGATTCTGCAGTTCAAGAAATCGCTAACGAGAGAGAAAAAGCTCTTACAGCAGTACGCGAAGAAGTTGTGGCATTGTCAATGCTTGCAGCATCTAAAGTGCTTAACAAAGAAATCAGTGAAGAAGACAACCGCCAATTGATTAATGAAACGATTGCGAAGGCAGGCGACATACAATGAGCCAAGCTTCAGAACGTTATGCATTAGCATTATTTGAAATTGCAAACCAGCATGGCACTTCTGAAGAAGTGGAAGCGGATTTGCGTGAAGTTAAAAAAGTTTTCATTGAAAATCCGGAATTGCTGAATCTTTTAGATTCACCGAAATTGGCTGCTGAAAACAGAAAAAATATTATTTCCGAACTTTTCGGCCAAGGGAATGGATATGTCGTCAACACATTGCAGTTGCTGGCAGAACGCGGACGCTTAGACGAAGTTACGGACGTAGTAGACCAATATATCAGATTAGCTAATGAAGCCAAAGGAATCGAAGATGCAAAAGTTTATTCGGTGAGTCCGTTGACAGAAGAAGAACGTGCATCCATTTCTGCTACATTTGCCAAGAAAATCGGTAAACAATCTTTACGAATTGAAAACATCATCGATCCGTCTTTGATCGGCGGATTGCGTCTTCAAGTCGGAACCCGTATTTATGACAGCAGCATCTCTTCTAAGTTGGAACGTTTGCAGCGTCAATTGATCGGTTAATTTACGAAATTATGAGAGGGTGACACACATGAGCATCAAAGCTGAAGAAATCAGTGTCCTGATTAAACAGCAGATTGAAAACTATCAATCTGAATTGAAAGTAGACGATATTGGTACGGTAATCACAGTCGGTGACGGTATCGCTCGTGTTCATGGCCTCGACAACGTCATGGCTGGAGAACTTATTGAGTTCTCAACTGGTGTATTGGGTATGGCGCAAAACTTGGAAGCCAACAACGTTGGTATTATCATCCTTGGACCATTCTCTGACATCAAAGAAGGCGATGAAGTACGTCGAACTGGCCGCATCATGGAAGTGCCAGTAGGACCAGAACTTATCGGACGCGTAGTAAATCCACTTGGACAGCCAGTAGACGGCTTAGGTCCAATCAACACAACAAAAACTCGCCCAATCGAAAGCCCGGCTCAAGGGGTTATGGCCCGTAAATCGGTTCACGAACCACTTCAGACAGGGATTAAAGCGATTGACGCTCTAGTGCCAATCGGCCGCGGACAGCGCGAATTGATCATCGGTGACCGCCAGACAGGTAAAACTTCTGTCGCGATCGATACAATCTTGAACCAAGCTGACCAAGACATGATTTGTATCTATGTAGCAATCGGGCAAAAAGAATCTACAGTACGTAACGTAGTTGAAACTTTGCGCAAAAACGGTGCACTTGATTACACAATCGTTGTGACAGCTTCTGCTTCACAACCAGCTCCATTGTTGTACTTGGCTCCTTACGCTGGTATCTCTATGGCTGAAGAATTCATGTTTGAAGGCAAGCACGTCTTGATCGTATACGACGATTTAACAAAACAAGCGTCTGCTTACCGCGAACTTTCACTATTGCTTCGTCGTCCACCAGGCCGTGAAGCTTATCCAGGGGATGTTTTCTACTTGCACTCACGGTTATTGGAACGTGCTGCGAAATTGAACGAAACTTTAGGTGCCGGCTCAATTACAGCTCTTCCATTCGTTGAAACGCAAGCAGGCGATATTTCTGCTTACATTCCAACAAACGTAATTTCGATCACTGACGGACAAATTTTCCTTCAGTCAGATCTATTCTTCTCGGGTGTACGTCCGGCAATCAACGCAGGTCTTTCTGTATCACGCGTAGGTGGTTCAGCACAGATCAAAGCAATGAAAAAAGTTGCGGGTACTTTGCGTCTTGACTTGGCTGCATTCCGTGAACTTGAGTCGTTCTCTCAATTCGGTTCAGACCTTGATGCAGCGACTGCAGCAAAACTTGAGCGCGGGAAACGTACTGTTGAAGTATTGAAGCAAGATTTGAACAACCCGATTAAAGTTGAAAAACAAGTTGTTATTTTCTATGCATTGACTCGCGGATTCCTTGATGATATTGCAATTCAAGACATTCAGCGTTTTGAAGCGGAATTGACAAGCTGGCTGGATTCCAACCACACTGAAATTTTGGAAACTATTCGCAAAACTCAAGGTTTGCCTTCTGACGAAGCATTTGGAGCAGCAATCAACGATTTCAAACGCACTTTCGCAAAATCAGAATAAGAGAAACTGTGTTCAGCGGAGTTTCTTAATTCCGCTGAACGCTGGTTGATCTAAACTGCTGAATAAAGCAGGGCAATAACTTTGTTCGAATATGAAGAAAAAATAATAAGGTGGTGAAATACCAGTGGCATCTTTACGCGATATAAAAAACCGAATTTCGTCAACCAAGAAAACAAGCCAAATCACTCGGGCGATGCAGATGGTTTCTGCGTCAAAGCTGAGCCGTGCGGAATTGAATGCGAAAGCATTCGTCCCTTACATGGATAAAATTCAGGATGTAGTCGCTTCTATTGCACAAGGTTCGAATGAAACCCACCCAATGATGACGACTCGCCCTGTTGCTAAAACAGCTTATCTAGTGATTACATCGGATCGCGGTTTAGTCGGCGGATACAATAGTAATATTCTTCGTACAGTAATGGCGAGAATCCGCCAGCGCCATACATCCAATGATGAGTTTGTTATCCTCAGCGTTGGTCGTAAAGGTCGGGATTTCTTTGCCAAGCAGGGAATGACGATTCTTGAAAGTGCGATTGCACTGCCGGATCACCCAACTTTTGCTGATATTAAAGAAATTACGCGCAAAGCTGTTGGTATGTTCTCAGATGGTACGTATGATGAAGTTTATATGTACTACAATCACTTTGTCTCAGCTATTCAGCAAGAAGTTACTGAAAAGAAAGTTTTGCCATTAACGGATATCCAAGCGACTGGAGCAACTGCTTCCTACGAGTTCGATCCATCAGCTGAAGCGATTTTACAAGTGCTTCTTCCGCAATATGCAGAAAGCTTGATTTTTGGTGCTGTTCTTGACGGCAAGGCAAGTGAACACGCTGCGTCCATGACCGCAATGAAGAGCGCAACCGACAATGCGTCTGACTTGATCGATGGATTGACACTTTCATACAATCGGGCACGCCAAGCAGCGATTACTCAGGAAATCACTGAAATCGTCGGCGGGGCAGCGGCTTTAGAATAGAAAAGCAGAGGCGCCGGAGCTAGACAAAAAAATTACAGGATCAGCCGAGCTCCTGCTGTTAAAGCGGGAGCCATGCTGTTCGTTAATGCGAAATATAGAAAAAAGTAAGACAGGAGGGAACAGCATGAACACAGGACACATTCTTCAAGTTATGGGTCCGGTTGTAGACGTTAAGTTTGCCAATGGCCAGCTTCCAGAAATCTACAACGCCCTAACTGTACTCATTGATCGTCCAGGCCAACAACAAGTGAAATTGACACTTGAAGTGGCTCTACACCTTGGTGATGATTCCGTTCGCACGATTGCGATGGATTCCACTGACGGATTGCAACGCGGTTCAGTAGTAACCGACTTGGGCAGCCCTATCACTGTTCCAGTTGGAGATGTAACATTAGGCCGTGTATTTAACGTACTCGGAGAAGTAATCGACTTAGGTGAAGAAATTCCGTTGTCTGAACACCGTAACCCTATTCACCGTTTAGCTCCGACATTCGAACACCTTTCAACAGAAGTTGAAATTCTTGAAACAGGCATTAAAGTAGTTGACTTGCTTGCTCCTTATATCAAAGGCGGTAAAATCGGTCTCTTCGGTGGTGCCGGTGTAGGTAAAACAGTTCTTATCCAGGAATTGATCAACAACATCGCTCAAGAACACGGTGGTTTATCCGTATTCGCTGGTGTTGGTGAACGTACACGTGAAGGAAATGACTTGTTCTTTGAAATGAGCGATTCTGGCGTTATCAAGAAAACGGCAATGGTATTCGGACAAATGAACGAGCCGCCTGGCGCACGTATGCGTGTAGCTTTGACTGGTTTGACTATGGCTGAATATTTCCGTGACGAACAAGGCGCAGACGTTCTTTTGTTCATCGATAATATTTTCCGTTTCACACAAGCAGGATCTGAGGTATCAGCACTTTTGGGCCGTATGCCATCAGCGGTTGGTTACCAGCCGACACTTGCTACTGAAATGGGTCAATTGCAGGAACGCATCACAACAACTAGCACTGGTTCAGTAACTTCGATCCAAGCGATCTATGTACCAGCCGATGACTATACGGATCCGGCTCCGGCTACAACTTTTGCTCACTTGGACGCAACAACTAACCTTGAGCGTAAACTTTCTGAAATGGGTATCTACCCTGCAGTGGATCCTCTTGCATCAACTTCACGCGCTTTGTCGCCTGAAATTGTTGGAGAAGAGCATTATGCAATTTCCCGTCAAGTTCAAGAATCGCTTCAACGCTACCGTGAACTTCAAGATATCATTGCAATCCTTGGTATGGATGAGTTAAGTGATGAGGACAAGCTAACGGTTAACCGTGCGCGCCGCATCCAAAACTTCCTTTCTCAAAACTTCCACGTAGCTGAACAGTTTACGGGCCAAAAAGGCTCTTACGTTCCAGTACAGGAAACAATCAAAGGATTCAAAGAAATTCTTGCTGGTAAATACGACCACTTGCCGGAAGATGCTTTCCGCTTAGTTGGCCGCATTGAAGATGTTATTGAAAAAGCTAAAGGCATGGGCGTAGAAGTCTAAAATAAGGGACCAGGAGGGAAAAAAATGAAGACCATCATAGTCAATATTGTCACTCCCGACGGCCCGGTATACGATTCAGAAGTTTCTATGGTAATAGCAGTTACAGCAACGGGTGAGATGGGAATCTTGCCTGGCCATATTCCGACAGTAGCTCCTCTTGGAATCGGCGCAGTCCGATTAAAGAAAGAAAACTCGACTGAATTGGCAGCTGTAAGTGGCGGATTCTTGGAAGTTCGTCCTGACAAAGTAACAATTCTAGCCCAATCAGCAGAACTTGCGACAGACATCGATCTGGCGCGTGCACAAGAATCTGCAAGACGTGCAGAAGCGATACTTCAGGCGAACAAAGATGAAGTAGACTATCAGCGAGCAGAACTAGCGTTAAGACGTGCGAAGAATCGTATCAACGTTTATGAGGGTAACATTTAATTGAAAAGCGCAAGCGCCCGTGTAGATTCGACAGGCATAAGACGCACTGGCGAAGCGGCATGTTTTCAGCCGCACAGTCTTGAAAAGTAGAAGTGCCTGTCCAGCTCTGACAGGCATAAGGCAGACCAGCGAAGTGGCGATCTTTGCCACACCGCTGGGTTGACTTATGACCCGAAGAGCTAGGCACTGAACTAGACACCAGGGTGGCTTATGACCCAAGAATCTGGGCGCTGAAGCTAGACATTAAATGAAGCGATAAAAATATTTTTAAAAACGGGCAGAAGGGCAATTGACTTTTGCCCGTTTTTTTTACTATAAGGAGAGAGCAGCATGGAAGCTATGATTGGACAGACTGCCTTGATTTCTATTTTCAGCCATATCTTTTTTACCGGTGTCGCTTTTTACGCGTTGCGAGCGGTAATGTTCGAAAAATGGATCCGTAAACAGCATGTGCTTCAAGCGCAGATTTTATATATTTTCCTGAGCATTGCCATTGGTACAGGGGTATCGACATTCTTTTTGAACATCTCCTCATGGTCCCGACAATTGCCTTACTTATTTTAATTTGCTTTTTTGCCATGAGAACGATTTTCGTGCATATGGCAAAAGGGCAAATTTTTTTATTTGCCTTGATGTTCTTTCTCCAATAGTTCTCTATTTCTAGCTGGTTTCGCAGAATTACACGAATCTTTATTTCCCGGGAAATAAAATTAATTTCCAGGTTTACCAGTGGAAAAAAAGGGAAAATTAACTCTGTAATCAAAATGTAATATATTGTTATACATACAGCAAGCTCAGACAGATATACTTAAATATAGGGCATACGGACATAAAATGTGAACGACTTTCGAAACATATAGTATCAAAAAGAATAAAATTATAGAAAACATTGGATAGATACTTGTTATATTAGTATAAAACAGGTATTATAAAAAAGGTTTTGTTTCTAATTTATGACATTGGACTTTTAAATTTCGGAATTACATATAGATGTATGAATACTTAACAGATGGAGGGCATATCAGTGGATCAGATTATTGTACGAGGCGGCCAGAAATTACAAGGGAAAGTTAGAGTAGAAGGGGCTAAGAATGCGGTGTTGCCAGTTCTTGCCGGATCACTTCTTGCTTCAAACGGGAAAAGCATTATTAAAGAGGTACCTAACTTGGCGGATGTGTATACGATTCAAGAAGTACTGAAAAGTTTAAATGCTACGGTTGAATACTTTCCGGAGAAAAATGAAATGGTGATTGATTCATCACAGACATTATCAAGTGAAGCGCAATTTGAATACGTCAGAAAGATGCGCGCATCAATCTTGGTAATGGGGCCGTTGCTTGCACGTAATGGATTCGCTCGTGTTGCTTTGCCGGGAGGCTGTGCAATTGGATCACGTCCAATTGAACTGCATTTAAAAGGATTCGAGGCAATGGGTGCACAAATTACTTTCGGGAACGGTTTTGTAGACGCGGAAGTTAATGGCCGTTTGCGCGGTGCAAAAATCTATTTGGATTTCCCAAGTGTCGGAGCTACTGAAAACATTATGACAGCAGCCGCTTTAGCTGACGGAGTAACTGTTATCGAAAACGCTGCGAAAGAACCTGAAATTGTTGATTTGGCAAATTACATCAATGAAATGGGCGGGCGGGTAATCGGTGCCGGAACAGATACTTTGCGCATTGAAGGCGTTAAAGAATTGCATGGCGCTGAGCATTACATCATTCCTGACCGTGTAGAAGCTGGCACATTCATGGTGGCAGCAGCTATTACCCAAGGCGATGTCATTATTGAAAATGCAGTACCTGAACATATGCGCGCATTAATCTCTAAAATGGGTGAAATGGGTGTAGACATCGAGGAGACGGAAGAAGGGCTTCGTGTGCGCTCAAATCATCCGCTGCGTTCGATCGATATCAAAACAATGCCGCATCCAGGATTCCCGACAGACATGCAATCTCAAATGATGTCGTTGATGCTGACGGCCACCGGAAACGGGATCTTAACTGAAACTGTTTTTGAAAACCGGTTTATGCACGTTGAAGAGTTCCGCCGCATGAATGCCTCTGTTAAAATCGAGGGGCGCTCAGTGATCATGGAAGGCCCTTCTAAGCTGCAAGGAGCTGAAGTGTCAGCAACGGACCTAAGAGCAGCGGCAGCGCTGATTTTAGCCGGTCTGGCGGCTGAGGGGATTACGCGGGTCAATGAACTGTATCATCTGGACCGCGGCTATGTAGATTTCCACTTGAAACTGGCTTCATTGGGTGCAGACATCGAACGTGTCACCACTGCAGAAGCAGAAGTAAAAGAAGAACAAATGGCCTAATACATTATATTCTAAGCCTGCCGCTTTTGTTGGCAGGCTTTTTGTTATTTGATGGGGAAGAAGAGTTGCCTGAACCATGTCTGATTCAAACAACCGAGCTGTTAGCAGCGCCATTGGCGAGAATGGAACGTCTGGTAATATTCTTTGAAAATTACAAAACTGGCCTTACTTCCTAGATGATTCTTTTTCTTTTCTGGTGGGACTATGCTAAAATGTTCACTTAAGAGAGTCTTTTTTGGCTCGTATATTTCGTGCGTTATTGGTGGGAGGGGAAACGGATAAATGTTCTCAAAAGATATCGGAATTGATCTCGGTACAGCCAATGTCCTGATTCACGTCAAAGGAAAAGGAATTGTCTTGAATGAGCCGTCAGTAGTGGCAATAGATCGAAAGACAAACCAGGTTTTAGCAGTTGGAGAAGAAGCAAAGAAAATGATTGGCCGTACGCCTGATAATATAATTGTTATCCGTCCACTCAAAGATGGAGTGATAGCTGATTTTGATGTAACAGAAACTATGCTTAAATACTTTTTAGATGTTTTAAAAGTAAAAGGCTTTATGACCAAACCCCGCATCTTGATTTGCTGCCCGACCAATATCACAAGCGTTGAACAAAAAGCGATCCGTGAAGCTGCAGAAAAATCCGGCGGTAAAAAAGTGTTTTTGGAAGAAGAGCCAAAAGTGGCCGCAATTGGAGCAGGCATGGATATTTATCAGCCCAGCGGCAATATGGTCATTGATATGGGCGGTGGAACTACGGACGTTGCTGTCTTATCCATGGGGGATATCGTCGCAAGCGAATCCATCAAAGTTGCGGGAGATGTCTTTGACAACGATATTCTTCAATACATCAAACGCCATTATAGATTAATTATCGGCGAACGAACTGCTGAGGACATCAAAATAAAAATCGGATCGGTTTTCTCAAACGGCAGGAAAGAGGAAATGGAAGTGCGCGGACGTGATATGGCCACTGGGTTCCCGCGTGTCATAACCGTTCATTCTGCAGAAATTGAGCAAGCATTAAAAGAATCCGTTAACCTGGTTATTGCTGCTGCTAGAAAAGTATTGGAAAAAACACCACCGGAACTTTCTGCGGACATTATTGATCGCGGAGTGGTTTTGACGGGTGGAGGAGCAATGCTTCATGGCATCGACCACCTTCTTGCAGAGCATTTGAAAGTGCCTGTCATGGTGGCAGAACAGCCTATGAACAGCGTCGCACTCGGCACAGGAATCATATTGGATAACATGGATAAATTCTCTTTGCGCAAGCAAGGCTTGTTCAAAAATTTCCAAATGCGGTCCAGCGAAGAGAAAAAAGCCACCACCGATTGATCTTGATTTAGTACGTGACGAATGTCAGATGGCATTGATAAAATTATTTAGTATAATGACAACTAATGCAGATGCAAGTTCAATTCAGCACCAATAGTTGAGTTCTGGGCATTAAAGAGAAACTTCAACCGATGGGAGCTTGATCTCCTATTGATTGTTGGTTGATCCAGTCGGGCTTTTGCTGCCAGTGATCTCCCCAATGGCGAAGAGGGAGTTTATTGACCGTTAAAGCGGGATAAAACCTTGGTTCAATAAGCGGCATGCATCAATGGAAAGGTTGACTGAGTGAATGGTTGATTCGAAAAAGAAGGTAAGCCTTCGGCAAAAGGAACAAAAAGAAACAACTGAAAAAGCGGATCCAAAGCAGCGCAAGTGGGTACAGATTCGCCTGTTTCCTATTTGGCTTAGGATTGTAATTGTCATAGCTTTGATAGCTTTAGCAATGGTTCTTGGCGTTATGGTCGGATATGGCGTTATTGGAGACGGCAATCCGCAGGACGCGTTGAAATGGGAAACGTGGCAGCATATCATTGATATCATGAGCGGAAAGAAATAACTTCCGCTCCTGTTTTATTTCATTTATTAAGGAGCTGGAACAATGTTAACAGTTGAACAAATTCAGGCAATCTTGCCGCACCGATATCCGTTCTTAATGGTAGACCGGATTTTAGAAATTGAAGAAGGAAAAAAAGCGGTCGGATTAAAAAACGTAACGGCTAATGAAGAATTCTTCAACGGCCATTTTCCAGGCTACCCGGTTATGCCAGGGGTGCTGATTGTTGAAGCGCTTGCGCAAGTAGGAGCTACAGCAGTTCTGCAAATGGAAGCAAACAAAGGTCGTTTGGCATTTTTCACGGGAATCGACAATTGCCGGTTCAAACGCCAAGTGGTTCCTGGTGATCAGTTAAGACTGGAAGTTGAATTGACTAAAGTCCGCGGTTCAATGGGCAAAGGGCATGCAATTGCTTCTGTAGACGGAGAATTGGTATGCGAATGCGATATCCTTTTTGCTTTAGGGCCGGTAGTAGGCGAAAAGCAGTAAACCAGAAAAAAGGCTGGCAGGAGTGTTTCACTCCTGCCAGCCTTTTTTTCTATTCACGTTTTTGCTCCGTCTTTCCGCAGCCCTGGGCGTGTCCGCATGTCGTGTTCAAAGCGTTCCAGCAATTCCGTACCTTCAAGGCCGTCTTCAAGAAGCTCAGACAGCAAGGACTCTGCATATTTGCGGCGTACCCGTTTCAAGGTGCCTTTCATCAGCACAGAAATCTGATCACCCATCACTTTGACGCCGTATATCGCTACTTGGAATGTAGCGGGCTCGTTGTCAGGGTAGGAGATGACGACTTTTACATCATATATGTCACCGGAGTTCATCATCTTTTGGAAAGTTTCCTGATACTCAAGGTCCATGAGCATTTCGAGCACCCATGAACGATGGCTATTTTCCTGGTTAATGATGATGCCGTCCTGCAGCGGATAGTTGATTACTTCCTCGTCGTTTACCACGCCCAAAGACAGCATTTTAAATGTCTTCACGGAAATCCCTCCAAACATCACTTTTTTACAGTATATCACAGCCATAATTTCTCAGGCTATCAGCGTAAAATATTCTGGAAATATGCTAAATATTATTTTTTGAAATGTAGAGAAACCTTGCCAACTGGGCATTTCATGCTCTTGCATAGTTAAAAAATCTTTTTCTGCTACATTCAAAAATAAAATATTGCAGGCATAAATGCGGCAAAAATAATTTTTGGTATTTTGCACAATATTCACTTTACTTAGTATGCTTTCTGTAATCCAAAGGAGGTGAGTAAATGAACCAAGTCGGAATTGTAGGGCGATTAACGAAAGATCCGGTAAGCCGTGTCATGAGTGAAGGCCGCATACATACTTCTTTCATTGTAGCGGTGTCCCGGAATTATAAAAACCAGAAAGGGGAAATAGAAACCGATTTTGTCCTTTGTTCGTCATGGGGCCGTCCAGCCCAAAACCTTTCGAAATACTGTGTGAAGGGATCGCTTATTGCTGTCACGGGCCGGCTGCAGTCCCGGCATTATGACAAAGAAGACGGAACGCGTGTGTACGTCACTGAAGTGTTGGGCGATCAAATCCGCTTTTTGGATAAAAGGAAAGAAAAAGAAGAATCCGCCCAAAGACAGCCGGAGCCCGAGTCTGAAGCAGACTTTGACTTCCAGCCGCCTGGGACGGATGGAGTAAACGTTTAACGCTAAACAAAGGAGGCACTTAGGAATGCCAAAAGACGCGCAGTTGCAATTGGAAGTGCATATGGAGCAATTGATTAAAATGACGGCTCAGCTTCATCGGCGATTGGCAGAGGCGGAGCGGGAACTAAGTGAATTAAAAGCAATTTTCCGTTCCGTCCAAAAGGGTGATGGTCTTTCCGTCTAAAATGGGAATTCGGTCAGGTGGGGGCCTGACCGAATTATTTATAAATTATAAGAGAACAATTCTTTTAGTTCGTGATCTGACAGTTCCGTCATCCACTGGCTGGATTGGATAAACTGCTCGGACATCGATTGCTTCTGCGTCAGCAGTGAGTCAATTTTCTCTTCTATCGTCCCGATGGTCACAAATTTATGGACATGGACAAATTGCGTTTGGCCAATGCGGTAAGCACGGTCAGTCGCCTGGTTTTCAACAGCAGGGTTCCACCATCTGTCTGCATGCAGGACATGAGTAGCAGCAGTCAAGTTCAGGCCGGTGCCGCCTGCTTTCAGAGATAGGATAAAGATCGGGAATTCACCTGCTTGGAAAGAAGCGACCAGCGAATCCCGCTGATTTTTTGGCATGCTTCCTGTCAAGAACGGAACTTCATGGCCATATAATTCATTGATGGCTTGCTGCAGCAAATGGCCCATGCCGATGTATTGCGTAAAAATCAAACATTGTTCCCCGCGTTCTGCAATTTCCCCGGCGAGAGTCACAATACGCTCCAGCTTCTGAGATCTCGGCAGTATTTCTTCAGCAGAACTGTAAGGTTCTTTCAAATACAGTGCTGGATGATTACATAGCTGCTTTAATTTGCTTAACATTTTCAGCACAAGCCCTTTTTTCTCGAAGCCTGTGAGCGTCTCCATTTTCTGCACCGTATCCTGGACCAATCCTTCGTATAAAGCGGCTTGTTCCGGAGTAAGCGGACAGTATTCCAGCTGCTCCAGCTTTTCCGGCAAGTTTAACTGCAAGTCGGGATCTTTTTTGGTCCGGCGCAATAAGAAAGGCTGAATGCGTTTGCGCAGTTTTTCCTTATGCTCTTCTGAATCATCGCGTTCAATCGGAATCATGAAGTTTTCCTGGAATTGTTTGATGCGATACAAATAGCCTTTATTGATAAAGTCGAAAATCGACCATAATTCCGAAAGCCGGTTTTCAATCGGGGTGCCAGTCAACGCAATATGGTGGTCCCCTTTAAATTTACGGATGGTCCGCGACTGTTTCGTATACATGTTTTTGATGTTTTGAGCTTCATCGAGAGTGATGCTGGTCCAATGGATTGCTTGGATTTCTGCCGCATCTGAAGAAGCGATTCCATAAGTCGACAACACGACATCCGGTTTTTCATCATTCAGGAAGTGTAAAAACTCTCCTTCTTTCGGGCGTGTGCTGCCGTAATGGGTAACGACTTTCAAATCAGGAGCAAAGCGCTCCAGTTCTTTTTGCCAGTTGCCGAGTACGGAAGTCGGGCAAACGATCAGTGACGGCTGTTCCGGATTTTTTCCGTGCACATGCAATAGATAGGCAATCAGCTGCACCGTTTTCCCAAGCCCCATATCGTCAGCCAGGCACAGGCCAAACCCTTCTTGTCGCATAAAGACCAAATAATCGAATCCGGTTTTTTGATACGGCCGGAGCTCAGTCAGCAGATTTGGAGGGATTGGCGTTTCCGGCAAATCGCGTTTATCGAGCAGCTTATCAAGCAGCAAACGAAGCGATTTGTTCAGATGAAATTCGACCAATGGGTCGTCTTCTTCTTCGGTTTCTTCATTGATCATGATTTCCGGCACATTTTGGAACAGCATGTCTTTGATCGTCCATTCCGCATCATCGGCTTCTTCAATCATTTTCCGCAATTGCATCAGCAGATTTGAATCGACGCGGACCCATTCATTGCCGATGCGGATAAATTCCTTGTTTTCAGCAACGAGCTGCTGGAAGTCTTGCATGCTGAGTTCATGGCCGTTCAATGAAAACTGCCAGTCAAAACGGACAATCTGATCCAGACCCACTACCGATGCTTTTTTGACAGGGGAGTGGATATTCGCCCGTACCCGGACTTTCGACTCCTGGACTGCTTTCAGCCAAGACGGAATGGAGACTTCGATGCCGAATGCCTGCAGGATTTCTGCATCATTTCGCAAAAACTCAAGCACTTGGGCATCTGTCCATTCGGCATGGAAAAGGCGGCTTTCATCATAATTCTCCACCGACGGACACAGGCTCAGCAGCAGCCTCTGCTGCTGTCTGATTTCCTGGGAATGGGCTTTCCATTTCTCAGGAAGGACCTTTTCAATTGGCTGATCAGCGCGGCGTTTGGACGGAGACCAGTAGACCGTACCGCGTTTTGGACGCAGCACTACTTTAAAAGACCAAAAAGCATCCGTATCCGGTTCGCTCAATTGTGCAGCTATAACGTAATCTTCAGCTGCCGGTAAGCCTTGCCAACCTGCGTGCTGAACAAAATGCTGGATAAATGGCAATTGTGCGGGAGTCAATCCTTTTTGCCGTAATTGGTGTTGAATGGTATCAATAAGGAAGGCCTGGATTTCCGGATCGCCATAAGCCGAGTCGAAGAGGATATCTTCAGCGTCCACTGATATATGGTTCCATAAATCTGGGTCGTTCAGTGAATCGGCCACTTTCGCGGCCAGTTTCAGCCAGGTGTCGTCTTCGGCGCGCTGCCCGAGGAATGAAACATAATGATGGGGGGCCTGCTGAAACAATCGGACAAATTCAGCCGGCGTCAAAAGCAGGTCTAATCCATCGATTCGTGCGGTTAATCCATAAAAGCTTTCTTTATCAAGAAAATACAAATACGGTTTCCAAATTTCCGGAGGTATACGGTTTCCCAATTCATTTGTTGCCTGGATGCGAAAATCTTCCGTGCGATTGATTTTCAAATAATAAGTGCGGCTTCCTTCTATTTGGAACTGATTCATACAAGATGTCCTTTCTCGATCTCTTCCTGGAGTGCCCGCAGACGTTTGTTTTGTGTACGGATTTCAGTCATATAGGCTTTCCAAAACTCCATTTGACCGCTTTTTTTACAGGCGGCTTTCATTCGCTTCCAAATCCGGACCGCCTGTTTATAGCTCGGCCGGGTGCGTTCTTCCAAGTAATCCATTGCATACCGGTGGAAAAGCGGCAATACGTAGTCTGGAGCGGCTTCCTGAACTTCTTTCAAGCCGCATTCTTCGGCAAAATAAAGCGGTGAATTATGAAGATGGTGCAATTCCGCCCATTGTTTATAAAGTTGTTTTTCAATCAGGTAAGTTGAGTAAGCCGGCAGCCCGTAATGGCCAAATTGTTTGAACAAGTCTTCCCAATCCGTTTCGCTTAAATGGATTTGTGAAAACAGGCGGCTCAAAACACGGACATACTGATGGCGGTATTGTGTATATAAACCATCGAACAGGAATGTTTTTACGTTCGGTTTAACGGCCATTAAAATAGTCGCCAATGCCTGTTCATGCTGTTCTTCTTCTGCCAGGATGGCAAGCTGCACCCAATCGGGCGTCTCTTCCGGCGAAATTTTCTTCACTGAAACATCGTCCTGCAGCAAAATTGCGAAAAACGCCTCGATCCGGTTTTCAGGCCGGTCAAAAGCAGATATCTCTTCCATCCGCAATTTATTCGTTGTAAAAAGAGTGGTCCAAAACAAACGGTAAACCGTAAAGCGCTGTGAAAACGAACCGCCTTTCACTTGAACAAAAGAACGGACCAGCTGCCGTAAATGCTTTAAGAAATCATCTGCTTCAAATGTGCGGTGCTGGACACGCAATTGCTCAAGCAAATCGCGGATGGCGTGGAGTTCATCTTCAAACCAAGTCTTAAAGAAAGAATGATGCACTTCAGTCGTTCCGGCGATATACGTGTTCCAGACTTCCATAAGTGAAATCAGATGGGCGTAGGTGCGGTAAAACACTTTCCATTCCCGTTCAAGAGGCACAAAGGAAAGCGCATTTTTCAAACGCCCTTCATACATTTGTTCAAAATAAAAATAATTGCGTGTTGTGTAATCCGGAACCGGATCGCGCCAGGCATTGCGGATAAGCTGTGTCCATTGATCAGGTGACCGTTTGCCGGTAAGGAGACTAAGGGGATCAGACGGGCGGGATCGCCAGTCGGCTACCCATTCTGATAGAGAGCCGATTTTCTGGTAAAGCGCAAAAATCACTGCCAATTTGTGGCGGCACATCTCTTCCTGCGGGCAAGCGCAAGCGGCGTTCAATTTATCGAAATTTAATAGTACTTTAACTGTATGGGCATCTTTGACGATTGCTTCAAGCAATAGCCGCTCTTCATTGAACGACAAAATCTGCACTCCGTCATGGCGCACTAAAAAGACTGCTTTTCGAACCATTTCCTCATCCTGCTCACGCGATGGATTGAGTGATTTGTCGATAGCAGCCATATAATTGTGTATCGTGTCATCGAACCGTTTTGCTAGGGATTGAACCGTAGCCATATGCATCGCTCCAAATAAAAACTTTCCTTCTATTATACGGCTTTCAGAGAGCTCCGTAAACGATGAAGAAAATTTATCGCTTATCTTTTGATGGATATGTGGGTTTTCACTGACGGATTTCTGCTGCCGGCGGCGTGAATTTGGGTCTGTATTATATCAATTGAACTGAAAAATGATTTTAAAAAATCCCGCTTCGGCCGCTATGGTAAGGCAAAGATTGGTGCTCCTGCGCAAGCTCGTCGCAAATAAGGCGCCCAAATGCTTTGGTCACCTCATTGACTTCCGCGATAAGCCGAGAAGGACACTCGTCTCATCGCTCCGCCTTGCCCGTGGACGCGCCTCGCTGGATAAGCTTTCTGGAAGAGAGAAGTGATTATTAATATAATATTTGATGTTTGATCACTTAAATCCGGAAAAAAACAGCAGAGACACCCATGGCAAGCGGAGCTGTTTTATAAAATATCTGCTGCTGTAAATAACTTGTCCAATCCGTATAAACCTAAAAATTAATAGCGAAAGGAGAATGGACTTGATGGATTCCTATGTTTTAGCAATTCCGGATTTAAGGTATGTGATAACTCCAGAAGCAATCAGCCGGTGGGAGCTTTTCTGGCGGCATGCAGACAGCAGCTTCCCGAAAGTGGAATGGCAGGCGGCTGCGTCGCATGATAGTTTCGTATTTACCAACAATGAGCTATTTCCGGATAGCCCTTTAAAAGAAGTACGCATCGATTTTCATGCCAATTGCATTATCTTCAAAAAAATGGGAACGGAAGAACAGGAATTCGAAATATTTCTCCGCTCTTTAATGGATTCTTTATTTATCCAAATCCCCTCAAATGAAATGCATTTTATTGTGTCTCCAAAGGAGCAGCGCCGTCACAATTTGGCATAATGGATTGATCAGCCCTGTGCTTTTTTGTATCGGAAATGAGAGATATATGATATTATAAATGTAGTAAGAATATTCAAATTCTTTTTTGAAAAGGGGGGGAGTGTCATGCTGCATGTTAAATTGATGAAACCTTTTTATACAAAGAAAGAAGATCATCTCGTAAGGTTCGTATTTGCCTATCAATACTTCTCGATTCTTAAAGACGATGAACTGTTTCATTTTATTCCAGTAGAAGGCAAAGAGATAGTCGTCAATTTAAATACATTTCAAGTAGAGAATCTATCTGAAGTGTTTGTGTTCCAAAAAGGCAATAGATTTATCCGATTGCCGTTGTATCAGTTGCTGCTAGTGTCTGATATCCACATGCATCTGCAAGCCATATTGCAGGAAGAGCGAGAAGGGCTGCTGGAAGTGAACGACCAAGCAAAACAGGAAGCGGAAGAAGCTATTCATTTTCTTGAACAGGAAAACTTTAACCGTATGATTGATTACGCTTTGGCCGCACACGATGAAGCGATGTTCAATGACTTGATTAAACAACAACAGGAAAATGGAGGTTTGTAAAGTGAATTTAGCCTATGGATAAAACGCCTGCCCGGATTAATTGAGAGCAGGCGTTTTTGTATACATAAAAAAACGCATAAAAGCCCTTTTTCCAGATTTCCGGAAAAGGGCTTTTAATATACTCCGATATGCATAAGTCACCTCTTACATTAATGTGAAGAAATTTAGAAACAGCATTAAGGCAGTTGAACCGGCTAATCCAATTGCAAGATCTTCCCACTCTAGTTCAAGCACTTTATCAAAATTCATACATATCCACTCCCTGTGTTGGTTTTATAAAAGAAGATCTTACCTGTAAGTTATAAGGTTTTGGCAAGCCGTTTTATAACTTGTTTTTAATCATATAGCAATATCAAATTCTTACCATGGACCAAAATAACTAAAAATTCTAAATTATCGTTGTCTTTAATTAATATTTTCCAGTTTTTATTAAATTATAAATATGCATTTCGCTGGAGTTTTACTTTCTGCAGCAAAGCGGTATGCTTGAATACATGAATACTAGTTAAAATAGGAGTGGATGCTTGTGCGAATCAAACCAAGGCGTTTGAAAAAAGGGGATACGGTGGGAGTGATTTCACCGTCAAGCCCGCCAAATTTAGAGAATTTGAAGAAGGCCTTGCCGTTTTTGGAACAATTGGGGCTGAAAGTGAAAATGGGAAAATCAGTGGAAGCGAAGAACGGCCATTTGGCTGGAACGGATGACGAGCGGCTTGCGGATTTGCATGCCATGTTCGAAGACCCGGAAATTTCAGGCATCATCTGTGCAGGTGGCGGATATGGATCAGCGCGTTTGGCGGAAAGCATCGATTTCCAGATGATCAAAGAAAATCCGAAAATATTCTGGGGCTATTCAGATATTACGTTTTTACATTCGGCAATCGGCCAATACTCGGAGTTGGTGACATTTCATGGGCCAATGCTGGCGTCGGATGTGGGCAAAGAGGAATTTCATGAACGCAGCGCCCGGATGTTCGGCCAGCTGTTCGGGCCTTTCGAATTGCATTATTCCGAAGAAATTTCTCCGCTTACAGCGCTCAGCGTGGGAATGGCACAAGGTGAACTGGTCGGCGGGAATCTATCGCTGCTGCGAAGCGCCATCGGCACCAAGTTCGAGCTGGACGTGAAAGGCAAAATCTTGTTGATAGAAGACATTGACGAAGAGCCTTATCAAGTGGACGAATTGCTGAACCATTTGCGGATGGCCCGGAAATTTGATGAAGTGGCCGGAATTGTCATCGGAGACTTTAAAAATTCGGAACCGAAGAAAAAAGAAAGATCGTTGACGCTGGATCAAGTGTTTGATGATTACTTCAGTGAGTTGAAAGTGCCGGTCGTCAAAGGCTTTAAAATCGGACATTGTGAACCGCATTTTTCTGTCCCGCTTGGAGTGGAAGCACGGTTGGATGCTGACGCTAAAACTTTGACCATTTTGCCGGGAGTCGAGTGAAAAACAATTGAAAAAGCCTGGCGGCGTACAAGATGCAGGAGTGTGCAGGTACATCCGATTGCGGAGGGGCAGCCTGGAACTGCCGGTTAAAATCCATACAGCTTAAGAGGTGAAATTCTGTCTTTTTTATGATATAATAAATAGATATTGTTTCTACTAAAGAGAGGCGAGGATAACGATGGCATTTCAACCACATGAAAAAGAGGTATCGGAATTTGTAGCAGCCCGCAGAATTGGTGAATGGATTTCCTTCACTCGCAACGGAGTGGAAGTTAACGGAACGATCTTTAAAATTATGGACAACTCGGTGATTGTCGAGATTTCACATGAAGATGCAAAGGAAATTGGTGCAGCATCCAACATGACCGTAATTTCACATAAGAAATACAAAATTGTATAAGATTTTTGAAACTCCTGCAGTTTGCAGGAGTTTTTTCATATTCAAGAAGAGCAAATCGGAACGATTCCGGCAGCTTTCTTAAATGAGCTTCTTTTTTAATGCTTAACAAACGGCGCCGGGATGCTGGTGATATTCGATGCGCTTTTAGCTTAAAGACTGAAATATTGAAAAATGTGACAGCTTTATCGTTTCAAAGCGGTGTTTTTTTTGGTAGAGTTAAAAGGAGCAGAACCATCATTTGCGCTGAAAGGAATCCCATACATGATATTTGATTTTAAATTCTGGCATTATTTTACCCGACAGGGAGAGTTAATACATAATTTGCAAGAAAACGAAATGCGGAAATTCAACCAGCGGCTTGCCTGGATTTTTGCTTTAGGGGTGCTTCTCTTTGCGCTGCGTGAAATCTGGGGGATGAATACCACATCCTTGACTCCTTATTTAACGGAGGCGTCTTGGGATGCCTACACGCTTGCCCGCTGGACTTCGTTAGCCGGCACATTGATTTGGGCCGGGCTTTATTTGGCATTCCATTCCTATGGTGTGGCTTTTCTCTTCAGCAAGCTGACGAAAATGACTTTTCGGGCAGCAATTGTCATGCAGGCATACGTAGTGGCTTTACTGGTTATTGAAAAAGCCTTGACGTTTTTCCTGTTTGCAGTAACGGGCTTTACGATGCCGGTATCGCTATTTTCGTTTGGACCTTTAGCGGTTACGTTTTTGGACAATACATTGATGAACCATTCTTTCCTGATTTTTTTCTTTAATCAATTGACTATTTTCACATCGCTGATCATTGCAGTCCAATACCGTTATGTCCGCAGCTTTACGGCGTTTTCACCCAAGCTGATTTTATTGCTGCTGATTTTGATTCATATTGTGGCGGCGCTGGCCATTGCGGCATTTAGTGCCTATGTGCCGATTGGTGAGATGCTGAGCGATTTTACGAGAGGGGGAGCTTCTATTGAATAGGTTCTTTTTCATCGGGCTCTCCGTTGCGGTGACTGCTTTTATCGCCGCCAATGCCTTATTGCTGTTTGGAGAGAAAAGCATCATCTCGAAAAATGTCTATGTCAGTGAATATGAACGGGCATACTCCAATACATATACAGAAAAACTGTCGAAAGAATCGATTGTGGCGCCGCGTGCCAGCACCCAGATTTATGTGCAGGAAAGGGAAGCGATCGATCAATGGACGGTCAATGAAGGCGACGCTGTCCAAGCGGGCTCAGAAATCGCTTTGCTGAACGAAGCGGAATCGGAAGGGCAGCGGGCGCTTTGGGAATCTGAAAAAAGCGCATTGGAATCTGAAAAAAGCGAAGTGCAAAGCTCGTTGAGTGCACTCGAGTCTGCCCGTTCCAGCCAAAGCGGCAAAGAATCTGAAAATACTTCGGACCAATCGACCGAAACCAACGAAGACGGCGATATCATTGAATACAATTTCGATTTTTCTGTTGGCGTCGAAGTGCCTCAAGACGGCTCGTTCGCAGCGGGAATTGCCCAAGCGGAACAGCGCCTGGCAGCTATCGAATCGCAATTGGCTGTCATCAACGCCCAGTTGAGCCAAAGTTTGGCGAGCCCGGCTTTGGTCAGCCCGGTGGAAGGCATTATAGCCAAAGTCAACCGGGATTCTTCACCGCTGAGTGTGGAAATTTATTCGGAGGAAAAGACATTTGTCACGTATGTATTGGAAGATGAATGGAAAGACGTTGCCGCACAGGACCGTGTAATGGTTCAAGCGGAAGGGTTGGAGCAAGCCATTCCAGGGACAGTCATGAGTGTTTCCCAGATTCCGGCGGGAGACTCCAGGTGGCTCGAGGCTTACCGGGCGCTTGATCCGAAAGAGCAGGCCAATCCGATCGCTTTTTACGAAGTTCAAATCATGGCAGATGAGCCGGTCAACGGCGAACTGCCGTTTGGCAGTTCAGCAAATGCTGAAGTGATTATCAACGAAGCGGCCGATGCGGTGGCAATGCCGCAGCCTTGGATTTTCAACCGCTACGATACAAGCGGCTCCGCCTATGTGCTAGCCGAGCAAGGCAATGCTGCTGTCGTTCCGGTTACGGTCAACTTCGAAGTGGACGGCAAAGCGGTCTTAAGCGACGGCATCGCACCAGGAACTGTGATGCTGAAAGACAGCACGTTGAGTGATTTCAAAACGCCGCCCAACGTCTTTATGCCATTCCCCAGTGAACAGCCGGATTACGAATTTGCCAAAAATACCAATTGGCGCAAGTACGTCGAATTTTTATTGGCAAGATAATTCACAAAAGCCGACCCCGGAAGCTGCTGCTTTCGGGGTTATTCTATGGACAGATAATAATCAGCTAAGCTGAAAGGCATTTACGAGGGTGACAGGCTTCAATTCAATTGATAGGATAAGAGAAACTCAATCAGTGGGGCTTTATTCCACTGATTGCTAGTTGATCCAATCGGGCTTTTATGGCCAGTGGATTCCGCTCGGCGAAGCGGAATAAAGGAAATAAACCGGCAGACATGGACGAAAGGAGTGGAAACGGATGAAAGAAACCGACTGGCGTTTTAAAATTGCCAACCGGGAAGCGATAATCGGGCTCGGGCTGGCACTTTTCAATTTTGTCTGGTGGTTTGGCTTTGCCTACGGAATGGGTTCCCGTCCCGTAGAGGAATATACATATATTTGGGGCTTGCCGGATTGGTTTTTTTACAGTTGTGTAATGGGCTTTCTGGTGACAGTGGTGCTAGTCATCGTCATCGTGAAGTTTTTCTTTGTAGAAGTGCCGTTTGAAGAGGAGGAAGACGAGCGATGAATGTGGCTGTAATTATTCCGATGGTCGCCTTTTTGCTGATCATTTTCGCAATCGGTTATTGGTCCAGCACCAAACTGGCCGCCAGTTCAAATTTTATCAATGATTATTTCCTGGGCAGCCGGGAACTCGGCGGTTTCGTACTGGCTATGACGATGGTCGCTACATACGGCAGCGCCTCCAGTTTTCTTGGGGGACCCGGAACCGCCTATACATTAGGATTCGGTTGGGTATTGTTGGCCATGACACAGGTGGTAACTGGTTATTTTGTGTTGATGATTTTAGGAAAGAAATTCGCCATTATGGCGCGCCGTTATGAGGCCATAACGATGATCGACTTTTTAAAAGCGCGTTATAACAGCACATGGGTCGTAATCTTATCGGCACTCAGCATCATCATTTTCTTGTTTTCCGCGATGGCGGCCCAGTGGATCGGCGGCGCGCGGCTGGTAGAATCACTGACAGGCTTGCCTTACAATACGGCATTGTTTATCTTTGCGGTCAGCGTCCTCGTTTATGTAACAATCGGCGGGTTTCGGGCAGTTGCTGTGACAGATGCTGTACAAGGCGCCGTCATGTTTATCGGGACATTGATCTTATTGATTGCGGTCATTATCGCCGGCGGCGGAATTCCAAATATCATGGCCGATTTGATCAATGAAAACCCGAGATTGGTAACGCCTTTTGGAGCAGATGGCAGCTTGAGCGCCGCTTATATATCCTCTTTCTGGATTTTGGTAGGCATCGGCGTGGTTGGCTTGCCGCAGATTGCGGTGCGGGCGATGTCGTATAAAAATTCCCGTTCGATGCACCGGGCGCTGATTATCGGAACAGTCGTGACAGGGTTTATTATGCTGAATATGCATTTAATCGGCATTTTCGCACGCCCCATTTTACCGGGCATCGACATCGGAGACAAAGTCATTCCAATGATTGCATTGGAGACTTTGCCGCCATGGGCCGCTGGGATTGTTCTGGCTGCCCCGATGGCTGCTATCATGTCAACGGTGGATTCCTTGTTGATCCTTGTGTCATCGACGATTGTAAAAGACGTTTACTTGAATTACATAAAACCCGATGCTGATTTAAAAACCATCAAACGGATTTCTTTTGGCATCACTGGTGCGCTTGGAGCCATTGTATTCCTGCTGGCGCTTGACCCGCCGGAATTGCTGATTTTCCTGAATCTCTTCGCTTTTGGCGGTTTGGAAGCGGCCTTTATCTGGCCAGTAGTGCTCGGCCTTTACTGGAAATGGGGCAATAAATACGGTGCCATCGCTTCCATGGTTGTGGGCATCAGCAGCTACGTCGGGCTGCATTTTTACAACAAGGCAAATGGCGAGCTGTTCGGTGTTCATACCGTCACGTTTCCGGTGATTTTTTCCTTACTGGCGTTTATCGTATTCAGCTTATTGATCGGCCGGAAAGCCTATGATTATGAAGTCAAGGCAGCTAAGTAACCACAGCGGCGTTTACTTTTCCGTAGAACCGGCGTAAAATGAATGGATAATTCGGAACTCGAAAGAAGGCTTGACTTGATTGAATCAATGGAAAATTTATGCCATCTTAACATTTGTTATGCTCGTCTGGGGCTTTAATTTGCCTTCAGTGAAATACTTGGTGGAATTTGTCGATCCGGTAACTTTAACCGCATTCCGCATACTGACAGCCGGCATCACCGTTTTTATCATCCTGGCTTTCATGAAAATGCTTCGCTTGCCGCGGAAAAACGAATGGACGTTTATTGTGCTCGGCGCGCTTCTCAATGTGGTGGGACATCATTATTTCCTGTCCAGCGGACTGGCAATTACATCTGGTACGAACGCAGGGCTGATTTTAGGGACAGGGCCGATGCTGACAGCCGTGCTTGTTTCTTTGATCCTTCGAAGCTATCCTTCGAAACTGCAATGGGTGGGTGTGGTTATTGGGCTTGCCGGTGTGTCAGCCACCGTGATGGTAGGAAGCGGGGCGGCGGCCGGCATGAATATCGGCGACGTTTTCGTCTTTCTGTCTATACTTACCCAAGTGCTCAGCTTTCTCGTCATTTCAAAATCGGCGAGTTCCATGGATCCCCGCCTGCTGACGGCGTATATGTTCATTGTCGGAGCCATCATCTTATTCATCATTTCGCTGATTCAAGAGCCAGGGGAAATTCGGGCTTTTGCAGAAGTGACACCGATTTTCTGGCTAACATTTTTCTTTTCAGCAGTGCTCGGGACAGCGGTCACCCATATGCTTTACAATTATTCCATCGGCCAGGCGGGACCGACAAAAGCAGCTATTTTCATGAATTTGAATACTTTTTTCTCGCTGGTCGGCTCCGCGGTCATTCTTGGTGAAATCATCACATCCCGCCATATTTTCGGACTTGTGCTGATTGTTATCGGAGTGCTGTTCGGATCCGGTGCTGCGGAAGATTTATTGAAAAAACGGAAAAAGCGGCTTAACGTGTGAGCCGCTTTTTTGTCTATGCCGATTGTCTCAGTTTATTTTCAAGTGATTTGCAATATAATAGAAACAAGTCGAAATACGAAACGGAGTTTTAGTCTATGTCATTAACATTGAATCCACGTGCAGAAGCGCTTAAAATCTCAGGAATCCGCCAGTTTTTCAATCAGCTGCCCAATTATCCGGATGCGATTAACTTAACAATCGGACAGCCTGACTTTCCGACGCCGGAAAAGGTTAAGGAAGCCGGAAAAGCGGCGATTACCGCTAATCTGACCGGTTATTCCCATAATGCGGGGCTCGTTGAACTGCGCCAGGAAATTTCTGCGTTCTTCCAAGATACATATAACCTGGTCTATAATCCGCTAACTGAAATTATAGCCACAAACGGGGCAAGCGAAGCGCTTGATGCTGTTTTTCGCACCATTTTGCAAGAAGGCGATGAAGTGATCCTTCCGGCCCCTTGTTTTGCAGGATACGAACCAATTATTGAACTTAATGGCGGGAAACCTGTCCTGCTTGATACATCCGATACCGGCCTGGTGCCGACAGCAGAAGCGATTAAAGCGCTGATTACCAATAAAACAAAAGCGATTTTATTTAATTTCCCTTCCAACCCGACAGGTGTTACATTGACGAAGGCCCAAATGGAGCCACTGGTGGAAGAGCTCAGCAAACATGAAATTTTTGTCGTGACAGATGAGATCTACAGTGAAAATACATTTGAAGGCAGCCATACTTCGTTTGCCTGTTTTGATGCCATTAAAGACCGCACATTCCTTGTGCACGGTTTGTCCAAATCCCATTCAATGACCGGATGGCGCATGGGCTTTTTGCTGGGGCCGGAACAATATGTCACGCAAGTGCTGAAAGTGCATATGTACAATACCGTCTGCGCATCCGTGCCGAGCCAGTATGCCGCAATCGAAGCGTTGAAAAATAACCGCGACGCGCCGGAAATGATGAACCGGGCATACCGGGAGCGCTGTGATTTTGTCTATGGAAAACTGACCGAGATGGGGCTTGATGTCGTGAAACCGGCAGGCGCATTTTATATTTTCCCTTCCATCACAAAATACGGCATGACGTCATTCGAGTTCGCGAGCGCTTTATTGAAAGAAGGAGGCGTGGCAGCCGTACCCGGTTCAGCGTTTACGAAAGCCGGAGAAGGCTTTCTCCGAATCTCATACGCCTATTCCATGCCGACACTAGAACGGGCAATGGAACGCATGGCAGCATGGGTGAAAACGCTGGAGCAGAAATGAGGAATATCATTTTGCGGGGATACAACCCCCGCTAAGTGTTAGTTGATCCAAGAGGAGGACATAGAGATGGCTACATTATGGGGGACTCCCGAAAAGCTGCAGGAATTGTTATGCGAGTTGGTTGGCTGGAAAAGCATGACGTTAACAGAAGGCGAAGTTCAATTCGCCTATAAATTGAAAGAAAAATTGGAAATGATTCCGTATTTCCAGGAGCATCCTGAAAACTTGGCGTTTAGCCAAGTGAATTGGGAGCGCGAGAACGTCACTGCGCTGTATAAACATCCTGAAGCCAAAGAAACGATTGTGCTCATCAGCCATTACGATACCGTCCATACATCGGAATATGGCGATCTGGAGCCGATTGCCTGCAGCCCACTGGAATTGGCGGAAGCGTTCAAGAAAGTGCGTGATGAATTGGATCCAGATGCAAGAGCGGACCTTGAGTCTGGTGAATACTTATTCGGACGCGGCACCATGGACATGAAAGCAGGGCTGGCGCTTCACATGGCACTGATTGAGAAAGCGGCTGCCGAGGAATGGCCGATCAATTTGCTGCTGATGACCGTGGCCGACGAAGAAGTGAATTCCGCCGGCATGCGCTACGGAGTTTCGAAACTGCTGGACCTGGAGCGGGAGCACGGTTTGGAATACATCTTATTCCTGAATGGTGAACCGGTGTTTGCCCATCATCCGGGAGACATGAACCATTACGTCTATACCGGATCGATCGGCAAGATAATGCCATCCGCTTTATTCTACGGCAAAGAAACGCATGTCGGCGAACCGTTGTCCGGCATTACATCGAGTTATATCTCGACATACCTGACGCACCGGATGGAATGGAATACAAGTTTTACTGAAACCGTTTATGGTGAAAAAACGCCTGTTCCGGTAACTTTGATGCAGCGGGACATGAAACAAGAGTACTCGGCACAGACACCGTACCGGACCAGCGCGATGTACAACGTCTTTTTGATGGAAAAAACGGCGGAAGAAGTATTCGACCAATTCGAGAAAGTGGCCATCGAAGCGATGGAACATTGCACACGCGACTACCGCGCGATGTGCGAACGCGAAAACATCGAACCGGTCGGAGACATCCGGGTGCTTCGCTTTGAAGAACTGATGAAATATGCGATCACTAAATTCGGCATCGATTACGTCAATGAAGCCTTGTATGACACCATGATGCATCCGGAATGGGACGTGCGGGAAAAGTCGATGCACATCGTCGACATCCTGCTGATCAATTGCCAGGAGCTTACACCGGCGACTGTGCTGCTGTATGCGCCGCCTTATTACCCGCCAGTAAACTCATCGGAAAACGAACTCGTCAAGCGCTGCGTTGAACAAGTGACAACCAATGCCATGAATAAATTCGGATTGAAAATGAAACAAATCCATTACTTTAACGGCATATCGGATTTAAGTTATGTCAATTACACCGACCAGAATGGCGGATGGATCACCTATGAAAAAAATACACCGGTGTATGGTGACTTGTACAACATCCCTTTCCAGGCGATGAAGCAATTGCAGGCGCCTGTCTTGAATGTCGGTCCTTTTGGCAAAGATGCCCATAAACGCACAGAACGCCTTCATATCAAAAATACATTTGAAGAAATGCCGATTTTGCTGGAAGAATTGATTCTGTCGATTTTCGTTAAAAGTCCTCATTACTAAGGGTGTTGAATTAAGAGACCTTCGCTTTCAGCGAAGGTCTTTTCCATTTGAAGCCCTTGGTCTGGCGCCACTGGTGAAGCTTGTTCTGAAGAACACCGATAGAAACCTTAGAAACGCCGATAGAAAGCGTCAAAACGCCGATAGAAACTGGAGAAACATCGATTGAAAAGCTGGAAACACCGATAGAACCCTCTTCGACTGTCGATAGAAATTCATTCTATCGCATTTCGCCAAAGCGAAATGTATGTTTTGACAGTGAAGGAGTCCTTCGTTTTGACGAAGGGCTCTTCCATCTAAGCCCTTGAGCTTGTAACAGAGAGCGGAGCTTGTTTTGAAGAACACCGATAAAAACCCTTCAAATCTCATTTTTCCATCGAAATAGCTGTTCAAATCTTCGGTTTGGATATATATGGAATTAATTCGAGAAGCTTGATACAATCAAGCAGGAGGGATGTCAATGATCATTAAATACCGGGAGAGAACAGCGAAAATCACTGGCTACGAAGCGCTATTGAAAAGGCTGCCAGTCAATCATGAGAAAAGCAGGAAAATCCAAGAGCTGCTGAATTACGAGAAAGCGGGAGCGGGCGGCGAAGAACGAGTGGATGAACTTCTGTCTTATTTTGAGCCGAACTATCCGTTTATCGTCATCCAAGACTTATCACTGCCAGACCGCAGTCAAATCGATACCGTTTTTATTACACAAGACCGGCTATTGATATTGGAAATCAAGAATATGGGTGGGGAACTGAGGCTCAGGTCGAACCCCAGTGTGTTGGATCAAACTTTGCCGAACGGAAAACGCCGATACTTCAAAAGCCCCGTGGTCCAAGCGGAGACAGCAAAAATCAAAATGGAAAAAGTGCTGAAGCAATTCGGCTGCACTCTACCTGTAGAAACAGCAGTAGTAATGGCATATCCTTCGCAAGTAATTGAGAATGTACCGCTCGGTGCCACAGTATGGATTGCAGACGAATTATTTTTCCAGTTGCATCGGTTAAAAATTGAAGACAAACTTCTTACAGTGGATCAGATGAATTCACTCGGCCAAAATCTGCTGGCTGTTGACCAAAAATACCAGCCCTTTCCCTTAGCCCCCAACTTGAGAATCAATCTCCAGGACATCCAAAATGGCGTTTACTGTCCGCGCTGCCGTTTTAGAAAAATGAACCGGGTCGTGCGCAAATGGGAATGCCCTCCATGCAATTTAACAGACTTGAATGCGCACCTTGATGCCATTGATGATTGGTTTATGCTCTGCAAACCAACTATTACTGCAAATGAATGCAAAATCTTCCTTGGAATGCCGACACAAGAAGCAGCAAAACGGGCATTAAAAAGAAAAAAATTAGAAGAAGTCGGAGGAAAAAGACATCGTTTTTATCGGGAAAAAGAACAATACCGATAGAAAAGAGAGAAACACTGATAAAAACGTTCAAAACACCGATAGAAACATGTGAAATGTCGATAGAAATCAAAAATACACCGATAGAAACTGCTCAAAACATCAATAGAAATTACTTCGCAGTTTGCCAACAGCGAAATGCGCTCTTAAGCTTTAAAAGAGACCTTCGCGCACTGCAAAGGTCTTTTCCATCCCGAGCATGTGAACTCCGGTCTTGGAAACTACCCTAACGAACATCACCGAACCAAAATATCCCCTCCTATCCTACAACAAACGGCCCCAATCATGTACAATTTACTTATACATAATAAGGGGGAACAGAGATGAAGATCATCAAAGCACAGATCTATGCAGTGGAATTTCCGTTGAAAGAACCGTTTATCATTTCGTATGCGACCTATCCGAATATGCCGGCGGTCATTGTCAAGCTGGAGACGGATGCGGGAATCATCGGCTACGGCGAAGCGGTGCCGGATGAGCATGTCACGGGTGAGCAAGTCACCGGTACATATGAAATTTTGAAAAATGTACTCGTTCCGCAAATCATCAATCAAAACCCGTTCGACATCGAACACATCCACTATCTCATGGATGCGGCGATTGCCAGAAACCCCGCGGCAAAAGCAGCGATTGATATTGCGTGCTACGACTTGATGGGGAAAGCGGCAAATCAGCCGGTCTATAACTTGATTGGCGGACGTGCACATGACAATCTGCAATATCCGAAAGTGCTCAGCATTGAAGCGCCGGAAATCATGGCGGAAAAAGCGAAGAAAGCGATGGACCAAGGATTCAGCAGCTTGAAACTGAAAGTGGGCGGCACGGATTCTGCTACTGACATTGCGCGCATTTACGCAGTGCGGGAAGCGGTGGGACCCGAAATGCCAATCCGCATCGATGTCAATCAAGGATGGAAAACGGTCGGGCATGCGGTTCAGACCATCAACCAGTTGGCGGAGGCACAGCTCACTTGGATTGAACAGCCGATCCGCATGGGCGATATCCGCGGGCTTGCAGATATCCGCCAAAAAACCACCACGCCAATTATGGCAGATGAAAGTGTGCAGACGATGGAAGACGTGCTTGAAATCATCCGTCTTGAAGCGGCCGATTACATCAACATCAAATTGATGAAATCCGGCGGTATTTTCCCGGCGATCCAAATGGCGAAAGCGGCAGAAGCAGCAGGCATCATTGCCCAGATCGGGTCGATGGTGGAGTCTTCAGTCGGTTCTGCGGCAGGCTATCATGCGGTGATGTCGCGGCGCAATATCCAGTCAGCTGAATTGACCGGACCTCTTTTATTCGCAGAAGAGATCGGGAACCTGGAGTACCAGCTGCCTTATGTCAATTTGTCGGACCAGCCTGGCCTTGGCGTCGAAGTGGATGAAAAGCAGCTGCAGAAACTGTCCACGGCCACTTGCATAGTGGAAGGGAATGAACGGACAAATGGATAATGAAACAAAAATACTGGAGTACTTTGACCATTTCCATGTCCATCCCGAAGTGAGCTGGAAAGAAGTCCAAACGACGAAAAAACTGACTGACATTATGGAAGAGCTGCAAATCAGGCATCATACCTTCAATGACGTAACGGGATTGATCGCTGAAATTGGCGAAGGAAATCAAGTAGTGGCGGTACGCGCCGACATCGATGCCCTGTGGCAGGAAGTGCAGGGAAAAGTGCAAGCCAATCATTCTTGCGGCCATGATGCCAATATGGCGATGGTGCTGGGGGCGCTTCTTTATTTGAAAGACGAAACTCTGACGAAGCGTATTCGGTTTATTTTTCAGCCGGCAGAGGAAAAAGGCAATGGATCGCTTGCGATGATTGAACGTGGAGCGCTGGAAGACGTGGCGCATTTATACGGTGTGCATCTGCGTCCGATTGAGGAAATGCCTTTTGGCCAAGTAGCGCCTGCCATTTATCACGGTTCCGGGATTTTCCTGAAAGGTAAAATTACCGGAGTGGATGCCCACGGTGCTCGGCCGCATCAAGGGAAAAATGCCATTGATGTGATTGCCGCCATCCATCAATTTGTGAAATCGATTTATTTCTCGCCGTTTGAGTCGTATTCGGTGAAGCTGACGAACATCCAGGCGGGAGGCGAGTCGTTGAACATCATTCCGGGCAGCGCTGCGTTTGCACTGGATGTCCGCTCACAGTCGAACAGCCTGATGGCGGAATTGAGAAAACGCATCGATGCGGGAATCGAATCCATCGCAGCAATGCACGGCGTCGAAATAAATTGGGAATGGGATGATTACACGCCGGCGGCGGAAGTATCGGAAGAAGCGATGCAGATTGCGGACACTGCCATCCGGTCCGTCGTAGGCGATGAAAATACGTCTGCGCCTATTGAAACAACCGGTGCGGATGATTTCCATTTTTACACGATAAAGAAGCCAGAACTGAAAGCGGCGATGCTTGGAGTGGGAGCAGATCTTACGCCGGGGCTCCATCACCCGGATATGGCGTTTAACCGGAAAGCGCTTGATATCGGAGCGCGTGTACTGGCAGAAACGCTGAGAAGAACGTGAGCAGGTTTCTGCTGTAAAGAATTGGGGTAAAGTAAACAAGTTTAACAACATCTAAGAAAATACAACTAAGAAAACTGTAGATATAAAGCTACAGGTTAGAGGAGAAACTTTATGGATACTATTTTGGACGGATTAACATGGATCATCAATGAAGGCAATGACTTATTATGGACGTATATCTTAATTGCCCTGCTTTTGGGACTCGGCTTATATTTTACGATTCGCACAAAATTTGTGCAGGTGCGCCTGTTTGGCGAGATGTTTCGTGTAATCACCGAGAAAAAAGATGGAAAAGATGGTGTTTCGGCATTCCAGGCCTTTACAATTTCTACTGCATCACGGGTCGGCACAGGAAACATTACCGGTGTAGCCATTGCTATTGCAATTGGAGGGCCAGGTGCGGTTTTCTGGATGTGGGTCGTGGCTTTGATCGGGATGTCAACGGCTTTTATTGAAAGTACGCTGGCACAGGTTTATAAAGTGAAAGACGGTGAGCAATTTCGCGGAGGGCCGGCTTATTACATGGAAAAAGCACTCGGCAACCGGAAGCTTGGCATCGTCTTTGCAATCTTATTGACATTGGCATTTGGCTTTATCTTCAACTCGGTGCAATCAAACACGATTGCGCAATCATTCGAAGATGTCTTCCGCATCCCGGAATGGGGGATCGGTTTGGGATTGGTCATCTTGACGGCGCTAGTCATTTTCGGAGGGGTTCAGCGGATTGCCCATGTAACTCAGGTGCTGGTTCCTGTTATGGCGGTGCTGTACATTTTGGTGGCGCTTTATGTAGTAATCATGAATATCAGTGAAATTCCTGCTATCTTCGCATTGATCGTGAAAAGTGCTTTCGGATTAGAAGAAGCGGCAGGCGGGGCAATTGGAGCGGCCATTATGCAAGGCGTGCGCCGCGGCTTGTTCTCGAACGAAGCCGGGATGGGATCTGTGCCGAACGCTGCAGCAGCGGCGAACGTGTCGCATCCGGCGAAGCAAGGCCTTGTCCAAAGTTTGGGGGTATTCTTTGATACCATCATCATTTGTTCCGCTACCGCTTTTATCATCATTCTGGCGGGCGTCTACAAAACAGGCGAACAGGAAGGGATTTCGCTGACACAAGCTTCCCTGAATGTCCACGTCGGCGACTGGGCACCGTATTTCCTGGCCATTGCCATCATGTTTTTCGCCTTCAGCTCGATTATCGGGAATTATTATTACGGTGAAACGAATATTGAATTTATCAATGCGCATAGCGCTTGGCTGACGGCTTACCGCTTCGGCGTGCTGGGGATGGTAATGTTCGGTGCACTCGCAAAAGTGCAGCTCGTCTGGAATATGGCCGATTTGTTCATGGGTCTCATGGCGGTACTCAACCTGACCGTTATTGCGATACTTGGGAAAACGGCATTCAAAGTGCTGAACGATTACACCACCCAGCGGAAAGCCGGGAAAAATCCGGAATTCTTTGCGAAAAACATTCCAGGTTTGAAGAATACGGAATGCTGGGGCGAACATAGCAGAGACTAATTGATTTAAACACATTTGCTTACGAGGCAAATGTGTTTTTTTCTGCTCTCTGGCAGCAACTCGGAAATAAATTCATGATACAATTCAACTATGAAAAAAATACTCATCTTGCTTACTTTATTTATCGTGTTATTTGTATCTTCCGGCCAAACTTATGAAGAACAATCCTTGATTCCGGCATTGGAAAAGTACCTGCCGTCCGAGCCGTTCAAAGGCGTATTGAGCCATTTGGAAATTCCGTATTGGGGCACTCACGTATCGATTGAAGAAAGAGGCTATCATAAATTCATCGAATTTTTGCTTCGCAAAGGCGCCCATGTCCTGATGTTCGGCTTGATCGCCTTGGCCGTGCTGAATCTTTTGCCTAAGCCAAAAGTGTGGCTCGCTTTGGCCATTACTGCAGCCATTGCTTTAGCGGATGAATTCCACCAATCGCTGACCGGGGGACGGACGCCCGCATGGCAAGACGTTCTTTTGGATTTGTTCGGCGCAGTGTTGTTTTTGAGTGTGGCAAAACTCTTCCAAAAGAATAAAAACAGAAAAAAGACTATAAAAACAAAAGAATAATCCAGCGAATTTTTAAAAAAGATGTAAATTGTATAGAAATTTTAGTGAAAAGCAGACAACTATGATAAAATTAACAATTGATTTAGCTCTGCATTTTAAAATCATAAGCAAAACAACTTAGTAAATGTGAATAGTTTTAAAGGCATCACTGCTAGATAGTGAGTTTTTATGGAGGATGAAAAAGAATGAAAGAACAGATTTTAGGCGTCAATGTTAATATGCAAAGCGAAGAAGAGCTTATGCAATTCATTGACTCAGATATTAGAAACGGAAGAAAGTCCCGTATCGTCGCCATCAATCCGGAAAAAGTGATGATGGCTTCCAAAAACAGCGAATTGATGGAATTGCTGAATGAATCGACTTACCAGATTCCGGATGGCATCGGCATATCAGTAGCTTCAAGGCTGCGCGGGGGAGAAATCAAAGGCAGAGTAACAGGCATCGGCATGATGGATGCGTTGCTTAGATTGGCAAACAAAAACAGCTACCGGATTTTTATGTATGGTGCGAAAAAAGAAACGGTAGAACTGGCGGCTGCTTCAATACAGGACAAATACCCGAAATTGGTTATTGCAGGAATGCTGGATGGTTATGAGAAAGATATGGATAAAGTTGCGCGCACCATAAATGCTGCTAAACCCCATATCTTATTTGTAGCGTTAGGAAGTCCGAAACAAGAGCTGTTCATCCGCGAGAATATGGAACGCTTGGACGTTAATATTTTCCAAGGAGTCGGAGGCAGTTTTGACGTTTATAGTGGAACAGTAAAAAGAGCTCCTATTGTATTCCAGAAAACCGGAACCGAATGGCTTTTCCGTCTTGCTTCACAGCCATCTCGCATCAAACGCCAAATCGCTCTTCCTCAATTCCTTTTTAAAGCATTGCGTGCAAAGGATCAGGAAAGCCTGTGAAAATTCTTCATATGATCAGCGGAGGAGAGACGGGCGGCTCGAAAAAACATCTGCTGCAATTATTTCATGAATCACCGGTTGAGATGGAATTATTGTTATTGACGGAAGGGCCGTTTGCCGAAGAAGCCAGAAAGCAAGGCGTGACAGTGACGGTCATACCGCAGAAGAACCGATTTGACCAATCCACTTCCCGAAAAATATTAGCTTTCATTCAACAGAATGGCTTTACATTGGTCCATTCGCATGGAGCGAAATCGAATTTTTTGATTAATTCCATTCGCCGGAAAATGAAGATTCCGTGGTTTATTACGGTGCATAGCGATCCTTCCTTGGATTTTCTTCATCAGCCGAAAGCGGTAAATCAGTTTTTCACCTTTCTCAACAAACGGGCGCTCCGCAATGCCGATCACCTTTTTGCAGTATCTGAAAAGTTTAAAACGATGCTGGTGGAGATGGGCATGAAAGCATCGAAAATCACGCCTGTTTTCAACGGCATCGAATTCCATGAAACGATTCCGGCATATGATAAAAAACAGATCCGTGCGCAATTCGATACGGCAGAAACAGATTTCGTATTTGCCATTGTGGCACGCCTTCACCCTGTAAAAGGGCATGAAGTGTTGTTGAAAGCCTTCAGTAAGCTCGAAAATAATAAGTGGAAGCTATGGATAATAGGCGACGGGGCGTTAAGAAAGACCTTGGAAGCCCGTGCCAAAGAATTGGAGATTCAGGAAAAAGTGCAGTTTTTGGGCACTCGAAACGATGTGGATCAATTGCTTTATGCTGCGGATGTTTCTTTGTTGACGTCATACAGCGAAAGCTTCCCGTTGGTGCTATTGGAATCGGCTGATATGGGGACCCCTGTTATTGCGACTGATGTCGGAGGGGTAAGCGCTCTTGTCGATCACGGCAAAACAGGCTGGATTATTGTACCGGGTGATGAGGAATCGTTGCTGCAAGCGGCAAAAGCTGCTATTTCTTCAGATACTTCTACGATGGGCCGTCAATTGAGGGAGTTTGCCGTTAATAACTTTTCCAATGCAAATTTACAAAAAAAGCTGCTGTCTACATACCGAGATCTTCAGAAAAAAAACTAGGCAAAAAATCCTGTTTTTCGCAAGGTGAACTTTTCCTTAAAACAAGGCAGAACCTTGATATACAAGCGTTTTTACAAATCCTCGAGGATCTTCTCGAGGATTTTTTGCGTGGCTCATAATATAAATATGGTATTCAACCGAGTTTAACAATGATAAACTCAATAAAGTTCATAAAAATGTATAATAAATACAAAAAAACATACTAGAAGGAGCACAAAAGACCATATGAAGAAATTTAAGAGCCTCCGTGTCCTTGCCTTAACCATCACCATTTCGGCTTCCGCATTCGTGCTTACTCCAGAAGCTTCGACTGTATTCAGTGATTTTGACAGAATTTCCGGAAAAGACCGGTACCATACCGCAGTAGCAGTTTCACAAGAAGGGTGGGCGGACAATAGCACAGATCATGTCGTGCTGGCCGTTGGCACCAATTATCCCGATGCATTATCGGGAGCACCGCTTGCCCAAAAGTTGAATTCGCCGATTCTTTTAGTGAAAAAAGACGTCATTCCCTCCGTGGTCCTTGCAGAAATTAAACGGATTGGTGCTGAAAATGCCACCATCTTGGGCGGCAAAGGCGTAATCTCAGATTTAGTCGTGGCTCAATTAGAAGAAGCCGGCATCACTCCCACCCGGATTTCAGGAGCAAACCGCCACCAGACTTCAGCATTGATTGCCCAGGAAGTTGGCGGTGCCAAAGCCGTCGTTGTTTCAAGTTCAGGTTTTGCGGATAGTCTGGCGATTGCTTCCTATGCCGCTGAAAAAGGCATGCCGATCCTGTTGACGTCACCTGCCAAAATGTCACCTGAAGTGGAACAAATGATTGAAAAATATTCGGACGTCATCGTAGTAGGAGGAACAGGCGCTGTTTCTCCTGCAATCTTCGAGCAAATAGAAAAAACGGCATCTGTCCGACGCATTGCAGGACAAGACCGCTTTTCAACAGCCGCTGCCGTGGTTTCTGAGTTATACCCTTCAACAATAGCGGCTTCTTTAATGGCGTCAGGCGAACACTTTGCGGATGCATTAACGGGCTCAGCACTCGGCGCAAAACAGAAAAAACCGATTTTCCTTACACGAAAAGATTCGTTGCCTGCTGTGACTAAAAATGCCATAACGGCTAAAAATGTAGGGGCATTAACGGTAATTGGAGGAGAAGGGGCGATTTCCAATGGGGCTTTAAATCCTGCGCCTACACAGGTGGCAACTCCTGTAACTACTCCCGTAACAGCTTCTGTATCCACTGCTGTTATCCGCACAGGCATTGTAGAAGAGTCACAGAAATACATGGGAGTGCCTTATCTATACGGTGGGACAACGACCAGAGGATTCGACTGTTCGGGGTACCTGCAGTATGTTTTTGCGAAACAAAACATCACGATTCCCCGGACCACGGCGCTAATGGCCAAGTCAGGCAAAGAGGTAAGTTATGCAAACGCTGAACCGGGTGACATTGTTATCCTCGATTTGAAGAATGCAGTGCCTACCACTCCGTCCCATGCCGGCATTTATCTGGGAGATGGAAAAATAGTCCATGCCGGATTCAGCACGGGAGTGACCATCATGTCATTAAATGCAAAATGGGCGAACTGGGACAAGAAAATTGTGACTGTCAGATCTTATATAAATTAATTAACAATCTTATATAAATTGAACTAATGAATTAGATGTTGATGAAATCGCTCCAGGCGGACGCTTTCCGCGGGAGGACCGTGAGCCTCCTCAGTCGCTGCGCTCCCTGCGGGGTCTCACCTGGCCCTCTATTCCCGCAGGAGTCGCCGCCTTCCGCTCTTTCATCTTAAATGGAGAGGAATGAGATGAATGAAACGTCTCGGTGTTAATAGAGGTTTCTCCACATCAGCAAATTCTCATAATAGCATTTGTACCCATTTCAAGATATGGAGCAAAACAGCGGAGACTCCCGCGGGGCAGCGTAGCGACGGAGTGCCGAAATCCACTCGGGAGCGAAGCCCGAGTTAGTTCGGCGCAAGCCCGCAGGAAAGCGCAGCTGGTTTGCGGAATATCGACAGACAAAAATTATTAGTTCAACTTATCTAACCATCATCGTCCCACTATTACAGAAACATTAGGAGGAATTTTTTTGAAATCCATCATAAAAGGTTTTGCCCTTATCTTATTTTTCAGTTTGCTGGCTGTGACGATTCCAACTGAGTCAGCGTCAGCAGCGGATTTTACCGTGAAAGTGAAATTAAACAATAAATTAGGACCTTCTGCAACGTACCATTTTGTTCCAAAAGGGGCGTCCGTATTAAAAGAAGCACCAACTGTGGTGTTAGCGAAAGATAGAAAATACACGGTAACTGTCAGTGCAGGAAAGCTGGTTGTCAAAGACGGCACTAAAATCTTGGCGTCCGGATTATCCACAGTAACCATTGAACCTAAAATCTACGCTAAAGAAAATCATCTGTATCTTTACAAAGGAGCATTAACAGAAGCGCATCCTTATATGGGAACGATTCTTTTCAGATTATCAGGCACCGCTTTGATGCAGCCAGTCAATATGCTGCAATTTGAAGATTACTTGAAAGGCGTTGTGCCATCGGAATCACCGGCAAGCTGGGGTTCACCTGCTGCCGGCGGTATGGAAGCCTTGAAAGCGCAGGCGATTGCTGCACGCTCTTACGTATTCTCGAAAATGAGCCAGAGCACACTGGAAATTGACGACACGACAACCTACCAAGTATACCAAGGGTTCATTTGGGATCCGCTGTCGCCAAAATATCTACGCGATTACCAGTACAGCAACCAAGCTGTAACAGAAACGCAAGGACAGATTTTGACTTACGTCAAAGCGGATGGCAAAAAAGGTTTTGTGACGGCTTTCTTTTCTTCAAGCAACGGCGGTCAGACGGAATTAGCTGAGCAATACTGGTCCAGCCCGCTTCCTTATATAACAAAATCGCAGAAAGATCCATACGATACCAGCAATGTGTTGTGGAAACTGACTTGGCTAAAACAGCAGCTTCCCGCAAGTTTAAATGTACAGAAACCGGAAAGCTGGTGGGACATTACTACTGAATACAATCTCAACAGTTCAATGGTTGCGAACAGCCAAAGCCGCGAGGCATTTAAAAATTACAAAGCTTATGTCTTATCAAAAGCAAAAGTTGCCAATCCGGCAATTGAATCGATCAAGATCGCTTCAATTGACTCCATTCAAACAAGTGATTACGAAAATACCGGCAAAGTAAAAGAGACGAAGGTTGATGTGACTTACTATGCCAGAACCAAGACAAACAATGCTCTAGCATACGATATGGAAGCTGGTGCGGCATCCAAAACCCTTTCCGGAATAGACCGCTACGAGACGGCTGCTAAAATTGCTGCTGAATATGTTGGTGCAGCTAAAGCCAAAACAATTGTCTTAGGTGGAGGCAGTATACTGGCAGATGCTCTTGCTGGAACGGTGCTTGCACATAAGCACCGAGCTCCGATCATGCTGGTCCGGAATAACTCCCTCCCGGCAAGCGTGGAACAATTTATAAACGAAAAAACTGAAGCTGGGGCAACTATCTATATATTGGGCGGCGAATCTGCCATTTCTCCAGAAATACAAGATAAACTAACGCAAAAAGGCTTTAAAACTATCCGGCTTTCCGGCAAGGATAGAACTGCAACCTCATTAGCAATTGCCAAAGAAATTGGCTCTTCTTCAAAAGTCATGATTGCAAACGGCGAGGAAGGTTCTTCGGATGCCTTATCGGCTTCTGCATATGCGGCTAATAAGCAAATTCCGATCATTATCCAACGCGGAACAAAGCTTGCTGAACAAACCAAAACGTTCTTAAAAGACAACGCCAGCAGCTCCGCTATTATTATCGGAGGCAAGGGAGTCGTTCCGGAAACTGTTGAAACCGAATTAATGGATATGAACATAAAAGCAGAACGCATTAGCGGTTCGAACCGTGTGGAAACCAGTATTGCAATCAATCGAGAGTTGCCTTTGACTGGGAATAGTATTGTCATCGGCAACGCTTATCGATTTGTTGATGCACTGGCAGGATCTGTACTGGCAGCGAAAACGGGATCGCCGATTGTCCTGCTTGATCCCGATCCGGCAAAACTGCCTGCTGCTTTCTTCGAGTCGATGCCCACAAAGAGTGAAGCTTTCTTTCTTGGAGGAAGCGGCGTCATTTCGGAAGACTTGAAAGCAGCGGTCAATCAATACGTTGGCAAAGCGATTAATAAACATCAAATGACCCTTACTTTCAATGGTTCAAAATCACTTAACGGCAACCCGTCGATGACGACATTCCGGACTACGCTTGGCGGCGTTAATTTAAAGAGCCTTCAATACGGAATCATCGATCAGGAAGACCGGTTCATTATGGACGGAAGCGGATTTGGGCATGGCATTGGCTTGAGCCAATGGGGTTCTTATAAACGGGCTAAAGACGGACAGAAAGCAGACGATATACTAAAATTCTATTATCAAGGGGTAACTATTGAATTAACCTCAAGCTTTGTGAAATAATGTTTCTTGGGCTGATGTTGCGCATTGCTGCAACATCAGTTTTTTGTCAATAAAAAAGCGATGAAAACAAGAAATAGAAAGAGGAAAAATATATGAAGAAGCTTCTGGACTCGCATTATCTCACTACTATATTTGTTGTGGGATCCATATTATTGGTTGCTAAAATTGCTGTTTTCCGGTCTTTGGTTTTTGGGGAAGTGTCGTTTCTTAGAATATTAATTATAGATTTTCCAATGTGGATGCTCATACCGGCATTGCTATTTTGGGTGCTGAAAAAAGTAAGTCCGTTGATCCTTTTAATTTACAATTTAATTGTTTCCGCTTTGATGGTTTCGATTATCTGGTACGAACGTTATTTTCAGACGGTGCCGTCTTATTACGATTTAAATCAGGCTAACCAGGCCGGATCGGTAATGGAAACGGTCAAGCTTCTGTATTCACCGTGGGATTTATTCTTTTTCTCGGATTTGCTCATATACATAGTGCTTGCTATCGTATTTTGGAAAAAGCAGTTTAAAACAGTTTCGCGTTTGAAAATCGGAGCAGTTTCTGCAGTGCTGGCAATAATGTCCATTGGGACTACAGCAGTTGCCATTCAGAAACCGATTATCGATATTACGTTGTTCGCAAAAGAACAGGGGTTTATCCAAACCCAGATTGTCCAGGCATTGTCTCAAAGTTCAGCTGTCGGACATGCAGAAAATAAGATCATGACCGATTCGGAACTTGCCGCCTTAAAAGGCAATGAATTCGTGCCTTATACTGAACAGGAGCGTTTCGGCATTGCAAAAGACCGTCACTTGTTTTTTATACAAGTCGAATCTTTGCAGGCTTTAGCAATCAACCAATCCATCGGTGGGCAGGAAATCACACCGAACATCAACGCTCTTTTAAGAGACAGTATGTATTTCAATCAAGTGTTCCAGCAGATTGGTGCTGGAAATACTTCCGACGCTGAGTGGATGTTCCACACTTCCCTGTATCCAAAAGGACTCGAACCTACAGTCAATTATGTGGAGGATGTAGAAGTTCCGTCGTTGGTGCGGTTATTGAACGGCCGGGACTATTTAACAACGACATACCATGCGGATGCGATTGACTATTGGAACCGGGATAAACTTTATCCGGCATTAGGATTCCAAAAAGCATATACAAAAGAAGAAATTCCTCATGAAGATCTGGTTGGAATTGGCCCTTCCGACAAAGTGCTGTTTGAATTTGCAGCAAAAGAAATTAAAAAACAGGCCGAAGAAGGCAAGAAGATTTACGCCAATATCATGACGTTAACCAGCCATACGCCATTCGAAATTCCAGAAGATAAGCAAATGCTCCAGTTGCCTGCCGAGTTCGAAGGCAGTTATGCAGGGAATTATCTGCAGTCTGTCCGTTATACGGATGAGCAAATCGGCGGCTTTATCAAGTTTTTAAAAGAAGAAAACTTGTATGAAGAGTCGTTGATTGTCATAACAGGCGACCATTCAGGGCTTCACGGAACGCCGATGAAAATAAGCGATACGAAATTGATGAGTGGTTTGATGGGCCATACCTATACCATCAAAGACCGATTTTTGCTGCCGTTCATCGTAGCAGGGCCAGGCCTATTCAACAATGAAGTCCATTCAACTCTAGGCGGCCAAGTGGATATTATGCCTACATTGACGAACTTGCTAGGAATAGTGCCGGAAGGTCCGATTGTTGGCCATAATTTACTGGAATACGATAACAATTTGCTGACCATGCGTTATTATTTGTCTGGAGGGTCTTTTGTAACGGAAAACGAGATTTACTTAGGACAAAACGCTCGATATCCCGAACGTTATTATGATTTCGATATGATGACAAAAATGATTCCGGTACCGGATACGGTGAAACAGGATCAAGAAACTATTATGGAAATTCTTGCACATTCTGATGCAATTTCCAGAAGTTATTTAAACGATATGCCAAGTGAATAAAACAACCTTTACAAAATTGTAAATTCTTGTTTAATTTAATGTAAATGAAATGATTAAAAATATAAAATCATCATTTAGTCTTGCAATGAGATTTATGCCTTACTAATTAAAAAAAAGAGTGAACCTCCAAAAAGTAGTCTATTTAGACTACTTTTTTTGTTTGCTTTAATATTTTACAATACATAATCTGTATAAAGAATCATTTTTGTTAAAACTTGTAACTTCCTCTTGTTTCTACTATTTTTTACATGTAGGATTAAAAACAGAAAGAGGGGATTTTAACTTGAAAACAAAAATTTTATTCGTGTTAATACTGCTGCTTGCTATTAGCTTTAGTCCGAAAGACACATCAGCCGCCGGTAAACCGACTATTATTCTAGATCCTGGCCATGGCGGAATGTACGGCGGTACGGCCGGCTATTCAGGGAACAGAACCGGTTATTATGAAAAACACGCCAACCTGGAAATTTCTAAGCGAATAAAGTCGGAACTGGAAAAACTAGGTTTCGCAGTTAAAATGACTCGCACCGCAGATACCCATTTCAATTCCTATTCGTCAAGCAGCGATTTGATATCGCGCATGAGAGTAGCCAATAACATGGCTGTCGGCAACAACGACAATAGCGTATTTGTATCGGTTCACCATAATGCGACAACTTCACCTACTTACGGTGGATATGAAACTTATTACTTCAATAAAGCTTATACGGATTACAATTATCCGCCTGATAAAATGCAGGCCCATTATTCGCCTGAAAGCCAGCGTTTGGCTAATGTGACTCATAACTCCGTTATTTCTTCAGGAGTAAGAGAAGGACGGGGGATTGTCCCAAACAGTTTATACGTAACGCGGAATGCGCAAATGCCAGCAGTCCTTTTGGAAGTGGGGTATATGTCTAATCCGACAGAAGAAAGAATGATTAAGACTGCAGAATTCCAGCAAAAGGTTGCTGTTTCTTTTGCAAAAGGTGTTAATAGCTTCTTTAATGTATACGTGGTAAATGATGCGAACGGCAAAGCCTTGCGCCATTATACTTCTAAAACGGATGCTTTAAACTATGCAAAAACAGTATCAGGAAGCTATGTAACATACAAAAAAACTGGAGCTGTGCAAACTACAGCATCGGCACCAGCGCCAACACCGGCTCCAGCTCCGATACCAGTTGTAAAACCGCTTGTTTATGGCGTTTACCATTCAGCAGTAAAAATCAATAATAATATGTTTGCAACACAGCAAGAAGCTGAAAAGTATGCAGCGCAATGGAAGAACACACGGGTTGTCCATACGACAACAGGAAATGTTGTGTGGTCCAACTACATGCCTTTGAAATACACCGTCCAGGATGGCAGCAAAAATGACGTCAAGAAATTCTATCAAAAAGACCAAGCCATCGCGTATGCGCAAAAACTTGCCAAAGCTTCAGTAATTGACAATACAACCCAAGATATACTATGGTCGAACTTCCAACGGAAAAACTTCGTGGTCCGTTCGAAAGACAAAGGAGTTATGGCTGATTTTTACAATAGAGAAGAAGCGAGAAGCTATGCTGCGCTTTGGCCGAACTCTGAACTCTTTGATATTTGGGCACAAAAAGTGATTTATACGAATCCGAAAACCACTGCTTATACGTATAGCCCGAAAAATATTATAGGCAAGGATCGGATTGCTACAGCTATCGAAGTTTCCAAGCAATTGTACCCTACAGGTTTTGCCAGCACTAAAGCTAAAAAAACAGTGGTACTTGCAACTTCCCATGGATACGCCGATGCACTGTCTGCAGGCCCTCTTGCAGCACATTACGGCAATGCGCCAATTCTTCTGAACAAGCAGGCTACTTTATCGGCTAATGTGGAAGCGGAGATTAAACGCCTTAAAGCGAACCACATTATTATGGTCGGCGGTACTGGTTCTTTATCCGCAGGGATAGAAAGCAAACTGAAAGGAATGGGTGTTACAGTAGAACGCCTTTCAGGAGCTGACAGATACGCAACAAATGCGAAAATCAACAGCAAATTGCCAAATACTTCTGGAGTTTTTGTAGCCAGCGGAAATGGCTTCCCGGATGCTTTGACAGCAGCAAGTGCAGCGGTTGTGAAAAACTGGCCAATCGTATTGGTCAATGAGAGATTGGCGACACCGGACAGACTGAACAATGCATTCGGCGACGACATTGTCATTATCGGCGGGACTTCTAGTGTGCCGACGAAAATTGAAACAAATCTGGAAAAACTGATCGGCAGTGATAAAGTATTACGCCTATCCGGTCCGACTCGCTATGAAACATCTACAGCTGTATTGAATTATTACAGCGATGAATTCATTTCAAACAGCCTGATTGTATCAAGCGGAGCAAATTATCCGGATGCACTCGTTTCGTCAACATTGACAAAACGCTACAATGCACCATTATTCCTGGTGCCTGAAGGTAATATGCCAACTTCCTTAACGAACACATTGAAAACGAACAGTACGGAAAAACTGATCAACCGCATCTATTATGTCGGCGGTACTATACCAGATTCAGTGAAATCAACGATCAACGCAATGCAAAAATAATGAGGTGGGTATAATATGAAAAAACTTAGTGGACTGGTAATTGCAGCTTTATTGCTCAGCGGCTGTGGCACGGCAGTGAAAGAATCAAGCGGAGGAACAACCAACAGCGGTTCTGGAAACCATGTATCGGCATCTGAAGTAGGAGCCGTTGACCCAGAAGGCCTGCAAGTTTATATGCCTGAACAAGGATTAGTGAAAAACTTCGAAGTGGATACTTTCGAAGTGGTGCGTGAAGTAAAACAAGTGGAAGAAAACAAAGCATTGGAAATCATTACATTCGGCGATGTGAAAACCGTTCAAATTTCCGAATGGACGGAAAGCACGATGGACATGCTTCTGGAAACTTCCGAACTGACAGGCGTCAAAGATCTTTCGCTTGAAGGACTGGTTCCGATGGAGTCACCGGTCAGCATGATCAATGAGGCGAACCAAGCAGAAGGCGAATGGCAGATTACCGGAACTTCAGAAACACTGGAAACGCCAGCTGGCACTTTTGAAGATGTCCTGGTTATCACGCAAACGCTGAAATCCGACACTTCTGATCAAGTGACGACTATTTCGAATTACTATGCGCCGTCTCTGGGCTTGATCCAAGAACAGACAACTGTGACAAACGGGGATAATGTTCATGAATCGAAGATGGAACTGGTAAGTTACGAGTAATTCTATACTAATAAAACCAAGCATGGCACTAATGGGAATCCATTAGCGCCATGCTTTTTTGTTTTGTGGGTTAGCTTTTTCAATTAAGTGAGTTGAAATTTAAAACTTTATATGCCGATATTCCGCAAAACAACTCCGCTTTCCTGCGGGCGAGCGCCAAGCCTCCTCAGTCGCTTCGCGCCTTGCGGGGTCTCGGCTGTCTCGTCGCTACGCTGCCCCGCGGGAGTCTCCGCTGTTTTGCTTCATATCTAGGTGAGTAAAAATCAGAAAGATGAATGAACGATTATCGCCTTTGCAAAGAAATATCCAGCGCAGGTGCGTCCAGGGCTAGGCGAAGCAAGAAGACAGGTGGTCTTCCTGGCTTCTTGCGGGAGCCATGCCCAGAGCAGCCGAAGCGGTAAACAAAAGATCCATCCTTCGGTTAAACTTTATAGAAATGAAGGTATCTATAAAAATATAAAAATTGACAAAAAATTTAAATTATTTACACTATCTTAATAATAGATATTGTATTATGAATAGTAGGAAGAATCGCCTTATTTGATCACCTCATACGAAAACTTAAGGTGACGCCTAAAAAAATAGTGGGATGGTGTAGGGATGCCGAAAAAAATTTTTACTTCAGTAATGGCAGCAGCATTGGTTTTGTCATTGGCGGGAGTACAAGAAACGTCTGTCGAAGCAGCCGAAGGTGATTTTAATCTGACAATTATGCACACGAACGATACACATGCCAATTTGGACAACGTAGCCAAACGGGTCACATTGGTCAATCAAGTCCGGGCAACGAATCCGAATAACTTGTTATTGGATGCAGGAGACGTTTTTTCAGGAACCCTTTATTTCAATAAATACGAAGGGCAAGCAGATCTTCCTTTCATGAATTTGATGAAATATGATGCCATGACTTTCGGAAACCACGAATTTGACCTAGGCTCCAGTGCAAATGGACATTTAAGGCTTTCGCAATTTGTAGCCGGTGCCGATTTTCCTTTTGTAGCGGCGAATGTTGATTTTTCCGGGGATGCCAATTTAGCGCCTCTTGAAAAAGATGGATATACAGCAGCTGCTAAGAACGGGGAAATATATGAAGGAATCATCAAAGAGATAGATGGAGAAAAAGTCGGGATTTTCGGTTTGACCACTGAAGAAACGGCTACCATTTCAAGCGCGAACGAAGTTGCTTTTACAGATTACATCGCAGCAGCCAAAGAAGCAGTCGCAGGTTTCAAAAGCCAGGATGTGGATAAGGTCATCGCTTTGACGCATATCGGTTATGACGACAATGCCGCTATCGATAACGACAAAGCATTAGCGGCGGCAGTGCCTGAAATCGATGTGATTGTCGGCGGGCATACCCATACGGAACTCCAAAAGCCGGTAAAAGCTGGCAGCACGGTAATCGTTCAAGCTAAACAATATAATGAGTTCCTGGGTGAACTCGATGTCACGTTCAACGAAGCGGGAGTAGTCACAGCTTTTGACGGCCAATTGCATAAAGTGGCAGACGCAGCTGAAAACGAAGCCGCAAAAAATCTGCTGGCGCCTTATAAAGCGGAAATCGAAGAAATGAAAAACGAAGAAATCGGGGTAGTAACTGACAGTCCATTAAATGGAGCCCGAGCAGATGTGCGCACAGGCGAAACAGATCTTGGTAATTTGATTACAGATGGCATGCTGGCAGCAGCCCGAAAAATCGACCCTGATACAAGCATTGCGTTAACGAATGGCGGCGGAATCCGTGAATCCATTAATGCTGGCCCCATTACTTTAGGTGAGGTTTTGACAGTAATGCCGTTTGGGAATTCCCTTGCAATCATGGAACTGACCGGAAAAGAGCTTAGACAAGCGTTGGAAATCAGTGTTAAAGACTATCCATTGCAAAGCGGCGGGTTCCTTCACTTTTCTGGACTGACCTTCAACTATGATGGAAAAGCACCAGTTGGCCAGCGGGTATCAACAGTCTTCACAGAAACAGCTGAAGGCAAAGTCGAGCTGGATGAAGCGAAAACTTACAAAGTCGCTACAAACACATTCACTGCAAAAGGCGGTGATGGCTACACTGTATTTAAAGAAGTATATGAAGATGGCCGGGTAAGTGAGCCTGGTATTATCGACTACGAAATGTTTATCGATTATGTAAGGTCTCTTGATTCAATAGATGCACGTGACGAAGACCGCATCAACCAAGTCCGCTTTTCAGGCAAAGACCGTTATGAAACAGCTATCGCCGTCTCTCAAGAAGGATGGGATACTGCAGAAACAGTTGTCATCGCCCAGGGCGGTCATTTCGCGGATGCATTGACAGCAACACCTTTGGCTTATAAAGAAGAGGCACCGATTTTATTGACGCGCGCCGCTAAATTGGATGAGCGCGTCAAAGCGGAAATTGCCCGTTTAGGTGCAAAGAAAGCCATTATTCTAGGGGGCACAGGAGCGATTTCACCAGCAGTTGAAACTGAGCTGAAAGCTGCCGGTGTGGAAAGTGTTCGGCTCGGCGGAAAAGACCGCTACGAAACAGCAGCGAAAGTGGCTGAAGAAATAGGGAATGCAGGGCAGACGGCCGTAGTCGTCAACGGAACAAACTTCCCGGATGCCTTGTCTGCAAGTTCTTTTGCAGCGGTAGATGAACACCCGATCTTGCTGACGCGTCCAGACAGAATACCAGCTGCAACAGCAGCAGCTCTTGAAGGCGTAGTAGAAACTATAATCGTTGGCGGTACTGGATCCGTCTCAGAGAAAGTTCAAGGCGAATTGCCAGGAGCCAGCCGAATCAGCGGAATTGACCGCTACGCGACATCAGTAGCAGTTGCAGAGGAATATTTCCCGGAAGCTGAAGTAGGGTTCGCAGCAAACGGCGCAGGCTTTGCCGATGCATTAGCAGGCAGCAATTTGGCAGCTAATCATGAAGCGCCGATGTTATTGGTTAAACAAAATTCTGCTAGCAAAGCAGTAGATGACTTAGCAGCAAATTACGAAACCATTTACACGACAGGCGGAACAGGTGCCGTATCACCTGCAGTGATCAAGGAATTGCATAAGAGATAAAAAGCACGAAAAACCGGCAGCCGAAAATTTCTCGGCTGCCGGTTTTGTTGCCTTTTATTACTAAACCGATATTCCGCCAATGTCTTTGCGACGGAACAGCAAAGCGATGCAACGCTCTTTCATGTCTCGAAGCTAGCGGAGCGATGCAGAGACAGAGACAGGGTAATTTTCTCTCGCTGTTTGGCTCCATATCTAGAAAGTAGAAACAAATAAGAGAGCTTTCCACTCAGTCCCTATTTCAGAAAATCTCAAAAGGTGATAAAACGAAGTTGAATGTAGCGGAAGGCGGCGACTTCTGCGGGAATAGGGCGAGTCCTGAGACCCCGCAGAGAGCGCCAGCGAGCGAGGAGGCTTAGGCCGCACCCCGCGAAAAGCGTCCGCCTAGAGCGAAATGATATAGCAAATAATGATATCCCAACAACCTAAAAACCGGCCGCCCATTGGGCAGCCGGTTTTATACTTGCTTACATTTACACAATTAATACGAATCTACATCGGACTGCGACAAATGCCAGCCTGCCATTTTCCCGGCTTCCACCTGGGAATTAAAAGACTTGATAACAAACGGCATAGGGCTATTTATATGAAAGAACCCAGCTTTCTTCAACGCTTCGTACCGCGCGCTGTCTTTCACGGCCCATACATTCATTGCATCAGCCTGTGAGTGCGAGCGGATGGCACGGAGCATGACAGACAATTGGTGGCTGTCATTCGGCCCCCATAAATCCACAATCGTTTCAAAAGTAATTCCGTCCGCTGCAGTTTCCTTATGCAGCACCACATAGCCGTAATCTTCCTGAGTGGCACTCAATGCGTACACCCGGTAATCCCTTTCAGGATGATCCAAATAGCGGCGTTTCACATAGTCACTTCCACGTTTTGCATGAAGCGGATACGATCCGGCATAGCGCTCATATAACTCATCAACCAACTGCAAATCCGCAGCTCCAAGTTCCCTTAAATGATACGGGGTTTTCTTACGGCTCAGCAGGCTGTACAGCTTATCTGCAGGATCTTTCAAAAACGAAAGCTGCTCTTTTTTTGTGCTGAGCAATGTTCCCGGTTTATTAACAGCTAAAAATCTCGGGACATTGCCAAGGTCGTCTGCTTTAGCAGATGACAGGAAAATATCTTTTGCTTTGGGAGCGGGAAAGCCGTAAACGATATCGATGTTCTGGCTTTCGCATTCTTCAAGCATGCGGGCAACGATCTTTTTATAAATGCCGCGGCCTTGAAAAGCGGGGTCCACCATGATGTCCACGCGCTCTGCCAATAAGAGCGTCTTCCCGCGGTAGCAAGCTTCAATCTTCAAGCAGGCAGCATGGCCGACAATGTCGCCTTCTTCTTCAGCGACAATGATAATGGCGGGAGGGGAAGAAAGGCGTTGAAACTTCCATTCCCATTCCGCGATGCTGCGTGCTTTTCCAAAAACCCGATGGTACAGAGAATTGATCTTCTCAGCGTCTCCTTGTTGGAAAAGACGGATCATAGCTTTTCACCAATCGGTTTTCCAAAGTCCTCCCGGCGGGAAGCGGCGGCTAACAAAACAAAGAACGAAAGTGTGAAAATATCAGATTCCCACAGATTGTATACAAGACCCATGAAGTATCCGCCAAGCAAGATGCTGACCGTCAGAACATATAAATAGCTTTCTTTATGTTTCTTGAAGTAGCGCCATAGAATGGATAATAGGAATACGGCGAAAGCAATAACGCCGAGGATTCCGGTCTGTACTATAATTTGAATGTATTGATTGTCCGAATAGAAATTATGGCTGATCTCGTAGGCGCTGTAAATTGGAGAAGAACTGGATAATGTAGTGGAATCTCCAAATGTAGCAAATCCTGTACCGATGATCGGGTAATCGCTGAACACTTCAAAGCCTTTTTTAACGATGTAAATTCTTCCGGAGTTTTGGCTGCCTGCTACAGTTTCTTCACTGAACGTGCTGCCGATGCGATCAGCAAATCCGGATTCGCCACCCACATCGAATTGCTGGATATTATTTACTTTTTCACTGCCGATATCCGTGCTTTCGATATAGTTTGTCAGTAAATTCAGCGGCAAGACCACAAACACTAAAGCAACTGCCAAGTACTTGACGAAATCCAGGCCGATTTTCCATTTGCGGGTCAATAAGACAAAGGCGATGGCTGCAACCAAGAAGCCGCCCCATGTACCGCGGGAATAAGTCAGGACCAGGATGCCTGCGATGAAGATGTTCAGGATATCCATATGGCGCGGGTTGAACTCGCTAAGCTTTTTCTTGGCAGTGTAGAACAAGATGAAGGCAAATAATAAGTAGATGCCCAATACGTTCGGGTTGCCGAGCATGCCGTAAATGCGGACGCGGTTCTTAGCTGATAATGCCATCGCTTGCCAGCTTTCCGGCAAAAACAAATTCCGGATGGACAATTTCTCAGCCATGGCTTGGATCAAGATCAGGATGGAAGTCCAGATGAAAATCCAGATGAGGTTGACCAAATCTTTTCTTGAAATCTGCAGGCGGTAAACAATATAGTACACCAAGTAGAAGATGGTGAACGAGCGCAGCTGCTGGATGATGTTGACGATGTTGACGCCAGTGATCAAAGCCGCAACTGAACCGATAGCCAAAAAGGCGAAAAAAGCATATTCGAAAGTCTTGAATTTAAAAAGGTTGGAGATTGTTTTGCGATTCATCCAGAATACTTTAAAAAGGGCACCGAACACTAAAGCATCGGTAATATAAGAAAGCCCTGGGTTGTATTCAATGATAAAGACACGGATCGGGATATAGACAAACAGCATTAGAATCCCGTTCTTTGGGTTGTAGAATGCGTAAGCGAACAATAGAATTGTCAGCACGTAGCCGATCAGCGGAATTCCCGTATAGCCTATAAGCATGAAAGCCAGCAATGAAACCAGCCAAAACCATTTCTCGTTTTCGTTCTTTAAAAAGTTCATAATTTCCTCCAAATACTTATATAATTAGCGGCTTTGGTACAAAGCCTTTTTGAAATTGATATTTTTGAAAATAGCCCACCAAAGCGTAATTGTACGGTTTGCTTGTTTAAAATGATTTTGGTAATTGCGGTCCTGCTTCTTCAGATTTTCAGCAGCTTTGATAAAAGCCGCTGGAGCATTCTCCACAAAAGTCTCCACATATTTTACGCGAGCATCCGACACTAAAGACGCTTTAATGCTGGCCAAAGCTAAAAATCCATCAAAAGCAATGACTTGTGACTTGAACGCTCTGGTCGCTTGCTTTTTCACTTCAAATTCATCCGTGATGTCTATTATACAATTGATTTCCTCTGGAGGGACAGGGCAGTTAATCTCATATTCCCTTATTAAGGAAGGTTGATGGATCGAGTTTTTCAAAGCAGCTGCCACCAAATGAGAGCTGAATACATGATCGGGATGAGCATCGATCAGACTTGGCGTATAAATTACGTCAGGTCTGATCTCATCAATCAGCTTTTTGAAAGGATCAGAAGACTCGACTTGAGCCATGGCGCTGTCTTGATATTCCATATATATAATAGAAGAAAAGCCTAAAAGGTCCTGGATCGACACCAGTTCGCTTTTGCGGATTTCGGCAAGGCTTTGGTTGGCGCTGCCGGAAGTATTGCTTTTATTGCCATCGGTAATGACGGCAATATGAACTTCTGCTCCGTTGGATGCGTATTTTCTGATGGTGCCGCCGAGACCGATCGTTTCATCGTCGATATGCGGAGCAAATACCAGTACCGATCGGGCATTTTCCAATGGCGTGACCTGTTTCTCGGATCGGTAGAACTTTTTCAAGGATGCCTTTATGGCTGGCGCCAAAAAAGGAGTCGCGTTGTTGAGTAATGCCTGTTTCATAAAAGCTTAAAACTCCTTACTTTTTCAATTTAGTCAATAGAAAACGGGCAATGGCAGTGCGCAGGAGAAGAATCGAAACGGTATAAACAATGGCTCCTACAATGACAGTGATGATAAAGCGGATATACACATGGAACTCGCCAACCGCTAAATCCGTCAGCCATAGGGAAGCGAGCATGATCAATGTAGCGGTGATGATTTTCGATGCATCTTTCAGTAAATAGCCATTTTTAAGCTTTCCTTCAGTCCGGTTGAAGACGATCCAGTTTAACGTAAAGTAAACGAGTGCCATAACGGAAGAGGCAAGCGGAATGGCCAGATAAGTCCCCATCAATTCAATGAACAGGAAATTCAACGCGACATTCAACGCGATGGAAAATAAACTGATGCGCAAAATGACATGACCTTTCTTTTTCGCATAAAAGGCTTTGTTCAAGATGTTCTGCAAACTGAAAAACAGCACGGACCCTAAATACAAATGTCCGACAGCAGCCGTTGCTTGCGTGGCATCCGCTGTAAAAGCACCGCGTTCATAAACAATATGTATCAAATCTTCCATAAGCCACATCATCCCGGCTACAGCCGGAAGCAATACCAGCAGCGTCAGCATCAAGCCATACTCGATGCTTTTCTTGAAGCCTTCCTGATTATTATTTGAAATGGCTTTGGATAAAATCGGGAAGATGATGGTGCCGATGGTGACCCCGATGATGGCTTGCGGGAAGTGAACAATGTTTTTGGCATAGTTTATGTAGTTGATCGCTTGACCGCTAAAACTGCCGGCGAAAATATTGTCGATGGTCAAATTGACTTGTCCGACCATCACCGTAATCGCTACGGGGATAAAGATGATTGAGAATGGCTTTATTTCGTTCCAATCGAGCCGCCCGACCACTTTATGGCTTTCTTTTGGAATAAACCATAAGCGTTTAACGATATACGACAGAATCGATCCGGTTAAGTAACCGAAAGCGAGTGAATAGGCGCCGATTTGGTCTGCGAATAGAATAGCGCCAAGAATGGTGCTGCCAATCACCAGAATCTGTGAGATGACCGAAAGGGAAAACTTGTTCTCGGCATCCAGATACGCTTCATACACTGAATTCAAGGAAACCATAAAAACAGCGATAAAGAAAATGATCGAAAGGGCGACGCTCAAATCAATCGCTTGAGCGGGCAGTTCCGAAAACATCATAGGCAATAAAAAAGGACTTGCCGCAATGCCTATTAAAGAAACCGTTAATCCGAGCAGCACAGTGCCGCGGATAATCTGAGAAAAATGATGATGCCCTTTACCGTCAGCCAGTGCATGTATATAGCTTGGAACGAAAGCGTTCTTCATTCCCGTAGCAAAAAACAGGATAAACATATTCGGTAAAGTGAACGCCGCAAAATAAGCCATCGCCTGATAAGAATCCCCAAAATAAAAGGCGATAATCATATCACGCAGCAAACCTGATATTTTCAGGAAAAGAGAAGCAATCACAAAAAGGATGCTGGTTATTGCAAGTTTTCTACCCAAAACAAAATCCTACTTTCCACAATGTTTTTCCAATAAAAAAAGAACTCATAAATTTCCAATACACGTTTTATATCTTATCATGAATCTCACTTTTATGACGTCTAATATAACAATAGGTTACGAAAAAATTCATATCCGCCTTATTGAAAACGCTTACAATTCACTGATTTCAATTTAATAAATCATATAGGGCAAAAGAAATTAAAAATTCCTGTATATGTAAAGGTCTTAGTTACATTGGGTAAAGAAGTTAAAATTTTACAAAAACTTAATCTGCTTAATAATCTCTTCTTGTATAATTGTGTTGTATCCCAATTCTAGATTGAGGAGTGGAGAAAATTGACGAAAAGCATCTTCAGCAAGATTTTTCTAAGTCTGTTACTGGCATTATCCGCTGTTTTGCCGTATATGGCGACAGCGCAAGCCGCAGAACCGATTACGGTAGCGGAAGCGATTGCCAATAATTCAGGAACCGCTACGGTGAAAGGATTTGTCGTAGGGACCGCTAATAGCGGGACGAGTTACGACCAGGAAGCCCCGTTCACGGCGGCTACCAATGTGGGATTGGCGGATTCGCCGGACGAAACAGATCCCGCTAAAATCTTGCCCGTCCAATTGCCGAGCGGTTCTGTCCGTGCAGGATTGAATCTGGCAGACAACCCGCAAAATTTCAAAGCGGAAGTGACCATCACCGGAACACTCAGTGCTTATTTCTCTGTTCCTGGCCTCCGTTCAGCATCAGCTTATACAATCCTTTCTGAAGGCGAAGCGCCGCCGGAAGCAACGCCGGTCGATTCGATCGCTAAAGCCCGCACGTCTAACGGCGAGCTGATCGAAGTCGAAGGCACAGTGACAACTGGAACCGGTTTCTGGGGCGGCAAAGCCTTTTACATCCAGGACGGCACAGCAGGCCTTTATGTCTTTACTTCGAACGCGAACGTCAGTCCTGGGGATAACGTACGCCTGACAGGACGCACTTCCTTATATTCAAACGAACTGCAATTGCAGCCAGATACAATAGAAGTAATTTCATCCAACAACCCATTGCCTGAGGCGCAATCCATTACGCCGGCAGGGGTCAATGAAGAAACGCAAGGCGAGCGCATTGAACTGCGCAACGTCACGATCACTGGCTTAAAATCAGTAAACGATTTTGGCACATTTGAATTTTCAGCGGTTGCGGAAAACGGCGAGTCGGTCATCATCCGCAACGATAACCGCAACGGCCTTGATTTCGCCCGCTTCACGCAGCAATACAAAGAAGGCGACCTCATTCACGTATCGGGAATCGCTTCGAAATTCAATAACACGTACCAAGTAAAAACACTCGGCACCGCCAGCTTTGACTTGGTCAATAAACCGGCTGTTTACACAGACGTATTCCCAGGCGTCGTTTCTGCAGGAACGAAAATTTCCCTGCAATCCGGCTGGGACAACGTAAATATTTATTACACACTTGACGGCTCAACGCCAACTGCCGCCAGCACACCTTATACAGCGCCGATTGAATTGACTGAAGACACGGTGATCAAAGCGATTGCTGTTGGAGACGAGACCTCAGAAGTCTTTTCATTCGACTATACGGTGCTGAAAACAGCAGACCTGAAAATCCGTGACATCCAAGGCGAAAGCCATTACTCGGATTATGAAGGCGTGATCGTCAACGAAATCGTCGGAGTCGTGACGCATATCTACAACTCAGCGAACTTCGTCATCCAAGACACCAACCCGGACAACGACTTGGTCACTTCAGAAGCATTGATTGTCAATAAAGCGTCGAACGGCTTGAAAGTCGGCGATGTGGTGACAGTCAGCGGGACAGTGGAAGAGCATTTCCAGGAAGGCTATTCGGACATGAGACAAAACGACCTTCCGATTACGCGCATCCGCGCAACAGAAACTGTCAAAACAGGAACAGCTCCGCTTCCTGAACCGATTGTCATCGGCGAAGATGTCCAGCCGCCGACAGAAGTCATCGACAACGATCAGTTCTCAGCATTCGATCCGGAACAAGACGGCATTGATTTTTGGGAGTCACTCGAGTTGATGCGCTTGGCCGTGCCGAATGCGAAAATCGTCGGGCCTCAAGGCTACGGTGAAGTGGTCGTAGTAGCAGAAAACTCACCAAACACGGATTTCCACAAGCAAGGCGGAATCCTGATTTCCGAAAACGACTATAACCCGGAACGCATCACCGTCGATTTTAACGATGAAAGTTTCGTTGCAAAAGGCGGAGACCGCTTTAATGGAGACGTCGTCGGCGTCCTTGGCTTCGGCTTCGGAAACTATAAATTGTGGACAGAGCGAGCAAGCTTGCCGGAACTGATTGAAGGCAATACAGCTCCCGAAACCACATGGATCGAAAAAGACGAAGACAAGTTGACGGTTGCTACGTATAATATGGAAAACTTCTCAGCTGACCCGAACCATACATCAAACGAAAAAGCGGCGCGCCTCGGCGAATCGTTCGTTGAGAACTTGAAATCACCGGATGTTGTCGCATTGGTGGAAGTGCAAGATTCCAACGGACCGATCAATTCAGGCGACCCGAATGCAGATGCCAGCTATGAACGCTTGATCGCAGCCATCGAAGCGGCGGGCGGCCCGAGTTACGAATGGACGGACATCGCACCGGAAAACAACCAGGACGGCGGGGAGCCGGGCGGAAATATCCGTGTCGGATTCCTGTATAACCCGGAACGCGTGACGCTTTCCGATGCACCAAAAGGCGATTACAACGACGACAACTCATGGGTAAACGGCGAACTGGCATTGAACCCTGGGCGCGTCCAGCCAATCCCGATGCCGAATACCCGCAAGCCACTAGCTGCACAATTTGAATTCCAAGGAGAAGACGTGGTCGTCATTGCGGCCCACTTGAATTCAAAAGGCGGCGACCAGCCGCTGTTCGGCCAGAACCAGCCGCCATTCCTTGGCTCTGAAGAAGAGCGCATTGAATTGGCAACAGCGATCAACGGTTTTATTGAAGAAGGCTTGGAGCAAAATCCGGACTTGAATGTAGTGGTGGCAGGGGATATGAACGACTTCGAATTCACGCCGGCGCTTGACGCGTTGAAAGGCGACATCCTGGCGAACAAAGTCGAAGATGTACCACTGGATGACCGTTTCTCTTATTACTACCAAGGAAACTCGCAAGTGCTTGACCATATGCTGGTGACGAATAACTTGGACGATAAAACAGAAGTCGACATGATCCACATCAACGCAATGTTCATGGAACAGCATGGACGCGCATCTGACCACGATCCGCTGCTTCTGCAAATCGACTTGGCAGATCCGGCCGTTCCGGGTGAACAGCAAGCGGACCCTGATTACTCAGGAGAAGCAGCAGTAGTTGTCGCTGGACCGGCAGATGAGCAAGGCCAATTGAATATCCACTTTAATGAAGAAACAGCTGAACAATTGCTGGCGAGCGGCAAAGCGCTTGTCATCGATATGCCTTCAGCAGACCTGACATTGTCCGCAGCAAACCTGCAGCAAATCACGGCAGCTGCAGACGGAGCTTTCACATTGGAAGTGGCGTATGACGACGAAAGCGAAGTCGACAAACGCCCGACAACAGCCGATCAAGTGGGCTTAAATCTAGTGAAGGAAAACGGCGAAGATTTGATTATCCAATTCAATGCAGCTGCTGAACTGGAATTTGACCTCAATACAGACGTCAAAATTTTGTTCGGCGCCCGTGAAGACGCCAAAGGCAAATGGAAAATCATCCAAGGCGAGAAAACCGGCAAAACGTTTACGTTGAACATCACCGAACTCGGCAACTACACGGTTGTATCCAATAATGGGCAGATGAAGAACAGCAAGTAGTTGAACGAAAGTCTTTATATACAGATATTCCGCAAAACAGCTACGCTTGCCGCGGGCGAGCGCCAAGCCGCTTCGTCGCTTACGCTCCTGCAGGGTCTCGGCTGTCTCGCTATCCCGCAGGCGTCTCCGCTGTTTTGCTCCATATCTGGGGAGTGAAAATCAGCAAAGTGGATTAATGATTATCGCTTTTGCTAAGAAATAACCAGCGAAGGTGCGCCCTAGCTTCTTGCGAGAGACTTACCCAAAGCAACCGTAGCTGTTTATAAAGATTTTCACTTATATAGGAAAGAAAGAGAGCTTCCGCATTTGCGGAAGCTCTTTTCAGCTTATTGAGAAAGTTGAGATCTGTATTAATTATTTTCCCTTAATCGATATTCCGCTGTTTAACTTCATATCTGGAGAACAGGTACAAACATTCGAGAGCTTTCCGAATCAACTCCCTATTCCAGAAAATCTCTAAAGGTAACAAAAGAGAGCTGAATGTAGCGGAAGGCGGCGACTTCTGCGGGAATAGTGCGAGTCCTGAGACCCCGCAGGGAATGAATGGGGCAAAAAGCATTTGCCCCGTTCATTTGCGACGAAGCTAGCGCAGCGATGCAGGAGCACACGGGTTTCGCCAGCGAGCGAGGAGGCTCAGGCCGCACCCCGCGAAAAGCGTCCGTCCTGGAGCGAAATGAACAATGCTGTTGAGAGTTTTCTACTCCATCGGCACCCACTTCAGCAGACCTTTTTGATTCAACTTGTTATAATGTAAAAAGATTGTGAAGTGAACATGCCAAAGTTGTTGAAAATCAGCTGTAACCATTTGGCGCTTTTGGCGTCTATATCAATACCATTAATTTAAAGAAGCGGGTTGAATCTATGAATAATCGCATAACCAATCGCAATATGAACATACGAAAAAAGAAAAAGATCTTTATTGCTGTGCTGTCGCTGATTTTATTGGCTGCAATCGGCATCGGCAGCTATTTATTGATAGCGCCGCAGGAAAACACACCGCCATCGACGGCAAGCGCCAAACAAGAAGCATTTGCCGGCAAGAGCTATAGCGGCTTCCAAGCGGAACCAAAAGAAGCGCCTGTACCGGAAGCGCCGGCAGAAGGCAAAGTAGAAGATGCGAGGGAAGAACAGCCTATAGAAGAACCGGCAGCAGAAGAACCGTCAGAAACGATCATCGTGACACCGGAAAAGCCGGTCGAAGCGCCTGAAAAAGATTTGACGCTGATGATCGCCAATGCCAAGACGCATGTCTATACGCTTTATACCGATTTGGAGCAAGGCTCAGGCTTCTTGTTTAACGAACAAGGCGATATCCTGACAAATGCCCATGTCGTGAAAGACGCCTCGTACGTCATGCTTAAAAACAGCGATGGCCAAGAGTTTAACGGACATGTGATCGGCATCTCGGAAACAACGGATATCGCGCTGGTGCGGGTCAAAGAGCTGGCCGGCAAAACACCGATGCCAATGGCTGCTGAACTTCCTGAAGTTGGCGACAAAGTAGTCGCAATCGGTTCGCCGGAAGACCAGGCGAATACTGCAACTGAAGGGGAAGTCACAGAAACCGGCAACAGCTTTTCCGACGGCTATGAATACACCAACATGATCGAAAGCACCGCGACTTTGAAAAAAGGTTCCAGCGGCGGCCCGTTGATCGATGCGGAAAAAGAAACGATTCTCGGCATCAATTCGATTATTCTGGAAGAAAGTCCGGAAATCGGCTATGCCATCCCGATCCATACCGTGATTGGCCAATTGAATGAATGGGTGGCCAATCCGATTGAGTACGAAGAAGAAGAAGTCGTGCTGCAGGATGTCAAAGACGCTTATTTTGATGAAGAATTGCTCGGAAGCTTTATTCAAGCTTATTACGAATTGATTCCGTACTCGTTGAATGATCCGGAGATGACGTACTACGAGTCGTACTTGCTGCCAGGAAGCGAAGCGGAAACGGAAGGCAAAAAGCGCGTGAAAGAACGCACCGATGCCAATAAAGTCTACGATACCATCAACTCATCGATTGTGAACGTCGAAATCGGTGAAGAAGAAGCAACAGTGGAAGCAACTGCCGAATACCTGTTCCACGACAAAGCAACCAATGAGACATTCAGTGAAACCGAAACAACCGTTTTCACCGTGGTAATTGATGAATACGGTGATTATCAGATTAAGAGCATGGTCAATAAATAAAGTTTCAAGCCATTTTCGTTCGCGAAAATGGCTTTTTCTATTCTCTTAATGAAGGAAGAAAGGATTTAAAAGAGGGTTTGATGCTTTTCGCCAGCGAAAAGCGCTTGTTCTTTTGGCAATCAGTCTTTTATCTGCGTTCAGTTGAAATTATCTGCGCTCAGAAATCTTTATCTGCGCTCAGAATTTTATATCTGCGTTCAGTGAGATTTATCTGCGTTCGACAAAACCCGGCATAGCCGATTTTTCAAAATCAACAACAAAAAAGCACTTCAGCCCGTGGGCTGAAGTGCTTTATTCATTGATTAAAGGCGTTTGTAGCTATGGAATTTCTTGCCCCAGTAAGGGTCGTTTACGCTTTTCACTTCAGCTTTTGATCCGCCGGCATGGACGAATTGGCCATTGCCGATGTAGATCCCAACATGTGAGATTCCAGCTTTGTAAGTGTTAGCGAAGAAGATCAAGTCTCCAGGTACTGGATTGCTGACAGTTGTAGATTCCGCGAACTGAGTGCCAGTTGTGCGTGAAACATTCTTGCCGGCTTTTTTGAATACGTATTGGATGAACCCGCTGCAGTCAAAACCGCTTGTAGTCGTTCCGCCAAATTTATATGGAATTCCTTTAAGAGACAATGCGATTGAAACAACTTCAGAAGATGAAGCTGAGTTTGAAGCTTTTACTACTTTAGTAGAAGCAGGAGTCAATAATGTGCTAAGAACCCATCCGGCTTTACCGTTGACTTTCACTTTGTACCAAGTTTTAGAGCCGACTTTCTTTTGGTGAGTTGCAATAACTGTAGCGCCTTTTTTAGCGACGGTTACCACTTTATATTTAGTGCCTGCATCCAAACGGATGTTAGAGTTGTGTTTTGTTTTGTATTTGCCAGTTTTAACAGTTGCTTTAGCTGCTGCAACTTGCTCAACTTCCCCGGTGTTAACTTGTGCTGTATGTGAAGACTCAATGGCTGGAGTAATAGTGTTGGAATTAAATGCTGCCTCGACATCAACAGCTGAGTTAGTAAATATCAATGAACTAGCTGCGAAAAGAGTGAAGACTAATTTTTTCATTATTTTTCTCCTAACATCCTTTGTTATCCCCAAATAGGATTTTGTTTGTTTCTTTAATCTGTTACTTACTATAAAGAGTCGAAGGTTGAATAACAACGTCAATTCGATTGCAGTTATATTACAGTTGTATAACAAAAATATTTATGGTTAATAAAACCAGTAGTGTCAAGGGTTCCGGAGTTTACATGATTTTAAGAAAAAGGTTTAAATTTAATGAAAAACGGGTTTTATATTAGATTACAGACGTTTTTATGACTTAAAAAGACATTTACTACCTGTTTATGGGTATTAAAGAAACTGTATGGATGACATAAAAATTGGAAATGAACATTAAAAAACTTGGAAATATGTTTAAAAATCTTATGCATATACCTAAATATTCAGAAATTATTACAACCAAATTATGGTATTAATTAAAAATGAGGAATTATCATATAATTATCAAAAGAAATAAAATTTTGATTAAATCGGTATATTTCCTACACTAATATAACGATAGAATATTTCTAATGTAATTCCAGTAGTCAGCAAGCTTTTATTGGCTTTCAGAAGCGCCTCTTTTTGACAAATGGAGCTCGATAAACTACCCTTAAATTATTCAGAATATTCCATTTAAATGAAGTGGGAGGGAAATGGCATGATCAAGATACTGTCCATAGACGGAGGCGGTGTTCGGGGCATTATTCCAGCCATTGTGTGTGCGGAAATAGAAAGACGGACAGGAAAGCCGATTTGCGAACTTTTCGATTTGATCGCCGGAACATCCGCCGGAGGAATTTTGGCGCTTGGGCTCGTGGTGCCGGAAGAAGGGGATGCGATTAGCCGCATTCCGAGGTATACAGCGAAAACGCTTGCGAAACTGTTCAAAAACGATGCCCATATCATTTTCGATAAATCGATTCTGTTTCGCATACCCGGCGGGCGCTATGTATATAGAAGATATCCGGATGACGGCATGGAATTTGTCTTGGAAAAGTATTTCAAAGACGCCATGATTTCCGAGTCGCTGACTGACGTCCTGATTCCCAGTTACGAAATCCAGCTGCGCAGTCCCGCCTTTTTCAAAAGCGCCCAAGTAAAATCAGAGCATCCGACGCAAATGGATGTATTGATGAGAGATGTCGCCAGAGCGACGTCCTCGGCACCGACTTACTTTACACCTGAAAAAATCGAGACGCTTCCGGAACTGGCGTTTATCGACGGCGGCGTCTATGCCAACAACCCGGCCATGTGCGCCTATGCCGAAGCAAAGGCAATTTTTCAAGAAGAAACTGATTTTCTGGTCGTATCGCTCGGCACCGGCGAAGCCAACGCACCCATTCCATACGAAGAAGCGGTCCACTGGGGTCATATCGGCTGGTCGCGGCGCATGCTGAACATCATCATGGATGGCAGCTCCGATTCCGTTGACTATCAATTGAAGCAAATTGTGACACCGCTAAAAGGGGAAGACCGTTATTACCGTTTCCAAACCGAACTCGGCAAAGACACCGAGCCCATCGACAACTCCGATCCTTTTAATATGGAGAAACTCGAAGCACTGGGCATCGGCATCATCCGCAACAGAGACAACCAGCTTAAACTCGACAAACTATGCGAGCAGCTGCTGGAATAACAGAAATAAAGCATTCGCAGTTTTTCTCTGCGAATGCCTTTTGCTTTGGTTGCTAAAGAGGGAGAAGTTGTAACTCAAAGGGAATTGGTTGTAACTCGTGCTGAAAAGGTTGTAATTCAAAGCCGATTCGTCGTAACTCCCACCAAAAAGGTTGCAACCCGCAAACTTCTATTCAACAGCCTTCTTACTCCTTCTCAACAGCCAAAAAATAATGCCAAGCAGGATGACGATGACTAAAGAATAACCGCCATTTACATAAGCGTTAGTACCTTCCACCAAATCAACCGCTTCTTCGTTCAATTCTTCAGCTTCTTCTTTCGGAATCTCAAAAGGATATTCCCAAATCCAATTCTCTTCACCCAGCGTCCCATCCATCACCAAAGTGTATGCCCCAGGCTCGAGTTCCCGGTTTTCCCAGTCGATGACAAAATCCATATTGGAGTTTGGCGCCATGCTGAGATCTCTTTTTTCGACATACACCAATTCTTCGCCGTCTTCCGACAGGACACGTGCGTCAATCTCTAAATCGTTGACGATTGCGGCTGTGCTGTTCTGGATATTGGCAGTGACAGCCGTCCGATAATTGACGAGTGACGGCTGCACCGTTTTCAAGGCCAGTTCCGGTTTTATCACTTTATCTGTTTCTGACAGCATCAAGCCGACAACATAAGTGTATTTGTTTTGGATCTGAATTCCTGCGTCTTCAGTTTCTTCATCTAATACCTTCTCAAAATAAAGGCCGCCGAGAATCACTCCGTCAAACGCTTCGTCTGGCATCTTAAGGAGAACCGTGACGGTTTCTGAGCCGTTCGCCGGCACAGTAACCAATTCTTCTTGCAGCTCAGCAATATTGGTAATGGGCACCGCCAAACTTTCATCGGTTTCCGCATCAATTTTCGTGTAATCGATGATGCCATTGCGGTTGGTGACCGGATTATTGATCGACGCCTTCACTTTCATATCTTTATTTGTGCTGTTCCAGACAGTGACGGTCAGTTCCTGTTTCTGGCCCGGCTCCATCAATAAATCAAAATACGTCTGCTTTTTATCGATTTGATTGGCTGGAATATGGGGCTCGACGCTGTATCCGACTTGTCCATCGTCCGCAGCAGCCGGGGAACTCCCCAGTGCTAAGAACAACAGCGGCGCAATCATTAAGCAAAATAATTTTTTCACGCTAATCCCGTCCTTTTGATCAATGAATATTTTATTTCTCAGTTAGCGTCAGTTGGAGTCGCGGACAGCGTCCAAGTGATCGTTGATGAAAAATCAGCTTCTGAAGCTTGCCCGGCAGGAACCGTCAACGTCACATTATTGTTTGTGTTTTCGGCAGTGCCAAACCACCGGACAAGCCATGAGCCCAGTCCAGTATTTTCTTCCGCTTCTGCAACTTTCGCGGAAGCCGTGCCGTCAGCAGCAAGTTTGATCACATTTTCGGCTGTTGGAGCGGCAAACGTATTGGTGCTGGCTGCCACTACAGCAGGGTTCATAAATGTGATTTCGGCACCGTTCAAAGCGGATGTGTTATCGCTTGAAGTGAAAGGAGTCGCACTCGCCGTCACTTGCCAGCCGAGTCCGCCTCCGCCGCGGCGGTCTGTCACTTGGATGAAGGGACGCAATGATTCAGATTCATACGTCTCTTCTTCTAATGAAACCTTCTGATTTCCGAAATCAATAGAAGAAACGTAATCCAGGCTCAACGGTCCAACTTGTCCAGTTGGTGGATCAACCGGATTCTCGGGGTTTTCCGGGTCCAGTGGAACATTTGGATTTTCCGGATCTAATACAGGCGGTACATCAACAGGAGCGGTAAACGTAATCGTCGCTTCAGAAGAAGCAGGACCTTCCGCGAAAACAGCCGGTGTTAATAGGGATAAAGAAAGCAATGATGCAGTTCCAATAAATGCGAATTTTGAACGATTCATAAGTAATATTCCTCTTTTCATTTATTTTTAGGTGGACAACTTATGGAGCATCCACAAGTGTCCAGGTAATTTCTGTGGAATAGGTTTCCGGGCGCGCTTCCATGGTATCCAGCTCAATCACCAGCCCGTGGTTTCTGGGCCAGGCAACTGTGGTGTCCGCTGATGTTCCAGTAATGCCGTGATGGACTTCCAAAGCAGCGTCATTCAACGGCCGTGCATGGCCGCTGGAATCGATAAACTTCAGCGCTTCCGGCAAAGCATGGGCAGAAGAAGTGGAAGTCAGCGGCCGGTTGATGTGGGCGTGAATGATCCAGTCGCTGCCGTTGCCTCTTGTATCTGATACGATAATGCCTTGTTCCGGATGAGTTCTTTCTATAGTAGTCATTCCGTTTCCAATCTGGGTTTCTTTAAAAGCGATGGTCTCTGGTACGCTTTTGAATTCCAGAATCCCGGACGCTGGAACTGTCAGCACGCCACGGGCAAGATTCTGTTCTAATAAAGAAACGTCAACAATCTGCCGAGTTGCCTGGGCATAGAATACGTATTCATTCTGTTCGGCAGCAGGAGGGAAAGCATCAATAGTAAATGCCAGTTCAAAGCGGTAAGTAGAAATTAGCCCTAAAGAAATCAAACCGCGGGTATTGATGACCACTTGATTGCCAATGAGCTGAATATCGCCGGTCTGGAAACTTCCAAGCGAACGGCCAACTTCAATGCCCAATAAGCTAACAAGCGGAACATCGAAAGAGGCAGTCATATTGCCAGCATCCGCAAGTGCAGCCAATTCCGGAGGCAGCGAGAAAATCACATATGTATTTTCCAGTAAGTTCAGATTCAAAATACTGCGCCCTGAGTAATTGAGCTTAACTGTCTGCCGGCCATCAGTTTGCGCAATCGATGAGGCTTTCAAAGTCGTATTTGTCAATAAACCCACATCAAGCAGCCCGCCGGATGCTTTTGGCTGTGGGGCAGCTTGAGGTTCAACTGGCATAGTCTCTTCAAGAGGAGGTTCTGGTTGTTCAGAAACAAGTTCCGGCAAAAGTTCCTGTTGCGGTAAATCATCTTGTGCAGGCAATGTTTCCGGTGCACTAATCGGCTCTTTTTCAGATGCTTGCTCCTCCGGCAGTTTTTCAGATAGGACCGGTTCTTCTAGCGTTTCGTCAGGAGGTGCAGGTTCCGGCAATTCATCCTGAGACTGCGAAGGTTCTTCAGGCGGTTTTTCAGAAGAAACAGGTTCTTCTAAGTTTTCATCAGGAGCTGGAGTTTCTGGCAGCTCTGCCGGAGAAAGCGGAGGTTCCTCAGGAAGCGGTTCAGGTTCGATCGTTTCGTCCTGAAGCTTCCCGTCCTCATCCGGTTTTCCAGCAATCAGTTCTGGAACTTCTTCTTCCGGTAGTTCCGCTTCCGACACTTCGTCTGCAGGCGTTTTGGAATCCGGCTCTACTGAAGAAAGATCATACTCGCTTTCCGGCATTTCATCGGAGGCGCTGTTTGCGTCGCCGATCGCTTCAACTAGCAACGGAGCGCGCAGCTCATAAAAAACAAACAGTAAAAGCGTGATTAAAATAGTGAACTTCAAACGTCTTTTCATGAGTAGTTGCTTTAAATCCACCTTTCAGGGGAAATCCATTTATTTGGAAGTATAGTTTTAATGTACCAGGAGACTCGTTGAATATCAAATTATTTACAGTTTAAATTTATGTTAAAACGGTTCGATATAATCATAAAAAAGAGCTTATTTTAAATTTAATAAATCAGAAGTAGTAAAAAAGACTATTAAAATTAGTGAGAGAATTTCAAGGGAGACTGAAAAATCCTTCTAAATAAAGGATTCTGCTATTAATCATGAGCGGAAAAAGAAGAGTAAATAACAAAAAACTGTGGTAAATACTTTAGACCTATCGGTGGATAGATTTAAGCGAAAATGAGGATAGATTCGAGACTTAGCTTTTTAAAAAAATAGGTAAAAGTACTTAGTTGAAAACTTATCTTCTTTTACCGATGCATTTCTATTTTAAGAAGTAAAAATCCCAAACCAGATTGCTGTCCATAAGCTTCAGCTCTGAACGGGCTCAAAACATGGTCCTTACATGGATGCATTCGCCCAGGCGAATGCAAAAAAGAAAACAATCAAAGAAGAAAAGTGGGTGCTGCATGGGAGAGGTTGCAACTCAAAGGGATTTGGTCGTAACTCACGCCGAAAAGGTTGTAACTCGAGCCCAATTCGTCGCAACTCACGCCCAAAAGGTCGTAACCCATAACTTCCAATATTCCAAAAGATGCATTTCGCCCAGGCGAAATGCGAAAAAGAAGGATCTCTTCTATAAAAGAGGTCATTGCCCTAACCCCTAAAGGCACACCCCGTCCACCACTCTCCGAAACAATCGGTTTAACCACACCTCTCCGAGGGGAAAGGAATAATGCTGCGGGTACCAAGCCTTAAACCTATACATATATTTTCATCGGAAGGAGATACACAGATGGCACAACGAATTCACTACATGGACTGGCTGCGTGTAATCTCCATTTTTGTAGTGGTCGGCATTCATGTAGTGTCGAAAATCATCAACTCCGGCTCCTATACAGCGTGGGAATGGCAATATGCCAATGCGATTGCTTCGGCTCTGCGCTGGTGCGTGCCGGTCTTTTTCATGTTGAGCGGGGCATTACTACTGACCCGGAAGCCGGACGAACCGGTAGGAGGGTTTTTGAAAAAGCGGCTGGCAAAAGCGCTCATTCCGCTGATTTTCTGGAGCGGGGTGTATACGGCTTACAATATTTTCGAGAAAGGCGAATCCTATACGATTTGGGAAATGATTAAGCTGTTCCTCAGCGACGACGTGTATTACCATCTTTGGTTCCTTTACGTCATCATCGGCTTGTATGTGATGGCGCCTTTCTTGCGGATCCTGGTCCATCATTTGTCGCAAAAAGCCTTTCTCTATTTCCTGATTTTCTGGTTCGTGTATTCCGGCGTTTTGCCGTTCGCACCGAAATTCTTCGGGTTTGAACTGGCCATCCCGGCAGGCATGTTCGAGCCGTATATCGGCTATTTCATGCTGGGGGCTTACCTGTACTTGTACCCGGTGTCGAGAAAAACCCTGCCGCTGCTCGGATTTTTGGCCATCATCGGCTATTTCATCACCTATTTCGGCACAACCCTTCTGACGGAGAGCCGGGGTGAATTCGACGATTTCTTCTATGAACATTACCGGCCGAATGCACTTGCCATCACACTGTTCATCTACATCGGATTCCAGCATCTCGCTGCGAAAATCAAACCGAACCGCTGGATCACCCGGATGAGCACCGCGACGCTCGGCATCTATGTGATCCATCCGCTCATCCAGACCTATCTCCACAAAATCTTTGGAATCAATGAAATGACCGGAACGCCGATCATCGGCATCCCGCTGGTATGGATCTTGATTTTCTTCCTGTCATTTGCCATCATTTTGCTGTTTCAAAAAATACCGGGCGTCAAACACATCGTCCCTTAAAACCGTTCGCCTCTTTGGTGGACGTTTTTTTATTGCTTCCAAAAAATAAAACCAAATCGACACGGTTTTCTCCCCTCAAAAATGAAAAACTATGGTAAATTATAGTTATCAATAAATTATGAATGTTCAATAAAATTTACTATTATTCTAGAGGAGGAAAAACCTTGAAGAACAGGAAGGCCTTATTCATGATCTTTTTAATCGCCGCCTTGGTATTCAGCTCACTGGCATTCGGTACTGCACAATCCGCCAGCAGCGAGAACGCCAGCGTCCCGGGTTCCGGCAAAGCAGCTACCGTCCCGCAGCAATTATTGAAGCCGCAGCAGCCGAAAAAAGAAGTCCGCATCATCGTGGAACTTAAAAAAGAACCGGCCATCGAAAGCGCCACGGACAAAGGCATCCTCTACAGTGAATTGCCGGATGCCACAAAAGAAACCTTGGAAGCCGCTGTTGCAGCCCAGCAAAAGTCGGTAAAAGCCTCCGTCAGCGATGTGGCACCGAATATCAAGTACCTGCAAAGTTTTACGACAGTATTCAACGGCTTTTCCGCCACTGTCCCAGCAGGCCAAGTAGCGAAAATCGGTGATCAAGCCGGCGTTAAAGCGGTCTATGAAGCGACCGAGTACCAGCGGCCGGAAGTTAAGCCGGAACTGAAGCATTCAAAAGAACTGGTCCAGGCACAGCGCGTCTGGAACGACTACGGCTTTAAAGGGGAAGGGACGGTTGTCGGCATCATAGACACCGGCATTGACCCGAATCATAAAGACATGGTGTTGACCGACAACTCAACCGGTGAAATCACCAAAGCGGAAGTCGATGCCTTGCGGGCGGACGGCTCGGTCCCGAACGGCCAGTACTTCTCCGCGAAAGTGCCGTTTGGCTTCAATTATATGGACGCTAATAACGAAGTCCGCGATATCCGGCCGGACGCCTCGATGCACGGCATGCACGTCGCCGGAACCGTCGGCGCAAACGGCAACGAAGAAGACGGCGGCATCCGGGGCGTAGCACCGGAAACGCAGCTATTGGCCTTGAAAGTGTTCAGCAACGACCCCTTATACGAATCAACGTACAGCGACATTTACATCAAAGCGATGGACGATGCCATTAAATTGGGCGCAGACGTCCTCAATTTATCAATCGGGGCCACTGCCGGATTCGTCGATTCGACGGACCCGGAACAGCAAGCCGTAGAGCGCGCGACCAATAACGGCATCCTTGTTGCCATTTCAGCCGGCAACTCGAATCTGTTCGGCTCCGGCCATTTCAATCCGCTGGCGGAAAACCAGGATTACGGATTGACCGGCTCACCGAGTGTATCACCCGATTCTTTTGGTGTGGCGTCTTTTGAAAACGACGTCATCACCGCCAAAAGCTTTGCTTATAAGGTCGCAGCACAAGAAGCCCAGCGCGGCATTTATTTCCTGGGAAATAACGCCGATCCGACCGAGCTGCCGCAGGATACCTATCCGGTAATGGATGCCGGGCTCGGAACGCCTGCTGATTTTACAGGGAAAGATTTCAAAGGCAAAGTGGCACTGATAGCCCGAGGCGGCATCACGTTCGTTGAAAAAGGCTTGAATGCCCAGAAAGCGGGCGCCGTCGCCGTCATCATCTACAACAACACGACAGGCACGGTCGCCATGCAGTCCGACCCGGCCATCAAGATTCCATATATGTCAACGCTGCAATCCGTCGGCCTGGCGATGAAAGCAGGGCTGGATGCGAAACAGCAAGTGACCGTCACATTCGACGGCCAGTATTTTGAAGTGCCGAGTGAAACGGCCGGCAAAATGAGCGCCTTCACTTCCTGGGGGCCGACGCCGAACCTCGATTTCAAACCGGAAGTCACAGCACCCGGCGGCAATATTTTCTCGACTCTCAACAACAACGAATACGGCTTGATGAGCGGCACGTCAATGGCTTCTCCGCATGTGGCCGGTGGAGCGGCGCTATTGTTCCAGCGCATTGAAGAACAGGAACTCACCGGCCGCGACCGCGTGCAGCTGGCGAAAACGCTGATGATGAATACCGCCAATCCGGTAGTGTTCTCACAAGGCCAGTTCGTGTCGCCAAGACGCCAAGGAGCGGGACTCATGCAGCTCCACGATGCACTTTCAACCCGCGTGCTCGTGACTGATAAAGAAACAGGGAACGGATACGTGGCCTTGAAGGAAATTGCCGGCAACCAATTCGGCATGACGCTGACCGCTCAAAACACATCGGATCAAGCGGCTGAGTTTAACGTCACCGTCAATGTCCAAGTCGACGCCGTGACCAATGCCAGCGGCAAAGTCGTCACGTCGCCGAACGAACTCGGCTCACTCAATATCACGGGAGACGCAGAAATCGATGCACCGGCCACCATCACCGTTCCCGCTAACGGAACCGTCGATATTCCGGTGACCGTGGATGTTTCAGGAGCAAGCGAACAGCTCCAAAGCAATTTCACCAACGGCTTCTTCGTTGACGGCTTTATTACCTTGACCGATGGCAATGAAGAAGTGACGGGCAATACCGCGCTCGCCGTTCCATATTTCGGCTTTAGCGGCGATTGGGACGACGCCCGCATCTTTGACCGCTTCGCCTGGGATCCGAACACGTTCTATGGTTTTACGCTGCTCGCTGACCCGACCGGCAAAATCATCAACGGCAACAGCCATTCGACCGGCTACGAACCCGGACGCTTCGCCTTTTCACCGAACGGGGACGGCGTGCTGGATGCTGTCATTCCGGTCTTTTCATTGCTGCGGAACGCCAAGCAGTTTGAAGTGAATATCCTGAACGAAGCAGGCGAAAAGCTGCGGACGATTCGCTCCGACGAAGAATTGCGCAAGAACTTCTCAGCGACCGCACCCGACCTGCCGTACGTGCTGAATCCGCTGTATGCCTGGGACGGCAACATCCTTGGCAAAAAAGCGGCAGACGGCAAATACCGCATCCAGTTGCGGGCAGTCATCGATTATACGGACGCTGAATGGCAATCGATCGATTTCCCGATCATCGTCGATACCGTAAAACCAGTGGCAACGGTGACATTCAATGCACAAACCAAAACCATTCAAGTGGCCGGCTTCACGGATAATCCGGGAGGCGGGGGAGCAGACCGCTGGGAAGTGTTCTTGAATAACACCGAACTGACGGAAAACACTGCAACTCCTGCAGACGAATCGCTGGCGCCAAGCGTGGCCACTTACACCGTCGCTGCTGAACTCAAGCCGACCGACAAGCTGAAAGCCGTGTTCTACGACACCGCTGGCAATAAAACCGAAGTGGCGCTGCCAACAAGCACAACAGTGGCACCGGCGGCAGAAACGGACAAACCAGTCATTTACATCGATGCACCAGCCGTGCTGTCGACGCATAAAACCAAAACCGTCGAAGTGACAGGGCGGGTGGAAGACGCATCGAAAGTGACGTCGCTCACCATCAATGGCCAAGTGCCGAGAGAATTCAACGGCACGGCGTTCAAACACACATTGACATTTGAAGACGGCACCCAGCACGTCACCATAAAAGCGGTCGATGAATTCGGCAACGACATGGAAATCCGCCGCCGGATCTTCGTCGACACGACCGTTCCTGCCATTGAATTGATCGATGTGCCGGAAACGATTGCGGCGGATGAAGACGAAGCGGAAATCACCTTCAATATCAAAGACAACTTCGACCAGATCCGTGTCTATTTATTCGACAGTGAAATCTACGCCCACCCGATAAGCCGGAACGATCAGGTCGATTTCAATGAAAACATTACTGAAACAATCGAAGTGCCGGCAACAGGACCCAATAATTTCACGCTAGTCGCCGAAGACTTAACAGGGAACCGGTCACAAATCACTTTCACCATCATTAAACAAGCACCTTAAGCCAAAAAGACGTTCCATCAGCTCGGGCTGATGGAACGTCTTTATATATCATCCAACTTCAAGCAATTTCTGCTTCAACGCTTCCAACTCTTTTTTCCGCGCCAGATAATCATCTTCACCGGCTTCTTCCCAAAGCTCCAGATCCGCCCCACGCTCGATCGACTGGATCGCTAAATGGCGCACCTCTTCTTCCAGGCAATTGTTTTCCAGCTGCACAGCCGCCAGTCCGATATACACCAGTGACATCACTTCAAAATCTTCCTCGGGATGGAACTCCTCCAAATACTCATCCAGAATGATCGTCGTCGCTTTTTTAGACGACAACCCTTCTTCTATATAATCAATAAAGCCATCCTTCACATCACAAGTCGTATCATCATCAAATATCCCCGTACCCCACGCGCCCATTTCTCCACTCCTGTTTTTGTTTTTAACTAAAATTTTACATTAAATATATATTTAATCAATAGAGAAAATAGAATATACAGAAATTTTTCTATAAACATTAAGGGAACAAAAGATTTGTCCTTTTATAAATCGCTTCGGACGCTTTGGGCAGGACTCCCGCGATGAGCCGAGAAGAACACTCGTCTCATCGCTTCGTCTCGCCCTTGGACGCGCCTACGCTAGATAAGCTTTCGATAAGAGAACTTTTCACTTATATAGCTCATTGATTATTAACTACTTAGATATGGAGCAAAACAGCGGAGACGCCTGCGGGAAAGCGAGACAGCCGAGACCCCGCAAGACGCGCAGCGGCTGAGGAGGCTTGGCGCTCGCCCGCGGCAAGCGCAGCTGTTTTGCGGAATATCTACAGCTGAAAATTTTTGACACACTCATATAACCAAGCAACAATCCCTCACCAAAATCCATCTTTGGAAACCACAAAAATAAAATTGGTAATTATTTATTAAAAAACCATCAAACTAATAAAAAAACGTGATAGAATTGAATTGTTTAAGATTTCAGATAATACATAACAATTCGAAGGGGGAAGTTGATTTTGGAAAAACAGACGTTTTGGAAAGTCTTCAGCAGCATAGTGGCACTTATCATGATTCTTACCTTGCTGTTCCCGTATCCGGCCGCAACACCAGCTGCAGCCAACAGTCCATCTAAATCAGCACCGCAATCAGAAAGCCAGCTGCAGATGCAGTCGGCCATCGCCGAACAGGCGAGATTGCTCGAAAGAGGCCCGACTCTCCATAAAGACTTGCAGGGTTTGCCAAGTGATAAACAAGTCAAGGTCATCGTCCACCTTTCCCAGCGGCCAGTAGCCCTCGAACAGGGGATCCAGGCTTCAGCAGGGAAAACCATAACCCGGGCGGAAGTCGGCGCAGTGAAAGCGGCAGTCGTTGCCCAGCAAACAGCCGTGAAAACGCAGATCCAGTCCCAGCAGCTCTCGGTGAAGGAAGGGTATTCGTATAACACCGTCCTGAACGGCTTTTCAGCAAAAGTAAAAGCCGGAGATCTAAAAAAACTGCTGGCAATCAAAGGCGTCATCTTGATTGAACCGGACGTCCGCGTGCAAGTCATTCCAGTTGTTCCGAAAAAGCAGGCGCAGGCATCTCTCAGCTCAAGCTCTTCGTTTCTCGGAGTCGATAAACTGTGGGCGGAAGGAATTGAAGGGAAAGGGGTCAAAGTAGCGGTCCTCGACACAGGGATTGACCGGGACCACCCGGAATTCAAAACAGTCTATAAGGGCGGAAAAAACTTTGTGCCGAATTCCAGCCAGTATGCGAAGCCACGGGCCAAAGATGACCCGTCTGAAACCAAGCCATCGGAGCGCCCGGCAAATCAGCTGCCAGTAGATCCATATGGCAATAAATTCGCTACGTCTCACGGAACGCATGTAGCAGGAATCATCGCTGCGACTGGTGCCAATGATTTCGGTTTCAAAGGGATTGCACCAAAAGTGGACCTCTATATGTACCGCGTCCTTGGAGCTTACGGCGCCGGGGATATTTCCCAAGTGATTGCCGGAATCGAAGAAGCGGTGATCCAGGATATGGACGTCATCAATTTATCGCTTAACGGGTTCAATACCTCAGAATCGGAAGCGATGGCTTTTGCGCTGAACAATGCTGTGCTGAGCGGAACAACCGCAGTGGCGGCAGCGGGGAATAACGGATTATACCGCGGGTCGGTCGGAACGCCGGCCACTTCGCGGCTCGGCATCGCGGTCGGCAATTCCACTTTGCCGGAAGAGCGGCATAAAGGGACGATCAATGCAACAGCAGGCAGCTTTAAGCTGACGAAAGCCCATAATTTGATGGCCACAACGATCAACAAAGATCCAGCCAAACAGCTGGCAGGATCGCTGCCGGTAGTCGCTGTCCCGGAAGCAGGCAAAGCAGCGGACTATGAAGGCCTTGATGTAAAAGGCAAAGTGGTGCTCGTCGCCCGGGGCAAAAACGAATACACCGATAAAATCCGGATCGCCAAACAAAAAGGGGCAGCGGCCATTCTAATCCATAACGTCCGGAACACAGAAGAAGCCCCGGGACCGTCCGGCGTATTCTTCGGCGACTCGCCGGACTTTATCCCGGCGTTCGACTTGTCCCGGACAGACGGGGAAGCATTGCGCTTGGCCTTGGCAAAAGCGCCGGGAACCGTATCCTTCGGGAACTTCACCAAGACCGCAACAGCCGGCGATGTGATTTCCGAAACCAGCTCGAGCGGACCGACAACGCCGAACTATGACATCAAGCCGGATATTATTGCACCGGGCATGAACATCCTGTCCGCTATCCCGATGTATAAATCGGATTTCCCGAAAGCCAATTACAGTGACGCCTATATCCGCAACTCAGGGACTTCCATGTCGGCGCCGCACGTCACGGGAATCGTTGCCCTGATGAAACAAGCGCATCCGGACTGGACAGCGTCCGATTTCAAAGTCGCTTTGTCCAATACCGCGAAATTACTGGATACTAAGAAATACGACGTGTTTGCACAAGGCTCCGGCCGCGTCCAAGCTTATAATGCCGCCCATCCGGCTGCACTCGCCTATGTGCAGGACAAAGCTGTGCAGAACCAAAGCGGAACTCAAGTTGACAACATCAAAGGCTCGGTCACGTTCGGCACGCAGCCCGTCAAAGAAAAGAACATTTCCGTCTCCAAGAAAATCCGGGTAAAAGACATCACCGGCAAAGGCGGCAATTACAAAGTCACCATTGATGTGAAGAAAACAGCGGGCAATGCCAAAGTGACCGTTGATAAACCGGCATTCACACTGGCCGGCGAACAGCTGCTGAATGTCACATTGACTGCTTCCAAGAATGCCAATGCCGCAGTGGGAGATGAAATCATCGGCTATATCCGCATCTCGAATGGCACCACAACGATGGCGTTGCCGTTTGCAGCTGATTTGAGCGGGGTCCCGATAGTTGAACTTCAGTCCTTGCAAATTTCCGAAGCGGATCTGTCATTTAACGGAGATGGCATCAACGACAAAGCGGTCGTCAGCTTTACAGTGACCGGAAATCTGGCGCAAAATTCCTTGGAAATCTATAACTTGATCCAACCCGACCCAAATATTTTTGAAGACACATATATGGGCCATATCCGCTTAGCGGCTTCGATGAAAGCCGGGAAAAATGAGATTGCGTTCAATGGAAAATACCGCCCGTGGTACGGAGGGCCACTCACGACGCTTAAGGACGGCTTGTACCAATTCAATTTCTCAGCCACTCCGGCATCGGGAAATCCTGGGTTCATACAAGAAATCATCTTCCCGGTCTTTGTGAAAACAACCGCACCGGCAATCAGCGGCTCCATCAAAGAAGGGAAGCTGACCGGAAAGGTTACAGACAAGTACATCGACTATAACGCCGAGCTTGAAAAATACGGCGCCGGAGTAAATTATGATTTGAACACCAAATTGAAAGCGTCGTACGTCATCACCCGGAGCGGCAAAGCGCAAAAAGCCGTGCCGTTCAATCTGGACCAAAAAGGTGGATTCAACGTCACCGTTAAAGGCTTCAACGCACAAACCGACTCTGTAAAAGTCATCGTAACGGACGCCGCTGGTAATAAAGGCCAGAAAACAATCAAGTAGATAATGGAATGAAAAAAGAGTGCAGGAATAAATCCTGCACTCTTTTGTATGGGAAAAGCAATATTAAGGGACAGCGACCAAAAAGGGGATTTCCCATGCGCGAGGTTGTAACTCACGAGCAATTGGTTGCAACTCAAGCCGCATTGGTCGTAACTCGCACCCGATTCGTCGCAACTCACCCCGAAAAGGTTGCAATTCATCAATCCAGTCAGCCTCCATCACATTCTAAATAACTCTCCCAATGCCAAACTGGATGCTTTTCGCCCCGGCGAAAAGCGAAAAAACCCCTAAAACTTTTACAAGAACATTTCCCATTCCTCCTTCCACTAAGAAAGACATATATGATATAAATTTACTAATAACGCTAAATAATAATAATTCAGAAAGCTCATACAATTCCTGGTTTTCCCCATTATAATGAAAATGTTGGGCTAATACTGATAAGAGGAGATGGAAAAATGCCAATTAACAACAAAGCGGCAATGACACTGGCGGCACTTGTATTAACTGCAAGCGGTTTATCAACTGCTATACCTGCGGAAGCGGCAAACGAAGTCAGCGCCAAAGCGGTAGAGCAAAACAAAGGCCAGGAAAAGAAGGAAGTTTCGCTCCGCATTTTAGGTACCTCCGATTTGCATACCAATTTTGTCAATTACGATTATTACCAAGATAAAATTTCAAATAGTTTAGGACTTGCCAAAACCGGCGTCTTGATCGAACAGGCACGCAAAGAAAACCAGAACACGCTGCTGTTCGACAACGGCGACTTGATCCAAGGCACGCCGCTTGGCAGCTATTCGGCGAATGTCGATCCGCTTGAAGATGGCGAAAAGCATCCGGCATACGCAGCGCTTGAAGCACTCGATTTTGACGGCACGACATTAGGGAACCACGAATTCAACTACGGCCTTGACTATTTAGATGAAGTCATGGACGACGCTGAATTCCCGGTGCTGAACGCCAACGTCTACGACGCGAAAACGAAGCAAAACCGCTTTACGCCTTATGAAATCATCGACAAAGAAGTCGTCGACGGCCGCGGCAAAAAAGTGACCGTCCAAGTGGGCGTCATCGGCGTAGTGGCTCCGCATATCATGAAATGGGACCGTGCGCATCTTGAAGGAAAAGTATACGCGGAAGATGCGGTGCAGACTGTAGAAAAATTCCTGCCGAAAATGGAAAAAGACGGTGCTGATATCATCGTCGTGCTGTCCCACTCCGGCATGGGCGACGCGGTGCATGAAGTCGGCGAAGAAGACATCACCTATCAGCTGTCTGCACTGAAAGGCATCGATGCCATCATCACCGGCCATAACCATGCACAATTCCCGGGTGCTTATAAAGACCTTCCAAATGTAGATCAAGAACAAGGAACCATTAACGGCACTCCGGTCGTCATGCCTGGCAAATTCGGCAGCCATTTAGGTGTCATTGATTTGCAGCTGGCGCCACACGGCCAGGACTGGAAAGTCATCAAAGAAAAAGCGGCACTTCGCGCCATTGATGCGAAAACAGATGAAGTCTCTGAAGAAGTCGTCGAAGCGGTAAAAGAAGCGCACGAAGCGACAATCGAGTATGTCCGACAGCCAGTGGCTGAAACGCCTGCTCCGATCAATTCCTACTTCTCATTAGTAAAAGACGATCCATCTGTCCAAATCGTCAACAATGCCCAAACGTGGTACGTGAAAAACAAAGTAGCGGGCACAGCCAATGCTGACTTGCCGATCTTGTCAGCGGCAGCGCCGTTCAAAGCCGGAACCCGCGGCGACAGCAATTATTACACCAATATCGACAAAGGCACAATCGCCATCAAAAACGTAGCGGACTTGTATGTCTTCGACAACACCGTCTTTGCGTTGAAGATGACAGGCGCTGATGTCAAAGAGTGGCTTGAAATGTCTGCAGGGCAATTCAAGCAAGTCAATGCAGCAGCAACTGGGGAGCAGCCATTGATCAACACCGATTACCGCACCTACAACTTCGACGTCATCGACGGCGTTGAGTATGAAATCGACGTTACTCAGCCGGCGAAATATGATGTCAACGGCAAACTCGTGAACGCAAGCGCCAGCCGCGTTAAAAACTTGAGCTTCAACGGTGCGCCAATCGACCCGGCTCAGGAATTCCTGGTCGCAACAAATAACTACCGTGCAAGCGGCACATTCCCGGGCGTCGTCAACGCCAGTGAGAAAATCGACTTTGCTTACGAAAACCGCCAAGCGATCATTGACTACATGGTGCAGGAAAAAACCATCAATCCGTCTGCAGACGGCAACTGGGATTTTGCCCCGGTAGCAGGCGATTTGAATATTACTTTCGAATCGTCACCGGCAGCACAGAAAGGGATACCGGCTGACAGCGGCATCACTTATATCGGTGCCGGCACAGACGGCTTTGCCAAATACGGCATCGACTTGAAATAAAACCAATAAGAAAAAGGCATTTACGACCAGTGTAAATGCCTTTTTCTTCTGGAAAGCACGTTCAAAGAAACAAATGGACGGCTTATACCAAAGTCCAGTTATAAGAACTTGTAAAATTAAGCATAAAAAACCTCATACTTTCCAAAAACTAGTATAATGGAGTAAGGATAGAATTAACTTACTGCAAGTATAATTTGAAGGAATAAGGTTTAGGACTGTATAAACTTTAACACTCATTTAAACTTGCTGTCATTACCATTTATAATCAATTCCCAAATGGTGTTTTTCTCACTAAACAAGCTTTATCATCATTATTTTCTCTCTATCCAGTTTCAAAGTCACAAACAAGAAAGCTCGAAAGAGACAAATGAATCAAAAAACAAGAACCATTTTATTAACAAATATTGACTTTAATGACATCGCTCTGTATGATAAATAAGTTATAGAGACTCATAATTCTGATAGGAGGTTTAGCTTTGTCCGTAAAAGTGATGGTAATTATTCCGGCATATAACGAAGAAGATTCGATTGTCCAGACTGTGGAAAGCATTAAGGCGGTTTCTCAAATTGACTATATCGTCGTCAATGACGGCTCGACTGACAGAACCCGGGATTTACTTGATGAGCATGGTTTTCATCATATCGATTTACCGATCAATCTTGGAATTGGCGGAGCGATGCAGACGGGTTACCGGTATGCCCGTGACCACGGGTATGACTATGCAATCCAACTGGATGCGGATGGCCAGCATAATCCTTCAGACTTGAAAAATCTCATAGATGAAATCATAGAAACAGATTATGACATGGTCATCGGTTCGCGGTTCGTCGAACAAAGTGCCTATAAAGGCAGTTTGCCGCGCCGGATTGGCATTTATTACTTTTACCGTTTCATCCATCTGTTAACAAGGATGAAAATCACGGACCCGACTTCGGGGTATCGCATCGTCAACCGGAAAATCATTGAATCATTCAGCAAGTATTACCCAACAGATTATCCGGAAGTGGAAGTGCTGGTAAACTTATCGAGAAAGAATTACAAAATCAAAGAAATAAAAGTGGAAATGAATCAGCGCCAAGGCGGGAAGTCGTCCATTACTCCAAAAAAATCAATTTACTACATGTTTAAAGTAACGTACATTTCATTGGTGCGATCAGTATTATAGGAGGGGCTTCATGGTTCAGGGAATTTCAATTGCAGTGGCCATTCTGTTTTTAGTTCAAGTGCTTTTTTATACATCCAAAAACAAACTGCAGGATCAGCAGGCGCTCATTTGGTTAGTCCTGTCTTTTGGCGGTTTGATGCTCGCTTTGTTTTTACCGGTAATGAACTCCGTTTCACATTTTTTAGGAATTGAATACATGCCATCGCTTATTTTTATGCTGGCATTCCTGATTATCCTGACAATGCTCGTATTTCAGACGACGACTGTCACCAAGCAACAGACACAGATTAAGCAAATTGCACAACAGCTTTCCTATTCCATGAAAATTATAGATGAAATGCGTAAAGAAGCTGAGAAAAGAGACGATAAAAATGTTAGTTAATTACCTGCTTATCTTATTAAATACAATGATACTAGTTTCCGGGCAGTTTTTATGGAAATTCGGAATGGTGAACAAAGAGAACAGTTTTGGTTCCTTAGGCGAAGTCATCAAATTGATGGTGTCGCCCTATATCGTAACGGGATTGACGATGTACGGCTTTGCTACTGTACTTTGGCTCTTCATCTTGACGCGTGTTCCTTTGAGTGTAGCCTATCCACTCCAAAGCCTGGCCTATGTTTTTGCGGTATTCGGAGCTTTCTTCATCTTCAATGAACCGCTGTCGTTGATGAAAATCGTCGGCGTGCTATTGATCATGATTGGGGTTTCATTCATCGGTTTTTCTTCGGGTGCATAATCTTGAGCAGGAAAGTGTGAGGACTTTATCTATGAATAAAAAACTGTTCGTTCTAATCAAATCAAATTACTGGCTCGCTGTTATTTTAGCAGTTGGATTTTTGCTTCGTCTTGGTGTCATCGTAACTTATGGGAGTGATTTATCCCTTCAAAGCGATGACAAGGGGTATGTGAAAAGCGCCATCAACTTGCTCAACACCGGCATGCTGACCTATCATGATCCGGATATGCCAACAGTCCATATTATGCCTGGCCAATCCATTCTTCTAGCATTCATTTTCCTGCTATTCGGCAAAGGCAGCTTTGGCATATTAATGGGGAAATTGATTTTTATAGGGATTGGCACATTCAATATATTCATGGTCTATAAAATCGGGAAAATCATCGGTAATAAATTCATCGGGTTATTGTCTGCGGCGATGCTTGCGATCTTCATCCCACAAATCCTGACCGATAATCTATTCATTACAGAAACACCGTTCATGGCAGCTTTGTTTCTGCTTCTGTACTATTCCATCAAACTTGCAAATGAACCAAGCAACTGGAAATATTTCTTTATCCTGATGTCATCTTATTTAGCCGTGGTTATGTTCAAAGCCACGTTCGCACTGTACCCCGTTCTGCTGCTGATTTATTTCATCTTGAAAAAGTACCCGGTGAAAATCGGGCTTAAGCAGCTGGGTGTGGCAGCCATCATGCTGTTAATCGTACTGGGGCCATGGTGGGCAAGAAATTATGTGCAGTTCGGAGACTTCATCCCTCTGACAGGCGGCGGTGGAAATCCATTGCTTCTAGGAACGTATCAGGGAGCTGGAAAAGAGCTCGGAGACCCCTACCAAGTAGAGATGGACCGCAATTATGAGCAATACGAAGGACAGAACACTTACTATAGATTGCAGGGTCAAAATGAACTCGCTAAAGAACGGATCAGCATGTGGTGGGCTGAGGATAAGGAATCTTTTTTGGAAACTTATTTGAAGTTAAAACCGATTAAACAATGGGAGACCCATTTTTACTGGATAGAAATCTACGGTTTTTCAAAGTGGCAGATCAATATCATCCATCAGCATATTGTCGACTGGGCTCTCTGGTCTTTGATTGCGCTGCTTTTCGTGAGGCGGCGCTGGAAAGAATACCTGCTGCTGATCAGCATTATTGTCTACAATCTGGGACTCAATTCGATATTCTTTGCATTTCCGAGATACAACCAGCCGCTTATGTTCATCTTGTTCATCGGGATTTCCACAGCGGTGTATGTGCTTTATCGATTAGTAGTGAAAATAGTTAAATTCTTTCAAAGCCAAAAGAGCGAAGTAAATTCGTTTTCTAATGAGTGAGACAACGCATAATGCAAAAGGAACCCGGAAAGAACGGGTTCCTTTTGCATTTTCATGGGGAAGAGATCAGTCGGATGCTTTTCGCGGGGGCGAAAAGCGGATCAGGAAGGCATTCGCTCGCGAAGGCCTTTTTCAAATAATGGGCTTTCCCGGGGGCGAGGTTGTAACTCGCAGGCAATGGGTTGCAACTGGAGCCGCATCGGTCGTAACTCGCACCTGATTCGTCGCAATTCACCACTAAAAGGTTGTAACTCGAACATTCCAAGCCACCCAGCCACAACAAACACCCCAAAGCCCCAATGACATGCTTTTCGCCACGGCGAAAAGCGAAAAAGAAGGGCATCCTCATTAATGCCTGCTCATTCCTTTGGAGGTTGCAACTCGCCTCCAAAAGGTCGTAACTCGCACCCGATTCGTCGCAACTCACCGAAACTACACCTATATTATAGTAGAAACTCCACCAGCCAACCCACAAAAAAACATAAAAAAAGCCAGCCGAACCAACGACTGGCCACACAAAAACTATTTCATATAAACCCGCTGGACAGAATCGCCATGTGATGCCAAACCCATCTTCCGCAGCACATATCCAGCCGCATGCTTATCCTTCAAGCCGAGAAACTCCCAGCACTGGGCATTCGAAATCACAGGCGACACAAACTCGAACCAATCATCCAAAGCGCGGAAATAGCCGTCCCGGACATCCGACTGGCATTTTACGCAAACATGCACGCGCTCACTTTTCCGCGCACAAACCGCTCCACAGCTGCCGCACAGCACGCCTTTTTTCAAATCCTTCACTTGATAACGGTACACATCCTGGTAATTCATCTGGGGGAAAAGGGTATGGTGGTCAATGACAAGCTGGCCGGCACGCGCCAATTCTTGGGGAGACATCGGCAGCCCGGTCCGGGGGAGGGAAGAGAGGAACCGGTTCAGCGAATAACCGTAAATCACAGGCACTTCTTTCGGCGCCTTTTCAATCAGCGTCGTCGAGTATGGCAGCACCACGGCCGTATAAACAGGAAGCAGAATACCAAGCCGCTGGAATAAAATCAGTAACTCTTCTCGTGCATTCCACGCTTGCGTCACAGGCGAATTATAACCGAAAAATTTGCCGTCACGCGTTTCTTGCTTCATATGAAAACTTTGTTCATCAAACGACAGCGTCCCGGAATAATTCTTCACTTCAAGCACTACAGCAAAATGCGGAGTCAGCACCACCGTATCAATCTGGCAAAAGCGCTCATTCAGCTGTAGATCGCCAATAATGACAGGAGGCTCCAGCCAGCGTATTCTCTTCAATAACTCATCAATCCGCTGCTCGCCGCCAAAGCCGGCTCTCGCTTTATAGTGGTCGGAAACAATATCTTCATGTTCCATCTTTAGCCGATGCATCAACCGGGGCAGCACCTCCAGCAAAACCGGCGCCTCACGTTCTTTCATAAACATAGCATCACTCCTTTTGCCACAGTATACCAATAACAGGATAAAAAGAATTCAATGAAAATCAACTGAATCCATCAGCCTAAGTAAAAAACTTCACTATTTATTAACGAAAAATTGCTGGTCACAACCGACTATCTTTCTTTCGAAGGGGGTATATTATATAAACAATAACTAATCGAGTAGGGGGAAGCCGCTATGTTTTGTTCAAATTGCGGATGCATGAACAACCTGACAGCGAAAAATTGCCTCAACTGCGGCCGGCCATTGGACCGCACCACCCGAATTAGAAAATACAAAAGACGCCAGCGTTTAAATTTCTTCATCGCAGCCATCCTGTTGCTCGGCACAGGGTTCGGCTCAGCTCGAATATTCTATCAGCCAGTACCCGATCAGCCTTCAGCAGCAGTCGAAAACGCAACTGCCACCCAGCCGCAAACCAACCCGCCCATTAAAGAAGTGGTCACAGAAACCGCAGATCCACCAGAAAACGCCCAACAATCAGCCCAGCCCGGAACCAAAGCCATAAAAGACATTATCAAAGAAACCCAGCAAAAAGTCTTCACCATCAAGACCGGTTCAGCATACGGCTCCGGCTTCTTGTTTACGGATACCGGCACAGTCGTCACCAGTGCTCATTTGATCATCGGCTATACCGATGTTATGGTCCGTACAGTGGAAGGCGTAGAGAAGCCGGGAACAGTCATCGGCATCTCGGAAACTTATGACATCGCATTGATCCAAGTCGATGCGTTCGCTGGGGCAAAGCCGCTCCAAATCGAGCAAAACCCGAGTGATGTCGGAACCGAAGTCATCGCGCTCGGCAGTCCATCCGGCTTGGAAAATACCGCGGCAATCGGCTACTTGACCGGCACCGACCGCGATTTTGACCATGAATTCCTATACAAAGACATGTACCAGATCGATGCCCAAATCGCACCAGGTTCCAGCGGCGGCCCGCTCATTGATGCCGTCACTGGCAAAGTCATCGGCATCAATTCACTCTTGTTGAATGACGGCAACGCCATCGGCTTTTCGATTCCCATGTACTCAATGAACGAGCTGCTAAAAGACTGGGCATCAGAGCCGATGACCGAAAGGGAAGTGGAAGAAGTCTATGACACTTACGACGGCTTCGGTTGATAAAGAATACAATAATACAAAAAAAGACGCTTCCACGAAGGGAGCGTCTTTAAAATTCATCTTATTTAAGTCCAGTGGCTCTTTTCACCAACGCGTTGCGGCGTTGCTTTTTCGTGTTTTCATACTCGTTGACCACTGATTTCACATGAGACTCGGCAAGGCCATGCGCTTTCAAATCCCGCTTCATCACATCAACCACTGCATAAAACGCGGCATCCATATTTCTTTCAAGATCTGAAGCTGCTTTCGTGTACTTGTTATAGTAGCGAGCATAGTTAGGTGAATCATCTGCTTGATATTCTCGGTAAGCCACCGCAACTAAGTCGTCAATTTTTGCATTGGCTGTATCTTCAAGACGAGTCAATGAAGTCTCGTATTTCCCTTTGATCTGAGCAACCGTCACTCGTTTAGTGCCGTTGTTTGATCCGTTATTGCTGTTGTATCCATTACCGTTGCCATTGTTAGATCCGTTATTGCCATTTGAACCGTTGTTCCCGTTGTTAGATCCAGTAGTTCCATTTGCATTCTTGCCAGAACCATTGTTATCGTTCGAGCCATTATTTCCGTTAGAAGAATTCCCACCAGTAGAAGCACTAGCAGTTTGGCTTGTGTTTGCAGCAATTGCTACAGCTGCAGCAGAACCGTTGCTGTTAGAAGAACTTGGCGAGCCTTCACTTGATGAACCGGCACTTGAACCAGCTGTATCTTCAGTGTCAGTTTCTTTCGCTTCTTTGTCTTCTTTAGTTTCTTCGTCTTTCTCTTCAGTGACTTTGCCATCCGCGTCTACAACAATCTTGGTATCATCCGGCAAATCAACTTCAATTTCTTCTTTTGTCACTTCATCCACGTTTTCATCCGCTGATTCGTATTCTTTGAATTCGAAAGCGTAAACCAAGTAACCTGCGATAGCCAACAACACAACAGTTAAAGCGATTGTTAATTGTTTCCAATACTTTTTCACATTACATTCCTCCTGAATAAAATCCTTCTTTTTACATTATCATATCTTAAACACTGAAAGTACTTCTTTTTTAAGCTTAATAAAATTATTACAAAAGATGAGTGCTAAACCTGTTTTTTCAATACACTAAAATAATACCACAAAAATAGAGCAAAAAGAATGTCTTTTAGTAATATTTTGTAAAAAATATTCAAAATTCGAACTATAAGACCATCCGAAATATCTTTCATCATAGGAATTTCCAAAAGTCAAATGAATTTTCAAAAAATATATGCAATATTACCCAAAAAATTTTTCCAATAAAAACCTCTATTCCCTAATTACTTCATGCTATACTATAAAAAGCATTTTACTAACAAAGGAGCCACTCATCAAATGGAAGAAACCATCTCGTTACAAGAATTATTCGCCACATTAAAAAAGAGGTTGGCCTTAATCATTGCGTTAACGGTTTTGGCAGTTCTGATTGCAGGCGTCATTAGCTATAATTTCCTAACTCCCATTTACCAGACGAACACACAAATTCTCGTAAACCAAGAAAAAACGGATGCTTCCCAATTGCTCAACCAGAACATCCAAACCGATCTTCAGCTCATCAATACATACAGCGTCATCATCAAAAGCCCGGCTATTCTCGACCAAGTGTCGCAGCAGCTTGACTTAGGTCTCTCTGTAGAAGCTCTTACCGAGAAAATCTCCGTCACCAACGCGGAAAATTCCCAAGTCGTTAACATCTCGGTGCAGGATCCGGATCCTGCCATTGCTGTTGATATCGCCAACACGACAGCAGCCGTGTTCCAGGAAGAAATTCAGGAATTGATGAAAGTCGACAACGTGTCGATCTTGTCTCCAGCAGTAATGAAGGAAAATCCATCACCGGTTGCACCAAACCCGATGATGAACATGGCAATCGCTGCTGTAGTCGGTTTGATGCTTGGAGTCGGAATTGCCTTCCTGCTTGAATACTTAGACACAAGCCTGAAAAACGAGCAGGACATTGAAGACGTACTCGGTGTGCCACTATTAGGCGTCATTTCTCCTATTAAAGAAGAAACACCGCTTCAAAACAGTTCAGACATTCCATCCAGAATAAAGGCGGGATAAGCATGTTCGCAAAACTAAAGAATAGAAAACAAGAAAAAAGAAAAAGACTGCAGCAAACCGCCAGAAAACTGGTGGCCCATACGAATCCGCGGTCGTTTGTCGTGGAGCAGTTCCGGACGCTCCGGACGAACATTAACTTCTCTTCACCGGACGCAGACATCCGTTCGATCGTCGTCACTTCAGCAGCGCCTGAAGAAGGCAAGTCCACTGCAGCCGCAAACCTGGCAGTGGTCTTCGCACAAGAAGGAAAGAAAGTGTTATTGGTTGACGGCGATATGCGCAAACCGACAACGCATCACACTTTCCATATGGATAACATCATTGGCTTATCAAACGTCTTGACCCGCCAAGCGAAAATCGAAGATGCTGCTCGATCTACGGAAGTGGAACGGCTCGACCTTCTGACATGTGGGCCGATTCCGCCAAACCCGGCAGAACTGCTTGGTTCCCAGCAGATGACCAATATGATGGAACAGCTGAAAAGCCTGTATGACTTGGTCATCTTTGACGCGCCTCCGGTCTTGTCTGTAGCTGACAGCCAGATTCTAGCCAATAAATGCGAAGGCACGATTCTTGTCGTCAACTCGGGGAAGACGGAAAAAGAACAGGCAGCGAAAGCAAAAGAAGCGATCGCTTCTTCCAACAGCCGGATCATCGGCGCCGTGTTGAACAACTTCGTTCCACCGAAAGACAGTTATTACTACCAATACTACGGCTCAGAAAAGTAAAAAGGTTTTCCTTTTTGCTTTTTTCTTTGACAGTGAGGAGGAAAATACCATGATTGATACACATTCGCACATCCTGGCAGGCATTGATGACGGCGCGGAAACAATAGAAGAAACCAAACAGCTGCTGGACAAAGCCTTGGAAGAAGGGCTGACAGGCATCATTGCCACACCGCACGCCTACCATCCAAACTATTCTACCAACGTAACCATCCTGAGACACCAGCTAGCAGTTACGAAAGACTATATAAAAGAACAAAACCTGCCAATCGAAGTCTATAGCGGCAATGAATGCCGGCTGTCCGACAAATTGCCGGAACAGCTGAAAGCCGGACAGGCACTGCCATTAGCGGAGTCACGCTATATGCTGCTCGAGCTTCCGTCTTCCGGCGTACCGGCCTATACCGTACCGATCATCCAGCAGCTTATCGCGGACAACTGGGTGCCAATTATCGCCCATGCGGAACGCAACCAAGGCATCATCGAGAAGCCGGAGCGGCTAGAGAAGCTCTTACTGCACGGCGCATTGGCGCAAGTCACTTCGGGTTCGATTGTCGGCAGTTTCGGCAAAGCCATCCAGAAATCGGCGTTTACGCTGCTTGATGCCAACTTAATCCATATCTATGGATCAGACGTCCACAACATGTCGAAAAGACCGTTTTTGTTTAAAGAAGGGCTCGCCGTACTGGAGAAAAAGAAGCACCTCGAACTGATTGAAATTTTGCTTTCAAACAACGAATGCATTATTCACGATAAGCCGATGACCATTCTGGAACCTCTGAAACCACAAAAAGGAAAATGGTGGAATCTATTTTTATAAATTTGCAATAAAAGTATAAAAATGATAATAAAACCCTATCCCTTCCAAATAATAGTATGTTAGAATTAGAACAGAATTTCCCATCCTATGAGTATTTTAGGGGGTGCTAAGGAAAAAGTAGTATTCAGGAAAGGGCTGACCCGTTTTGTCATTAAAAAACCGGATTTCTCTATTAATTCTGGTCGATTCATTAATTGTGTTCTTTTCAATTTTTGTCGGCTACTTCCTGTTGCATCCGTGGACCAATCCATTTGAGAGCAAGTTTTTGCTGGCGAGTGCGCTGACGATTTTCGTTGCTCACCATGCATTCGCGCTCGCTTATGGTTTGTATCGGAAAGTATGGGAATACGCATCAATTGGAGAACTGACGTCCATCTTTAAAGCAGTAACATTTTCAATCATTGCAATAGGAGCTGTGCAATTTCTTGTGCGGGGAGATATTCTGCTCAGAGCATTAGCCATTACATGGATGCTGCATTTGCTGCTGATCGGGGGATCACGTCTTTCATGGCGTTTGTTCCGGGATATGCTGATGGGCAAAAAAACACAGGACCAGAAACGGACGATGATTGTCGGGGCTGGGCAGGCTGGAACTTTGGTAGCGAGACAGCTCTTGAATAATAGAGACCGGGGATTAGTGCCAGTCGCATTTCTTGATGATGACATCAAAAAGAAAGGCCTTGAAATCTATGGAATCCGGGTTATGGGCAGTACCGAAGCAATTAAAGAATATGCGAAAGACCATGATATTGAACATATCATCGTCGCTATTCCATCACTTGGCAAAAGAGAAGCGGCTGAACTGATTAAAATGGCGGTCGATACAGGAATCCGTACTCAGACCATTCCGCTCATTGAAGACATCATGACCGGCAAGCTATCAGTCACAGATATCCAAGACGTCAAAATTGAAGATCTTCTCGGCCGTGAAGAAGTGCAGCTTGATATGGGTAAAATCAAAAATCAGCTCACTGGCAAGACGGTATTAGTGACAGGAGCAGGCGGTTCGATTGGTTCTGAAATTTGTCGTCAAATTGCAAGATTCGGTCCGAAGAAACTCTTGCTTTTAGGACACGGAGAAAACTCGATTTACACAATTGATATGGAACTTCGTAAGAAAATTGATCCGGATACAGAACTTATTCCCATCATTGCAGACGTACAGGATTATGAACGCATCATGGATATTATGACGTTGTATCGCCCGGATGTTGTCTACCATGCCGCAGCGCATAAACACGTACCTTTGATGGAAAGCAATCCGACAGAAGCGGTTAAGAACAATATTTACGGCACAAAAAATGTCGCGAATGCAGCGCATGTCTCAGGCGTCGGCAGTTTCGTTATGATTTCCACGGATAAAGCAGTTAACCCTCCAAATGTTATGGGGGCAAGCAAACGATTTGCCGAAATGATTGTCCAAAATTTGGCGAAGCGCAGCGACACGAAGTTTGTAGCAGTCCGATTTGGAAATGTGCTCGGTTCTCGTGGATCAGTCATTCCATTGTTTAAGAGTCAAATAGCGGTGGGCGGTCCAATTACTGTGACCGATCCGGAAATGACTCGGTACTTCATGACCATCCCCGAAGCCTCCCGTTTAGTAATTCAAGCTGGTTCACTTGCTAGAGGGGGAGAGGTCTTCGTTCTTGATATGGGGGAACCTGTTAAGATTGTTGATCTTGCGAAGAACTTAATCCGGTTGTCTGGTTATACAGAGAATGAGATTGAGATTAAGTACTCCGGGATTCGACCGGGAGAGAAGTTGTTTGAAGAGTTATTGAATGAAGATGAAATTCAAAACAAGCAAGTTTTTCCGAAGATTTATATTGGGAAGGCAAATCCAGCTAGTGAAATGGAAATGTTGTATGTGCTGGAGAAGCTGCCTGAGATGAACAATGAAGAGATTAAGCAGACTTTAGTTGGGTTGGCTAATCGGAAGAATGTAGAAACAACAAAATTATTAGTCGGTAATATGTAGTTTCTTCTATAATAAATGATTTGAAATTGTGAAATGGAAAGGGGAACGGAATATGTTCTCGGTGGCCAAACGGATTAATGAATTTATAAAAAATTTAACTACTCTTTCGGTATTGGCAGTTGTTTTGTCTTTGGTTAAGCTTCTTTCTTCTATATCTAATGTCTCGGGTTGAAAGCACCCTAAACAAACAGGGAATGAAATAAGGTTTTAGATGCGGATGCAAACAAATATTATTCCATGAGCCTATATTATTAGTTAGTATCATGTAATTCTTTTAAATATAATTTTTAAAATTGCACAAACAGAAAGGGGAACACAATATGTTCTCAGTGGCCAAACGAATTATCGATTTTACATTGTCTCTTTTCACTCTAATTGTTTTATCTATAGTGTTATTGGTTCTTTGCCTGCTGATTAAAATTGAGTCTCCTGGACCGGTTCTCTTTAAGCAACGTCGGATAGGCAAAGGCAAAAAGGAATTTAATATCCTTAAATTCCGAACGATGAAGACCGATGCACCAAATGATATGCCAACGCATTTGCTTGATAAGCCGGATTCTTATATAACAAAGATTGGCAAATTTTTGCGCAAGACGAGCTTGGATGAACTTCCTCAACTAGTCAATATCCTTAAGGGGGACATGAGTCTTATTGGTCCCCGTCCGGCTCTTTGGAATCAGGATGATTTGATAGCAGAGCGGGATAAGTATCAGGCCAACGATGTATTGCCAGGTTTAACAGGATTAGCACAAGTAAGCGGTCGGGATGAATTGCCGATTGAAGTAAAAGCGAAGTTTGATGGAGAGTATGCTAAGAAAAAGAATCCGGTGTTGGATACGGTGATTTTCTTTAAAACAGTTTTTAGTGTTTTGAAAAGTGATGGAGTTAAAGAGGGAAAACGCGAGGTGTCTTAAATGAAGGTATTGATAACTGGGGAGAATAGCTATGCCGGCACTCAATTCGCAAAACGTATATCCGAGCTTAATATGGATTGGATTATAGATTATATTTCAGTCAGAAATGACGCCTGGAAAGAGAAAGATTTCTCTGTATATGACGCCATTTATCATGTAGCTGCAATTGTTCATCAGAAAGAAAAAGTTCAGAATGAAGAATTATATTATAAAGTCAACAGAGATTTAACTTATGATTTAGCAGTGAAAGCAAAAGTTGAAGGGGTACATTCTTTTATCTTTTTAAGCACGATGGCAGTCTATGGATTAATCGGGAAAATTGGTGAGGACACGGTTATTACAAAAAATACAAAAGAAAGCCCTACTTCTTTTTATGGCAAAAGCAAATTAGAAGCAGAACAGTTATTAAATAATCTTCAATCTGAGCAATTTAATGTCTCTACTTTAAGAATACCGATGATATATGGAAGTAATTGTCCTGGGAATTATAGTTTACTAAGTAAGCTAGCACGGAAATCTCCTGTATTTCCAAAAATCACTAATAAGAGAAGCTTGATTTTTGTAGATCATCTTTCCGATATTGTTATTCACTTAATTGAAAATAACCTTGCCGGAATGTTTTTAGTGAAGAACCCAGCAGATATTAACACCTCAAATATGGTTGAAATAATTGCTAAGGTAAATAATAAGAAGTTGCATCAATCTGCTATTTTAGGACTTTTTATAAGATTTTCTGGAAACAAAATCAAAACTACAAGAAAAATGTTCGGAAATATTATTTATGAAGATAAGGATAGTAGAATTAAAGGATTTAAATACAAACAACTCAGTTTTGAAGAGAGTATTGCGCTTGCTGAGGGAAGAAAATTAGGTGATTACAATTAAAAAAGATGTGGGTATCATGTGCCAGTATTTTTATCCCGAACATGTATCTTCAGCAACTCTTCCAACTGAATTAGCAATAGGATTAAGAGAAAGAGGTTTGGAAGTAGGAGTGCTATGTGGTTATCCTCAAGAATATATAAATGATGGAGAAACGAAAATACCCCTTAAAGAAACGCATCAGGGTGTTGATATAAGAAGAGTGAAATACACTACTTTTAATAACAAATCTAAATTTGGTCGTATTTTTAACTTTTTCTCCTTATTTTTAGCTATGCTTACTAAATTTTTTTATCTACAGAATTTCAAAAAGATAATTGTTTATTCTAATCCGCCTATTCTTCCCTTAATACCCTATGCATTTAAGAAGTTATTTGGAACTGAATTTATTTTTGTCGCTTTTGATATATACCCGGACAACGCATTAAAAATGAATGGCATAAAAGAGAACGGACTAATACACAAAGTAATGAACTACATAAACGATAAAGTTTATACGAATGCTTCTCAGATTATTTTGTTAGGAAATGAAATGAAAGATTATGTACTAGATAATGACATTGCTACTACTGAGAAGAATCTTAAAGTTATTCCAAATTGGTATTCTAATGAAAATGCTCTTGCTAATAAAGAAATTATTAATCAAGAGTTCCGACACATTAGGGAAGCACATAATTTAGTAGTGCTCTATTCCGGCAATATGGGATCTTTCCAAGACCTTGAGACTATATTAAATGGTATTTTAAATTTTAAAAACCAAAATGAAGTATTTTTCATTTTTTCAGGTCACGGGAACAAGGCGGATTACGTAAAAGAATTTTTAGTGAAAAATAATGTTGAAAATGCAAAAGTTTATGGTTTTCTAACAGGCCAAGACTATTCCGATGTTTTGAACTTAAGCGATCTATGCTTAGTAAGTTTAGAAAAAGGAATCGAGGGCTTAGGTGTACCTAGTAAAACCTATGGCTATTTAGCTGCTGGGAAACCTGTACTGTCGATTATGAGTTCGCATACTGATATTGCTCGTGATGTAATCGAATATAACTGCGGCGATAATATTCTGCAGGGCGATGTGTCAGGTTTTGAAAGAATAATATATGAGTATTTAACATATCCATTACAGCTGAAGCAAAAATCTATTAATGCAAAAAAATTATACGAAGCAAAATATACAAGAAATATTAACGTGGAAAAATACTATAAGCTGTTAAATAATTAAAACCTAAAAAGAAAGGCGTGAAGAATATTGTTTAAGAATAAAACATTACTTATAACAGGTGGTACAGGTTCTTTCGGAAATGCTGTATTAAAAAGGTTTTTAGATACGGACATAAAGGAAATTCGTATTTTCTCCAGAGACGAAAAGAAGCAGGAAGATATACGTAAGCAATTAAATAACAAAAAAGTGAAGTACTATATCGGAGATGTCAGGGATATCAACAGTGTAAACACAGCAATGAACAATGTAGATTATATCTTTCATGCTGCTGCATTAAAGCAGGTTCCTTCTTGTGAATTTTTTCCTATGGAGGCTGTCAAAACGAATGTCTTAGGCACTGAAAACGTTCTTAATGCTGCTATCCAACACAATGTGAAGAACGTTATTTGCCTATCAACAGATAAAGCAGTCTATCCGATAAACGCAATGGGTATTTCTAAAGCGATGATGGAGAAAGTAACGGTAGCGAAATCTCGCACAGTAGATTTTGAAGACACAACAATAAGCGGAACACGTTATGGCAATGTAATGGCTTCACGCGGATCGGTTATTCCTCTTTTTATTGAGCAAATAAAAGCTGGAAAACCTTTAACAATCACAGATCCTGAAATGACACGCTACTTGATGTCATTAGACGATGCAGTCGAATTGGTTTTGTTTGCTTTTAAAAATGCAAACCAAGGAGATATTTTCGTTCAAAAAGCACCAGCTTCAACAATTGGAGATCTTGCACAGGCAGTTAAAGAATTATTCAAAGCAAACAATCCTATTGAAGTAATCGGAACTCGCCATGGCGAGAAGTTATATGAAACACTCTTAACAAGAGAAGAAATGGCTGTAGCTACAGATATGGGTGGATATTACCGAATTCCAGCTGACAACCGTGATTTAAATTATAATAAGTATTTTACTGAAGGTGAAGAAGAAATTTCAGAAGGCTGGGAATACAATTCACATAATACTCACCGTCTCTCTTTACAAGAAATTAAAGATTTATTATTGACATTGGATGTAGTAACAGAAGAATTAGAAAAAATGGGTGTTACTCAATGACAAAAATTTTAGTGACAGGTGCCAATGGATTTGTCGGTAAAAATTTAGTAGCAGAGTTAAGAAATCAAGGGTACGAAGAGTTGTATCTATTTAATAGAAAGAACTCTTCTAGAGATCTTGAAAAATTTACGAAAGACTGCGACTTTGTCTTTCATTTAGCTGGCGTTAACCGTCCATTAAATGAAAGTGAATTCATGGAAGGCAATCAAGGATTAACTTCACAGTTGTTGCAACTGCTAGTGAAAAATGATAATAAAGCTCCTGTATTGATTACCTCTTCTATTCAGGCTGAAAAAGATAATCCGTATGGAAAAAGCAAAAAAGCTGGAGAAGATGAATTATTTTCCTATACTAAAGAAACTGGCGCTAATGTATTCGTTTATAGATTACCGAACTTGTTCGGTAAATGGAGTAAACCTAATTACAATACTGTGGTAGCTACTTATTGCTATAACATAGCGAGAGATTTAAATATTCAGGTAAACAATCCTGAAGCTCTTCTTGAACTGGCTTATATTGATGATGTACTTGAAGAATTTTTAAGAACTTTAAAAGGAAGCCCAACTACTAACGATAATCTTTGTATTGTACCAGTCACACACAAGATTACATTAGGTGACTTAGCTGACCGTTTAAGAAGCTTTAAAGAAAGCAGAAGCTCATTAGCGGTACCGGCAATGAGCGATGAATTGACTAAGAAATTGTATAGTACATATTTGAGTTTCTTGCCCGAAGATAGCTTTTCATATGATTTGAAAATGAATGTCGACAACCGTGGCTCCTTTACTGAATTCTTACGATCACCAGACCGAGGCCAAGTTTCAGTAAATATTTCTAAGCCAGGAATTACTAAAGGTAACCACTGGCATCATACAAAGAATGAAAAGTTCTTAGTGGTAAGCGGTGAAGGTTTAATTAGATTTAGAAATATAGATTCAGAAGAGATTATCGAATACTACGTGAATGGCGACAAGCTGCAAGTAGTAGATATTCCGACAGGGTATACGCATTCAATTGTGAATATAGGAGAAACAGACTTGGTTACAGTGATGTGGGTAAATGAAAGCTTTGATCCTGAGAAGCCAGATACCCATTATTTGGAGGTATGATGAATGAAGAAGTTAAAAGTAATGACAGTTGTAGGCACCAGACCAGAAATCATCAGACTTTCAGCAGTTATCAATAAACTGGAAGAATCAAATGCAATAGAACATATACTTGTACATACAGGACAGAATTATGACTATGAATTGAACGAAGTGTTTTTCGAGGATTTTAACTTGAGAAAACCTGATTACTTCTTAAATGCAGCAAATGGGACAGCCGTTGAAACAATTGGCAATATCCTTGTGAAAATCGATCCGATTTTAGAAGAAGTTAATCCAGAAGCATTGCTTGTTCTAGGAGATACAAACAGCTGTCTGTGTGCTATTGCAGCAAAAAGAAGACAAATTCCTATCTTCCATATGGAAGCAGGAAACCGTTGCTTCGATCAACGTGTCCCAGAAGAAACAAATCGTAAAATTGTCGATCACACCGCTGATATCAATTTAACATATAGTGATATCGCCAGAGAGTATCTTTTACGGGAAGGCCTTCCAGCAGACCGAATTATTAAGACGGGAAGTCCAATGTTTGAAGTGCTCAATTCAAGAAAAGAAGATATTGAGAAATCAAATATAGTGAACAGATTGAATCTTGAAGAAGAAAAATATTTTGTAGTATCAGCTCATCGTGAAGAAAATATCAGCTTTGAAAAGAACTTCATGGATTTATGTGAGAGTTTGAATGCGATTGCAGATAAATACGGTATGCCGATAATAATTAGTACTCATCCGCGTACACAAAAAATGATTGATGAAAAAGGTATTAAATTTAATTCGTTAATTAAAACGATGAAACCTTTAGGCTTTAATGATTATGTGAAATTGCAAATGAAATCAAAAGCGGTCCTTAGTGATAGTGGGACGATAAGTGAGGAGTCTTCTATTCTTGGGTTTAGAGCGCTTAATATTAGACAAGCTCATGAACGACCTGAGGCTATGGAAGAAACTTCTGTTATGATGGTAGGCTTGGAGAAAGAAAGAGTAATGCAGGGATTAGAAATTTTAAAGACACAAAATTATTATACTTTAAAAGAAGTAGAAGATTATAGTAAGCCAAATGTTTCAGATAAAGTTATTCGAATTATATTGTCTTATACGGATTATGTGAATAGAACTGTTTGGAAAAAATAAAATTACACACTATATAAAATTTTAGATTAGAGGTTTCTAAATGGATAATTTATACGAAAAAATAATAGCAGGACAAGAAAAAGTTGCAGTGGTAGGACTTGGATATGTGGGGCTTCCATTAGCAGTTAGTTTTGCAAAACATGTAAACGTAATTGGCTTTGATATAGATGCAAATAAAATTAAGACTTACAATAATGGAATTGATGTAACTAAAGAAATTGGTGATGAAGAAATACAAAGTAGTAAAGTGAATTTTTCTCATGATGAATCAGATTTAAAAAACTGTAAGTTTCTTATAGTATCAGTACCTACACCAGTAAATTCAAATAAGATACCTGATTTAACTCCTGTTATAGGAGCAAGCAAAACAATCGGAAGAAACCTACAAAAAGGTTCTATTGTTGTATATGAATCTACAGTTTATCCAGGAGTGACAGAGGATATTTGTATTCCGATTTTGGAAAAAGAGTCAGGTTTAAAATGTGGGATGGATTTTAAAGTAGGATATTCTCCTGAAAGAATTAATCCAGGAGATAAAGTAAATACATTAGAAAATATTGTGAAGATAGTTTCAGGGATGGATCAAGAGAGTCTAAATATTATAGCAAGGATTTATGAGATTATCATTAATGCGGGAGTTTATCGCGCTGAGACCATCAAAGTAGCAGAAGCAGCAAAAGTAATAGAGAACTCTCAAAGAGACATTAATATTGCTTTTATGAACGAATTGGCTATGGTTTTTAATAAAATGGACATTGATACTAATGCCGTACTGAAAGCGGCTGGTACAAAATGGAACTTTTTAGACTTTAAACCTGGATTAGTTGGAGGTCACTGTATAAGTATTGATCCATATTATTTTATTTACAAAGCAGAAGAGTTAGGATATCATTCTCAAATTATTTTATCAGGAAGAAAGATAAATGATGGTATGAGTAAATATGTAGCAGAGAATATTATAAAAAAACTTGTTAAAAGTAATAAAAATTTAAATGGGGCTAGAGTTGCTGTTTTAGGACTGGCCTTTAAAGAGAATTGTCCAGATGTTCGAAATTCAAAAGTTTTTGAAATAATAAATGAATTACAAGATTTTAACGTAGAAATTTTAATTGTTGATCCACTAGTAGATAAAAAAGAAGTACGTGAAGAACATGGCTTAAAAATAATTGAATTTACTGAGTTAGAAGAAATAGATGCAATTGTTATGGCTGTTCCTCATAGAGAGTTTAAAGAATATGATTTTAATAAAATAAAATCTGTTTTTAAACAAGAGTTAAATGAAGAAAAAATATTGATAGATGTAAAGAGTGTCTATAATAAGCAAGAAGCTAAAGATAATGGTTTTATACACTGGAGTTTATAAGTGGTAAATAACAATTGAAATTTACAGACAAAAGGAAGTATGTATGTGAAGAAAAATATTTTGATAGTAGGTCCATACTTACCTGGAAAGAATTTTGGAGGACCAGTTAAATCGATTAAAAACATCATTGATACTTTAAGTGCAAACTACAATTTTTTTGTGATTACTCAAGACAGAGATTTAAATTCATCTAATACGTATCCAGATATTGTGAAAAATAGTTGGAATAATGTGGGGAAAGCGAAAGTCTTTTATTTACAAAAGAAAAATGTTGTAAAGTATATTTTTAAAATATTAAAAAGTAACAGATTTGATTTAATTTATCTTAATAGTTTTTTTTCAGTTTATTCAATTATTATTCAAGTAATGAAGTTATTGAAAATAATTAATAACCCTATATTGATAGCTCCTAGAGGTGAGTTTGCGACCGGAGCTTTGAATATAAAAGCTATAAAAAAGAAAGTTTATTTAATAATATATAAATTTTTAAAAATGAAATACTTGTCAACTTTTACAGCTAATACAGAAAAGGATACTTTTGATATTCAAAAAGTATTAGGGGAAAATATTAAAATATATAAAGCTGATAATATCATTATGGAAGAAGTAAAAAGTAGAAAGATTAAACCTTTTAAAATTGAAGAAGAAATCAAAATAACTACTCTTTCTAGAATTTCTGTAATGAAAAATTTAGACTATGCTTTAGAATTGTTAAAAGAAATAGGAGAAAAGAATAAAGTTTTCACCAAGATTCAATTTGATATTTATGGACCAACCGAGGATTTAGATTACTTACAAAAATGTAGAAATATCATTAGTCAAATCGACGATAGAATTCAAATAGAATTTAAAGGTTCAGTAGATTATGAACAGGTAATAAATATACTGTCAGAATACCATTTATTCTTACTTCCTACCTTAGGAGAAAACTTCGGTCATGTAATACAAGAAGCTTTAACAGCAGGATGCCCAGTTATTATAAGTGATAGAACGCCCTGGATAAATCTTAAGGAAAAAAATGTCGGGTATGATATTCCTTTGACTAATAAACAAATGTTTATAGAAGCAATAGAATCGTTTATTAAAATGAACAATATACAATATACTTCTTATTCATTTAAGGCTTTAGAGTATGGGATATATAAAATGAAGACTCAAAATGCGATTGAAGATCACAAGATTATGTTTGATAGTGTAATCAATAAATATTAATCTTCGAAAAATATGTAAAAATATTTTGTTTCATGTAATAAGATTTTCAAGAGGGTTAAACAGATAGAACAAATTAGTTTTTACATAGGGGGTATCTGTAAGTGAAGACAATATATAAAAATTACCCTCTATTATTAATTCTTGCATCCTTTGGGCCATACTTGTCAATAAGCTTGGGAATAAGAGCAGATAATGTCTTAGTATACATTGGAGGAGTATTATTTTTAGTAGTATTGCTAAGTAGAAAAGAAATTAAAATATATAAAAATATATATACACTTTTAATTATCTGGTTCATTTTGTTTTGTTTTCTTTTCTTTAGAACTGTAATATTCCGTGGTTTTATAAGTATAAATGCTTTTGTAGCAGAAATAAATAATTTTACACAGCCATTATTTATTCTCTTTTTCTTTGCTTGTTTAATTTTTTCAAATGATTTAAAAAGTATTCGAGATATCCTTGTTAAAACAGGGAAAATTCTTTTAATACTGCTTTCATTAAATACATTATGGATATTTTTAGGCATGTTTGTAGATCTTACAGTAATAAATCAGTATTTTTGGAGAGGTGAGAATTCTGTAGCCTCTAGAGCCGCATTACACGGGAGATTTAGTGGGATTTTTAATCAGCCAGTAGAAGCGGGTATTTGTTATTCAATAGGATTATTTGTTTGGATATACATTAAAAGTCTAAATAAATCTGCTATAAAGATAACAGATATTGTAATTTTAATTCTAATTGTTTTAGGAGGCTCTTTAACTGTATCAAAAGTCTTTATTATTTTTAGCATACCCCTATTTCTTATCTATTTAATTTCGGTTCAAAATACAAGAAGAAAATTGCTGAAAATTTTATTAGTGGTACCGCTTATTTATTTTCCGATTTATTCGTTTTTCATAAAGGAATGGACAGGACTGGATTATTTTTTAAGACTTTTTGACACATCAAATTATAAACAAGGTGGAGTTATAAATTTAGTTACGGCAGGAAGATACGGTTCTGAAGCATCGCAACAATCTATCTATTTTAAAAGAATATTTGATAAAGCGCCAATTATAGGAGAAGGATTAGGGTCGCAAAATGTATATGATAGTGCTTTTTTTCATATATTTAGCAGTGGGGGTCTTACAGCGCTTGGAGTATATATCTTGCTTTTAATATATTTTATATGGATGTCGTATAAATTTTATAAATATAGTTTAAATTCACAAGAATTTAAACTATTTCTAGCGTTAGTATTAATTACTATATTTGGAGGTTTAGGGGCGCCTGTTTTAACTTTAAATAGATCTTCTGTAGTTTTGTGGGTTTTCTTAGGATTATTACTTCAATTTCTGAGTATTTTAATGAAAGAGAAAATTGTAAATTCAAAAAGATTATGAGATTTAGAAAGAATTTTAAAACTCTATTAAAAAGAAAATCTAAAATCTCAATTAAGAATCTCTAAGAGGTTTGTCGAATAAAGAGGGATATAATGAAACACTTACATTTAGTAAGTACAGATAAATTTATTGAACCATTTATAGAGTTTATAAATAAAAATTTTAACGTAAACGAACATCGTTTTTTATCTTTTACTATATCATCACAAAATCATATAACTAAAAATCATGAAAACTTGTCTTTTGAAAAAAAATTTTTTGGTAATATAAATGTTTTGAGTGAAGTATACAGAGCAGAGTCTATTTATATACATTCTTTATTTAGTATGAAACTTGTTATTTTCTTTTTTTTTCAACCGTGGCTTTTAAGAAAATGCAATTGGATAGTATGGGGAAAAGATTTATATATTTATAAAAATCGAAAAGATTCATTAAAAACAATTAGTAAAGAATTTATTAGAAGATTTGTAATTAAACGTTTTGGAAATATTGTCACTTTAGTAAAAGGGGACTACGATCTTGCTGAAAAATGGTATTCTGTTAGAGGCAAATATCATCATGGTGCATATATAAATCCGATCACAAAAAAATTTTTAGATTCTCTTCCTACATTAAAAAAAGAACAAAATACTCCACTCGCAATCCAGATAGGAAATTCTGCAGATCCAACTAATAAACATATAGAGGCATTTAAAAGATTAGAAAGATTTAAAGATGAAAATATAAAAGTATTTGTACCTTTATCCTACGGTGATAAAAAATATGCTCAGGAGGTAATCTTAGAAGGGGAAAGAATATTTGGTGATAAATTCATACCGCTAATTGATTTTTTGCCACCTTCTGAATACAGTAATTACTTGAATAGTATAGATATAGCAATTTTTAATAATAATAGACAACAAGCACTTGGAAATATATATGCACTTTTATATCTAAATAAAAAAGTTATTTTACGTTCAGACACTTCAATGAGCAATCATTTTATAGAAAAATTTGATATCCATTTAGAGGATGCATTAAATATCAATAACTTAAAGTATTCGGATTTTATAATTAAAGAAAAGCAAAATAATAAAATGAAGATTTCGTGTGTATTTGAGGAATCTTACTTAGCCGAAGTCTGGAAGAAAATATTTGAAAAATAGACTAAGGAAGTGTGATCATTGAAGAATCTCGTAATATATGGAGCGAGTGGATTTGCAAAAGAAACTGCCCATTTAATTGAAGAAATCAACTTAAGTGGGAGAGGAAAATGGAAGATAATTGGATTTATAGATGATTTCAGAAATGAAAAAGGCATTATAATAAATGGTTATCCTTTAATGAAGTTTGAAGATATAATTAATGATTTTGAAAGTTTAGCTATTGTTATTGCAGTGGGATTACCTCAAGCAAAAAAAAAGATTAAAGAAAAGCTTAATGAAGTTGATAATATTTATTTTCCTACATTAATACATCCAAATGTTAAAATACCTCGAACTACTACGGTAGGCTATGGAAGTATAATTTGTGAAGGAGCAGTACTTACTACTAACATAACAATAGGAAATTTTGTAGTAGCTGGTGTAAATTCGACTATTGGACACGATTCTGTTGTTATGGATTTCACTACTATTTTACCCAATGCGTCAGTTTCAGGTGATGATATTTTGAGTGAAGCAGTATATTTCGGAACAAATGCTACTATGATTGAAAAACTTAAGATAGGCAGGAACTCAATTATTGGAGCAGGCTCTGTAGTGATTCGAGATATTCCTGAAAATTGTACTGCAGTTGGTAATCCAGCAAAACTTATTAAATATCATAACTAAAAATTAGCTTAGAAAGGACGACAAATGAAAAAAATTTATGTGAGCAAACCTAGTTTACCTTCTTTAGAAGAATACACAGACTATTTGAAATTAATTTGGGGAAATCACCATTTAACTAATAATGGACCTCTTCATCAGCAGTTTGAAGTGGATTTAAAAAAGCATTTAAGTGCTGACAATATCTCTCTTTTTACAAATGGTCATCTTGCACTCGAGGCTGCACTTCAAGTTCTCGACTTAGAAGGTGAGGTAATTACCACACCATTTACCTTTGCTTCAACTATTCATGCAATTGTAAGGAGTGGGTTAAAACCGGTATTTTGCGATATAGAAGTAGATAATTTCAATATTGACACAAGCAAAATTGAAGAATTAATTAATGAGCGAACATCAGCAATATTAGCAGTTCACGTTTTTGGGGTACCTTGTAATGTCGAAGCTATTCAAAGATTAGCAGATAAATATAATTTAAAAGTTATCTATGATGCTGCTCATGCATTTGGAGTGACTTATAAAGGCAAGCCAGTCTCATCTTATGGTGATATTTCAATGTTTAGCTTTCACGCTACAAAAGTTTTTCATTCTATTGAAGGAGGGGCTTTAGTTTTTAAAAATTCTAATCTGAATAAAAATCTTTCAAAGATAAAGAACTTCGGAATTGAAAATGAAGATACTGTTGATATGATTGGTTTCAATGCGAAAATGAATGAATTTCAAGCCTCAATGGGATTACTTAATTTAAAGAAAATCAGGGAACAAATTCAAAAAAGAAAACAAATAGTGAATCATTATAATGAACGATTAGGGAAAATGGGTGGCATACTAATCCCACCTGAAAAAGAGGGTGTAATTAACAATTATGCTTACTATCCAATTATTATCAAAGAGAGCAATGGAGAAAATATAAGAAACCATATTCATGAAAAATTGGGAATTCAAAATGTAGTTTCTCGTAAATACTTTTATCCTTTATGCTCTAATTTCGAATGTTATAAGATGTATAAGACTTATGTGCCTATTGCAGAAAAAATTGGGGATTCAATTTTAGTACTTCCACTATATGATAATTTAACGAGTAGTGAAGTAAATTATATTTGTGATTCACTAGAAGTTGCTTTAAAAGAAGCGTGATTTAATGAATAACTTGTTCGTGAAATTTTTAACTTATTTTTATGGAAGTGGAATTGGCCTTTTTATTGGGGTTATTACTACAGTAGTTTCTACGCGCATACTATCACCTGAAGACTTCGGCAAAGCATCGATGTTTACATTAGCAGTAAACATATTGATGATTTTCATTGTATTTGGAACCGATCAAGCTTTTGTTCGTTTCTTTTACGAGGAAGTAAGCGAGTTACGCGGAAAATTACTGTTCAATACTATGAAAATACCTCTTATCTTGCTTGGCCTTACATTGGTATTCTTAATTATTTTTCAGGAAAATATAATGATTTTTTTATTTGGTGAAGATAATAGTATTGTTTTTTTAGTTTTAATAATTAGTATTATTTTTCAAGTGATTTACCGTTTTTCTTTATTAGTTATAAGAATGCAACAAAAAGGCCATCTTTTTTCATTAATGGAAATACTAAACAAATGTTTTAATCTCATATTAATAGTAATTTTATATTATATGATGGGTGACCAGTATGAAATTCTTATCTATTCATTTGGAGTTACATTAATAATTCTTACAAGTGTTTCGGTACTTCTTGAGAAACATTTTTGGAATCCCTTTAGAAAAGTGGAAAGAAGTGTTAAACATTCTCAATTAGATATCTTAACATTTAGTTATCCGCTAGTTTTAACGACCTTAATTACTTGGCTATTTCAAACATTTGACAAGGTTGCTCTTCGCCAATGGAGTGATTTTGAAGAACTTGGATTGTATTCAGCAGCGTTTCGTATAGTAGCATTATTAAGTGTTGTCCAAGCGGCGTTTTCAACTTTCTGGGCACCTGTATGCTATGAACATTTTGAAAAACATCCTGAGGATAAAATATTCTTTTCTAAGACCAGTAAAATTGTAGGGTTTGTCATGTTTGTGATTGCGATATTAACGATACTATTTAAAGACCTGATTATATTATTATTAGGTCCTGAATTTAAAGAAGCTGCACTTATCATGCCTTTTTTAATATTTATGCCAGTAATGTACACTTTGTCTGAAACTACAGTAATCGGAATTAATTTCTACAAAAAAATGAAGTTGCATATTATAGTTGCAGGAATCGCTTGTATTACAAATATAATTGGGAACTTCATTTTAGTTCCTACATATGCTGCTGCTGGAGCGGCTATTTCAACCGGTTTGTCATATATACTATTTTTCATTTTAAGAACACATCTTTCTCTAAAGTATTATCGAGTGGATTACGGTTTGAAAAGGGTGTATTTAATGATAAGCTGTATTGTTTTTTATGCCCTGTTATGTATGTTTTACACGCAACATATTTTGACTTATATACTGGGTATCATTTTATTGGTTTTAGTAGGGGTTCTATATCGTGCTGATATATCTGACTTAATTAGTTTAGTAAAAAATAGAAAAAAGGGTGTTGAATAATGAGAGGTATTATATTAGCAGGGGGATCAGGAACTCGTTTATATCCATTGACAAAATCTATTTCAAAGCAAATACTGCCTGTTTACGATAAACCGATGATTTATTATCCTCTATCTGTATTAATGTTAGCAGGTATACGAGAGATCCTAATTATTTCAACAGCGAGAGACATTGAGTGTTTTAAAGAATTGCTTGGCGATGGAAGGGATATAGGGTTGGAATTGTCTTATAAGGTTCAGGAAGAACCTAATGGATTAGCAGAAGCATTTATATTGGGAGAAGATTTTATCGGAGATAATTCTGTTGCACTAGTACTTGGAGATAATATATTTTATGGCTCAGATTTTGGGAATCGTGTAAAAGAAGCAGCTACTCTTAAGTCTGGTGGGATTATACTTGGTTGTCAGGTAAAAGATCCAAGAGCTTATGGAGTAGTCGAAGTTGATGCAAGTGGAAATGCAATATCAATTGAAGAAAAACCTGAAAACCCAAAGTCATCTTTTGCAGTTCCAGGATTATATTTTTTCGATAACAATGTTGTGAAGATAGCAAAATCAGTTCAACCGTCTCCACGTGGAGAAATAGAAATAACATCAGTTATAGAACAATATTTACTTAACAGAGAACTTAAAGTTCATCTAATGGGACGTGGGCTAGCCTGGTTAGATACAGGGACGCATGAATCATTATTAGAAGCTTCAAACTTTGTTGAGGCAATACAGAAACGCCAAGGGCTTTATATTGCTTGCATTGAAGAAATTGCTTTTCGACGAGGCTATATTTCGAAAGATAACCTTATAAAATTAGCAGAGCCATTAAAGAAAACTGCATATGGCCAGTACATATTAGATGTGGCAAATGAGAATTATTATATTACCGAAGGCAGTGAATCCATTTGAAAAAAATATTAGTAACTGGTGGAGCAGGTTTTATTGGCGGAAATTTCGTTCAATATATGGTTGAGAAATATCCGAACTATGATATCTATAATTTAGATTTGTTAACATATGCCGGTGACTTAACTAAGCACGAAGAAATTGAAGAGAAGAAAAACTATACATTTTTAAAAGCTGATATTGCTGATAGAGATGAAGTTAACTCGCTATTTGAAGAATATCAATTTGACTTTGTTATTCATTTTGCTGCAGAAAGCCACGTGGATCGATCTATTACTGATCCAGGAATATTTGTACATACGAATGTTGTCGGAACGCAAGTCTTGTTGGATGCTGCGAAGCAATATGGCATAACCAAATTTGTACATGTATCAACAGACGAAGTCTATGGGGATCTTGAATTCGATCCGACAACTTTCTTTACTGAAGATACTGCATTGCAGCCTAACAGTCCATACAGTGCAAGCAAGGCCTCATCTGACTTGTTAGTTCGCGCATATCATGAAACCTTTGGTCTGCCAGTTAACATTACCCGTTGCTCAAATAATTATGGTCCTTATCATTTTCCAGAAAAATTGATTCCTTTAACCATTTCACGTGTATTGAACAATCAAAAAGTACCAGTATATGGTGATGGTAAAAACATTCGTGATTGGTTGCATGTATTGGATCATTGTAGCGCAATTGATTTAGTTATGCATGAAGGAGTAAATGGAGACGTATATAATATTGGTGGCCATAATGAAAGAACGAATTTAGAAGTAGTAAAAACGATTATCGGAAATTTAAATAAATCTGAAGAATTGATAGAATACGTGTCAGACCGCTTGGGACATGACAAACGATACGCTATTGATCCAACTAAGCTAGAGAATTTAGGCTGGAAGCCAACTTATACGTTTGAAACTGGAGTTGCTCAAACCATCCAATGGTATCTTGATAATAAACAATGGTGGGAAAAGATAATTTCAGGAGAATACCAAACTTATTTCGAAAAACAATATTCAAAGTAAATATTTAGATTGAAACTCAAATATTTAAAATTGTACTCTGTATTGGAAGCAATTTTGTCTATACACAACAATTGTAGGGCTAAAAAGCCGCATCCATGGAACAGTGCGCCCCTGTGTATGGAAATATTTAGTTTATTAACGGAAATTGCATGGAGAAAATGCCGCATCCAGGAAACGTAACGGTTTCCTGCTGCGGCTTTCTCATGTTTAAGCCGAAAAGGAAATAGTCATAAGTGTGTCGTACACAGGGACAAAATGGGGAACGCTGGAAGTAAGGGGGTAGCTTGAGTAGTGCGGAATGAATAAGCCGCTTGTACGAAGTTTTGAGTCTCTAATTGCGGAGAATAAGAACAATGGAATCGTGGCCCGACTAACATCAAATTCGCGTCTTAAGGAAAGAAACAATTGTGATTGTGAACGATTCTAATAATACAAAACAATCGAATGCAAAAAGAAATACAATTCCGAGAATATAAAGTTCTTTGGATTGTATGTTTATTTTTATACTAAAATGTCAAATAGTGAGCATATTCTGAAAGGAGATTGATGAGCAAAATTATCCTTGGTGCAGGAGATAATTCAGTTTATACAGAAAGTGGTGTGTTAAGAGAGTCGTATCCAAGAACCGCAGGTGTTTCGGACTGGAGCATCAGTGTTAGTTACCAGGGAAGGTAAATATAAAAAAGTATAGAACGCAAAAATATTTGGTAAATTATGTTAATATGAGAATTAATAGTTACCTTTATAAAACACTTTGCCTTTTCCAAAGGAAAGTAGTTTGCCTCCATGCCTTTTGGATTAATTAATTTTTAAAGAAGATTTCGTTTCTTTTTAAATCCAGCTCTTCAATATTGATTATTACAACTAGAAAAATCTCGCACAAGAAAGAGGAAGAAAATAAAATGTTAAGTTCCATACGTCATAAGAATAAATTAATCGGAATTATTTTAATCGCAGTTATATTTTTATCAGCTTGTAATGAAGTTGCTATAGGTAATAAGAAAATATCTATAGATTTGAATACTCTTAGCTATGATAAGCAAAATCGCGTTTTGAGTGCTGACTTCTCAACTAACATACCAATAGGCACGGAAGTAGGGGTAGCATTACATACTCCTAATGGGGATCTCTTTCACGCACTTGAACCAGTAGAGATAGAAAGTGGAAATGGAAATAGAGTCGAATTTCCAATAACGGATGATATGGTACAGGGGTTAGGAGATGGATTTTATTTTTTTGAAGTAATCATTGAGGTCAATGAAAACAAGGACTTCTACAGCCATGAATTGGGTGGAAGTAAACTGGAAGTAAGTGAGAGATATGAAGGTTCTGAAGACGTTAGCGTTAGTACAGTAACAAGTTCTGTATCTGTAAATGAAGCCTATACTCTATACATAAACTCAAATGAATTAAATTTTGAAACTGAATTAACTGATGAAGAGAGAAAAATAGCTTTAGAGAATGTACATATTAAGGAAACGGAAGAAGCGAAAACAGAGGTACAAGAAGCTACTGTTGAAACCGACTTCAGCTTATCATTCAAAGAATATAATGATAAGTATTATAAGACTTTTAAAAATCAATTGGATTTAATCGGAAGTAACTTCGAAATTTTAGCAATGGATGGATACGAAAATCAGAACATTGTTGATGATTTAATTAGATGGACAAAGGAATTCGATGAACTTTTAAATGTCTATGAAGAGAATGCCATCACTGCAACTGATAAAGACGAAGAACTTCACGCCCATACTATGCAATTAATCGAGCATCAGCGAGGAGCTAACGGATATATAATCACAGGTTTGACAGAAAGAGATGATCTTTCATTTTTAATCGCAGAAGAGTATCTATACACGATAGCAGACATGTATCTAGAAGGTTATGAGATGCTAAATTAAAGAGTAATTGAATGAAGAAAATCGCCCCCATCCTATTTGTACACAACATTTCTACAGCTAAAAAGCCGCATCCGTAAACCGTAAATGTTTCGGACTGTAGAGTGTCGCGCCCCTGTGTAAGACACAATTTAAATTATTCAACTGAAATAAATGCCCAAAAGCCGCCTTAAAAGAAATCAACGGATTTCGAAGGCGATCTCTGTGTTTTCATGCAGTCAGCTAATTATTCAATAATTACTCTGTACACAGGGACGAATTGGGACGGCTAGAAAAACATATAATATAGGAAAGACAATGGATGTCAATTTAAATGTGCAGAACCGCCAGCTGAATTTATTCCGTATGGCGGTTTTTGTGTTGAATGAGGAATCTACGAATGGTTTTATGGATTCCCTCTATTCACTTTGCTTTGTTGAGTTGTCCCAATTGAGTCTGAATATACATAGCAATTTATCCATTGATGATTCGATTTCGGATGTGAGTTATCAAGTGGATATACACTTATTTTCACGGTAAAAGATCAATAAATTTAATTCCGACCATTCTTATAGAAATTATTGACTTCACTTGTAATGCCGGATAAAATTGAATATGTTCGACTGACTGATTAGTCAGTCAAGAGGAGGTGGATTACATATCTATGCAAGAGCAAGCTTCTGATCGAAGAGAACAGATTTTAGCGGTTGCCTTAGAGCTATTTTCTAATCATGGCTATCACAAGACGAAAGTATCGGATATCGTGAAAGCTGCTGGTGTCGCTCAAGGCACATTTTATTGGTACTTCAAAAGCAAAGAGGCTATAGCTTTAGAGATTATCCACAACAAAGAAGCCGATTTAATTGAAGTCGTTTCACAGGGATACAGGGAGTCAAAGGCAACTGTACAGGAAGTGGTAAAAGCTTCAGAACGATTATTTGAGGATTTCTTTGTGTTCTCGCAGCAAAACAAGTATTTTATGAAACTGCTTTTGAAAGGCATGGAAACAGAGGAATCTGTTCAATCTGCCATTTTTGAAACACGGAAAAAGCTGGAAACTGCTTTTCAGAAAAATATAGAAAGAGCAGCTGAACTGGGAATTCTGCCCCGAAAGGATCCGGTGATACAGTCTGCACTTTTGATGAGCCTTTTAGAAGGAATGCTGGAAAGATGGCTATTTAGTCCGCAACAAGGACATGCTAGATTGCAAAGCCGAACTGCAGAAGAACTGGCCAAAGAGCTTGTCCAGTTTGAATTTTTTGGATTGCTGGGAATTTAACTTGAAAAAAGGAAGGAAGATGATGATGAAAAAAAGGTCGTTTTTACTGATTGTATTGGTGGCAGTCTTTGCTCTGATGCTGGCTGCTTGTGGTTCGGAAACCGGGTCAGAGGGGACGGATACTGAAAAAACAGTATTGCTGGATCAAATCAAGGAAGAGGGAGTACTGAAAGTAGGTTTGATGGGTACATACCGGCCGTATAATTTCATGAATGAAAATCAGGAAATGGACGGATTTGATGCTGACATCGCCAAAGAAGTTGCCGACCGTTTAGGGGTAGAGGTTGAGTTTGTTGCCCAGGAATTTTCAGGAATGATTGCAGGGCTGCAAGCGGAAAAATTTGATGTGGTGATTAGTCAAATGACCATTACAGATGAAAGAAAAGAACAAATGGACTTTTCAGATCCTTACATCACCAACCAAGTGAAAGTCATTGTAAGTGAAGATAATGATTCGATTACGGCAGTGGAAGAATTCAAAGGAAAAGATATCGGTGTCGGCTTAGGCACAAATGATGAAACCTACTTACGTACAGAACTTATGCCTGAAGTCGGTGAATTCAATATCATGACCTATGATGACGTTATTACTACTTTGAAAGATCTCGATGCCGGGCGCGTTGATGCAACAATCAATAATATGTACGCTATCAAACCAGTTGTAGAGCAAAACGGTTTTAAAATCAAAGCTGTAGGTGAACCGATTAAATCCGACCAAGCCGGTATTGCAGCCCGTAAAGGGAACGAAGAAATCATAACTGAATTGAACCGCATTTTAGCAGAGATGAAAGAAGACGGAACTTACAACGAAATCTTTGTGAAATGGTTTGGGGAAGAGCCTCAAGTATAAAAGAAGGGAATTATAAAAGTGGATATTGTACTTGATAATTTGCCATTTTTGTTCCAAGGAGCTTATTACACGCTCCTGATCACCATTGTTTCCATGTTTTTTGGCTCTGTCATTGCAGCGATTGTTGCAGTTGCCAGACTGAAAGGGCCCCGGCCGATCAGATGGATTGCCAGAGCTTATGTGTCGATTATTCGAGGGACCCCGACCTTGGTTCAGATTATTATTATTTATTACGGGCTTGTGGATTATGGCATTAAGCTGGAGCCATTAACGGCAGGCATTATTGCGCTTAGTATAAGCATCGGGGCTTATTTGTCAGAAACCTTGCGCGGTGCCCTGCAAGCCATTCCAAAAGGGCAAATGGAGGCGGCTTACGCATCGGGCTTGACGCCGTTCCAAACGATGAAACGTATCATCTTTCCGCAGGCGATACGGATTGCCATTCCTCCCGCAGGTAATACATTTATCGGAATGCTGAAAGAAACGTCATTGGTTTCTGTCATTACCGTTACCGAATTGCTGCGATCTGCGCAACTATTAATCGCCCAGTATTATGTTTATATGCCATTTTATCTTTCCATTGCACTCATGTATTGGATCATGAGTACAGGCTTTTCCGCCATATTGGAAAGATGGGAAAAGAAACTATCCATTTATGTATAAGTTGGTGCTGAAAAATGATCACAATTAAAAATTTGTCGAAAAGATTTGAAAAACTGGAAGTGCTTAAAGATATTAACCTGGAAGTGAACAGCGGCGAAGTCGTCGCTATTCTTGGGCCAAGCGGGTCAGGGAAAAGTACGCTATTGAGATGCTTAAACGGGTTGGAAGAAATGACCAGTGGTGAAGTGACAGTAGCAGGATCCAAGGTGAACACGAACGACAGCAAGAAAAAGCAATTAAAAGCAATTCGTCAGATCCGGCTGCAAAGTGGAATGGTTTTTCAGCAGTTTAACTTATATCCACATAAAACAGTACTGGAAAATGTAATAGAAGCTTTGCTGGTGGTCAGGAAATGGCCGAAAGAAAAGGCTGTTGAAAAAGGTGAAGCCTTGCTGGCAAGAGTGGGACTGGCTGAAAAAAGGGATGTATATCCATCGCGCTTGTCCGGCGGCCAACAGCAGCGGGTTGCGATTGCACGTGCTTTGGCGGCTGAACCCGAAGTGCTGTTGTTTGACGAACCGACATCAGCACTGGACCCGGAGTTGGTCGGAGAAGTATTGGCAGTTATAAAGGAACTTGCTGAAGAGGGAATGACCATGGTGATCGTCACGCATGAAATGGAATTTGCCGGAGAAGTGGCAGATCGCATCGTTTTTATGGATGATGGGATTGTTGTCGAGCAAGGAACTCCTGATGCATTTTTCAAACAGCCAGAAACAGAGAGAGCGAGAAAGTTTTTAAAGAAAATGTAGGCCGATTTCAGGCTGCCGGATCGTGAACCATAGGGGCAGAAGGCTAACATGGAACCGGGCTAAGGAAGAGTGTTCCGAGAAAGGAAGTAAGCGATGAAAGTACAAACGAAATGGAATGGGCAGCGAGCTTTCACGGCAACAGGCGATTCCGGTTATGAGATCAACATGGATGCTACTGCAGCATATGGCGGCGAAGGAAAAGGTGTAACGCCTACTGAAATGCTGTTGGCATCTGTCGCAGGCTGCATCGGAATTGATGTAACGATGATATTAAAACCGCATCTAGATGCGATCACTAAAATTGAGATCGAAACAGATGGAACTCGAAAAGAAGAATTGCCAAAAGGGTTTACTGCCATTGCTGTAACCTTTGCGATCGATGGCAATATTGATGCCAAGAAGGTTTGGAGAGCTATAAATCTAGGGAAACAAAAGTATTGTGCTGTTTCAGACTCCTTAAAAGCTGACATTTCATTCCATCTGATATTGAATGGAGAAAATACTGAAAATATTTATTGAAATTGCGTTCCAAGGAAATTATTCTACAGGAATCACGCCCCCTGTGTTCTCAGAGAGAATAAAATGAAAGACCTAGACCTGTGTCGTATTAAATTACGCCCCTGTATATGACACAATTTAAGTTATTCAACTGAAATGAATGCTTAAAAGACCGCCTTCGAAATCCTTTGATTTCATTGAAGGCGGTCTTTGTGTTTTCATGCAGTCAGCTAATTATTCGAAATTGCTTTGTATACAGGGACGAAAAAATGATAGGATTCATGTCCTGCTCTGCTGAAAGCATTGATGATTTTCCCTTTGCTCTTTTGTTTGATGAATTGTTCTGCAGCCGCTTGTGTGCCAAAGACCACGTCGTTGACATTGATTGAAAACGCTCTTGTTAACCGTTGTTCTTCTACATCTAAAAACGGCGTGACGACATCAATTCCTGCGTTATTGACAAAGACATCCAAGCGTCCAGACGTATTAACGGCTTCTTCCACTAATTTGAACTGATCGTCTCGTTTTGACACGTCTCCTTTGATGCCGATTGCGTCAAGGCCTTCATTCTTAAATTCTTCAAGAGTTGAATTCAATAGCTCTTCATTGATGTCATTCAAGACCACTTTAAAACCGTCTTTTGCTAGGCGCTAGCAAACCCTTGCCTAATCCGTTGCCTGAACCTGTTTTAACGCTACCTTTTCCAGCAAAGCCCTCCTTATAGTTGTACTCAGTATCTATAAACTGTCTAATGGATCGGAGTTGTTCGTCAGCTGCAGTCCGAAGAATTAGGTTTATTGATGGGCTTGTGGGGGATAATGTAGATACGGAAACGATGATTTTTAATTTTTAGGAGGCAAAGAAAATGAGCAGAACAAATCAAGTTAACCTTACAGAAGCACATACAAGAGATAATCAGGTGATCTTTTTCAAAAGCCAGGAGGAATTTGCAAAAGCTTTAAGAGAAGGCACGGGAGCATTTGAGGAACCCGGTTTTACCGAAGAATTGATAGAAAAGGAATAAGGAAGTGAGGCAGCTCCTAAAGGGAGCACTTTTTTAATTTTACTGGTGGTATTTTGAACGAATACACTAACCTGTGATATTCTCAGAAGAATAGATGAAGTATGGTCACTTGCATTTTGCACAAAGCATCGCTCTCTTTCTTTTCATTTGACCGAAAGAGACAGCCGATGAATAGGCAAGATAGGATATTCAACTTGTAGCGTAAAGGAGATTTTCATGATTATTTTCCAGAGTTGCTTATGGCAAACGAATTCGACTTTAATAGAGGGGAAGGAGGAGTGTTTCCTGTTTGACCCCACCTACTTTCCTCGTGAATTGGAACAAATTAAAAAATCTCTTCCAGACAAACGGCTAAACTTGATTTACACCCATGGTGATTGGGATCATATCGCTGGATTTTCCGAGTTTTCACATGGGCATATGCTGGGTCATCACAAGATCAGTGAAAGCAAAGACCAAATTGAGAAAGTGAGATCTTTTGATCTCCAGTGGTATGTCGCACGTGACAAAGAACTTGAGTTTCCAAGAATTGATGAAGAAATAGGGGAGGAGACTACCAAGTTGACCTCAGATGATTCACTTTATTTCTTGCCCATACCGGGCCATACGCCCGATATGATGGCTACTTTTTTTCTGGAACGCAAACTTGTTGTAGCAGGAGACGTCTTATCGGATTTAGAATTTCCATTTATCTTTTATTCTAGCCAAAAATACATTAAGAGTTTGCAGATGATGAAAGAGAAAATAACCGAACATCATATCCACACGCTGATTCCTGGACACGGCCGACCTATTTTTAATTCTCAAAGGGAAATTCTTCAACGAATCGAAGACGATTTGGCTTATCTTCACCAATTAACGTCTGGTGATAAACGAGCTTATTATCGGCGACAGCCAATTCCCTCACACTTGATTTCTCAACATGAAGCAAATATAAATTTTATTGAAACAGAAACAAAGTAAGGGAGAAGAAACCCATGCTTCTGTGTGCAAGACCTTTCAGCAATAGCGTAAAGGAAATCCGCATTCAGGAACCATAAAGCACAATAAGGGAAAAAAAGCATTTTTTATAGCTGCCTGGGGAATATGGTTATAGAGGGATACCTTGATCATATACATCTTACTTTATGTTGAAAAAAAAGGAGGATACTATGGATTTAAATACTCAAGCTATTGAGAATCTATTAAGTGCTGACGAGTTGAAAGAAGTGAATGCATACTTCGAGACCAATAAAGCAGGTATCATGAAGGAGCTTGCGGAAATAGACCAGCACATCGCATTACGTCCTTTAGCGCTCGTCTTTCAAGAGCCAACTGAAGAATTGCAAAGCCGCTATGAAGCATTGAGTTTTTTCGGAAGAAGTTAAAGAAGACGGAAGTGATCGGATGTATGTTGAATTTGTTGAATAAATAGGAGCATTGAACGGGGAGTGTCCAAGTGGGCACTCTTTTTTGAGGCGCAACTCTTCCGGTGGAGTGATCTCAGCTGGAGCAGTAAGCTGAAGACGTTAGAGAAAGTAAGACATGGAGAGCTTTCGGAGAAGTATATGCGTAAAAATATAATAAATGAAAGAAGTATATGAAAAACAGCTATCTTCAAATGAATCGAACTCCAAATGGTAGACACTTTAAAAAGTGCTCCCATTTGGGTTTAGTTCATTAATACCTAAAAGTCGATTGTGTTAAAAAAGCTGCACGTTAAATTATCTAAATTTTCAATTAATTAATAGTGAATACCTTTCAATAATGTTAAAATTGTATCATACATATAAAAAAACGATGTGCCGAAACAGTAAAGATCAATTCTTTTTGGAAATAATTTCTGAAATGGGGAGATTCTTATGGGAATATTAAAGTCTTTATTCAAATTCAGCCAGAAAGGAGGCAAAAATAGAAGTACAACTAAAATAGACGCTGCTTCAAAGCCAACAGAAAAGTTGAAGATTAACAGCTCAACAGACCCAGCACAAGATAGAGAACAAAATACAGAAAATGAAAAAGATCAATTAAGAGAAAGAAGAAAAGAAGAACTTATGGAAGTGGCAAGTTGGCATCGGAAAACAAGAAAACGGTTGCTCACTATAGGGATAATAATTTTGGTATTTGCTGTCTTTCTTTTCGACCTTGATGTTAGAAATTTTAGTACGGCAAGTAATTTTAGGGAGTTATTTCAACATCCTGTCTTCACCAGAACGTTGATTATATTATCGGGCATTTCAATGATTTTATTATCGTTTGTTCCTTTAAGAAAAGTATATCAAATCGTGCGCCAAGATATTGATCGTGAGTTGGAAAAGTTAACGATTGAAGATTATTTTGAAGAAACACCGGCTCTGACATCAACTGGTTTAACAGAGGAGAAAGAAGAGCTTAAGCGGAGAGAGTATTTCCTGAAAAGCAGAAGGAAAGAAATTAGAAAGTATGCGCGCTGGCATCGTTGGCTCAGGAGGATTTTGATTGCTCTGGGAGCATTCAGTCTTTTGTTTTCTATCTTTGTTTTTGATTTGGCTATTAATAACGGTCCCTTTGCATCTCCCGGTGGATTATTTCAAAATCCCAGGATTACAAGGATCCTGATTATATTATTTGGTCTATTCATGCTCTTGATCTCCATGGTTCCGGTACGGAATGCGTTTCAAATAGAACGCCAAGCGATCGACCATGAATTGGAAATGATAAGAATTGGAGTCTACTCCATAGAAGCAAGAGCAGAAACGCTGTTCAAGCAACACCACCTGGAACTGAAAAGATACTATGATGAAGCTCTTAGTGAAAACTCCTGGCTGTATAAAATAGGCGTAGTTTGCTTAACGTTGGGCTTTGTTATTATTGGAATCACTTTTTATTTCTTTTATACTCAGAAGTTTGACGTCGAGTCTGAAATTATTATCGCTATTCTTGGAGGAGTGAGCGCCATTGCCACTGATTTCGTAGCGGCCGTCTATATCAAGATGCATTCGGAAACGATCAAAACGTTAACTCAATTCCATAATCGTTTTGTAAATACGCATCATTTTTATTTTGGCAATTTCTTAATATCAAAAATAAAAAACGAAGACAAGAGAGATGCTGCAATCGTAAAACTGGCTTTGAGTATTATTGATGATATTGAATCAGAGGAAAAAACAGAACCACCTAGTGATTCATCTGCAGAGGAAGATAAAAAGAAAGTTAAAGGAAATGAGAAAGAAGCAGAAAAAGAGCAAGAAAAAAATAAAACTTAGTGCAATATGTTTCTGAATGCTAGTAATAACTTCATAACTCTAGATGGATATTTTCTATAAAATTGCACCCTATGTAAGGGACAATTGAATTTATTCGATTAAAAGACCACCTTCAATGAAATCAAAGGATTTCGAAGGTGGTCTTTTGGATATTCTTGGATCTGGCTAATCATTCGTAATTGTTGTGCACAGAAGAGTAAAAGGGCAAGAAATAAGAACAAGATAGGAACCTGGACAAGAGGCGATTGCTGAATAAATCAGTCTGAGGAGAAAAATTAGAAAGCGGGAAAGGTTTATTGATGGATTTGAAGGGAATAATGTAGATACGAAAATAACTTTCTTGATTTTTGGAGGTAATGAAAAATGAGTAGAACAAATCAGGTAAACATTATAAAAGACCACTCAAGAGACTACCAAGTGAGCTTTTTCAAAAGCCAGGAGGAATTTGCAAAAGCGTTAAAAGAAGGCACAGGTGCTTTTGAAGAAACCGGTTTTATTGAAGAATTGATAGAAAAGGAATAATGATGTAGGACAGCTCCTAAAGGGGGCGCTTTTTCATTTTTATGCTAGTTTTTTAAACAAGGTCAACGAAATATGATGATTAAGAGGAGGATACGATGGATTTAAATACTCAAGCGATTGAGGATTTGTTAAGTGCGAATGAGTTGAAAGAAGTGAAAGATTACTTCAAGACCAATAAATCAGGGATCATGAAGGAGCTTGCGGAAATAGACCAGAACATCGCATTACGTCCTTTAGCGGTAGTCTTTCGGGAGGTAGATGAAGAGCTGTATAGTAGATATCAAGCTTTGAGTTTTTCGGAAGAAGTCAGGGAAGATGGCAGTGATGGGATTTATGTTGAATTGGTTAAATAAGTGGAAGAAGTGAGATAAAGAGTGTCCATATGGGCATTCTTTTTTGATATCAAACTCTTCTATTGAAAATAACGTAGCTGGTTCAATCTAATTTCATGAAGGGTTTTATAAAAAAGCGAATCGAGGCAATTAGTAGAAATGGTGTTAGTTAATGTAGAAAGAATCCGCTATCTTCGGTATGAAGATAGCTTTTTGATTTCTTAAAACGTATTTCCATTAACTCAAGCGGAGTATCTTAAAATTGTCCGCTTTTCTGTCCTGTTCAATCATATGGGGATATGAGTAAATAATAGTAAGAGTTGATATAGGAGGGGAACGGCAATGAATACGGATATAGGCCGACTTATTCGAGACAGAAGAAAAGAAATGGGCTTATCACAAGAGACTTTAGCTGAAAAAGCCCAAGTGAGTGAACGTACAATACGAAGAATTGAAAAAAATGAAGGGGCAGGAGAAGGTATTTTAACAGCGATTTTTGAAGTCTTGAATATTTCGATTCTGAAATTAGATAAAGAAAACGTGCAAATGCCTAAAATGGCCATCCGGGTTCCTAACATTCAATCTTCTCATGATTTAGCTCATGTACTTATCAATGCAGAGCATATCGAAATCAATAACCATATACACGATGGTTTCCACGATGACTTCGAAGAAGAATGGATAGTCGACACCTTCCTTGAAAAGTGTGAAGAGATTTGTGGAATATTGGACGAAGATGCTCCGGAACAAAATAAAGTATTAGTAGGCATCCTCCAAAACGAGTTGGATAAATTACATAAAAGAAACATCGGGGTATCAGGGAGTTGCACAGATTCACTGGTGAACAATTTTAAAGTGGCCAATTTATCGATATATAAATATTAAATGAGGCACTCTATTTAGTGAGGAGGAGTAACATGTTCGTTGCGCTTGATTCATCAGGCCGTCAAAGGTTTTCATTTGAAGAAAATAAACTGGATTTAAGGAAGTTTTCCAAGTTGAAAGAACTGTACTGCCCTTACTGCGAAAGACTGGTGTTCTTTCATGGCGGAAAAAAGCGAATCCATCATTTCAATCACGAACCCCATGTAGAATGCACATTTACGGGAGAACCTGAAACACAAGAGCATCTGAACGGAAAGCTGCTTATTTATAAATGGTTGAAAAAACAGTATCCGCAAGCAGAGGTTTCTTTGGAAAAAAGAATAGTAGAAACAAATCAGATAGCCGACGTATACGCGGCTTTTGGAGATGGCCAAAAATTTGCTTTTGAAATCCAATGCGCAGAACTGACAGCCGATGAGTGGCTTGAGCGCAGAAAGCTATACCGAGAAGCGAATATATGGGATATCTGGTTATTCGGTATGAAGTATTACAGAGAAATAGATGATGAAGAACTGGCAAGTGAAGAAAAATTGCTGCGTTTGAAGTATCTTCAGCAAACAGTGAATAAAAAAGACCGCTCTGTTTATTTTATTGATTCGTATACCAGTTTAATAAGGCAGATTGGTGATTTCTTTGAGTTATCTTCTGATTCAGAGACAGTGTATCTTGCTGAGGTTCAAGTTATGCCAGTAATGGACTTGAAAATTATTAAAGTGCAATCGCCTTGCCACTATATGTTGGCTGATTCAAAAACTATTAATAAGATTGATTTGCACCTTCATAAACGTATTCAGGAAGCAAGGGAGATATGGAACGCACGGGCTTATAAAAAACGAAAAATAGAGGAGCGGCTTAGGCAGTTTGAAAGCTATCAAAGGTATTTAAATAACTTTAGCTTAGAAGAGGCGCTTCAGCAGATGTCGTATCAGGAACAAATTAAATTTAAAAGACTGGCAAAAGAATATGGCTTTACTAACGAAAGTTTTCCAGGAATCTTTAATATCCAATTAGAAAATCACCACTATATCCAAACGCCTTATCCGCTATGGCAATTACTCGTATTCCATAAAGCGGTTAAGCATAATACCAGCAAAAAGAAGTTAATCTTTCCTAAGTATTTCTTTCAAGATATCAAAGAGGAAATTCGGTATGAGATAGGAAACAGTAAATCTGTAGCAATCTTGATTTATGAGTATTTGGAAGTCCTAGAGAGCTGTGGGTTTATTAGCAATCAGTTTTACATGCGCGAATATAAACATCCATTCGCTGTTGAAAATGATGTGCTTTCGAAAATGGAAGATAAAAAACAAAATGGTTTGCTGGCTATGTATTTTTCGGAGTTTAATATGGAAGAAAGTGAATGGGATGAGGAAGCGGTAGATCTTATCGGTGATGAGCAGTGGAAGGAAATAGAGAAAGTTAAGGAGTATTATAGGTATTTGGTGGTCAATCAGATTGAGTGAAAATATTGGAATATAGCTAAAAAATATGAATTGAGAAGATTCATTTGTGTTTTATCAACAAAGCAATTTCTTTGATTCATGATTATAAGATTGCGCCACTGTGGTAGAAAAAATTCTGCCTATACACAACAATTGTATAGAGAAAAAGCCGTGTCCATCAACCGCGAGGGTTTTGGACTGTGGCTTTCGCCTAGTTATCGGAAAAACAAAATTATCATAATTGCTCTGTGCACTGGGATGAAATGTGGACGCTTGAAAAGAGTCGCATTCAGCGAACTTCTTACATCCTGAGCAAATTGTTGTGAAAGAAACTCCTTTCCTGTAACATAATCAAAATGGAAGGGTGATCAACATGGCATTTATGGATAAGCTGAACGAACTAAAAGACAAATCAATCGAAAAAGGCAAAGCCCATTGGGATGAAAATAAAGACGGCTATATCGAAAAAGCGACAAATTTGAAAAACACGATCAAAGACAAAGTTTCAAAATAAGAAGAGTCCAAAGCAGCCAGGCACATTGTGTCTGGCTTTTATTTTGTACAGCCAGCAGCTGTAATCATCAAATTGGTGGTGATTTATTTGTATATTATTGTTAACAGATATCCGCCTAGATGGTAAAATCTACTTACAGATAGAAAGAGGAGTAGATTAGAAATGTACCAAAAATTGATTATTGGAGTATTGCTGATTGCAGTAGTATTCATCATTTACTACGGTGAACGTAATTTCGGGAAATATGAAGCTTCGAGCAGCGCCATAACGGAAACGCAGGAAGCAACAGAAACAACAGAAGCAACAACGAAACCGGTAACATTCGGGGAGAAACTGGAAGCCAGAGAACAAGTGACGGTGGTTTTTCTGGGTGACTCGGTGACTGAGCAAAACGCAGCGACGAATGGCCAGCCGAACCATGTAGGAAAGATGCAGGAGTGGTTCGATGGGAACTATCCGAATCAGGTACAAGTCATTAATGCAGGGGTGAGCGGCAATTCGATCACTCAGATGAAAGACAGATTAGCCTCCGATGTGTTGACATTCAACCCGGATTTAGTCGTTATTTCTTCAGGAATCAATGATGCGGTGGGCACTTCGAATGTTTCGGTTGAAAAGTTTAAAGAAGATTATGCTCTCCTAGTTAATGAAATAAAAGAGACTGGAAATGCTGAAGTGATTTTAAGAACACCAAATCTTACTCGCACTCCGTCTTTGAATAATCGAATGGTTCCTTACCTTGAAGCGACGCGGACACTTGCACAAGAAGAAAACCTGAAACTATTTGATTTCTACGAAGTTATGGCCAGTGATATGGCGTCTGGCAATATTACGCATGCTAAATTGATGAAAGATTTAATCCATCCCGATGAAGATGGGCATGAATATATATTCCAAACCTTGAAGACGTATGTAGAACAAGAAGTACTAAATAAATAGTTGGAACAAACTGTTGATTAAGGAGTTCTGTATAAAGCGAGATTTAGAGCTATAAAATCGTTTGGCAGCAATCAACAGTTGGTCGATACAGCTGATCCATAAAACAATTATAAATTGAGGAAGAACTGTCGTGAAGAGCTGTTTCGCCCGCTGAGGTGGAATCGGGCGATGAAAGGAAAGTAAGAAGACCGGTTTTTTTGTGGGCATGCAGAATCCGTTCCAATAACTCATGTTCTTTTGCAAACAACCTCAAACTTCGTTTGGTTTTTATGTATTCTACTTATTCCGACTTGATATTTAATGGATATCAGAGGCATAATAATGGCAAGAAAGTGGTTGAAAAGCTTTTCCTGCGGATGTGGCGGAATTGGCAGACGCGCTAGGTTCAGGGTCTAGTGGTGGAGACACCGTGAGGGTTCGAATCCCTTCGTCCGCATCATTTAATAGAAAAGTTGGTTCTGAATTGTCCGGAATAGTTTCAATTGGAAAAGCCGTTTCAGATAAGGAAAGTCTCCTTGTCTTGAACGGCTTTTTTGTTGATAAATTAGTTAATGGGACTTTGAAGATTGAACCAGCCAGGAAAAGACAGTGTTATTCATCTTGTCACGCCTACAACATTATTCGCTTAAATAGCGCTTTAAAAATCCGCCTACATTGAAAAAGACAAGAGCGTATATAGCTGAAATAAGAAAGACAGAAAGCAAATCTGTGTGAATTCGTGCGCTTACAAATTCATCAAGTTCATCAAAACTTGATGAAGTCATGGAGAATTTCAAGCTGGTGAATAGTTTAACAACAACCATGAAAAGTCCATATAAAGCGCTAAACTTCAATGTCTCGAAAATCTTTAAGCTATGCGTATTATAAAGCATGTATCCGGCTCCGATAAGCAAGGCTGCTGGCAGGAGGAAACTTAAGTTTACCCATAGCGGAAATGCTTCACTGATGAAAAACAGGCCGACAATTTCGCTTTGGTTATCAGATAACGATTCGAGCAGATGGAAGGTGTAGGATTCAGTTTCTCCAATTTCTTTAATGGTCAAATTAATCGGTAGCAAGTGAGCTAAATCCCATATCCATATACTGAATGACCCGAATAGAGCAATGCTGCTCAATTCAAAGGTTTTAAAGATTTCATCAGCAGCAGAGGAAGCACTAAGAGCTATAAAAGTAATGGCGGCCATTGTGAAAAGCCCACCTAGAATGATCATAAGACCAAAAGATAAGTATTGAACATAGGAGGCTTTTGTCTGCAAAAAGTGGACGGTCTGTTTGCCGTATACTGTAATTAATGCTGCAGATCCCGAAATAGCGGCAGCTAATATTAAGCCGGAAAAGAAAGATTCAACAATTGGGAATTTACCGGCAAAGCTTAGGGAAACATTGGCATACGATGTGTCTATGCTGTTAATGTAACTAAAGCTGGCGATAAAGGAAGAAACAGCAATGAAGATTCCATATAGTAAGCTAAAGCCAATAATTGCCTGCCACATTTGAATATGATTTCTTTTGATAAAGTAGCCGAGAGCAATCCCACTCAACGCTAGTAAGACGAAAGTGATCAACAAAAGTGGGGCAGAAAAGTTTTGGGCATCCACTTCAATCCCATATTGAAAAAAATCGCTATAATCTTCTTGAGCCTCTCCGGTCAATTCAAAGTCAATTCCGTGCATAAAAGAAATATAAGTGAAAATATTGTAGATGTTTGGCAATTCAAGGTTGATATCGTATTCACTTTCAAACTCAGTGCTGAAATAATTTTCAATTGAATGAAGTTGTCCTCTTGTAAGTTCACCGTCAGCGCTTTCAATCAATGCAGTTTCTACTTCTGTTTTAAGAAGAAAAGCAGCAACAATCACTAAGACGATAGAGATGCCTAAAGCAAATAAAATGGAAGTGAAGGTTTTTGTAGAAAATGGCTCAATCATAAGCTTGGATTGGCTAAGATTTTTCTTAGCACTTATCGAGGGTTCCACTTTTTTTACAGTGCCGACTTTTAAGACATGGTGTGACTCTCCACAGGATTGGCAGTATTGCGCTGAAGCCGATACTGAATTTCCACAGCCTCCGCAGAATCCTGTATTTTTGTGGCCGACAGCAAAAGGCAAAGCAACAGTTAATTCCTGCCCATCGTTGGGGCAATAGTTGATGAAGCTTGGGTGTTTTGCTCCGCATTCTTTACAAAACATCAGAAGTCATCTTTTCTGATGCAGTTGCGTGGCCGCAGCACGGGCAAAATGAAGCGGAGTTTGGAATATCCTCTTCGCATTGTTTGCAAGTTTTCAAAATTTCTTCAATGGTTTCCGGGATGATGACAGGTGTTCCGCACGATCCGCAGAACCGATCAGAAGGCATAACTTCAGAGTTGCAAGAAGTGCAAATATACATGTTTTCGTTCGTCGCTTTCAAGTCCGCTGCTACCTTGGCTTGGTGGTAAATTTTTTTGTCCAGGGCTTCAATATCAGCTGAAATCCCCGAAAAGTCGATATCTTTCAGTTCATATAACCTTACTTTTTTATGAACTTTATTTCCAAGTGAGACAATGAGTTCATGGCGCTTCTGGCGTAAACTGCTTAATGTTTGTTCGATTTGGCTTATTTCCTGAGCTGTTTGAAGTTTTTGTTTCCCTTGTTGCAAAGAGCCTTGAATCATATTCAAACCTCCGCCTACTTTGTTCTGAAATTCACTCATTAAAATTCCTCCATTGAAAAGATTGGTTATTTAATAGTTAAATAATATCATTAAAACGATAAAAATAGAACTAACGAATTATTCTAAAAAGAAATTAATGTACTTAAAATACTACTTATATGTTATATTTAGTTAAAAAAGAGTGAGGTAAGCCAAATGAAGAATTGTTCAAATTGTGGGGTAGAAAGAAAGGGAAATGAAAAATTTTGTGTAAGCTGTGGCCAATCGCTTAGCAGCGAAAAGGAAGGGGAAAAAAGTAGCGGTGCAGAAGACAAAAAGACCCAGCCTGTGATTTCTTCAAAGCGTAAAAAAGGAAAAGTCGCTATGCTGATTTCGATTGCTGTAATTTTGATAGGACTGATCGGAACGCACCTATATCTCAAATCTAAATATGACGTGTCCAATAAACTGGCAGAATTGAACCACTCCTATATTTCAGGAGAAGAATCGGAGTTCTTAAGCTATTTTGAAGTACCTGAAAAAACAGCTGTAAATGCATCTGGCTTTTATTCATTTATAGAAGAAGAAGGCTGGGAAGAAATCCGGGATCAGATGAAAACTGAAGCTGCGCGTATAAAGGAAGAAGGCCTATCAAACATAATCTTAGACTCTGAAGGCAATAAATTGATTTCCATTACTAAGAAACCAGTGATTTTAGGAATGTATCAAGAAGTCAGCTTTTTGCTTCAACCTACAGCAGTAGAGATGGAACTACCATTTGACGGGATGACAGTTACACTAGCAGACAAAACGGTAAAAGGGGATAAAGGGGAAGTTATCAAAATTGGTGATTTCTTGCCAGGTCAATATCAATGGAGCGCTTCAGTGGCTAGCGAGTATGGGGAAATCGCTCAAAAAGGAACAATTGATGTAACTGGTGACAGTAAAAATAAGTATAGCTATAGCCCTGATATAGAAGCGAGTATTGTAGACGTCACATCAGATGTGCCGGAAGCCATTTTGTGGGTAAATGGAAAATCTACTAAAACGGCTATTGCTGACCTGAAATCCATCGGGCCTCTCCCGTTGAACGGTACAGTAGAAGTGACAGCGGAAACTGAAAATGACAAGGGTGAAAAAATAAAAGGCGAGCCAACGAAAGTGGAATCGGATACGGTTCATGTTCAATTTTCACATATCCAAGAAAAAATGGCAGCTGAACGGACCCAAGAAATAGAAGCGCATAAACAGCAGTTGTTGAAAGAAGAGCATGAATATAGCGTTTCGGCTTATGTGGATAGCTTTAGAATTTCATTTGAATCGGCTTTGAACAATGCGGATTTTTCTTACATTGAAGATTATTTCCCGACTGGAAGCAAGATCCAGGAAGACTATCTAGCTGATATCCATCGTCATTACACGATGGGTACTTACTACTATTACAGTTTTCAGTCCAATACCATTACAAACTTTAGAGTAATAGACGAAACTACTTTTGTGGTAACGACAGCGGAAATGTTCTATTTTGATTCGTCTCAAGACCGGCTGAAATACAACAAAACTAAAGCGTACACAGTGATATACGAAAATGGCCAGTACTATATTCAAGAAATCGATCAGCTAACTTCAGAAAAAGTGCCAATGTAATAATTCCGAAGCAGGATCGAAATAGAATGGGTAAGTGGAACAATGGGATCCTGTAGATATTTTTTATCCCATTTGAAACGGGATGAGTTCATATAATCGAATCAGCAAAAAGCCATCTCCAACGGAATCAAAAGATTTCAGGAGATGGCTCTTTTATTTTCATGGGTTTATTCGATAGTTTTTTCATCTTCCGCAATCACTTGCGTCAATGCCTGAACAAAAAGATCGGTCGGCTGAGCACCGGTCAAAGCGTATTTATCATTAATCAGGTAATACGGAACACCCGTCACGCCATAGCGCTTGGCTTCCTGCTGATCGGCACGGACAGCGTCTGCCATGTCACCGCTTGCCAGCATGTTGGCGACAGCTTCCCGGTCCAGCCCGACTTCTACTGCCAGTTCCGTTAAAGTTTCATGGTCTCCAATATGTTTTGATTCGGTGAAATAGGCGTGCAGAATCCGTTCGGTCATTTCTTTCAATAAGCCTTGTTGTTTCGCAAACAGCGTTAACCGGTGAGCGTCGAACGTGTTGGTTAAGATCAGCGTATCCATTTGATAGTCCAAGCCAGTTTCTTTCGCCATTTGAACGACGTTTTGCGTATTCGCTTTCGCTTGTTCAATGCTCATGCCATATTTCCGTGCCAGCATTTCGTGCATATTTTCGTTTACATTCCGGCCCATTGTCGGATCCAGTTCGTAGCTCCGGTAAGTCACTTCAATGGGATGGTCAATTCTCTGAATGGCGTCTTCCAGACGCCTTTTGCCAATATAGCAGAACGGTCAAGCAAAGTCTGTCCACATTTCAATTTTCATCGTAATCCCTCCAAAATAGTAGTCATTTATAGCATAGAGGATATTTTCGCGTTTTACACGTAATTTGAACTAATTTGCGGGATAACAGGCGATGGCAATTGAATTCAACTACATACTTAAAAGACCGTCTTCGATGAAATCATGCAGGCGGTCTTTGCCTATAGGCGTAGGAGAAAGGAAGGGCATGTGCTCTCTTGTACTTAGATTTAGCAAGCTTAAAAGAGCTTAGAGAAAAGAAAAGTATTCTATATGTTTTGATTCCTTTTGTAAAGATTTAAATGAAGCAAAGCAATGTAAACTCAAAAAATAAAATATGGGTAAAAAGTTATAAATAGTTCGACAATTTGATAGGTATAACTATATAATTGAACAAGTGGAAGATTGAAGGGTTGGGAATTAGTGGTTTGTTGGTTCGGATAGTTGAAATAGATCAATGGAGTGAAAGCTGAATCCGAGAAGGACAGAGACGTACATAATTTCACCATGGAATGGTTTAAAAAGAATATTGACCGGCAAGATCAAGGTTCCTATTATCAGAAGGAATATGGTCCTGGCTGCAACTTCGAGGAGGTGAGTGCGATGTGAACAAGGCACTGCGAACAATAAGAAATCCCCGGGTGCAATAGTCTGGACAACCTTCACCCGAGGATAATAGTTGGAGTATACCAACCCAGTGTTAGTATACTCCTTTTTAATGGGAAAAATAAGCGTTAACCTAAAAGGAGCATAACAAGTGAAAAAGAAGAACAAGGAAAAGGTCATGAAATTTGAATACATCATTACAGCGGAAACGACAATCGTCTTGCCTAACTATAACGAGAACGGATTCTTGCATGCATTAATTAGCAATGGAGAAGGATTTACAAAGGTTGAATTGAGTCCTTATGATTTAATCGATATCAACTTGAGGTACCGCGGGTCAAGTTTAAGAGGGGCAATGGACGGAGCGGAGATTTTGGTGAAGGGAACAATGAATCCGATTGTACTCGATCAGGAAGAGATTCTTATTTTCTTCCCGTCTTCATCGCCATTGCGGAAAGAATGTGTCTGGTTCGGCTTGAGGCATGTCGTGGACTCTGTCGCTATAGATAAGAAACTGACACAGGTAAACTTGAGCAACGGCAGTGCGGTCTCGGTCAATGTCAGCAAGCGGACATTCGACAAGAAGCTGACCAAAGCCTATGAGCTGCAGTATAAGATCCAGGAGCGCAAAAAGAATTTTGAAAATCTCAATAGGAGATTGCAGAGCTCGTATCATTTATACATTAAAGAAAATGGGGTTAATTACGAAACCGAAGATGAAAAGGGCGGAGGCCGGGACGCAAGCAGTTAATGTCTTTTTGGCAAGCTTGGATTCAGCTATGGCGGTTTGTGTTGCCTTAAATAAATTAGATTAACACGTTGTTTGGTTTAATATTGTCGCACTTATAAACTAACTATTAATAGATTTCATATGGACGGCATCTTTACTGTTAGCTATGGCTAGCATTAAAGATGTCGTTTTTCTATCTAACCTTCTACTAAAAAATTAAAATATTATTTATCTTAATTTTCAGAAAATAAGTATTTATTTACTAGGAAAAATAGTCTACTATTAGATAAAAGCTGTAAATTATATGGAAAGTTTTAAGGCGGAATTGACAATGAAAAGGAGGTTCAAAATGAAAAAATTGCTGTTATTGTTTATTGGTGCGGTCCTGCTGATACCGGTTTCCTTCCATCACACTGCGGAGGCGGCAGACAATACCTTTATGGACGTTAAAAAAATTCCGAGCTCCGATCTCAAAGAGCTGAGAATTTTCGATGATCAGCTGATTACAGCTAACCGTACGTCCTCGAGACATGTCGTCCGAATTTCTTCTTACAGCAAAACGGGTGAGTTGAATTGGGAAATTTCCGGGAGCGGTCCAGGTCCTTATGCGATAGCAGAAGACCGATTTGTAACGATGAATCGAAACCTGGATCTGATGGAGATCCATTCCACTAAGACTGGAGAAGTTTTAAAAACGGTCAAAGCGGCAATTCCTGACACGATCCCGAAAATTTATATCAATGAGAAATATATAATTCTTTCCACTATCTCTGGCGGCGAATTTTATTCGAGCGGTTTTACGGTTTACGACATCAACGGGAAATATCTTTTCCGGGGCAAGGCTGACGGTTTTCTAGGAGGTGCGCTTTTCAAAGATTCTTTTGTGTATCAGGATTTTAAAGGGGTCAATTTTGTGCATCTTCCTGCTCGGCAGCAAGTGTGGCATGTGCCGTTGGAAGCCAAATGGACCCATGAACATACCTTGATGCCTGTAGACAATGTCATTTTTCCCCGGGGCTTTGAGAAAAAGGCCGGAACGGATCCAGCACTTGAAAATGAAATCATGCTTGCGGTTGACGTGAGGACGGGCACGGTTCTTGATAAAAAAGATTTTGGAAAATATGAGGACCAAACATTCACGCAGTTCAAGGAGTTCGGATTTCTCGTGAATCATTATGCAGAAGACATTTTCAATTTCTATCATTTTGATGGAACGAAGAAAATGACTCTTCAAATGGAATCGCCGGCCATCAAGCAATTAAAAGAGGAAAATTTTGTCTCGGGGGTTTATTACAATTCATATTCCGATCTCATCGCTTCGCAGCAAGGCCTGTACTACTTTAAGAGCTATATTGACACAGAAGACCGGTATGTTTTTTCATCCATTAAGGGATTAGATAAAACAGGGAATGTAAAGTTTGAAAAAGTGCTGGATGACATTGTGTATGATATCGCAACGACGGATTCGGATAAACTATTTGCCATAAGAGGGGAGAATAAGAAAATCCCGGATCGCTCCTTTGGACTGAATGTCTACGATCCGGATGGCGCCTTACTGGATACCATCGAAACGGAGTATATCGAGCATTTACAGTCAGACGGCTCTAATGTCTACGGTTACGGCGAGAGTCGGCTTTATATCTTCCAGGAAAGTGAACCAAAGAAAGATGAAACGGCGCCAAGCGCTCCGTCCGTCAATGCATTAGACAGCACCGATACCACGATGACCGGAAAAGCCGAATCGGGAACGAAAGTCTACGCTTATGCGGGAGACGGCAAGATTGGGGAAGCGACAGCTGTCTGGGGGGCCTTTAGCGGCCGTATTTCAAGGGTGCCTTCAGGTGCAGAGATAACCGTAGTTGCAGTGGACAAAGCCGGCAATCAAAGTGAGGAAAAAATCGTCAAAGTAATCGATAAGACGCCGCCGCCTGTGCCAAGCGTCGATCCGGTCGGCGATAATTCAGTTACCGTGAGCGGGAAAGCCGAGTCAGGCGCCAAGGTCCATGTGTATGCAGGAAGCAAGAAACTGGGAGAAGCGCCGGCGAAGAGCGGAAAGTACGCTTTAAAAATTGCCAAGCAGAAAGTGGGAACAACGATCACTGCCCATGCCATTGACCCAGCGAAAAACAAAAGCAGCAATAAAAACGTGAAAGTTGTCGATAAGACAGCTCCAACCGTTCCGACGGTCAATTCTATATCCAGCAAAACCACAGCAGTTTCCGGCAAAGCCGAAAAGAGTGCCGCTTTATTCATCTACAACGGCACGAAGAAAATCGGACAAGGGACAGTTGACAGCAAAGGAAACTTCAAAGTGAAAATCACTGCACAGAAAAAAGGTTCTTCGTTGAAGCTCTATGCCCAGGACAAGGCAGGGAATAAGAGTTTGAACAAAACGGTGAAGGTGAATTAATAGGTAAGGATAGAAAAAATAAAACTTTTAGAAGCTCATCCTAAACGGTAAAGGGGTGAGCTTCTTTTTCATTTTTCTATAATGTTCCGCCAATTTGAAGAAGAGGCATTAAATATTGGTTGAAATTATCTAAAAAGTTTGACATTATATGATATCCAAAATATACTTTCATTATCAAAATGTTACGAAACGAAAGGGTGTGAAGAGAAAGCCTTTCTTTTTGTTTATCATATCGATTTTCTTGTTACTTAATGTCCTTATTTAAGATGGATAAAAACGAAAGGCTGAGAAAGTAGGCGCTTTGCGGTTTGGCCAAAAAAATGACAGGAGGAAACAACATGACGTTTTGGATCACCAGCAGCATTGTATTGTTTTTGGTCGTTGTGATTTCCGCTTATGGCCCGTTGTTCGGATTGTATGGTGAAATGGTTCACAAAGAAGAAGAGGAGGAACGGGAATGAACATTCCGTGGGGGAACATCATTGTCATCTTGATCCTGGGCGTGATTTTCATTGTATCGAGTTGGTTCATCTCACGGAAAGTATCTACAGCCGATGAATACATTTCCGGAAACGGCAAGCTTGGCGTAGCGTTCGGAACGACGTCTCTTCTGGCTTTCTGGATTACGGGGAATACGATTATGGCTGCCCCGGAAGCGGCATACGGACTGGGTGTGATTGGCGCGATTGCGTATTCATTCCTTGGCGGCGTTGCAGTCGTGTCGTTTTCGCCTTTAGGCAAGCGCATTCATGAAATCATTCCGCATGGCAAGACAGTGGGGGACTTCTATAAAAACCGCTTTGATAAGAAGAACTATTATTTCTTTATGATTATGCTGTTTATCTATATGTTCGGATTGCTGATGACTCAAGGAATCGGCGGCGGGCTGTTGCTGGAACAGATTTTTGATGTCCCTTATTCGTTGGCGGTTATACTGACGTTTATCATCGTTATCGCTTACGCCACAATGGGCGGTTTTTCTTCCATTACAGGCATCGCTTTTTTCCAGGTCATGCTGATTTTCCTGGTGGTTATTGTCGTGCCGCCGCTTGTGTATTTTTCCACCGGCGTCGCACCGATTTATAGGGGGATGGCTGAGTTTGCCCCTGAGAAATTGGACCTGCTTTTGCCGGCGGGAATCTTGTTCATGTTTGCCGGGGCGATGTTCGCCATTGGTGAAGTGTTCATGGACAACACATTCTGGCAGCGTGCTTATGCAGTACGAAAAGATAAGTTGATGAGTATTTTCGCTTTAGCAGGCATCGGCTGGTTTTTCGTGCCGCTTGCCACAGCTACGCTGGCTTTTGTCGCCATCGGCACTAATCAGGCACCGGAAGAAGTCAACCAGGTGGCGCCTTTTATCGCACAGATTTACGGCGGCAACTTCGTCAGCTGGGTGTTCTTGGTCGGGGTCTGGTCCGCCTTGGCTTCCACCATTGCTGCTATCCTGAATGCCTTAGTGTCGCTCTTGATTCATGATATCTACCAAAGCATCAACCCCCATGCAGACAACGCAAAACTGCTCCGCATCAGTAAAATCCTAACGGTAGCTATCGGAGTCTTGGCATTACTGATCAGTTTGCCGAAATTCCTGACGATGCTGCAGATGCTGATTTTCCTGGGCGTCATCAATGCGGCGTTCGTGTTTCCCATCATCTACGGTTTGTTCTGGAAAAAGCTTGATGCCACGGTCGCTTTCATCGCTTCGATTTTAGCCATCGTCGTGGGCTATGTGGTGTATTACACCGTCGGCGATTTACAGGGAGTGGTAGCGAGCGGCTGGGTTTCATTCCTCGTGTGCTGGGTCGGAAGCTTAGTGAAACCGGCCGACTACAATTGGAGTAAACTTTACCGGGTCGGACAAAGCCAGGCAACGGAGGTGAAACGTAAATGACGATTTCACTTGGCGTTTTTACCGTTTTGATCTGGGTCAGCATATTGGGTTCGGCGCTTTTGATGCTGACGATATTCGGCTATTTCCTTTACGAATTAAGAAAGAAAAAAATCTGGTGAACCTTAGGAGGGGTTGGATGTTAAAACTCAATACATTCTCAATCACAGCACGGGATGAGAAAACGGGCCAGTTCGGAGTGGCCGTTTCGACGAAAGTGCCGGCGGTAGGCTGCCTTTGCCCGTTCGTAAAAGCGGGAGTCGGGGCCATTGCCACCCAGTCGTTCGTGAATCCGTATATCGGCATCAATGGCTTGAAGTATTTGGAGGAAGGCTTGTCTGCCCAGCAAGTGATGGAGCGAATTTTGCAGGAAGACCCGGAACCGGCAATCCGCCAGTTCGGCATTGTTGATAAACAAGGCAATGCTGTCGCATTTTCCGGCGACAAGTGCGACGGCTGGTACGGCCATGTGACGGGATCAAACTACGCCATTGCCGGGAATATGCTGGTCGGCGAAGAGACCATCCAGGAAATGAAGAAATCTTTCGACAGCACATCTGAGCTGACGTTGGCTGAACGCTTGATTGCCGCGATGGAAGCGGGGCAAGCTGCCGGTGGCGACAAGCGAGGCCGGCAATCGGCTTCCTTGAAAGTCTTTTCCACCGAAGAATACCCGCTCGTCGATCTGCGGGTGGATGAACATCCGGACCCGGTCAAAGAACTTCGCCGTATTTTTGAAGTGGCTCAAAAAGAACTCTTTCCGTTTGTGGAAATGCTCCCGACGTTGAAGAATCCAGCAGGGAAGTTCGATTTTGAGTCTTCCCGGGAGATGGGTTTGCTGCAGGACGAGGGTTGAATCATTTAGAAACATGAAGAAAACCATCTGAGGACTATTAAATCCTCAGATGGTTTTTGATTTTCAGGCGTATTTGATTTTATTTACAAGATTCCTATCTGATTTTTACAATATTGGGCACGAGTTTGGAGACCACTCGTGGTGGACCTGGTAAGCACTATCCCAATAAATTGAATTTATGACCCTATACGTACCGAAAGTACCGTCAACAGAAGAGACAGTTAATGGCTCGTTAGTTTTCAAATTGAACCAGCCGCCGGCAATTCCATTTGGAGTTGCGAGAGCATAAGCAGAGGTCATTTCATCCGATACTAAAATCCACTCGTTTCCCACTAAGCGATATAGAGTAGGAGCCCAGATGATGAGTTCATTCGCATCACCCCAAGAGCGCACAAAGCTAGGAGGAAAAGCATGGACCTTACCATATCCATAATTCCCTGAAGTTGACTCGCATGAAATAGTTGAAACCGTATGGCCTGGCCATGGATTCCCTTCTAAATCGGCTAATGCTGGCTGCGAGATTAAACTAAAGGCAACAGCAAGAAATATAGCAGAAATCCATTTAGTTATTCTTGAGCCTTTCATCGTTACTCTCTCCAATCTACGCATATCGATTGTTTTGCAATCGATGCGTTAACTTTGCTGAAGCAGGCAGAAGCATCCTCGACAAAAAGGTCAGCTTTTTCTTATAAACTAGATTGGTCGAATATAGCAGGTAGTATAAACACCTCCTGAAAAACTGATAAGGGACGTTTCCTTAGAATTGCAGAACCCGGGGAATTTTGAAGACTAGTTGATTGTGCTAGCAGATTGTTCAGTGAAAAATCTTTTTTAACGGTTTATTGCAGCTATTATGTATTACTTAAAGTATCCACCTATAGCCATGAAGTGTCAATATAAAATTTATAATATTCTGATAATTTAATGCAATACTGATATTCTGAACAAAGAGAAAGCTACTATGTAAATTAGTAACAAAACGTCTAAGATCTGTGTTAATAATTCTAAGTATTTTAATTGATATGAATTATTCTGAAGCAGAAACGAGTGAGTACGGTTCCTATTTTCCGATGATGGTAATCGAAGAGAAATTAAACTACTAAGTGAAACATTTCTTAAACGAAAAACCTTTGATTTATTGACGTGAAGAATGAAAAGTAGAAATGATACAGAATCAAATCAAAAGAACGCTCTTCCAACAATCATATTGTCGGAAAAGCGTTCTTTTAATTGAACAGCGATCGGAATTTGAAATTCGATGGGTAGTCTACACAAATTGAAAAGTATCTTTAATTACCTAACGGTGAAATCAGGGAATTGTTTTAAAAAAAGCATTCTTTCCAGGTTGAAATGGCTTCCCTGAAAACAGTGATGCAGCAAGTGAGGATTTCTCGCTAATCTTTTGGAATAGGACAGGAAGCGCAATGCCGACAATGGTGAAAACCAGCCAATTGTAATTCGGCCAAAAAGCCAGCAAGGCAATATTGAATGGCAAATGCAGATACATGATAGGCAACGTCATCTGGCCTAGTTGAGAAAGGTGTTTAGCAGCCGGTATTTTCGCTAACCCAAAACTCATTTGAAACAAAACAAAACTGAAAAGGACGGGTATGAACAAATCCATTGCCCAATCCGTATAGACACGGTATTTCATATCCAAGGTATAATCGATGCCATAAAGAACTTCATAGGTGAGGGTGATCAAGAACAAAACGGTTGTAAAGATCAAAAGATAAGTACTCCGTAAGAAGTCTTTCCCGAACGTTTTTATGTACCAGCCAATAGAATAATAGACAATAGCCAATAACGCGACATCTGCATTTAATGGAATGGCAATATCGCTGGATAAGAAGGCGGATTCCAGATGCGCAAGCACATAGCAAGATGCTATTAGTAGTAAGCGCATAATATGTGATTTAAAGAGCAATAGAATGAAAGCGAATAAAACTTGAGTGACCAGCAAACAAGTGATAAACCAAAAGACACCGAAATAACCTGTGAGCTCTTGTCCACCGTAAATCAAATTCATAAAAATTTCCCCTGCTGCAGTTAAATTAAACTTGCCTAAGTATGAAGAAATCAGACTGTATATGATAAATATGAGAACCCCAAAAGAGAGGTAGGGCAATAACGATCTGTAAGCCACTCGTTTAGTCCATGCCTTAAAGTCTTTCTTAGTGGTAATTTCTTTGAATGTATAGCCGCTCAAAATAAAAAATAGCGGCATGTGGAACCAGAAAAAATAATGGTATGCAAAATCATTTCCGGAATGGCTAATGACCACGACTATGATTCCTAAGCCTTTCGCTATATCAATCCAAGTTTCTCGTTCTTTCACCTTAAGTCCTCCAAAATTTCTAGTATCTGTTAATATTAACAGATACATTGTATTACAGTATAATAATTTTACGCTTTTTCAAGAAAACTAGAGGAAGACCAAATAAAACATATTCGACTTGTCGAGGGGGAATAAAGAATGAACATCTTATTGATTGGCGACAGTGGCCACGCCAAAGTGATTACGGATATCGTTAATTCTTCCGGCAATCAAGTGGTGGCAAAGCTGAATGATAAATACGCTGAGCTGTTTAAAGAAGATGGCTGCTGGTTCGGGCCGGTTTCCGAAGTACATAGCCTGATTGAAAAAGAGCAGGCTAAAGTGATTGTGGCGATTGGGGCAAACTCGGTGAGAAGAAAAATCGTTGAGGGTCTGGCGCTAAACGCCGATCAATATGCGACCGCCATCCACAAAGATGCCATTGTCAGCCCGAGCGCCGCCATTGGGCACGGCACTGTCGTAATGCCGGGAGCGGTGATAAATGCAGCGGCAATTGTCGGCGATCATGCAATTATAAATTCACGTTCAGTAGTTGAACATGATTGTATTGCGGAAAACTATGTCCATGTGTCTCCTGGTGCAACAGTGGCAGGAGTGGCTAAACTTGGAGAAGGAGTCTTGATCGAGGCGGGCGCAAGTGTAACTGCGACAAAAGAAATTGGCCAGTGGAGCATTGTCCGTGCCGGATCGGCTGTGATAGAGAATGTTGGAGCGTATACGACTGTTATGGGAGTGCCAGCTCGGGAGATTACTTTAGAAGCGAATGAGTTGAAGCTATAAAGCTCAAATGAGTAACAGAGAAGAATTAAAGATGTTTAGTGGTGACTGAGACAGTGAGAGATGAAAATATACCTTCAATAATTCAAGGCGAAAAGATGGTTTCGGAACTTCGAAGCCATCTTTTTTTATTGCTTAAATATTATGCTTTACCCATATTTAACCTTTCCTCAATAGAATGTATACAATGGGATTTTCAGCTTCATTAATTTGCCGCAACAGGTTAAGGAAAGACAATAACCAGACAAAGGTGCAATGGGAATTTGTTTCGTACACTACAGGTATTTCTAAAAAATACCTTAATAAAAAGGGGAACAACTGATGAAGAGATTCTCTCTAATGAACTTTATGTTGATGCTTATCATAGTGGCGCTTCTGTCTGCATGTGGAAAGAGTGAACCGGAGAGCAGTCAAGCTGTCGAAAAAGCAGTGGCTGAAGAAAAGAAAATACTAAGAATCGTGACAGACGGTGCCTATGCGCCGATGGAGTATATGGAGGGCGAAGAAGTCATCGGATTCGGGGTTGATTTTGCAAAAGCTGTTGCACTGGAAGCGGGTTATGAAGCGGATATCGAAGCAGTCGGCTGGGAACCAATGTTTGAGGAAATCGAAAGGAAAACAGCGGATATGGCAATTTCTTCTATCACAATTACTGATCAGAGGAAACAGACATTTGATTTTTCTGTTCCCTATTATTTGTCCACACACAAAATTATGGTTTCCAAAGGTAGTGGCGTAGAGAGCGGTACCGATTTGAAAGGAAAGAAGATGGCCGTGTTGAACGGTTCAACAGGGCAGACAACGGCAAAAAGCATTGCAGGAGAAAATAGTCGAGATGTCTTGAAGTTTGCAGACCATAACTTGGCCATCCAGGAGCTGCTGAAAGGCCGTGCGGACGCAGTCATCGCTGATAATGCCGTAATAGAGTATTATGTGAAAATGCACCCGGAACAAGATTTAAAAGCCGTTACGGACGATAGCTTTGAAAATGAATTTTATGGCGTCTTATTCCCAAAAGGCAGCGGCTTAAAACCGGAAATCGATGAAGCCATTAATATCCTCCTCGATAACGGGAAGTATGCAGAAATCTATGGAAAATGGTTCGGCATAGCACCGGATATCGAGACTTTGAAAGCACAACAATTAAAGTGAATTAAGCAGACTTGCGTAACTCTTATGACTGGAGCCGCGGAATATCTGTCTAAAGAAGTTTTAAACAAAGTGAAGATTTGTCAATTCTGCCTTGCGTGTGACAGCAGAATACAGAAAGTGCGGCCAGCCTATAGATTTTCGTATTCATTTGATTGTAGAAGATTTCCCCTTTTTCCTGGAAGGAGCTTTACGATCCACTTTGATTTTTCATGGAAAGAAAGATATCTATATTTGTCTTATTTATTTGAAAAAAGTTTTCTGAACTTTATATACAATTATGGTGTGTACTGATAAAATTTAGATAAATGACAAGAAATTATCCTTATTAAACAAAAAAATATCTTAACTACAGTTCCTGGGGAGGCGATTGATTGACGTTTGAACAGTTGATGAAAGCTCATTTAGCGGATTATAAGGTTAGAAAATTGGCTATAACTGGACATGAAACGTGGAGGAATGGCAAGAAGAAGTATTATCATATTCTTCCAGCCAGCCAGAGGGATTTGAATTTCCTTAGCAATTATAGGGCGGACATCCAAAAGTATATTAATGATAAACGTGTTAAACTGCATCAATATTTTCATCATCTGAATTCTTCTCAAGCTGTCTGCTTTAATTTCTTCTACCCCTTGATTGCAGAAAACCAATTGCCTTTACTGCTTAAGGCATTGCAGTTGGACGGCGAGGAAGTTGAAAATTGGAAGTTTGAAAAAATGATGGGTGAAGGTGAAAGGACTAATTTTGATTTTTACCTGAAATTGAAATCCGGCCGAGAAGTGCTTTTTGAAATCAAATATACAGAAAATGGTTTTGGTAAAGTCACTAACCATATTAAATATGAAGAGCAGTATCAGAATGTTTATCAAAAAATGCTGGCAGGTAAAATCCGTCCGGAAATCGAGGAACGTGCTGCTTTAAAAAAGAATTATCAATTGCTGCGAAATATCGCTTATATAGAGCCGGAAGGTAATAGGCTATTGGTGGTCATTTGTCCGGAGCACAATAAAAAGCTGCATAAGGAATATAACTTAGTGATCGATCACATTGTAGAGCCGAGATTGCATAAAAATATTCAGATGATTACCTGGGAATTATTGCTTGAGCAGATAAATAATCAGCTGTTGTCAGATCAGAAAATCCCCGGCAAGCTAGTTGATCATTACCGGGAATTTGAAGAGAAGTATTTTCCAAGCCAGACCATCCAAAATTAACTTACTATAGGAGGAAGAGGATGGGGAAACGAATAGCGGTAAGGTATATGGTGCTGCCAGGAATACAAAAAGGCGTAAGTGGGTTCTATGAAAATGTGGAAGATTCCAATTGCGTGAAACCGAACAAGCCATACGAAAGCGGAGTATGCCATACGATTGGAGACGAACTGGACATGCTGGCGCTGCTTGTCGGATTTAAGACGAGAGAGGATTTTGCCAAAGAACATAAGAGCGGTGGCTGGCTTAACGCTTACGGAGAGAAATTGTCGGAGCATGTGAAAGCAGTTTTGGAAACGAAAGGCTTGGGATGGATGGTCAACGACGAATTGGTCCATTTCTATTCACCGCCTGGGGAGTTCGTACTGTGGCCCAAGAGCAAATACAAAAATAAACTGACATGAAATAAAACCGCCGCTTTCTTCATATACAGAAGAAGCGGCGGTTTGGTTTTTTATTAGTTCGGGCTGACCAAGATTTTGGCCTGGCTCTTGTCCTGTGTTAGCAGTTCTAATCCTTCTTCGACCAGATTGTCGAGTTTGATCTGTTTGGTGATGACTTTTTTGACGTCGAGCTTGCCTTCGGAAATGGCTTTGATGACAGGCGGGAAGTCGTTGGCATAGGCAAGTGTGAATTCGATTTTGGCTTCTTTGAATAACAGCGAGTTCGGGTCAATCGTGATGTTCTGAGAAAAGCCGGCTACTACCAGCAAGGTCCCTTTCTTTTTCAGGGAAGCTAGTGCTGCAGTAAATGTTGGCTGTGCGCCTGCTGCTTCAAAAGCGACTTCCACGCCTTTGCCTGTGATGGCCATGATTTTCTCAGCCGCATCTTCATCTTTTGGATTGATGGTATAAGTTGCCCCGAGTTCTTTCGCTTTTTCCAAACGTTCCTGGGAAATGTCGATCACAAAGGTTTCGGCCGCACCGGCCGCTTGTGCACACAATAGCAGTAAGAGGCCAATCGGTCCTGCGCCGAATACTGCGGCAGAATCGCCGAACTTCAAGCCGCTCTTTTTGACGGCATGGAAAGCGACAGCAGTAGGCTCAACGAGTGCTCCTTCTTCGAGTGATACATTGTCCGGCAGTTTATGAAAATACTTGGCATCCGCAACAGCATACTCAGCGAATCCGCCATCCGAGCTTAAGCCGAGGAACCCAACATTTGAAACTTCGCATAAATTATAATCGCCTTTTCGGCAAAATTCGCATTGTCCGCAGTACAGCACCGGTTCAATCGCCACTTTGTCGCCTACCGCTACATGGCTGACACCTTCGCCGACTTCTTCCACTGTACCGGCAAACTCATGGCCGAGTACCAAAGGCACTTTTCTCTGTGAAATCGGGTGTTCTTCGTAAGCGACGCCGAGCCCGTGATGATAGGCATGCAAATCACTTCCGCAGATGCCTGTCCAAGCGACTTTTACTTTCACTTTTCCAGGAGTGACTTCCGCAACTTCAAACTCTTCGATCCGTACATCTTTCTCTCCATAGATTACCGCAGCTTTCATTTTCCGACACGTCCTTTCAGATTTTGAACAACTCGTCGATCTCATCTGCTATGGCATATGTAGAGATGCACAAAACAGCATCCTTTTTCATTATAATTATAATTGAATTTTCAGTCAAATTAAGTTTAATTTAAAAATGTGAAGTTAAGGTAAAAAGACGATTCGGGTTTCAACCGGGCTAAAGCAGGCAATGTATAGTGGAGGAATCATTTTAAAGATGTCGAAGTAAAATTGTGAAAGGGGATGAAAGACATGAGTATGCAACAAATCGCCGCGAATGACTTAGTGAGAGATGAATATGGCAATTATTACGAAGTGGTAGGTGTACATACAGAAGGAGAGACCTTAAAGGCGCTTGAGGTATCAAACTTGTATTTTGAAATCTCATTCCGCAGTCCTTCGGATAGCGAAAGCTTGGGGGAGGAATACAAAGGCAAACCAATCGGTGTTTTCTTGCAGGACCAGCTGAATGCCTATGTGGATGAAATTCAGAAACGGGAACGGCCGATTTACGGAATACGCGATTTGATGGTCAACCGGATCAAAGTTTATGCGGTGGACATCACGCAGCCGCATCCAAAGCGAAACCAGACAGTTTGATTTTTTAATAAGTGGATAGAGAACTGGCCATCTTCATGGAAATGATTCTGAAGGTGGCTTTTATCATGTGGTTTCAATCACGCAGTTCTCATTGATATGTTCGGCATCTTAAAGGAGGAAACCTGTGAAAGTCTTCAAAATCTACTTCCTAGTCAATAGCAGTATGATTTTGGGCCATATCGCATTATATCTGGTGTCAGTGATGGGACTCGGAAGCGGCAATGCAGATGCACCGAGAAGTGAAGTCATTAACATTCTGCTTTTTATGGCAGCACTCGGAGCTTCCCCAAATTTGCTTTTGTTTCTGGCGGGTTTGATCAAAAGAAAACAGGTCAAAGAAAATGCCTTATGGGCCTCAGCGTTCACCACCATTGTGCTATTGGGATACCTAATCGTGTTTTGGCCGCTGGCGATGGAATATACAACATAGAGGCAGGAATCTAACTCTTTTGGATTTAGTGAATCAAGTAGGGAGCGTTCATCTCGATAAGTAGTTCATTTATAGGTTCATCGGCTCATCTAATAGGGTTTTTGATTCAGTCCAATCTTTTTTATCGTATTTTCTTCCATCAATATGATTAATAATGCATATTCAGTTTTCTGCGGTGAATAGGTATTATTTTCACTATAGGATGGAAATGGAGTGAGCGCGTTATGATTAGCTTTTACAAACTGAGATTGACGTGGCTGGAAATGATTCATGCCGATGCCCGATGCCCGAAAATGAAAAAGAAATTAGAAACAAAAATAGAGTATTATAAACAAAGAATGCAAGAGCTTGATCATCTAAGCAGCCACCTTCGAAGTTAACGCTTCCGGAGGCGGCTGCTTTTTACATTGGAAAAATCTTTAAAGGGCTGCATAGCAATAAATGCCGGAAGAATACACTGGTTTCGCAAGTAAATATCTGACATGTTTAGTTTCATTTTGATGGGGAAAAGAACCATATCGAGAAAAGAAAAATGGAAAATATAAACTATTAGGAAGAAGGGTTTCTATTTGGGCTTAAATCCTATTGTATTGGTTATCATCATTTTCATGATCAGTATCGTTTATGTGACGCTGTCGACGGTCCGGATGATTTTGATGATGAAAGGCTATCGGTATTTGGCAGCTGGCTTGTCCGTATTCGAAGTTATCATCAATATCCTGGGCTTGGGGCTAGTACTCGAAAACATTTCCGAAATCCAGAATTTGATTTCGTATGCGGTTGGCTTCGGCGCAGGGATTGTCGTCGGTTCAATCATCGAAGACAAACTGACGCTCGGCTATGTGACCGCGACGGTAGTGTCTCCGGATAATTCCGACCACTTGTCAAAGCAATTGCGGGGGCTTGGCTACGGCGTGACGGATTGGGAGACGAACGGGCATGAAGGGCCGCGCCGCTCGCTGCAGATCCTGACACCGAAGAAACGCGAATTGAAATTGTATCAGACGATCAAAGAGCTGGAACCGCAGGCATTTGTGGTCGCCAATGATTCGAAGACGATTCACGGCGGGTTCTGGATCCGGACTGTGAGAGGGAGAAGAATGTCTCATTGATCTTCAATAAGTTTGTCAGCCAGAAACAGTAGAAATTTTATGATAGAAGTGAAAAATCAGCTGCAACTCATAAAGAGAGCAGTTGATTTTTTGTTTTTTCAAGCTTTGGAATCCAGCAAATTTCTAAAACCATCTGTTCATTTGAATTGACGGAATATTCCTATTACTTTATGATGGAGAAGAATTTTGGCAATTCAAGCAAACTGAAAAAAGGGGATGGGAAATTGATTATTGATAAAGTGTTTTCGACTGTGGACGTTCATGTAGCCGGGGAACCGCTGCGGATTATTACGGGAGGGCTGCCGGATATTAAAGGCGGGACGCAGCTCGAACGTCGCGCTTATTGCATGGAACATCTGGATGATCTGCGGAAAGTGCTGATGCTGGAGCCGCGCGGACATCATGGCATGTACGGCTGCATCATCACGCCGCCGGCAAGCCCGCATGCCGATTTTGGTGTGCTGTTTTTGCATAACGAAGGCTGGAGCACGATGTGCGGGCATGGCATTATCGGGGTGATTACCATGGGGATTGAAACCGGCCGTTTCAAAGTGACGGAGGAAAACCAGAAATTCATCATCGACAGCCCGGCAGGTGAAGTGGTGGCTTATGCGAAATGCCGGGGTTCTGTCGTTGAGTCCGTATCGTTTGAGAATGTCCCGTCATTCGTTCTGAAAAAAGATTTGCCGATTGAACTGGAAGGGCGCAAGTTTACAGTGGATATCGCTTTCGGCGGAGCATTTTACGCTGTGGTCGACAGCAAAAGCCTCGGCTTGGCCGTCAATAATGAGGATTTGCCAGCTATCCAGAAATGGGGGACAAAAATCAAAAACTATATTGAAGCCAAAATGGACATTGTCCATCCGTTGGAAAAAGGGCTGCACGGGATTTACGGGGTAATCTTTTCAGATGATCCGGTGTCCCCGAAAGCAGACTTGCGCAATGTGACAATTTTCGCTGACGAACAAGTCGACCGTTCTCCGTGCGGGACCGGCACGTGTGCAAGGCTCGCTACGCTGTACGCAAATGGCACATTGGATGAGAACGACCGTTTTGTCCATGAAAGCATTACAGGGGGGCACTTTACCGGGGAAGTGCTGTCGGTCGGGGAAGTGGATACATACGAAGCGGTCGTGCCGAAAGTCACGGGACAAGCTTTTTTGACCGGTATCCACCAATTCTTTTTAGATCCGAGAGACACGTTGCCGGAAGGGTTTTTATTGGAACAAAAAGAAGCTTCAAAAAGCAAAGATGCATCCGCGCATTGATTGCCGGATTTTCCAAAGCTGCAGAAATTAAAAACAGCTGCCATTCACCTATTCGGGTGAAGGCAGCTGTTTTAGATTTAATTGGAGATGGCATGTTCTGTTTTTCTGGCATGTTCTTCCCAGTAATGCTGCAGTTTCTTTTTGCCTTCTTTGACTTTCGGGTGGAATTGGATATGAGCGCCGTCTCTTGTGGCTTCTATTTGCTGGATTGCCTCCGGGATGCGTTTTTCCACTGCGTACCCACCGATTTCATCCAATATCGATAAGCCTGCAACTACGCCTTGGCTCATGGCGACTTTAGCGCCTTCGATGCCGGTGATATTGCCTGCTACATAAAGGCCTTCAATTGTAGTTTCCATGCGTTCATTATGGAGCGGTACATAGCCTCCCAATTCCTCGATAAAGTGGAACGGACATCCTGTTAAGGCCACCAGTTCGGCAAGCGGATACAATCCACCCGCGATGCAGACAAAGTCGGCGCTGATTTTTTCTTCCGTTCCAGCAATTACCTTGCCGTCCGGGCTTATAGATGCGATGGTCACGCCTTCTACGGCTCCGCTGCCATAAATCTCAATGACTGCTTTTCTTAGCATGATCGGAATATCCCACATTTTCACGCCGCTTTTCGGGTAAAACGAAATCCCTATTTTTTTCAGGAAATCGCTTTTCATCAATTTGCTGCCGAATTTCACAAAGGCTGAAGGCGCCATATGCGATACATGCAAGAGCGAATTCATGACGTCGAGCGGATGGGCCGATTCTTTGGTTACCACATTCATTTTCGGCAAAGTGATGCAAGCGACGTCAATTTCCGCAAGCTTCAATTCCATCGCAATCGCTGAAGACAGGACGTTGACGCCAATGATGACTCCGCGGTCACCCGGTTTGACGCGGTGGACGTTGGACATAACTTGGGCAGCGCCGACGGACATGACGCCCGGCAATGTCCAGCCCGGAATCGGCAGCGGCAGTTCAGCGGCACCAGTCGCAACAAGCAAATGGCTCGCTTCTTCAACGCCGTGATCGGTGTAGACGCTCCAGGAATCTCCGTGTTTTTCGATATTCGAAACGGCTGTATTCAACCGGATGTTGATGCCGAGCTGCTGCGCCTGCCCATGCAGCTTTTGGGACTCTTTTATGCCGTTCCACCATGTGCCGTCCGGTTCTTCGTAAAGTTGCCCGAGCAACCTTCCGCCTGCTTTCATGTATTCATCGAGCACTAAGACGTTTACTCCTTGTTCGGCCAAGGTGATGGCTGCGGACAAACCGGCAGGGCCGGCTCCAATAATTACAACTTTAGTCATTGTCAGGCCTCCAGTCTCTCACCGAAGCGAGCAGTTTTTCTCCGCCAAGAACTGCCATGCCGTCGCAGACAGGAGTCAGGCAAGCCCGGACGCCTTGTTGTCCGTCGACCGTCACCCGGCATTCGAAGCAATGGCCGATATTGCAGTAAATTCCCCGCGGAGTGCCGGTTTCTTCATGGACCCGCAATGTCCGGATGCCGTTTGCGAGTAAAGCGGCGGCGAGCGATTCCCCGTTCAAAGCCGAATACTCCTGTTGATTGAATGTAAAAGAAACCGTATCTGTGTCATCGACTTGGTCGAGTACAGGATGATGAATAATTCTTTTGGTCATTGCTCAACATCTCCTAACTGCCCAAAACTCAACGGCCGGACCGGCGGCTGGTACTTCAAAGTGATTTGTGCGGCGTCTCTTTCTGTGGATGCAAGCGCAATACTGTCAATCATCTGGCGGCACGTCCGGCCTCCGCAATAGCCCATGCCTGCCCGGGTCCGAAGTTTCAGTTCCCTTGGTGTGCAATTGAATGTGTTTGCCGTTTCGATTAATTTTCCATAAGTCACTTCTTCGCATCTGCAAATGATCATATCTTTTTCCATCAATTTTCTCACCCCATGCTCGCTTTTTAAAACTTACACTTTACTAACATGCAAGATTCGAGCCAAAAAATTGATTTTAGACTTCAATGCCTAATTTATTTAAGCGGTTGTATAACGTAGCTCGTGTGATTTTCAGGTTCTTGGCGCATAACTGCTTGTTGCCGCCGGCTTCCTCCAAAGCCCTTAACAGAATTTCTTTTTCGACTTCCTGCATTTGTTCGCTTAACGGAAGCCCAGTTTTTGGCATGGTTCTATGCCTATCAGGAGACGCTTGCACCTGGCCGCTATGCTGCACGCGTTCAATTTCTGAAGGGAGATCATCAAGCTGTACTTCGCCGTTATCGGAAAACACCACGAGACGCTCAATGGTATTTTTCAGTTCCCGGATGTTCCCTGGCCAGGAATGCTGGAGCAGTGATTGCATGACGGCTTGGGAAATCCCATGGATTGGGCGTTTGTATTTTGTTGAGATTTCATACAGGAAGTAATGGGTCAATTCAATAATGTCTTCCGGCCGTTCCCGGAGCGGCGGAATTTTGAAATTAACGACATTCAACCGGTAATACAAGTCTTCGCGGAATTTCCCTTCCTCAACAAGTTCTTTTAGATCCCGATTTGTCGCTGCGACGACACGGAACTCAATCTCCAATTCTTTTGTTCCGCCGACCGGATAAAATTTCTTTTCCTGAAGCAAGCGGAGAATTTTCACTTGCATCTCGAGCGGCATTTCAGCGATTTCATCTAAAAAAAGCGTGCCGCCTTTCGCCATTTCCACTTTTCCTTTTTTTCCTTTTTGATCGGCACCTGAAAATGCGCCTTTTTCATAACCGAAAATTTCACTTTCAAATAGTCCGGTGGGAATGGCACCACAGTTGATGGCGACAAAAGGGGCTTTCTCAGATTCCCTTAAATTATGAATGGCTTTGGCGAACAGTTCTTTGCCGACGCCGCTTTCGCCGTAAATCAGAACGCTGGCATTGGTCGTCGCCGCTTTTTCAACGATTTTCATCGTCTTCTTCAGCGCCGGGCTATTGCCGCGGATGGAAATGAACGAATTGGCGCTGGAAGAAGTTTTTCTTATTTCGTTTTCCAGACTGAACAGCTTCTCTGACGTCTTGGACAGTTCGTTGTTCAAGCGGATTTGGCTTGTGATATCGGTTTCCGAGACAACGGCACCAATAATTTCCCCTTTGAAAAGCACCGGTTTCGAGTTGATCAAAACGACCAGGTCATTGCGTGCCTGGTGCTGGCGGCGATGAACTGAAGTGCCGTCTTTTAAAGTTTTCAGAATCTCCAGATGGTCTTCACGGAAGAAATCGGAAATCGGCTTGCCGATGATTTCTTCTTTTTTCACCGAGAAGATCTTCTCCGCACCTTTGGTCCAATACCGCACTTTTTTATCTGCCGAAATGGATGTGCAGGATTCGTCGATCGTATCTAAAATGGTTTCCAAATAAGCTTGTGACTGTTCATATTCATTTAATAAGTTTCTGGAGAATACAGAAGGGGTCAAGTAGCCGATAATTTGCTGGTCGTTGTCTTGGACCAAGGTATAGGGCTGGCTATGGACTTTCTTCAATATACTTTCTAATTCTTCGTCCAGGGAAGCAATCGCGCAGAGGGTGGAAGAGTGATTTGCATTTTGGGCTTCCACACAATGCCATGTATTGCCGCGGCATGAAAATATTTTCGCCAAGGGCTTTTTTTCCAATAAAGCCGATAGTTCTTCCGATTTTTTAAGTGCATCCAGCAAAATAAAATTTGTTTCCAAAAGCTTTTCCACTATGTTTTTATCTGTATTCAATCTCAAACACCCCTCATTGTGTATAAAAATTTTGAATTGTATAACAATTTTTACACATGATGGTGCTTTATTCAAGAACAATCGCGAAGTTGCGTGCTTTTATAAATTGGCATGGAACTTGCATAGTTGTTATTACTGAAGTCGCCAATGAAAAGGGGGAAAGGTATGGATGCTATTCAACATCGTGATGTTGTCGTGATAGGCGGCGGCATTATAGGAGCGGCAATTGCTTACTACGGGGCAAAAGCAGGATTGGAATTGACCGTTCTGGAGAAAAAAGAATTGGCTAGCGGAACTTCTTCAAGATGCGATGGAAATATTCTCGCCATTGACAAAGATCCGGGCTTCGATAGCCAGATGTCATTAAAAAGCCAGCAGCTCGTCCATGAACTGAGCAAAGAATTGGAACTGTCGTTTGAATACCGCAATCCCGGAAGCATTCTGGTTTGTGAAAACGACGTGGAAATGGAAGCTGCCGACAAATGGGTGAAAAGCCAGCAGGCGGCCGGGCTGGATTTTAAAATGCTTGACCGGGAAGACCTCCGAAATGAATCGAAATACTTCGCCGATGACTTATTCGGCGGACTCGAATGCAAGACCGATTCAACAGTCAACCCGTATATGCTGACGTATTCGATGTTCCACAGCGCCGAAAAAATGGGGGCGAGAATCCATACGAATACGGAAGTGAAGCATGTTTCCAGAAATGCGGCGACCGGCCAGTTTACGATCGACACAGACAAGGGCCGCTTCACTGCCAATAAAGTGGTCAATGCCGGAGGCGTCTGGGCGCCGCGCCTCGGAGAGATGATGGGGCTGGATATTCCAATCATCCCGCGTAAAGGCCAGTTGATCGTCGCTTCCCGCCAGCAGCCGGTCGGCCTGCGCAAAGTGATGGAATTCGGCTATTTGATTTCGAAGTTCGGCGGCAGCCGCACGGTTGATCCGTTGACGGAAAAGTACGGCGTTGCATTGGTCTTTGAGCCGACCGAAAGCCAGAATTTCCTGATTGGCAGCAGCCGGCAATTCAGCGGATTTAATACCAAAGTCGATCACGAGGTGACCAAATACATCGCCAGGCGGGCAGTCCGCTTTTATCCGAAAATGGCCGACATGACCATCATTCGGACCTATGCAGGACTTCGTCCGTGGACCGAGGATCATTTACCTATTATCTCGCGTGTGGAAAGTGCACCGGGCTACTTCATTGCAGCAGGCCATGAAGGCGACGGCATCAGCCTCGCTGCGGTGACAGGGAAACTGATTGAGGAAATGATCAATGACAAAGAGACCTGCATTCCGGTTGAGCCGCTGCAGCTCTCGCGATTCAAAGAAAGGGTGGCCATGGGATGAATTATCAGCGTTTATTCACGACAATCGATACGCATACAGGCGGAAATCCGACGAGGACGGTCCTCAGCGGCCTGCCGCCGTTAAAAGGCAAGACGATGTCCGAGAAGATGCTTTATATGGAACAGCATTATGACTGGATCCGCAATTTTTTGATGAACGAACCCAGGGGGCATGGCGTGATGTCGGGTGCTTTAATGACTGACCCGTGCCACCCGGATGCCGATGTAGGAGTCATTTACGTCGAGACAGGCGGTTATTTGCCGATGTGCGGCCACGATACCATCGGCTTTTGCACAGCATTGGTGGAAGCAGGGCTTATCGAAGTCCAGGAACCCTATACCCACATCAAAGTGGATACGCCGGCAGGCCTCATCGAAGTGAAAATCAAAGTGGTGAGCGGCAAAGCTGAAGAAGTGACATTCGCCAATGTCCCGGCGTTCCGGCTCAAGACCATTGAAGTCCCGGTTGAAGGCATTGGCAATGTGCTGTGCGACATTGCTTACGGGGGGAATTTTTACGGCATCATGGACGCACGGAAATTGGGATTGGAGCTGGTGGAATCCAATGCCGGCCGGATTATCGACCAAGCAATCGACATTCGGAACGCCATTAACGCCACTACTGAAGTGGTCCATCCGGAATTTCCGTTTATCAGCGGCTTGACCCATATGGAGTTTTATACCGATCCGGTGCACGCGGAAGCCACTGTCAAAAACACAGTCATTGTCCCGCCGGGCGGCATCGATCGATCGCCTTGCGGAACGGGGACGTCGGCAAAACTTGCCGTATTGTATGAAAACGGTGAAATTGCCAAAGATGAACTGTTTGTCCATGAAAGCATCGTCGGCACATTGTTCAAAGCAAAAGTGCTTGAAGAAACGGCAGTCGGGCAATTGGGTGCAGTGATTACGGAAGTTACAGGGTCTGCCTGGATCATGGGCATGCACCGCTTTTTCTACAATGAAAACGATCCATTGCGCGAAGGGTTCTTGCTGATTCCGCCGATGGACCATGAGTTCGCGAAAGAAGGTGTCTAAATGAATTTCGAGAAGATGTTCCACACCATTGACGCCCATGTAGCAGGTGAAGCGTTCCGGATTGTGCTGCAGTCGCCGATTGTCTTCAACAGCACCGATATACATGCCAACCATGAGACGCTGAAAAGCAATTTTGAAAACGAAAAGAATTTATTGCTGAATGAACCGCGGGGCCATCGGGGGATGCATGGCTGCATTGTCGGAGCGTCGGAAAACGGCGATTTGTCCATGCTGTTTTTCAATCATGACGGAGTACCGAACTTCAAATACGAAGGCATTATTGCTGTGGTGACGGCGCTGATCGAGACAGGGAACTTGAAAAGAACAAAAGATGATTATTACCGGGTTGAGACAGTAGACGGTCTGGTCGGCATTCAGGCAACTGTGAAGGACCAGGAAGTAGTGAGCACTTCTATTCAAGGCAATGCTGTTTCATCAGATACAGGTTACATTCATGTTGACGACCGGCGAAATTATCTGGTGGATTCTTTGCCGCCTTCGATTCCAGCTATTGAACTGGATCATTTAGCAGCTTTAAACCGGTGGGGAAAGGAGAAAACGGCGAGCCTTGCGGCACAAGGCATTGATTATGAAGGGATAATCGTTGTGGAAAAACCATCCGCTTCCACACAAAAAGTCCGATCGCTGACTTTTGAGAAAGATGGTTACATTTTGCGGTCTCCAGGAATTGATGCGACGTTTGCGCTTCTTGCTTTCCTGGGGAAGACGGAAATCGACAACGAAAGCATCTTTGGCAGTTCGCTGACTGCCAGAAAGGCAACAGAGGATGGACAACTCTTCACACTGGAAACAAAAGCATTTGTCACAGGGTCACATGAATTTATCTTTGACCAGTCCGATCCATTGCCGAACGGTTTTTTACTCGTCTAATTGGCAGCGGAAAGGTGGAGGGAATCGGTTCAACACAAACACTAGGGGGATTACCATGGACACGAATAAGAGATTGCCGACTTTAGCTGAAACATTGTTTGTTTTAATCGGCTTCGGGCTGATTATGGTGCTGTTCATCGTCCAGTTCGAAATTTCGATTCACCTCGCTTTATTGACTACTTGGTTCTTGATCATGCTAGTCGGTTTGAAAATCGGCTATAACTACCGGGAAATGCAAAAAGGTCTTTTGAATGGCATCAACGATGGCTTGGAAGCGGTGCTGGTGCTGCTGTCTGTGGGTGCTTTGATCGGAACCTGGATTGCCGGAGGGATTGTGCCATCAATCATTTACTATGGCTTGTCCATCATCGAGCCGAATATCTTTTTATTGGCCGCTTTCATCATTTGTACAGTGACATCTATTGCCACCGGTACTTCGTTCGGTTCTGCTGGAACCGCCGGTATCGCCATGATGGCAATCGGTGCAAGCTTCGGTTTCCCGCTGCCGCTCGTCGCAGGTGCAGTCATATCTGGATGTTATGTCGGGGATAAATTGTCGCCGTTATCGGATACGACGGTGATGACCGCTTCTTTATCGAAAGTCGATTTGATCGATCATATCAAGTCGATGCTGACAGTGAGTATACCGGCCTGGCTGCTGGCAGCCATCCTGTTTTTAGTCAGCGGGTTTTTCTATGGCGGCAATGGTGACATGAGTGCCGCCACATCGACAATGGCATCTTTGAAAGAGTATTTCCACATCAGCTGGTATATGTTGATACCCGCTGCCGTTGTCATCCTGTTGCTGGCGTTTAAAATGCCATCGATTCCGGTCATCTTATTCGGGGCATTGCTCGGCACTTTTTGGGCTTTCTTTTTCCAGGGGGCGACATTCCTTGAAGCGTTTAATATCCTATACGCTGGAAATTCAATTGAATCAGGTGTCGGGTTTATCGATAATCTATTGAATCGCGGCGGCATTGTCTTCATGCTCGATGTGATTGCCTTGATCATCTTCGCGCTTGGCGTTGGAGGATTGATGGAGCGGATTGGCGTGCTGCAGGTTTTAGGTGATTATTTGATGAAATGGGCCAATAACCCAGGAAAAACGACAGTTTCCACTCTATTAGCGGGAGTGCTTGGCAATCTATTCGGAGGAGCGTATGTCTCCATAATTACGGCAAGTAAAATTACTGGTGAAAACTATGACCGCCTGAATATTGACCGGCGCGTGCTGTCGAGAAATACGGAAGCAGGAGGAACAGTCACGACGCCGATGGTTCCATGGTCGGATGGCGGAGTCTTTATGGCGGCGGCACTCGGCGTTTCGACTCTTAGTTACCTGCCGTTTCTTTGGTTCAATTTCTTAGTGCTGATCATTTCAGTCATTTACGGCTTTACGAATAAATTCATCTGGTATACAAAACCTGACCAAGCACCGGCAGAAGAACCGGCTGGCGTGCTGCCAGGAGAACTTGAATTATCAAAAAAATAAAACTCACTTATTAGGAGGAATTTAGCATGGTAAAAATCGAAGGGGTATTCCCTGTACTGGTGACACCAATGATTAATGAGAAAGAGATCGATTGGGAAGGATTCAAGAAGAATATCGAGCATTTTATCAATGAAGGAGTCACAGGAATCGCCATCAATGGCAGCACAGGTGAATTTGTCAGCCTGTCAAAAGAAGAACGTTTCAAAGCGGTCGAAGTGGCGGTCGAACAAGTAAAGGGACGTATTACTCTGATTGTTGGGACTGCAGCAGAAACAACGGCAGACGCCATCGAGTATACACAGCAGGCAGAAAAAGCGGGAGCAGATGCTGCGCTTGTCATCAATTCGTATTACGCCCATCCGAAAGAACACGAGATTTATGAGCATTTTAAAGCAGTAGCAGAATCGGTGGAACTGCCTGTGATGATTTACAATAATCCTTTTACTTCAGGAGTGAATATCAGTGTGGACACGATTTTAAAAGTGGGCCGAGACATTGAAAATATCACCCATGTAAAAGAATCAAGCGGTGACATCCGCAATGTGCGAGACATCTCAAGACAAGGAAAAGGGTCTATCAAAACTTTCTGCGGAGCGGATGACTTGGTTTTGGAGTCGTTTCTGGCTGGTGCAACCGGCTGGATTTCAGTGGCCGGAAATATTGCGCCGCGGCTGGCAATCGACTTGTATGACAGTGTCCAAAAAGGTGATTTGGAAACAGCTTGGGAAATCTATGACCATTTGCTGCCGCTTTGCAATTTCATTGAAGGATCTGGAAAATACGTACAGATCGTCAAACGGGCGATGGACTTGCAAGGCTTAGCCGGCGGACCATCACGCAGACCTCGCCTTGGCTTAACAGAAGAAGAAGATGCGAAACTGATTGACTTGTTAAAAAGCATTGAAACCGTAAAAAATTGAGGAAAGGAGGCGACTTTTGATGGAAGCAATCGAAAACCAATTGAAACCGAAAGTCAAAGAATTTTTGGAAGGCGTTAAAGGGCTGTATATCAATGGCGAATACGTGCAGGCGAAAAGCGGCAAAACATTTGATGTGGTCAACCCAGCTACAGAAGAAGTAATTGCCAAAGTGAGTGAAGCCCAGGAAGAAGATATCGATTTGGCTGTTGCTGCTGCAAGAAAAGCCTTTGATGAAGGCGAATGGACGAAGATGGATTCAGCGGAGCGAGCGCATCTTATTTACACATTCGCTAATTTGCTCGAAGAAAATCGGGAAGAGCTGGCGCAGTTGGAATCCTTGGACAACGGCAAGCCCTATGCAGTGGCTTTGGCAGATGATGTCGACGGCACTATTCAGCATTTCAGGTATTACTCCGGTTGGGCGACAAAAATGGTCGGGCAAACCGTCCCGGTGTCCAAAGATTATTTGAATTACACCGTCCATGAGCCGGTAGGCGTTGTCGGACAGATCATTCCATGGAACTTTCCGCTTGCGATGGCTGCCTGGAAACTGGGATCTGCTCTTGCAGTAGGCTGCACCGTGGTCATCAAACCGGCGAGTGAAACGCCGCTGTCTCTCTTATATGCAGCCCGGTTATTTCAAGAAGCGGGCTTCCCGGATGGTGTCGTTAATGTCGTGCCGGGAGCTGGCAGAATTGCCGGCAATGCGCTTGTCGGCCATAAAGGCGTCGATAAAATCGCTTTTACGGGATCGACGGCGGTCGGAAAAGACGTCATGCGAAAAGCGTCTGACCAGCTGAAAGGCGTTACGCTGGAGCTGGGCGGAAAATCACCGAGCATCATTTTGGAAGATGCCAATATTGAGGAAGCCATTGAAGGATCATTTAATGGCACGATGTACAACCATGGCCAGAACTGCAGCGCCTGCACGCGTGTTTTCGTCCACCGGAAGCATTACGAGCGCGTCACAGAAGCTTTGGCCGAACGGGCAAATGCATTGAAAGTTGGGCCGGGCCTGGATCCGGATACTGAAATGGGCCCGCTTGTCTCAGCCAAGCAGCAAAAGGCGGTATTAGATTATATCGAAAAAGGAAAAGCGGAAGGTGCCCGCCTCATCGCCGGCGGCGGCAAAGTGGAAGGCAGAGGGTATTTTGTCCAGCCGACCATTTTTGCAGATGTTGAAGATGATATGGTGATTGCGCGTGAAGAAATTTTTGGTCCGGTCATGTCATTGTTCGTCTTTGATACAGTAGAAGAAGTAATCAAACGTGCCAATGACAGCGAATACGGCTTGGCAGCAAGCGTCTGGACTGAAAACATCAAAACCGGCCATTACGTTGCCGGTAAATTGCAGGCAGGTACCGTTTGGATCAACGATTTTGGCCTGGAACTGGAAACGATGCCATTCGGCGGTTATAAACAATCCGGCATTGGCCGGGAAATGGGCGGCGAATATGGCCTGGCGAATTATACAGAAGTGAAAAGCGTGCTCGTGAATATTAAGCAATCCTCAACTGAATAGGAATTTAAAGAAAAGGAGCCACAGATTTTTCTGTGGCTTTTATTGTCTGTAATTAAAAATATGAAAATTTAGAATAATGCAACAAAATTACTGGGTAATCTAATACAATAGGACTAAGGTTTATTGAAGGAGAGGAATGCTGATGGAATTTTATGGATTTGTATTCATAATGGCGGCCGCTATTGTTGCTTTCTATCTTTTAATGACTGCTATTGAAAAAATAATCGTTCTTTTATTCCGGAAAGACATCGCTCCACTGGTGAAAATACCGGTCTCATTTATCAGTGCCTTTGGGATTCTATTGCTTTGGCAATTTAGTATAAGTAATCCATTCGGGGTTATGGTTGTTGCCACAAGCGGAGTCATCCTCCTTTTTTATAAATATTGGTTTATTTACGGTCCCAGAAAGAAAATGGATAAAAAAAGGCCGGAGAACTTTTGAGTTCTCTGGCCTTTTAGCTTGTAGATAAAAGAATATACTTTCAATCAAGTGAATAAAGACAAAAAAATTAGGTTCTCCCCTCGGTTCCTGCGCTTCAACCGGACGCTTTCCGCGGGCTCGCGCCGAACTAACGAAAACCTGTGCTTCTGCGCTAGCTCGTGCCCAAGTAGATTTCGGCACTTCGTCGCTACGCTGCCCCGCAGGAAGCGAAGCGATGCAGGAGCACATCTTTGCCCTTCGCCGGTTTTCGCTGCGGAACCTGGCGTGAAGTGAAAAGCGGAAAGGATTCCTTGAAGTAAAGCGACACCCCCAACCGATCAGGCCACGAGACTCCTGTGGGACCAGCACGAGCCGAAGACCCTGGACAGAGCGAAGCGAAGGAAGCGGCTGAGGCCGTGCCCACGGAAAGCGAAGTGGCCGGACCGGTTGGGGTTTATACAGTCTTACTCATTCCTAGTACACTTTGTCTACAGTTTGAAAGGTCAGAGAACTTTTGAATTCTCTGGCCTTTTTCGGTTATCACTCTTTAATTCAATCCACTTTTATTAAAGGACACGGAGTTCACGAGGAAAGGAAGTCAGGACTTCTATTTCGTTTTCCGGATTAATATAAACGATATCTTCTATCCGTACCCCTCCTTTGCCAGGGATGTAAATCCCAGGCTCAATGGTGAACACCATTCCGGATGTGATCAGTTCTTCATTTTTTTCATGGACGGAAGGTTCTTCATGGACTTCGATGCCGAGACCGTGGCCGACACGGTTATTAAAGTAATCGCCGTAGCCAAGTTCCGAAATAACATTTCTCGCTTGCGCATCCACTGTCTTTAAAGCCGCATCCGGTTTCACGGCTGCTATGCCGGCCTGGTTGGACTGGAGGACGGTGCCATAAATGGTTCGCTGCTCTTTTGAAGCGCTGCCGCAGATAAACGTCCTGGTGATATCTGAACAATAGCCATTATTAATGACGCCCATATCGATCAAAATATAATCGCCTTCCTGTAAAACACGATCACCCGGTTGGCCGTGCGGCAATGCAGCTCGTTCGCCAAAAAGAACGATGGTCGAGAACGAAGGCCCCTCTGCACCGAATTTCCTCATCAAGAATTCCAGTTCTCCTGCCAGCTCTGATTCTGTAATCCCGACTTTCACTTTTTTTATGCCTTCTTCCAATACCTGTTCAATAATCTCAATCGCTTTTTTGATGTGCGTAATTTCTTCCGCTGACTTTTTCAATCGCTGAGAAGATACAAAATGCTGGACGTCTTGAACTTCGAGACCGGGAAATTTTTTCGTTAGAGAACAATAGCGGTCATAACTCAATGCTTTTGCTTCAATGCCGATTTTCGCTAGGGATTCTCCCAGATGGCTGCGGACCACTTCAAAAGGAGACTGCTCATCAGAGATGGTGATAAGGTGTGCGATATCGGTTGCTTGCAGCGCTGCTTCTTTATCCAGCAATGGAACAAATAGAAACGTATCATCTGCACCAACCACAAGCCCCATAAATCGCTCATGCGGATCAGAGTTGAAGCCGGAATAGTAAAAGATGCCTGCTGGAGAAGTAATCATCGCGGCGTCCAAGCCGATTTCTCTGAGATGATTTTTTAGGGATGTTCGCCGCTGTTTAAAAATATTTTCCATTTTAAAACCTCCACCATGTTTTTATTAAAAAGATGCAAGAATTGTGCCAGCTTTCCTTCTAGAAGACGTTTTCCTTAAGCGATGCTCTCTAACTTCTGTACTTTGAGGCTCTTTAGAGAAAAATTTGGATTTATTGCGGCACATTGTTTATTGCTGAAATTTATGGCACGAATATTGCACTTAATATATACAACAAAGCCAAAAAGGAGGCAAGGGAATGGAGCGGCTGCCATATAAAAAGAAGCAGAAACCAGGGGGAGAGGGGGAGCGGTTACACTCAAATGATTGAAAATTATAAATTCGTAAAGTCAAATAAATTAGACACTTTCCTAGAGGAGTTAAAGACTGTTCAATTTCTTTTACACATGAAGCTTTATCCGTAAAGCAAAAAAAGGAGGCACAATAAATGAAAATCAAAGCGGCATGGATGTTGGTGTGGATTTTAGTAAGTGCAGTGTTTTTAGCTGGATGCTATGGCGGCGGTCAAGAAGAGAACGCGGGTGCAGGGTCAGATGAAAAAAAGCCAGCGGCCTCTGATAAAGAACAAGTTCTTCATCTGGCAGTGGCAGGCGAGATTCCAACATTAAAGACGAATGGAGCAATGGATGGTTTGTCTCAGACCATTATTCAGAATGTTTTTGAAGGGTTATTTAAGTTGGATCAGAACGATGAAGTGGTGGAAGCCATTGTGGATACGTATGAAATGAGTGAGGACGGCAAAAAATATACGTTTCATTTAAAGGAAAACGCAGTGTGGAGCAATAGCGAACCGACAACTGCCGATGACTTTATCTATGCGTGGAAAAAAGCACTGCATCCGGATACGTTCTCGCCTCATGCTTATTTGATGGGACCGATAAAAGGGGCAGCAGCCATCCAGGATCCGGAAAGCCCGAGCTATGGCAAAGTGGATGAACTTGCAGCAAAAGCAGTCGATCAATTTACGCTGGAAGTGGAATTGGAGAACAGCGTGCCATATTTTACAGAGCTGTTGACCAATCCGGTATTTTACCCTCAAAACGAGAAGTTTGTCAGCTCTCAAGGTGACCAGTACGCTTTGGAACCCGAGAACTTGATTTTTAACGGACCTTTCGTTTTAGAGTCGTGGGACCATGACCAGGAATGGGTACTTAAGAAAAATGCAGATTACTGGGGTGCGGAAAACGTCAAGCTTGATGAAGTGAATTTCAAAGTTGCTAAAGATACTTCAACTGAAGTGAATTTGTATGAAACTGATACGGTCGATGCCGCGAACTTATCCGCTGAATTTGTGGAATTGTACCAGGATTCGCCGGAATTTTCGACGACATTGAAATCAGAAATGTATTTCCTGCGGATGAACCAGAAAAACCCGGCGTTGCAGAATGCCAATATCCGTAAAGCCATCGACATGGCATGGAATAAAGAAGAAGCGGCAGAATCCATTTTGAAAAACGGCTCTAAAGGAGCTTATTGGCTGCTGTTTCCAGGCGGATTTGAATCGCCGGATGGAAAAGACTTCCGTGACGAAAACGGTGATTTGAACAAAGGAACAATGGAAGAAGCTCAGAAACTATGGGAAAAGGGACTGCAGGAAATTGGCAGCAGCGAACTATCACTGGGGTTATTGAGTTATGACGATGGCCAGCGGAAAGCTGTGGCGGAATATATGAAAAATCAATTGGAGAAAAACTTGCCGGGATTGAAAATTACCATTAACCAGCAGCCGAACAAACAGAAATTAGCACTTGAAGCTGCACAGGATTATGATTTATCCCATTCTGGCTGGAGAAACGATGTCGGCGATCCGGTAGAATTCTTATCGGTATTCCTTTCTGATGGACCATATAACTGGCAGAGCTATAAAAATGATCAATATGACCAATTGGTTAAAAAAGCGATGACCGACTTCTCAGATGTGGACGCCCGTTTCGCGGACTTGCAAGAAGCAGAACGCATTTTGCTGGAAGATGCAGTAATTTCACCGATGTACCAAGCAGGTTCTGCACGGCTCATCAAACCGCATGTAGAAGGTCTCGTATCTCATGCAAACTCAACGTCTTCTTACCAATGGGCAACCATCAACAATTAATAAATCATTTTTACTTGAGCATAGAGGTTGCAGCTTCTGCATCGAATAGAGAAGCTGCAGCCGAATATTTTATAACTCACTTCTTCCAGTAAAGGTGATGATTTGATATGAAAAAATACATCCTCAGCCGAATCGGCTACATGGCTTTCACTTTTCTGCTGATTGCAACATTCACATTTTTCCTGATGCAGACTTTGCCGGGATCCCCTTTTAACGATGAGCGGTTGACGGAAACCCAAAAAGTAGTGATGAATGAACGATACGGCTTGGATCAGCCAGTATCCATCCAATATTTCAGGTACTTGGCCAATACGGCAAAAGGCGATTTTGGCGTTTCGTTTCAGTTTGACGGCCGTTCCGTATCCAGCATTATCGGTGAACGAATCGGGGTTTCAGCTATTCTGGGAGCGCAGTCACTTGTTCTTGGCACCATTCTTGGCTTGTTTTTGGGCATCATCGCCGCATTGAGGCACAATACGTTCATTGATTACGGAGCGATGGTGCTGGCGGTCCTCGGGTTGTCGATCCCCAATTTTGTCTTGGCCGGACTGTTGCAATATTGGGTGGGTGTGCGGCTGCAATGGCTTCCTGTCGCTTTTTGGGGAGGGTTTGAATATTCCATTATGCCGACGATTGCGTTGTCGGCTTTTGTCGTAGCGACAATTGCCCGTTTTATGAGAACGGAAATGCTCGATGTGCTCGGCCATGAATACATCACTACGGCGAGAGCGAAAGGAATCCGTGAACTTTTTGTTATTTTACGCCATGGCATCCGGAATGCCATGATTCCGATCATCACGATTCTTGGGCCGCTTACGGTGGGTCTGATGACAGGAACTCTTGTTGTGGAACAGATTTTCAGTGTACCGGGGCTTGGAGAGCAATTTGTCAAATCGATTTTGACAAACGACTATCCGGTCATTATGGGTGTCACTTTATTTTACAGTTTCCTGTTTATTGTGGTCATATTCATCGTGGATCTGTTATATGGCGTCATTGATCCAAGAATCCGATTGTCTGGAGGTGGCCGGAATGAAGGGAAATGATTTTGAACTGACGAATGATTTGTTTGAAGAAGCGGAGCAAGAGTTCCGGGAAGAAAAAACAAGCAGCATTCCTGCTTCCAGCTATTGGGGGGATTCGTGGCGGCGGCTGCGCAAAAACAAAGGGGCGGTTGCCGGCCTGATTTTAGTAGCCGCCATCATTTTACTGGCCCTATTCGGCCCGTTAATGAACCCTTATGGATTTGATGATCAGGATTTAAGCCGGGCGAACCTGCCGGCGAAAGTCCCTGTTTTGGAGCATATTCCGTTTCTTGGAATGAACGGTATTGATATACGCGGAGTCGATCAATATGAAACCAAAGGAGTGCCGGAGTATTATTGGTTCGGCACAGATGACTTAGGCCGGGATTTATGGACGCGTATCTGGCAAGGGACAAGAATTTCTCTCTACATCGCATTTTTAGCGGCAGCATTGGATTTGCTGATCGGCGTCGCTTATGGCAGCATTTCCGCTTATTACGGCGGCAGAATCGACAACGTCATGCAGCGGATCATCGAAGTGCTGATGGGTATTCCAAATTTAATCGTGGTCATATTATTGATATTGGTGTTGAGTCCGGGCATTTTGTCCATAACGCTGGCGATGGTCATCACCGGCTGGGTCAGCATGGCCCGAATCGTCAGAGGGCAAGTGTTGAAGCTGAAAGGGCAGGAGTTCGTGTTGGCTTCAAGGACATTAGGCGCCAAAGACAGAAGGCTGATTTGGGGCCATTTGATCCCGAATACGCTTGGACCGATTATTATCACTACGATGTTCACAATACCGAGTGCCATTTTTACCGAAGCATTTCTCAGTTTCATCGGACTTGGCCTGCAGCCGCCCATTGCGTCTCTTGGAACGATTGTGAACGATGGATTCGATTTGCTGAAGATTTATCCGCATATGCTGATGTTTTCTTCCATTATCATCAGCTTGATCATGATCAGCTTTAACTTGCTCGGAGATGGGCTCCGTGATTCCCTGGATCCGAAAATGAAGAAATAGAGGTGGCGAAAATGGAAAAAATCTTAACAGTGGATGATTTGCATATTTCTTTCGATACAGATAGAGGCGAAGTTCAAGCGGTCCGCGGTGTTTCGTTTGCGCTGCATAAAGGAGAAACGCTCGCTATTGTAGGAGAGTCGGGTTCCGGGAAATCTGTCATGGCCAAAAGTTTGATGGGGCTTGTTCCAAAGCCTTCGGGAAGAATCGCAAAAGGCAGTATTTTGTATAAAGGAAAAGACATCGTTAAATTCTCCAATAAGGAATTATTGAATTTGAGGGGATCGGAGATTTCGGTGATTTTCCAGGATCCAATGACGTCATTGAATCCTACCATGACGATTGGCAAACAAATTTCAGAAGGGCTGATTGCACATCAAAAATTGCCGCGCAAGCAAGCGGAGAATACGGCGGTTGAATTACTAAGAGTAGTCGGCATAAAAAATCCGGAGCAACGCATAAAACAGTATCCCCACCAGTTTTCAGGCGGCATGCAGCAGCGCGCAGTGATTGCCATGGCTCTTGCCTGCAACCCGGAAATACTGATTGCCGATGAGCCGACGACTGCTCTTGATGTGACGATCCAAGTGCAAGTGTTGGATTTGTTGAAGGAAATCCAAAGAAAGACGGAGACATCCATTGTTTTCATCACCCATGATTTAGGGGTAGTCGCCAATATTGCAGACCGCGTGGCTGTCATGTACGCCGGCAGAATCATTGAAATCGGCAAAACGGAAGAGATTTTCTATAATCCGCAGCACCCCTACACGAAAGGTCTGCTGGCGGGAATGCCTGATTTGAATATCGGCCAGGACGAATTGAAGACGATACCCGGATCTCCTCCAAACCTTTTGCATCCGCCTCCTGGCGATGCTTTTGCGGAACGCAATGAACAGGCTTTGAAAATCGACTTTATACACGAGCCGCCGATGTTTAAAGTGACCGATACGCATTACGCAGCTTCGTGGCTTTTGCATGAAAAAGCAGCCGAAAAAGCGGCCCAGTTCTTCGAAAAGAAAAGCAGGGAAATACAGCCGAGCACGAAAAAGCGGCAGAAAAAAGAACTGACCGAACGGTTGTTGGAAGTGAAAGGATTGAAACAGCATTTCAAAGGAAAAGGAAACAGTTGGATCAAAGCGGTCGATGGCGTCACTTTCGATATCTACAAAGGTGAAACCTTTGGCCTCGTGGGGGAATCCGGATGCGGAAAGTCGACTACTGGCCGGACTTTGAGCCGGCTATACCATGCGACTGAAGGAGAAGTGCTGTTTAAAGGGGAAAATATCCACCACAAGCATTCACTCAACCTCAATAAAGAAATTCAAATGATTTTCCAAGATCCTTATTCTTCTTTAAATCCAAGGTGGACAGTCGAAGACATTATCGCAGAAGGAATGGACATCCACGGATTATGCAAAACGCGGCAAGAGCGTTCAAAAAAAGTATATGAATTGCTTGAGACTGTCGGGCTTTCAAAAGAACATGCCAGCCGTTATCCGCATGAATTCTCTGGCGGACAGCGGCAGCGTATCGGTATCGCCAGGGCACTGGCAGTAGATCCGGAGTTCATCATAGCGGATGAACCTATTTCGGCTCTTGATGTTTCAATTCAAGCTCAAATCATTAATTTATTGAAACGGCTTCAAAAAGAAAAGAATTTAACGTATCTTTTCATCGCCCATGACTTGTCGATGGTGAAATATTTGAGCGACCGGGTGGGAGTCATGTACCAAGGGAAACTTGTTGAAGTGGCTGAAAGCGAGGAGCTTTACAGCAATCCGCTCCATCCTTATACGAAATCTCTATTGGCATCGATTCCTGTACCAGATCCTTTTAAAGAAAAATCGCGCCAGCGCCAACCGGCTAAAAAATGGGGAAGTGAAGAAGAGACCATTCTCCGGGAAGTCACTGAAGGACATTGGCTGGCTTGTACAGATGAAGTGTTTTCTGAATTTCAGAAAAAAGGTTCAAAGGATGTCGTTTTTATTTAAAGGAGGGCTTAATGTGAGGTGGCGCATTTCTAAAAAAGCCAGTGTATTAGGAGCAATTCTTCTGCTGGCCATGTCATTTTCCGTTAAATATATGCCGCTTGCTTTCTGGGACTTTCTGTTTCTTTCGGGTCTGGTATTGTTCATGCTCGGCGGTGGCGCACTTTTATTGGAAAAAGGGATCTTTAATCACTTTTTTGCGAGTTTCCAGACATTACTGAGAAGTACATCCAAGGTGGAAGCTTATGCAGCTGAAAAGGAACAGCGCCAATCCGCTCGGCGTATATCAGAAAGAAAAAGCCCGGTGACGAAAATTCTGCTGGGCAGCGGCATCATCATCATTGCATCGGCCACGGTTTTTCCACTATATTTGTTCTGAAAATTCCATAGAGGAGGCAAATAAATGACAATACTTGAAAAAATTAGAAGCCGGTTTGACGATTATGAAATCGATGGGTTAATGATCAACGGGGACTGGAACAGGCGCTATGTATCCGGCTTTACCGGAAGCAATGGCATCGTCCTGATCACCAGGAGTGAAGCGAAACTGCTGACGGATTATCGGTATTTTGAACAAGCAAAGAACCAGTCCAATCTGGAAGTCGTTTTGCATGCAGAACATACCGGGCATAAACATAAGATTTATGGAGCGGCCGCAAAACTGATAGCGGAAATGAGGATCAAGCGCCTTGGTTTCGAACAACAGCATCTAAGTTTCGGCAATTATTCACTTATCAAAAATCAAATAGATACGGAGCTTATACCGGTTTATGATTTCATCGAAAATATCCGGATGATAAAAACTTCAGAGGAGATTGAAAAGATCCGGATTTCGTCTGATATCACAGACCGTGCGTATTTGCATGTACTGGAATTTATCCGTCCGGGCGTACCGGAAATTGCGGTAGCAGCGGAGCTTGAAGATTTTATCAAAAAGAACGGGGGAGTAACTTCCACTTTCAGCCCGATCGTGGCATCCGGCAAAAGATCCTCGCTTCCTCATGGCAGAGCGAGCGATAAGGTAATTGAAAAAGGTGACATGGTTACAATCGATTTCGGTACAAATTACGAAGGGTACTGGTCTGACATTTCACGAACTGTTTCTTTAGGAGAACCTGATGAAAGGTTGAAAGAAATTCAAAAAGTCATTCTTGAATCGTTGAACAATTGCGAGAGCCATATCAAAGCGGGATTAACGGATAAAGAAGTGGATATGCTGATGAGAGAGAACTTGAGAAGCACCGGCTATGAATCTTTTGCCGGTACAGGCACGGGGCATGGCATCGGCTTGGAAGTACATGAGAAACCGCTGTTTTCGGTGGATTCCGAAAAGATGCTGATGCCTGGCATGGTTGTTACCATCGAACCGGGCATTTACTTGCCAGGAATCGGCGGCGGCCGGATAGAAGATATGCTTCTGATTACAGAAGAAGGCTGTGAAGTTCTTTCACCTTCTTCAAAAGAATTGGTGATTATTTAAAAAATAAGAAGCCGCCTCCATGAAATCATTCGATTTCATGGAGGCGGCTTTTCTATTTAGCAGCACTATATTATAGAAGAAATTTCTTCATGTTCAGCGGACAAGGAACTTTTCATCGTTTGAACAAATGTGTCGGTAATTGGGCTGGAAGCCGTATGATTCCAGGCGATGTATAAATCCATCTGTTGCTTATTGTCTTTAAGCGGCTTATAGACAATGCCGCTTTTGGGATATTCCTGCTGGGCAGACTCTGTGACGAGCGTAACGCCGATTCCTGCGGACACCAGCGATAAAATATGGGTTACGCCTTCTGCTTCCTGTTGGATGATGGGACTCATTTCCCTGGAAAGGCAAATGGAGATGATGGTGTCATAATAGCCAGGTTCCAAGCGCCGCGGAGCCATGATAAATGGTTCGTTTTTCAAATCTTTGATGTCGATGGGGCCGGGGATGGCTGCCAGTGGATGGTCTTTAGGCAATGCCGCTACAAACGGAGAGCTGTAGATAAGCTGGAAGCTGAGTGCAGGGTTGATGATCGGCGGACAAATAAACCCGATGTGGATTTCGTTGTCTGCCAAAGCTTTTAGCTGGTCGGTGCTCGACATTGGATGCAGCGTTACTTTGACATCGGGATATTGGGTCCGGTGGGTATGGATCAGCTGAATCAGACTGGAATTCAAGGAGCCGGTAAACGCCACATTCAGGACTCCGGCTTTCCCGGCATGGATATTCCTTGTGTCGTCGATGCTTGCTTCGACTTTGGCAAGGATTTCATAGGCTCCTTTTAAAAAATGCTTTCCTGCTTTTGTCAATTCAACGGAGCGGTTGTTGCGGTTGAACAGCTTGACGTCCAATTCTTTCTCGAGCTGGATGATTTGCTGGCTGAGCGGCGGCTGGCTGATATTCAGCCGTTTCGCGGCATTGCCAAAATGCAATTCTTCGGCGACTGCGATGAAATAATGCAAATGTCTAAGTTCCATGATGAGTCCCTCCAATGTTGATTAAGACGAAAAACCTCTTAAATGGGTTTTTATATATATTAGACGAAAATCACTGAGGTTGATAGTATTTTTAAATAATTGCTTTTATTTTAAATAATCCATTTTTAATCATGCTTTATGAATATAGAGGAGGAAATAAGGATGCAAGCGGTACCACTAGTGCTGAATGAATTAGTGAAAAACAGTTTACTCAATAATGCCGGTAAAACGGCTTTGCACGTTAATGGCTCCAGTTATACTTACAATGAATTGCATAGAGACGCTAACCGGATTGCACAGGCGTTCAAGCAATACGGCATCAGCCAGCAGTCGCGTGTAGGCTTGCTGTTGCCGAATCGCTACGAGTATGTTGTCAGCGAAGTAGCGATTTACTTGGCAGGCGCCACGAAAATTCCTTTGAACAGCATGGTTAGTGAAAGTGATATCCGCTATATCCTGGACGATGCCGAAGTGGAATTACTGGTTGTGGACGAACGCTTTTTGCCGATGGTCGAGCGCATCAAGAGCAAACTTCCAAAGCTGCATACGGTCGTCGTTGTCGGAACGGACAACGTGGAGGAAAAAGAAGCAGTTTCTTGGGAAGTTTTTCAGGCAGCAGGATCTGAAGAACCGATAACCGTTGCAGCGGCACCATCTGATTTTTCGTTCATTCTCTATACCGGCGGGACGACCGGCAAGCCGAAAGGCGTTGTCCATACATACGAAACTACCAGTTTGACGTTCATCTCGATTATTATCGAAGCCAATATCCAAAGCGATGAAAAAATCCTTGTCACGACTCCTTTACCGCATGCGGCCGGTTTGTATTTGCTTTCCGGATTGATCAAAGGCGCGGAAATTTTTATCGAAGACAAATTCGACGTGGAAACGGTCATCCGGCATATTGAAGACAACCGCATCACTTATTTAAGCTTGGTGCCGACAATTCTATACCGCATGCTCGATTATATAGAAGACAAGCAAGTGGACGTTTCGTCGATCCGCACGATTCAATACGGCACTGCACCGATTACCGCAGAGCGTTTGAAACAAGGCCTCGAAGTGTTTGGGCAAGTGTTCTTGCAGATTTACGGACTGACGGAAACGCAAAGTGCAGCAACCTGGCTGAAAAAAGAGTTCCATAGCACTGAAGCGGATACCCACCATTTATTGAAAAGCTGCGGACGGTCAACCATTTTTTCACAAGTCAAAGTGGTCGATGCAGCGGGCCAGGAAGTCGCTCGGGGGACGGAAGGCGAAGTTGTGGTGAAGGCTTTCACCAATATGATCGGCTATCTGAATCAGCCGGAGAAGACTGCCGAAGCGTTGAAAGACGGCTGGCTCCATACCGGGGATATCGGGAAAATGGATGAACAAGGATTTCTGTATTTATTGGACAGAGCGAAAGACATGATCATCTCAGGCGGTATGAATGTCTATTCATCCGAAGTGGAGAATGTCATCCAGGAGCATCCGGGAGTAGCGCAGGCTGCTGTAATCGGTGTACCGGATGCGGACTGGGGAGAAGCGGTAACCGCTTTTGTAACAGCAAAAACTGGAACTTTGGAGGTTGCCGAAGTGATGGCGATCTGCAAAGCCAAGCTTTCCAAATACAAAAGCCCGAAAACGATTCACTTGGTTGATGCTTTGCCGCTGACGTCTTACGGGAAAATCGATAAGAAGAAACTGCGCGAACCCTACTGGGAGCTGGTGGAACGGAACATTTAAGAGGATGGGAAAGGAGCGGGGACTTTGAAGAATTATGAAACCTTGATCGTCGAAGACCGTGCACCGGTGCTTTTTGTCACATTCAACCGGCCGGAAAAAGCGAATGCGATGAATAGCCGGATGGATGAGGAATTGTCTGAATTGGTTTCAACGGTAGGCAGCGACCGGAAATACCGCTTTATCGTTTTCACCGGAGCCGGAAAAGTTTTTTCAGCGGGTGCTGATATCAAAGAAGTCAAAAAGAATATCGAAGAAAACCCGGGTGACTCTTCATGGATACGAAAAGATCAAATCAGCCGCCAGGAATTTTTGCGGAAGTTTGATGCGCTCGACCAGATTACGATTGCGGCCATCAACGGCCCTGCATTTGGTGCGGGGATGGCGCTTGCAATGGCCTGCGATTTCCGGGTCATGGCGGAAGGGGCGGCGCTGAGCTTGCCGGAAGTGGAACGCGGCATGTTCTTCTCCGGAGGCGGCACACCGCGCCTCGTCAATTTGGTGGGTGCGGCACGAGCTAAGGAATTGATCATGCTCGGGGATGCCATTTCAGCGCAAGAAGCGAAAGATATCGGTCTCATAACAAAAGCTGTGCCTGCTGAAGAACTGTTTCCAGCAGTCGAAGAAATGCTGTTGAAACTGCAGCAAAAGCCGTTCGATCCGCTGCGCATCACCAAGAAAATCGTCAATGCTTCGGTTCCGAGGTTTGAGAACCTGTTGTATTACGAAGCGGAGCTGCAGGAAAACATGCTGCAGCACGGGAAAACACTGGAGCAGATCAATGACTTTGTCGGCCGCCCGACAAAGTCGGACGGAAAGTGAAGGCAAGTCTTTGAAGAAATGCATGAATGGGGGAGGAATGGCATGAAGCTGGCTAAAGGAGCAAAAGTGGCTTTACTGTTGGGGATGGTGTTCGTGCTGTCAGCGTGCGGAGTCGGCCGAGCAGCTAATCACGATGGAGTGTACGAATTGAGTTTCAATATCCAGGTTCCGTCGACGCATCAATTCCATAAAGAAGTCGTGGAGCCGTGGGCAAAAGAAGTGGAAGAAAAGACTGATGGAAGAGTGAAAGTCAATATTTATAACAGCGGGGCCCTCGGTACTTTAAGCACAGCTTATGAAGATATTCAAGGCGCTGTTTACGATATCGGCTATGTCAGCCCGAGCCTTCATCCGGACACGGAATTGTTTCCATTGTCGATTGGCGATTTGCCTTTCGGCTTATCGGCTCCTTCTGATAGCACAAAAGTTCTGACGCCATTCATCGAAACTTATATGGCGGATACGCTTGAAGATGTGGTGCCCCTTGGCGTTTCCGCCACCGATTCTTATCAGCTGTACAGCAAAGAACCGGTTGAAACCGTAGAAGACGTCAAAAACCAGAAAATTATTGCTTCGGGTTATCAGCGGGTGGATTTGGTCGGATTATGGGACGCGGTTCCGGTCACTCTGGGCTTGGAAGAGATTTATACCTCGCTTGACCGCAATACCGTCAATCAGGCTACGTACACATCGATTGGTGCTGTAGGACTGAAATTGTTTGAAGTAGCGCCTTATATGACGAAAATCGATATGGGCAACACAGCACTTTTCTATTTGATGAATAAACGGACGTTTGAAGCGCTGCCTGCAGACATCCAGACGCTTTTTGAAGAAGAGCTGGCGCCGTCACTCGTCAAAATGAACAGTGACTTATACGGCGGTGCGTCGGCTGAAGCGATTGAAGTGTATGGCGACAGTGTAGCTGAAAAAGGCGGCCGCGTCATCGAGCCGGATGAAAAAGCGCTTGCCGAATTCAAGAAACCGGCCAAAACCGTTTGGGAAGACTGGGTGGAAATGGCCAATGACAAAGGGTTTGATGGCAAAGAGATGATGGAGTTCTACAAAAAATCATTGATAGAAGCAGGTCTCAGTCTGCCTTATTAAGACTAAAATGAAAGCGGGTGAAACGATGAAATATGTGGCGCATCTCGTGTCATTCATAACCAATTTGGCAAAATGGATTTCATTTTCGACGTTAATCATTATGGTGCCACTGGTAACGTATTTTTCCATTTCCCGCAGTCTTGGCTATCCGGTCGTCGGGGACATTGAAATCGTCCAGTTCAGTATGGTTATTCTGATTATGGGTTCTTTAGCCTATACCGAAGCGACTGGCGCCCATATATCGATTGGCGTACTTGCCGACCGCTTCCCGGCGAAAGTCCAATTGGCGCTGGATTTCATGGCTCAGTTTTTAACGATTCTATTCTGCTTTATCGTGTGCTGGGCGTTTATCGTAAAAATCAATTTCGGGCAGACCTCCGATTTACTGAACCTGTCGTTTGTGCCTTTTAAAATTTTCCTGGTCATTTGTTTTATCGGCTGGGCTTTAGAGGCAATGGTGAAATTTATCCGGAATGTAGAAGACTATAAGACAGCTGTTAAAGGCAAGTAGAAAGGGGGAGGGCCATGTCGACAGAAGCGGTTGGTGTTTTAGTGGTTGCAGCTGTGTTTGTTTTGATGTTTTTACGTGTTCCGATCGCCATCGCAATGGTCATTCCTGCAAGTTTGGCAATCATTTTCCTGAGAGGCTGGGATACGTTGGCATCGGTGATCCATAGCGTGGTATGGACCCAGAGCTATCATTATACTTTGAGCACGATTCCATTATTTGTGCTGATGGGGCAATTGCTGTTTGCTTCCGGGGTGACCGATGATTTGTTCAAGACATTCAAGAATTGGTTCGGAAATTTAAAAGGTGGATTGGGAATTGCGACCATCGGAGCTTCGGCAATGTTTGCGACAGCTTCCGGTTCCAGTGTGGCCACTACCGGTACGATGGGCGTCATTGCGACGAAAGAAATGCTGAAAGGCGGCTACAGCAAAAGCCTGACGGGCGGTTCGATTGTCGCAGGCGGGGCGCTTGGCATTCTCATCCCGCCGAGTACGACATTCATCGTCTACGGGATGCTTACTGAACAGTCCGTCGGAAAACTGCTGACAGCCGGCATTATTCCGGGCATCATCTTGACATTATTTTTCATGCTGACCATTTATATTTGCATATTGATCAAACCCAATATGGTAACAGCTGCAGCTCCGGAATACGTGAGCTGGAAAGAGCGTTTTACTTCCCTAAGCTCAAATATCTGGATTCTTTTATTATTCCTGCTGGTGATGGGCGGCATTTACCTTGGGTTCTTCACTGCCACTGAGGCAGCGGGAGTCGGTGCATTCGGGGCATTTTTAATCGGAGTTATCCGCCGGCGTTTGAACTTGAAAAATTTCACGGAAGCATTGCTTGGAACGTTAAAAACCACCGGATTTCTGTTTGCGATCATTCTTGGCGCGTTCATCCTCAACTATATCCTGGTGTTGACGCGGATCCCGAACTTGCTGGCGGATTTCCTGCTGACGGCCGATCTTTCCGCCACGATGATTTTTATCCTGATCATTTGCCTGTTCATCGTCCTCGGAGCGATTATGGATTCGTTGGCGATGATGGTGGTGACGATTCCGATATTGATGCCAATACTGGAATTATTGAATTTTGACTTGATCTGGTTCGGTGTTATGATTGTCCTCGTAGTGGAAATCGCTTTGATCTCACCGCCAATCGGGATGAACGTCTTTGTCTTGAAAGGCGTCACCAATGACTTGGAAATCGTAGATATTTTCAAAGGAGCCACTATTTTCATCGTGCCGATCCTGGCAGTTGTCGTCCTGCTTTATATTTTCCCGGACATTGCCTTGTTCTTGCCGAATACGATGGACTAACCAAAAATAGAATGGAGTAGATGAAAATGAACATTACTGAAAATAAAAGCTTGTATGAGAAAAAGAATTTTGCCCGCCTTCCTGAGTTTGGGAAATTGGCACCGGACGCGTTTAAAGCTTTTGTCCAATTTGATGTAGCTGCACTTCAGGAAAATGAGTTGTCCGCTAAGCTGAAAGAATTGATCGCCGTAGCTGTAGCGCATGTAACGGGATGCCCGTACTGCATCGACTTGCATGTCAAAAACGCGAAAAAACTTCATATGACAAAAGAAGAAATGGCCGAAACGATCCTTGTGGCGACTGCTTTAAAAGCGGGATCCGCTATGGCACATGGCGTTAACGCGCTCAATGCCTATGATGAAAATCCGGATGAAGAATTGTACAAAGAAGTGTATTTCAGCCGTTTGGCAGAATTCTCGAAATTGAACGGTGAAGCGTTCAGCGCATTTGTCAATTTCGATACCTTGTCGCTGAAAGACGGCTTGCTTTCAGCTAAAGAAAAAGAATTGATTGCTGTGGCGGTTGCCCATACAACCGGCTGCCCTTATTGCATTTCCCTTCACGTCAAAGCAGCGAAGAAAAAAGGCGCAACGAAAGAAGAAGTGGCAGAATCCATTTTTGTCGCGACAGCGCTAAAAGCCGGATCGGCACTTGCGCATGGCGTTAATGCATTGAATGCTTTTGATGAAGAATAAATTAAGCGAGTGAAACCGAAGAAATATAATCGGAAAAAGCAACGAAACAATTAATAGAAAAATCCACATCGCAGAACTAAAAGTTCAGTGATGTGGATTTTTTTTTTGTTTAAAACTATTTTTGCTTTAAGTTAAAACTTCCAAAAGAACTGCTTTATTTATCAATACGGATTGAATAAATAAGAATCACAGCTGCTGGCCGATCCATCATTATAACCAAGCATGAATGCGTCTGTCCGTTCCTGCGGCGTGCCGTGTGTCGGATTCGGCGCTGAAGGGTCCTGGCCAATGTCCGCCAGAGTTCTCATAGCTTCCTCGATGTCCGCTGTTTCCAGAAGGCCGCGATGGTAGACGGAGTTTGCCCAGACCCCGGCCAAGCAATCTGCGTTCAGTTCAAGGCTTCTGGAAGTCGCTAAAGGCTCTTCATCTTCGTATATCGGCAGCCAGCCCAATTCTGTCTGCAGATTATGCGCATATTCATGTGCCACGATAAAAGCTACTGAAAAGTCGCCTGCACTGTAGTCGCTCGATGGATCGGAATTGGTTTTATATGTGCCTTTCCAGATTTGTCTGGCCATTTCCTGAGTGACGACAATTTGGTCATCAAATCCGCAATAGAAGGCTTGGGCAGGGTTTTCCAAGTCACCTTCAAAAGCGCAATTGGTATTCACCGGTTCCCCAGGAGCCGGGAACGAGTAGTTGGCAAAAGGATCTGCATGGCCAGCGCCCACCATGATCGGTGACCAAAACGCATCCACATCATTCACCAAATAGACCAAGTAATCGTACATCGAATGGTCCGCAGGCAGATCCGTTTTATAGTCGGGTGCAGGCATTACTCCCGGAGACAGGCTATACGGCTGTGAAGCGAAAGATAATTGAGTTGCTGATACATGAATTACTGGATTTTGAAAATTCCCGAAGCCTGTCAATACAATTGTCAACAATGCAGCAACCAGCAGTTTTGAAGTTTTTTTCATCATGGTCAGCATCTCCTGTCTATTGGAATGAAAAATTGAATATACCTCGGGATTTGTTCAGCTCAGCAGGTGGCTGATATTAGTAATATATAAAATGTACGTTTCTTTCAGTGGCAAGTTTTATTACAATTTATTTCAAAAATTACTGTTATCAGAATATTCTAAAATATACTTTGATTTTATCATATTTATGTTAAAATGATAGTAAGTTATTATATTTATTTTATGATGATACATAAGGATTATGCGGATGGAACACGAGTAGGTGATTCAGGTTAGTAGATGTAATTTCAAAAAGGAGAATGCCTATGTTGAAAAGAACAACTGGTTTTTTCTTTTGTTAGGTTTAGAGCTGTCTGGGATTTTTGGGAGGCAAGCTATTACCGGCAATAATTGTGCCGAAACTCAAGGAGTGGCTCATAATGGAGCAACATCTAAGAAAGATACTCGTCCTTCTCTTAATTCCATTGACTGTGATAATTTGGAATCCAGTAGCAACGGCAGAAGTAGCTGTTGAATCGCCAACTTCTCATGCGGTGACGCCAGACGATTCCCTGTTGGAAACGAATATTACACGGGCTGAAGCGTCTAAAATGTTCGCCATGGCATTAGAATTGCCGATTCCGGCGACGGAAACCGTTTATAACGACGTCCGAGCAACCCATTGGGCGAAAGATTATATTGCAGCAGCTTCGAAAGCAGGATTATTCGATGGTTATCCTGATGGGACATTTAAACCTGAGGAGAATCTTACTCATGAAGAACTTGCGCAAATCCTAATTATGGCTTTAGAGCTGCAGAAAAAGGAAGACAATCAATTCGCTAGTGTTGCTGCTGTTAGGGAATAATTTTTAAACTGTAGATAAAGACTTGCATTGAAGCTATTCAATAAAACAACCGCTCTCAAGGAAATCCTCGGATTTTGAGAGCGGTTGCTGTTTTTCAGGATATTCATTTATGATGGAATGGCTAAGTCGTATGGTTGATTTATAGCAAGGAGGTAATGCCGTGTCTAATGCAATGATTTTTCGAAACCATCTCAAAAAATTAGAAATTCAAGCGAAAGAGGAAGTTGAAGAAACTGGAGAAGTCTTTTTTACGATTGTGGGTACTTTGACGATTGGTTCTCCAGTCGTATTCGAAGTAATGATTTTTGAGAACGAACATATTATTGACATAAAGGCTGTTGATTTCATTAACGTTTTGAGCCTTTTAAAAAGAGCAGGTCTTCATCAACTCTTGAACCGGCTGAACATCTATTGCCGATACGTTAAATTGACAGAAAGAGAGGGTCGTGTCACGGCTGTTTATTCGCTGCCTTACAGTGAAAAAGAGCTTGATCCGGATACGGTGTTGGAGATGATTTCGCTTATGAAGCAGACCATTGACGGGATTATCCCGGAATTTTATGAGTTGTAGCGGATTGGAAATTAACTTGTCGGCTAAGAGTTCCTAATAAATAAATCTTCATCTCTAAGGGCTGTAGCTCTAAGAGGTGGATTTTTTGTATGTTCATCAACTTGAATAGTAAGAATTTTTAAACTAAGATTGAGTCAGCACCTATAAACAAAGGGGAGATTAATAAATGAATCAGTATGAGACTACATGGAACTTGGATTCGATTTTCAAAGGAGGCAGCACGTCTCAGGAATTGAAGATATACATAGCGAAATTCGAAGCCAATTTAAAGGAACTGGCCGAGCTGGTGGATCGTCTCAGCCCGCCAAGCGGACCGGAACAAACAGGAGAGCTGTCTTTGCTTCTTGAACTATTGGACAGCACAACGAAACAGCTGCGGGAAATCGGAGCTTTCACAAGTTGCTTGACTGCTCAGGATATCAATGACCATGAAGCAAAAATACTTTCCGGAAAACGGAGTGAACTGGGTGCTGTTTTTGCTTCGGTACTGGCAAAGCTGGACCAGAAGTTTCTCCAAATAGAAGACGCAGTGTGGCAAGGTTTACTTGAACAGCCGAGTTTGGAACCGGTGGCGTTTGCGCTGAATGAACGGCGAGTGCAAGCCAAGGAAAAGCTTCCACTCGAGCAGGAAGTGCTGATCAATGATTTATCGGTCAACGGCTATGCGGCTTGGAATCAGCTGTACAACAGCCTTGTCGGGAAAATGAGCATCGAGCATATGGAAAACGGCAAGATTAAGAAATTATCGATGGGCCAGGCGGCGAACCGCATGAGCACACCAAACCGAGAAGCCCGCAAAGAAGTATTCGAAAAAATAAGCAGCGCCTGGCAGGAAGAAGCGGAGCTCTTCAGCGAAACTTTGAACAACTTGGCTGGATTCCGGCTGCAGACTTACAAGCACCGGAAATGGGACAATGTATTGAAAGAGCCGCTGGAACTGAACCGCATGAGCGAAAAAACTTTGAATGCCATGTGGGGAACAATCACCGAGCATAAAGCGCCTTTTGTTTCTTATTTGCGGCGGAAAGCGCAGCTGCTTGGCGTTGAAAAACTGGAATGGCATGATTTGAATGCACCGCTGACTAAATCCATGCAGAAAGTCAGCTACCATGAAGCGGCGGCGTTTATTCTGGAGCAATTCGAGCGCTTCAGCCCCCAAATGGCTGAGTTTTCCAGAGGTGCATTTGAAAAACGCTGGATTGAAGCGGAAGACCGACCAGGAAAGCGTCCCGGCGGATTTTGCACAAGTTTTCCGGACAGTGAACAGACCCGCATCTTTATGACGTTTTCCGGGTCCGCGACGAATATCTCGACGCTTGCCCATGAACTTGGGCATGCCTATCATCAGCATGTCATGAACGACACGGAAGCATTGAATCAGCGCTACGCCATGAACGTCGCAGAAACTGCTTCCACATTTGCTGAAATGGTCGTGTCGGATGCTGCAGTGAAAAATGCTTCTTCTAATGAAGAAAAAATTGCGTTGCTGGAAGACAAAATCAAGAGAAGCATTGCGTTTTTCATGAATATCCATTCCCGTTTCCTGTTCGAAACGCGCTTTTATGAAGAACGGAAAAAAGGGGCAGTTTCGGTGGAACGCTTGAATCAACTTGCATTGAATGCGCAGCAGGAAGCTTACGGTAGCGAACTTGCCAGCTATAATCCGACTTTCTGGGCTTCGACTTTGCATTTCCATATTACCGGAGTACCGTTCTACAACTTCCCGTATACATTCGGCTATTTGTTCAGCCAAGGGATTTATGCCAAAGCGCTCGAAACTGAAGGCGGTTTCGAAGAATCCTATAATGCGCTGTTGCGGGATACCGGCCGCATGACAGTCGAACAGCTCGCGCAAAAGCATTTGGGAGTTGATTTGGAACAGGCTGGATTCTGGGAAGATGCGATTGCGGTTTGTGTGAAAGACGTGGAGGAGTTTTTGGAGTTGACGGAAGTGGCTATTGGATAAGAGGGATTTGCGTTGTTTGTGTTTTGCATGATTTTATGTTGGTGTTTGGTGAACGTCGATAGAAAGTTTGAAAACACCGATAGAAAGATGAGAACCGTCGATAAAAATCGGAGAAACACCGATAAAAACCTAAAGAATTACGATAGAACCTGTCCGAAACGTCGATAAAGGTTTTTGGCCAGTAGCTTTTTGCTTTAGCAAAAAGCGCTCTGATTTAAAGGGGCCTTCGCCTTGGCGGAGGGCTTTTCCGATAGGATCTGTTGATCTCCAAGGACTGCTTATTAAAGGAACACCGATAGAAACCGGAGAAACGTCGATAGAAAGCTTAGAAACATCGATAGGAACTCGAGAAACACCGATTGCAAACAAAAAAACGTCGATAGACCCTGCAAGAAACGTCGATTAAAATTCAGGCTGATTGGTTTTAAAGGGACAAAAGTGTTTTGGTTTAGGAAAGGGGCATAATGATGAAGGTTCTGGAACTTGAAAACGTGACAAGAAGGCGAGAAGGGAAAACGGTGCTGAATAACGTCAATTGGCAAGTGGAACGCGGAGAGCACTGGGTGCTTTACGGCTTGAACGGTGCCGGCAAGACTTCGCTGCTTGATATGATCAATGCTTACTTTTTTCCGACAACTGGCAAAGTGAGCGTCCTCGGTCTGGAGTTTGGGAAAACCTATCTTTCCGAGAAACTGCGCAAGCAGATCGGCTTTGTCTCTTCGTCGCTTCAGCAGAAAATAAGTCCATATGACAACGCCTATGAAGTGGTGCTGAGCGGAGCTTATGCTTCTATCGGATTATATGAAGAGACGACAGAAGAGATTGACCAAAAAGGAGTAGAAATCCTGAAGGAACTGGGCTGCCTTGACTATGCGAACCGGAGTTATGAAACCTTGTCACATGGCGAGCGGCAGCGGGTCTTGATTGGCCGTGCGCTGATGGGAGAGCCATCGCTTTTGGTGCTGGATGAACCGACGAATGGGCTGGATTTTATTGCCCGGGAAGAATTGCTCGAGGCCATTGAACGAATTGCGCAAAAACCGGATGCTCCGACCATCATTTATGTGACTCACCATATTGAGGAAATCCTGCCGGAATTCAATAAAACCTTATTATTGAAAGACGGGGAAGTGTTTGCTTCCGGCAATACAGAAGAAATGATAACGAGCGAACAGCTTTCCGATTTTTTCGGGATTCCGGTTGAAGTGAATTGGAATCAAGGCCGGCCGCTGCTTTCAAAAGTGAAAATTTAAAAACGAGAACCCGGCTCTAGTCCGCTTTGTTTGATGGCGGTCTTGGCCAGGTTCTTTTTTATATTTCTTTCGTAACTGGATATTCAGCGAGCTTGATATCGTTTTTGATGAAAATATCAGCGATTGCGTGGCGGATGCGGCTTTCCAGCTGTTCTTTCATCTCGACGTCAACGACGCGAACTTCGACGACGAAGTCGAGCGAAGAGTCCCGGAAGTTGATAAAGCGGACGTCCGGCGGCTCATTGGGAATGCCAGGCACAAACTGCATCTCTGCTACTGCCGCTTCCAAGAGCAGGTGCTCGACTTTTTCAGTGTCATTGCCATAGGCTACGCTGACGACTACACGGGCAAACAGCTTTGCGCTGGAACGGTTTTTGACGATCTGTTCGATAAAGTACTGGTTGGGTACAATGAGCGTGCCGTTTTTTAAAGTTTCGATGACAGTGGAGCGCAGCGTGATTTTCGTGATCTGGCCGATATTTTTATCGATTTCCACCAATTCGCCAACTTTCATCGGCCGTTCAAACAGAATGATGATCCCCGAAACAAAGTTTGCGGCAATGTTCCGTATACCAAAACCGATCCCGATTCCAAGCACGCTGAAGATGACGCCGAGCGCTGTCAGGTCGAGACCGACTGTCGTAAACCCAAGAGCCAATGCAATAAACATGACAATGTAATAGAGGAGCCGGTTGATGGTATAGCCCGTGGTGGCATCTACATCAAATTGCGCGTAGAAAAAAGGCATCACATACCGGTTCAATGCTCTTACCAGGCGGCCGGCAAAGCTGATTGCTATAGCGACGACTACTATTAGGAACACCGACACTTGTATGCCATCCGTTTCATAAAACGGATAAAATAGCCATTGTTCTTCTGAAAAATAAAACAGGAAAAAAAAGATTGCTCCGTAGATAGCGAGCCAGTTCAATAAATCTTCAACGAACGGGAAGATTCGCTCTTTAAAGCGTTTGGATGTAAAAGACTTTTGCAGAAGGAACACCAGGAAGGTCCGTAAGGCGAAAATTAAGGAGAGGTAAATGAAAAACATAAGAAAATCTATTAAAGAAAGTGTCTTTAGAAACTCGATGCCATCGAATAATTGGGTATTGTCCATGTTGATTCCCCATTTCAATGAACGGTATTACTATAAATTTTCCCCTTGTAAAGCTTTTTAAAACAAAAGGATAGGAAGAAACGTCTAAACTTTCTCCAGAAATATTAAAATATTTCTTCTGGTTAGAATTTTTGTTTTATTTTCGGAATTAATTAATATAATAGAAAAGAAGGCGGAAGCTGATTGGGTTTACTTAATAAACCGGAAAGTGCTGCAAAGAGTTCTAAAGAGAACAGGGGCAAACAATCATGGAAAAAATAGCATTCGAAATAGAAGAAGCAACCATCAGCCAAATCCAGCAGGCTTTTGAAGAACAGCTGCTGACTTCAGTGGAGCTTGTCCAGGCTTATTTGGGCAGAATCGAAAAGTACGACAAAAACGGACCGAAAATCAATTCGGTGCTGTCCATCAATCCTGATGCCTTGAAAATAGCAGCAGAGCTGGATAGCATGCGCGGTCAGGAAGGGCAAGGCCCGTTATACGGGATTCCGGTGCTGCTGAAAGATAATATTGATACGGCAGACAACATGCCGACGACAGCAGGAGCGATTGCCCTCAAGGACAATTTCGCAGTTGAAGACGCTTTTGTGGCGGCACAGCTGAGACAAGCGGGAGCGATTATCCTCGGTAAAGTCAATATGAGCGAATGGGCGTATTTCATGACGGAAAATGTGCCGAGCGGCTACAGCGGGCTCGGCGGCCAAGTGCTCAACTCTTACGGAGTGGATGTCTTTGAAGCGGGAAGCGTCGGCGGTTCGAGTTCAGGGACCGGTGCAAGCATCGCGTCAAATTTTGCCGTTGTCGGCATCGGCACGGAAACTTCTGGTTCCATCCTGAGCCCGGCAAGTGCCAATTCGTTAGTCGGCATCAAACCGACAGTCGGCTTGGTTAGCCGCACAGGCATTATCCCGATTGCAGGAAGCCAGGATACAGCGGGACCAATGGCGCGTACAGTGGCAGATGCGGCCATTACACTGGGCATCTTGACAGGAGTCGACGAAAGGGACCCGGCGACTTTGCGCAGTGTTGGCGTGGGCTTGACGGATTATACGGCCCATCTGAAAAAGGAAGGACTGCAAGGTGCCAGAATCGGTGTGGACATCAGCTTCCTGAATGACAAGGAGCCGGAAGAACGGGCCATCATGGAAGGTGCGATTGCCGATATGAGAGCGCAAGGAGCAATCGTTGAGAAAGTAACGATTCCCGTTCAGGAATTTCAATCGGGTGTGCTATGGTATGAATTCAAACGGGGCATCAACGATTATTTGAGCAAAACCTCGGATGCGGTGCCGGTGAAGTCGCTTGCTGACGTCATTGAATTCAATAAACAAGACCCTGCTGTCCGGATGAAATTTGGACAGGTTGAACTGGAGAGGTCGCTGGCACTGAGCAGTGATCCGGCTGATCCGACTTATTTGGAGCACCGTGCTATCGACCTTAGAACTTCTGCTACTGAAGGCATTGATGTGGTGATGGCTGAGCATAATCTCGATGCTTTGCTGTTCCAGAACAACCGCGGAGCAGCGATGCCGGCAAAAGCCGGCTATCCGTCAATCACGGTGCCGGCTGGCTACACCAGTGAAGGGATGCCCGTTGGCGTGACATTCAGCGGCCTTGCATTCAGTGAACCGCGGCTGATTGAACTGGCCTATGCGTATGAGCAGGCGACCCAAAACCGGGTTGCCCCGAAGTTTGAATAAAGTACGTTGAACTACAGCCGCTCCTGCAGGAATCATTGGATTTCAGGAGCGGCTGTTTTGTGCTAAGCCAGTTAGTACTCTGGTTTCATGACTAAGGAAGCAGTTTATTTCAGAAAGAAGCGGGAACAATATAGGTGAAAAAATTTGAGGGGGTGGCGGATGAAACCAACCAATAAAACCTTCGATTCGATAATCCGCATAAATAGGCTGTCAGTTGATTGGTTAAAAGCATTTTAAAAGTCAATTGGGTATGCAGAGGATATTTGGGGCATAAGAGCTGGATTTCATGAATTAAGCTGACGAAGAGTCAACAAAACTAATAGGAGGCATTTCTCATGAAAGTAACAGAAATTATGACAACAGATGTACAAACATGCACACTTGATACACCACTTCAAGAAATTGCGACTTGGATGCTGAATTTGGATGTCGGCTCCATTCCAATTGTGGACAATGGAAAACTGGCAGGGATCATCACCGACCGTGACATAGTCACCCGAGGCATCGCTGCCCAGTTTTCATTGGATACACCAGTGAGACAAATTCTTTCTTCTGACCTGGTCACCGGAACGCCGGATATGGATTTGGAAGAAGCGGCTGATCTGATGGCTGAACATCAAATTCGCCGTCTGCCAATCGTGGAAGGCGACAGACTGGTAGGGATTGTCTCCCTTGGCGACGTTGCGGTGAAAGATCCGTCTGATATGCATGCCGGTTCAGCTATTGAAGATATTTCTAAACCAGCTGAGCCTAGTTAAAGAGTTTTAAATAAAAAGTATTTGAAAAACCACGCTTGTTATCTATTGAATAACAAGCGTGGTTTTCGTATGGACAATTTGATTGGAAATTAAATTGCTTTCTTTTTTCAAAGAAGGAATGGATTCTAGCTGCTCGTTAAGAAATGTCTTATGCAGTAAACCGGCATTTTGGAAAAGACGAGCAGCCTTTGAACGTGCCGTGTTTTCCGGTTCTTGTAACGAGTGGATCACCGCAATTGGGACAGATGTTTGCGAAGAGTTGGCCTTTTTTCTTTTGCTGCGTTTCTTTGATGGTCTGGACATGCTGCTTTTTCGCTTTCGAATCTTTGATATTGGCTTTTTCAAGGTGAGTTGCAAAAGCGGCGATCGCCTGTTTGGTGAGCAGAGATTCCTTATAGGATTGAATTGCCCTTACGATGCCGGTTGTATGAAGGACATGTATGTGTGAAGACTGAATGTCCACTTTTTTTAACGTACTATTGCTTGAAAAGCTGATGATGGAAACCATCGGATGTTGATATCCCGGGAATTGCTGTTCAAGCATTTTGATATGGCCATAGTTTTGGCGGATGGGATTGTGGAATTGCTTTTTGGATTTGTAAATGGTTTGCGTCCACTTTGCGCTTTTTTCAGAACCGAAAATCCAGCCTTGGTAATTTTTCGTCTCAATGACAAAGATGCCGTTCCTGCCAATAACGACATGGTCAATTTGAGTAGTTTTGCTGCCATCACTTAACGTGATATTGTGGAGGATTTTGTAATCTTCATTATCGAGTTTCCTCAAAGCGAAACGGACTCCAAGTTCTCCGAAAAAACCTTTTACGAGCGGTGATTTTAAGACTGCTGCTGCTATAATCATGAGAATTAAAAAGAAAAATGGCATAAACACCTCTAGGTAAATGTATTTAGGTCTATTATCTCATTCTACTACTTGTATTAAAAGGCATTTTAATTTTTCAAATAATTATTTGGGTATACAGGATTTACTATTTCTTTTTTTGCAATTAGGAAAAGCAAGGATTTTTGTTTAGAAGGAAGTCCCTTATCAATTGAAGCTTAATAATGAGAAAAACCATTTCTTTCAAATATTTTTAAAACGCAAAAGCTCGGTATCCAAAACTGGTGAATGTACGAGACGGTTCTACTGTTTTAAAAGATTTATGGTTTTTAATAAAAGACGAATTGTAATATTAAGTGCAACACCCTGAAAACAAAAAGGGCCCAATGACAGATTCGTGTAAAATGTAAGTTACCACACCAACACTACACGGAGGTTCTGTCATGAACTACGTCCATCTTACCATATCCGAACGCGTCAAAATAGAAACCTTAGCGGATTTGAATTACTCCATCCGTGAAATTGCCCGCCAATTGGGACGCAGTCCTTCTGCCGTTTCGCGTGAATTGAAGCGTTGCGAACGTGCGGGTTTCTACTAGGCGGAATCAGCTCAGGAAACCTATACGGGCAGGAAAAAGCGCTGTGGCGTGAAGTCCCATGGAACAGAAGAAACCTTGTCCCTCATCCAAAAGAAATTTAGAGAGACCTGGTCACCGGAACAGATTGCCAACCGGCTCTTTGAAGAGAGCCTCTGCTTTAAAACCATTTATCGCTGGATTTATGAAGGGCTGCTTCAGGTGCTGCTAACGGTGCCTCGGCAAAGGGAAAACCAGGAAACGCGCGGCCGTTTTACCATCGGAACACCGATAGCAAAACGGCCAAAAGAGGTCCGGAAACGGGAGGCGTTCGGTCACTGGGAATTGGATACGATCGTCTCCGACCGGGGCAAGGAAGTCAGCTGTTATCCTACGCTTGAAAAGGAGTTGAACATTCGCGTGTATTTTGCGGACCCCTATACCTCCTGGCAGCGCGGAAGCAACGAAAATGGCAACGGGCTCCTACATGAGTTCTTTCGAAAGAAGATTGATTTCGGCACCGTTAGCGAAACCGAATTGAACAAGGCGCAGCAGTTGATCAACAACCGGCCACGGAAATGCCTGAAGCAGAGAACAGTTAACGAAGCGCTCATGGACGAAGTGTTACACTAAATTTAACAAACTATCAAAAGTAAAAAACAATCAAGAGAAATTTCCGAAAATCCGAATTGTGTATTTAATCGAGGGCATAGGTGATAATATTTATTTAGAATTATAAAATTACGGTAGAGAAAAATTCTAAGAAAAATAAAAAAGTAATCATGGAGAAATTGCATGTATAGTAACTCAATATAGGGAGTGCGCTGATAAAAGGAGCTGAAAAATTACTTTTAAACCTATTCAGGAAGGAGGGAATATGATGACATTAAATGCTTTACTAGGGGATTATTTTTGTGAAAGATATAGTATAGACCCGAATCAAGCCTACGTCATTGAAAGAATCGATTCTCAAAAACTGCTAAATATAGATAGGATCGATATAGTTGTTAAACTTAAGTATATTGAATTTAGAGAAAAAGGATATGATTTGAGCTTTGTCAAAGACCTATATGCTTCTCACATCGAAGCATTTACTTTCGGTAATTTTACTGAAGCAGGAAATGCTCAGAAAAATACTCTTGAAAAATATTTTGAGGTTTTTGATCATCTTATTGATGAAGTAAAACGAAATGGTATTGACGAAAAAATCTCAGTGATTCCTGTAGGTGTAGATAATAAAATATTGGATGGTTCGCATAGATCCGCTATAGCGATTTATTTTAATCAAAAAGTTCCTATTATTCGTTTTAAGAATATAAACATTAAGAACAATCCGGAATTTTTTAAAGAACGATTATTAGAAGAAAAATATATTGATTATATGGTGGCGGAATATTGTAAATTGAAGAAGAATATTTATGCAGTTTGTATTTGGCCGGCTGTAAGAAGAGACAGGAAAAGAAAAGAAGCAGAAAAGAAAATGTTAGAATCAAGAAAAGTTGTATATAGAAAAAATATTAAGCTTACTTATGAAGGTTTATATAGGTTTATTTATCAGATTTATTTATCACAGCCATGGGTTGGAAATATGGATAACCATTATGCAGGAGCCTATCACAAAACAAGTTCTTGCTATCATGAAGGTGGATTTATAACTCTTTATATTTTGGAACCAAAAAGTTTTGAAAATAATATTGGGATTAAATCCCGAATCAAAGATATTTATGAATTTGAAAAAGATGAAATTTATATAACCGGTAATGAAGAAGAGACCTTAAGACTTATAAATCTTTTATTAAATAATAATACAATAAATTTTTTAAACATGGGAAAACCTGAACACTATAAGGATTTCAATAATAAAATTAACCTTTTTAAAAATAAAATTTTTGAAAATGACTTATTGCTGGAAAATTTTTTGGTCGGTTCAAGTAGTACACTGACCTTGTATGGATTACGGAATTCCGAGGATATAGATTTTCTAAGTATCTCAAAAAGTCATAAAATCATTGAAGAAAAACTAATCGACAATCACCAGGAGTTTCTAAAATTTTATGAGAAAAGTATAGAAGATTTATTATTTAATCCAGAAAATTACTTTATATATAAAGATGTAAAATTTATAACCCTTGGGAACTTAGCAAAGTTCAAGAAAAATAGAAATGAAAAAAAGGATAAGATGGATTTAGAATCAATTATGAATTATGTAAATGATAACCAGGTGTTAAAATCTAATATGCATAAAACTAAGCATTTCCTTCAAAGAAAGAAAAGAAATATGATTTATATAAGCAAGAAAAAAATAAGTGAGTTGTTACGTTTCTTAGGTGTTTATGAATATTCAAGAAAACTATATCTAGTGTTTAAAGAAAAAAAAGAATAAAAATATAAACTTTTTATTTTCAATTCGTAGAGTGGCTAACTTTAGAAAAATTAATTAATTTCATTCCACAAAATAATGACTAATCAATTTTCCGATTATTAAAATAGCCTTGCTAATAGATGCTTTAAAGCCTCTATTAGCAAGGCTATTTTAAGTTAAGTAAGATTTTCGCAGAAGATAAAACAAAACGTAATGGAAGTATCACTACAAATCCGTTAGATTTCTAAATTATCCGACAATTAAGAAGATTAATATGATAGAATGAAAAAAACTAAGCAATTAGTATTGATTAATTAAAAAAATAAAATAATTTATTGCATTTTTTATTAATTATATTCAGGATACTCTTCTAAAATCATTTCACTGGCTTTAATTGCATATAGTTTTTAAGTCTATGGAATAGGAGAAAATGTATGAAAACGCAAAGCACATTAAAGAAGAAAGCGGTTAGGGGAGTGCTTTGGAGCTTTGGCGATAAACTGGCTAATCAAGGAAGCCAATTTATAATTCAAGTCCTTTTAGCGCGCCTGTTACTTCCTGAACACTTTGGATTAATAGGTTTAGTTCTTGTCTTTAATGCGATTTCAAGTTCTATTGTAGACAGTGGATTTAGTCAAGCGCTAATCCGAGAACGGAAAGTCACACAGAAAGACTATTCCACAATTTTTTTCTTTAATATGGCTGTCTCCATTTTTATATATTTAATTTTATTTATGATCGCTCCGTTAATGAGCGAATTTTTTGAAGAACCTAAACTAAGTTTAATTTTAAGAGTATTAGCTATAGGAATTGTGATCAATTCATTTGGCATCATACCTCGAGTTATGTTTGCTAGAGAAGTAGATTATAAAACATTAGCAAAAGTTAACTTTGCAACAAGTATAGTATCAGGGATGGTGGCAATCTACTTGGCTTTGAAAGGTTTTGGCGTATGGAGTTTAATAGCCCGTGTATTGATAATGAATGTTTTACAATCTTTTTTTTCATTATTGGCAACCAGGTGGGTTCCAACATTAATATTTAGTTTATCTTCTTTTGGGAGACTATTCAGTTTTGGATGGAAGCTGCTTATTTCAGTGCTGATAAACACAATATATCAAAACATCTACACGTTAATAATAGGTAAACAATTTTCAACTGTTCAATTAGGTTATTATTCAAATGCTTATAGATTCAGCAATATGGTTTCTCAAACATTAACTTCTACTATCCAACGTGTAGCATATCCTATTTTAAGCAGCATTCAAGACGAGGAAGAGCGATTGAAGCAAACTTATAGAAAAACTATTAAAATTACAGCTTTTGTCTTATTTCCTTTAATGATCGGGTTAGCGGCAGTAGGAGAACCACTTATAGCTTTAGTGTTCGGGGAACAGTGGATGCCGATGGTAATCTATTTCCAACTTCTTTGTTTAGCAGGAATGCTTTATCCCATTCAATCGATAAACTTGAACGTTCTTCAAGTTAAAGGAAGATCGGATTTGTTTTTAATTTTAGAAATTATTAAGATAGCTGTGGCTTCAGTTTTGATTATTTTAGCCATCTGGTTAGAGACGGGGATTTTAGGATTAGTTGGTTTAGCAATATTGAATTCTTACATCGCCCTTTTTATCAATACTTATTTTTCTGCGAGTGAAATTTCCTATCCCATTATGGAGCAGATAAAAGATTTAACTCCAATTTATATTGTTTCAATGATTATGGGGGCAGTGGTATTTATTATAGGCAAACTATTGCCATATGGGAGTCTGCTAGAGTTAATCATTCAGGTTTTCAGTGGTTTTGTTTTTTACATTCTTGGTTGCACATTTAAGAAAGTTACAGAATTGAAAACCGTCTATGAATTACTTGTCCCTATCGTAAAAAAAATTAAACTATTGAAAGCTGGTTAATACTTTTAGATGAGGGAGGGATTCAATGTATGCCTATATAATAATAGGAAGTTTGATATATATGATTTTTCTTTTCAACCTTCCTCTTCTTCACCATAAAAATAATGGGCTGACGCACTTAAAAATTTTCCGGTTTTTTCTTCTAATTCCTATCATTGTTTATTTCTTTTTTTTAGCATTATTTAGGTCTTTGAATGTTGGCACAGATTACTCTATGTATTATGAGGTTTACGTCAACGGGAAATACACCGAACACTTCGACTTTTTCATTATACTTATCTATGAATTTGCGCGCCAAGAAAACAATTTCCTTATTTTCACTTTTATCATAACAGGGTTATTTATAACATTTAATCTATTAGCTATAAAGAAAACATGTTATAACTTTTTTGTAAGTTTTACTTTTTTTGTTTTATCATTCTACTTTTTTTATGTCTTAAATGGAATGAGGCAAGCAGTCGCGATTTCGATTCTCTTTTTGGGAATTTACTATATTCGTAAGGAACAATTTAAGCTGAAAGATTTGCTGTTATATATATTGTTAATTTTTCTAGCGAAACAATTTCATTTTAGTGCAGTATACATGTTTCCACTAATATTTTTGAGGTTTATCAAAATTGACAAACCAATCGTAATAGTTGCTTTTATCTTTACTGCAATCAGCTATTTTTCTCCATTTACAAAAGATATAGCAACAAGCATATTAATGAACTTCAATTTTTATGTCCAAAAATATGTGAATCAACCAGAGTACTTTTTTAGTGTAAATAAAGAAAAAGGCATAGTAGAGTTTATGCCGGTGATGATCCAATACTTTTTTTTATATTATAGTCTCACTTTAAAACAAGCAAAAAGCATTTCTAACAGATTTACTCTTAATTATTATTTAGCTTTCTTATTCTTGTATGCTGGCTCTGGAATTGAGGCAATTGACAGATTGCAGCTTTACTTTTATCCGGCGGTTATTTTGTTTTACGATTACTTTATTTATTCCATCTATTCAAACGGAAATGGTGAAAAAAGGAAACCATTAATGAGTATGCCTAAAACTATGGCTATAGTATGTGTATCCTTTTGGTTTTTATATTTTGTTATAAGAGTTGCCCAAGGAACCTTAGGAATAAACCCTTATGAAATAATGAGCTAGAAAGGACTTGGTTTAGCTTATTCAGGTGCACTTTTTTAAAATCCTAAGCACTCTTATAGAAAAAAGAAATTTTTTTAAAGCGTATAACTACATCTAAGAAGGAGTATCTTTCAACACAATTAAATATTCCTTTTAGTTAAATATATTGTGCCTCTAAAATCTTTTAAGAAGAAGAGGAGTGAGCCAGTTGAAAAATGTATTATTAATGGCCGAAGCATATGGAGGTGGCGTAAAAACATATATAGATACGATTATGCTGAATCGGCAACAGATTGCTGGTGTTCATATTAAAGCCTTTATAAGTTCTAAACGTTTGGACAAAAATGAAGAAATAAGTTCAGAATATTTAATTGACGACAATTTGTCTTTTGGAATTTCCCCACTTAGATTAATAAAAGCATTTAAGAAGCTTAATCAGATAGTAAAAAGCAATAAAATTGATATTATTCATGCAAATAGTACTTTTTCAGGTATTGTGATTTATTTGTATGCTTTTTATAATAGGCGACTTTTTTATATTTATACACCGCATGGGTATTATTCCTTTAAAAATATGGGGAAAGTCAAAAAATATAGTGTGAAATTTGTTGAAAAAAAAATAAATGCCTCTGCTAATTTAATAATCCATGTTTCATATAGTGAAGAAATTGCGGCAATCGAAAATAATCTGGTATCACCAGAAAAATCTTTAGTCATTTTAAATGGAACAAAAAATCCGGAAATAAAATCTGTTAAAAAAAGAGGAAGGAATTTTACAATTGTTAATTTAGCTCGTGTAGATGATCCGAAAAATCCTTTTGAATTTATTAAAATAGCTCGAGATTTGATTAAAGCAATCCCGAGTCTCCAATTTATATGGGCTGGAAATGGAAGATATCTTGAAGAAGCCAGAGCAAGAATCAGGGGTTACCAGCTGGAAGATAAAATTGAATTCATAGGTTTTGTCAAACAGAAAGAAAAAATTCTGGAGCAGTCTGACTTATATTTCTCAACCTCACAATACGAAGGGTTGCCTTTTGCTGTAGTAGAAGCTATGTCTTATAAATTGCCACTTTTATTATCTGATATTACAGGGCATAGGGACTTAGTAGAAGGGGAAAATAATGGGTTATTATTCAAAAGTGATGAACATCAAAGAGTATTTCATTTTATACAAAGTTTAGTTGATGACAAAGAAAAATGGGCTTCATTGTCAAACGGTTCTTACAGGATTTTTAACGAGCGATTTACCATTAATCAGATGTTGAAAAGGTTAGGGGATGTTTATCGAAGTGTTTAATCTGACGATTTGTGATGTACTGTAAGGAAGTTCAGTGGAGGTGTAACCAATGGAGAAAATTAATGGTTTAAGTTTGATCATTCCCATTTATAATGTTGAAGATTATATTGAAGAATGCTTGTTATCTGTTATTGAAAGTATGGGTGAATTACCGAACATTCAAGTTATCTTAGTTGATGACGGATCAAAAGACAGCTCCGGTAGAATTGCTAAGAGGTATGCAGATTCTCATTCCAAATTTCTCTATTTATTAAAGGAAAATGGAGGCTTATCAGATGCCAGAAATTATGGGCTCGACTATGTCCAATATGCCTATGTAGCATTTTTGGATAGCGACGATTCTATTCGTTCACCATTTTTCGAAAAAATATTTGAGGCAATCGAAGGGCAACCTGATATGATAATTTTTGATTGGTTAGATATTGAAGAGGGACGAGTATCTCAAGTAGTAAAAGGCATGGATTTTGCTGAAGTTCTTTGGTCTGTTCAACCGGGCGCTTGGAATAAAGTCTATAAAACAAAATTGTTTGAAAATGTAAAATTTCCGAAAGGCCAAGTTTTTGAAGATGTAGGAACTATTTATAAACTACTCCATTATATAGACCATTATATTTATATTAACCAGCCTCTTTATAATTACAGAAAAAATCGGAAAGGAAGTATTCTTTCAACGGTTTCACCAAGTATTAATGATATATATAGCGTACTGGAAGATACTTATCGTTTTTATATTGATCAGGGTGCTTTGAATGGAGAGAATCGAAAAGGATTATGCTATCAATATGTCAAATTACTTTGTTGGTCAAATATGTATAGGCAATTACAGTTTTTCAAATATAATTTTTGGGGATTTTATCGAAAAATGAAAAAAACCCGGCAATTGATTTACAATAGATTTCCTGACTGGAAGGACAATGAGTACTTGAAGAGAAATGTGATTTTCTTCGAGAGAAGACTAGGGGAGAATTATATAAAGAAACTTGATTGCATTGGCCAGTCTCCTGTAAGAACGTTTAATACAATCGTTTTTATTGTAACCAAAAACAGAAAAAAATTTGTTCAAGCAAATTGATTTGTAATTAGAAATATAATAACAGGAGGTTCTGTTATGGAGGAGACTTTAGATTTACGAAAAGTTTTTGATATTTTGAAAAAGAGGCTTTTATTGATTTTGACTATACTTTTAATTGGAATTAGTTTGACAGCGGCTGTTTCATATTATTTGCTTACACCAGTTTATGAAAGTTCATCTCAAATTCTTGTTAACCGAGAAGGGGTTGGGTCTCTAGCTAATGAGGATATAGAGACGGACTTGCAACTGATTAATACTTACAGTGTTATTATAAATAGTCCAGTAATTTTGGAGCAAGTGATCGAAGAGTTAAATTTGAATATGACAGTTGAAGAATTAAATGAAAAAATTATAGTAACATCTGCATCAGAATCCCAAGTAATTGATATTTCTGTAAGAGACCAAGATCCTAAAACTGCTGCAGCTATTGTGAACGCTATAGCTGATATATTTGAAGATGAAATACAGGAAATAATGAATGTAAATAACGTCACAATTCTGTCCTTGGCAACAGTGAAAGAAAATCAGTCACCTGTAGCACCGAATATATGGCTAAACTTAGCTATAGCAGCAGGAGTAGGATTATTATTGGGTGTGGGACTTGCATTTCTCCTGGATTATTTAGATACTACTGTAAAGAATCAACGAGATGTGAAAAGGCTGTTAGATGTTCCGGTGCTTGCGATGATTTCGACGATTACTACAGATGATAAACCTTCAGCCAAATCAAAACTTGCTCTGAAAGAGAAGGAGGCCTGACCGGGATGCTAAAAAAGAAGAAACTGGCAGCGGAAGGGGAAAACCTAGTCGTTACGGACAAAACTCCTTCAATTGTATCTGAACAATTCCGAGCGTTGCGATCAAATATCAATTTCTTATCACTTAATGAACCACTCCGGTCTCTTGTTATAACATCAGCAGTCAGTTCAGAAGGGAGATCAACAGTGACTGCCAATCTGGCTGCTGTCTATGCTGAAGATGGAAAAAAAGTATTGTTAGTGGATAGCGATCTGAGAAAACCGAGTACACACGTAATTTTCCAGTTGCGCAATAATAAGGGATTATCCAATTATTTGACTAGACAGGCACTTTTTGAAGAAGTAATACAACAAACTTTTGTCGATAGGCTTGAACTTATAACCAGTGGTCCGGGGATATCTAATCCTGCGGAACTGCTAGGTGCAAGTCGAATGGAGGAATTAATACGCCAAGCAAAAGATTCTTATGATATAGTCATTTTCGATTCTCCCCCTTTGTTGGCTGTTGCAGACGGACAAATAGTTTCTAATCGCTGTGATGCCAGTCTATTGGTGATAAATTCAGGTGAAACAACAGAGGAGGATGTGATTCAGGCAAAAGAGACTCTTTTACTAGCCGACAGTAAGTTAATTGGTGTTATTTTAAATAATATTAATCTAGCCAAAACCTCTGCAAAAAATCTTTAATATTCTATTTTGTTCTTAATCCATTATTTGGATAATTATCTAAAATTCAAAAAAGCCCATTCTATTACTAGGACGGGCTTTTTTGAATTTTATTTTACTCACTTCATATGCATTTCATTTGGGTGTGAACCTTTGCGGCGGTCTTTGTTCAAGCCATTGATTTGTTCCATTTCATCTGCTGATAACTCAAACTCGAATACTTGGTAGTTCTCTTCGATCCGCGACGGTGTCACGGATTTCGGAATGGCGATTGTGTTATTTTGCAGATGCCAGCGCAAGACCACTTGGGCAGGGGATTTGCCATGCGTTTCAGCGATTTTCTGGACAATTTCATCCTGGAGAACTTCACCGCCTTGGTCAAGCGGACTCCAAGCTTCGATGAAGATATCATGTTTCGCACAGAACTCTTTTAAGTCATTCTGAGCCAGATAAGGGTGGCATTCAATCTGGTTTAGCACGGGCGTTACTTCACATTCTGCCAGCAGGCGCTCCAAATGTTCGATTTCAAAGTTGCAGACGCCGATCGCTCTGACACGTCCATCTTTATAAAGCTTTTCCAGGGCTTTATATGTATCGACATATTGGTCGAAATTAGGAGTCGGCCAATGGATCAAATAAAGGTCAACGTACTCAAGGCCTAAACGCTCTAAGCTTTCTTCGTAAGCTTGTATGGTATTGTCAAAGCCTTGATCGCTGTTCCAGACTTTTGTCGTAATGAATAGTTCTTCACGCGGGATGCCGGAATCCTTGATCGCTTTTCCGACACCTTTTTCATTTTTATATATCATTGCCGTGTCAATCGAGCGGTAGCCTGTTTCAATTGCTTTTGCTACGGCGTCTGCTGCCAGGTCATCGGGTACTTGCCAAACTCCGAATCCAAGCTGCGGCATTTTTAATCCGTTGTTTAAGGTCACAAATTCCATTCTGCATTTCTCCTTTTCAGGTAAATTGAATTGCCTTATTGAATACCCTTCTAAATCGATTTTTAATCTTAATAAGCCTAGTTATTTCGATTCTGGAAGTACAGCCAAATTCAATAATATAGGACCATAAAAAGTTTAGAGGAATTTACAACGGAAATATTGAAGAATACAAAAAGCACAACAGAATTTCAAGTAGAGGCAAGGCAGTACTAGCATTTTCGGTGAAAGTGCAGAAGGAGAACTCAGTGAAATTATTTAAAACCTATCTTTTTATCAATATCTGTTTCATCTTTCTTCATATCTGTTTGTATTTGGTGACCATTATGGGTCTGGGCAGCGGCAACAGGGACGCGCCGCGCAGTGAAGTGATTAATATCATGCTGCTATTTGCGATTATTGGATTATCTCCAAACTTGCTGTTATTTTTCGCTTCGGTTTTCAGAAAAAAGGAAATCAGAGAAAATGCATTATGGGCAGCTGTTTTTTCAATGCTGATTCTGCTTGGATACTTTCTGGCCTTTTGGCCGCTTGCAATGGAATATTCACTGTAAGAGGAAAGGGCTATTCTAAAGCTGGTTCAAGCTTAGTAAGGCGCCAAGCCGGGTAATGAAAGACTAGTTGCGTTACACTGAATGCATATTAAGGACGAAAGGAAGTTATGACATGAAATACAATTTCGATGAAATCATCAATCGCCGAGGAACTTATTCCTTGAAATGGGATGGAGCAGACCTGATAAAAGAATTCGGCTTGACGGAACGCTATGATGAAGACACCATCCCCTTATTCACAGCCGATATGGACTTGCCGGTGCCGCAGCCATTGATTGATGCCTTACATAAAACAGTCGATCACCGAATTTTTGGCTATACGGTGTTTCCGGAAGAATATTACGAAGCCATCAGCACATGGTTTCAGAAGCGCCATGACTGGAAAGTCACAAAAGAGCAGATTGTCTTCAGCCCGGGAACGGTCCATGCACTGAATGTGGCGGTGAAGGCTTTCACAAAACCTGGTGACGGCATCATCATTCAGCGGCCGGTTTATCCGCCGTTTACTGGCGCGATTGAAGGCAATGAGCGAGTAGTAGTCAATAATGCGCTGATTGCAGATGAAAACCAATATTACAGCATCGATTTTGAAGATCTTGAAGAAAAAGCGAAAGATGAAAAGACCACAATGTTCATCTTATGCCATCCGCATAATCCGACCGGACGCGTTTTTACAAAAGAAGAATTGCGTAAAATGGCGGAAATCTGTCAGCGCCATAATGTCTTAATTGTAGCAGATGAAATTCATGGAGATTTGATCCGGAAAGATCAGGTTTTCATTCCAATGGCAAAAGCGGTGGAAAATCCAGATAATCTCATTACATTGACTGCCATCAACAAAACATTTAACGTCGCCGGTCTGCATTGTACGAATGTCATTATTCAAAACGAAGACCTGCGTGCCACGTTCGCTACCGAAATGGGCATGCAGCTCCCTTCGCCTTTCACCGTTGCTGCATTGATTGCGGTTTACAATGAAGGCGAGGATTGGCTCGAGCAGCTGAAAGAATATATCGACGGTACGATGCTATACGTCAAAGAGTTCCTGGCAGAAAATATGCCACAAGTGAAAGTCAACATTCCGGAAGGGACGTACGTTTTATGGCTCGATTTCAGCGGCTACAACATCAATGCCGAAGAAATCCATGACCGCATTTACAATAAAGCCAATGTATTGCTCGAAGACGGCGGCATGTTCGGAGAGGAAGGGTTGCTGTATCAGCGCATCTGCCTTCCGTCGCCGCGGCCGGTGATTAAAGAAGCTTTGGAGCGGATTGCGAAAGAATTTGAAGATTTATCGGTTAAATCACAATAAAAAATCAAGAAGTCGCCACTCTCATTGTATTGCCGAGAGTGGCATTTATTTTGCTTCTTTAGTATCTAGGGATTTTTATTTGGCTGTGATAAACTTATTTTTAGGTAATAAATAGAATATTTCAACTTTTAAAGGCAAATTTAACCGACTACAGTGGATTGACTTGGTTTATTCAAAAGGAGCGGATGAGAATATGCAGACAAGCAGAATGGCTCAGATTGAACAGCAAGCTTTAAAGCGGTATCTGGAATTTGATAAAGCAAAGAAAAATGCGGAATCAAATGGAGGTGCGGCCTCGCGGATGATGTCGCGCAGCAGCATCATCAATATGCATGATAACTTGGCAATGGAACGGATCATCAACGATAGTGATTTGTTTCCGATTGCACATTTGCAGGCGGGATTGAATGTCAGTAAAGCGGTTTGCCGCCTGACAACCCGGAACCGGAGCGGACAGATTGAAAGCTACGGCACAGGATTTCTTGTCGCGCCTTCACTTCTGCTGACGAATCATCATGTGCTGCATACATATGAAGCCGCCCAGTATGCTGTGGCAGAATTTAACTACGAAGACGATGTCAATTTTCTGCCGAAGGAAATCGTCTCTTTCCGGCTGGATCCGGACAAACTGTTCATCACTGATGAAGAACTCGATTTCACGTTAGTGGCCGTTCACGATATAGATGCAGAAGGCGTTAAGCTTTCGGATTTCGGCTATTTGCCGCTGCTTCCACAGCCGGGAAAAATTCTGGAAGGGGAATATGTCAGCATCATCCAGCATCCGAAAGGCGGACCGAAAGCGGTCACTATCAGGGAAAACGAAGTCAAGTTCATTTCTTCTGACTATGTGCATTATGTCAGTGACACGGAGCCGGGTTCATCCGGTTCTCCTGTTTTCAATGATCAATGGGTAGTGGTCGCGCTTCACCATGCCGGCATCCCGCATCCTGAAGACGATTCAAAATGGATTGCCAACGAAGGCATCCGCATCAGTTCCATTGTCCGGCATCTTACTCAGCACCAGGCAAGTGCAGTAGACGCCAATGGCCGTCAGCTATTGGACAAATTATTGCTTGATCCCGCTGCCATTGCTGCTCCAATGGAAATAGGAGCTCTTGAAGAGCAGTGGTACAGCGGTGTTACCGGTTATGATCCAGCATTTCTGAGACAAGAGTTTGAAATCCCGCTGCCGGCATTGAGCTATGAACGCCAAAGCGATATCGCTGAAACGGCTGACGGCAAAAAAGTCCTCGATTATACACATTTTTCCATCGTCATGAGCAAATCAAGAAAGCTTGCTTATTATAGTGCGGTAAATATTGATGGCAGCCAGCTTATCGAAGTGAAGAGGGAAAATGACAAATGGTATTTCGATCCCCGAATTCCAGAAGAATACCAAACCGGACCGGAAGTCTATAAAAACAACGACATTGATCGGGGCCATTTGACAAGAAGGCAAGACCCGAATTGGGGCATGGACGCTGTACAGGCGAATGAACATACCTTCCACTTCACGAACTGTTCACCGCAGCACAAAAATTTCAACCAGAAAATCTGGCTTAGCTTGGAAGATTACCTGCTTGAAAATGCAGGAGAGCATGACTTGAAAGTGACAGTCTTTACCGGACCGGTTTTCCGTGCCAGCGATGTCGTGTACCGGGGCTGCCAAATTCCCGAAGAGTTCTGGAAAGTAGCGGTGATGCGGAAAGAGGACGGTTCGTTGTCGGTCACCGCCTATTTGCAGTCGCAGGAGAACTTGATCGGGGATCTGGAATTTGTCTATGGCGGATTCCAAACGTATCAAGTGGCTGTTGCCGAAATAGAAAAATTGACAAGCCTGGATTTCGGCGAGCTGCGGAATTACGATGCGCTTGCGGCAAGCACCGTGAGAGTGGTAATTGCAAGTCGGGAAGATCTTCAGTTATGACAGGTATATGAAATTCGCCGGCCGGGGATTGTCCGTCGGCGTTTTTTGATAAAGGAATACAAAATGTCAGTGGATTTAGGAACGTCGATAGGAAGTTTGAAAACACCGAAAGGGATTCGAAAAACGTCGATAGGAATCGGAGAAACACCGATAAGAATCTGGAAAACGTCGATAGAAGGTGTTCGAAACAGCGATAGAGGATTTGAGCTAGTTGCTTTTTGCCTGGGCAAAAAGCGCTTTGGGTCTTGGGAGGTCTTCGCCTTGGCGAAGGGCTTTTCCATTCGGTCTTTTGAACTTTAGGAACCGCCTTTTGAAAGAACACAGATAGAAAGCCGGGAGACGTCGATAGAAAACTTAGAAACACTGATAGAAAGCCAAAAAACATCGTTAGAACTTGCGAGAAACATCGATAAAACCATTCGTTAGAGGGAAATAATCATCCTCGCCTGGGGACTGAATGAACTGAACCGCAAGCGGGGGCTAATTGCGCATTATGAAGAAAGGATTACGGAAGTGTAGGAAGAGTGTAAAAATTCCGCCTTGCAAGTCCTTCAACAAATCTTTAATCTTATGTTTAATAAGTCTCAAGGGGTGGATTTCATGGCGTTCCGACCGAAACAAGGCAAGCTTTTTGGCAATCAAACCGACAAAGCAGAAATACTCAATAATAGTGTGGAAAGTTCGCTTGATGACACCTATAACGTCAAATCGTTTGGTGCCGCAGGGGACGGTGTTTCAGATGACTGGCAGCCTCTCCAGGAAGCGGTCAATTTTGTCTACCAGCATCCTGGCGGGGGGGCACTGTTTTTTCCGCCGGGCTTGTACCGGATCAGCCAGCCGCTCGAAGTGCTGGAAGCGAGTACGGAAAATACGGTTTCCTGGATCGGCCATAGCCTCAAGTCGACAGTGATTGCGCCTTCTGCACCGATGGATTATCTGGTGCGGATGCGCGGAGGCGGCGGGACCATTCAAGGCATCAAGTTCCGTGGAACGGATCCGATGAACGGTTACGCCCAGTATGCGAAAGTCTGCATGCTCGCGACAGATATCCGGGACAAGACGTTTTCAAACACAGCTTTTGTATGGGGAGCGGTCCACGGTCTCCAAATTACAGGGGATGGCAATAATAACCTGTGCGTATTCGACCGGCTTTGCGTTTTTTCACAGAATGGCACAGTTATCAAAGGGACGGATGGAAGCGGCAAAGCTGACAAGGTGAAGTTCCATCATTTCAAACCGGAAGTGAACGATGTCCATATTGGCGCATATTTGAAAATCGGCAGCGGAGAAGGTTCGGTCTATCATATTGATGCTGTGGCATCAGACAGCATCACCATCTCTCCTGATTTGAAGCGACCCCTTGAGCCGGGCATGGAGTACGCCATTCATATCGGCTGCGGGCTTCAGACTGACCGCGGCAGCGACAATAATGTCTATGGCATATATGATTGCCATTTTGTCGGCAACGCCGGGGCTGGGCTTATGGTGCGCGGATTATACGGCCATCATATCCAAGGAGGCAATTTCGATTCGAACGGCATCACTGGAATCCATATTGGTTCCGGCATGATCAATACGACGCCTGCTTATTCTAATACGATCAATCATGCTTATTTTGAATCGAATGGCTATGCTAACGTCATTTTGGATTATCCATCCGGCCTTACCATTATGGAACCGCTGCTCGCCGAACCAGTGGACGGGACAGCAGGGGATATCGCATCGATTACTTCTTTGCGAGGATATTATTTCGATTACGATACAACAAGTATCTCGTATAATGGGCGGCAATATCAGTATGTGGCAGAAACGGACTGCGGCACACCTTATTCAATGGAAGGAATATCTCAAGTGGCGGTTGACCGGCCGTCTGGTGCCAGGAGTCCGGCGATCATTGAGCTGCCGCCTGTACCAACGCATCAATTCGGAGAAAAACTCGAGATATTTGTTGAAGACAGCGGCGGCCAGCCGGTGCATTTGGTGTGTGAACATGCCCGGGTCAACAAACAGCCGGGAAATCGGGGAGTATTGGTTCCGGCTGGAATCGGGTTTGTGATTACGGTGTATTATAATAGAAGAAATTCTTCATGGATGGTGTCGCATACGGTGCCTGTCGACTAGGTGGAACAACCAAGATGTTTGATATAGAAACAACCTGCTTTCCCCCGATAAGGGAATAAAAGCAGGTTGTTTTATTATTGAGATAGATAGATTAAAAAGAAAAGTTTGCTGGCCAATGGTATTAAAAAACAGATAGCTTGTTTTTTACGTTTTTTATTAAGAAAAGAGGTAATATAGAAAGTATGTTTTATTAATAATTTATTGGCTTGAGTAAAAAGAAAAAAATCCATTATATAGCAGCCCTTGACAACAAAGTCCAGAGGGTGGAAACGGAGTGAATCAGCAATGAAAAAACAATCTTGGGTGAAATCAGCCGGACTGGCCAGTGCAGCAGCGGCATTGACATTCGCAGTTACGCCAATTGGAGAAGGGTTTCCTTTAAACGGGGTGACTCATGCAGAAGCAGCATCCCCTACATACCAAACAACAGAAAACTTGAATCTGCGTACAGGTGCTTCAGCGGAACATGATGTGGTGGCGATTATTCCAAAAGGCGAGCACATCCAATATATTTCAAAAAGCGATGCTTGGTACAAAGTCCGCTATGGTTCAGAAACGGGGTTTGTAAATCCGGCATTTTTGAAAAAAGCTGATAAACTTGAACCCGTTCTCAAGACTTATGCGGCATTAGAGAATTTGAATTTGCGTGAAGGCGCTGGAACGGAATACGGCATCATCACCGAAATTCCAAAAGGCGAAAAAGTAACTTATCTATCAAAAAACGGAAAATGGTTGAAAGTTTCCTATGGCATACATGCAGGTTATGTCAACGCTGATTTTCTTACAGATGACCCGGTAAAAGACATGGAAAATTATCCAGCTCCTTCAACGGACACGCCGGGAACTTATATCGATGGCATCCTAGTCATCAATAAAGAAAACGCTTTGCCGTCCGATTACAATCCGGGTGTTATTCCGGAAGCAGAACAAGCCGCTGCTGACATGACAGCTGATGCGAAAAAGCAGGGGATAGAGATCCGAACAGTCAGTGCATTCAGATCATTCTCTTACCAGACCGGGTTGTACGATAATTATGTAAATCAATACGGTTCTGCTAAAGCAAACACCATCAGCGCAAAAGCAGGGCATTCAGAACATCAGGCTGGACTGGCATTCGATTTCGCAGGCACGTCCAATACTGGATTAAGCAAGTCGTTCGCTGATACGCAAGAAGGCCAGTGGCTGGCAGCCAATGCCCATAAATACGGTTTCATCCTACGCTACCCGGAAGGCAAAGAACACATCACCGGCTACCAGTTCGAGCCATGGCATTTCCGCTATTTAGGGTCGGAACATGCGGTGAAAGTGAAAAACAGCGGCAAGACGCTGGAAGAGTATTTGGGCGTAACTGAAAAATAGCTAGAAAAAAAGCAAAAGCTGCATTCGAATACAGCACCCATTTGGTTTATCCGATTCAAGTGGGCAAAATCAGTACTTGGAACCGCTTTATAGCAGTAGTAAAAAGTGAAAACCGGAACGATGCCTGAAAGCGGCTCGTTCCGGTTTTTTGTGGGATCTATTATAGTGAATTCTATTAGAAGCGTTTGAAGCTATGGAATTTTGGACCCCAATAAACATCATTCAAGCTTTTAACTTCAGCTTTTGAGCCGCCGGAGTGCACGAACTGATTGTTTCCGATGTAAATGCCCACATGAGAAATTCCGGCACGGTAAGTGTTCGCGAAAAATACCAAGTCTCCGGGTTTTGGAGAAGAGACCGTTGTCGTTTCTGCAAATTGGGTCAAAGTCGTGCGGGATACTGAAATGCCATGTTGCTTGAAGACATATTGGATAAATCCGCTGCAGTCGAAGCCAGACTTTGTTGTTCCGCCAAAACGGTAAGGCACCCCTTTAAGGGATAAGGCAGTGGAAATGATTGCCGAAGGAGAAGCGCTGGCGGATGCTCTAGTGACTGTACCTGCTTTCGCTGCTGCTGTTGTTTTCGTAAGCAATGCTCCAGAAATCCAGCCGATTTTTCCATTTGCTGTTACTTTAAACCAAGTGGTGCTGCCGACTTTCTTGGAAGAAGTCGCTTTGACAATTGAACCTTTTTTGGCCGATGTCACAATTTTGTAGCCAGTGCCTGCATTTGCCCGGACATTCGAGTTGTAGTTTACTTTATATGACCCTGAAACTGCAGTGACTTTAGAAGAAGCTTTTACAGGAGCTTTAGCCGCTGTTGTTTTCGTCAGCAATGCTCCGGAAATCCAGCCGGTTTTGCCATTCGCCGTTATTTTGAACCAAGTGGTGCTGCCGACTTTCTTGGAAGAAGTCGCTTTGACTGTTGAGCCTTTTTTAGCTGACGTTACAATCTTGTAGCCAGTGCCTGCATTTGCCCGGACATTCGAGTTGTATTTTACTTTGTATGATCCTGAAACAGCGGTTGCTTTAGAGGAAGCTTTAACGGGCGCTTTTGCCTTAACAGAAGCTTTAGCTGCAACACTAGTTTTAGTCAGCAATGCTCCAGAAATCCAGCCGGTCTTGCCATTCGCTGTAACTTTGAACCAAGTGGTGCTGCCCACTTTTTTGGAAGAAGTAGCTTTGACTGTCGAACCTTTTTTGGCAAGCGTTACAACTTTATGGCTGGTGCCGGCGTTTGCCCGGACGTTTGAATTGTATTTTACTTTATACTTGCCGGATACGGAGGTGGCTTTTGAAGCAGTAGAAGCTTTAGCAGAAGAAGTTTTTGGGGACAGTAATGTGCTTAAGACCCAGCCGTGTTTACCACCGACTTTTACTTTGTACCAAACCTGGCTGCCAACTTTTTTCTGATGGGTTGCAGTTGCAGAAGCCCCTTTTTTAGCGACAGTCAGGACTTTGCTTTTTGTTCCTGCATCTAAGCGGAGATTAGTATTGTATTTAAACTTGTAAGATCCCGATTTAGCTGTTGCAGAACTTGAAGCAACTTGTTTTACTTCTTGTGAAGGTTCACCAGAGTCAAAGGCGAAGTGGTATGGATATGCTGGTAAAGAATAGGCAGTTTCATTAATCGAAGAATTTAATCCTTTAATGTTTATGGCGTTTTCCGAATGGGTATTATTAGGTAAGCTAGATAATAATAAAGCACTAGCTGATATTAAAGTTAACACTGTTTTTCTCATTATTAATCCCCTATCTCTGTATTAATTTACATTATTTAATAATTTTCTATATCTCTTTGTCAACTATATGGAAGTTTTGTTAATATAACAATGTCATTCTCTTTGCAGTACTGTTACATTTATGTAACAGTTATGTTTTTGTGCCTACTTTCAAGCGTTATTCATTTTAAGAGACAGGACTTTAAACATGATTTGTTTTCTGATTAATAGGTATATTTATTGCTTAATAAGTCTTTTGACTGTAATAATCCGACTTAATAGTTTGAAAAATTAAATTTTTATAAATTAAAAAGGCCATCCATTTGCGTGGCTTTTTTGTATTTATACACCAATTGAATAATATTTAAAGGAAATTCTCATCTGTAAGAATTCTGAATAATGAAATATTTATATAGTTTTACTGGCATTTTTGAGGTAAACTATAACCAAGAAAGTTTTTAAAAATAAAGGGGTGGCAACGTGAAAAAACTAATGACTCCCATTGCGATTGTCTTGGCTCTGTTCTTGTTAGTATCGTCTGTGCAGGCTGCACCAGATCTGCCCAAAAACCACCGGTATTACGAAGAAATTCAATATTTAATGAAAAAAGGGATTATAAACGAAGAAAGTGACGGTAAAGTTCGTCCAAACGCTGCGATAACAAGAGCTGAAGTAGCAGTAATGATTGGGCGCTTAAAAGGATTGGACGGGAAAAAGAGAGACACAAAGTTTAAAGACGTGAAGAAAAGCCATTATGCCAGTGGATATATAGCAGCAGTCGACAAAGCAGGTTATTTGAAAGGCTATAAAGACGGCACGTACCGGCCGAATCAGACTATTAACAGAGGAGATGCCGCTCTTATAATCTCGCGCGTCTTCGACCTTGCATTCACTTTTAATAATGAGTTTAAAGATGTGCGACCAGATACGGCGTTGTCTGAGGCAATTGCGAAAGTGCTTGCAGCTAACATAACGATTGGTTATCCAGATAATACTTTCCGTCCTAAAGCAAAGGTGACCCGCGGGGAATTTGCTGCTTTCATCGCACGGGGATTGGAACCGAAATTCAAAAATGATGCAGTGATCAAAAACTCTTACCAGAAAGATAAAACAAAGACTTACGCCTACGCCCGTCCTGATGGCTCGACTGAAGTCCACCGCTTTGTCAATGTACCAAAGCGTGATGGATTGACCTTTGGTTTTATGTGGACAGTAAAAGTTGGCAACGATGTATACGAATATATGGAGTTTGAGAACTATAAATTATTTGCTTTCGCTTATCCTTATTCGGAATATGATCTGGCGCTGGCCTATCCGGTAAAAGTTGGCCAGAAATTTAATACAGGCCTAGGCGATGAAACGCTCATCAATACCATCACCGGTGTAAACAAAACGGTCAAAACACGCTATAAAACATTTACCAACGCTACAGAAGTGACCACAAAGACTGGATTTAAATACTATATGGCACCAGGATTCGCGACCATCAAATCCATCGATGAAAAAGGGCGCGTTGTTTTTGAACTGACAAGTGTTAAATGAAAATTGAATAGTTAAGAGCATCCATTCTCTGCAATGGATGCTTTTTTTATAACGTTTTTACGAAAATGGAAATGAAGAGCTCCTCTAATTAAAGTTTCTCATTGTTCCTTTGCAGGATTTCAAGATGCTCTGGCGAAAAAGTATCAAAAGCAATGGGAAAGCGGGTGGCGGGATGGTCGGTAAACAGGATTTAATCTTGGTGCTGGAAGAATACGAAGATGCCTTCCGGATTCGGCTGCTTGATAAGAGAGGGTTTCTTTACAGTGAAAATCAGTTTAAAGGAATGCCGGCGGTCATGGAAGTCCGTGTGCTGGTCAGCACCCTGACGCATATATTCGGCAATTTTAACCGGGTCACTTACAGCAGAAATTTTAACGTGGTATGGGACCATCCTGCGCGGCCGGACTCGTTCGGCAAATTTATGGCTGAGCTGTTCGCCACTCATAATAGGGATGGCTGGGAAGGGTTCAGTGCTTTTCTGGAGCGGCAGGAACAGGAGCGGCACAGAAATCCGACAAAGGATTTGCCTTTTTAAAGAGTTTATTCAAAAACGAAGTTGTATTTTGTTAACTAAAAAAACTGCGTACTGCTTCTTATTCCGAAGCAGTACGCAGTTTTTTTGTCATGGCAGTAAAATGTAATTTCATTCTTATGGCACTAAGCTCTTTAATACAGGTACTTTCTTCATCGCTAAAACAATCAAAGCACTTATTAAAACGGTGATAAATACCCGATAAGGTATGGCGATGGCTGAATGAGTATCAAGCCATAATCCAGGGAAATAATCTGCAATAAATTTAAGCACCATCATATGTACTAGATAGATGCCGAAACTGGTAGTATTTATGAAATGCGGTATTGAAGGAAGCTTTTTTGAATTTATATAATGGCTGTGTTTGAATAGCACAAACAATCCAATGCTTGCCAATACTACGTTTGGAGAATGGTAGCCATACCAAAAAGATTGAAAAGATCCATCCGCTTCGGCTGTTGTAATAAAAGTGAGGAAGAAAGTGAAAAGTAAACCGAAAGCCAAACCGACATATAAAAATCTGCGCAATGCCAAAGGAAGTTCATAAGTGAATAAATAATAGCCTAATATATAATAGCCGACATAGTCGGTAACAAAAAACAGTTCCATATTAAATGTAATATCTACTAGATGCTCTAAAACACGTGATATAACGGATGCATAAAACCAAAGGACAAGGAAATAAGTCAAATCCTTTTGCGTAGCATTTTTCAGCATCAGTTTAATCAATGGGCTAACCAAAGTAAGTCCTAAAAGCATGTAGATAAACCAGAAATGGACGGAAATGCCGTTATTTAAAAATCTTTGAATAAATAAAATCGGATTAAGTTCTACCCGCCCCTGGACAAAATAGAAACCGAAATACAATATGCTCCAGCCGAGCAAAGGGATGAAAATTTTGCTGATCCGTTTTTTCAAGAAAGATTGATAAGTATACTCACGCTTGTCGCTCAAAATCAAGGCGCCGCTAATCATGACAAATATAGGCACACACCATCTGGTAAAAGACTCAAAGAAATTGGCGGTTAACCAAGAAGATTTGCCGTCATAATAATTAGCCGTGATAAAAATTGCAGAAATATGTATAGTCACTACAGCAATAGTTGCCAAAACCCGCAACCAGTCAAAAAATAAAAAGCGTTTCAAAGCTTTAACCTACTCTCTATTCGTACTAAAATTATAAATTTAAAACAATACGAAACTCTGTAATTATTCTATAGTAATAAAAAATTGTCAACTATTGCTTTTCATTTATGGAATGCTGCTTATCCAATATTAAATACTAAGAGAGGAAAATTTAGGGCTTTTTCGAAGGGAATCGTGGAACTGTATGACAGCAGCTGCTTTGTGGCAAGAGGTCTTTTATTCATCACTAGAGAATAAAAGAAAGAGTAATATTTTATTGCAGTTGTTTTTAAAGCAGATTTGAAGCGCTTAACGTTTCTTTAACCTTCGGATGGTATCGTTAAGCGAGATAAATAGGTTTACAGAAGAGAGGGAATATAAATGGGATTTGGATTCACGAAAGAAAAGCAGACTCTCGCGACAGCAAATAGATTAAAGAAAATGGCAGATGAAGTGACGTTCAGTGAACGACCGGATAAAACCTTCAATGTTAAGGCGTTCGGGGCTAAAGGAGACGATGAAGCAGATGATTGGCGGGCACTCCAGCAGGCAATTGCTTTTGCTTATAATGCTAAAGGCGGCGGCACGCTATTTTTCCCTCCGGGTTTGTACCGCATCAGCAAGCCGCTTGAAGTGCCGGTGACTGAAGAGGGAAAAGCAGTATCATGGGTCGGCTATAGCGATAAGACGACGGTGATTGCACCTTCCGCCCCTATGGATTATCTGGTGCGGATGCGAGGCGGTGATGGGCATATCAAAGGATTGACTTTCAGAGGCACCGATCCGTTGAATGGATCGGCACAGTATGCAAAAGTATGTATGCTGGCGACCGATATCCGCAACAAAACTTTCTCGAATGTTTCATTTACCTGGGCGAAAGTCCATGGGCTGCAAATTACAGGAGAAGGCAATAACAATCTCTGCATCTTTGACCAGTCGTGTAAATTCGAGCAAAATGGCACGGTGGTTACCGGAAGTGATGGCGGCGGTTCAGGAGATCGTGTGACATTCTCGAAATTCAATCCGGAATCAAGTAACGTTCATGTCGGTGCATACTTGAAAATTGGTAATGGCGAAGGTTCGGTATATCATATCAATTCTGTCAGCACAAAAGGAATAACAGTATCGCCAGCGCTTAAGAACCCTCTCCGCTCAGGAACTGAGTACAAAATACATATTGGCTCAGGCCTTCAAACAGACCGGGGCAGCGACAATAATGTCTACGGCATCCACGACTGCCATTTTGTCGGCAACGCAGGAGCTGGGCTCGTTGTGCGCGGGCTTTATGGCCATAACGTGCAAGGCGGAAATTTTGATGCGAACGGCATTGCAGGCATCCATATCGGCTCTGGCATGATCAATACAACACCGTCTTATTCGAATACGATCAACCATGCTTATTTTGAGGCGAATGGATACGCCAATGTCATCCTTGATTATCCTTCGGGACTCAGCATTATCGAACCGCTGCTCGCCGAACCGGTGGACGGAACAGCAGGAGGGGTCGCTTCTATTGCGTCTTTACGCGACCAAGTATTCGATTATGAAACGACGAGCATCCTTCACAACGGCCGGATGTATAATTTCGTCAATGAATCAACGCGGAACTTTGCATCGAATTCAGTGGAGACTTCAAAAATCACCATTAACCAATCAGCCAGCCTGCTGGGGACCGCCGTTATCAATCTGCCTGAACCGCCAAAGCATCGCTTTAAAGAAGAACTGGAAATCTACGTCGAGAACAGCGGCGGACAACCGGTGCAGGTGCTTTGCGATTTTGCAAAAGTGAACAACAAAGCGGGAAGAGTCGGCGTACAGGCACCGGCAGGAATAGGTTATAAGATTACTGCGTATTATAGCAGGAGCTTGGATAGTTGGATGGTATCTCATACGATGCCGATGTTATAAGTTCATTCTAGGTTGAGAAAAATTATGGATGCAAGAATGCAGGGCCTAAGAGGGCGTCCTTGGTTGTTAAGTAAAAGTATTGGAGTCTATGATACATAAGAGTCTAATATCTCAAAAATTACGTACCATATTCTAAAATAAAGAAGATCTTTTAAGAAGCAGATGCGTATATGCATCTGCTTCTTTTTATTATGAGGAAGCAAACAAGTATACTGTTGCAATATTTCAGCTTGAAACTCAATTAATAGTGAAATCAAAAAGATAAAGCAGACTACTTTTATAAAGTGATTTTAAGAATTTTTTCATTTATTAGTTTTCAAAAAAGTGAAATACCAAGAAATAAGAGAAAGCAACAACACAACTGAGAAACAACCTATTTTTTATGAACGGAATTTAGGATTGGGAAATATAAATTACAAGTAAAAAGAACTATAAAAAAGTGTTTTTTTTGGTTTTATAAAACCACAAAGAACCTTTTTAGGAGATATAAATTTAAAAATAATATCAAAAATTTAATAAATGTTATAATAAATAAAAAAACAGAATATTCAAAAAATAAAATGTTTTTCAAGGAGTAAGCTAGATATAGAGGAATTAATATGGAACTATGAATACATAGAATTATGGGGAATTATTGCTTAAAAGGTTTAATGCTTAGAACCGAGGTGCTTTTATAGCCTATACTATTGCTTTTAAAATTTGCGGACCAGTTTTTGTCTATCCTTGTCGCCTATTTATGTAATTGGTTTATGGAGATAGTAAAGAATCTGAACTGGAAAGATTCTAATCAAAAACCTGTGCAATAAGTTGCTATTTAGAGTGAATAAGTCGAAAGGGAAGGCAGGGAATAATATGGCAATAACCAGTAATAAAAAACCTAGAGAATCTGTTTTTAGCAAAATAAAAACCCCCAACTTCAATCTTTCCAAAATGAATGACAAAAAAAAATATTTGATGATTAAACGGATAATTGATATTTTGTTAGCGTCTGTTGGGCTTTTCTTTTTAACTCCAATTTTTTTACTAGTTTTTGTTTTAATAAAAATTGAAGATGTACACCATTCAGTTATATTCAAGCAAAAAAGGGTCGGCAAACAAGGAAAAGAGTTTAACATGTATAAATTTAGATCCATGGTATGGAATGCTGAAGAAATGAAATCGACTATGTTGAAACGGAATGAAGCTACGGGACCGGTTTTTAAAATAAGGAACGATCCAAGAGTTACACGGGTAGGGAAAATTATCAGAAAGACAAGTATTGATGAACTCCCTCAATTATTTAATATATTGAAAGGAGAGATGAGTCTTGTCGGTCCAAGACCACCGCTTCCGGAAGAAGTAGAACTGTATACTCCTTACGAGAGACAAAGAATTAGTGTAACTCCTGGACTTACCTGTTATTGGCAGGTTAACGGAAGAAGCAATCTTCGTTTTGAGGAATGGGTGGAGATGGATTTAAAGTATATCCGTGAAAGAAATACGTGGATTGATATTAAATTGATATTTAAAACTATTCTAGTGTTATTTGGCTCAAAAGATGCATATTGAATTTATATTTAAAAGCATTGGAACGAAAAACTTAAGCCTTTCTAAAAAGAGCTATTTTTGGAAATAGTAAACATCATACCATTGAAGGAAAAAGCCGTTAACCGTTTTTCTGATGCTATTTGAAATACTTTTATATAAAAGAACTATACTCATGCTCCTATAAAGAAATATTTCTTTTTCTGTTGTATAAAACACTAAAACAGCTTATCTATTTATATTTCCCTCTAAATATTGATTAAAAATTTTTGAAAAACTTATTTGCTTCATTTACAGAATACTGACAAGAAATAATTTTAACTTTTGTATATTATTTAAATATTCCCTTAAACAGTTTATGTAAGCAGAAAAGATAAGGAATAGCTTGTTATATTATAATTAAGTTATAGAAAAGATTAGAAAAATTAAATACGCGGGATAAGAAACAAATCTTATTATAAAGAGGCACGTGAGATGTAGAGCATAATTAAAGGCGCTATATTATTTGTTACAACTATTATTTTTTCTTTGGCTAGAACTAGTTCTCGTGGTGAAGAAGGAACTAAAACCATCGAGAGGAATTCTGGCTCGGAGAATAATGGGGAAACAAGCTAGTCAAACAGCTGATTTTAAAACTTGTCAAGTTAAAGAGAAAGTAGATATTAATGAACTGCCGTCTTCAAGGAAAAAAAGAAGATGGCAGTTTTCCTTTAATGAAACAGTGAAATCGATTTAATAATGTTCGTTTTTGTAATATTTAGTTACTTTATATTAAATTTATGCTAAAATGAAAATATGTATAATAAAATAGGTAAAAAGTATTTGGTGAATATTGCTTTTATGCTGAAATTTATTTTGAGTATATAAAAATGTTCCTGTTTTAAACAATCGAAGTCTGATAATTCCGTTTCCTATGTCAATGAAGAATCGAATTGGACAGAAAAATCGAGATTTAATTGTAGCAATCTTGTAAGTAAAAGGAGGTTGTTTGATGAAAAAAGTAACAAAAGCGATTATTCCAGCAGCTGGTTTAGGTACTCGTTTTCTTCCGGCGACAAAAGCGATGCCAAAAGAAATGCTTCCAATTTTAAACAAGCCTACTATTCAATATATAGTAGAAGAGGCGATTGAATCGGGCATAGAAGACATTATTATTGTGACAGGTAAAGGGAAAAGGGCAATCGAAGACCATTTCGATAATAATTTCGAACTTGAAGCCGATTTGTTAAGAAAAGAAAAGTATGAGCTGCTCGAAGAAGTAAAGGCATCTTCCAAAGTGGAAATTCATTACATTCGGCAGAAGGAACCGAAAGGACTAGGTCACGCGATATGGTGTGCACGGAAATTTATCGGCAATGAACCTTTTGCGGTATTGTTGGGAGATGATGTCGTTCAAGCGGAAAAGCCATGCTTAAAACAGCTTATTGAGCAATATAACGAAGCGCAATCTTCGATTATTGGTGTTCAGCAAGTAGCCGAAGAAGATACACACCGTTATGGAATAATTGATCCCTATTCAAAAAAGGGAAGGCGCTATCAGGTCGGAAACTTTGTGGAAAAACCGAAGCAAGGAACTGCCCCTTCCAGTTTAGCTATTCTTGGCCGTTATATTTTAACACCGGAAATTTTCACTTTTCTTGGGCAGCATAATATTGGAAAAGACGGAGAAATTCAATTGACTGATGCTATTCAACAATTGAATGGTATTCAAGAAGTTTTTGCCTATGAATTTGAAGGGAAGCGTTATGATGTAGGAGAAATATTAGGATTTATACGCACGACAATGGAATTTGCATTAAATAATCAGGAGTTTGGGCAGGATGTAGAGATGATGATGACTGAGCTTTTGTTGGAAAAAAGAATTATGTCAGTTGAACCTTAGATTGTGTGTTTATATGCATTCTAGTTTATGTAGAAAGCCTTTCTAAATTGAGTTAGAAAAATAATAGGGTTGAATTGGGGATAGCAACACAGAAGAAAATTATGATTATACTTTAAAACAATAATCAAAAACAAAAACAAGATGTCCTCAGAACTAGTTCTGAGGACATCTTGTTTTTGTTTATCCAATTCTAAAGGCGAAATTAGTGTAAGAATCCTTCGAAATACTGCTGCAATAAATAAAAAGCTCACCCATAAGTTAGCTTTATGCTACCCAATTTAAATTGTGCTATAATATTAACGCTTGCAAAAAATCCGCAAGAGATTTACAGTCTAATAGTCGATTCCATCTAATGTATATCGCCTTGTAATGATTTAAAGAGTGAATGGATGAAAAACTGCTGCCTCAATAAGCCTTACAAGAAAATTAGAAGAAGTTTAGTAAACAACCTGCTTATTGATATAGCAGAACCATAAAAATTAGTAATATCTGCTCTATAAGAGAAACGATAGTGGTAAAGGGAGAGAAGCTTAAATGTCTTTAGTAAATGTAGTCGGGCTTGGTTATATCGGCCTTCCAACAGCGTTGATGCTGGCGAAAAGCGGCGTAGAGGTCGTCGGAACGGATTTGAACCAGAAGTTAGTGGATTCCTTGAACGAAGGCAAGCTGACGTTCCAGGAAGAAGGCTTGCAGGAGCTGTTTGACGCTGCGCTGGCGAATGGCGTCTCGTTTAGCACGGAATACCAAAAAAGCGATACCTACATCCTGGCGGTTCCGACCCCTTATATAGAAGAAAGCAAGAAGCTCGATCCGAAATACGTCATTTCGGCCGTCAACAACGTGCTGAATGTTTGTGAAAAAGGCGCGGCGATTGTCATCGAATCCACGATTTCGCCGGGCACCATCGACCGCCACATCCGGCCGGTCATCGAACAGCGGGGCTATGTCATCGGGGAAGACGTGCATCTATTGCATGCACCTGAACGCATCATCCCAGGCAATATGATTTACGAGCTGGAAAACAACTCGCGCACCATCGGGGCGGACAATCTGGAAGTGGGCGCGAAAGTCAAAGCGATCTATGAGACGTTCTGCCAGGCGGAAATCGTCTTGACGGACATCCGTTCCGCGGAAATGTCGAAAGTCATCGAAAATACGTACCGCGATGTCAACATCGCGTTCGCGAACGAACTGGCGAAAATCTGCCGCACGGATGACATTGATGTCTACGAAATCATCAAAATCGCCAACAAGCATCCGCGCGTCAACATCCTGCAGCCGGGACCGGGTGTGGGAGGCCATTGCATCTCCGTGGACCCATGGTTTTTGGTCGGGGACTATCCGGATTTGACGAACCTGATCCTGGCCGCCCGGAAAATCAACGACTCCATGCCACGGCATGTGCTGGGGCGCATCCGCGACATCATGCGGGAAAACGACATCAAGGACATTTCCAAGATCGGCCTGTACGGGCTGGCGTACAAAGAAAATGTGGACGACACCCGGGAAAGCCCGACGCTGCAATTGTTGGAGCGGCTGGATGAGCATTTGGCGTTCGGTGTGAAAGTGTTCGATCCGTTTGTCAAAGAACGCATGGTGGACCACCAGTTCATGAACTTCGAAGACTTCATGAACGAGATCGAAGTGCTGGTCGTCATGGTGGGGCATGACCACATCAAAGAGAACATGGACCTGATCCAGGACAAACTGGTGCTGGATACGAAAAACATCTGCACATTCGAAGGCGCTTATAAACTTTAAAGAATTAATGTTAAGTTAAATGTGCTGACTGATTTATTTGCATTTTGCAGAGGCTTTCGGTAGTTCGGATAGTAAGTAAAATCAAAAGAATCGATAAGCAAATTGTAAAAAATGACATTTGCCACTTATAGATAACATCAAAGCCTTCCATTATATATGGGAGGTTTTTTACTGCTGTTTTTCTAAAACCATAAAACCACATTTTGGAGAATTAAAACACAAAATTAATTAATAATGTTAATTGGAGAAAATTAATCTTTTATTGAAGTGATAACAGTAAAGAAGAAACTTAAAAATGGTTATTTTATTGGGAAATGATATAAGAATTAGCAAATATTTATGAAAATATGTGCTAAAATTGAAATTTGTCCTAGTGATTAGCAGTAATATGATATAAACTGATTCAAAGAGATAAAAGTTGAAAAAATTCCTTTTTATAACAAAAAATCCAGGGTGGCAAGGAGAATGCTTAATGAAAAAAATACTGTCGGTGATGTCCGTTTTGATGCTGTTTTCTGCTTCGGGAGATTTAGCATATGCAGATGATGAGAATTTATTGGCAAAAGACCAAAACGAAACAGACCAAGTCATCATTAAATTAAAAGACGATGCCAGCATCAGTTTGGAAAATTCGGTTACTGTAGCGAGTGATTCGCAAGGAAATGATCAGCTGGTTGCCCTGGAAGTTCCAGAAAATCAATCTGTCGATGCTTTTATCGATGACTTGGAAAAACACGAAGATATTCAAAGTGTAGAACCCGATTACCAGGTAAAGCTGAGTTACACGCTGAATGATCCCAGTTTCAGCAATCTGCAGTACCATCATCAAAAAATGGAAACAAAACTGGCTTGGGATAAAACTCGCGGGTCGGCTGATGTTATTGTGGCAGTGATTGATGATGGAATCGATATTTCACACCCTGAATTAAAAACGCAGATTTTTAATCCATTTGATACCGTAAAAGAAAGCAGCAATGTCGCTGCTGGCGCCCATGGCACGCATGTGGCTGGAATAATTGGCGCTTCCATTAACAATGGCCTTGGCGGCGCTGGAATTGCTCCTGCTGCGAAAATCATGCCAATCAATGTTTTTAATGGCAGTTTTGCTTATACTTCAGAAATTATAGAAGGAATTTATCGTGCAGTAGAACAAGGGGCAGATATTATTAACTTAAGTCTTGGAGGCTATGCTTATAGCAGTGCTTTCAACGAGGCAATCCAAGACGCCCATGAAAAAGGCGTCGTCATTATTGCAGCAGCAGGAAATGAAAGAATCGAAAAGCCTTATTATCCAGCTTCCTTCGCCAATGTGATTTCAGTAGCTTCTTCAACGCCTTTAGATAAAGTATCTGATTTTTCTAATTTCGGAAAAAACATTGATATCACAGCTCCGGGTACTTCCATATATTCTACTTTGCCAAAAGGTGCGTATGGGCTGATGAGTGGAACGTCAATGGCAACGCCGATGGTTTCAGGAGTAGCAGCACTCATTAAAGCCAGTGAACCGGCTTTGAATAATATTGAAATTGAAAATCGGCTCTATAATTCAGCGGATGACCTTGGCGTTGCCGGCAAAGATCCTGTCTATGGCCATGGCCGCATAAATGCCAGAAAAGCATTGATGATTAATTATCTTCCAGCTCCTTATGTGTCAGGGGTTTTTGATTATTCCGTAGCTGTAAAAGGAACTACGGAAGCTGGTTCGACGGTAACCGTCAAAAATGGATCTGCAGTGCTGAATACTGGGATGGCGGACAGTGTGGGAAGATTTAAAGTCGCAATTCCGAAACAGGAAATAGGCGCCCAGTTATCCGTTTTCAGTAAAAATGGTGCAGGCTTAGTAAGCAAAGCAAAACTAGTGACAGTAAAAGATGGAATTGCTCCAAGTGTACCGGCTGTCAATCCGGTTTCTTCGAATTCAATCAGCATTACAGGGAAAGCTGAAGTGAATGCGAAAGTATATGCTTATGCAGGAGATAAGAAAATCGGGGAAACAGTGGCTGCGAAAGGCGTTTTTGCAATTTCGATTGCCAAGCAAAAACCAGGCGTTACGATCACCGTAATTGCAGTAGACGCAGCAGGCAATAAAAGTGCCAGCAAAAATGTGAAAGTAGCTGATAAAACAGCTCCAGGTATTCCAACTGTTAATCCAGTGAAAAACAATGCGGTCACCATCACAGGAAAAGCAGAGTCCAATGCGAAGGTGTATGCCTATGCTGGAAAAGTGAAACTGGGTGAAGCCACTGCGAAAAGTGGTGCCTTTTCCATTAAAATTGCCAGGCAAAAAACCGGTACAGCGGTTGCGGTATATGCAGTAGACGCAGCAAAAAACAAAAGCGCTGCTAAGACTGTGAAAGTGGTCGATGCAGCAAAAGCGGCTATTAACTCTAACTATTCAACAACTGCCAATGTGAATATGCGAAGCGGCGCATCAACAACTCATAGCGTAATTACCGTTATTCCAAAAGGAAAAAGTGTGGAATATGTAGCTAATAGCGGCTCTTGGTACCAGGTTAAATATGGCACGAAAACGGGTTGGGTTTATAGCAGTTATCTAAATTAAATTCATGAAAAAGAATGAAACAAGAAATCCCTCGATGTTTTCGAGGGTTTTTTTGGGGGAAAACGCTGTTTTATGTGTGCAAGTTTATCCAATATGATTAGAGTTCTATAGCGATTCCCAGCTGAAAAGAGAGATGCTATAATCGGTGCTAGGGAAAAAGAGAAACTTCAATCTGACTTAAATGGTCAGTAAATCTCCCGCTTGGAAAAGCGGAATAAAACAACGACACAAAGAAAAGGAAATAGATGCCATGTCTTTACATAAAATGCTTTCATGGGCTTTGGTGGCTCTTTGGATGGCTCTGATTTTCTCTTTGTCCCATCAACCGGCTTCTCAGTCCAGTGAAATGAGTTCAGGTATCACAGAGGCAATTTTGTCGGCAATTGAAAAAGCGGTTCCGGATTTGGAGGGAAATATTGATTCGGCTGAACATATCGTCCGAAAAAATGCCCATTTCATCATTTATTTAATCCTGGGTGTATTAACGTTGAATGCACTGAAAACAAGCGGGACTCGCCGAAATCGGGGAACAGTTTTTACTATAGGGATTTGTGTTTTATATGCCATATCAGATGAATTTCATCAGCTCTATGTACCGGGGAGAAGCGGGGAATTGCGCGATGTATGGATCGACAGCTCCGGTGCAGCTGCCGGAGTCTTCCTGTATATGTTTGCTGAAAAAGCACTGAATCGGAACACAGAAAAAACGTTTAAAGCAAAAGAAATACAAAACTGAACTGAGCTTCTTCCGTTAACGGAAGAAGCTTTTTCATTTGTGTAAAGCAATGTGTTCAGAAAAACATAGAAGAGATGTCAAAAGTTTTAAAGTGGCAGCATAGAGTATTAACGCCTTGATAATTATGCTATTATTCAGATAATTAGAAAGGGGGAATTAAAGCAATGGCAAAAACTCATGAGTTTCCTGAAGAGCGTGTGCATTTTACCTGGGCCAAGGACCCGGAGCCGGTGTTGACGATTCAAAGCGAAGATACGGTTGTTTTTAAAACGCGGGAAGTCGCAGACAATCAATTCCATAAAAATTCCACAACAAAAGATATCGCCGGCTTGAACTGGGAGCGGGTGTATCCGTTGGCCGGCCCTGTTGCAGTTGAAGGGGCGGAGCCGGGAGATGCACTGGAAGTGGAGATTGTCGATTTGAAGCCGGGAGATTGGGGCTGGACAGCCATTCTTCCGGGGCTTGGGTTGTTGCCGGAGGATTTTCCAAATGCTTATTTAAGGACGTTCGATTTATCGGACGAGGAGTTTATTCATTTTAATGAGCGTATTAAGATTCCGATTACGCCTTTTCTAGGGACAATGGGTGTCAGCCCGAAAGATGCGCATGGCCAGGCCATCATGCCGCCGGGGAAATTTGGCGGCAACCTTGACACCCGCCAGCTGACTATCGGCACAAAACTATACTTGCCTGTGCAAGTGAGTGGAGCTTTGTTTAGCTGCGGGGATGCGCATGCAGCACAAGGGGACGGTGAAGTATGTGTGTCAGCGCTTGAATGCCCGATGACGGCAACCTTGAAATTCAAGCTCATTAAAGGAAAAAGAATACCGGCTCCGCAATTTTTGACCCGAGGGGCATTGACGCCGAAAGTGAATCATAAAGGATTTTATGGGACTACGGGGGTTGGTCCGGATTTGATGAGATGCGCTCAAGATGCAGTCCGGGCAATGGTGGATCATTTGTCAGAGAATTATGGAATGGAGGCGAAAGATGCGTATTTGCTTTCAAGCCTTTGCGTCGACTTGAAAATTTCCGAAATTGTAGACGCCGGACAATATGTAGTCAGCGCTGTATTGCCGCTTGCGGTATTTGATGAGGAGACTAAGTGAGAAGACTGGCAAGAGTAAATTTTGAGTAACCAGGGCAATACTATCAAAGATGCAAAAGGAGGAAGGGCGGCTTTTGAATATCAGATTGGTGTTGGTTTTATTATGGGCATTGGTTATTATCGTCGCCACTTGCACCAGTGATGCATGGACTTTTTTGTTCAATCAGGAAGTGGATTTTCGTTTTGATTTGCCGCCGGATTTTTCCGAGCTTCTCCGGCTGGATGATATCAGCTTTAGCGATAGTTTTTACCTGATTCAAAAAACAGGCCATATATTGTCTTTTGCACTGCTGTACGTTCTTATCTTGAACTGGCTGAAAAAAAGAGATGCGGCTTTTATTACCAGTGCGGCATTCGCTTTTTTCACAGAGATTTTGCAGCTGTTTTTTGAGCGGGACGGCCGATTATTTGATATGGGCATCGATTTATTAGGAATTTTCTTGGCATATAGTATTCTCAGACACGTCGCCAATGGCAAAAAGACAGGAGTAGAAGATTCTTATTAAACAGGTGCTTTCAATAAAAGGAATGGAGTGGATAGCTTGTATGGAAAATGTCATTATTAGTTATTTTAAAGTGGAGAGTGAAGCTTACCAGGCTTTGTCTGAGCTGAAGAAATCCAGTACGTTCAATGAAGGATTTACGCTGTCCCAAGTGGCCGTCATAAAAAAATCACACGGACATATATTAATGCAGGATGGATTTGATACAGGCAAGCGGACCCAGGACGATACTTGGAAAGGCGGCTTGATCGGAACGCTTGTGGGCATTTTAGGCGGACCGCTTGGTATGCTGCTTGGATTTGGGATTGGTTCAGTAGTCGGCATGGCCAAAGATGCAGGCGAAGCACAAGAAGAGTCAAGTCTTATTACAGCCATTTCTTCTCGGATGAAAGATGAAGATGTGGCAATCATCACGATTGCTCAAGAACGGACTGAAGAATCCTACAATCATATTCTGGAGAAGTTTGAAGCAGTAACGGTGCGCTACAACGCCAGCGATATTCAGGAAGAAGTGGAGCACGCACGTGAGGTGGAGAGTGATCTCCAAGAGAGGGCAAAAGAAGAAATGCGTCGCGAACGGTCTGAACACCGCAAAGAAAGAGCCGAGGAATACCGCAGTAAATTCAAGGAAGAGTTTGAAAGCCTCAAAAAGCGCTTTTCTTCCACAGATTAACAATTAAAGAGCTTGGAAAACATAAAATGAGAACCGCTTGCTTCTACTTTTGAGTTGAAGCAAGCGGTTCTTTTCCTATTCAAATTCTTTGTTAAGAAAATATGAATTTTAAGTATGTAAAATTACAAAAATTTAGAAAATTATTTATTGAAAGAAAAGCTTAATCGGTGTAAGGTAATAGGTATAACTGAGTGATTAATCTAATAATTTGAAAAAAAGAAAAGAATCTGTAGTCCTAAAAAGGTTAAAAACTGCTGAAAAGGGCTGCATGATACCTAATGCAGGAATGAGGGGTCAGGTATATGGATATATTTTTTGAAGAGAATTATGGGAAACTATACGAGGAAATTGAGAATGGCAAATGCGAGGTTTATACTTTCAACCATCCGCTTGGCATTGTAAAGCATCTATTTATTAAACGGGAAGTTCCAATCCGAATTGACGGCAAAACCTATTACGATATTGTTACCCCTTATGGCTATGGAGGACCTGTCATCATAGAAGGGGAAGACGCCAATAAGGCGGAGTTGGTCCAGGAATTCAAAAAAGCGTTCCAGCAATATTGTAGTGAGCAGAATATCATTTCTGAATTTGTCCGGTTCCATCCGGTTCTTAATAATGCCAAGGATTTCACTGATTGCTACGAGGTCATTTTCACACGCAAGACTGTTGGCACGAATCTGGGAGATTATGATGACCCGGTGCAAGCGGAGTTTTCCAAATCTACTCGAAAAAATATCCGCCATGCCATGCGTATTGGCGTAGATTACCGAATCACGGTGAATCCGGAAAATCTGGATTTATTTAAAGAGATTTATCAGGATAATATGAAGCGAATCGGGGCGGATATGTATTATTACTTTGATGAATCGTATTTCGCCAAATGCCTTAAGTTTTTTGGAGAGAAAACAATACTGGTCGAAGCGCTCTATGAAGGAAAGGTAATCGGGGCGGAGTTGCATTTCTTTTATAATAATATTATACACACCCATTTATCGGGCACTTTGGCGGAGTTCCATCACTTATCTCCGGTATATGTCATGACGTACGGCATTGCCGTATGGGGCAAAGAAAATGGCGCTGAACTGATCCATGCAGGCGGCGGCACCACAAATAGCCCGGACGATACACTTTATTTGTTTAAGAAAAAGTTTGGCAAGAACACCGAATTTGATTTTTATGTCGGCCGAAAAGTGTGGAACGAATGCATCTACGACGAGTTATGTACTGCTGCAAGAGTGGAAAAAGAAACCGAATTCTTCCCGGCATACCGATCGAAGAAAGCGGAACAAGTCAGCGAAATCCAAAATGTCCAAGGATAGAAAAGAGCCATCCGCCAATCGAAGCGGATGGTTCTTTTAATAGGCATATCTGTGAAATGCTTAACCGTTTTTAGAACCGTTATCCTCTGTACATCGGGAAATGGGAAGGATTTTCGATGCCTTCCTTACTGGCCTTAATGTCGGACAACATGCGGTAGGCCTCTGGGATCCTAATTTTTTTTCCAGTCAAGATATCCAGAGGTTCTGTTTTGGTGAATCCTCGTTTAAAACGGTAAAGGACATCTGTAGATGCCCCGCCGAGGTGCAACTCTTTCTTGCCATTCTCGACTCCCCAGCGGCAGCCTTCATGTAATATCAGACTGTTTCCCGCTAAGTGAAAGTATGCCGGGTCATTTGCAGACAAATGATAATGGAGATAATCTTTGTGATGAACAAATAATGCTGCAGAGATGTTAATGCCTTCATGTTTGACGTATATAATGAACTGCTTTCCTTCCAAGAGATCAAAAGAGTTCCTTAATAATTCTTCTGAGAATTGATAATACTCCGGTATATCATTTCTTTTTGCCATAATTTGATACAGGCGATGGAATTCATGAATGGTATTTCCTGTAAAATCATATTCGATTTCAACATTGTTTTTTAAAGCTCTCCGGACTTGCTGGCGGGTGGAGGATTTAAACTCATCCAGAAAATAGTCGTTGACGGTCAAGTCGATATACATTGTTATCCCGCGGTTATCAATGCTGTAAATGTCTTTAAAATCCTCAATATTTTTCAGCCACGAATTAAAACGAATATACTCAGCTACAACATTATTCTGTTCACAATATGCTTGAAACTCCTGGTCAAACAGTGCTGCAAGTTCCATTTTTTTTCCGGGCTGGCAATTGAGGATGATTGGACCGCTTTGTCCAAAAGGCGTGATGGCATCATAATAGATTGTTCCTCCAGCCTGAATGGGAATCGGCCTTAATACAAAAGAGTAAAAGATATGCCCAATATCATTTTTAACTTCAAAAACTGTACATTCTCCCTGATCTTGGCTTTCGTATGCTTTGCCCCATTCCGACATAAAAAAAACATCAGGCACCTCTACTTTAGACTTGACTGTCATGTGGTTTTCCTCCTTATACCGATTCAATATTACTAGGTAAATTATAGTGATGAATTGTTAAAAGTAAGTTAAAAAGGATGGGAGAGAAAAATTTTGATAAATAGAGGTCTTATAGAAAAGAGTTCTCATTTCAATAGGAAGTTTAATCCTAATAAATAGATAAAATTAGGGATATAAATTTAAAAATTCTGATTATTGTATTGACTTGGCTTTTGATTACTGGTAAATTAGTATTAAATTCATTATTAAATGCAAATGGTATTAACTCCATCCATCTATAATTAGGTATTTAAGATTAATGAAAAATTGAACTTACAGGATTATTGTCATGAAGTTAATGATCGCTATTAATACTTACGTTAAATGGTTTGCCGAATCATTGAGGAGGTTGTCTATATGCAGAAGGCTGATATTAAAAAAGTATTAATTCTTGGAGGAAGCAATCAGATGGTCCAGATTGTAGAGACTGCAAAAACCAAGGGGTTGTACACAATCGTGTCTGATCATGCGATAGGTGCTCCAGCCAAAAAATGCGCGGACAGTTCTCATGATATAAGCCCAGCAGATGTTTTAAGGTTAATGGAGGTTGGTGAAGCCGAGAAACTGGATGGCATTATCGCTGTATTCGATGATGTGACTACCTGGAACGCTTTGGCGCTGTGCAAAAGATTGCGTGTTCCTTTCTATGCATCAAAAGAGCAGTTGGAAAGCTCTCCTAATATAGATAAATTTATGGATTACTGCAGAACTTTTAATATTTCGGTCATTGATGAAGCAACTCTTGCCGGTACAGTGGAAGAAATGAACGGAAAAGTATTGGAATTTCCGGTTCTTCTCAATAGCTATACTGGAAAGCAGAGAGCCTATGCGACAATCTAAAAAGTGAATATAAGCTTTCATTCTCCTAAAAAGGTAAAGAAAGCAAGAAAATCCCCGATGAATTAAATTAATTCATCGGGGATTTTTCTATTGTCCTATTACTCAGCAATGATATTGTCTCCGAAATATTTCTCGGAAATTTTGGCAAGAGTTCCATCTTCTTTCAGCTTCGCCAATTCATCGTTCAATAAGTTTTTCAGTTCTTCATTTTCTTTTAGGAAAGGAAATGCCACTACATATTCGGCTACTGGATCTCCCACAAGTTTCAACTCAAGGTCACGGTTTTTGGTTTCTGCCAAAAGAACTGCTTTTGAACTGACATAACCTTCCACGCGTCCAAGAACAGCATCGTTTTTCGCGCCTTCTCTGGTTTCGTATGTACGGATTTCGAAGTTTTTGTCAGCATCATATGCTGTCAGTTTTTCGATATGATTTGATCCAAGAACGCCTGCAATCGTACCGCCCGTAAAATCAGCCACTTCATTTATCTTGTTATTGTCTTTCGCTGTCGCTAACTGTGTTCCGCTTTTTGAGTATGGATCAGTGAATGCATATTTTTCTTTTCGCTCATCAGTCACAGCTACATCATTTGCTACTGTATCCACGCGTTTCGAATCCAGCTGCCCCATGATGCCGCTGAAATCTGCTAAAGTCCACTCTACTTCATAGCCCATGTTCTTGGCAGCAGTTTCAATCACTTCAACGTCAAAGCCGACCAATTTATCTTCTTCTTTATAAGCATTGGGATAACTTTGCCCAGTTGCTCCGACTTTTAATACTTTTTTCTCTTCTGACTCTCCGCTTGTTTCATCACCGCTTCCGCAAGCAGCAAGCAATAGCAAAAGTAATAATGCCAGCGAACCTAAAACGATTTTTTTCATTGGTCATTCACTCCTAGCATCAGCCTCAACGTTAAAGCCGAGTTAACTGATATACTTTATTTTCTTTACTATAGTAGAGGAAGAGAACGAAAGTCAACAAAATGTTATAATTATGCATATATTCTTTATTGCTTTAAACCGACTAAGCAGATAGACTTTAAAGAAATAGAAAAAGCAAGTTTTAGGAGGAAATTATCAAGTGGGTAAACAACTTAAAATCGGTCTGTTTTTAGCGGGAACCGGGCATCATGTAGCCTCATGGCGGCATCCAAAAGCCCTGGAAAACGGAGCAATGAACTTATCTTATTTAAAAGGAATAGCACAAAAAGCAGAAGAAGGAAAATTGGATATGATTTTTTTGGCAGATAGCTTATCCGTCAACGAAAATTCCCATCCCAATGTTATTTCCCGTTTTGAACCTTTCACGCTGCTGGCTGTCCTGGCGGAAGAAACTGAAAAAATCGGACTGGCGGCAACCGGTTCCACTACATATAGCGAGCCTTTCCATTTGGCAAGACAATTTTCTTCACTGGATCATCTCAGCAATGGACGGGCCGGCTGGAACGTCGTTACATCATCGATTGCAGCAGCTGCGCTAAACTTCAGCAAGCAGGACCATATGGACCACGCACTTCGCTACGAGCGGGCAGAAGAGTTCGTGGAAGTGGTTAAAGAACTTTGGGATTCATGGGAAGACGAAACCTTAATCCGGGATAAAGAAACCGGCCAATTTATCGATCCGCAAAAATTACATAAAATAAATCATAAAGGAAGATTTTTTGAAGTGAAAGGCCCGTTGAATATAGAACGGTCGCCTCAAGGACATCCGGTTATTATTCAGGCGGGATCCTCGAACGATGGACGCAATCTTGCGGCGCGCACATCGGAAGTGATTTTCACGGCACAGGATAATCTGGAAGATGCAAAACTTTTCTACGCAGACGTTAAACGCCGAGTCCGGGAATTCGGAAGGGATGAAAATCAAGCATTGATCATGCCGGGAATTTTCCCGGTTCTTGGGGAAACAGAAGAAGAAGCTCAACAGCTGTACGATGAACTGCAAGAGTTAATCCCGAAAGAAGTCGGTCTTAGCGTATTATCTTCTTATTTAGGCGGAATCAATTTAAACGATTATCCGCTTGATGCAAAATTTACGGAACTGCAATTCCCTGAAACGGATAGTGTGAAAAGCCGATACGAATTGATCATGAAAATGGCGCAAGAAGGGCAACTGACATTGGAACAAGTGTATAAACGGATTGCCGGTTCACGCGGGCATCATTTGTTCATCGGCACGCCGGAACAACTGGCTGATAAAATGGCGCAATGGCTGGACGTAGGCGGATGTGATGGATTCAACTTGATGCCGCCGTTATTGCCGGATGGCCTTGACTTGTTCGTTGACCGCGTCATTCCTTTGCTGCAGGAGCGTGGGCTATTCCGTAAAGAGTATGAATCCACTACACTTCGTGGACATCTCGGCTTGGATTTCCCGGCCAATCAATTTTCAGAGATGAAAGAGTAGGTGATGAATGTGCATACATATCGTCTTGCTGTCGAACAAGATGCAGAAGAAGTATTGGAAGTTACATTACGGGCTTATGAGCCGGTCCGGGAACTTGGGATCCATTTTGCTGCGGCAACAGCGGATTTGGATTTAGTGAAAAAAAATATCCGTGACAATATTTGTTATATAAGAGAAAAAGATGGCCGGATCCAGGCGACTTTGTCGCTTCGCATGCCGTGGGGCAAGCAGCCCGGACCTTACGGAGTGCCGCATATCTGGTGGTTTGCGGTTGATCCGCTAAATGAAGAAAAAAGAATCGGAACCGCTTTTATGGAGTGGATTGAAACGGAAATACTAAGCAAGCAATTCAAAGCTCCGGCAGTGTCGCTGGGAACAGCGGACAGCCACCCGTGGCTGGCTGAGATGTATGAACGAAAAGGCTATATCCGGGCAGGGCAGGCGGATCTCGGAAAAGGCCATTTGACGGTTTATCTGATGAAGCCGCTGCTGCCGCATTTGCTGAATGAACAACAATTAACATGGATTGGCGGGGAAAGCTGACATGAACTTTGACATACCTTACTTCTTTGAGCTGTTCCCGATGGTCTTGCCCTATTTGCCGATAACGCTGTTTATGGCTGTTATTTCAATGATTATTGCTATCGTGGCAGGGATTGTGCTGGCTTTTATCACGAAAAACAAAGTACCTGTCCTGCATCAGCTGGCGACGCTTTATATTTCGTTTTTCCGGGGAGTCCCGACGCTCGTCCAGTTGTTCTTGATCTACTACGGGTTGCCTCAAATTTTCCCGAGCATGAGCGCAATGGATGCCGTTACGGCAACGATTATTGGCTTAAGCGTCAAAAACTCAGCTTATTTAGCAGAAATTTTCCGGGCTGCGCTCAATTCGGTTGACAACGGCCAGTTAGAGGCTTGTTATACAGTCGGCATGACAAAACTGCAGGCATACAGCCGCATTGTTCTGCCGCAAGCCGTGAAAAATGCCATTCCGGCTACGGGCAATACGTTCATCGGTTTGCTGAAAGAGACATCTTTGGCATTTACGCTCGGTGTAACGGAGCTTTTCGCACAAGGAAAAATCGTGGCGTCTTCTTCCTTGAAATATTTAGAGACGTATCTGGTCATTGCGATCGTTTATTGGCTATTGACTGTCCTTTACAGCTATATGCAGAGTTTGTACGAAAAACGGGTCAATCGGCCTTACGAAACCTAGGAGGGGCAGTATGATTAACGTCCAAAATTTGAAAAAGCAATTCAAAGATCTGGTTGTATTAGATGACATCTCCCTTTCCGTGGAGAAAGGGGAAGTCGTAGCCATTATCGGCCCTTCCGGTTCAGGAAAATCGACTTTTCTGCGCTGCTTGAATTATTTGGAGACACCGGACAAAGGGAAAATCCAAATCGGCGATATGACATTTTATGCTGAAAAACATAATCGACACGATATCAGAGCTTTGCGGCAGCAAACCGCTTTTGTGTTCCAAAATTATAATTTGTTCAAAAACAAAACCGCTTTAGAGAACGTCACGGAATCTCTGAAAGTGACGAAGAAAATGAAAACGCAAGAAGCGGATGCAATCGGCATGGCATTGCTGGAACAAGTGGGTCTAAGCAATAAAGCCCATAATTATCCAGTCACGCTGTCAGGCGGCCAGCAGCAGCGGGTGGGCATTGCGCGGGCGCTGGCGGTTAATCCAGAAGCGTTATTATTTGATGAACCGACTTCAGCACTCGATCCAGAACTGGTGGCTGAAGTGCTGCAAGTGATAAAAAGCATCGCCGAGAAAAAGACGACGATGATTATCGTGACGCACGAAATGCAGTTTGCAAAAGAAGTGGCGGATAAAGTGATATTTATGGCGGACGGCGTAATCGTGGAGCAAGGTACTCCAGCACAAATCTTCGATCATTCGGAAAATCCGAGAACGCGGCAGTTTTTGCAGCAGCTGCAGCCAGCCGCTGAGGTGTAGGCTATGCTCACATTAAAATTGGCAAAGCGCATAAACCATCCACCCGTTTTTTCGGAAAAAGCTTATGCCGAAGCGAGAAGAGGATTAACCGACTTTTTCGCTTCGGCATTTGCGGCTAAAGAAGAGGCGGCGGTGAAAAATATCCTTCAATTAAGGGATGAACCTTCATCTTTTGGCATTCCCGTCATCGGGCAAGGGAAGTCGGCAAATCCTGCACAAGCGGCGCTTTTTAACGGATTTATCGGCCATTTGCTGGATTACGATGACGTTCATGAAGACGTCAGAGGGCATCCAAGTACAGTGCTCGTTCCAGCGCTGCTTTCTGCGCTGAGTTTTGGCCAAGTGGAAGGAAAGCGTTTCTTGGAGGCTTATATTGTCGGAGTCGAGACGATGGCGGTTATTGGAAAAGCCATTGGCCGGGGCCATTACGAGAAAGGCTGGCATAACACTTCCACTCTCGGGGGCATTGCGGCCGCAGCGGCCTGCAGTTACTTGCTTCGTTTTTCAGATCAGACCACCAGCATCGCATTAGGAATGGCGGCTACCCAGTCGAGCGGCTTGCGTGTGCAGTTTGGAACAGAAACGAAACCGCTTCACGCAGGTCTAGCCGCTCAAGCTGGATACCAGGCAGCCGCATTCGCTAAAGCGGGAGTCACTGGCTCAACAGATGCTTTAGGCGGCCCGAGCGGATTTTTCTCGGTGTATGGCAATGGCGTTGAAGAAATTGAAAAAGAGCTGCCATCATTCGGCGAAGAATGGAAAATTGTTTCTCCCGGCATGTGGTTCAAGCAGTATCCGTTTTGTTCGGCTGCTCATCAAGGAGCTGACGCCATCAAAGCAATACTCACAGAAAATCCTTTTTCGCTGGATGAAGTCGAGCACATTACCGTCACTTTTCCGCCGGGCGGAGATGCAGCACTCGTGCATCAGCAGCCGGCAACAGGCGAAGAAGGGCGTTTCAGCATTGAATATGTGATCGCTTTAGCCATCGACGGCCAGTCATTGGAACCGGAAAACTTCTCCTTCCAGCCGATTGATCCGAAGCATCTGGTGTTTTTGGAGCGGATATCAAGAAAGAATAGCGCAGAGTTTAAGGCATCAGCACAAGCAGTGCCGAAAGGAAGATTTACACACCTGGACTGTGTCCTAAAGTCAGGGGAACAATTATCGAAGCAAGTCGACTCGCCGAAAGGAGCGCCTAACGCGCCTTTATCGGATGATGAACTGGCGGAAAAATTAAAATTGTCCACACCGGATGGTGATGGAAACTTACAGGCAGCTATCGATGAGCTGCTCGCAGCAGAAACGATGGAACATCTGCTGGGGTCTTTAAATACTCGTTAACTAAAACAGCCGGGTTCTTCGTTTATACTGAAGAATCTGGCTGTTTTAATTGTGCGATGTTAAAGGGTGCCATCCCTTTTTTACTGATTGTATTAAAAAAGCTGGGAAGGGGAAATTGCACCGATGCCCAGCATCAGCGCAATTCCCAAACAATTTAACTGCAATTGCGAAAGCTCCATCTGTCAGCAGAAATGCTGGCAGATGGAGTTTTTTATATTGTTGCAAATCCACATAGCTCTTATGCATTTGACAGATGGAATGTTGAACTTTAGAATTGTTGTAATATATTAATTGAATATTCAATTAATTATGAATAAATCAACGGAAATTGACGTGATAATGAAGCAACCTGAAACTTATCATTCATAAGAAAGAAGGGGATGCAGTTGGGGAAGCAACGCTTAATGAATATGTTGTTAAGTACTGGGCTCGTATTGTCGATGATCAGTTCGGGTTTCTCTCCATCTGTTTATTCAGAGAAAAATACCTGGAAGCAAGATGAATCATCTGTAAAAGGATTGGGCACTGAAAACCGGAGTTGGGTAAACGACAAAGAAACCTTAAACTCTGCACGCTATGCTGTGGAAGTACGGGAAAACGTTGAAGTCGAAGTACGGGATGGTACGGTTATCAGGGGCCGCTTGCTGCTGCCAAAAGGGTTAAGTAAGGCGCTTTCGACAATTGTCCAGCTCAATGGATATGGGCACGGAACATTCGGCAATTCTTCTGAAAGGAAGCTAATAGATTTTGCGGAGCGGGGGTACGCTGTTTTGCATGTCAGCATGAGAGGAGCCGGAACTTCGGCAGGTGAAGCCGGGCTATACAATTTTTATGGGAAGGATGGCTATGACGTCATTGAATGGGCAGCGGATCAGCCGTGGAGCAATGGCAATGTCGGTACAACAGGTCTTTCGTTGCGTGGAATCAGTCAGTGGCTGGCAGCGAAGGAATTGCCTCCGAGCTTAAAAGCGATCAGCCCGGTAATCGCTTGCGCCAATTGCTATGACACGCTTTGGCATCCGGGGGGCATGGAATCAGGCCCTGGACGCAAAGCACGCGGTTCTGAATATGAGGCGGCAAAAGAGCATCACAATTTTGATGAGTGGTGGCAGGAACGTTCTGTTTCTGCAAAACAGCTGGAAGCAATAGCGGACAGCGGAGTAGCTGCTTTGATTTCCGGAGGATGGAATGACTACATCAGTCCCGGGAATATTAAAGCATTTGAACTGTACAGCGCTGCAGGCGGTATTAGTAAGCTGATTGTGTCTCAAGGGGCCCACTCGTATTTATCGGGAGTCATGCCTTATGAATTTGATGATTATGAAACGCTGTGGTTCGACCGTTATTTGAAAGGCGAGGACAATGGCGTCCAAGAAAGAGATCCGGTATTGATTTATGTGCAAGGAGCGAACCAATGGCGCTATGAAACTTCTTGGCCACTCGCCGATACGAACTATGTCGATTTGTTCTTCAGCGATGAAAGGAGTGAATCGGTTAATAGCATCAATGACGGTTCTTTTACAGCAAAAGCATCGAATAAAAAAAGTTCCAGCACCACTTATAGCTACTCACCGGAGGAAGGGCCGTTCCTGCCTTCGCTTTTGAATTCAGCAGGGCGTTTACCGGTTGACCTGTTGCCTTATGAAGAAGAAACCGTGACATGGACAACCGGTACTTTGAATGTACCTACGGAAGTGACTGGAAACATGTCGGCGACTTTCTGGGCAGAGGTGGACGCGGAAGATGCAGACTTTATTGTCCAAGTCTCCGATGTGGCGCAAGACGGCACATCAAAACAAGTGGCTACCGGCTATTTGAACTCTTCTCGGGAAAAGTCAAAAACTACGCCGATGCCATTGATGCCTAATGAAGTGAAGGAATTTACTGTTGAGATTTTGCCGACGTCGTATGTCTTTAAAAAAGGCCATCGTATCCGCCTCAGCATTGCCGGTGGTGAAAAAGCGACAGAAGGACAGCCGAGGCCTCAAGGACCTGGCCTTAACCCGATCGCTTCAACCGTTAAAATTTATCAGGATGCCGAACATCCGTCCAGCTTCAGATTGCCGCTTATTGGAGTAAGCGGCTTGATGACAACAAAAGCCAACAGCCGCTCCCTAAATCCGTAGATTCTTGGGAGCGGCTGTTTTTTGTTTAATCTAAATCAATGAATTTGCAAAGGTCTTGCGTATACAGGAAAAAGCGCTTAGAGGTTTTCGAAAGCCTTTACAGCTGCTTCCGCTACTTTCACATCATGTTCTACAGAGCTTCCGCTTGCGCCTACAGCTCCAATCACTTTGCCGTCTTTCAGCAAAGGAATGCCGCCGCCGAAAATAACGAGGCGTCCGCTATTGGTTGTGTTCAAGCCGTAAAGTTCCGCATTCGGAATTGTCGCTGCTTCCAAATTGCTGGTCGGCATTTTCAATGCGACAGAAGTCCAGGCTTTGTTTTGGGCGATGTCAATGCTGGCTAGCCAAGCATCGTCCATACGGTGGACTGCGACCATGTTGCCGCCATCATCCACTACGGAAATGACCATCGCTACTCCCAGGTTTGCCGCTTCTTGTTCAGCCGCCTCGATCAGTTTTTTCGCTGTTTCCAATGTTAGCTTCTCCATGTAAACCGCTCCTTTTGTCTTCATTATTTTTTTACTTTGTCAAACTCCAAATGAAAAAGCCATCTTAGCTTTCGATGACCCCATTCATTCTAACATACCTGACATAAAGAAATGGCTGGCTGGCTCGCCTCTCTAGATATCCAACTGATAGATTTCAGTTGAATTAATAAGGTTTTGATGTTCCGAAGGGAGGGGATAGTAAAGATAACTATTGCCCGGATGATGTTCAAGGGAACAGAACCCGCGTACCAGTGTTTGCTGACTGATACGCGGGTTTTTGTATACCAATAATGAGTAAATGAAGATATCAGCTGTACAATTTTCAAAGTGTTAAAGCCTTTCTCCCTGGAGTGGTGGTATTGATGACAAAGCAAAAAGGAACTCGTATGAAAAACTGGCTTTCTATTCTTTTATTGCTGCTTGTTGCCGTGTCTTTTCATTGGCTGTTCTTGGTTGAAGATTATAATTTAGCCGTCAATCTGGATGCCATCAATCAGTTTGCTTTTTTTTATCCCCATCTGGTGGAGTCGTTTGCGGCCGGTAATTTTTTCTGGTCTTGGTCTTATGGACTCGGGGGCGATCTGCTCGGGGAGTTTGCTTATTATTACACGACGAGCCCATTGTTTTATCTAGTAGTGCTGGCGGAAAAGATTTTTGATTTTGAATGGAGCATTCTCGGAACAGTCGATTTTAAGATGTATTTGTCCGTCTTGAAGTCGTTTTTGGCGATGCTCGGAATGTATTTGCTCGTTCGATATGAGAAGTTCGAAATATGGAAAGCGCTTGTTTCTGCATTGGTTTACGGCAGCTCGATTATTTTCTTTGCCCATGCCGCGCTGATCGATTATATGACTGAAGCCTTTCTCTATGTGCCGTTGACAATTTTCGGTTTATTGTATTATCACCGAACCGGCAAATCGCGATATTTCATACTCGGGATTTTCTTATCGGTCTTTAGTAATTTTTATCTCGGATTTATCAACAGCATATTTTATGGCCTCGCAGCTATTGTATTGACGCCGGTAAAATCAAAGTCAATCGTCAAAACTTATGCACCGTTCCTTCTCCATTACGCCATCGGCTTGGGTCTGGCATTTGTCGGCTTCTTGCCGGCCATCCTATCTGTCTATTATTCCGACCGGTTGGCCATCAAACCGGAAATTCCGCTGTTTTTTGGTGCGGACTGGTTTTTCAGCTTGCCGGAACAAGTCTGGGGCCATATCGGGGGATTGGGATTTCCTTTCCTTACGCTTATTGCCGTTCTAGTGATTTTTCTTCCGAAGGACACCCCGACAAAACGAAAATCCATTTTGGCATTATTGTTATTTGTTTTTTATTTCATTCCTTATATGTACAGTGTTTTTAATGGGTTTTCACATATCCAGTACCGCTGGTTCCACATCTTGAATTTTGCGGTGGCGTTTGCGCTGCCAAATTGGTTGACGGTAGCAATGAAAGCGAGAAAACGATTATTGTTTTTTGTTTTTATTGCTGCCGGCCTATTTGTTGGGGCACTTTACACAAAAGCAGAACGGACGGGAAACGTGGTCGATCTGTTCGACATCGCCGTGGCAGGATTCGGCATTCTGTCATTGATCTTGTTTTATCTGATGAGCCGCTGGAAAAGGAAATCTTGGCTTGCCGGCCTGATTGTTCTAGCTGTGGCGGGGAATGGCGTTGTCAATGTAATCGGCTACACAGATAGGGGAATCGTAAAAAGGTTTGGAGCAAGCAATTTAACCGATGAATATTTTAGCCAGCCTTCTCTGGATCATCCCGAAGAAAAGGAAATTTTCTCGAAGTTGGTTCCGGAGCAAGATGAATTTTACCGGACTTTCTATTTGAACGAGGATCGCTTGAATCATGCAATGCTCTACGGCTACTATGGAACGAATGCCTATAATAGTGTTTTGAAGAAAAACCTGCATACATTTGTGAAAAAAGATTATAATGTCAGGCAGTTCAATCCGCTAAGAAACGGTGTGGTGGTGTCAACATACTCACTTTTCGACGGCCGTTGGGCATTGGAAACAGGGCTCGGTTTGAAATACCAGATATTGTCGAAACAGGCAAGGGCTCCATTCGGCTATGAAAAAATAGAAGAGACGGCAACCTACGATGTTTACGAGAACCCCTCAGCTGTGGGACTGGATATGTGGTATACCGACACGATTTCCGAATCAGAATGGGCAAAGCTGAATGTGGCACAGCGTGATGCCCTATTCTTAAATAACCTAGTCGTGCCGGATGAATATGCACAGGGGACCAATGATGGCTGGAAAGAACATTTGCCTGAAGAAATTGATGCGGATGCTGAAAAGTTCATCTATGAAAATGCTTCAATGGAAAATGGCGTATTAATTGTCAATCAAGGCGGGAAAGTTATTTTACCGATTGAGCAGCACAAGGAACCAGGAGAATATATGGTTTACTTCGACATCAAGCCTGCAGAAGACCAAGCGATGACGATAACAGTCAACGGCAAGGAAGTGCTGAAGCGGGAGTCCAGCTATATCTACAGTTATAGCAATGAAGGCTATTTGTTCCGGCTGAACGGGGAGGCAGAGCAAATAGAAATCGGTCTGTCGCCGGGAAAATATAATTTGGCCGATGTGCAGGTGTACTGGAACTCCTATGAAGAATTCCGGGAGCAAGCTGAGCAGCGTGAAACTCACAGCTTGGGAAATCTGCATGTTGGCAGCAACCGGATTTCAGGGGAGTTTTCCACCGGGCAGCAAGGAATTTTGTTTTTGTCGATTCCTTTCAGTGAGCAGTGGAAACTGGAAGTAAACGGAAAAGAAACGGAGCTTCTGGAAGTTCAAGGAGCTTTCAGCGGCGTCCCACTGGAACCAGGCGATTACCAGATTGAATTGTCCTATATCACTCCAGGATTTTACTGGGGACTGCTCGTAACCGCTCTTTCAGCGCTGGCTGCTTTACTGCTTTACCTTAATGGGAGAAGGAAAGTGGAATAAGGTGCGAGTTATTTCCGATTTAAAAGGCGTTTTGCCGGTTTTACGGAATATGAAAGAATTTGAACGGCTGCTGAGCAGCGAGCATGAGTACATCATCTTTCTAGAAGTTCGTTTGTCGCAGCTGAAAGCCCTTGTGCAAGCAGCAAAAAAAGCGAAAAAGAAAGTTGTTCTGCATATCGATTTGATCCAAGGGTTGAAGGCTGATGCCTTCGGTATTGAATACTTGGTGCGGGAAGTCAAATCCGATGGCATTGTGTCGACACGGAGCAATGTCTCGCACTGGCAAAGAAAAACAAGCTGATGACCATCCAGCGTCTGTTTTTGCTAGACAGCCATACGCTTGAACATAATATTAAACTGATCAACCAAGTCGAACCGGATTATTTTGAAATCCTGCCGGGAATCATTGCATCGGTCATTGAAGAAGTCCATGAACAGATCGGAATCCCGTTCATTGCAGGCGGGCTGATCCGGACGGAAAAAAATATTCTGCTCGCCTACGAAGGCGGAGCGGTAGCTATTTCCACTTCGCAAGCAGAGCTATGGGAACGTTAAAGAAAAGGAAAGCTGTTTGATAGCGCTTTCAAAAACTGATAGCTTAGTAATTAACAAGTTAAGAACTGTGTAGGAGAATCGGAGACCCACACTGAATTGAGTACTTCTAAAACTGGAAGTGCACTCGTTCAGCGTGGGTTTTTTGTTTTTTCAAAAATCAGCTCTTGCACAATCAACTGAAGGGATTTATGAAATGACAGAATTTCTGACAGAATTGATTGGTACCATGATCGGGGCTATCATTGTCTTTTTCAATTACTGGCCCCATTGGGAACGCAAAAAAGACTGGGGGGTAAAACTTAGCGTGTTCGCGACAATTCCAGCAGTCCGCAAACCTTTCTCCAACCTGGTTTCTGAAACCATTGGAACAGCAGTGCTTGTCATGGGGCTTTAATTTATCGGAGCGAATGACTTCATGGAGGGCTTGAATCCACTCATCGTCGGTGCATAGATCGTCGCTATCGGGATGTCGCTTGGCGGAACGACGGGATATGCCATCAACCTGGCACGTGATTTGGGGCCAAGAATCGCTCATGCGTTATTGCCGATACCCGGCAAAGGCGGTTCGGCGGAATCGACGAAGCGGGTTTTTATAAAGCGATGTTCAGCGGTGCATATGGAGTGCCGTTCTGGGTATTAAGTTCGGCTCTTGCACTGGTGTTATTCGGAGCGTCAAGTGTAGAATTAAGAAAAGGCAGGAAAGCAGAAAAATTAGAAGAAAATACCGTATCGTAATCAGCAGAGGGGGAAAGCAGTATGAGTAAAGATTATATTTTATCCATTGATCAAGGGACGACAAGTTCGCGGGCGATGTTATTTAACCACAAAGGGGAAGTGGTGGAAACCGCTCAGCAGGAGTTTGAGCAATTCTTTCCGAAACCGGGCTGGGTGGAACACGATGCCAATGAAATCTGGACATCGGTTCTGGCCTGTATTGCAGGGGTGTTAAGAAAAGCGGATATTGAACCTGATCAGATTGCAGGAATTGGCATCACCAATCAGCGGGAAACAACCGTTGTGTGGGACCGCAATACCGGCAAGCCGATTTACCGGGCGATTGTCTGGCAGTCCCGCCAAACAGACGGCATCTGCAAGGAATTGAAAGAACAAGGCCATAGTGAGCTGTTCACAAAGAAAACAGGTCTGCTGATCGATGCTTACTTTTCTGGCACGAAAGTGAAATGGATCTTAGACAATGTCGAAGGTGCACGCGAAAAAGCGGATAACGGCGATTTGATGTTTGGCACGATCGATACTTGGCTGGTCTATAAATTGTCTGGCGGCCAAAAACACGTCACCGATTACAGCAACGCATCACGCACGTTAATGTACAATATTTACGACCTCGAGTGGGACGAGGAACTGTTGGAGATTCTGACAGTGCCAAAAAGCATGCTTCCGAAAGTACGGCAGTCTTCTGAAATCTATGCCCACACGATCAATTATCATTTCTTCGGACACGAAGTGCCCATTGCAGGAATTGCCGGGGACCAGCAGGCAGCTTTGTTCGGGCAGGCTTGTTTTGAAAAAGGCATGGCAAAAAATACGTATGGCACCGGATGCTTTATGCTGATGAATACCGGTGAACAAGGAGTGGTATCGGAGCACGGCTTATTGACAACGCTTGCTTGGGGAGTAGACGGCAAGGTGGAATACGCCATTGAAGGCAGCATTTTTGTTGCCGGATCCGCTATCCAGTGGCTTCGCGACGGTCTGCAAATCATCGACCATGCTCCGGACAGCGAAGCATTGGCTGCTTCTGTCGAATCCACCGATGGGGTTTACATGGTGCCTGCGTTTGTCGGACTTGGAACGCCTTACTGGGATACCGATGCAAGAGGTGCGATTTTCGGCTTGACGCGCGGCACGACAAAAGCGCATCTGGTCCGGGCAACGCTTGAATCGCTCGCTTACCAGACAAAAGACGTCGTGGATGTCATGATTAAAGAAGCAGGCACTGAACTTAAAACCTTGCGGGTTGACGGGAGAGCCGTCAGCAATGATTTGTTGATGCAGTTCCAGAGCGATATTCTGAATGTACAAGTGGAACGCCCGATGATTCAGGAAACAACAGCACTCGGTGCCGCATATCTGGCTGGGCTTGCAGTCGGTTTCTGGAAAGACAAAGAAGAGATTGCCCAGCAGTGGAAAATTGATAAAACATTTACCAGCACAATGCCTGCTGAAAAAAGTGAAGAGCTTTATGAAGGCTGGCATAATGCAGTAGCTGCCACAAGATCGTTCAAAAAAGGGGAACCGAAATCTAAAGTAAATTCTTGATTAAAGATAGTTTTTTGAGTTATAGAAGCACTTATGCTTTTCAAATTGTCCAGCGCTTGTCAGGGTTACATTGGCACCTGCGCTTTTCAAATTAAAAGTTAATATACAGTCTGAGAACCCGAGAGACGAAGCCAATTTTGCAGAAGAAATTCTGCAGTTGCAGCTTCGTCTCTTTTTATTGGGGATTAATGGACTTTATGTTGAGTACATCAAACCGTAAAGGAGCAAATCATCTATGAAATTTTCTAGTTTACAGCGTTCAGAAACAATCAACGAAATGAAGAACATACGTCTCGACTTTTTAATAATCGGCGGCGGCATTAAAGGAGCCGGCATTCCCTTAGAGCGTCAGCAAAAGGCATGCGGGCAGCTGTCGTGGAAATGCAGGATTTCGGCGGCAGGAACTAGCAGCCGTTCGACAAAACTGGTTCACGGCGGGCTTCGCTACCCGTCTAACAGGCGTTTTGTTCTTCAATATCGACTGGGTTTATGCCAACAAAGCCATCGCTTTTATGGCGAAAACGTTCGGCTGGACAGAAAAACAGCTACAGTGTTACACAGAAGCACTGGACGTTTTATTATATGAAGCGACTCATCCTGTTGAAACCAGTGCCCAAACATATTAATGAAGCTCTCCGGCATAAAGGGTTACTAGATGGCGAAATGCTAAAAGAAAAGAGACTGTAGAGAACCTGAGCATTCACTGGTTTTCTGCAGTTTCTTCTGTGGTGTGTAACTTTATCCATTAATTAACTTTTTTTGAGTTAAATTTAATCTCTAACATACTGCTTGAAAATAAAGCTGACGGATGAAATATGGTATACTAAATACAATATTTGGATGAAATAAATTTAAAAAATAGATTTATTACAAAATAAACGACTTTATTACAAACTGAAACTCTTGTTAGTTGTTTGGCGTCAATGGGTTATAATGAAAGCAATTAAAGCGGATATCTACTATCCGTTAGGAGGAAATTATCATGTTATGTAAGAATTGCGGACAAGAGAACGAATCGAATGCAAACTTCTGTAAATCTTGCGGGTATTCGCTAACAAATAAAAGAGGAAAAAAACAAAAAGGAAAAAATTGGATTTACGCTTTGGTTTTGCTATTTGGAATAGGCGGCGCAGGATTTGGCGTGTCGCAAATGATGGAGGAACCACCTCAGCAGTCTGCCCCAACAGAAGATTTATCCGATGCAGAAGAACAGGCAGAGCCGGAAAAGCAGGAAGAGCCTAAAACGGAAGAAGCCGTAAAAGTAGAAGAACCGGAAGAACCGGCTAAACCGGAGGGTAATACTGAAGGAACCGTCACAAAAGTGGAAGATATTGTTCCACCTTCCGAACAGCCGGAAAAAGTGGAACCGAAAAAGAAAGATAAACCGGCAGTCATCAAAGAAACACAGCAGAAAGTCTATACTATTTTGACAGAAGGCGGGCAAGGATCCGGTTTTCTTTTCCATAATGCTGGAATGGTCGCAACTAACGCTCATGTGGTAGCAGGATATACTGATGTTGTCGTACGCAATATCAACGGGCAGGATCAGCCAGGCACAGTAATCGGGATTTCCGATGAGTCTGATATCGCGTTGATCAAAGTCGAAGCGTTTGCTGGCATCGATCCTCTTGTAAGTGAAATGAATCCGACAGATGTTGGAACAGAAGTGATTGCGCTGGGCAGCCCGTCCGGTTTTGAAAATACTGCTTCAATCGGTTATTTAACCGGTATTGACCGCGATTTTGAACAAGAATTTATTTATGAAGATATATATCAAATTGACGCGGCCATTGCACCAGGTTCAAGCGGGGGGCCACTCGTTGATGCGGGTACTGGAAAAGTAATTGGCATTAACTCTCTGGTCATGGAAGAAGGCGATTCAATCGGCTTTTCAATTCCCATGTATTCAATGCATGGCATGCTGACGGAATGGGTCAATAATCCGATGTCTGCAGAAGAAGTCACTGCAAAGTTTCATGTCTATGACGATTTCACTGATTATGAAGATGAGAACTATGAATTCGATCCTGATTTGGAATTGAAGTTTGAGGAATCAAGCCTAAGCGAATTTGTCGGCGATTTCCGTTATTATTACGAAACGGCATTAGCAGAAGAAGACTTTTTCTATGTCCAGAATTTGCTGGTATATGAAAGTGAAATTTACAATGGCATACTTGAGTACATTAACGATATTACAGGCAAAGGAATGGAATTCAATTTCACTAAATTAGATATCACCGGCACCGAGATCTTTGAAGACCACGCACTTGTCCATACGGAAGAAGCGTTTGACTTTAAAAATGCGGCAGGCGAATGGTCAGTGGAAGAGCGCAATAAAACTTATACAATTGTGATGGACGAAAATGGATTCTATTATATTTCGGACATCGTCAACAATGAATAAGGTGGAGAACCTTATTAAATAAATTCTTTTAACTGCCCTGCAAATCAATTGATTTGCAGGGCAGTTTTTTTATTGAAATATAAGCTTAATATCATAAATGTTAATAATTTAAATAGAGGAAAGGAAATCTAGGTATGTCAAATAGGATATCTTATCGTATAATTGAGAAAGAAAATGGAATGTTATAAAAAATCTAAATTTTTAAAAAACGGAAAATGAGGGATTCCTATGAAAATTCTTGTGACGGGCGGAGCTGGATATATCGGAAGCCATGCTTCTGTAGAATTATTGGAAAATGGATATGAGATTGTGGTTCTCGATAATTTGTCAAACAGCCGAATCGAGTCAATTGAACGAGTTAAAGAACTGACTGGAAAAGATTTTCCCTTTTATGAAGCAGACCTGCTGGATGCAGGGGCGGTGGATGCAATTTTTGCCGACAATAAAATCGATGCCGTCATGCATTTCGCCGGCCTTAAAGCTGTTGGCGAATCTGTAGACATACCACTTGCCTACTATCATAATAATATTACTGGTACATTGATTTTGTGTGAAGTGATGAAAAAACATAAAGTCAAAAAATTTGTCTTTAGTTCATCAGCTACCGTCTACGGTAATCCGGAACGGGTGCCGATAGATGAGTCCTTTCCTTTATCGGTAGCAAATCCATACGGCCGGACCAAATTGATAATCGAAGAAATTCTCCGCGATATATATAGGTCCGATCCTTCATGGCGCATTGCGATTTTGCGTTATTTCAATCCTATCGGCGCACATGAAAGTGGCAGAATCGGTGAAAATCCTACAGGAATCCCGAATAATTTGATGCCTTATATCACGCAAGTTGCAGTAGGCAAGAGGGAACAGCTTCAAGTATTCGGAAATGATTATAATACACACGATGGAACAGGCGTCCGTGATTACATCCACGTAGTGGATTTAGTGAAAGGACATATAAAAGCCCTGCAATACTTGGAAGACAATGAAGGCATTGAAACCTTCAATCTGGGAACCGGCACGGGGTACAGTGTGCTGGATCTAGTCAATAGCTTCGGGGAAGCCACTTCAAGAAACGTTCCGTACCAGATTGTTGGCCGCCGCCCAGGTGATATCGGAATTTGTTATGCAAATCCGGAGAAAGCAAAAACAATGCTGGGGTGGCAAGCTGAAAAAGATTTAATAGAGATGTGCAAAGATTCATGGAACTGGCAATCGCAAAATCCAGATGGATTTTAATGGATTGCTGGCCATATTCTATCGTGTATTAAAGGAGAAAGCCTATGTTCGATATATACAAGGAAATGTGGAATCGCCGAAAAATGATCCATTCCCTTTCCTTACAGGAAATTAAACGAGAGTATGCGGGTACATTATTAGGCTTTATCTGGGGACTTGTTAATCCGTTAATGCGCATCGCCGTCTTTTGGTTCGTTTTCAGCGTCGGGGCAAGAGCTGGCGGCCCAGTAAACGGGGCACCTTATTTTGCCTGGCTCGCCATCGGGATGGTCGCATGGTTTTTACTGAATGATGGATTCCGGCTGACACAGAAATCATTTCGCAGCAAAAGGTCGATCATCAAAAATACGCCTTTTCCGATTGCCATTTTGCCGGCTGTCCAAATTCTGTATTCCTATTATATCCACTTGATTCTGCTAGCCGTGATTTTTATCGGAATGGCTCTGACATTGCAGACAGTGTCGATTTATAATCTGCAGCTGCTTTACTACGATTTTGCGGCGCTTATGCTTCTTTTAGGCATTGGCTCGGTGACTGCTCCATTGGTGGCTGTAAGCAAGGATTTCGGCCGCTTTTTGGACACGATATTGGTCTTCCTTTTCTGGATGACTCCTATTTTCTGGTCTGCGGAAAATTTAGGAGTGCTGGAAAGAGTCATTAAACTCAATCCATTCCATTATATTGTCCAAGGCTACCGTGATTCCTTTTTCTATGGCGTCGGTTTTTGGGACCAGCCGGTTTACACGCTGTATTTTTGGGTCTTGGTTCTGGCCTTCTTTTTATTAGGGAATTATCTTCATAAACGGATGAAACCGATATTCCTTGATACGTTATAACTTTCACTTGTGAAAGGCGGGTTGAAATGGACATAGCTGTAAGTGTCAAAAATTTAACGAAAAAATATAGTCTCTATAAAGATCCATGGGGACCCATCAAAGAAGTGCTTACCCGGAAAAAGTTCCATAAGGATTTCTATGCGCTGCGTGATGTATCACTGGATTTTCCTCGCGGAGAGTCTATCGGGATATTGGGGAAGAACGGCTCAGGTAAGTCGACTTTGCTGAAAGTGATTGCCGGCATCACGGAACCGACAAGTGGAGCGGTGGATGTCCACGGTTCCATCGTTTTTCTGGATGTCAGCTCAGGCATCGATTCGGAGTTGAGCGGATACGATAATATCTTTATGAAAGGCACGTTGCTGGGCTATACCAAAGAGGAAATGCTGGGGAAAGCTGATGATATTATCGAGTTTTCGGAACTGGGCGAATTTATCGGCCAGCCCGTCAAAAATTACTCGTCGGGGATGAAATCGAAGCTTGGCTTTGCCATATCTGTCAATGTCGATCCGGATATTCTCATTGTCGATGAAGCGCTGGCAGTCGGAGATTCGGTGTTCCGAAAGAAATGCATGGACAAAATGAATGAATTTAAAGAACAAGGAAAAACGATTATTTTTGTCAGCCATGACAATAATGCAGTAGAGTCGTTTTGTTCAAAAGCGGCATGGATCCATCAAGGGGAAATGATTACGTACGGGGACTCGAAATTTGTAGGATCGTTGTATGAAGATTTTATGAGTGGAAGAAAGCCGATTGAATCGGTCCTTGCTGAAATCGAGTACAAGCATTCAATTGAACAAGTCGTTTTCGGAACAACGGATAAAGGTTTTACTATCGAATTGCAAGGCTATTTGCATGACCATAACCAGCAGGAAGTCTCTGAACAATTCGACTTGGCGGTTCGAGACATCCGAACCGGCGAAACTGCTGTGAAATCACTTTCGAAAAATGAAAATGGGTTCTTTGTTGAGCTCAGTTCAAAAGAATTCCCGATGTTCTTCAAACCAGGAAAATTCTCTTTCAATGCACGGTACCACGATGACAGTGGAGAACCGGTCGAATTTTCATTATGGGCTGGCAAAGCGGATATTCGTGAACACACTGATGGAGAAATCAACCGTTTCCAATATAAATTTGATACCCAGAAAAACGCCCTTGAATTGGCAATTGAAAACCGGGAGAAACTCGAACAGCAAGTAAACAAAATCTGGTTTGATGACCAAACTGTCTTCATCGAAGGCGTCGCATTTGTCCGGGGGTACGAAACGAGAACTCAGGATGCAGCCGGTATGGTTTTTTATTTAACCAACCTGGAAAATTTTGAGCGCATTGCTTTTCCGGCTGTCCTTAGTGAAACGGAAGAAATTACAGAAAACCCAGCATACAATCCACAAGGAAAAGTATATAACTTCTCTCAGTTCAATGTTGCCATAAATCTGGCACAGCTCGAAAAAGGCTCTTATGAAAGCCATTTGACTTATCGGATGAACGAAGAACCGGGCAATGAACTGGTCAATCTGGTGTGGGCGTCAAAACAGCCGGCATATCCTGCTGAACCATACCTTATGGATGGGCAATCCATTGAGATTAAAACGGCAACAAAATACCTTCGGTTAGAGAAAAAGGACCGCCAATTACAAGAAGCTATTCAATAGAACCAATAATATGTTCTTAAGGAGTAAATTCATGGATAGTAAGAATATTGTTTTTCTGATAAATGAATACAATAACCATGGAGGCGCACAAAGGGTCGCCTCTATTTTAACTGAAGAATTTTTGGCGGATTCCCATAACGTGGCCATTTTAAGCATAAACGAGCAAAAGAATGTACCCAGTTATTTTTCAGAAGAAGTGCCGGTAAAAGTGCTGCATCCGGAAGGATATCGAGCACCTCTTCCTATTGAACTATCTTCAAACTTGAAGGCTTTTAAACTGAGAAAAGTTCTGAAAGAATTAAAGCGCCGGTACCTCTTAAAGAAAAAAAGAAATGAGGTAATGCGCTTTTTCGAATCGTATGGAAGCGAAGAAGTATTTGTTGTAGTCATTCAAGTCTATGGAATGCAATGGATTCAACCTCTCCTCTATAAACGGAATGTGAAAATTATCGGCCAAAGCCATGAGAGTGTTGCGGCATCCAAAGGCTCACACCGGTATAAGAGAATATTGAGTCATTACCGCCAAGTGTCCAAGTTTTTATTGTTGACTGAGAAAGACGCGGACTACTTTCAAAAAATTGGCTTCACCAATACAGGCGTTATGTATAATCCCGCGCCATTCCGCCAATTTAACGCTCCGGAAGTTTTATATAGCAACAAGAAAATCATCTCTTCAGGAAGGCTTATAGAAGATAAAGGCTTTGATGTTTTGATTGAAGCTTTTAGTGTTGCAGCCAAGGATATGCCAGGTTGGACTCTCCATATTTACGGTGACGGACCGGAGGAAAAATCATTGAAAAGTTTGATCCGGATATTCGGCATGGAAGAACGCATTTTCCTTGAAGGGCAAACAGAGGATATTCAATCTGCATTGGCGGCTTCAAGTTTTTTTGTATTGACCTCAAAAGCGGAAGGCTTGCCGATGTCCTTGATCGAAGCTCAATCATGCGGATTGCCATGTATTTCTACTGACTGCGCACCGGGCATCCGTGAAATTGTAACTGAATACGAAGATGGATATATCACTCCTGTTGGAGATATTCCACTCCTCGCGCGCCAGATTAAGCGTCTTGCAAATAGTCCTGAAACATTCTTGGAGTTTAGTGAAAATTCTTTTATGAACAGTTTGAAGTTCGAAAAAAAGCTTATAAAAAATCAGTGGTATAAGCTTTTTGAAGAATTGGGAGGTCAGTAAAGTGGTCAATATCCTACAAAAAATCAAACAGCCAAAACTCTCAGTAGTTGTAATTGCCTTTAATAATGAATTGTATATAGAAGAAGCATTGGATTCTATAAATGAACAAACGTTTCAAGATTTAGAAGTCGTAGTAGTAAATGATTTCTCCACAGATCGAACAGGAGAATTGATTGACCGCTATATTGAAGACAAGCCAAAGTTTAGAGCTATCCATCTTGCCGAAAATAGTGGAGGATGCAGTACTCCCCGCAATACGGGCATTGAAAACACCACAGGCGAATATGTGATGTTTTTAGACGGAGATGACTGGTACACGATCACGGCTTGTGAAAAGATGGTTGAAGCCATCGGTCGGACCAAGTCCGACTTTGTAGCAGGACAAGCTATCCGCACCAATAATTATGAAGTTTGGTATTATAATCAAATTTATTCAAAAGAACGAATTAACATAAATATCCGGGAGTTCACGATGCTGTTATTCGACAGCATGTCAACCAATAAGATATACAATCGAATTTTCTTAAAAAAGCACAATTTGCGATTTCCGGAAGGCATCCATTATGAAGATGTCCTTTTTACAGGCCAAGCTTACTTTTTAGCTGATTCGGTAAGCATTATCCCAGAGCCGATTTATTATTGGCGTGTTGTGGAGAACGCGGCTGTGAAATCAATTTCCAATCGCCGTTTTGAATTTGAGAACTTTGAAAACAGAATTATTTCCCACCGCTATTATGATAATTTCCTTAAAGAAATAGATGCTCAACAATACCAAGGGTTCAAGAATAATCGGTTTTTGCGACATGATTTAAAATTGTATACCAATGACTATTTGTTATTTGATGAAGATTACAAAGTTAGATTCCATCAGCTGATTTATGAATACTTGCACGAAGTTATGGATGAATATGCGTTTATCCGATTAAATGAACGGGATCGTATTCTCTACTACTTACTGTATATTGGCGATAAAGAAGCATTTGATGATTATATTGCATATATCAACGAGTTGCCGACGAAAAACAACCGCATCTATAATAAAGGCAAATCATATTATTTTGCCGCTACCGTTCCAGGAAAAAATGATGAGAAATTCTTAGGAATCCAACGTCCGGAAATCCAATATGCGATATTTGATGTACATCTGGACTATGAACGGTTTTCTTTTAACGCCGAAGTGGAAGTGAATTCAATTGATCCTTTGGAAATCAAAGATTATTGGATGTTGAGAAACAGACAGACGGGAGCGCTTCTCGCTTCAGAAAAATCGGCGAAAGGAATTGTACAGTTCAATGTAAGAGAAATGACAGCTGGAAATTATTATTTGTCGTTATATGTAAAACATGGAGGCAATATTCATAAAGAACTTGTGAAGAATACCAGTGTGGCCGAATTGCCTAATATTGAAGTGAAAGATGACAATCTGGCGAAAGGTATTTTTATCAACCAGAAGAATTCTTTTTCTATTCGTGTATTGCCTGTTAAAACTTGGGATATGCTGAAATGGAAAGTATCCCAAAGCAAACTTATCCCGTCTAAAGAAAAATCAGAAAGAAAAAGGATTGTATACCAAAATCTAGTGAAAAAATTTATTCCCAAACTTCCTGTCCGTTCTCAATGGGTGCTTTTTGAAAGCCATATGGGCAAGCAGTATAGCGATAGCCCAAAATACCTGTATGAGCACTTATTAAAAAGCGGCCGTAAGTACAAATATATCTGGTCTTTTCAAGATCCAGACCAAGTAGAAGTGCCTGGACCAGCTATCAAAGTGAAGCGAAACAGTCTGAAGCATTTTTACTACTTAAACCGTGCGAAATACTGGGTGGATAATCAAGGAATTGCCCGGTTGGCAAATAAAAAAGAAAATCAGGTTTATATTCAGACATGGCATGGCACTCCTTTGAAAAAGATGGGATATGACCAGAAGAAAACTCCGAATAAAAATGAGTTGGCGGGTCTGAAGTTTCAAACAGAAGCTTGGGATTACTTGATTTCGCCGAATCGCTACACCAGTGAAATCTTGCGCAGAGGCTTCCGCTATGGCGGAGAAATCCTTGAAACCGGATACCCGAGAAACGATCTTTTAATCCATCAGCCTGAAACTGTCAAACAAAAAGCCCAACAACATTTTGGATTGTCCTCGGATCACAACGTGATTCTTTTTGCGCCCACCTTCCGGGACTGGGATCCGAATTCTTTTCAGCGGGTTCTCGATGATGTCCAAAAGATGAGCAGGGAAATTGAGGGAAACTCGATCATATTGCTGCGTCTGCATTATCTGTTGTCGGAGAAGATTTCTCAATTGGAACTTCCCGGGAATATCATCAATGCATCAAATTACCAGGATATCCAAGAACTCTATTTGCTGGCAGATTTATTGGTTACCGATTATTCGTCGGTCATGTTTGACTATGCTCTGCTGAAGCGCCCGATTATTTTATACTGCTACGACCTCGAAGAATATATTACACGTCGTGGAATGTATTTCGATTTCTCAAAACTTGCTCCGGGGCCAGTATGCCAGACGCTTGGAGAAGTCCTGTATTTAATAAATCATCAAGATGAGCTGCGTAGTTTCGATGCGGCTTTGGACAGGTTTGTTGCAGAGTTCGGAAGCATCGAAGATGGACAAGCTTCTGCAAAAGTGGTTGAGAAAGTTTTCAACCATAAATGACAAAAAGAGTTGCTAAAATGGCAGCTCTTTTTGTTTCTATTATGGGAGGAGGAGTGAGAACTGTGCAGGAACTTGTTTCTATAGTTATTCCTGTTTTTAATGCTGTTCCTTATCTTGAGGAATGCTTGGCTTCCGCAGCAGGGCAAACTTATCAACCTCTCGAAATCATCGTCATCAACGATGGTTCAACTGATAGCAGCGAAGATTTAATGAATAAATTCGCTGTTTCTGATAAGCGCTTTAAAATCTATAGCCAGAAAAACCACGGACTCGGTTATACACGTAACCGAGGAATCAGTTTAAGTGCGGGAGAGTATATTTTCTTCTTGGATGCTGATGATGTCCTGCCTAAAAATTCCATTGCTCTGCTTGCCTCAGCCATACGGAAAAACACTGCTGATTATTCTGTTGGAAAAGTACTGCGCTTTAATGAAAATCGCATGTATGTACCTATCCGCCACTTGGAGTTTGATTTGTACAAAAAGCCGGGACTGACTACACTTTTGAACAGTCCGGAACTGCTGCAGGATTCAATCGCCTGCAATAAATTATGGAGAACAGATTTTCTTAAGGGAAACAGTCTTTGCTTTAAAGAAGGCCAGTATTATGAGGATTTGGCTTTGACTATGAAAGCGGCTGTTTTAGCGGAGAAAATTGCAGTGATAGATGAAGTGGTGTATCACTGGCGTGTCCGGGATGCCGAAGACAAGCCTTCCATTACCCAGCAGCAGATGAAGCTCGAGAACACGCTGCACCGCCTCGAGGCGCTTGCTGAAAACCGCCAATGGCTAATCAATCATCATATTGAAAAAAGAATCATCGAAGAACACGATTTGAAAAGCTTGCTTGATGTTATGCGGCTGCATGCTGTTAAATTCACATTGATTGATCCGACGGAAAAGGAGGAGTGGAACCAGCAGACTTCTTCTTTTTTACGAGCCATTCCAACGGAAACTGCAATAAAATTGCCGGAAAAAGAAAGGGCAATGTATGGCCTCTTGATGGAAGGGAATACAGAAGACCTTTTTCTGTTTTCGCAAATGCTGATGGATACGGAAGAGCAACCGATTGTCACACAAGAACAAGACCGTTTTGTATTAAAAGGCTTTCGACAGGATATTGAGGTAACTCCTTTTTTAAAGCCGGAGATGATTGTTGAGCGTATAGAGAAAATGGAAGCTAAATGGCGATTGGAAGGAAAGTTGAGAATTCCAAAAGCATCCTATCCGGTGAATGGCGCATTCTACCTGATTGATAGAAAAAGTGGACAGGAAAAGGTTTTGACACCTCTCCAGTTAACACAGGCAGAGACATCTTCTTGTTATCCATTCGAAGAGCAAGTTTTTACGGCAGTGATCGATTCCAAACAGTTTGAAAAAGAGCATCAAGAAGCTGCGTATGACTTCTATTACAGGCTAGAAGCATTTCCAAAATCGCCGCCGGCCAGAGTCCGGGCGCTTCCCAAGGCGTTTAAAACTGCAGAAGCATTTAAGAAAGGAAATTATACATTGTCCCTTTACCGGACTAATTATGGCAATCTGAGTATGCAGATTCGCAAAAAAAGTGTGAAGGATTATGTGAAAAAGGCTTTGGCGCCTTTATGGAAGAAATGAATACAAGCTCAACAATTCTTTTACCCGGAATTGTTGAGCTTGTAGACAAAAGAATATTTATCACTCCAACGGAATCAGCCTACAGCTTTTACAGGCACGATGCCGGATCCTGCGCTCCAGCCGGACGCTTTCCGCGGGCTCGCGCCGAACTAACTCGGCCTAACGTCCGAGTGGATTTCGGCACTTCGCTATCCCGCAGGAAGCGAATTGTGCAAAAGTAATTTTGCACGATTCGTTTGCGACGAAGCTAGCGAAGCGATGCAGGAGCACAGTGTTTGCCCTCGCCGGCTTGCGCTCCGGATCCTGGAACAGGCTGGAAATCCAAGCGTCCACGATGAGCAAATTCTGCAGTGAAAGCAGCGTGTTGACATCGTCGCCATGTTTCAAAGTAGCCGGTCCGGTTGTTTTTATTCATCCAAATTCATCCATCATTCACTTTGTCTACAGTCTGAACAATTCCTCTACCAGGGATTGTTTTTTTCTTTTGTCTCCAAGTCTTTTTCATCATAAATAGCCTGAACCAATTGGCGGGTAGATTGGCCGGTGGAGAAGGTGTTCCAATGATTGCTGAACCGGTCAATTTTGCCGTAATCGACTTCAGAAGCTAAAATATGCTGAATAAGCTGTGCAGTCGTCTTCACAATCGGACCCGGGAAATGTGAACTTTCTTCAGTCCACAATCCTTGAGTGTCGTTATAAGTTTCCAAATCATATGTAAAGAAAATCATTTTTTTACGCAGCAAGGAAAACTCAACAGGTATCGAGGAATAGTCCGTGATTAATATATCACTTGCTATTAACAACTCATTAATATGCGGGTAATTGCTGACTGAGATGACTTTAGGATCTTCAGGCAGCTGCGAGCTACCTTGCACAGATGGATGCAGCCGAATCAGCAGCACGTACTCTTCTCCAAGTTTTTCAAGCATTTCCGCTATATTCAGCTTTAACTCCATTTTAGAAAGTCCATCTTTACGGAAAGTAGGAGCATATAATATTACATTTTTGCCTTCAATGGCTGGGTATGTTCGTTTTACTTTTATCATGCCGTTCGCTCTAGCGGCCGCATCAAAATAAAAGTCCGTTTGGGGCACCCCGGTGTACAAAAAGCGGTTAGAGTCGAGATGAAAAGATTCCGCAAAGATGTTGGCCATTTGTTGGGAACCGACCGGAATGTAGTGGAACTGGTCATAGACTTTTTGGAACCTGGACTGTGCGCGGTTGTTTCTCAAACTGGTTTCCGGATCGCACCAGCCAAATTTTTTGACGGCGCCTGCAGCATGCCAAAGCTGTACGCATTTTACTTCTTTTCGAAAACGTATAACAGATAAGATTCCTAAATAATTATCAATGAAAACATATTTAGAAGTAGCCAAATGATAAGCGGAAAATAAAGTGTGCAAAATATTAATAGTTTCGAAAGTATATATTTTTTTATTGGTCGTGTTGATTTTTGTGAAATCTATTTTGCAGCGGGAATGATTGGCAAAGATGAGTTGATGAGTTTGAAACTGCGCCAGCTCCTTAGCCATGAAAAAAGCATTGTCTCCAAAAGAAGAAAGGAAGAGGGTTTTGTTTTTCAGTGGAAACCAGCTAAAAAAGGCAAAGAGAGCTTTAAACAAGAAAAGATATAAAGAAATAATGCCTTCTTTCATCATTGCTTGTTATAAAGATCGGTTTTTATTTTTGTTGTTGAAACGCCCTCGGTGCGAGGCAAGTAAATCACGTCGCAAAACTCACTTAAATCATCGAATTTCCCTTCCCAATCTGAACCCATAACGAAAATTTCTACATTATGGGTCTTAATGTCGTCTACTTTCTGGCCCCAATTTTTTTCAGGAATCACCTCGTCGACGTATTTAATCGCTTCTAATATCAACTTCCTTTCTTCATATGAATGGTATGCGCCTTTTCCTTTAATCGCATTAAATTCATCAGTAGAGAGGCCGACAACTAAATAGTCACCAAGCTCTTTTGCTTTTTTTAGGATATTTATATGCCCATGGTGAATTAAATCAAATGTCCCGTACGTAATCACTTTTTTCATCTATAACACTGCCTTTCCTTTTTAAGCGTTTTATCTCCATTTGATTGCATATTGCTGTAGAAATTATGTTACTCTGGGCATTATTTAAGAAGCTTTAATACTTCTGATTTATTTACAATTGTTTAGAATATTTAGATTTTAAAATAAAGCTGATTTAAACATAGCAGAAAAATCAGAAATGTTCCATAATGATTTATAAATCTATTTCCTGATGTATAAAGAGAAGTTCAATCACCAGAGGTTCTTTATCTTCACTGATTGTGAGTCCAACCGAACGGACTTTTACAGACAGTGGATTTCCTGCTTAAATCAGCAAGAATCTTATTGCCTGTTTAGACAAGCTGGCCAAAGGGGAGGGGAAAGAGGCAATGAAACTTAAACTGATTTTCAAACATTTTTTAGAAAGGGTAAACTCTCTTAAGAAATCCAGAGTGTTTCTCATTGCCTTTCGCTTAATTTTTATTTTAATGGGCTTCTTGCCTCGAAAAAGAAAACTGGTCATATTTGAAAGTTTCCATGCCAGGCAATACAGTGACAATCCCCGCGCCATTTATGAGTATATGAAAGAGCATTATCCAGCCTATCAGCTGCTGTGGAGTGTCGATCGGAGGGCCATACAGTTGTTCGACCAATTTCAAGTGCCTTATATCCGCCGGTTTACACTGCGCTGGTTTTTAACTTTTCCTCGAGCGAAATATTGGGTTAATAATGTCCGGTTGCCAGGCTGGATGCCTAAGCCTCCTGGCACGGTATATGTTCAGACATGGCACGGGACGCCACTGAAAAAACTTGGAATTGATATTGATCAAGTACATATGCCTGGAACTAATACCGAGAATTACAAAAAAAACTTTGTCAGCGAGTCAGCAAAGTGGGATTACCTAGTGTCGCCCAATGCTTATTCAACCGAAATTTTCAAACGTTCTTTTGATTATCGTGGCAAAGTTATTGAATCGGGTTATCCAAGAAATGATGTATTGGCTAATCCGTCGCCAACTGTAACCAGTGCCATCAAACAGGAAATAGGCATTCCGGAAGATAAAAAAGTCATGCTGTATGCGCCAACCTGGCGCGATAATGAGTTTTTTGAAAAAGGAAAGTACAAATTCGAATTCCAGTTTGATTTAAAAAGATGGAAAGAGAAATACGGAGATGAATGGGTGCTATTGTCCCGGATGCATTATCTGGTGGCTGAGCGATTTGATTTTTCTGCTCATAAAGGAATTGTCTTCAATGTATCGGATTATCCAGATATCCGGGATTTATATTTGATTTCGGATTTGCTGGTTACGGATTATTCATCGGTCTTCTTCGACTATGCTATTTTAAATCGACCAATTGTTTTCTTTATGTATGATTTGGAGGAATACCGCGATCAGCTTCGGGGCTTTTATTTTGATATTGAGACTGATGCGCCCGGTCCTATTGTACAAACTGAAGCTGAGTTGTTTCGGGAAATCGGCGGAATAATGGAGTCGTATACACCAAAAAACTCTAAAATTATGACCTTTAAACAAAAGTTTTCTTCATTAGAAGACGGCCGCGCAACAGAACGTGTGGTAAAAACATTTCTTAAGGCAAAAAAATAATTGATAAAAGAAGCCATCGAAAATCGCTGATTCTCGATGGCTTCTTCATATGGCTGGAATTATGCTGTATTCAGGCAGAAACAGCAGAAGTTTTTAGCTGAGTTAATTTCTTGTTATAGGAATTAGTTCTTTTTAACCCATTTTTAACCTAGGTGAATTAGCATAAAATTAGTGAAATAGAAAATGAAACAGAAATATTAGTGAAATGGGAAAGGGGAGATGGCGAATTGACTTTTTACTATATCGCAGCAAAAGGTATTTTGGGAGTTAAAACTAATATAAAAGATTTTAGATGGTCTTTTGGCTCTAATATGCCGGAAGGCACAATGGAGGAATATGAAGAATGTGCAGTGAAGATGCATATCGTGCTGGAGGATTTCAATGATGATGAACTGCTCGGAAATCTAGGCAGATACCATTTCTTCAACGGAGCTCCGGGAGAGGACAAGATTTACTATACCCGTAATCTTCCAATGAAGAAGAAACTGAGGCTAAAAGCAGAAAATTTATTGTCAGATGAACCTAAAATTACAGTAAACCGCAACTACTATAAGCTGATTACACATAGAATCATGAATTTGCATTCCGTTCATTATATTGCTACCGATTTGGCGGCACTTCTATTGTTGAAAAAAGGTTATGCCTCTATTCATTGCTCGGCTTTCAAAGCAGAAGATTCAACGGTAGCTATTTTCGCCCCGCCGGATACGGGCAAAACCTTGAGTGCTATGACGGCTTGCGGAGATTTTGGAGCAAGCTTCATCGCTGAAGATTTGGCTATAACGGATGGCAGAAATATCTTTTCTGTGCCTTGGACCAATTCGTTTGACCATTATGCGAAAAACAAGGAAGCGCAAGGCTCGAAATTTAGGAAGAAAGCAACCAAAGTTTTTCCGCCTTTAAAGGTTCTGTCCGCTTCAGCTAAAGTTCCGGAACAGGAGAATGCTAAAGCTAAAGCGATTCTCGATGCAGAAATTGTAACCCATGTAGCTATACTTGAGAAAGGCAAAGATGAAGTGATTCCGCAATCTGAAAATACGGCTGTCAGCAAGCTGATGAATTTAAACAGATATGAATTCAACTTTTTACGGGCACCTTTGCTGATTGCTTATGAGTTTTTCAATCCCGGTCTTATGATAGATGAAGGAACGGTGAAAGAGAGAGAAATATTATCCTCTCTTGTTAGAAACAGCGAGAAAGTGTTTACACTGAAAAAGATAAACCCAACTCATTATGCTGAAACGCTGCTTTTTGAAATGAAGGAAGAGCCGATGGGATCAAAGAAAATAGTATCGCTATTTTAAAAGACACGCTCCCTAAGCCTGTGAAAGCAGCTGGGAGTTTTTTGTTTGCATGAAAGGTTTTAATGAAGAAGAGAAGTGAAATAGTAAGGATTAATGGATCTGAATCTCGAAAATGGCGGGGGAGTATTAAATGAACGAGAAGAATCCTTTAAAAGAAACTTTTGAACAAACACAGTTTCAACTAGCAGGGCATGGAAAGCGAACAGTAAGTATATTAAAAGACGTAGTTAATCAAGTGGATGAAAACATTCAAAGTGACCATTACGGAGCAGGAAAGGTGATTGATGACTTTCAAGTGAAAATGGCTGAGTTTTTAGGCAAGGAAACGGCTGTCTTTTTTCCTAGTGGTACAATGGCACAGCAGATTGCATTGCGCATTTGGTGCGATGAAAAAAACTTGAAAAAAGTCGCTTATCATCCGTTGAGCCATCTGGAAATACACGAGGAAGATGGCTTAAAAGAATTGCATCATATCGAAACTGTGTTATTGGCCGATAAAAACAGGGTAATCGAATTCGAAGATGTCACAGGGATGAATGAGGAAGTTGCTTGCATTCTGCTGGAGTTGCCTCAACGGGAAATTGGCGGACAATTGCCAAGCTATGAGACTTTGGAACAGATTTCTGAATGGAGCCGCGATAAAGGAATCAAGCTTCACCTGGACGGAGCGAGACTGTTAGAAGTGCTTCCTTATTATCAAAAGTCAGCTGCAGAAATCGTTTCACTTTTCGACAGTGTGTATATTTCGCTGTATAAAGGAATCGGAGCCATCGCCGGAGCGATATTAGCAGGAGACGAGAAATTCATCAAGCAGTCGAAGATATGGAAGCGCCGGCATGGCGGAGATTTGATTTCATTGTATCCATATATCCTGCCGGCTGACTATTATTTTGAAAAGCGTTCCGAGAAAATGGCGCAGTATTTTGAAGAAGCCAGGGAAGTTGCTCAGTATTTCAATTCATGTAAGGCTTTTTCCACATTGCCGCTAGTACCAGTTTCTAATATGTTCCACGCCTATTTTAGTCAGCCAAAAGAACGCATCGCCACCTTGCTTGCAGAAGTCCACCAGGAATCGGGAGTAGGCTTCAGCTCTTATTTAACAGAAAAGACAGAAGAGAGCTGCTATTTTGAAGAGAGCCTAGGAGATTTATATGCAGACATACCTAAAGAAAAAATGGCGAAAGCTTTCCGGCTGCTGAATGAAAAATTAAGCTCAGCTATTAAGCCTTAATAAATATATGCTAAAAAACCGCTGATGAAAACTTATTTCATCAGCGGTTTTAAGTTCCGTCACCGGGAAAGATTGCACCGTTAAACGATATGCCATTTCTTGTATGCGGGTTTCAAGGTATAAGCCAGCATATGCTCCACGATTTCTCTGGTTTCCGGCTGTTCAATTTCTACCCAGTGGATGGTAATAGCAGATGGGAGTTCTTGTCGCGGGGCTTCTTCGTGCATTGAAGGGCTGCAATTTTTAAGTTTAGCGAAATGGCGCCGGATACGATTGTAAATGGGGGCACCTTTTCCGATATAAAGAATTCTTTCATTAGAATCGCTGAAAATATAAATGCCTTTAGTTACACCCATATTCTTTTTAATCTTATTGAGTAATGGAGTGGTATCGGTATTGATGAGAAACGGAACATTTTCAATCGATTTCCATTTCTCTTTATCAAACGCGTAATTTTCCTTTTTTAATAGATCTTGAATTTTTTCTCTCATTTATATTCCTCCTCACTCTATCCCGCTTTAAAGCCCAGTACGGAACTGCTCCGCAGCATCCTACTGGCCCTAAAAGTCCGATTGGTTCAACTAGCACTCAGCGGGTAAAGCTCCGCTGAGTGAGTTTCACTTTATCCCGCTTTAATGCCCAGTACGGAACTGCTCCGCAGCATCCTACTGGCCCTAAAAGTCCGATTGGTTCAACTAATCTTCAGTGGGATGAAGCTTTCCACTAAAGGAAGTTTCACTTTATCCCGATTTTTTAAATTTTTATTACATCGATTCTATACTTTCTTTAATGGCTTTATGAAAAGCTTGTTCCGGGTTTTTGATCATTTTGCCATGGCCGACAGCAAGCAACCGAGGGTTTAAATCCTTTAACTTTACAGCACTTTCATGAGCTATGCGTTTGTTCCAAGTGGCTAATGCCGGGAAAGGGAATAAGGGTTTTAGCGTTCCGCATACAGCTGCACCGCCTTTTGTATATAAAGCGTCTCCAGCAATCAAACTGCCGTTGCGCACGTCGAGAAATGAAATCGAGCCTGGCGTATGGCCGGGCGAAAAAATTACCTGCAGCGATCCGATTCGATCGCCTTCATGCAGCAAGATATCCGGTTGGGTTTTAATACTTTTTGGAACACTGCCTCTTATCGGTGTGTTCGGTTCTTCTCCCAAAAGCCGCTTATCTCCTGCTAGTAGCCGGGCATCCCTTTCGGAAATGCCGACTACCGCAGATGGGTAGGCTCGCTTGATAGCGTCTAGTGCGCCTAAATGGTCATAATGGGCATGGGTCAGAAGAATATACTTAATCGGCTTTCTAAGTTTCATAGCGGTCCGAAGAATTTCTTTTGCACTGAAGGGAAGTGCTGCATCAATAAGGATTAATCCGTTTTCTTCTTCAACAAAATAGCAATTTACAGGAAACGTCCGGGGCATAAAAGATAATTGATAAACAGTTTCTATGTTTGTAAGCCGCATAAATAACCATCTCCTTGAATACTCAAGTCTTTTAATCATTCTATCTAATATATTGCATTTTAGCGATACTTTCTTAAAAATTTGAAAAAATGAATTAATTGAATCCCCTTACAAAAAAGGAATTGGGTGTGGATGGGGAGAAGAGGTTCGAAAATAAACCGCCTTCGCAATATGGATAATCATTACGAGGCGGTTCCTATAAGGGAGCTTATGAATATAAATGTCATTGGCAATAAACTCATAGGGTTACAATCCTGCAGTTTGTTTAAGGATGTCTTTACGTAATTGAGCTTTTCTGTTTTCGTATTTCTTGGACAATTTGTCTGAAAGACTGGTAGGAAGATTTTTTGATTTTAGGTCTTGCTCCATAACGTCCATAACGGCATAGAAGATTTGATCTGTACGTTTTTCCAGCTTGGAAGCAGCAGCGCTGTATTTATTATAAAAATAAGGATAACTGATTTTTTGATCGTTTGCTTCCATTTCTAAATACTCGCTTTTCGCTAAGTCTATTAAGCTGTTAAGACTATTATTTGCTTGACGTTCAATTTCCTCAATAGCGGGTTCATACTTTTTCTCAATGTCCCTTACTGTGATGCCTTCTTTTTGGGATTTAGCAGAATTGCTTGCCTCACCATAATCTCCTTTTTTTGAATCATTGCCTTTAGCAGCTGAATCCTTTTCAGTCCCGGTTTTCGTATTTTCACTGGTTACAGACGCTACTGCCAAATCACTCGATTCGGAATAAGGCATGCCTTCTCTAAACTTTTCTGTTTTGACCGCTTCATCCCCCTCTTGTAAATGGCGCAGCAAATTCCCGTTTTTATCCAGGATGATTTTCGATCCATCTGCCAGTTCAATTACATATTCCTCTTTGGTAAGGATATCCACTTCTGCATCCGCAACGTTATAATCTTTAAAACCAAATAAATAGATAAGATATCCAGCACCACATATCAATAAGATACCTAACAGAAGCAAGAATTTTTTCATTTCACCATCCTCCTATGAGAAATATATAAATAATGCAGGGGCCAGGGGCAAATAAACTATAAATATTAGAATTGTTTGAATTTTAACACAAATAAACATATTTATCAATGCGTAATATAGGGATAAAGAATCTATTAAAAACTGAAAATAAGGAAAAGTTATCATCGGTTTCATGGAAAGTGACAAAATACTAATTGAAGTACATTTGAATTTCAAAAAATTCTTTAACTTAAAGTGTGTTGAAATACCTAATTGATATTCATTGACAATATGCCAAAATTGTACCTAAATTCTTTAAAGGGGAGGCTTATTAAAAGACCATGTCATGTTTTTATGTATAAAAAATAAGATGCCTTCAAAAGCTGATAGGCAATCATACTTAGAAACACTGAGTAAAAAGAATCGGTAAAAGCACAAAATGAACGTATCTTCTTCATTCTTAAAATTCCTTAATAATACAAATGTGAAGGATAACTATCAAAAGACGTTCTGCTAATTTAAGCAAAGAAAAAACGTAAGTTTGATAACTTATTAAATTTCAAAATATTCTTCTCTGCTTTGGTTTTTTTTGTGAATTCAACCACTTTTGCTTGAATACTGTAATCATAAAAATGGGAAGCTGAACCATTCTTTTTCCGCGTGTTGGTTGAGTTAATAACCTGTATAACCACTCCAAGTTGTATTTAAGCCAAATTTGCGGAGCTCTTTTGACAGTTCCGGAAAGAACATCAAAGCTGCCGCCTACCCCCATCAATACAGAAGCCTCAAATAAGTACTTATATTTGGCCGCCCATTGTTCTTGTAAAGGCACGCCAAGGCCAATAAACACAAAGTCAGGATTTGTATTAGCGATTTCTTCCGCGATATGATCACCGTGGCCCGAATAACCGTCCCGTATTCCAGCGATTTTAATGTTTGGGTAAAGCTCAATGGCATTCCTTGCTGCCAAATCAGCTATTCCTTTTCTTGCTCCAAAAAAATAAACGGATTTTTCTTTTGCGCTGGCATATTTAAGGAAGGTATGAAGCAGCTCGTAACCAACTATTTTCTCTTCTAAAGGTTGTTTGAGAACTTTTGAAGCTAACATTATTCCGTATCCATCCGGAATAATAAAATCAGCTTTTAAAAGAGATTCACGATAAAGAGAAGATTTGCGGGCAGTCATTACAATTTCAGGGTTCGCCGTCACAATAAAAACGCTTTTTCGATGCTCATCGATTTTTTCAAATACTTTTTTCAGTAAGGTTTCTCTGCTCAAATTATCAATAAAAGTATCTGTAATCATTACTTGGGATTTTGCCATTTCACTTCACCTCCTGTGCTTATTGAATTTTACTTGTACTTTCATCTCGTTAAGATAGACTGAATAATCTAAATTTTAAGTTTTATATTAACTTAGCATAATTGAAGCTGATAAGCAAAAAGTAATTGTTTTAAAGTTTATTAGTTTATGGAAGCACTGAAAAAGAATCAGAATAGGCTATATTGAAATGAGGATTTGGGTAAAAAGGAGAGCTAAGATACATGGGGGTGTTACAAAAGAACTGGAAGTAAGAAAGAATAATAAAAAGCCTGTAAACAAACCGAAGTTTGTTTACAGGCTTTAAAATTTTATGGAAAATGATTCTTTAACCTATTTTGCCAAACGGAATATCTATTGATCCTAAAAGCCTGAGTAGTTCAACTAACACTCAGCGGGAAAAGCTTCCGCTGAGTGAGTTTCACTTTATTCCCTAGCTATCAAATCTGCTATTAGAATATACCGATCCGGCGCATAGCCGATAAAGTCAAAAGGATAGCAGGTGGAGACCGTTAAAGTGGCTTTTGGTTTAGGCACAATAACTGTGCGGTCTTCTTGATCAACAATGCGGACTTGCCTTACTTTATAAGTGAATTTGCCAGCAGAAGTTTGGACGACAAGCAAGTCACCTTTTCCAACTTCCCCGAGTTTCCGGAATACTGTATCACGATGGCCGGATAACACGGAATTATCCGCTTCGCCAGGTAACACGCTGTCCGCAAAATGCCCTACACCTTTTTCAAGTTCTTCTTCATCTGTGCCATGAAATATTGGAAGTGTAGCATCGAGTTTCGGAATATACAAATCGCCAATATTTTCTCCTTTTGCAGGAGCTTCTGGATAAAGTACTTCAGGCAATGGAACTTTTTCAGGAATTTCTACTTTTGCTGGAGCAGCTGCAACGGACTCTGTTAAGTGGCTGTCGTTTCCAGCTTGACCGATTTTAAAAAGCAGATAGCCTTTTAAAAAAGAGGACGCATTTGTGCTGCTGAACCATACTCCAAAAACAATAAGGGCAACAGACAGGGAAAGAAGAACCAAACGTTTTATAGGTTTGGTTCTTCTTTTTTCACTTTTATCCCTTTTCATTTATTAAATTCCTTGCGCTTTAAAGCGGCGGAACAACACCACTCCAAGCAGAGCAAGTGTCAAGCCAGCAAAAGTATTTGCTGCATAATCGGACGCTGTGTCAGGAAGTCTGCCACCCTGGATTGTTTGTTTCACTGGTACATTTACTGTCGCTGGCGTTTTAGAAGTTGGAGCGGCAGGAGCAACAGGAGCTAAAATAACAGTTTCCTCTGCTTCTTTGATATCTTTACCGGTCTCCTTAATGATTTCATCCCCAAACATTTCCGCAGTCAAAATAATGTCCGCTAGGAAAGTTCCTTGTGTATTGTAAATTTCAATCAAAAGGTTGTAGCCATTTAGTGTTTCAAGCGCCAATAAAGTGCTTAGACTAATTTCTTTTTTATCGGTGCCTTTTACAAGGAAATATTGAGTATTTAAATCAAATAGCTCAAGCAAATCACTGAAGATGTCCATGATTTCTGCTATTTCCTCTGCAGATAGATCGTCGGCTGAATCAAATTCGCCAATCATCATCATGCGATCAGCAATTGCTGATGCTCTTTCTTGGAAAGCTGGAGTTTCAATAGGAAGAGTATTTAAATGAGTTTCCAATCTTTCTATTTCTTCACTTGTCAGCCCGAGCTCTTCGAATAACCCTTCAAGTTCAAAGCCGAAAATCATATACAGAGCAACCGCTTCTTCTAGAGCTTCGATAGACTCATAGTTTTCGATGGAATCCCCATACTCGTTCAAAAGTGCTTCTAATTCTTCTTTCGATTCAAAGCCATATTCTTCGATGAACTGCTGAAGTGCCTCATCTGAGATAGAGGTTTCATTGCCGCCATCCAAGTAAAAATCTACATAATAGTCCAGTTCTTCCGCGAATATAATAGATTCCGATTTAAGAACATCAGAGCCTTTTTCAATCTCTCCGTTTTTAACTAACAAGGCATTCAATTCGTCACGAGTTAGTTCATATTTAGTCAGAACCGGGAGAATGGCTTCTTCCGATAAAGGCGTTCCCAATTCATCAACTGTCCCAAATTCTTCTAACGAGTATTCCTTTTCATTCAAGTAGTCGATATAATCCTGTTTTTCCCATCCAATTTCTTTCAAAAATGCATCAAACTCTTTTGAGTCCGCTTCAATAGCGAATGCGGAACCAGGAAAAATTGCAAATACTAATGCTGCTGACAATGCCAATAACAATAACCGTTTCATTTTCTACCTCCCAGGTAAATATTGTAATATCTTGAATAGTATAACCGTTGAATAGGTTGTATGGAATAGGTATAAAATACTATAGAAAAGGATTTATTTTAAATAATTTAAAGCTATTTTTTAAAGAGACATGGATTATTTTTGATTTTCTTCTTTAAAGAATAGGGAAATTTAATGAATTTATTATAAAAAAGAAAATGAATCAAAGAATTATTCCTTCGTTTAGAAAATGAAAAATATGCGTTCCAGCCCTACTGCGGTCTGAAAAAGGCTCTACTTTAACTTCTAAGTTCTTAAGCGGATCTGCTAAATCAACATATAATACGGAAAACGAAATAATTATAATAGCGCTTTTGTCGCATAAGATATATAATGCTAAATAAATCTAATTATTTGAAAAATTTTAAATTCGATACTTTTCTTGGCTGAGTTACTCAAGCTCGCTGCTCAAAAGTGAATAAAATAGTGAAGCCTAATCATTATTGCGTGGCAGAAAGACAGTACGAAATTTTTAATGTCAAAGAATAAGAAATTTTGATTATTGCATTAAAACAGCTCAGCATGGTCAGCTATCAAATGGATTTTAAGATTATACGCTTATGGAAAAGGGGCAAGGTAATGAGAGACATCTACTTTGAAGAAAATTATGGCCGGTTATACGAAGAAATTGAAAATGGAAAACACGAAGTTTTTGAATTCCACCATTCTTTAGGGACAGTAAGGCATTTATTTATTAAGCGCCCAATTCCTATGCTTCTGAATGGTGTCGCTTATTATGACCTGGTAACTCCATATGGTTATGGTGGCCCACTCATCATTGAATGTATAGAAGGCAAGGAGAAAGAACTGGTGAAAGAATTTGGGATAGCTTTCCAACAATACTGTACTGATAATAAAGTAATAAGCGAATTTATCCGTTTTCATCCAGTAGAGGCAAATGCAGAAGCTTTTCGCGAGTGCTATGAAATTGTCCATATCCGAAATACTGTCGGTACCAATCTTGCTGCTTACGAAGATCCGTTTGAAAAAGAATTTTCTAAGTCGGCCCGAAAAAACGTCCGCCAAGCCCTAAAAGCCGGGGTTGAATACCGGGTGACAGCCAATCCTCCAAATGTAAAAGAATTTAAGAAAATTTATTATTCTACGATGAAACGCAATCAAGCCGATTCGTATTATTATTTTGACGATGCATATTTCGAGAAGCTGATTGAATTTTTCAAAGAACATATTCTATTGGTCGAAGTAATTTATGACAACCAGGTAATCGGAATGGGATTAAACTTTGTTTACGGAAAGCTGATCCATACGCATCTTTCAGGCACATTGGAAAACTTCCATCATTTGTCGCCGGCTTATATCCTTCAATACGCTTTGACTGTTTGGGGAAAAGAAAATGGCATTGACTTGATCCATGAAGGCGGCGGAAGAACGAATAGCCTAGAAGATACTTTGTATCTGTTCAAGAAACAATTCGGCAAAAACACCGATTTCAGGTTTCAAATCGGAAAAAAAATCTGGAACGAAAAGATTTATGAAGAATTATGCCATGAACTCGGCATTGATGTAAATGCAGAGTTTTTCCCAGCCTATCGAACAAAAGTTTTGAAAGAATATAACAAAGTCTGAACGCAAGAAAGCATGAATAAACCTAAAAGCTTCCTGGGAATCTAAAATGATTTCCAGGATTTTTATTTTGACATTTAAAATTCTCCTGCTTGTAGAGAAATGAAAAATCAATTGACTATAAAAGGTGGATAAGGCTGTAAAATAACGGCTGTATAGGGCGTTTAAAAACACATTGTCCTTAGCCTTTGTTCTGCTTGAACAGTTGGAAAAGCTTTGAAATCTGGGTTTATTATTATTAAGTAGTAAAAAAAGAGGTCTTTTTTAAATTTGTCATAGAACTTTTGATACTCTCAAGGTATAATAGGAATAATATTTTAGATAATTCAGATAGATTTACTGTATATACCAATTTCAAAATTACATAAAAAGATAGATGAATTTTTATTTTTTGAGATTAATTTTAAATATATATATGAAAAGAGGTAATAGTATTGGGAGATTTATATTTTGATGAAAATTATGGGCGTTTGTACGAGGAAATCGAAAATGGAAAATGTGAGGTATTTGAATTCCATCATTCACTTGGAACAATAAGACATATGTTCATTAAGCGTGAAATCCCCTTGGAAATTCTGGGTAAAACATATTTCGATATTGTTACGCCATATGGCTATGGCGGGCCTTTGGTCACTGAATGCGAACCCGGCAAGCAAGAAGAATTGACCGCAAAATTTATGGAAGCTTTTCAGGAATATTGCAAAGAAAACGATATTGTTAGCGAGTTTATACGCTTCCATCCTGTAATAGCGAATGCGCATGATTTCAAAAGCTGCTATGAAGTCTCGTATATTCGAAATACGGTTGGTACAAACTTGAAAGATTATGATGATCCTGTGCAAAAAGAGTTTTCGAAGTCTACCAGGAAAAATATAAGAAAAGCGCTGAATGATGGCGTAGAATTTAAGATCACCGTAAATCCGCCGGATCTCGGAGAATTCATCAATATTTACCATCATACGATGAAGCGTAATAAGGCGGATACTTACTATTATTTTGATGAAGATTATTTCAAGGAAATTTTAGGGTATTTCGGTAAGAATATTTTACTGGTTGAAGCAGTCTATGAAGGACAAGTAATTGGAATGGGATTGAATTTTGTCTATGGCGAAACCATTCATACCCATTTGTCTGGCACATTGGAAGAATTTCATCGTTTATCACCTGCTTATATTTTGCAGTATGCTCTTGTTGAATGGGGGAAGGAAAATGGATTTAACTTAATCCATGACGGCGGAGGAAGAACGAATAGCTTAGATGATAAGTTATACGCCTTCAAAAAGCAATTCGGCAAAAATACAAACTTCAAATTTTATATTGGACAAAAGATTTGGAATGAACCTATTTACGATCAATTATGCCAGGCAGCAGGTGTGGAAAGAGAAACTGAATTCTTTCCTGCTTACCGGTCAGCCGTAAAGCGGGAATACAGTAATAATATAAAGCTGGAAATCTGAAGACCAAATGAAAAGAAGTGGACGATCCGCAAGCTGGCGGATTGCCCACTTCTTTTTTATGCTGATTATTTCAAAAATTGAAACAGTTTAACCTACTTTTAACCTAAGCGCTTTAGTATAAGTCTCAATAAACAGTTTAAACAGGGGGGAAGGCAAATATAACTCGACAACAAATAAGGCGTTATAGCTTCTTCTTTGAAGCACCAGGATGTAAAACGCAAACGGCATTTTTAACCGGATAAATATCAGATGACCGCTATACTTCCCAGGATTCTTGTGTTCCGAATAATGCTTTTTGCATGGCCAAGTGACTAGGAAAAATCTACAAGAATAAGCAAAAAATGAGGTAGAAGAACATGGAAAAGACCGTTATTGCCTTAATGACAGTAATTATCGTAACTAAAGTGCTGGGCTTCTCGAGAGACATCTCTCTTTCATATTTTTATGGCGCTGATGGTTTAACAGATGCCTATCTGGTATCGACAGATATTCCGACTGCGTTCTTTTCTTTTATAGGTATGGGAATTGTAGCCAGTTTCATTCCGATATTCACTAAAATTCAGGAAAAACAAGGAATTGCAGAAGCCAGAAAATTTACAGCAAACGTGATCAATATCGTTTTGCTGTTATCGACGGGCATTGTGGTGCTCATTCTGTTGTTTCCACAGGCTATCGTTAAAGTATTCGCTTCTGGATTTGAAGGCGAGACATTGAAAATCGCTATCGACTTTACTCGTATTGCTGCCTTGAGCATCTATTTCACCGCATTGATATATGTCTTTAACGGCTATTTGGAAGTCCATAAGAGTTTTTTGCCAACGGTTCTTGCCGGATTGCCATTAAACATAATGATGCTTTTTGTCATTTATTTAAGCTCTTTTACGAATATTTATGTATTGTCCATCGGAACTCTCGTTGCCGTAGTTGTGCAATTTTTGTTTCTGGTTCCGTGGATACGCAAAACAGGCTACCGGCACAGTTTCAAAGTAAATCCTAGAGAAAAAAATGTGAAGAAAATGATGTATATTGCCATACCTGTAATTATCGGGGTTTCTGCTGATCAGATTAATGTGCTGGTCGATCGTACATTAGCCTCGCAGATTGTAGAAGGCGGAATCTCTGCTTTAACTTATTCCCACCGCATCATATTCTTTATCCAAGCAATTTTTGTTACCGCTGTTGTGACCGTCATGTTTCCAAAAATTTCAAAGCTTGCTGTCAAGCAGAATATGGCTGAACTTAAAAATATCGTTGGGAAAATCATAACGACTGTAGCATTGATCGTCATTCCGGCAGCGGTCGGCATCATGATTTTTTCAACACAAATCACTGAATTGCTTTTTGGCAGGGGGGCTTTCGAAGCGAATGAGGTAATCCTTACTTCCGGAGTACTTTTCTTCTATGCCGTCGGGATGCTCGGCTTCGGGCTTCGTGAAGTTCTAGTAAAAGTCTTTTATTCACTGGAAGATTCCCGGACACCGATGATCAGTGCTTTTGGAGCCATGTTCTTGAATGTCATCTTATGCCTCATTCTATCGCGATTCATGGGAATTAATGGACTGGCACTTGCAACAAGCATCTCGACACTGGTTTTCACAGGCTTTTTATATATTTCCTTGGTACGGAAAGTCGGTTCGATGAATTCGTTAAAAATCGTTCAGGATCTATTCAAAGCTGTGATGGCTTCAGCTGTGATGGGCTTCTCAGCCAAATACATTTACACGCTGCTTGATGAAGCGGGAATGGGAATTTTGGCTTTGGCTGGAGGCATTGGAGCAGGTATTGTTGTTTATGCCAGCATGCTGTGGGTTCTTCAATTAAGTGACATCGGCTATTACAAATCCAGAATAGTCGCGTTGGCGAAGAGATAAAAATATTTCGCAATACAAGCTTTTATAGTTTTATAAGGGGGTGCTCCAACTATGCTCTTCATATTGGCTCTGTTTTTAATGGAGATTTTGGTTACGTATATGATTAAAGATTTTATCCCGCTGGGTGATGCTTATGGCATGTTGATGCTGCTTGTCAGCATCGTGGCAATATCCTTGTATCTGTACCGGACGCTGGAAAGGGAATGGCTGGCAATTATTTTTATCGGATTTGTGGTTCGGGTATTCGTGCTTTTCATTGATTTGTATATTCCGTCCATCACTATTTTCTCAAGTGGCACTGATACTGAATACTTTCACGAAGTTTCTCTCCTCATCGCCAATGGAATGTATCCGTTAGAAGACGGCGCCACGAATTATGTTCCTTTCCTTTCAGCGATTTACTATATGATTGGCGACCAGCGGCCTTTTGTGCAGTTTTTAAATGTAGCTTTTTGGGTATTTTCAGCAATTTATCTATTAAAGGCCATGATTCATTTGAAAACCGATAAGAAATTGATGTTCATAGCTTTGCTTATTTTCTCTGCTATGCCGAACAGCATTTTTATGTCGAGTATTTTATTGCGTGAATCTCTCATCATCTTTTTGATCACTGTTTCCCTTTACTTTTTCGTCAGATGGTTTACGGACGGCGGGTTCTTCCACTTCTTGCTGGCAGTCGTACTGGCTTTGATGTCGATGCTTTTCCACTCAGGAATGATCGGATTTGTGGCTGCTTATGTGCTGGCGTTTCTGTTTCTCAGTACGAAAACGTCAAAAAAATCGGGTCAGACCATCCTGTATCTCCTATTCTTTGCCGCATTATTCGCCTTCATCTTCTTGAATGCCGAAATGTTCCTAGGGAAATTTATTAGTCCTGAAGGGAAGGTCATCACCGAAGTGGAAATCGGGGGTGAAGGCGGATCGATGTATCTGGCAAGCTTGAATGGTTTGACGGGCGTGGCTGCGATTCTGGTGGCACCAATTAAAATGTTTTACTTTATGTTTTCTCCGCTTCCATTAGATTGGCGCGGTATGGGAGATATTGTGAGTTTCTTATTTGATTCTTCGATCTACTTATTTTTGGTAGGAGCCACTGTTTTGGGGCTTTTGAAGAGTGACATGCCAATCAGAAATAAAGTCTTCATAGCGCTGTTTCTGGTTGTGACTGTATTCGTTTATTCCTATGGGACACAATCCGCGGGAACAGCCATGCGCCACCGCAATAAAATAATTCCGCTGTTGCTGATTACATTCACGATGTCAAACACTAAGCAGCTCTTAACGTTAGCGAATATTCGTTGGAAGCAGAAAAAAGGAGAGAGGATAGCATGATGATCGACAAGTTGAAAATAGCGGTAGTTGGGCTTGGCTATGTCGGCTTGTCGATCGCTGCCACTTTCGCAAAAAAATACAATGTCATCGGTATTGATATTGACGATAAGCGTATAGAACAGCTTTTAACAGGCATCGATAATGACAATGAAATAGAAGAATGGGAACTAAAGGACTTGAATATTGAGTTTACAACTGATCCAGCAAGAATCAATGAAGCGGGATTTATCATTGTTGCAGTGCCAACTCCAATTGACAGCTTGAACCAGCCGGATCTTAAGGCTCTTTTGAGTGCAAGTGCAGCAGTAGGCAAGCATATGAAAAAAGGGGCTGTTGTCGTTTTTGAGTCGACAGTTTATCCCGGAGCTACAGAAGAGCAATGCATACCGGTACTTGAAAAAAACTCAGGGCTTGAGGCAGGAAGCGAATTTTTTGTGGGCTATTCTCCTGAACGCGTCCAACCCAAAAACAAGAAACAGGCTTTTACAAAAACGAAGAAAGTTGTTTCCGGACAAAATGAAGCAGTCCTGGACTTTGTAGCCTCCGTTTATGGAAGTGTAGTTGATGCTGGCGTCTTTAAAGCAAAATCAATACGGATTGCAGAAGCGGCAAAAGTGATCGAAGACACGCAGCAGGACGTCAATATTGCCTTTATAAATGAAGTTGCACTTATATTTAATCGCCTGGGCATAGATACCAACGATGTGCTGGAAACTGCAGGAACTAAAAAAAGTTTCCTGAAGTTTACTCCCGGACTTGTCAGTGGGCGCCGGGTAGGATTTGACTCGTATTATTTGACGCATAAAGCCCAAGAAGCGGGCTACCATCCTGAAATCATTTTAGCGGGCAGACGAGTCAACGACGGTATAAGCAGCTACATCGCCAGGACCGTTGTAAAAAAGCTGGTTAAAAACAACAGTGCAGTAAAAGGAATGCGTGTCACTGTATTAGGCATTACTTATAAAGAGGATATGAATGAACTGAGAAATTCAAAAGTGCTCGATGTAATTGAAGAACTCCAGGAATACAGCATTGAAGTGCAAATTGCAGATATTTGCATTGATCCGGAGGAGATGGAGCGGCGTTACGGGCTAATCATCACTCCGGAATCGGAGCTGCTTCCAGCATCCGCTGTCATCCTCGCTGTCCCTCATAAATTGTATAAAGAGGCCGGATGGAAGTTGATTGAAAAGCTTCTCATCGATAAAAAAGGACTGGTCTTTGATATAAAAAGTACTTTGGATCCAGATGAAAAGCCGGAAAACATCGAGCTTTGGCGATTTTAAGGAGGAATAGAAATGGCAAATGAACAAATTGCTTTTGTGTTAAAGCAAGCCAAGTGGTCCCAATATCTGGCCCGCAGCAGTGCGTGGCTTTTCGCGCTATTACTGTTGATTATTTTGTCCCCGCTGTTTGCTTTAATCGGAATCCTGATTAAATTGGAATCAAAAGGGGCCATCTTTTTTACTCAAGTCCGCGGCGGTTTGCACGGCCAATACTTTACCATTTATAAGTTTCGGACGATGTATGATGAGCCCGAAAAACTGAGTCTGGACATTGATGTAGTAGAAAATGATCCGAGGATTACAAAAGTCGGATATATTCTGCGGACTACCAGTTTAGACGAATTGCCGCAATTGATCAATATTGTAAAAGGGGATATGGCTTTTGTAGGCCCACGACCGACGATGCCTTCACAGACAGACAATTACAACGAATACCAGAAACAGCGGCTTTTTGTTAAACCTGGCGTTACAGGACTGGCACAAATCAGCGGAAGAAATGCGCTTACTTGGGATGAAAAAATTGATCTAGATGTAGAATATATCAACCGAAAGAACATTCGATATGATCTATACATCATTTTGCAGACATTCTTTAAAGTGATCAAATCCGAAGGCGTTTACAGCAATGAATAAATGGGGGTCTATTCATACAGATTGACCTGTTGCTTAAACATTCATTTTTCCTACAATCTAGAACAACATATGGCGCTTGTCACTATCCAAAGGAGTGAAGTTGAATGGGAAGTAAAGTAATTCAAGCAGTGACAGTTTCAGAAAGTCTTTATTTTATGAAAGGGCAGCTGAAATATTTGGCTAAATGCGGCTATGACATAAAAGCAATGAGTTCAAACGGCAGCTATGTGGCAAAGTTTGAAAAACAGGAAGAAACACGGGTTCTGCTGATTGAAATGGAACGGGAAATTTCCCTTTTAAAAGACTTTAAATCTTTGGTGAAGTGCATTCGGATCATCCGCAAGGAAAAACCCGATATTGTCAATGCCAGTACTCCCAAAGCAGGCCTAATTGTCACTCTTGCGGCTTATATTTGCCGAGTGCCAATCCGCATCTATACTCTTAGGGGACTTCGAATGGAGACCACTAGTGGACTGAAAAGACAGATTTTGGTTGCCGCTGAAAAAGTAGCGGCGGGTGCTTCTACTCATTGCCTAGCGGTTTCAGACAGTTTAAAAAGCCGCATAGCTGAATTCGGTATTGCTCCAATTGAGAAAATTTCCGTATTGGGCAAAGGAAGCGGCGATGGTTTTAATATTGCGGAGTTCCAGAAAACAGCTGAAGTCGAAGAAACAATAAAGGCAAATAGGAAGAAATATGGGCTTACTGAAGAGCACGTTGTATTAGGCTTTGTCGGCCGAATGACGAAAGACAAAGGCATTACAGAGCTGATTGATTCTTTCCTTGCGCTACATAAGACTCATCCGAATCTGAGGCTGCTGCTTATCGGGGATTACGAAATGGCTGATCCGGTAGAAGAAAGAATACAAAAAGAAATCAAGGAAAACCCGTACATCATCCATACCGGTTACCAAGGAAATCCGGTTCCTTTCTATCATATGATGGACGTATTTGTATTTTTAACAAAACGGGAAGGTTTCGGAAATGTAGCAATTGAAGCTGCTCTTTCCAAAGTGCCGGTTATTGCTGCAAACGTCACGGGGGCTAAAAATACCATTGTTGACGGTAAAACAGGATTTCTGGCAGATCCTGAAAATCCCCTGGATATCCTGGAAAAACTTGAATTATTGATACTTGCGCCGGAAATACGCCGCCAAATGGGAGAGCAAGGATACAACTGGGCGATTGAAAACTTCAGCAATCAGGTGATGTGGAAAGAACTGGACCGTTATTATCAAACTTGCCTGGCTGACAGCCTGAAGCCTGCCGGACAGACCCATATTTAAAATAACAGATGGATAGAAGAGGGGGATTTTATGGAATACTACTATGTTGCTGCAAAAAATATTCTAGCGGTAAAAACGAATATTAAGGATTTTAAATGGTCTTTTGGCCATAATATGCCCGAAAGCACCCGCGAAGAATATGAACAGTGTGAAGTGAAAATCAATTTAGTAATGGAGGAGTTCAACGAAGATGATCAGTTGGAAAGACTGGGGAAATATCATTACTTCAACGGCTCTCCAGGAGAAAATAAAATTTATTATACCCGCAATTTAGCGATGAAAGAAAAATTTCGGATCAAGGCAGAAAATCTATTGTCCGATGAACCAAAAATAACAGTGAACAAAAACTATTATAAATTTATCACACACCGAATCATGAACCTACATTCGATTGGTTATATCTTGACTGATTTAGCCGGTGTTCTTTTATTGAAGAAAGGGTTTGCGCCAATCCATTGCTCCGCTTTTCAAAAAGAAGGTTCCACAGTAGCGGTTTTTGCCCCTCCAAGTACTGGAAAGACATTGAGCAGCATGATGGCCTGCATGGAACATGAAGCGAAATTCATTGCTGAAGATTTGGCCATTACGGACGGCGAAAAAATTTATTCGGTGCCTTGGACCAGCTCGTTCCGCTTTTATTCAAATGTGGAACAAAGTAAAGGCGCTAAATTAAAAAACAAAGCAACGAAAGTGTTTCCGCCTTTAGAATATGTTTCTTTCTCAAAAGCGACACCTATTACGCGTTATGTGGACAGTGATGCGTTTCTGGATGCTGAAGTGGTGACTCATATAGCGATATTGGAAAAAGGGGACAATGAGGTCACAAGTCAGTCCGACCCAGAAGCCGTCCGGAAGTTAGTTAATTTTAATCGAAATGCTTTTCACTATTTGAAATCTCCTTTATTGACTGCTTATGAATTTTTTAATCCTGAACTTGATATTGATGAATGTGCAACAAATGAAAAAGAAATTTTAAGCTCTCTCGTAAAAAACAGCAAGAAGGTTTTTTCCGTGAAAGATACCAATCCTACGCATTATGCTCAAATGCTGATAGACCAGATTACGCAAGAAACTTTGGTTTAAAAATGTGCATGTAGGCAGCGTTTGAAGAAAAGAGTGATAAGGGGGATTTTGCATGGCCATTAAAGTCATACACGCTGTTACCATTCCATTAAGTTTAAAGTTAATGAAAGGACAGTTAGCTTATCTGAAGAGAGAAGGTTATGAGGTACGGGCAATTTCTTCCGAAGGCGATTATATTCAGGTATTTGAAGGATATGAAGGAGCGAAAGTACTGACGGTGAATATGGAGAGAGATATATCACTTATTCAAGATTTTAAGTCTTTGATGGCATGTATTCGGCTGTTCCAAAAAGAGCGGCCGGATATTGTGAATGCCGGAACACCAAAGGCAGGACTCATTGTAACACTGGCGGCATTCTTATGCAGAGTGCCCGTCAGGATTTATAATGTACTCGGTCTTAGATTGGAAACCACTGGCGGCTTGAAAAGAAGAATTCTTCATGCCGCTGAAAAGATTGCCGCTACTGCAGCGACAGATGTTCTGGCCGTATCTCCAAGTTTAAAAGAGCAGCTGATTAGCCTGGGGATTGCTCCGGAACACAAAATCCGTATTTTGGGACAAGGAAGTTATAACGGGTTTGATCTGGAAAGTTTCAAAATGACTGCGTCGCTGAAGTCGGAAATTGAGCAGATACGCCATGCTACGGGGCTGTCTAGTCAACATACAGTGCTTGGGTATGTGGGAAGGCTGACCAAAGATAAGGGAATAGACGAACTGGTTGAATCTTTTCTTTACTTGCATAAAACGAATCCGAATTTGCGATTGTTAGTTGTAGGGGATTTTGAAGAAGGAGATGCTGTCAGCCACGCTGCAAAAACAGAAATAATGGAAAACCCTCATATTATATACAAGGGTTATCAGCATAACCCAATTCCATTTTATTTTTTAATGGATATATTTGTATTCTTAACAAAGCGTGAAGGATTTGGAAATGTTTCTTTAGAAGCTTCTCTTGCCGGCGTTCCAGTTCTTGCAGCAGATGTAACGGGCGCAAGAGATACGGTAATCCAGGGTGAAACAGGACTGCTGGTTGATCCGGAAAATGTAAATGAGGTAATTACCCAATTGGATTACCTTATCACGAATCCAGATTTTCGAAAACAGATGGGAACTCAAGGAAAAAAATGGGGAGAAGAAAACTTCAGCAATGAAACAATATGGCACGAGATGGATGATTTTTATCAAAAAATGTTAATCGAGCGAGCGGGTTTTATTGAAGAAACAGGTTGAACAGTCAAACAAGAACAGTGCTCAGCGTTAAAAATGAAAATTAAGATGCCGCAGCCATGTCTATAGGACGTGGCTGCGGCATTTCTATGATTTTAAGGCAAGATGAGTTATTATTATGTCATCTGATTAACTAATAAAAAATAAGAGGTGCAGCTGATGAAGTATTATGCAGTGCTACTGCCTATGGCAGATCAGGAGAAAAGTGAAAGATTCAGGCCGCAGCATTTGTCTTTTTTGGAATCGATGCGCCATGCAAAACATGTACAGGCAAATGGCAAGTTTACTGATGGTTCAGGAGGGCTCGTCATTTACCGTGCTCCTTCTTTTGAAGAATGTGAGTATCTCGTTAAGCAGGATCCGTACATACAAAACGGCGCACGGAATTACAAGATACATGAGTGGGATGCGGTTTGGGCTGAATAGGAAGTTTTCTAGAAGTGACAGAGCAAGTTTTTTGCTATTGAGTATTTCTCATCAAGTCTGAAATAGGTTCATGCGAATATCTAGTGAAAAATAGCCGCTCTCCAGTCTAAAATGAGAGCGGCTTTGTTGTTTTTACTTCGCCATAGCGTAATCGGAGTTCGATTCTTTCAGGCTTGGACCATAGGCGTTGCTGCCTGGCTGGCTGTCCAATAAAGAAAAAATAAATAATACAATCCATCCAATAATCGGGATTAAGACAATAAGGAACCACCAGCCGCTTTTGCCGATATCGTGAAGCCGGCGGATAGTAACGGACAGACTAGGTATGATAATGAGAAGAGAAAAAAGTCCGGAAAGAAGCCCCATACCTTCAGCTATATTAAGCTCAGCAATTGCATCTACTATAGATAGTACAATGTTGAAAATTGCACTGAATAATACGAACATCCAATACTCTCTGCGTCTGGAACGACCTCTAAAGACAAATGCTTTTTTAAATACATTAATAAATTCATTCATAGTTTTCACCTCACTTTAATGATTGGAACTCAATTGATTATAGCAACAGGAGTTTTATTTGACTAGAAGGAATTGATAAATATTTCACCTAAATTGGAATTATTATACATATCGTTGAGTTTAATTTACTATACAGAATATTTGATATTAGGTTATAGTTTATCGCCTTACTCAGCTAACAAGTTGAATTATCGCTTTTAATCTTTCTTCTTAAAGTTTAAACCGTTAAGAGTTAGGCAATAATATTTACTATGGCTTTTAAGAAAATGAAGGCGTATTTTAAAAATAGGAAGTGACAAGGTTTGAAAAAGGTAAAGGCATTATTAATGGGATCACTGATTGTGAATCTATTGTTTATTGGAGCAGCCGGTTTTATTCTGTATAAACAGGGCGGAATTTCATTTATAAAAGAACAAATTGGGAATGCAGCTTCACCTCAAGAGTTCCCAGATTACTACCTCCAGAAAAAAGATATTTTCGAATCGCTGAATACGGCTAAGCCCGACAAAGTGTTTTTAGGCGACAGCATCACGGACCACGGTGAATTTCAGGAGTATTATCCCGATCAAGTAGTTTTAAATAGAGGAATTGCAGAAGATACATCTAAAGGGGTTTTAAACCGAATTGATGAAGCCGCGAAGCGGAATCCCAAAGAAGTTTATCTTATGATTGGCATCAATGATATAGCTGCAGGAGTAGAAGCTGATTCTTATCGCAGAAATATAGAGAAAATTATTCAGTCTTTTGATGAAAATTCCACAAAGGTCATTCTCCAATCGATTCTTCCAATCAATAACCAAGATTTCAATAACGAGATTTCAAATGAAAAAGTTCACCAGTTCAATGAAATACTTCAAGAAGTTGCTGAAGAAAACAGCTTAGAGTTTGTAGATCTACATACTGCTTTTGAAGCGCCAAACGGCCAATTGAGGAAGGAAATCACGATTGATGGCATCCATCTTAAAGGAGAAGGCTATGATATATGGTTTGAGCAACTAAGCAAATAGTAGACTGTAAAAACACTTTCATTTTGAAAGTGTTTTTTATTATTTTCAGCTTCTACTCTTTTCTTTTCAATTATAGTAAGATGGGGTTAATAATTGTTTTTTATTTACAAATTAACTGTACTAGGGTAACGATTATACAAAATAAAAGTCTTGAAATTAGAATGACGCAGTAAAAAGGAGCTAAAACAGATGGTTGAAGTTTTTCTGTGGGTGATTGGGGGGCTCTTAGCATTGCAATTCGCCTTATTGATTGGATTGGTCTTATGGAAAACGCGTACGCTTTCTGCTGAACAGAAAATACAGCAGGAAGTGGAACGATTGTTCCCTCAATATAGTGGACTTATAGAAGGGACTCTTAAAGAACAACCGGAGCTTCCAGCAGGAGTCCAATTTCAAGCTGCCGTTATAGAAAGAGTTTTCGATGCGCTTATGTCCGAAGCTGCATCAAAAGATGAAAAGCGGAAGGTGACAGAGTTAGCCGAACAAAACTTGAGTGCTTTTTATAAAAAAGTGTTAAAAAAAGGGGAATGGGCCGAGCGGATCAACACTTTATATTTTATAGAAGATTTCCGGATGTTTTCTTTACGCGAAGCAGTAGATCAGCATTTCAAAGGCTTGCGGAAACAAGATGAAGAATACCGCCAATGTCTGCGCACTGCTGCCATTTTGCAGGATTCCCGGGTCATTGATGTGTTGATTGGCAATCAGATGTTGTCAGTAGCTTTTATTAAAGAGATTTTGTACAGACTGGATGAAAATTTATTAGCAGACCTGTCACAGCGTATGTCTTTAGAAGACAGCGCCTCAGAAGATCTGCTTTTTGCCTTCTTAACGATCAATGGCGAACAGAAAAACAACCTCTTCTTCCCATTTGTTGAAAAAATGATGTTGGATGACCGAAAAGAAGTGCGCATCAAAGCGATGAAGAGCTTGTGCAATTACGAGAAACTGGAAGACCCATCAAAATTGTCGGCATTTTTTAAGTCGGAATTTTGGGAAGAACGGATGTATGCCGCAAAACTGACAGGTGCCTGCGGATTGAATGAATTCAAAGAATCTCTAATTGAGCTGTTTTCGGATCCGGTTTGGTGGGTCCGGTTTGCTGCAGCAGAGAATATTTACGGATTGGAAGATGGTACGGGATTGTTAAAGCACATTGGAGCAACGAGTGAAGACGCGTATGCAAGAGATATTGCGAAGCATATGCTGACAAGAAAAGGCGGTGAAAGCCAATGAGCGGGTTATGGAGCACAATACTTGAAGCGGGTTCTTGGACCATCATCATCTATATGCTGTCTGCTAACTTAATTTATCTTGGGATGTTTTTGGTGGCCGGCCCGAAAATAAACCGGGAGAAGAAATTGAACCGTTTGGAACAAATCGAAGAAATGATGATTAACAAAGACACATACCCCGTTTCTGTGCTGGTGCCGGCATATAATGAGGAAGCCGGTGTATCCAGCACTGTACAGTCCTTGTTGTCGTTGAATTATCCGCAATTTGAAGTAATCGTCGTTAATGATGGATCGACTGATTTAACAAGTGAGAAACTGATTGAACCGTTTCAGATGGCGCCGATTGAGCTTGCGACGCGCAGCTATTTTAAGACTGGCAAACTAAAAAAAGCCTATCAATCAAAGCTTTATCCTAATTTATTTTTAATTGAAAAAGAGAATGGCGGCAAGGCGGATGCTCTAAATGCAGGCATCAATTTTTCACATTATCCTTATTTCGCTGCAATTGACGGCGATTCTGTACTGGAAAAAGATGCTCTTTTGAAAACTGTGAAACCGATCATCGATTCTGGTGGAAAAGTCACAGCGACAGGAGGGACTGTCCGGATTGCCAATGGATGCAAAATTAATAATGGAGTTATAGAAAAGGTTCAGCTGCCGAAACGTTCGTTGGAAATTATGCAGATTATTGAGTATTTTCGATCATTCTTAATCGGACGCCTCGGATTCAGCAGAGCTAATATCCTGTTGATCATATCTGGAGCTTTTGGGGTTTTTGAAAAAAGCCGTGTTATTAAGGTAGGAGGCTATAATCCCGATACAGTCGGTGAAGACATGGAATTGATTGTGCGCATTCATCGTTCGATAAAAGACGAGAAATCCGATCAGCGAATCGAATACATTCAAGATCCCGTATGCTGGACCGAAGCACCTAGTACCATTGCTTCGCTTCGCGCGCAGCGGATTCGCTGGCAGCGGGGACTTGCAGAGACGATTTGGATCCATCGGAAAATGCTTTTTAATCCCAAATATAAAGGCATCGGAATGTTCTCCATGCCGTACTTTTTGTTCATTGAATTATTAAGTGCTCTTTTCGAAGTGATGGGTTACGCCATCATCATCAGCGGTTTGCTGTTTTCAGTAGTGGATACCGAAATTATCGTTGTGATGCTTCTGGTCATGATCCTGTATGGTTCGCTCTTATCTTCACTTGCTGTTTTGCTTGAAGAATGGACCTATCATAAATATCCGGAAAGAAAGAGTATTGTGATTTTATTCATTTACGCTTTGACTGAAACATTCTGGTACCGCATATTGATGAATTTCTGGCGTGTCCAGGGAATCATCGTTGCCATAACGAAGAAATCAGTATGGGGAGATATGGAAAGGCAAGGGGTCTTCTCGAAAGAAGAAGGCATATAAAAAAGAAAGTCCGCAATTGCGGACTTTCTTTTTTTGTTATTCTATATTGCTAAACAAGTCCTGCAGGATGTAATAAGACTGTTTTAAACGTTCTTCGGACTTCGGCAATTCCCATTCTTCCCATGTGTAGCTGCCAGGCTGTCCTTCGGCAAAATAGTCAGTGATGGTGCCTTTCTTATCAGTTAAAGTGATAGCTGTATTAATGCCTTCTACTTTAATGGAAGCTTCTATGCCATCTTTCCGCATGTCACCCATAAATTCTCGTTGGCTTGGATCTTTTGCATTTAACAGCATCCACGGAATTCTGATTTCCAGAATGCCGGTTTCTTCTGAGTAGTACCAGTCGTTCAAGGAATCATATTCTGCAGATTCCGGATCGGCAATGCCATACTTTAATATTCCAGTTTCATATGCAGAGAAAGGAAGGACTTCACCTGTATCAGGACGGGTCACTTCTTTATTTAAAGCTAAACGAATTGGGTGGAATACCTTGGCTACGTCCTGCTTTGATTTAGGTATCATTTTAAGGCGCTCTGCATAATCGTAATAAAACGAGTCGTAGTCACCTGCCACTAAAAGCTGTGCAGAATCTTTGCCGCTGATTTTCAAGTGGAAATCAGCATTGAACTTTTTGCCGGGTGCTGTTTTAACTGCAATGCCCTTGTCTTCTCTTAAGTTGAAGTAAAGGTTGAAATCTTGTTGGTCCCACCAATCTTTATCATTAAAAATGGCTTTGATGTAAAGGTAGCGTTCGTCATGATCCATGGTGAACGAATTCAATGATTTTGTGCCTTTTTCAAATATTTCCGTCCCGTCTTGCCAATCATCTTTGCCATCAATTTTTACTTTGTGGCGGTCAAAGCTGAGCAAGCCGAATTGCTGTTCGTTGGTCTGGGCATTTGACCAGAACGGACGGCGGTCGGGATTGTCATAATCCGCCGTATTCCACGTGCGTTTAAACCATTCATCTTGCCAAGCGAAGACTAGGGCTCCTAGCATTTCTTCGTTCAGGATATCCTCGTAAAGATGTTGGGCGATTTTCCCTTGCTGCTGTTCAGAAATAAATCCTTGGTTCCAGCCAAACGGGTTTTCGTGTGCTTTGCCACGAGAAGCAGGGACTCCGAATTCCGCAATCAATATCGGCAATTCGTGCGAATCGTTCAAGTCCTTTAAATAACCGGCATAGTTATTGCGTTCGCCTCTATGATCGATAAATTCCGTATATTTTTCTTCAATATTCAAGAATTCAGGGTAGTATGGATAAACGTGATAAGAAGCAAACATGCCTACTTCTTTTAAATCTTCTTTGATTTTGATGTGATTCGGATCCACTGAAGCGATGTCTTCTTCTGCATTCGGTTCGGCAGGCTGATCCAAATTATCGGTTGTGACCCAGTTTGTAAAGCTTAAAGGACGCATGCTGTCGTATGTGCTTAATTCATATTCCGAAAGCGAGTCCAGCTGCATCGCGAGCCAATGTTCCATTGGATTGGCGTTTTCCGTGTAAATATGTTCGCCGTCATAATCGCCAAGGTCTGGATGAAGATGATTCATCTCATCAACCATGTCAGGGAACCATTCAATTCCAATGACCCAGCCAATAACATAAGGAGAGACATCTGCTTTATAGGTTCCGGCTGCATGGCCTGGCTTTTCTTCAACTATTGCATTGCCATGCACGACATCAACAATTTTTTGGATTTCTGCTTGGAAATTTTTAGTGATATCTGCATCGAAAGCATCCAGTTTTTCAACGAGTGGTTCTTCATCTACCCAGACTCCATGGTACAGATACAGCGGCTCGTCAGCTGTTTCATTGTAACTTTTTAATGCTTCATAAAATGCCGGAGGATGAAGCGTATAAACCCGGATTGCATTGGCGTTCATTTCTCCAATTTGTTTGAACCAGCGGTCGTATTCTTCGCGGGTGATAGCGGCTTCTCCTGGGAAGGTACCAGGTTTTGCCATCCCGATATTAACGCCTTTAACCGTAAAAGGCTGCCATTTGCCGTCTTGATAAACTTCAAATGTTTGCCCGTTAATCCGGGAAGGATGCTTGATGCCTTTGCTTTCCGCTTGCTTAGCTGCAGCCGGTTCTATTGCTTTCCCGGATTCTTTCTGTTCGGTTCTCGCTAGGATGCTTTTCATCATCGGTGCATATGTTTTCCAGTAAAACGCAGATTCTGACTCCATCGCTTTAAAGGACAAGAGCGACTGGATTTTGGCGAAACCGCTATACTGGTATAAATCCGGAATGTCGCCAATGTCGACAAAATCTCCTGCAAAGAAATAAACGACAGCTTCATTTTTTTGCTGCTGCACAATTGCCGGGAATTGTGTGGGAATGCCATATTCTTTCAAGATGGCAGAACCTTCATCCGTTAAGTCCCATTGATAGTCGGCCAGCACTGTTCCGTTGACTGCCGGTTCACTGATATCGAACCAGTATTGAAATGCAGGAGACTGATCCAAAGCGAACAGCTCTTTGCCTTGATCGTTGAACATGACTCGAATTCCTTCGGGACCAACGTCTCCTTGCTGTTCAGACAATACAACAATTTCTTCTTTTTTGTCGTTGACCAGTACAAACCCAGCCCCCTTATAGTTCCAGCTCTCTCCGGACTTTTCATAACGGGAGACAACCCATTTCGGCACTTCTTCTTCTGACGTGCTTAACTCACCAAAATACCGGCCGCTCCAGCCGGTCCAGTCGACGCCAAGAAAGTCAGTCATATCCGATCGGACATCTTGGCTTGTAGGAGAGGCAAATGAATTGAACTCAACAATAAGATCAGTGCCCTCTTGTGTAACTTGATCTTTGATCGTGTTCCATTCATCGATCTCTAATCCGCCATATAAAAGAGAAGGAGCATTTTCTTCTTGCGGCTCATTCCACGATAAATCTTCGTTATAAACGCCGTAAGTATCAGCGACATAAATCAAATCGGTTCCTGCCAATGAATCAGGCATTTCACGGATGTCATAGGTTTGTTCATGTTCATTTGGAACAAAACCAAAGTAATCGGTGTTATTTGTATAAGTTGAGCCATCAGCTTTGAGATAACGGTTGTGATTAAGCAGCCAGGTTAGGCCATGGTGCTCCCGATAATTTTCGGTTGGAACTGTTTTATCGATGATGGCGACCTGCAGTTGTTCTTTGCTTTGTAAGCTCCAAATGATAAAAGGAAATGCCAGAACAATGATTAATGTAACGATTGAAAGGATAATTCTCCTCACGGATACGCCTCTTTTCTAATTAAATCTAAATGAAACCTTGGAATATTATATCGTAAATTGACAAAGAATAGGTACGAAAATAGGTATTTTGTTTATTTAATATAGAAAAAATTTACTTTTAATAAGATGGCACTTTAATATATTTTGGTACCCAAATCAAAAGTTGAATTTTGCGGAATGAAATCCGAAAATAGAGCCTATAGCATACTGAAAAGAGGAAGGTGAATGGCATTGGAAAATCTGATAGAAAAAGCGATTCAATTTGCAGCAGTCAAACATGCAGGCCAGCTGCGCAAAGGAACGGATATTCCGTATATCAGCCATCCTTTCGCAGTGGGAATGATGCTACAAAAAGCAGGAGAAAGTGATGAAGTGGTCGCTGCAGGAATATTGCACGATACTTTGGAAGATACAGCAGCAACAGAGGAAGAAGTAAAAGAGGTGTTTGGCGAGATTGTGTTGGAACTCATTAAATCTGCATCAGAACCTGATAAAACATTGCCGTGGGAAGACCGGAAGCGCCATACGATTTCAAAGCTCGCCTCGCTTTCACGAAATGAACTGGCGATCATTACCGCCGACAAATTGCATAATTTAAGATCTATCCGTATGGACTTAGAAGATTTGGGAGAAGGCGTATGGGACCGTTTTAACCGGGGGAAACAGCAGCAAGCCTGGTATTACCAAGGCATTGCAGAAGCTCTTGCAGAACGGAAAACGGAATTTCCGCTGCTTGCAGAACTGGAAAAAGAAATAAGACGGGTATTTCCGGGCAAACTAAAAAGCTGAGTGAAAGGATAGCCTTTCACTCAGCTTTTTGTATTATCTAGGGATTGTAAGAACTTGTCCGACCCGGATGATATACGGACTAGGGATTTTATTGGCAGCGGCAATTTTAGCGACGGTCGTATTGTATTTTCTTGCGATGCTGTAAAGCGTGTCACCGGCTTTCACCGTATATTTAATCACTGCGGCAGGAGGAGGGGAGGCTTTTCCAGGAATCGTCAGCACTTGCCCAACCCGGATGATATACGGGCTAGGGATTTTATTGGCAGCAGCGATTGCAGCGACGGTCGTATTGTATTTTTTAGCGATGCTGTACAGCGTATCTCCAGCTTTCACGGTGTATTTTGTTCCACCGGCTGGCGGTGTAGAAGCAGGCAATTTGAGCAATTGGGAAACGGTCACAAAGGTATAGCCTTTTGCTTTCAGTTTCGTAATCATTCCTTGAAGCGCACCAGGCGTTCCGGATGCGCCAGCTCCTGTATGCATTAAGACGATAGTTCCCGGCACAACGTTGTTTACCACTTTGTTCGTGATAGCAGTTGAGGAAACGCCTTTCCAGTCCAATGTGTCAATATTCCACTGAATGGTATGCGTATAGCCGGCATTGCCGACGGCCGCTAGGACCTTAGCATTGCTTGCTCCAAATGGTGCACGGAATAAGGGCTTGGTCGATTTTCCGGTAATGCCTTTTATAGTGGCTTCCGTCTTATCGAGCTCCGCTTTCATCTGGGCAGCGGTAAGCTTAGTGAAATCTGGGTGCGAATAGGAATGGTTTGCGATTTGGTGGCCTTGTGCTGTGATGTTTTTAATCGGCTGAGGATGATTTTTTGCTCCGGAACCGGTCAGGAAGAAGGTAGCTTTAACTTTGTTGGTGGACAGGATTTGAAGGATTTTGTTGATATTCGTTCCATCGGATCCATCGTCAAACGTCAAAGCAATCACTTTGCTTGTTGTTGCGCCTTTCATGACATATTTGGAATTGGCTGCTTCAGTTTGCGGGGAAAAAGAAAACAATGAAAATAACACCAATAAAATGACGGCGGCGACTTTGAAAAACTTGCTTCCCACATAACTCACCCCTTTTTTCATAACCTTTAAAAATTTAGGTATGTAAAGTGCAGAAAAAGATGAGGAACATGACCTATGTATGTGTTTTATATTTGAATATTCAGTGTTTTATCTGATTCGATTATATCATGTGAAGTTCTAAATATATAGTTTTAATTGATCATAATGACAATAAAATATTATGTAGTTTGGAAAATGATTTACAAAAAATCTGAAGAAGGGTAAGATTTCATTAAATTCCGAAAACTTATAGAAAAGGAGATGAATTTTGATGGCTGTTAACCAGAACGAGCCCAACAGCGAGACGGGCTATAAACAGGAACTGAAGCGGGCACTGACTTTTTGGGATCTGATGATTTACGGTCTTGTTTTCATGGTCCCGATTGCGCCGTTTGGCATTTACGGGATTATCGCTCAAGGTTCGAATGGCATGGTGGCCTTGGCTTATCTGATCGGAATGGTTGCCATGATTTTTACAGCGCTGAGTTATGCGACCATGTCAGCAGCTTTTCCGATTGCCGGATCGGTCTATTCTTATGCGCAGCGGGGCATCAATGATGCGGCAGGATTTCTGGCAGGCTGGCTTATTCTACTCGATTATATTTTTGTTCCGGCTTTATTGTATCTTGTCAGCGCGGCGGCACTCCATGATATTGTCCCGGAAATTCCGCTGCTGGTTTGGCTGATCTTTTTTATCAGCATCAATACAGTGATCAACGTAATTGGAATTGAATTCACCGCACGGGCAAATAAAATTATCATTGTGCTGGAATTGATTGTGTTAGCAATTTTTGTAGCCGTCGGTGTATTTGCCATCGCTCAAGGAGTCAATGGAGCCGAATTTACGTTCAAACCGCTTTATGATGAAGATCAGTTTAGTTTAGGGCTTGTTATGGGAGCGGTTTCGATCGCTGTTTTAAGTTTTTTGGGATTTGATGCAATTGCTACATTAGCGGAGGAATCGAAAGGCGGCAGAAAAGCGATCGGCAATGCCATTATCGTGTCCTTGCTAGTGGTTGGTGTGCTGTTCATTATCCAGACGTGGGTGGCTGCATTGATCTGGCCTGATTACACTACTTTTGAAAATGCCGACGTCGCTTTTTATCAGATAGCTGAAGTGGCAGGCGGCCCTTGGCTGAAATGGCTGACCATCATTGCCACAGCGGTGGCTTGGGGAATCGCTGATGCCTTGGTCGCACAAGCAGCGATATCCCGGATTCTATATAGCATGGCGCGCGACCGGAAACTGCCAAAAGTGCTTGCGAAAGTGCATCCAAAATTCCAGACCCCTTATATCAGTACGATTATTGTGGCAATCATTTCATTGATAGTAACTGGATTTTTCGCAAATCGGATCGGTGAACTGGCATCAGTCATCAATTTTGGTGCGCTGACCGCTTTTCTCTTCTTGCATGTTTCTGTCATCGTTTACTTTATTGGTAAAAAGAAAAGCAAAAATTATTTTAAACATTTAATTTTGCCGCTCGTAGGTTTTCTAATCATTGCATATGTCTGGTGGAATTTGGACGCCTTATCGAAGCAGCTTGGATTTATCTGGCTGGCAATCGGCATTGTCTATTTGCTTTTCTTGAAATTGACAAAACGGGATACGAAATTGAATTTGGGTGAGTAAGTACGGGATAAATTAAGAAAATAGCCCAGAAAAATCTGGGCTATTTCTTATACAGTGATCTTTTTCATGATTATAGAATCTGTATTATGGGAGATGAGTGGATGGCAGAACACGTGGAAGGCATCGATGAACTGGATTTAAAAATCCTGTCGTTTCTGCAGGATGATGGGCGAATGACATTTAAGGAAATTGCGGCACGGATTGGTGTTGCGGAAAGAACCATCCGGCTGCGTGTGTCAAGTCTGCGTGAAACCGGTGCATTGTCTATTGTCGGTTTAGTCAATCCGATAAAAATCGGCTTGAATATCATAGCGGCTATCCATATTGCTGCTGAACGTGATCAATTGCAGCATTGTGCGAATGCACTCATTGAAATGGACGAAGTGAGATATGTCTCGCTGATTACCGGTGAATACCATATTTTGTCGGAAGTCTGTGTTAGTTCCCATGAAGAGTTAAGTGAGTTTATCGCACAGAAACTAAACAAAGTCCCGGGAATCCTACGCACAAATATCATTGTCGAATTGAAGATTTTGAAAAATAAATTCAATTTTATGCGGGAACATAATGGATGAAGAACAGTCATTTAGTTTCTGCTGCTTGAGTAAACGTTGAGGCGTTTAATGTATTGACAGGCAGGGAAATGGCGTTTACATGAGCATGATATAAAGGGGGCAGTTGCATGACAAGGGGATTAGTCAGTAAAGAAAGTTTAGTTGCAACATTTTCAATCATCGGAGCAGATCCTGAAACCGGTGAAGTCGGGGTTGCTGTGCAGTCAAAATTTTTAGCCGTCGGTTCTGTTGTGCCTTGGGCAAAAGCGGATGTCGGGGCAGTGGCGACGCAATCATGGGCGAATACTTCGTATGGGCCTGAAGGACTGGCACTGCTTGAGCAAGGAGCGTCGCCAGAGGAAGTGATTGCAAAATTAGTGGCGGATGATCCCGGAAAGGACTTGCGCCAAGTTGCCATCATTAATGCAAGTGGGGAAGCGAGCGCGTTTACAGGGGAAGAATGCTACGACTGGGCAGGCCATAAAGTCGGCAAGCATCATTCGGCGCAAGGCAATATTCTAGTCAGCGAAGAAACGGTCACTTCAATGAGCAAGACTTTCGAGATGACAAAAGGCCCGCTGGCGGAACGTTTGCTTGCAGCATTAGCAGCGGCGCAGCAAGCAGGAGGTGACAACCGCGGCAAGCAATCGGCAGCTATTTATGTTCTGCAAAAAGGGGCGGGCTACGGCGGCTATAATGATGTCAAGGTGGATCTCCGTGTGGATGACCATCCCGAACCGATTGAAGAACTGCAGCGATTGTATGAGTTGCATAAATTATATGGCATGCCTTCTGAGGAGTTTGTTGAAATTGAAGGCGGCGTTTTTGAAGAAATAAAAAGCCAGCTTATCAAATTGGGCTTGCTTGAAAATGCCGATCATCCAGTATATGACGGTGAAGTCCAGGTAGCGCTGAAGACATTTGCACTCCGCGAGAATTTTGATGACCGCTGGACGGAGGAAAGCAAGATTGACGAGAAAGTACTGGAATTTTTAAGAAAGCAGTGAATTATTGGGGCCCACGGTGAAGAGATTCTTCATCGAGGGCCCTTTTTAGGTGAATGAATCGTATTTTCTGGGTTACTGGTTGTATTTCCTCGGCTGCTGGTCATAAACTTGCAGTAGCTGGTCGTATTTTCGATGTAACTGGTCGTATTTCAGAATTCGCGAGGAAAATAAACTTGCCTCACAACTTGAATGGTCTTGATTTCTTTAATTTGAAAGGCTATATTTACTTCAACTCCAATGAAAGGATGATGTCTTTGCTTATAGCAGAGCGGCCACGGCCGCGTAAATTAATTTATTTCGAAGCTCTATTGGCCCGTACTTCTTCGAATCAGCCGGGTTTTCTGGAGTTGAAGGAGAATGTCAGGCGGCGGGCTGCTGGATATGCCGGTGAATTATGGTTTGACCGGATGTGGAGAGACTATGAAACAGAAGAAGATTATAGAGTGATTCCCGATTATACAATTCCTGGCCACCAAATCGACAGTCTCTACATATTTTCTTCGTTCATTCTCCTCATTGAAATCAAAAACATCAGTGGGTTGATAGAGATGGATGGAGACAAGCGGCAGTTCTCCCGCACACTGAATGGTGTTGTAACAGGCATGGCAAATCCAGATGACCAGCTTTATCGCCACGAAAAGCAGATTGTGAAGCTGAGCGGCAATAAAATCCCGGTAATTGGAATAGTGGTATTCACTAATTCTTCATGCGTGTTGAATGTGAAAAATGTAGAACGCCGGGTTATTCAATCTTCAGGTTTTCCTTATGTTCTTGATCAGCTTATTGAGCAGCATCGAACTTCTCCTAAATACAATACTCAACAGATGTATGAATTTCTCCTTTCCTTGCAGCCCCCAATGCAAATTCATCAACCAAATCCATTACTTCATGAAATTATGACCGGCGTCTTATGTCCAGATTGTTCATTTTCTCGAATGGTTTATATGCGTAAATTTTGGCGTTGTACTGCTTGTGGTAAAAAATGTGCGGACGCTCATTTGCTGGCGCTGCAGGATTACCGTCTGCTTATCGGTAATACCATCTCGAACCGCGAATTCCGCCATTTCAGCGGCTTAACTTCCAGGAGTAATGCAGCGGTCATTTTACAAGGATGCAATTTTGAGACAATCGGCACTCATAAAAGTCTTCGCTATATCATTCCGGAAATCGACCTGCGTAAAAGCATGAAATAAGCGCCAGAATCGTATTTTCATGGTTATTGGTCGTATTTCTTCGGCTACTGGTCGTATTTTCGATGTAACTGGTCGTATTTCAGCAACTACTGGTCGTATTCCGAAACCCGAAACTTCATACAAACAAAAAACCGCTTCAGCCGCAATGGCTGGAGCGGTTCTAACATTAATTCACTTGTTTCTTGCGGAATTTCGATACCACTTCATAAACGATTGGCACGATGACCAATGTCAATAACGTGGAACTCGTTAATCCACCGATTACGGTGATGCCGAGGCCTTTTGAAATCAAGCCGCCGCCTTCTGCTCCGATTGCAAGCGGAATGAGTGCGCCGATTGTCGCAAGTGCCGTCATCAAGATCGGGCGGAGGCGGGTAGAACCTGCTTCAAGCAAGGCTTCCCGTGTGGTGAAACCTTCTTTTTCTTTATTGATAACGCGGTCCACCAAGACGATTGCATTGGTGACAACAATACCGATCAGCATCAAGACGCCAATCAAAGCATTAACGCTTAAAGCTTCTCCTGAAATCCACAATGCCACCAATACGCCGATTACTGTGAACGGCAATGAGAACAGGATGGCAAATGGTGCCAATGCGCCGCCGAATGTGACCACTAATACGAAGTAGACGATGGCAATCGCTGCAAGCATCGCTAAACCGAGCTGAGTAAACGATTCGTTGATTTGTTCTGTAACGCCGCCGTGGTCGATCGACACGCCGCTCGGCAATTCCATTCCATTTACTTTTTCGTCCAGTTCTGCAGTAATGGCAGCTGCATCGTTGCCCAATACGTCAGCTGATAAAGAAGCGTACATCTGGCCGTCGCGCCGGCTGATGGTATCCGGAGATTTGCCTTCTTCCACTTCCATCACATCTCCGATGGCAACAGTCGTACCGAGCGCCGTTGGGATCTGGACGTCTGTTACGTCGTTAATTCCTGCATATTCTTCCCGCGGAACTTCCACATAAACGTTAATGTCTTTATTGTCATGCTTGACTGTGGTCAATACCGGCGATTCGCCTGTGCCTCTCAGCGCCATGCCAATTTGCGCCGCCGTCAAGCCGGATTGTCCCAGGCTTTCCTGGTCAGCAACCAAGGTGTATTGGTCATAAGCTTCGGTCAAACTTGACTCAACTTTCTCCAAGCCTTTATTTTCTTCCATCAACGGCTGGATTTTATCGATGGCCGTTTGAATGTCTTCAATATTGTCACCGTAAACGAACATTTCAATGCCGCTTGAACCGGTTGCGGAGAAGTCCAGGCTTGCCCATTCCCCCGTACCCGTCTCGCTGTTCAATTCTTCAATGAGCTTATCGCTTTCGCCATTGAAATTTTCAAAGTCATTATCGTATTCAATGAAAAACAGCGCAGAGTTGTTGCCGCCTCCGCCCATCGCAGCCATTGGGTTGCTGCCGCCAAGAGAATACTGATAAGTGGTTACGCCATCACGTGTGCTGATCATCTCTTCAGCATCGAGTGCAATTTGTTCGACATTTTCAAGTGTCTGGCCAGGTTCCGGGCTGTACGTTGCCATGACCATTTTTTGTTCTTCTTCCGGAAGGAAACTGACGCCGATGACCGGAATCAAGAATAAACTGGCAATCAAGACAACAGTAGCGCCTCCGAATGTAATGATTTTATGGTTCAATGTCCATTCCAGGATGCGGCGGTATCCACCAGCCATTTTTCCGGGACCGTGTGCTTTTTGCTTTGGTTTAATAGAATCCAAGTTCTGCAGCTGTTTGCCGTACATTGAATGGGCAAGCATCGGCACAATCGTAACCGCAACCAAGAGGGAAGCGGAAAGCGCGAATACTACTGCAAGAGCGAATGGCAGGAACAATTCACCGATTTGTCCATCGACTAATGCGAGCGGCAGGAATACCGCAATGGTAACAATAGTTGAGGAGAAAATCGGGATGAACATTTCCCTTGTTGCTTCACGGATCAATTCTTTGCCGCGAAGTCGCTCGCCCGGCAGTGCCATGCGGCGATAAATATTTTCAATCACGACAATCGAATCATCGATGACTCGTCCAATGGCGACAGTCAAGGCACCGAGAGTCATGATATTCAACGTGATATCCATTTGGTTTAACAAGAAAATCGCCATCAATAGGGACAATGGGATAGAAATAATCGAAATGATTGTTGTTTTAAAGCTGCGCAAGAAGATCAAAATAATCACCACAGCGAATAAAATGCCATAAAGCGCTTTGCTGAGCATGGTTTCAACCGATTGCTCAATTGGTTCTCCTTGGTCAAATGTCGTTGCAACAGTTAAGCCATACTCTTTCTCAAGATCAGAGGCAATGTCTTTTACCGCATTTACCACTTCCACCGTATTGGCATCAGGAGATTTAACGATTTGAATCCCAATCGATTCCTCACCATTTGTCCGGGAAATCGATTCAGCTTCACTGACCACTTCAATATCAGCCAATTCACTGAGTGCAATGGTCGGTACTTCTGTAACAGCAGGCACTGTTGCTGCGGGGTTCTGAGGTGAATCCATGCCAGAAGAGCCGGGAGGCAGTTGCCCTGGAGCCATTCCACCAGCGGTTTGCTGCGGCACAGCGGGGATCTGCAATGCTTTCAGATCTTCCACTGTTGTCACATTGCCGTCAATCACAAGGTTTTTCAGCTCGCCATCAAAATTGGTCAATCCAAGGGGAAATGAAAGGTTGGAGCCTTGGATCAATTGCTGGATTGTTTCTTGTGTCATGCCGTATTGGGCCATTTTTTCTTCATTGAAGGTCATGGTCACTTTTTGGATGCGCTGTCCGGAAATTTGTGCATCGGACAAACCTTCCACACCTTCCAGTTCAGGCAGCACGGTATCTTCTACAGTAGCGGTCAGTTCTTCCAATGAATGTTCCGAATCGCTGATGCTGAGTGTCAGAATCGGGAATGCGTCTAAGCTGACGCGTGACACTTCAGGTTCGTTGGCGCCTTCCGGCAATGAAATTTCAGAAAGTGCTGTTTCAACTTGGCGCGCTGCTTCATCCATATCCGTTTCAAATGTATATTGGACTTGGATTGTTGCGGCGTTTGCCATAGAAGACGATGTCACCAGTTCAACACCGTTCATGTTCTGGATTCGCTGCTCCATCGGGATGGTCAATTCTTCGACGATTTCATCCAAAGCAGCTCCAGGATAAGTTGCCACTACCGTTAAAGCCGGCAATGTAATGCTTGGAATCGATTCTTGTTTCATCGTAAAGCCGGAATACAAACCTGCGGCGATTACCATAAAAGTTAGAATCCAAATAGCGAACTTATTGTTCAGGGAAAAATCAATGATTTTCTTCAATACCGGCACTCCTTTATAAAAACTTCTTTAATTGAAGAAGTTCTTTTTCAATTTTCGGTTCTTGCGTTAAATACAGCCATAATGCTTCTATCAGGAAATCTTGGCGCTCCTTCTTTGCTGCTTCTTCTTTAAGGAGCTGTAGAGTAGAAAGAAGCTTTTCTTTATCCGGTGCTGACATCCTGATTTTTTCCTCGACCTTCAGAAAACTTTCTTCAAATGGGCTGAGCGGTGATGGGATGTCGGTTAAGACCGGTTCCATCTGGGAAAGTTGGCCGACAATGGCATCCAGACTTGAAACAATAAAACCGGCTAATTTTGCTGCATCTGCTTCCCTGTTTAAAAAAATCAAGTTAATGAAGTATTCGCGTTTGATTCCTTCGAGTATTGTTACAAGGTCGTATATGAACGGCTGAACTTTTTCACCGTAGACTTCCAGCAAATTGTTTTTATGTACCGTTAGCTGAGAAATCCGCAATTCCTGAAACAATTTCTCCAACTGTTCATTTTTATCCTTGGGGAAATCCTTGAATGCCATTAAAAAGAATTCTTTGTTGGTAACAGTCCGTTCAATTTCAAGTACCAGTTTTTTGGTGAAGATTTCTTTGCTGGTCGAGTCCAGAGAAAAATGAGGGGAGGCCAGGTCAGCATACAATTCCTCATGGTAGCGTATTAAGATGTCCATAAAAAGGTTTTCTTTGGAATCAAAATGCTTGTAGAATGCCCCTTTTGAAATTCCGGCTGCGTGGGCGATTTCCTGTACAGAAGTTTGATGAAAACCTTTTAATGAGAAAAAATGAACCGCCTTATTCATAAGTTCCTGTCGTTTGTCCAAAAAATCCCTCCTTGTAACTGGCTGGTCATTGTAAGTGACCACCTGGTCATTAGTTAAAGGATATAGTTTAAAGCTGCAAACTGTCAATTTATCCCTCACTGTTTTCTATGTCATTATTGTGGCGGGGTGGTTTAAGAAGTACTAAGGAACAATCCTTTACATATCGATTTGGGCAGGTCAAAGACTTATGTTTCTGCATTGCAACCGCCATGTCAACTTGCCTTATTGCCATGCAGGATTTTAGCTGATTTCATTGAATACATATGTTAGAAGAAGTTTTATCTGCAGGAGAAGGGAAGAGGTCAGATGACTTATAAATATATCAATGAACCTACGGTCGAATTACGCATGGAACAGCCCTATGTAGGGATTCCTATACAGGCAACTTTAAAAGACTGGGCTAAGACTACTGTGTTGCTTCCTGAAATCTATGACTGGCTGAACGCAAAAGGCATCGAACCTACTGGCGAACCGTTTTACCGGTATTGGTGCATCGGCAATGATGATACGGAATATAGTCTGGAAGTCGGTGTTCCAATTGAACGGATGGCATCCGGGGACGATCGGGTGATTGCCAGTTTTATCCCGGGAGGTTCCTATGCAACAGCAGTGCATCATGGACATCCAGATCAGCTGGAGCATTCTCTGAAGGCATTGGAAGAGTGGACGGCAAGAGAAGAGCTGGAAATTGACAAACGATGGGAAGAAGATGAGGTCATTTGGAATGGCCGCTTCGAATTTTATTTGACGGATCCTGAATTGGAACCCGATTTATTCAAATGGAAAATTGAAATAGCGTTTTTATTGCTGCGGGATGATGCCGCATAACAGGAAAGACACCTCTCTCTGAATTGGATGTGCGGGCCAATTCACAATGAGGTGCCTTTTTTGTTTTAATGGAATTCCGAATACAAACTTTATGTATTGTGCCTGTCTTGGATTTTCATATAATAATAAAGCATTTCATACATACGTGTCCGCTGCTTTTCCAGTGTATGGATGGACACATCCAATTCAACAGAAACATTATGCTGTTCGTAAATGATTCTGGTTTTGCCGGCAGCAAGCTTTTCAGTGCGGTAATCGTGATTGAATATCCAAATGCATTCCGGATGAGTTGGAGATTTTGTCGGAAATGCAGCAACACCGTCATTGGATATAAGAATGGGTGTTTTCTTATGCTGCTTAAGATTGTACCGTGTCGCTTTGACTCGACCGTCATAGGTTGAGGCATAAAGCATGCAGGCCTGATCAAGCAATTGCAGGGCGGGGAGGCGCGAATAATACTCTCCATGCTTTGTTACCACTTTTGTCTTGCGCTCTGTTTCAAATGAAGACATTAAAAATAATGCTGATCGATCTATGAAGTTCTCTTCGTATTTCTCCAACTACTTGCTCCCCTTTCAGTGTTCTAGAGAATCTTACCATTCACATTGCAGGGAATCAATACAGTGTTCAGAAAAAAGTATGTATTTTGACTTTTTATTTATAACATAGGGCATATATCTATTCCTTTAAAGGGAAGAAAAATAGATCCTATTGCTTATTTGTTGCTTTGTTTCTTTCATGAACCTTTATTAAGCTGAGTGTACCCGGGAATAATAAGAACGTTCAGAAGGAAAGTCCATTGAAGAATTTTGAAGAAGCAATTGTCCAATATTCACCCATGATTTCTGCCATTATCCGTAAACTGCATATTTACCGTGATTATGAGACTTATAGGCAAGTTGGTAAAATAGCACTTTGGCAAGCTTGTCTCCGGTTTGATGAAACAAAAGGAAATTTTACTCCGTTTGCATATCGCAGTATTCACGGTGCAATGCTTGACGAACTCAAAAAGGAAACCCGCTTTGCCGATCGCTTTACTGTGACAGAAAATGAACAGTTTGAATGGATCAGCGATAATCGTGTGACAGATGAATTGCCTGAATGGATCCATACGGCTTTACTGGCGGAAGCGGAATATATATTACTTGAAGATTTATTTGTAAAAGGGAAAAGCTTAAGGGAACTAGCTTCTATTTCTGGAATCTCGCATGCAGGTATGAAAAAGCGGCGGGAAAGAGTGCTGAAAAAAGTGAAAGACCGCATAGCGGCGGATATTTTTGATTGAAAAGCATTGAAGAGAACAAAAAGGCTGTCAAGAAACTCTCGGCAGCCTTTTCCATTTCGCTCCAGGCAGGACGCTTTCCGCGGACATGGCTTCAGCCGCTTCCTTCGCTCCGCTCAGTCCAGGGTCTTCAGCCCATGTTATTTCCGCAGGAGTCGCCCACCTTCCGCTGCATTCAGCTCTCTTTTGTTACCTTTAGAGATTCTCTGGAATAAGGAGCTGATTCGGAAAGCTCTCGAATGTCTGTACCTGCTCTCCAGATATGGAGCCAACCAGCGGAGGAAACCGTACTGCTCCTGCGCAAGCTCGTCGCAAAGACTTAGCCTCGCAGGCTTCGGCTAATGTCTTGCCTGCGGGAAAGCGAGACAGCCGAGACCCTGCAGGAGCGTAAGCGACGAAGCGGCTTGGTGCTCGCCCGCGGCTGAAAACCTATGCTCCTGCAGCGCTATGCGCTTCGTCGCAAAGACATGGCCTCACAAACCTCGGCCGATGTCTTCGCAGCTGGTTGGCGGAATATCGGTTAAGAGATAATGGCTAATACAATTTTTTACTTATTTAACAATTGTTTTAAAAATGGAAGGACTGCTTGTTCTTTTAACTTTGCTTCGAACATAATGTCCGCATCCGTATCCCCTAACAATAGAAGCAATTCATTAAAGTCTGTCTCCGAAACTAAGTCGTGGTGGCGCAAATCGGTAAAACCTTCTTTGCCTGTACTGATATGAATTTTGGGTACACCGTAGCCTTCCCAAGTCGCCAGGATCTCGGCAAAATCGACCGGTGTTCCATCATTATTGCAATTATGATGATGGATATCGAAGCATACCGGAATGCCGCACATTTTGCTTACTTCCAGCACATCACGGATGGTAAAGGTTTTATCATCGTTTTCAAGACGCAGCCGCCGTTTGATGCTATCAGGCAACTTCAAATAATTTTCAGCGAATCGGGCTTTAGCTGCTGCCTTATCGCCATAAGCTCCGCCTGTATGGACGATTAAATCGTTGCCGCCGAGCAATTGGATAAGCCGGTCATGATACTCCAAATCCTGAATCGATTTTTCCACCACTTCAGGTTTTGGGGAATTTAATACCGTGTATTGGCCAGGGTGCATTGAAACGCGCATATGATGGGTCTGTACCAAATCCCTAATTTGTCCTGCGATAAACAAAAACTCAGGGTCTTCCCACCACACCCAATCGTTTATGGGATGGGTAGATAAAGGGATCAAATTGCTTGAAGCCCGGTAAAATAGAATATCATTCACTAGATTCCATTGAATGATTTCAAGTGTGGTCTGCATATTTTTTAATGTCAGCTCTTTTATTTTAGCTGTTCCCTCTGTTTCTGCAGTTGCCACCCGCAATGTTCTGAAGATGGTTTTTAATTCTGTGTTCATACATGCATAGCCTAATCTCATATAGTTCAACTCCTTATGAGCACTATACCCGATTTTAAAGTGTGATATCGCCTGTTTTAAGATATCTGATAGATTGTCCGAAGTTCTAAGGGAAATGAGAAAGCGCGGTTCATGTATAATAAAGGAAATCATTTAAAGGAGGAAGTTCAATGAGAGCAGAAATTATTCGAAACGAGCAAGGCTATACCGCTACGTTCGAACGGCAATTACAGCAGGAATCCGACCAGGTTTGGGCAATGTTAACCGAAAACAGTAAATTGCAGCAGTGGTTCGCAGAACTGACGATAGAGGATTTGCAAAAAGGGGGAAACATTACATTTGATATGGGAGATGGCACATTTGAAAATATGGCCATTCTTGATTACGAAGAAGGAAAGTCGATTGCCTTTGAATGGGCGGAAGACGAAGTTCATTTTGAAGTAACACCAGAAAATGGAGGGACAAAACTCGTACTGGTGGAAACAATCAATAAAATTACTCCACATACGGCAAGAGACCTTGCTGGCTGGCATGTCTGCTTGGATGCAATCGAAGCTATTTTAAACAAAGAAGAAATAGCCCGCCAGGAAGAATGGAATAAGGAATATCCTGAATATCAGCGTCTATTGGAAAGCATGACTGGATCAATCGAATAAAAGAGAGAGCCGGCCGCATAAACGGTTGGCTCTCTTAAATTTTAATAGGATTAATAATCACTCCACATCAAATTCAAAGACATTCTGTTCTTTAAATTCCCCTTTTTCATAAACCCTTTCCACAAATGTTACATGGTTATCGTTATCGATCAAAACGACTGTTGCCGAACGTGTTCCATACTCCGGTGTCTTGATGAACATGGAAGAAAGCATGCGTTCGAATTCAATTCCAATACCGGTTTCCGGCAGGGAAGAATCGTTCGCTTGCTCATTGTCTGCCAAGAAGCTGAATAAATCATCTGCAGCTACTTCCTCATGTTCAGATAAATACCTCTCCAGATAATTTTTCCCTTTAATCACTTTTGGCCAAGGCGTATTGAGTAAATGATTGCTCAGCCCATGGATTCCGGGCTCAATTTCTGTGATGCGGTTTTCGATATTGTTGTAGTAGTATAAGTGATCCGCATCTCCGACAAGAATATTAAAGCCCGTGTAGTTTTCAGGAATCAATGATTCCAAAAATAATTGCGGCTCCATGTCAGATGTTAAAAAGTCCCGGACAATCGCGCCGCGAGAGATTTTATTCGCTTCCGGCATGGAGGGATCCCGGAAGTTGGTGAGAGCAGCAATCCGGCCGTTTTTGGCCACTCCAAGCCAGGTGCCCATTTGCATTAAATCTCGGCCTGCCAATAAAGCGGGCTCGTCTTTCCAGAAATGGGCAGGTTCTGTGGGACGATTGTAAAATTCATCCCGGTTTGCTGCCAGAACCAATTTGTATTTTGGATGATCCTTGTATTGAAAATTAACCAAACACATGAACGCCACTCCTTTTTCATTTCATTATATAGAAGGTATGGAAGGGTTAACAGGGAGAGGACTTTTATATGGGGTGAACTCTAGAGGGAATTATGAGGAGGGAAATTTAGGGGATTTCAACTTCAGCTTTTATAAGAAAGCTTGAATTTATTATTGCCCAATAAATGAAGATTGCTATAATGACAAGTAATAGCGCTAAATGAGGGAGGACTGTCGTGATGAGAAAAATCAGCATTGGCTTTATATCGCCATATGATGCGATGGTTCCAATGATTGAAGAATTAAAGCAAGGCCAGACCGATTTGGAGATTTCTGCTGAAGTAGGAAATCTGGAAAAAGGAGTGTCCATCGCAAAAGAGATGGAAAAGCAAGGGACTGATATCATAATCAGTCGGGGGGGGACGGCTAAATTAATACGGGATGCTGTGTTGCTTCCGGTTATTGATGTCCATATGTCCGGTTATGATTTAATGCGCTCAATCATGTTGGCAAATGACCATTCCGAAGAAAAAAAAGCGCTGGTGGGCTTTTCCAATATAACAATAGGAGCAGCTTCGATTGTCAGCTTGCTGGAAATTGATATGGAAGTGGTAACCTTGACAGATGCTTCGGAAGTAGAGACGATCTTAACTCAGTTAAAAGAAGCTGGATATACACGGATTCTTGGTGATGTTGTGACTGTCAATGCAGCTGCCCAGCACGGCTTGAACGGGCTGTTGATCCAATCGGGACGTGAGGCGATTTTACAATCGTTTGAAGAAGCGCGGCGGCTATTTAAAACCTTGAAAAAAAATCAGCAATTGCTGCGGGTTTTAGGACAGCTGGTTACTGAGCGGGAGCAGGATTTTATGGTTGCTGCAGAAAGTGGCATTGTCTTATTCGAAAACTGGCTTTCTTTCGAACGTCTCCCGATAGCCAGTGAAGAGCTGGAACCACTGAAGAAGCAGGTCCTGGAAGAGGGTTCACCAGTTTCAAGAGTTATAAACGATGCGGAATTTCCTTTTAGTGTTCAGGTGAATTCATGGCAAGATCGGAATGAACTCCTTTTTTCTTTCTTTTTCAAACGCATTTCTGCTTCAACTCTGGAACTATATGGAGGCAAAGCTGAAGAAATCAATCAGCTGCCTCAAATAGTAACGGAAAGTAAAGCTATGAAGAACATCAAACAATTGATAGAAGAACCTCTGCTAGCGGCAGAGCCTGTCATTTTGGTGGGGAAAGCGGGAACAGGCAAACAGACAATTGCCCGCTATATTCATGCCTACCATAAAAAAAAGGGATATTTCGTTTCTCTGCCAATTGAAGAGCTGAAAAAGTCATTCGGGGAATTGCATTCTTTAAATACCTCGACTTTATGTTTAATAGTGAATAAAATATCTGCTTCATTGAATATCTATGAAATTAATGAGCTGCTTACCATTATGGCTGCACAAAAAGTACAAGTTATTTTAGCGGCTGAAGAAATGCCTTCGGAATTAGCAGAGGCACTGGAATTACATGAAGCCATTAGAATTATTCTACCGGATTTAAACGACAGGCAAGAAGATATTGAATTTCTGGTGCGTCAATTTTTAACTGAATTTCATCAGTCGCTTGGCACGCAGCCGATCAAAGTGCGGGATGATGCAATGGAAGAGTTGAAACGAATCCAATGGAACGGCCACTTGAATGAGCTGAAAGCATACATTAAAAAATTGGCTTTAGCTGAAAAAGATTATGTCATTGAGAAAAGCGCTTTGCAAAAAACGCCAGCGATTTCTCAAGTCCCTCCTATAGAAGAAGGATTTATCATTGACGAAACAGATACATTAAAAACAATCGAACGAAAAATCATTGAGCAAATCCTGCAAAAAGAAGGGTACAATCAAACAAAAACTGCAAAACGGCTTGGCATAAATCGGGCAACTTTATGGCGCAAACTCAAAGAATGAGTTTGCGTTTTTTTATGTTCTAATTGTTGCATTTTTAAACTATTTTTATTTTATTTGAATTTTACGGTTTAATAGTGTTGCTTTTTGATACTAAAGTTTTTATAGTATTAGTTGAAAGCGGTTTCTAATAAAAGATTATTCAAATAATAAATAAAGGGAAGAGGGAGAAAAATGAAAATCAAAAAAACACTGGAACGTATTCCGGGCGGTATGATGGTCGTCCCTTTGCTGTTGGCTGCAACAATCAATACCTTGGCACCAGATTTATTGAGAATTGGCGGATTCACGGAAGCGCTTTTTGTCGATAGTGCAAATGCCCTCATCGCTTTGTTCCTTCTTTGTACTGGGGCGCAGATTAATGTTAAAATGTTTGGCGTCTCCTTGGCTAAAGGGGCGACGCTGTTAACAACGAAATGGGTAGTCGGTGCAGCTGTTGGGCTTATTGCATATATGTTTGCCGGTGATAATGGATTGTGGCTTGGAATTGCTCCTATAGCTGTAATTGCTGCAATGACAAACAGCAATGGCGGCCTCTACATGGCACTTGTAGGACAATACGGCGGAAAAGATGACCGCGCTGCTTATTCTTTGTTAGCATTAAACGATGGTCCATTCTTAACAATGGTTGCGTTAGTTATTTTCGGGACGATGGGATTTGTCGAAGGGCTATTTTCTCCGTTAACCTTTATTGCTGTCCTGTTGCCGATTATTATCGGAATGGTACTTGGGAATTTGGATGAAGATATGCGTTCTTTCTTGGAACAAGGCAGCTCAATGCTGATTCCGTTCTTCGCTTTCGCCCTTGGAATGGGCATTGATTTCCAAGCGATTATTGAAGGGGGACTTGGAGGAATTGCTCTTGGTTTAATGACTGTGTTCATTACAGGTACTGCAGGATACATGATCTTCAAAGCATTAAAATGGAATCCGATTGTTGGGGCCGCAGAAGGTTCAACAGCTGGAAACGCAGTAGCAACTCCAGCGGCTATTGCTGCAGCGAACGCAAGTTTTGCATCGATGGTTGATATTGCAACAGTACAGGTAGCTGCATCTACCGTGACGACAGCAATTTTGCTTCCTCTGTATATTGCGTTTTTAGTGAAACGATTAGAAAGAAAAGGGTTTATGTTTGATAATGGTTCTTTGATCAGAAAAGAGGCTTTAAGGAGTGACGGATAATGACAGCTCAGCTTGGCATCATTGCAGATGATTTTACAGGAGCGAACGACAGTGGAGTAAGGCTGGCGCAAAAAGGCTTAAAGTCGAAGGTTATACTCTCTGGTCCAGAAGAACAATATGACACCGATAACCAGGACATAGATGTGTGGATTGTCGACACGGATAGCCGGGCAATGACAGAAGAAGATGCTTATCATGCAGTTTTTAATGAAGTAGCACGATTAAAAAAACGGGGAGTAGAGTCATTCTATAAAAAGGTCGATTCTACTCTTCGAGGTTCGGTTGCAGCAGAATTGAAAGCGATGCAGGACGCCGCGGCAATGGATATTATATTTGTCGCACCGGCTTTTCCTGATATGGGAAGAACCGTGGAAGAAGGTGTTTTATATGTCAATGGGGTAGCTATTACAGAAACGGAATTTGCGCAGGATCCGAAAACTCCAGTGCTTCATAGCTATATACCGGATTTGTTGGCTTCAGGCAATATTAAAACAGCCGTGCTGACACGTCGCATCCTGCATTCAGCCACCCCGGAAAAATGGGTGTTAGAGCAAGTGCGATTTGGAGTTCAGTGGATTGTATGTGATGCTGTAGAAGAAGAAGACTTTCGTTTATTGGCGCAACTTGAACCAAATCTGGACTTGAAAATCGGTTGGGCTGGTTCAGCGGGTTTGATCAATCATTTATATACAAAGCGTGCAAGAGGTAGCCAAAAAAAAGCTTTGCCAAAACCGGTCGGTAAAGTATTGGTGGTTTCGGGGAGTTTGTCGGCAAAAACTCAGGAGCAGCTGAAAAGGCTGAAAGCAAGAAAAGCCACAGAAATGATTGAAATAGACCCATTGGAACTGTTGAAAGATCCGGTGCAAGCCGGCAAAGGAATTTCTGTTCTTGCGGAACCTGACAGCTGGGATAGTGCTGTTATATTCGTTGACGGGTCCAAAGAAAACCGGAATAAGGTCAGTGAATGGGCCGCTGAATATCACTGGACTGCCAATCAAACAGGCAAGGCCATATCTGAAGGGTTGGGACATCTGGTCCATGCCGCGCTGGAAGTGGCGGATTTTGATGCTATTATCATGACCGGCGGAGACACGGCAAAAGACATTTGCAGTATCCTCGGCATCCTTGATATGGAACTGCTTTTTGAAGTGGAGGCTGGTCTGCCGCTCGGTTTGGTGAAATGGAACAATAAAGAATTAGTGGCTATTACAAAAGCTGGCGGATTCGGCATGGCCGATTCACTTGGCAATGCTGTGAATTATTTGAGAGGAGTGAAACTGCATGCAAGCAAGTAAACCGATTATCGGAATTACTATGGGAGACGCTGCTGGCGTTGGACCTGAAATTATTTTAAAAAGTTTTGAACACGATGTTGTCCATGATACAAGCCGTTCGTTCGTCATAGGCGACGCTTCAATTTTAGAACGTGCAAAGAAGTTTACGGGAAGCGCAAAAACCATCAATCGCATCAGCCATGTTTCCGAAGCAAATTTTGAAAAAGAAGCAATTGATTGTCTGGATTTGAATTTGCTTTCGGATTCTTTGCCTATTGGACAAGTTTCACCCGAAGCGGGAGATGCAGCTTTTCAATACTTGGCAAAAGCAATTGACCTGGCAAATGCCAAAGAAATTGATGCGATATGTACTGCACCGTTAAACAAAGAGGCGCTTCAAAAAGGTGGCCATATGTACCCGGGGCACACCGAAATCTTAGCCGAGTTGACGGGCACTAAAGATTATTCGATGATGTTATCGGCTCCAAACTTAAAGGTTATTCATGTGACCACCCATGTTGGCATTATTGATGCTATTAACATGATTACACCTGAACGCGTATTCTATGTGATTCAACTGGCGCATGATACCTTATTAAAAGCTGGAATTGAAGAACCGAAAATCGCGGTGTGCGGCATTAATCCGCACGCGGGCGAGAATGGATTATTCGGGTACGGTGAAGAAGAAGAAAAAGTAATTCCTGCTGTCGAGAAAGCAAAAGCAATGGGAATAAACGTTCAAGGACCGCTTCCAGCCGACACACTGTTTTTCCGTACTGTTCGTGGAGATTTTGACATCGTCGTTGCCATGTACCATGATCAGGGCCATGCACCTGTCAAAGTACTGGGGCTTGAAGCAGGAGTCAATATCACAGTCGGGTTGCCGATTATCCGGACAAGTGTCGACCATGGAACAGCATTTGATATTGCAGGAACAGGCATTGCTGATGAAAAAAGCTTAGTTGAAGCATTGCGCCAAGCTGTAGAGCTGGCTCCGAAAAATCAATGAATTAGAAAAGCCGTTTATGCGCAAATGCATAAACGGCTTTTTTGATTGCAAATTAAACGTAAAAGCTTTGTATGGGGATTTTACTGCCAAAGTTGTTTTCGAATAAATAAAGAGAAATTCACTTCAACTCCAAATGCTCTTTTAATTGATCTTTTACAGCAGCGAGTTCATCTTCATCCATCATGTAATACCAAATGCCGTCAATTGTTTCGCCAGTCCCTTTTTCAAAAATGAGCTGCTCTACATTTTTGGAAGCTTCCCGGTAATTGCTTTGAATATCAATCATGGCGTTAAATTCCATATTGGTTTTAACGTTGTTTCCTAAAGCATCAAAAATTTTAGGGTAATTGAACAGCGTAGTGGCGGAGACCGCTTCTGTCATTATGCTTTTGATTACTTGCTTTTGGCGGTCCTGGCGGCCAAAGTCGCCGTTGGGATCTTGATACCTCATGCGCACATAGTCCAATGCCTCATCACCAGTTAAGGTGATAGCTCCTTTTTCGAAGCCGTCAAAAGGAAAAGAATTATCAACTGTGATGCCGTTCAAAGCATCGATAATATCTTTAAAGCCGTCCATATTCAATTGGACGACATAATCAATCGGAATATCCAGTAAGTTCTCCGTAGTATCAAGCGACATTTCAATTCCTCCGAAAGCGTAAGCGTGATTAATTTTATCCGATATATCAAGTCCTACGATTTCTGTATAGGTGTCTCGGGGAATACTGACCATTTTTGTAGATTGATCCGCTGGATTAATGGTCAAAACAATCATTGTATCGGAGCGTCCCCGGTCATCTTCTCTTTCATCGACTCCCAATAGCAGAACAGATATCGGATTTTTCTCTTCCAGCACTATTTTTTCCGCTCGTTTTGGTGATGCTTCTCTTTCAATGGGCTGGTGAATGTTATCCAATGTGCTTGAAGCTTTAGGGAAGAAGACAACTAGATAAATAACACCAAGCAAAATAAAAAATATGAGGGAGCGATTAACCCAGCGCTTCTTTTTTTTAGTTTTTCGGCTTTTGTTATTTGGTTTAAACATGCATTTCACCTCTTCTTGGGCAACAATTGCCCTAAATATGAAATATGCGACCAATGAACTTATAAATTCCTTTTATATAGCTTAATCGCTTTGAATTAATAGGTCAATAGTTTTAATTGAATTTTCAGAAATAAATAAGTTTTATTTTTGTGTGATAAATGGTATGATTCTAGTAAATCAAACAACCTATTTTAAATCCATTAATTGTAATTAATCTTTCTTAATTTTTCTGAATAATCCGTTATTGTGAAAAATATTTATTATTAACTTTTCCGGATGCATATCCTGCTAGCAATAATTGAACTTCAAGAAAACAGAGGTGTTCTATCATGTCTTCAACTTATCAAAATATATCTTTGGCGATTAAAGTATTGTTTATGTTTTGGATATTGCTAATGTTCTTAGGAATTGATGAACAGCCGGACCGTCAAATCAAAAGCGAACAGACCATACAACTTGACTCTGCCCAAAGACATCTGGAAATCGAAGATGAAATATTTATTTTCGAGGATCAAGAAGGGGATTTGACAATTGAAGATGTTACACAGCCGCTAATAGAAATGCAATTTCTTCCAAACAACGATGGCATACCGAATGAAGGGTTTACTGATCATGTCTATTGGTTGAGATTTCAAGTACAGAATCAGGAACCTGAAAAAAAATGGCTGCTTGAAATTGCAGCTCCTTCTTTAGATAGCGCTATTTTATATTCGCCGGTTTCTGCAGGAGGATTTGAAGCAAAAGAGTTGGGAAGGGCCAGTGATTCGGGGGATAGTAATTTTTATCACCGAAACTTGGTTTACCAATTGGAAATGCCAGAGACGGCTGAGAAGACTTTTTATATGAGAGTAGAATCAGCTGGACCGCTGCAAATTCCGATCTCCATATGGGAAATGGGAGGTTTTGAAGAGAACGGCCGAACGACTGCGGCTCTCATCGGAATTATCAGCGGAATCATTTTTGTGTTATTGCTTTATCACTTGGTGCAATTTATAAAAGTGCGACAATTGAGTTATTTATATTATGCCTTTCTTGCTTTTTCATTAATTTTTACATTTACTTCATTAGCAGGGCTGACATTGGCATTTGTTTGGCCGGATGTGCTTTGGCTGGATGAGCAGTTCTTATTATTATTTATTGGATTATCGAATATTTTCGCCATTCTTTTTGCGGAAAACTTTTTGGACATGCGGCGCCATCTTCCAAGAGCCGAGAAAATTTTTCAGTTTTTGATTGCTGTCAGTTTACTGGGGATTGGTGTTTTGTTCTTTTCAAGTGAAACAGTGCGCTGGGTGCTTCCGGCTTTGCTACTGGCTACAATCGCTTTTATATTCGTTCTGGCCATTATCTGCATGAACAAAGGAATATTGTATTCCCGTTATTTTGCAATAGCCCTGTTTTTGCTGGTATTTGGAATAGGGGTATCGTTCTCAACGCTTGCCGGCCTGTTGCCTTTGACAGATCGGTCTCATCATGGCGGCTATCTGGCTGTATGTCTCGGGGTGTTTTTCATGGCACTGGCATTAACGGACAAGGCTGCTGTAAAGCGGCAGGAAAAATACAATCTTGAACGCAAAGCAATAGAACGGCAACGTTTGGCTATGGAGTCATTAAAACATGCCAATGAACGGAAAGATGAATTGCTGGCTTTTACATCACATAGTTTAAGAACGCCTTTATATGGAATGATTGGAATAGCGGAATCTCTTCAAGAGATGTCTGCCGGAAGAGTTTCTCAAGCAATGTCCCATCAACTCGGCACTATCATATCGAGCGGGAAAAAATTGGCGCATATGATCAATGACATCCTGGATTTCTCGAAGCTGAAACAGAATGCCTTGGATATCCATGTAGAGCCAGTAAACTTATCCAATATAGTGGAAGCCGTAATAACGGTATGTGCGCCGTTAGTAAAAGATAAAGATGTGGCACTTTACCAGACCATCTCTGACAGTGTGCCTTTGGTTATTGCAGATTCAGACCGGGTCCAGCAGATATTGTTCAATTTAGTTGGCAATTCAATCAAGCACACTCAAACCGGCGAAATTGTGATTTCTGCACAAAAAGCTGGGAAGCAAGTTAAAATTTCAGTCAGGGATACAGGAAAAGGGATACAGCCAGACAAAATTCCGTCATTATTCGAGCCTTACAGACAGGAAGATGATGAATCTGGCACAGCAATCGGAGTTGGAATTGGATTGAATATTTCAAAGCGGTTGGTTGAGCTGCAAGGAGGCTGGCTGGAGGTTGAATCGGAAGTAGGTGCCGGATCTACATTCAGTTTCACGCTTCCGATCTATATAAAAGAAGAACTGGAAGAAACCGAAGCTGACGAAGATATTGTCGTAGAAGAGTTATCTACCGAAGAACTGGCACATTCAATGGTGCAGCGCAGATTCGACAGGAAACAAATGAGAGTTCTGGTTGTTGACCATGAAGATATCAACCGGCAGATGGTAACTTATCAGCTTATGAGAGAAGGCTTCGAAGTAACAGGAGTTACAGAAGGACAAGGTGCATTGCAGCTGCTGGAAGAACAGCCTATCGATATGGTCATTTTGGAATGGGAATTGGCAGATATGACCGGCGATGAACTATGCCGCAACATTCGGAAGAAATTTACTTTGACTGAATTGCCGATATTGATGTTATCGAAAGAAGAAGGGCTTCAGCATAAAACAAATGCCTTTACCGCAGGAGCTAATGATTATTTGGTGAAACCATGCGATAAAGAAGAATTTTTGATGCGCGTAGAGACGCTCGCGAACTTAAGAAGCCTGACACAAGAAATCACTAATATTAATTACTTCCTGGAGCGCAATATTAAAGAACGAACCATGGCACTGGAAATCACCAACATGAACCTAGTGACGGTAAATGATGAAATTCAGGAAATCGAGAAGTCACGGAATGAGATGCTTTCTACAATCTCGCATGAATTAGGTACTCCGATTACATTGATCCATAGTTATATCCAAGCGGTAAAAGAAAGTTTAATTGATGAAAAGAACCCCCGGTATTTGGATATGATCCATAATAAGTTATTGCTGCTGGAGCGGTTAACGGAAGATCTGGTTGAGCTGTCGAAATACAAATCGGGCAATATGACTTTGAGGTTTGAGCAAGTAGAGCTGGGAAGCTGGCTGCAGCGCCTGATTATTGGAATGGAATCAGATGTTACCCAAAGCGGCCGCATTTTTGAACATCATAAAGGAAAACATGAGTCTTGGGAAGACAAAATGATATTGTCCATAGATGTTGACCGGATTGATCAAGTATTTTCGAATGTTTTATGGAATGCTGTCAAACATACATCTTCAATAGATGGCAAGATTACGGTTTCTGCCGAAGTTTATACCAATGATAAAGAAGATGCGGTACTTGATCTGGAAGAATTTGACGGAGAAGTGATTATTAAAGTATCCGATACAGGAAGCGGTATTGATAAAGATGTCTTGCCTCATATTTTTGACCGCTTTTTCAAAATGGATGAATCCACAAAACATAAAGGCAGTGGATTGGGGCTTGCCATTGCAAAAGAAATTATTCTATCGCATAAAGGTGAAATTTGGGCAGAAAGTGAAGTAGGCAAAGGAAGTGCGTTCTATATCGCGCTGCCGCTGAATTTCTGATTATTTAGGAGGTATATTATGAGTGAAGCAACAGTGCTGGTCGTCGAAGACGAAGAAGGCATCCGTGAACTGATCCGATTGTTTCTGGTGAAAAAGGGCTACCGTGTCATTGATGCAGAAGATGGCTATGAAGCCATGGATATGCTGGCACGAGAAAATCCAGACCTCATTTTGCTGGATATTGAAATGCCGGGAATGAATGGGTTGGAAGTGTGCGAACAAATCCGTATGCAGACAAAACTGCCTATCCTTTTTGTCAGCTACCGAAAAGAATTATCTTACAAAATCCAAGGCCTTGAAGTCGGAGGAGATGATTACATCACCAAACCTTTTGACTTTAATGAACTGGAAGCGCGAATCAGAGCTATCCTAAGAAGAAATGGCTGGACGAACGGTGAAGATGATAAATTGTCAATTCTGCAATACAACAATATAAAAATTCATATTGACGCCCGGGAATTATATATCGACGATAAACCTGTACGCCTTTACCATAAGGAATTCCAGCTTCTTTTACTGCTGGCCCAAAATCCAAACCGGGTATGGACCGCTGAGCAATTGTATGACCGGGTTTGGGGATACTATTCCGAAGGTGACATCCAGACAGTGAAAGTCCATATCAGTAATTTGCGAAGGAAAGTAGAGAGAGATCCTGCTAATCCTGTTCATATTAGAACAGTCAGAGGATTTGGCTATAAGTTTGCAACTGAATAATAATACCCATACAGAATCTCCGATATTTTTGTCCATAAGACAAAAGGATCGGAGATTATTTTTTTATTGAAAAATTATTTGAATTATTAAAACTATTTAACTTCTTTTTAACCTAACCACTTTAGTATTAGGTCAAATGATTGAGAATAAAGGAGGAACAGAACATGGTTGAGAACAACTTTAAAATGTCCAATGAGCAGCAACTGGGAAATCTGGAAAAGCAAACAGTGTTCAAACGGCCTGCAGAAGTGGGCGTTGCAGGCTCAGATAGTACTTCGATCGGGCTCACTGAAAATATTGCTGGTTCGCTTGCTTACTTATTCGGTTTTTTCTCTGGTTTCATTTTACTTTTAATCGAACGAGAAAATCGATTTGTCCGTTTCCATGCATTTCAATCCATTTATTTATCCATTGTGTTTTTTACCGTATTTACGGTACTGGGCATGCTTCCAATGATTGGCTGGCTGTCCGGGGTTATCTTATCGCCAATCGGTTTAGTGCTCTGGATCATTTTGATGTTAAACGCCTATAACGGCAAATATTCAAAAATTTTTTATATCGGCCAATTTGCTGAAAAGCAATTGCATTAAAAGCAGTTCAAAACCAATTAGAAATAGAGGTGTAAGGCATGGAAAGTACGTTCAATATCAAGGAATTTTTACAAGCTTTACGGAAGCGGCTCCCGCTGATCATCATTGTGACTTTATTGTTTGTCGCATTGAGCGGAATTGTCAGCTACACAATGATGAAACCCATTTACGAGGCTTCTACACAAATTCTTGTTAACCAGCGAGTCACAAATCCGCTGCAAGCCAGTGAGCAGCTAAATATTGATGCCAATCTTCAATTGGTTGAAACGTATAACATCATTATTAAAAGCCCGGCTATTTTAACGGAAGTGATTGAGGAACTGGAATTGAAAGAATCAGTTTCAGATCTAAACGAAAACATTTCAGTTTCCAGCGCAGAGAATTCTCAAATTCTTACTGTAGAAGTTGAAGATGTATCTATGGAAAGAGCCGTTCTGATCGCAAATACAACTGCTTCAGTATTTCAGGCGAAAATTAAAAGCTTGATGAATGTGGACAACGTCAATATTTTGGCGCCTGCTATTGTACCAATTGATCCTGATCCAGTGAAGCCGGATCCGATGTTCAATATGGCAATCGGGGCAATTATCGGTTTCATGTTAGGCACGGGTCTTGCTATTTTGCTGGATCAAATGAACACAACAATCCGGAAAGAAGAAGATATTGAAGAAATTGTCGGCCTTCAAGTGCTGGGAATCGTCAGCACAGTGCCAGAAGTCAAGGAATTTAAAAGATCGGCAAATATTAATGATAAGAAGGAGTTGATAGCTGATGTGGACACAGAAAAAATCAAAGCGGTCAGCAACCCGAAAATTGGTGGGTCGTACTAAACCGCAATCACTCGTTACTGAACAATACCGGACCATCCGGACAAATATCAATTTTTCTTTGCCAAGCGATGACACGCAAACAATCCTGTTCACGTCTGCTTCGAAAGAAGAAGGGAAATCGACTACTTCCTGCAATATGGCCATTGTCTATGCAGAATCAGGCAAACGGGTACTGCTGGTCGATGCTGATATGAGACGCCCGACTTTGCATCATTCTTTCCAGCTCAGCAATAAAATCGGCTTATCAAACCTGCTGCTGAAAAAAGGAAGATTACAGGACACCGTAAAAAGAAGCGGTGTAGTGGGGTTGGATCTCCTGTTATGCGGGCAGATTCCATCAAATCCGGCGGAACTGCTCAGTTCGCCTGCACTGGACACCTTATTGGAAGAAATGAAAGCGAGATACGACTTGATCATCATCGATTCTCCGCCTTTGCTGGCAGTGACGGATTCAAAAATCCTGGCGAATAAATGCGATGGAACTGTATTGGTAGTGAATACAGGAAAGACGGAAAAAGACAGCGTCAAAAAAGCCAGAGACGCACTTGTCACTTCAAAAGCTTTCATCCTGGGCGTTGTCATGAACAACTACCAGCTGACCAAAGATAATTACTATTACCATAATTACAGCAATTGAAAGCTGTTCACAATGAAAGATGAGATGGGGTAATTCAATTGACGATAAAGAAAAGATTCATTTCATTATTCTTCATTGACTCACTGATCCTTCTCTCCTCCATTTATGCATGTTATTTGTTTCTGTATCCATATGCGAGCGTTCTGTCTAATGAAATGCTTTTTATCAGCACAGTAACGCTTTTCATCGCATATCATTCATTTGCCTGGCATTTCGGTTTATACCGTAAAGTGTGGTCTTATGCCTCTGTCGATGAGTTGAAATCGATCGTGACGGCGGTATCGTTGACCATATTTGTTGCAATGATCATGCAGTATGCGTATTCAAGTCAATTATATGTAAGAACATTGATGCTTTCATGGATGCTGCTGATTTTCTTCATTGGAACTTCCCGGATTTCCTTAAGGATTCTTCAGGAAGAAAAAATAAAGAAAAAAGCGATAATGACGAGCCGGACGATGGTAATTGGGGCTGGTCAGGCAGGAAGAATGATTGCGCGGCATATGAGGCAGAATCCGGAGTGGGGAAAAAACCCGGTAATTTTTGTAGATGATGACCGAACTCAATGGGGACTTGAAATTAATGGAATAGAAGTCGTGGGAGCTCTTAATAAAATTCCGGAATTCGTGGTTGATCATCGGATTGATCAGATTGTCATTGCGATTCCTTCGTTATCTAAGAAAGAGATGGCTGAACTGACTAAAAAATGCATCGATACAGGTGCTAAAACACAGACACTGCCACGCATAGAAGATTTAATGACCGGCAAAATCAAGGTCAGCGATATCCGGGATGTGAAAATTGAAGACTTGCTTGGACGTGAGGAAGTCAAATTGGACATGGCCGCTATTGAAGAGCAAGTAACAGGGAAAACGGTCATGGTTACTGGTGCCGGAGGATCAATCGGTTCAGAAATATGCCGGCAGATTTCCAACTTCAATCCAGCTCGCATTCTTTTATTGGGACATGGAGAAAATTCGATTTATACAATCGACATGGAACTCCGCCGCAAATTGCCTAAAACTATTGAAATCATTCCAATTATTGCGGATGTTCAAGACCGGGAACGGATTTTTCATGTCGTCAATAAATTCCGTCCAGATATGATTTACCATGCAGCTGCCCATAAACATGTGCCGCTCATGGAAGCAAACCCGTTGGAAGCTGTAAAAAACAATGTGTTTGGCACAAAAAATGTTGCGGAAGCTGCTGATAAGTATGGAGTTGGAAGCTTTGTAATGATTTCAACCGATAAGGCGGTCAATCCACCGAATATTATGGGTGCCACGAAGCGTTTTGCTGAAATGATTGTCCAAAACTTAGCAATTAACAGCAAAACCACTTTTTCAGCAGTCCGCTTCGGAAATGTATTGGGTTCAAGAGGCAGTGTTGTACCGCTATTTAAAGAACAGATTGCCAAAGGCGGTCCGATCACAATAACCGATGCGGAAATGACACGTTATTTCATGACCATTCCAGAAGCTTCCCGACTCGTTATCCAAGCCGGACTTTTGGCTTCCGGAGGAGAAGTGTTTGTTCTGGACATGGGAGAACCGGTTAAAATTGTCGATTTGGCACGTAACTTGATCAAGTTATCAGGATACGAAGAAAACGAAATCAAAATACAGTTCACAGGCATGCGCCCTGGAGAAAAACTTTACGAAGAGCTGCTGGATGCCAGTGAAATTCAAGAAGAGAAAATCTTCCCGAAAATATACATCGGAAAATCCACTCCGATCAGCCAAGTTGAAATGCTTAAGATTATCAAACAATTGCCTGATATGGAGGCAGAAGAAACAAAGGCCGTCTTAATAAGGCTTGCCAACCGCAAACGCCAAGAGCCGGACTGGCAAGAAAACTGGAATGTTGAAGCGAAAGGTGAGTTTGCTTGACGCTCAAGAACCGAACTAGCTGCATAATAACTTACTATCATTTAAAGGAGGAAGTGCGAATGCGTGATTTGACTATGAAAATATACGACAATTCGCCTATCTACTTCCAAAACCTTTTGACAAGCGTTGAGGGATATAGAAAAACAAAAAAGAGGTATGGAAATATCTATTTTAAGTATTTGAAAAAGCTCGGCCAACGCGATTACTCAGATGAACAGTCGGAAAAAGAGCATCAGCAGTTGGAAATGCAGAAATTGCTCAAACATGCTTATGCAAATAGCCCTTTTTATCGGGAATATTACAAAGACATTGATATTGAATCAATTCAAAGCATAGAGGATCTTAAGAAACTGCCAATCCTGGAAAAAGAAACGATCCGCGACAATATCAAGTCCATGTATACCGTTCCTGAAAATTCAGCGCTAGTCAGCCAAACATTGGACTCCACTGGAATCCCTTTGAAGTTCCTTCTGACAAAGGAAGATGTGCAAAAATATATGGCTTTCCTTGATTTTTTCAAGAAACAGCATGGAGTTGTTAATTTGGAAATGAAGCGCGCCACGTTCAGTGCGGAGCGCTTCGTTCCAAAGAGACAACAAAAAAAAGTTTTTTGGCGGGACAATTATTACATTAAACAGCGCTTGTATTCCACTTATTTCTGCAATGAACAAAATGTTAAAGCATTTGTGGAAAACCTGGATGACTATAAACCGGATTTTATAGACGGCGTACCCTCCGCAATTTATGAAGTCGCCAAATACATCAACCGGAATAATATCATTTTGTCATTTAAGCCCATTGCTATTTTCTCTACTGTGGAGGCGCTTTCTTCAGCATATCGAAAAGAAATCGAAGAGGCTTTTGATTGCCCGCTTCGCGTTCATTACGCTTCATTAGAAGGTGCGCCTTTTATAACGGAGTGTGTAAAAGGAAATCTCCATTACAATCTGAGTTCAGGAGTGATTGAAACAACAGAAGACCAGGAAATGGTCGTCACCAGTTTTAATACTTATGGAACGCCGCTGATCCGTTATAACATTGGCGAGCGGATTGAAATGTCCAAAGAAAAGCAGCGATGTGAATGTGGCAATTCCCATCCGATTCTTAAAGAGATAAAAGGGAAGAAAGAGGATTACCTTCAATCGAAGAGCAAAGGGAAATTCACCGCCTTATATATGTCGATGGCCAGCAGCAAGTTTTCCTCCAATATCCGAAAGATCCAGTTTATCCAAAATTCGCGGGATGTAATCGATGTAATGGTTGAAGCTGCAGAAAGTTATACGAATGCTGTGACGCTCAGCATCCATGAAGAAATGGAATATATTTTCGGGGAGGATATGAGATTCAATATCCGAATCGTTGAAGAAATTCCAGCACAGTCAAACACAAAGCATAAACTCGTCATCAATAATATCAATTAAAGAAAGACTGTCTTTTGATTAATCGTTGAAGGAGTGGAAGCAGGTCAATGGATCTTTTGCATAACAGTATTTTAAAGAGCACGAAAAAATTTCTCCCGGCTGCTTTTGATGGCATGCCAAAATATGATGAGGTGGTTAAACGATGAAGATTCTCCCTATAGATCATGGCAAGCAGACCAATATTTTTCTGCCTGCTGTCGAGAAGAAAGACAGAATCCTATTGTCAGCTCCTCATATGACTGGCAATGAAATGAACTATATCAGTGAAGCATTTGAAACCAATTGGATTGCTCCAATCGGACCGAACGTGGATAAATTTGAAGAAGAATTAGCAGCTTATGTAGGGACGGCTGGCGGGGCGGCATTAAGTTCCGGAACTGCCGCTATTCATTTGGCGCTCAGCCTGCTGGACGTGGGGAAAGATGACCGCGTATTTTGCTCGACATTAACTTTTGTAGCAAGTGCCAATCCTATTTTGTATGTCGGAGCTGAACCGGTTTTCATTGACTCGGAAGAAGAAACCTGGAATATGTCTCCAAACGCTTTGCGCAAAGCTTTTCAAGCAGCTGACCAGGAAGGCCGCTTGCCGAAAGCGGTTATTGTCGTTAATATATACGGCCAAAGCGCGAAAATGGATGAACTGATGGCTATTTGCCAAGAATATGATGTGCCGATTATTGAAGATGCAGCCGAATCACTGGGATCCTTATACAAAGGCAAAAAAAGCGGTACAATCGGCAAATTCGGCATATTCTCTTTCAATGGCAATAAAATCATTACGGCATCCAGTGGGGGAATGCTTGTCTCTAATGATCAAAAAGCCTTGGAAAAAGCGCGGTTTTTGGGTTCCCAAGCAAAAGACCCGGCGCCTTTCTACAAACATCATGTCATGGGGTATAATTACCGGATGAGCAATGTACTGGCTGGAATCGGAAGAGCGCAGTTGGAAGTTATTGATCAGCGAGTATGCACTCGACGGGAAATCTTTGAACGGTATGCTGAAGGGCTTAAAGATATACCGGCAATCAATTTCCAGCCCGAGCTTGAAGACACGTATTCGAATCGCTGGCTGAGTGTGATGACGCTCGATCCGGAACTGACTATTATTACCCCTGAAGTAATAAAGCAAGCATTGGAAGCTGAGAACATTGAATCCCGCAATGTCTGGAATCCATTGCATCAGCAGGAATTATTCAAAGATGCACAGTTTTTTGCCCATGATGGGGAGGAAGCGGTTAGTGAAAAGATATTCCGGGAAGGATTATGTCTTCCGTCTGGATCGAATATGACAGTTGATCAGCAAAAGCGTGTCATTGAAGTAATAAAGGATTTGTTTATCCAACATTAAACTATAGCTCAGGCCATTCTTTTATAGAATGGCCTTTTTGTTTTGCAATAGAAGTTCAACTTTTCCCTTTATAAATGCTAAGATAAGGAAAGATATTTTAAAGTGTACATAGTACCATCGAGTGAGGAGAAGGAAAATGGCAGACAATTTAAAACGAATTCCAGCCGTAATATATATTCCTGGATTGCTCATTTGTTTGGTGATAATGGCAGCTGGAATTTACGGTGCTGATTTAATCGGTTTTCTTTTAGAGGCAGCCAGCATTTTGCCTGAAGGAAGTGCCAGCCCGGTTTCAGGAATCTTTGTGGCAATTTTAATCGGGATAATTATACGGAACACGATCGGCCTGCCGGATGTTTTTTCAAAAGGAATAAGTTTTGCAGTAAAATATGCACTGCGTGCCGGGATTATTTTGCTGGGGCTGCGCTTGAGTTTAACGGAAGCGTTAAAACTTGGTGCTTGGGGTTTGCCGCTGATTGTAGCATGCATTTCAGTCGGGCTGTTTGTCACATTGTTTTTCACCCGCAAGATGAATCAGTCGAACCGGCTGGGAACTTTGATTGCGACGGGTACTGGTATTTGCGGCGTGACTGCTATCATGGCAACAGCTCCGGTTATTAAGGCGAAAGAAAATGAGATTTCATATGCAGTCGCAAATATAACAATTTTCGGGTTGCTGGGTATGCTGTTCTATCCGTATCTGGCACATGCATTTTTTCCGGAAGAGCCGATAAAAGCCGGCCTGTTTTTAGGAACCGCCATACATGATACGGCACAAGTAACGGGAGCTGCATTAATTTATGATCAAATGTACAACTCTGATACTGTAGTGGATGTTGCGACTATTACCAAATTGACCCGTAATTTGTTTATTATCGCAGTGATTCCTTTTGTATCTTATTTATTTTTTAGGAATGGCGACAAGAGCAGCCAAGAAACGAAATTGCCGAAATGGTATAAGCTATTCCCGCTGTTCATTCTCGGGTTCTTATTTTTATCTTTGTTGCGTACGATTGGAGATGCTGCTGTTGCTTCAGATGGCCAGGCATTCGGCGTGTTCAGCGAAGAAGCTTGGGAAAATTTCTATGGCTTTTGGAGTTCATTCGGTTCCACCTATATGCTGGGATTGGCTATGGCAGGTGTCGGACTGGGGACCAATTTAAAGATTTTTAAGGGGCTTGGGATTAAACCATTTTACATTGGATTAATTGCAGCACTTTCCGTCGGCGGAGTCAGCCTGCTTTTGATTTCATTGTTTGGCGATTTAATTAAAGTATAGAAAACCCTCCCGCATTAGCGGGAGGGGGGAGCTTGCAGACAAAAGAATATACTGTAAATCAAGTGAATAACTATCAATAAAAAGGTTCTCCTCTCGGTTTCCGCTGCGGAACCTGATGTGAAGTGAAAACCGGATGACGCTTCTCCTCACTTAGCTGAAAAGCGGCATTACGTATGGAAGGGATGCCTTGAAGTCAAGCGACACCCCAACCGGTCCGGCCACGAGACTCCTGTGGGAGCAGCACGAGCCGAAGACCCTGGAGCGAACGCAGTGAGTGAAGCGGCTGAGGCCGTGCCCACGGAAAGCGAAGTGGCCGGACCGGTTGGGATTTATACCGTCTTATCCATTTCAAGCACACTTTGTCTACAGTCTAAACCCTCCCGCATTAGCGGGAGGGTTTTGTATAACTTGCACGTTAAACCTATTTATTTACGGAATTACAGTTTCCAAAGGTTCGACAGTTTTAGAAAGCACAGTTCCGGATAAATCGGAAATAATGATGGTGGGCTGCTTCCCTTGGTAATAAGCCGAACGGATATAGACTTGCCTTACCTTAGTATCCAGGAAAGGTGCTGCCACTAAATTATCAAGCGATTCCCCGTCATGGTTATTCAGTATAATGCTGATTTTTCCTGAACCCATTTTAACTTCGTCAATTTCCTGGATGCCACTAGCATCTTTAACTTTTAGCTGTGTTAAATATAAATCGAAATCCTTCTTTGTTAAGTGAAGGGTTTCCCATTCCTGGGCAGTTATTTCTTCAAATGGCTGACCCAGCAAATCTACATTCGAGCTTTTTTCTTCTGCTGCTTTTGAACTTGCCCCATCATCCCCATTGACATTTGAACACGCAGTTAACCAGAAACAACTGGCAACTCCTATTAACATAATTCTTTTTTTCATGATTTACCTCGCCTATTTTTTTAAACAATTAAAATAAATATTACCAATAAAATCCTAAAACTTCCATACTTTCTGTTTTTATTTTTGAAACGGCCAGCAATGAATTACGTCTAATTCAAAAAAGGAGAGATTTAAATGAAATGGATACGGTTAATAGGAATGCTCGTATTTATATCGATGCTTACTGCCTGTGGGCCAGAACCAGTGATGCCGGAAGTAGGAACTCCAGAGCCTGAAACAGAAATACCGCAAGAAGTAGATCAGTCTGACGGTGAAGAGGCAGCGGCAGAGGAATCGAATGAGAACCAGACAGATCTTTATGCTTTTTTCATGGAAGACGGTACAACAGCAAAGTTTAAAGGTGAAGGAAACGAATTTGCGGCCATTACGCTGCGGACCGAATATTTGGAAGATCATCACATTGCCGTTTATGAAGATAACGGGGGAACAGTGACATTGCGGGTATACCGGCTCGAAGAAAATCGGATAGACTTGGTCAAAGAACAGCCCGAGTATTATGAGGATTATCAGCCGACTGCAGAAGAACTGCAGGCATTGGAACCGATGGCCTTGTTTCTGGAAACACCAATAGAAATAGGTGATCAAGTCAAAGGCATGACCGTTATTCAAACTGATGCGCAGGTTGAAACACCATACCGCAACTTTGACGAGGCGATTCTGTTGGAAAATACCAGCGAAGAAGGTGCTTTGCTCCGGACCTACCTCGTCGAAGGATTTGGGGAAGTAAAACGGGAATTCCGGATGGGGGAAGGGGAAGAGGAATTTGTTGTAACTTCTAGCCTGGAGTCAATTGAATAACTTCAGAAAACACCGGTATATGCAATTCGCCGGTGTTTTCTTGGTTCACTAATTTAATTTAATTTAATGCCAACAATACATTAATGGTGTATTCTAGAGTTCGAGATTAGGGAAAAGGATTGAACGTTATGAGACAGGCCGTTACAGCAAAAGATGTAGCAAAACTAGCAGGGGTTTCACAGTCATCAGTGTCAAGGGTGTTTTTTGACGGGGCAAAAGTATCGGAGAAGACCCGAGCTAAAATTATGGCTGCAGCTGAACAACTGGGGTATCGTCCCAATGAGTTTGCCCGCAGTTTAATTACCAATCGGACAAGAATTATCGGAATGGTGATGAAGGGGGTGCAGAATCCTTTTTATCCTCAAGTGCTAAAACAATTTGCGACTGCATTCAAAGAAGAAGGGTACAGCATACTATTCGTCCATACCAATAAAGATGAAATTGAAGCAGAAGATGTAGAAACTTTACTGAATTACAATGTTGCAGGCGTCATTATTACGGATGCCGCGATGGCATCAACAGTCGCAAAGAAATTTGAAATGAATAAAATTCCAGTGGTATTTTTTAACCGAAAGTTGAATACCGATGAATTTTATTCGGTGTGCTGCAATAACGTGGATGCCGGCCGGAAAGTTGCAGAGTTCTTAATCAGTAAAGGTGCCACAGACATGGCCTATATAGCTGGAGATGAAGACACGTCGACAAGCCGGGAGCGGCAAATAGGCTTTCAGGAAATTTTGGACCAGCGAAAAATTGCTTTCAGCCAGTTTTCTTCTGATTACACATATAACGGAGGTTATCAAACGGCGATGCAAATTATCGGGGAAAGGAACCTTCCAGCTGCATTTTTTGTGGCAAATGATATTATGGCACTTGGTGTATTGGATGCGCTTAAAAACAGCGGCATCAAAATCCCGGAAGAAACGAAAGTGGTCGGTTTTGATAATATTGACATGGCTTCCTGGCCAGCATATCAATTGACTACTTGGGAGCAGCCAATTGAAAATATGGTTGAGGCAACCGTAGCGTATTTACTGAACGAAATTGCTGAATATACTGGACTGGCAGAAGCGGTAGAAGTGGATGGCTGCTTGATTGAAAGATCAACTACTTAGTGGAGATTGACTTTTTTGATTATTTGAAATATCCTTTTTGTAGTACCTTATTTTGCATACGTATTCAAAAAAGGAGGAAATTCTATGGTAAAAGTATATAAAGCAGGGAAATCACAGGAAGAAGTAAGCGCCAACGATTCGAAAGTATCTCAAATTGTAACGGAGGCTTTAAAAGATATTGAAACAAGAGGAGACCAGGCAGTGCGGGAACTATCTGAGAAATTTGATAAATGGGCGCCAGAGGCCTTCCGTTTATCCGATGCGCAGATAAATGAAATCGTTTCCAAAGTGCCGGATGAGGTGATCGAAGATATTAAATTTGCCCAAAAGAATATCCGCGCGTTTGCGGAAGCACAGCTTGCTTCAATGAAAGATATAGAAGTGGAACATATTCCTGGTGTAATTCTTGGCCATAAAAATATTCCGGTGAACAGTGTCGGATGCTATATCCCGGGAGGAAGGTATCCAATGGTTGCTTCAGCGCATATGAGCGTTATGACCGCTAAAGTTGCTGGAGTAAAACGTGTAATCGCTTGCACACCGCCTATCAACGGAGAAATTCCAAACGCGACAATTGCTGCCATGTCTTTAGCCGGAGCAGATGAGATCTATCTTCTTGGCGGCATCCAGGCGATGGGGGCGATGGCAATCGGTACAGAATCAATCGAAGCGGTTGATATGATTGTTGGACCTGGGAACGCGTTTGTCGCTGAAGCGAAACGACAGCTTTATGGAAGAGTCGGCATCGACTTGTTTGCTGGGCCGACCGAAACTTTAGTGGTGGCAGATCATACAGCAGATGCTGAAATGATAGCGACTGACCTTCTTGGACAAGGAGAGCATGGGCCGACATCACCTGGCGCATTGATCACAACTTCTGAGCAGCTGGCTGAAGAAACTGTGAAGGAAATTGAACGACAGCTCCAAACCTTGTCGACTGCAGATGTAGCACGCGTATCATGGGAAGATTACGGCCAGATCCTGATTGTTGATTCGATTGAAGAAGCACGGATTGAAGCGGATCGCTTAGCGTTTGAACATGTGGAAATCCTGACAGAAGACCCGGATTATTTCTTAGAAAATATGACAAACTACGGCTGCTTATTCTTAGGGCCGGAGACAAACGTCGCCTATGGCGATAAAGTAATCGGCACTAACCATACATTGCCGACAAAAGGTGCGGCGCGCTACACTGGCGGTCTTTGGGTAGGCAAGTTCATTAAGACGGTTACGTATCAAAAAGTCACCACACCGGAAGCAAGTGTATATATTGGTGAGTATGCAGCGCGCCTATGCCAATTGGAGAATTTTGTAGGGCACGCTGAGCAGGCACTTCTTCGGGTCAGACGCTACGGAAATAAATAATGGATAAAGAAGCTGGCGGGAGTTCAAACTCCCGCTGCTTATCTGTTTATCCACAGAAACCTTGTATCTGTATACGCAACGCTTTACACAAACAAGGGATGATGGAGGAAAGTTCATGATAGGTATGATCGGCTTATTTGGCGGTTTGGCATTATTAATTTATTTGACGATGAGAGGCATGAACTTGCTGATTGCTGCACCAATTACTGCATTAGTGGTTGCGGTTTTTAATGGGTTACCGATTTTCCCCCAGTTGGCTGCTGAAGGGGCTGCCAACTTTTTGACCAATTATATGACCGGCTTTACCGGCTTTATCGCTTCCTGGTACTTGATGTTCCTGACAGGGGCGATTTTCGGGAAAGTAATGGAAGACAGTGGAGCGGCAGATAGTGTGTCCAAATGGATTGTCAGCAAAATCGGTATGAAACGGGCCGCTTTGGCGGTTGTAATCGCCTGTGCAGTTTTGACTTATGGCGGCGTCAGTTTGTTTGTTGTTGCATTTTCTGTTTATCCGATGGCTCTTAGCTTATTTAAACAAGCGGATCTTCCACGGCGTTTTATCCCGGCTGCGCTTGCTTTCGGTTCGACCACTTTTACGATGACTTCAGCGGGGTCACCGGAAATCCAGAACTGGATTCCGATCGAATTCCTGGGCACTACTCCTTATGCCGGTTGGGAAGTCAGTTTAATCGTTGCCGTCTTTATGATGGTCTTTGGTTATTGGTGGCTGAAGAAAATGATCAATAAAGCAATGTCTAAAGGAGAGCGGTTTGTTGCTAGAGCGTCAGACGATCCTGGGGAAGAGCGCAAAGAATTGCCGAATCCTTTGCTTAGTATGCTTCCACTTTTGGTGGTTTTAATCATTTCATTCTTTTTCCATAATTCGCTTGGAACATCAGCTTTGATCATTGCTTTGAGCGGCGGGATTTTAGCGACTTATATCATCAACAGAAAATACTTCCGAAATATCGGCCATGCATTTAGCGAAGGCGCATTGGGAGCGGTCATTGCCATTGCAAATACAGCCGCTGTTGTCGGGTTCGGTGGAGTCGTCAGAGCGACCCCTGCATTTGAAACGGCAGTCGGTGTCATGACTGATATTCCAGGAAGCCCATTGATCGGCGGGGCATTGGCAGTCGCCATTATTGCCGGTCTAACAGGATCTTCTTCAGGGGGCCAAGCGATTGCATTGCCGCTTCTTGCGCCGCATTACCTCGAAATGGGCGTCAATGCAGAAGCCTTGCACAGAACGGTGTCCATTTCTTCCGGATCCCTGGATTCATTGCCGCAAGGTGGATATGTTGTTACGACTATCCGTTCAATTGCTGGAGAAACGCATAAAGATGCTTACCCGGCATTCGGTGCATTGACTGTTGTAGTGCCATTTATCGGTGCAGCTTTAGCGGTCGTATTATTCTCACTTGGCATCGGCATATAAGGAAACTTCAATCAGTAAGGGCATTCCTAGACGAATGTTAGTTGACCCAATGAAAATACCCAGCAAACTATTAGTTTCTCAGTTTGTTGGGTATAGTTCGTTATACATAATAAAAAAAGAGGTGCAAACTATGGAAAAGATTTCGATTTTAGGCTGCGGTACAATGGGTCATTCCATTGCGCTATCGGCAGCTTGGGCAGGACAAACGGTAAAAGTATATGGCATCAATGACAAAGATCTTGAAAATGCAAGGAAAGGGCTGCGCAATAAACTCAAAGTCATGTCAGAAAACGGTTTATTCGATGAAAAAGAAGCTGAGGAAATTAAAGGGCGTATTCAGTTCTCAACGTCGCTTGCAGAAGTAGTGGAAGGCGCTACATTCATCATCGAAGTAATTCCGGAAGTTCTGGAACTGAAGAAAGAGATGTATAAAAAACTTGAAGAGATGGTAAACGATGAAGTCATCATTGCCAGCAACACATCCGGCTTTAAGCCAAGCATGCTGGCTGAAGAGATGAAGCATCCGAACCGTTTTGTCGTGACTCATTTCTGGAATCCCGGCCATTTGATCCCTTTAGTGGAAGTGGTCAAAGGCGAACATACGGATGATGCAACAGTAGGGCGCGCCATGGATGTGCTCTTTGGCATGAATAAAAAACCGATTCTATTAAACAAGGAACTGCCCGGATTTATCGGCAACCGTCTGCAGTATGCGCTGTTCCGGGAAGCACAGGACTTGTTAGATTCTGGGGTTGCCACAAAAGAAGATATCGATGCTGCAGTGACATACAGCATCGGTCGCCGTCTGCCGGTAACTGGACCGCTTATGACAGCGGACATGGGCGGACTGGATGTATTTTCTGCCATCTCGAATTATTTGTTCGAGGATCTCTCAAAAGCTCAGCGCTCTGGTAAAGTTCTGACAAAACTGGTGGAAGAAAAGAAATTTGGAGATAAAAATGGAGAAGGATTTTACAGATGGGATCCAGAGATATCAGAGAAAATCAATGCGGAAAGGGAACAGACGCTTATTCACTTTCTGAAAAACGATATAAAAACAATTAAGGAGAACGGCAAATGAGCGCATACTTTTCTGAACTGGAAAACAAGACAGTAATTGTTACAGGCAGCAGCAAAGGAATCGGCAAAGACATTGCTCTGACTTTTGCCAAACTGAATGCCAATGTGGTAATTTCAGGCCGTGACAAAACGGTGCTGCAGGAGACGTTGAATGAATTACAGAAATATAACGACCGCTGTATTGCAGTATCGGGAGATTTAAGCGACATTAAAGAAGTAAAATTTCTTATCGATACGGCAGCCGCACATTTTGGCACTGTTGATGTGCTCGTCAACAATGCAGGCGTCAATATTGCTAAGCCGGCAATGGAAGTGACTGAAGAAGATTGGGATACAGTTCTTGATTTGAATTTAAAGACCGCTTTTTTTGCCAGCCAGGCGGCTGCGAAATATATGCTGACTCAAAAAAGCGGCCGTATCATCAATATTGCTTCCCAAATGGCTTTTGTTGGATTCGTTAAACGGGCTGCTTACTGCTCGAGCAAAGGCGGCTTGGTACAGCTGACAAAAGCGCTGGCAGTGGAGTGGGCAAAAAACGGCATCCGTGTAAATGCTGTGGCTCCGACATTCATTGAAACCGAATTTACTGCCAAAATGTTTGAAGACGAAGAATTCAAAAATGAAGTACATAGCCGCATCCTTTTGGACGGCTTATCACAACCAAAAGATACTTCAGGAGCGGTCCTTTACTTGGCTTCTGATTTAGCGAATTTTGTCACGGGTGAAACGATTAAAGTGGATGGCGGCTGGACTGCGATCTAAGCTTAAAAATTCTTAAGGCATGGCGTTAATGAATGGAGGAAAGTGGCTGCATTCGAGATAGGAACAGCCGCATTATCGTAAACTCCTTTTGTCCGGAAAATGTAAACTCACTGCCGCTGCAAATCCGATTCGCTGATTCTTCCAAGATATGCAAATATTGAAATGAACGAGTTCTAGCAAAATTCCTGTCTCCGATGCTGCATCAAAAATGCTTATTTAATGTGAAAGGAATCACAGGTTTGGCGCTTTCCATTGCTAGTGAATCTGCTCTCTCGATGGCAGGGACCGGCAATTATTTTAGATGGGGCTATAGCACCCATTATAGGTTTGGGCAGGAAGCGGCTTAGAAAGCGCTTCCTTTTTTCTTCGTCTCAGACAAAAGGATGAATTGTTATGCCAATGGCTGAAAAAGCCTTCCCTTTTTCTGAAAACTCTTTATAATGAACAATTATGAATAAAGGGAGATGAGGCAATGTCGAACCTAAAAAACGATTCTTTGCATTTGCACCGAAAACATCAAGGAAAGCTGGAAGTCCGATCAAAAGTGTCGGTGAAAAATGAACGGGATTTAAGCTTGGCCTATTCTCCCGGAGTGGCTGAACCATGCAAGGAAATAGCACAAGACCGCCGTAAAGTATACGACTATACGATGAAAGGCAATACTGTGGCGGTTGTCACTGATGGAACAGCGGTTCTTGGCCTTGGCAATATTGGCCCTGAAGCAGCATTGCCGGTAATGGAAGGAAAAGCTGTATTGTTCAAGGAATTCGCTGGAGTGGACGCTTTTCCGATTTGCTTGAATACTACCGATGCTGAAACAATCATACAGACTGTTAAATTGCTGGAACCCGGTTTTGGCGGCGTAAACTTGGAAGATATTTCCGCTCCGACATGTTTTATTGTCGAACAGCGTTTGAAAGAAGAAATGGGCATTCCGGTTTTCCATGATGATCAGCACGGAACTGCGATTGTCACATTAGCTGGCTTGACCAACGCATTGAAATTAGTCGGAAAAAATATTTCAGAGACGAAAATAGTCGTCAACGGAGCAGGAGCTGCCGGTATTGCGGTGGTTAAGCTATTGAGAAAGTTCGGTTGCAGCCAGTTGATTATGTGCGACACGAAAGGCGCGATTTTTAAAGGACGGACGTATGGCATGAATCCGTTCAAGGAAAAAGTGGCAGAAAATACAAATCCTGAACGTATTGAAGGCTTGCTGAGTGAAGTGATCAAAGGAGCAGATGTCTTTATCGGGGTTTCGGCAGAAGGTGCTCTTACCCAGGACATGGTTCGCAGTATGGCTCAAGACTCGATTATTTTCGCAATGGCTAATCCAAACCCTGAAATTTTACCGCATTTGGCAAAAGAAGCAGGCGCCCGTGTAGTTGGAACAGGCCGCTCTGATTTCCCGAACCAAGTCAATAATGTGTTGGCATTCCCGGGGATTTTCAGAGGCGCATTAGACATACAGGCAAGTGAAATCAATGACGAGATGAAAGTTGCAGCTGTACATGCCATTGCCGGTTTGATTGAGGAAAAGGAAATTCATGATGATTACGTGATTCCGGCTCCATTCGATCTGCGGGTAGCCCCAGCAGTGGCGGCAGCTGTTGCAAAAGCTGCAGTGGAAACAGGTGTAGCAAAATACGCATCTGTGCAGGAAAATCAGTCAGTTGAAGTTGCGGCCGGGTCAGGCAGTTAACATATATATAGAAGAAAGCCGTTCAATCTAATCGATTGAACGGCTTTCAGGCTGTCGAGAAACTCTCGGCAGCCTTTTCCATTTCGCTCCAGGGCGGACGCTTTTCGCGGGGGGCGGCCTAAGCCTCCTCGCTCGCTGGCGCTCCCTGCGGGGTCTCAGGACTCGCCCTATTCCCGCAGAAGTCGCCGCCTTCCGCTGCATTCAGCTCTCTGTTGTCACTTTTAGAGACTCTCTAAAGTGGGACGGTTTAAGAAATTCCTCTCTTGTTTATTCCTACTCACCTAGATATGGAGCCAACCAGCGGAGACGCCTGCGGGATAGCGAGACAGCCGAGACCCCGCAAGGCGCGAAGCGGCTGAGGAGGCTTGGCGCTCGCCCGCGGCAAGCGCAGCTGGTTGGCGGAATATCGGTTAAGGGATGACCTTATACAAATTTCAACTTTCCCAACAAGCTGAAAGCCGTTCAATCTAATCAATTGAACGGCTTTTTTTATTGGACAAGAGGAGGAAAGTTGCTTTTTATCGTATAGACGATGTGATTCCGGCAGATTCCCGGACTTTCTGCAATGCTTGTTCCAAGTCTTCCAGTAAATCATCGGTATGCTCCAATCCGACTGACAGGCGCAATAATCCGTCTGTAATGCCCCGCTTTTCACGTTCTTCTCTCGGCATAGAGGCATGGGACATCGTCGCTGGGTACGATAAAATCGACTCGACTGCGCCTAAGCTGACAGCGAAGATGGGAATGCGCAAGCTCTCAACAAACGTCCGGGCAGCTGCTTTATCTGCCAAGCGGAGAGATAGGACCGCTCCTGCGCCTGAAGCTTGCCGTTCATGAATCGGATATCCCGGATGGAAACGGAATCCGGGATAGAAGACTTCTTCGATCACCGGATGGCTGTGCAGATAGTCGGCGATGATGCGGGCTGAAGCGGCTGACTGTTTGAGCCGTGCTCCCAAAGTTTTAATGCCTTGGATCAAATTATAGGAATCCTGAGCTCCCAAAATCGAACCGAAAGTGTTTTGGATAAACCCGAGCCGGTCTCCTAGTTCCGCATCTTTGGTAACGGCGAGCCCTGCGATAATATCGCTATGCCCGGACAAGAACTTCGTCGCACTATGTAAGACAAGGTCCGCTCCAAGGTCCAACGGATTTTGATAAAGAGGAGTCATGAAAGTATTATCGACAAATGTCAGGCAATCGTTCGCTTTCGCCAGTTTTGCAGCGATTTCAATATCAGTGATGTTCATCACAGGATTAGACGGCGTCTCAATATAAATCACTTTTGTATTCGGCCGGATTGCTTCTGCCATTTCACTTAAATCGGTCATATTGACGAACGTATAATCGATATGGAATTTATTCAGCACTTCTGTAACGAAACGGTAAGTGCCGCCGTAAACGTCTTCAGAAATCAAAACATGATCGCCGGCTGAAAGCAGCATAAAAGCGGAAGAAATGGCAGCCATGCCAGAAGCGAACGCAAAACCGCGCGTGCCGTTTTCAAGTTTGGCAATGGTTTCTTCCAGCTTCAAGCGCGTTGGGTTTCCCGAACGGCTATAGTCGAAAGGGCCGAATTCGTCAAAGCTGGGCTGATGATAAGTTGAAGATAAATAAACAGGGACGTTCACTGCGCCAGTCTGTCGGTCAATTCCGGTTGAGTGGATAAATTGAGTTTCCAAATGATCGGTCATAAGCGAAGAGCCTCCTTTTCAAGTTTGGCGAAAGCCTGGGTTAAATCAGCAATTAAATCGTCAGCATCTTCAATGCCGACTGAAAACCGGAGCAGGCGATTACATATGCCGCGGCGCAGCCGTTCTTTTTCTGGAATATCCGCATGAGTTTGGGTCGCCGGGTAAGTGATGAAACTTTCCACTCCGCCAAGGCTTTCTGCAAAAGCGATCAGACGGATGTTTGAGAGGAATGGAGCAACCCATTCTTCTTTTTGCAGCCGGAATGACAGCATGCCGCCTTTACCGGGATATAAAACTTGTGAAATGACGGGCTGTTCTTCTAAAAAAGCAGCAATCTTTTTGGTGTTATTTTCATGCTGCCTCATACGGAGAGGCAAAGTCTTCAATCCACGAATCAAAAGCCATGAATCGAACGGGGACAGCACGGCACCGGTGGCATTATGCATAGTGGCTAATCGCTCACATAGGCTTTTGCCTTTTGCGGCAATCACTCCAGCTAATACATCGTTATGGCCGCCTATGTACTTAGTGGCGCTATGGATGACAATATCCGCTCCTATTGCAAGTGGCTGCTGGAGATAAGGGGTTAGAAATGTATTATCGACAATAAGCAATAAATTGTGCTTTTTTGCGAGTGCTGCATAAGCTCGGAGATCTATTTCCTGCATCAATGGGTTCGTTGGAGTTTCGATAAACAACGCCCGTGTTTGAATGGTGATTTGCTGTTCAGTTGATTCAACATCTTTGAATTCTGCATGAGTAGCCTGGATATTGTAGACGTCGGCGAAATGGCCGAGCAGCCGATAAGTTCCGCCGTAAATGTCTTCTGGCACCAACAGCTCGTCACCTGGACGGAACAGCGACAAGACAAGTTGGATAGCCGCCATTCCAGAGCTGCAGGCAAACCCTGCATCTCCTTCTTCAAGGTTCGCGATGCCTTCTTCCAAAATGCTGCGTGTTGGATTTTTTGTACGTGTATAGTCAAACCCTGTCGACTTGCCAAGTGCTTCATGCGCATATGCTGTCGATAAGTAAATAGGAGGGCTTACGGCTCCAGTTTTTGCATCACTGTGATTCCCTAATTGCACCAATCGTGTTTCCAAGCTGTGTTTCGCCATTTTCATCATCCTTTCAAATAAAAAACAGGGGCTTTCTTCAAAAAGAAGAAAGCCCCTGTTCAGGAAGCACAATCTTCTCATCTTCAAGGCAATGTGGAATGCCTTTTGGAATTAGCACCGTGGCCGCGAGGCTGGTTGCTGAGACATCACAGGGCCAAATCCCTCCGTCTCTCTTGATAAGAAATAAATTTATGAAGTTGTGTACTGTTCGATATTTCAAAGTTTAGAGTATTTGGCAGGGAAGTGCAAGGCAAAATTAAAAGTATTCAAAATTATTATGTTAATTTTATGAAATGACCGATTATAGTACATTTCTTTTAATTCGAATAGCGAAAGGTTATAATAATCAGTAACAATTCAGCAAATGGGGAATATAAAGATGTACATTGTAACATCAACAGTAGAAGTACCGGAAGATAAGACAGCGGATCTCATCAAAATTTACCAAAATCGGTCCCGTCGGGTGGATCAGGCTGAAGGCTTTCATCAGTTCCGGCTGATCCAGAATACCAAAAAGTTAAATGAACTGACTGTACATTTGGAATGGCATTCAAAAGAAGCTTATTTGAAATGGGTCAGAAGCAAGGAATTCAAGGAGATCCACGAACTTGAAAAACATTACCCCGACAAGGCACTGGCAGGAATTGTGCCGAAAGTGCGGCAATATGAGGTCGTTGCCGAATGAACAAAGCCATTAAACAGCAAATTGCGACGGAAACGGCTAAAAGCATTTACAAAGCCTATCCCAATCTTTGGGACCGCTTCGGCGAGCGGGGCTTCCAGCATACAGAGCAGGACAACCACCATCATCTGGATCATCTTGAGACGGCTTTTGAACTTGAAGATAAACAAGTGTTTCTGGATTACAGCCGCTGGCTCGAGACAGTTCTAAACAGCCGCAACGTGGAAACCGCGCTAATCATTGATAATTTTGAACGGCTCATTAATATTCTTCCAGGAAAGACGGGAAAGCAAGAAGAAATTTTTATGCTGGAATGTCTTCAGGAAGCGAATGCATTGCTTTCTAAACCGTAGCAAAAGGAGGTTGTTCAATTGCTTCAGCCAACCCAATTAGCGGAGTTGTTTCTGCAAGGAGAAGATATGGAAGCGCTGCGCCATATCCAGTCTTTTCTCGGAGACCATAGCCGCAAGGAATTGTTCGACGAATTGTTGACGCCAGCGATGTACCATATTGGCGCATTATGGGAAAACAATGAAATCACAGTTGCTGATGAGCATTTGGCTACAGCGATCTGCGATTTTGTAGTGTCTGCTGTTGAAAATAGGAGATTGGCAGAAAAAGGCCTGGAAAGAAAAGCCATGGTGCTGGGGCCAGAAGGCGAAGACCATTATATCGGATTGAAAATGGTGGCTTCGCTGTTCCGGGAGCATGGCTGGTCTGTGAAGTATCTGGGGCCGAATCTTCCGCTGCTCCACGCTTTAGATGCAGCAGAAAAGTGGAAACCGGATGTTATTGCTTTGTCAGCTGCATTAGTTTACAGATTGCCCTTATTGAAAAACTATGTAAAAGAATTTTTGGCATTGGAGCACAAACCGGCTGTTCTGGTTGGTGGGCGGGCAGTCAATGTCTCCAATCTGAATTCTTTAAGGAGCAGCGGGGCCATGGTTGTGAAAGATTTAAACCAATTGGAACTTTGGATCAAGACGGGAGAGAGGCCTGAAAATGACTATGAAATCTCAATTTAATGGTTTGCCGCTCCCGGCATTGAAAGTCGATAATGAATTATCCGTCATAGATTACTCTATTGAAGCCCTTGATTTATTTGGGGAATGCCATAACTTTACCGATATTGTGGATGAAGGTAGTTTGCAAAAAGCACTAAATTTGCTGAGTTCCGATTTTCTTCAGCAAACATTCGAACTTAATTTCATTTCAAAAAAAGGCGATTTACTTTTAGCAGATGTCTATGGCAAACGCAACAATCCGATGGGTTTTTCTCTTGTCATTGTGCCAAAGGATAACCAGCTGCAACACATCTCAGACCAACTGTCTAAGCTTCGCGAAAGACTAAGGGAAACCGATTACGATCTTTTCCAGGAAAAAGAGCGGACACTTGAATTGCTGCAAAAAGTGCGTGAATTATCGGCACCGTGTATCCACTTGGACAGAAATCGTCTGCTCGTCCCTTTGTTCGGCGATTTGACTGAAGAACAGGTACTGGCATTCACGCCACGGCTGTTGGCGAACATTTATGAAAATCAAGCAGAAACAATCATTTTTGATTTAACAGCGCTGGGAAAAATTATGGATGAAGGTCTTCAATACTTGGATGCCCTGCTTCAATCATTAAGCATCATGGGAACATCAAGTGTTTTTACAGGAGTCAAACCGGAGCATGCAAAACGGCTGTATCGTATCAGGACAAAGCAGCCGATGTGTTTTGCCGCCTCTCTTCAAGACGTACTGTCTTCCGATAAATGGCCCAGTAAAAGCTGACTCTTTTCTTGAGAGCCAGCTTTTTTTATGTCTCCTTCCATGAGCGGAAAAGATGTATTTAATTGGCAAAATCGATACAATATGAGGGATAAGGAGTGAAGATGAATGCACATAAAGAAATTTAAAGATATACCTTTATCTGTTTTGGATTTAGCGCCGATTAACGAAGGCAGCAACGCCTCCGAATCATTCCGCAACAGTGTTGAGCTCGCGCAGCATGCTGAGGAATGGGGATTTAACCGTTACTGGCTGGCAGAACATCATAATATGCCGGGCATCGGCAGTTCAGCTACTTCTGTGTTAATCGGCCATATCGCCGGAGCAACTAAAAAAATACGCGTCGGTTCAGGCGGCATCATGCTGCCAAACCATGCACCGCTTGTGATTGCAGAACAGTTCGGTACACTTGAGGCGATGTATCCGGATCGTATTGATTTAGGGCTTGGACGGGCACCGGGAAGTGATCAGGCTACTGCCTATGCCCTTCGCCGTACGCTGCAGAGCAGCGGCGATGATTTTCCACAGCAAGTGGCAGAGCTGGAAAACTACTTTTCCGATAAACCGGTAGGGCGGGTCCGTTCATATCCGGGAACCGGGCTGCATGTACCCATCTGGCTTCTCGGATCAAGCGGCTTTAGTGCACAGCTGGCGGCCATTAAAGGATTGCCATTTTCATTTGCCAGCCATTTTGCCCCTGATTTCACGATTCAGGCGCTGCAATTATACCATCAGAATTTCAAGCCTTCGGCAGTATTGAAAGAGCCCTATGCCATGGTCGGCGTCAATGTTATCGCGGCGGATACACAAGAACGGGCAGAATGGTTGGCAACTTCCAGCCAACAGCAAATGTTCAATCTGATGAGAGGCATGCCTACTGCTTTCACGCCGCCAATCGACCATCTGGAGGAAGTGTGGACGGACCGGGAAATTGCTATCTTTAAAGAAAAAATGGCGACAGAGTCAATGATTGTCGGAACACCGGATGTCGTGCAGGAAAAACTTCAGAGCTTTGCCAATAAAACCCGTGCCAATGAAATCATCGTCAATTCACAGATATTCCATCAAAAAGACCGTCTGCGTTCTTATGAAATTGTTGCCGAGTTGATGGAATGAAAGTTCAACCTCTTAAAGCTTTCATATGCTTTGAGGGGTTTTTTTACAAAATAAATCCGACTCCATTTTCAAGGAAGCGGAAATAGAGAAGCCTAATGAAGGTTTTGTGCTTTCTTTTCTTCACTTTTTATTTCTTCGACTGCGTCATCTTCTTCCACAAATGAAAAATCAGGTGCTCCTTCACCAACCATGTTCAAAGATGCAAAATAATCTTCGTCAAACTGCCGGCGCTCCACTTCTTGGGGGTCCACACGTCTGCGGTCCATGCTGATTACCTCCTTAGTTTATGTTGCGAATACAGGTGGAAAGAAGGATATATCTATACATCTATATTATACAGACTATTCAGTTAAAGGTGAAGCGAATATACTCCTGGCCTAGAGAATCTTGAAGATAGGAAAAAACCCGCTAAAGAATGGCTTTAGCGGGTTTTTTATTGCTCCTGGGCAGCTTTTGAATTCAATACCATTGATTCGAAAAATAAAGAAGGAGCTGTTTTGTTCCATTCAGCTGAAACCGGATCTTTTGTTCGTTCTTCATCCCGGCTATAGGCCAGTTGAGTCCGGAGATCTTCTGTCTGTTCGACTTTAACCAAGGGCCCAGCAGGGGTGAGCCAATTGAGCTGCTGGAGCCTGTTGTTCAAAGCAAAATCAATCCACTTGTCTTCCGTGGCTGCTGTTTCAAAAAATGGAGCTTCTGAAATCATAAACCAGGTCTCTGTCTGATAGTTTGGGGGGAGCCAAAAGTTCTTTCTTAAGGAACCTTCTTCCATCGTCAAATCAGGAATTTCATGGCGCAATTCCTGAACTTCCGTTCCATTGCCAAGTGTTAATCCTCTGGAGACATATAAATTCCCTTGAAGTATTTCCCCAGCATCCATTTTAATTGTGCCATAAGGATTCACCGTAGGATCTATGCCATAAAGGGGATCTTCCTGATGATTCACAGGTTCCGGATTCCACGTTTTAACTTCAGCTTCTGCAAGGCCGTTCGTGTTCAGCGATACCGCGAAAGGCATCCAACTTGTATTGTCCAATTGCTCAAAAACGATTTTTACGCCATTATCAAGTGTTCTTTCAACAAGTGTGTAAGTTCCAATCGGCAATCCCAATAAAGTCAGGTTATGGGAACGGGTCACATCTTTGCCTTGTTCAGTTACCGAAGGCTCAGACAAAGTGAAAAAAGTCGGTTTTTCTACTGTTAATGTGATGTTTCCTTGTGAATAAACTTCCGTTTCGTTTTTCAAATACATCATGCCTGTAAATAAAACAAGCCCCATGAAAAATACTACGGCTACTAAAAGAATGATCTTTCTAAACAATTGTTCCACCTCGACTATTTCATAGTGCTTTAATTATATCACGCAGATATAAAAGAAAAGGGGGCTATATATGAGCATCAAATGAACGATGAAGGGGGATTGCACGTAAACGTGCCTAAATCGCTCGCAAAAGCCGATAGTTGATTGCAAAATAGAGCAAGTCGCTCGTAAATAAAAAAAGCGCCTCCAGGGCGCTTTTTTATAACACTTTTTCTAAAAAGTCTCTTGCACGTTCGGTTCGGGGACTGTTGAAAAATTCCACTGGCTGGCCTTCTTCCACCAGGACACCATGGTCAAGGAAAATCACACGGTCAGCGACTTCACGGGCAAAGCCCATTTCGTGGGTCACAACCGCCATGGTCATGCCGGATTTAGCCAAATCTTTCATAACATCGAGAACTTCTTTCACCATTTCCGGGTCCAAAGCAGAAGTCGGTTCGTCAAACAACATCAAATCCGGTTCCATCGCCAAGGCACGTGCAATGGCAACACGCTGTTTCTGGCCGCCGGACAAACTGCTCGGATAAGCTTTTTCTTTCTCCGACAAACCAACGCGTTTCAATAAAACACGTGCTTTTTCCTGTGCCACGTCTTTTTTTTCGCCTTTGACTTTCATTGGGGCGTAAGTCAGGTTTTCAAGCACAGTCAAATGCGGAAACAAGTGAAAATGCTGGAACACCATGCCGATATGCTGGCGGATTTTTTGGACATCCTTTTTAGGTCCCGTTAAATCTTGTCCGCTGACAATAATGGTACCGGAAGTTGGAATCTCAAGCATATTCAAGCAACGCAGAAAAGTTGACTTGCCTGAACCTGAAGGGCCGATGATGGAAACCACTTCGCCTTTTTTTATCTCTGTGGTTATGTCTTTCAATACTTCGTTATTGCCGAATTTTTTATACAAATGTTCCACTTTAATCACTTTGCTTCAGCCTCCGTTCAAACATTCTGCCGATGACCGTCAAGCCCATGACCAGGCACCAGTAAATCACTCCGACGAACAATAGCGGTTCAAAGTTGCGGAACAAATCGGAACCGACGACTTGTGCGCGGCGCATTAAATCGAGATAACCGATTGTCGAAACAATCGCAGATTCTTTCGTCAGCGTGATAAATTCATTCATCAAAGCAGGGAGAATATTTTTCAGCGCCTGCGGCAGGATGATGTCTGTCATCATCGCCCGGTAAGGAACGCCAAGAGCTTGGGCAGCTTCCATTTGTCCTTTGTCAACTGCCTGGATTCCAGCCCGTATAATCTCCGAAATATAAGCAGAGGAGTTTAAGCCAAATGCCAGGATTGCCGAAAGAAAAGGCGAGATGTCATAGCCGGTCAGCTGCGGAATGGAATAATAAATGATCATCAATTGCAAAATCAGCGGAGTACCGCGGAATACCGAAGTATACGCATCGGCAAACCAGCGCAAGGCCCTAACCGAGCCAATCTTAAATAATGCCAGAACCGTTCCGAGAATAGAACCAAGGATAATGGCGAAAAATACAAATTTTAACGTAACCCATATCCCTTCCAGCATGAAAGGGATATAGGGAACAATCTGCGAGAAGTCCAAATTCATCGTTTACAACCCATTTCTATAAAAAAGATTTATGCCGCTAAGATTAATGTGGAAGAATAAATATTGAGTGGAGAACGAGGTCCCCACTCAATGAAGTTTTGCTTTATTATATAAACTTTAATGGTCAGTGGATAAATTAGTGCTCAAGCGGGATAGTTCTTCCTTGCTTGAGTGTGGTTTTTCTTTATTCTTCTATTTTCCATTTCTTTTTCAATTCAGCGAGTTCACCGCTTGCTTCCATTTCTTCAATGACGGCATTGACATCATCAACTAGCTCACTGCCTTTAGGGAAGGCAACAGCCATTCCGGGCGAAGAAGTTGTCGGATCGTCAAATGAGTCAAGGTCTTGTGCTTCGATATAACCTTTTGCTACTTGTTTGTCCATGTAGGCAGCGTCGATGCGGTTAGACAGAATTTCCTGGATCAATGCGCCGGAGTCGTCTAACGCTTTTATTTCAAAGTTGATGCCTTCTTCTTTCACAATAGCATTCGCGCCTTCTTCTTGGATTGTTCCAAGTTGAACGCCGACTGTTTTGCCTTCCAAGTCTTCAAGTGACTTAAGCTCAGATCCTTTAGCAGTTAAAAACATTTCGCCAGAATGGTTGTATTCAGTAGAAAAATCGACGTTCTTTCTGCGCTCTTCTGTTGCAGACATTCCCGCGATGACCATATCAACACGGTCATTTTGCAAAGCTCCAATCAATCCATCAAATTTCATGTCGGTGATCTTCAGTTCATAACCAAGCTCTTTCGCAATGTGGTTGGCCAGGTCAATGTCAAAGCCCACGATTTCCCCTTCTGGATTCCGTGATTCAAATGGAGGGAATTCAGCAGAAGTTCCCATATCCAATTTTTTCGCTTCTTCTGAGCCGCCTGAATTTCCGGATTCCGGTGATTCGCTTCCACACGCGCTTAGCAGCAAAGCCGCTGAAGCAAAAAATGCAAACATGGTCTGTTTCTTTATCATTTATAGTTCCCCCTAATATCTTATGGATAATTATTCAACTAAATGAATTTTAACAAATAAAAAGTGCTTTGAAAAGGATTTTTATTAGTATTAATGAATAACGTTGAATTTTAATTTTTCTGTATATTATTATATGATAATTAAGGCTAAGAGTCACTAAAAAGTTTAAGGGTTTCGACAGAGCGGATAGGAGCATAGGTTTTTCACTGAAAAATGGCATTAAGAACAAAATAATATGAAAATCCCATAAGGTCTCAATGGAAGAAGCGGCTAATGTAAACAATCAAGTGGTGTATAATGACATTGATATTTCATGGGTTCCGCCAAGTTTAACTTGGATTTTTTGAATGCAGTAATGATTCATGGGAATTGATGTTGAAAACAAAAAAGCGAATCGCAGCTGCGATTCGCTTTTTATTAATTTCTAAGCACGGTACTCGTTGGAACAATATAACTGCCGGCGCTTCCCTAGATGATTTCCCAGTGCCGCTCTTCAGCAACTGCCCTTAAACTTGGTTCTGGCTGTACAGCTACCGGATGTCCGACCAGTTCAAGAACAGGCAAATCCGATAGGCTATCTCCGTAAGCGAAGCTATTCGGCCAGTCCACATCATGCCCAGACAAGGCTTCTTTGATTTTCTCTGTTTTGAGAGGTCCTTGGATATGGGAAATCTTTGATTGGTGATCGAGGATGTTATTGGCATACGGAATTTCAGTGCCGATGATGGTTTGAATCGGAAGCTTTTCCGTTACTGCATGGAGAAGAGGAGTGAACGCTCCTGATACGAGCATGACATAGTCGTCATCATGCACATGCTGCTTCAAGCGCTCAACGACAGCCGGGTTAAAATCGCCATGCATTTTGTCGGCAATTTCTCCGAAATAAGATTCCAGCTCCGGTTTTGTAAAACTTTCAAGCGCTGATAAATAAGCTTGAACAGACTGTTCACGCATTCTTTTCACGGACACGAGCTTTAATTTTGAACCGATATAAGGCGGCATGATGGCCCGATAAAATTGGCGGTACCGTTTGCTGTGTACAGGGTGCTTTTTTAAATGGTCCATCATCAATTGAAAAGTTTCTTTTGAATATAAAGTTCCGTCAAAATCGAAAATGGCAACGCGCATTGGAATCACTCCGGTTATAGGATTTTCTGTTAGCTACATCATAACGGAAATGTTGGCCGGCTTCTACAGTTTTAAGTAGAAGGGAGGGGGGACCTTAGGTTTATGCGGCTTCAGGAGCAGGGTATAGAAGAGGAAATGAGATACTGGGAGGTTTTTGGATGACAGCACAGCGAATTATGGTCGGCTACGTTGAACTGACTGAAGAAGAGTCAGAAGAACTTTTTGAAGAAGTGAAAAAAGATAAAGAGGTGCAAAGCTACGACGCCCTTCAGGCTTTGATGGAAGACTTTGATTCACGGATTATTGAACCAGAGACAAAGCCGTTGAAAGAAATTTTAGACGAAGAAGCTCCGTCAGAAGAAGCGAATACGGGAACCCGCTATATAGAAATTTTCAATAAGCTGGAAGAAGACTCCAGTTACCGCATCAAATCTTCTAAACAAGATTAAAAATTTGACTGATCATGCAAAAGCCGGCTGTAATATTTACAGCCGGCTTTTTTATGAGTTTATCGCAAACGGCTTTGTGCGTCTTCAACGTCGAATAGAGGCATTTTACATACAGAATTTTCGCAGATATAAATGGCAATCGGCTGCTCGTTATGGACTTTTCCTTCTGCCAGGGCTGACATTTCTGCATCCGCTATGAGCCACATATCAAATGGACGATAGGTGGTAAGGAGAAATTCCATCATATTTTCTTTATCGGCTTCAGAAGCTCCGCTAATCACAATTTCTTTACCGCCAGCTCCGAAAGCCATGCGAACCATCAATAAACTGAGAACGGCTGTCGGATATTTGACAGCTTCATCGGCAAACGACATCATTGCCCGCTCGGCTTTATCCAGCAATTGACTATCTGCGTCCAGTTTTGCCAAGCGCCATAATTGAAGAATGGCGACGCCGTTTCCGGAAGGCATGGCGCTGTCAAGAACGGATTTGTCCCGGACGATAAGAGTTTCCGTATCTTTGTCGGTGAAGAAGAATCCATGATGCTCAGAATCCTCAAACCGGTGAAAGATTTCATTCGCCAATCCCCGTGATTTATTGAGATAAAGCGGTTTTCCGGTCGCCAGGAATAATTCGAGACGGCCTGACAGGAGGTGGGCGTAGTCATCCAGATAGCCTAGATGCCGCGCTTCGCCGTCCCGGAAACGGGCGAACAGCCCTTCGTTTTTCCATAACTCCCGATCTATGAAGGAAACGGCTTTTTCCGCCATTTCAATAAACCGCGGTTCTGAAAAAGCAGCGCCGGCTTTGGCAAGTGCTGCGATAGTCATACCGTTCCAAGCGGTAAGGATTTTGTCATCCAGATGCGGGTACGGCCTCTTTTCACGTTCAGCAAGCAATTCACGCCGGCAGGATTCCATTTGATCCTCTAATTGTTCTGGGCTGTATCCGTATTTTTCTGCAATCGCGGTTTTATTCGTACCGATCAAGTTCGGGATATTGCGTCCTTCAAAATTTCCTTCAAGTGTAATGTTGTAAACATCCGCGTATATTTCAGCGCGGGCGGTCCCGAGGATTTCTGAAATTTCAGCGGCTGTCCAAATATAGTACGTTCCTTCCGCGCCTTCTGAGTCTGCATCAATCGCTGAATAAAAACCGCCGTCCGGATGGGTCATTTCACGTTCAATAAATTCAATGGTATCGTAAATAATTTTCTTGAACCGGGGCTCCGGTTTGATAAGGTAAGCTTCGGTATACGCTGACAATAGTTGCGCCTGGTCATACAGCATTTTCTCGAAATGGGGGACAAGCCATTGCTGGTCGGTCGAATAACGGGCAAAGCCGGAGCCGAGATGGTCATATATTCCGCCGTCTGCAATGCCGTTCAAGGTTTTTTCCACCATGTCGTAGGCCCGCTGTTCACCTGTTGTGTGGAAATAACGCAATAGAAACAGCAATTGGCTTGGAGTCGGGAATTTAGGTGCTTTGCCAAAGCCTCCGAAAATCGGGTCAAACTCATTTCTAAGAATCGCATAGGCATGTTCAAGAACTGAATTCGGGATTTCTTCTTGAGATGAACCAGCGGCAGGCTGCAGCGCTTCCGTCAATTTGCCTGAGATATCCTGAATCTTAGAAGGATTGTCCCGGTAAATCGCGTATAATTGCGGCAGCACGTCCATCATGCCCGGACGGCCATACTTTCCTGTTTTCGGGAAATATGTGCCCGCGTAAAACGGCTTCTGCTCGGGAGTCAAAAAGACATTGAGCGGCCAGCCGCCTTCTCCGTTCAGCAACTGGCAAATGTTCATGTAAATTGAATCGATGTCCGGCCGTTCTTCACGGTCCACTTTGATCGAGATGAAATGTTCGTTGAGAAGGGAGGCGACTTCTGGATCCTCAAACGATTCCCGTTCCATCACATGACACCAATGGCAAGTTGAATAACCAATTGATAGGAATACCGGCTTGTTTTCCCGGGCGGCTCGTTCAAAAGCGGTATTGCCCCACGGATACCAGTTCACTGGATTTTTTTCGTGCTGAAGGAGATAAGGAGATTTTTCCTCCGACAGCCAATTCTTTTCTTCACTTGGGCGGGCATCAACAAGAGGATTTTTTTCAGCTTCAGCCATGCAGAATCATTCCACCTTCCACAAAGATTCTTAAGGTGCTGTTTGCAATAAATGCAAAATTCATCGATTACGGGCTAACGGTTAATTTTTCTTTTCTGCTGAGTATTTGCACGTACCCATTCGTACCATCAACTTTGATGACGTCGCCATCTTTTATCAGCTCCGTTGCCATATCCACTCCGACAACAGCCGGAATCCCATATTCACGGGCGACGACAGACCCATGCGTCATCATGCCGCCCACTTCAGTCACTAGCCCGACCGCTGACGTGAACAAAGGGGTCCATCCAGGATCGGTATAAGGGGCAATCAGGATTTCCCCGGGATTCAGCTGTGCATCTTCTGCCCGTAGAACCACCCGTGCAACACCGGTTACTGAACCGGAAGAAACGGGCGTTCCAATGAGTGCATCTTTTGGCCCTTTTGCTGCGCGCGGCTTTCCTTCAATCATTTCCCCATCGCTCGTCATAACTCGCGGAGTTTTTAATTTGTAATTTAAGTCATGCTGTTTTTTACGCGATTCAATCACTTCCGGCAGATTCTTCGATGATTGTCCTTCCAGCAATCCAATCAGTTCTTCTGATGAAAGGAAAAAAATATCTTGAGTCTGGAAAAGCTTGCCTTTATGAACCAGGAATTCAGCTTCTTCCAGAATAGCAAGTTTGTATAAATACATCAGCTTCACGAGTGCGAATTTATGGTGTTCCCGCATCCCCATCAAGTTTCGGTAAAGTTTAACCAGTTTGGCAACATAACGTTGGTCGATACCGCTAAACTGGCGAATGATTTCCTGGCCGGCTGCTTCTGCATCTTTTTTGCCTTGTTCGAATCTTTTGCGGTGCTCACCATATGCCATGGTCTGCAGGTTGCTGATGATTGAAGAGATGAGTTGTGCCGGATCTTCCTGCCATCGCGGTTTTGCCATGTCAATTTCTCCAATACAACGCGCGCCATACTTCATGAGAAAACGGTCCAGCTTCTGTTTGAACTCCATGCCGCCCGGGATATCGCCAAGACCAGCGTAAAAACTTTCATGGTCCACAGTTTGCAAATAATGAATCAGTTCCGGTTTCTCCCGTATGAAATCAGCAAGGTCGCCCAATTGCAGCCCCATTTCCGTTGTTACATTGCCGGAAAGGGATTTATACAGCCTGCCAAGCAGCAAAGCGCTTTGCTCTTTGCCAAGCCGTTGGTCCAGCTTTTTCTTAAGCGCTTCAGAAGCTAGCATGCCCGTAATGAAATAAGGGATAATTTTGGACAGCACTTGCGGAAACATATTGCCCATCCCTTGCTCAATCATGCGAATGCGTTCAGGTCCTGTAACTTTTTGCAATTTCAATTCGGTTGCCTTGACGTATCTATTGATAAAATTGGTAGCTTTGCTGTTTGCTTTTGCAGGGTCTTTAAACCAATAATTGGCGGCTACTTTGAAAGCGACAGGAACGGCCATCGGGGCAATTCTCCGCAGTCTCAGCAAAACAGTCTTTTTAGGCACGTTTACTCGCTGGAACTCCGAACGGCTGATCGCTTCTGAAAGAGCGGATGCTAGAAGCTCATCCATTCCGCTCATTAATTTCAGCAGCCGGTGCCGGACCGGAGGCAGTGTCAATGCTCCGGTAAAGTCGGCAAATGCACGGCCGCCTGCTTCCCGCAACACACGGTTTTCGGGAGCGACTGTGTTTTTATTGATAAAATTGGTGACATTGCTCAAAAGGGAGAAGGACAACGGCTGCATGGGATCGGTCATCATTTGGATATAACCAAAATTGATAAAGACATGAAACTGCTCATCGTTGACAAAAGGGAGGGGGTATAGGGAAGTGATGGGACGGCTCTGCAAAATTTTGAATTCACCGCCCACGAGGCCCCATTCAATGTCTTGTTCAGAACCGTAATGATTTTCAATCTGTTGGCCGATTTCAGCCAATTGCAAAATTTTATGATTCGGCAGCGCCTGTATTTCCTGGAAAGCCGGAGAAAGAGCTTTGTTTATAGTACCGCCTTTTGGGAGAGCATAAATAGCCAGTTCTTTTTTGGCGATTTGCTTATAAAAAATTTGGTTATGGCGGACTTGATACAGATCAGCCGACACGAGACCGGATACCAGCGCTTCACCTAAACCGAAGCTGGCATCGATTGAAATTGTGTGACGGTGACCGGTTATCGGATCAGCAGTAAACATGATTCCCGATACCTCAGGAAACACCATTTCCTGGACGACAACGGAAAGGTAAACGGAACGATGGCCAAACCCATTTTTTGCCCGGTAAGAAATGGCCCGGTCAGTAAAGAGAGAAGCCCAGCAATTTTGGACGGCCGAGAGAAGCGCTTCTGCCCCGATAACATTCAAAAAAGTATCCTGCTGCCCTGCGAAAGAAGCGTTCGGCAAGTCTTCCGCTGTGGCACTTGAGCGCACTGCATATGACTGCTTCTCCCCAGCGGATTTCCAAGCACTCAAAATCTCCCTTTTGATGTCTTCAGGCATCGGCAGGGATACCAGATGTTCTCTGATTTGACTGGCTACAAGGCGGATTTGATCAAATTCTTCCGGAGAAAGCTTGTCCAAAAGGGCGAACAGTTCTTCCATTTTTGTGCTGGATTGAATCAGTTTTCGGTAAGCGGAAGTTGTTACACAAAACCCTGTAGGGACAGGGAATCCTGCTCCTGCCAGTTCGCCCAGATTTGCGCCTTTTCCGCCCACAAGCGGCAAATGGTTTCGATTGATTTCAGTGAAATTCAATACGTACTTTTCCATTGTTCCACCTCCGGCATTGCTATGTTGCCTTTATTATAGTCGTTGTATGTCTAGGGTTAAAGGGATATTTGAAAAGAAGTAGTAGGGGTTAAATAAAAGGGGATTTCCAGTTATTTGGATATACTTTCTTTCCGAGGGAAAATGCTTTCTCTCCGAGAGCAAATACTGTCCGTCCACAACAAAATACTGTCCAAACCAAATATCCCTGTCCACTTCTCCACAAAAAAGAGGCCAAGCAGCATGGATGCTTGGCCTCTTTCTGATAAAACCCTTATTCCTCTTTTTGTCCGATGCAGCGTTCGCATTCATAGATGATGGACTCGCGCCGTTCTTTGATTTCACATCCACATTCCCGGCATTCTTTCTTTGTGCGTGCCTCAAAAGTATTCATCGTTTTCATAGCGATCTCCTCCAGTATTTTAGTTTAGTTTTTCATACCCAGGCAAGGTCAAAAATTCGGCAAAATCACTTTGCAGCGTGAGGTCTGTAAACAGCTCGCGGGCTTCCGCGTAACGTCCGGAAAGGTATACCGCATCTCCGACAGATTCCTTGATCTTATCGGCTTCTTCTTCAAGAATTTCATGGAACAGGGAAACGGTGATGTCCCGCCCGTCTTCGAGCATTCCTTTTGGATGACGGATCCACTGCCACACTTGCGAACGGGAGATTTCCGCTGTTGCCGCGTCTTCCATCAAGTTGTTGATTGGAGCGGCTCCGCTGCCGGACAGCCAGGAAGCGATGTACTGGATACCGACGGAAACATTGGAGCGGAGTCCTTCTTCGGTAATGCTGCCGGTCGGCACTTCCACTAAATCTTTCGTCGTTACACTAACATCTTCGCGTTTTCGATGAATCTGGTTCGGTGTAGGCATGAGTTCATTAAATTGTTCCATGGCCACTGCCACCATACCGGGATGGGCTACCCAGGTGCCGTCGTGTCCGTCTGTCGCTTCCCGCCGTTTGTCTTCGGCTACTTTTCGGAATGCCGCAAGGTTTGCTTCCGGATTGCCTTTAATCGGAATTTGAGCTGCCATGCCGCCGAGGGCGGGTGCATTCCGCTTGTGGCAGGTCTGGATGCACAATTGTGTATATGCCCGCATAAATGGAACGGTCATTGTGACTTGCGAACGTTCAGGGAATAAGTATTCCGGCCGGTTGCGCATCCGTTTGATGACACTGAAGATATAATCCCAGCGGCCACAGTTCAGTCCAGCGGAATGATTGCGCAATTCATAAAGAATTTCATCCATTTCAAATGCAGCGAGAATCGTCTCAATCAATACTGTAGCCCGGATGGTGCCTTGTGGGATTCCGAGCTCATTTTGGGCAAAAACGAAAACATCATTCCAGAGCCGGGCTTCCAAATGGCTCTCCAGTTTCGGCAAATAAAAGTAAGGACCCGTACCGCGGTCAATCAATTCCTGGGCATTATGGAAAATATAAAGTCCGAAATCAACTAAGCTGCCGGAAGCAGGCTTGCTGTCAATCTCAATATTTTTCTCCAACAAATGCCAGCCACGAGGGCGGACCATCAGTACTGCTGTTTGTTCATTCAGCGTGTATTTTTTGCCGGTGCCGGGCGTTTCAAACGAAATCTCTCGCCTGATGGCATCACGCAAATTTACTTGTCCATCAATAACGTTGAACCAGCTGGGCGCTGTCGCGTCTTCCAAGTCCGCCATGAACATCTTTGCGCCGGAATTCAGTGCATTGATCAGCATTTTACGGTTGGTCGGCCCAGTGATTTCCACCCGCCGGTCTTGCATATCTTCCGGCAGGGGAGCAATCGTCCAGTCGCTTTCACGAATATGTTTAGTTTCCGGCAGGAAGTCCAGAGGCTTGCCGCCATCGATTTCTTGTTGACGCACTTGGCGCTGTTCGAGCAAGGCAATCCGTTGCTTGTCAAAATTCACGTGCAGCTTTTCAATAAACGCCAGCGCTTCCGGCGTGAGAATGGATTCCATTTCGGGTGTTACTTTATTCTTAATCAAGACATTCGACTTTGTAATCAATCAGATCATCCTTTCATTTCACCGGGTGGAATTGAGCCGTTTCCGTTGAGCCTTTCATCGCAGTGGTTGAACTTGTACCGCCTGAGATGATTTGCGATACTTCGTCGAAGTAGCCAGTGCCGACTTCCCGCTGATGGCGCGTTGCTGTATAGCCTTTCGACTCGCTTTCAAATTCAGCTTGCTGCAATTTCGAATATGCAGCCATGCCATTGTCTTTGTAATCATGAGCCAGTTCAAACATGCTGTGGTTCAACGCATGGAATCCAGCCAGCGTAACGAATTGGAATTTATATCCCATCTTACCAAGTTCAACTTGATATTTCGCAATGGTTTCCTCATCCAATTTTGCTTTCCAGTTGAAAGATGGAGAGCAGTTGTAAGCCAAAAGTTTGCCTGGAAACTTCTCGTGGATGGCATCTGCAAACTGTTTCGCTTCTTCCAAATTCGGATGGGACGTTTCACACCATACCAAATCAGCATAAGGCGCATACGCCAATCCTCGGGCAATCGCTTGTTCAATGCCAGCGTTGGTGCGGTAGAACCCTTCAGGTGTCCGTTCGCCGGTGATGAAAAGATGGTCGACCGGGTCGATGTCGCTCGTGATCAAATCGGCTGCATCTGCATCAGTGCGGGCAATCAAGACAGTCGGAACGCCTAATACATCGGATGCCAGCCTCGCTGAGATTAAATTCCGAACCGCGTTCTGGGTCGGCTGCAATACTTTTCCGCCTAAATGGCCGCATTTTTTCTCGGAAGCTAATTGGTCTTCAAAGTGAACGCCGGCAGCACCAGCTTCAATCATCGATTTCATCAATTCAAAAACATTCAGCGGTCCGCCGAACCCTGCTTCTGCATCAGCGACAATTGGTGCGAACCAGTCGAAGCCTTCATTGCCTTCCACATTGTCGATCTGGTCTGCACGCTGCAAGGCCTGATTGATCTTTTTCACGACATTCGGCACCGAGTCGACTGGATATAAGCTTTGATCTGGGTACATCTGTCCGGCAGAGTTGGCATCGGCTGCTACTTGCCAGCCGCTCAAGTAAATGGCCTCGAGTCCTGCTTTTACTTGCTGGATTGCCTGGTTGCCAGTCAATGCGCCTAAGGCATTCACAAAATCCTTTTCATGGATGGAGCGGAATAGACGCTCAGCTCCTCTTTTCGCAAGCGTATATTCAATTTGGATAGAACCGCGAAGTTTGACTACATCCTCCGCTGAGTAAGGCCGGACAATTCCGTTCCAACGGCTATCTTCAGCCCAGCTCTTTTTCAATTGTTCGATTTGTTGTTGTTTGGTTACCATCAAATCCATCCCTTCGAATAAAAAAATTTATAAACTGTGTTAATACAGTTTGTGTTGATGTATATTAATATATAACAGTATATTGTGATTGTCCTGAAAGTTGGATGAAATCAGATATGCAGAGATGAAAGCAAAGATTTCGCGAAGAATACAGTTGAAAGGAGAATCGGTGTATGGAGAAAAGTGTTTTAGAACAAATGGGGTTCATTATGGAAGACTGGATTCCGAAAGAGGCGTCGATTGCAATCGCAGTTGGGAGCAGCTATGTTTACTGCAAAGCGGGTGTGCAGGATTCCCGCATCAAAGTGGGCGATGAAGTAGCAGAAGGCAGTGTGGCTGGCCGTACATATAAAGAAGAGAAGCGGCTGGAGATGCTAGTGGAAGACGAAGAATCCGGAATTGCATATTTTGGAGTGGGTTATCCGGTGCATATTTCCGGGCAAGCTGGAGTTTTAGTTGTTATTTTGCCGTCGGATTTCCTCCAGCGCCAAAAACAGCCACTGAAGTTTTTGACTGGAAAGCTTGAAGATACGTGGCGGCCGGTGCCGGTCACCAATGTTTCCCATATCGAAAGCAGCCAAAAGAAAACTTGGTTTTATGCAGAAGAAGAAGCCTATTGTTCAATCCACACATTGAAATCCCTGAAAGACCAATTACCGGATACGTTTTTGCCCATCCATCGTTCTTATATCGTCAATATTCCTTTTATCCAGGAAATCTCCCGGGACTTTTCTTCAAATTTAGTTTTAACGTTAAAAGATGGCGCAGTCTTGCCGGTCAGCCAGAATTACACCGCTTTGGTCCGGGAGCGGCTCGGCTTTTAATGCGGAAAATTTATATAAAACGATTACTTTTCAGATGCACGGGTAAAGTTTACTATCTGAAAAAGGAGCTGATGGTTTATGGGGAACGAACAGTTTTATCATTTTGAAGACGACAAAGCCATTCCGAATAATCCGAGATTGCCTTTGATCATTTACCCAGGGGCCTTTAAAGAAAATCCGGAAACAATCGAAGCGGCTTTCAACAAAAATGGCTGGACCAACAGCTGGGTTGACGGCATTTTTGATTACCACCATTACCATAGCAGTACACATGAAGTACTGGGAGTGCGTTCAGGATCTGCAACGATTCAGTTCGGCGGGGACCAGGGACAGGCGCTGCAGGTTTCAGTTGGGGATGTAGCGGTTTTGCCAGCCGGAACTGGGCACAAACTGCTGGATAGCACAGATGATTTTCAGGTGGTCGGCGCATATCCAGGCGGCGCGGAACCCGACAAGAAATTAGGCAAGCCAGAGGAACGCCCGGAAGTGCTGGAAGCAATCTTGGATGCCCCATTGCCGGAGAAAGACCCGGTTTATGGCAACGATGGACCGCTGCTTACTAACTGGACTTGAAAATAAAAAAATCCCCTGGCCACCCGCTGGCCAGGGGATTTAACATTTAATAATATAAGGACATATTAGACAACCAAAGAAGGAACAAAGAATTCATTGTATAACTCCTTTAAAATTTTGGTTTCATCTTCTTTCAAGACCCCGAAGACGAGGCTGACTTCGGATGAACCCTGATTGATCATTTCAATATTGGCGCCGGTTCTGGCAATGGCATCAGTTGCGCGTGCAGCAAGTCCAGTGGTATATTTCATCCCTTCGCCGACTAAAACGACCATCGAGAAGTTGCTGATGAAATGCACATCGTCTACGTGCAGCTCATTATTGACGCGTTCCACAATGCGGCTTTCTTTTTCAGGCGTTAACTGATGGCTGCGGATGATGACTGATAGATTATCAATGCCTGAAGGAATATGTTCATAGGAAATATCTTCGTCTTCCAGAATCTGCAACAGTTTGCGCCCAAAACCGATTTCCCGGTTCATCAAATATTTGCTGACATACAGCGTAGAGAATCCGCTGTCCGCCGAAATTCCGGTCACCGGAAGGCGTGAATAATCCCGTTCTGCTACAATCATCGTACCCGGAGACTGAGGATTATTCGTATTTCTGATGCAAACAGGAACAGATTCTTTGAACGCAGGCATTAAAGCTTCGTCATGCAATACAGCGAAACCGGCATAAGAAAGTTCACGCATTTCACGGTAAGTCATTGTTTGGATTTCCACAGGGTTTTCCACAATTCTCGGATTGGCTGCAAACACGCAGTCAACGTCTGTAAAATTCTCATACAATTCCGCTTTCACGGCAGCCGCTAAAATAGAACCAGTAATATCGGATCCGCCGCGGTCGAAAGTCCGCAGCGTGCCATCGTGTGTATAACCAAAAAATCCTGGGAACACACTGATGACTTGTTGATTGGCCAAAGTGGATAAATTATTGTATGATTCTGGCAACGCCTGAACGCGTTTTGGAAGTTCAGTGACGACCAGCCCTGCTTGTTTTGGATTGATATATTCTGCAGTCAATCCAATAGATGAAAAATAAGCTGCGATTAGTTTCGCGGAATTGTCTTCACCGCTGGCTTTTACTTGATCAAAGAATAAAGAAGGATCTTCTTTGCTGAATGCGAGCCTGTAAGAAAGATCGGCTGCAATGATGGAAACAATTTCACTGTCGAGCCCCAATTCTTCCGCAATCGACGCGTATCGGCCAACTACCTGGCTCAATGCTGAAGCAGTATCTTGTCCTGATAACGCAGTTGTTGCTAATTGGATAAGAAGATCCGTGACTTTTACATCGCCCTCGAAACGTTTGCCGGGGGCTGATACCACAATGATTTTCCGTGCGGAATCCGCTTTGACAATGTTCGCCACTTTCTGGATTTGTTCCGCGCTTGCTACAGATGTTCCGCCGAATTTACATACTTTCATCTTTATCAAGTCCAATCTTTAGAGAATTGAGGGTTGTTTTCCATTTAATATAATACTATAATGTCCTTATGGTAAAAACAACTGTATTTTTACAGTGTACACAGCGTAGGAGGAATCGTCAATGAAAAATGAAATTTCGATCGGATTATTAGGGCTTGGAACAGTGGGCACTGGGGTTGCAAAAATTTTGCAGCAGCATCAACAGGATTTGCATCATAAATTAGGCGTTCAAGTAACCATTAAAAAAGTACTGGTCAGGAACAATAACAAAGAACGTTTGTCAATTCTTGATCCAAGCGTTTTTACAACCGATATAGACGAAATATTGAATGATTCTTCCCTGGATATCATTGTGGAAGTAATGGGTGGAATGGACGGAGCGAAACGGGCGATTGAAGAAGCGTTAAAAGCCGGCAAGCAAGTTGTAACCGCCAATAAGGATGTCATGGCTGAACATGGCCACGATCTTTTGAAACTGGCAGATGCGCAGAAATGCGATTTGTTTTATGAAGCGAGTGTAGCTGGAGGCATTCCAATCATCCGCACTTTGGAGGATGGATTAGCATCAGACAGGATTTCAAGTTTGATGGGAATCGTCAACGGCACAACAAACTTCATCTTAACGAAAATGAAAAAAGAAAATATGAGTTATGAAACAGCTTTGGCAGAAGCGACAAGATTGGGATATGCAGAAGCAGACCCTTCAGCAGACGTGGATGGATTAGATGCTGCACGGAAAATGGTCATTTTATCATCATTGGCATTTTCGACAGAAGTCCATATTGAAGATGTGCTGGTCAGAGGAATGCGGGAAATACAAGAGGGCGACTTGGAAATGGCGAATGATTTCGGTTATACCATGAAGATGGTCGGTTCTTCTAAAAAAGACGAAGAAGGCATCGAAGTTGCGGTAGAACCTATTTTCCTGGCAAACTCACATCCGCTGGCTTCAGTCAATAATGAGTTTAACGCAGTATACATATATGGAGATGCAGTTGGAGAAACAATGCTGTATGGTCCAGGAGCCGGCTCATTGCCAACGGCTACTTCCGTTGTATCAGATATTATCGCTGCATGCCGGAACCTGTTGCTTGAAGTTAACGGCAAGCGAATTCACGCTGCCCAGCACGAACGAGTGATGAAACCGGAAAGCAGCCGCTATGCAAAGTATTTCCATCGCCTGCTGGTAAAAGATGAAGTGGGAGTACTGTCGAAACTAACTGCTGTTTACAGCAAACACGGTGCCAGCCTTCAATCTGTCATGCAGCATCCTGCAGCAGAAGAAGGGCAGGCCGAACTTGTATTTTTGACACATCAGATTTCACGCCAGCAACATCTGGATGTATTAAACGACTTAGCAGGAACGGCGAGCGTCATCAGCCATTACCGCATCGAAGGGGAGGAAACAGCATGAGATGGCCAGGATTGATCGAACAGTATAAGGAATGGTTGCCGGTAAGTGAAGCTACACCTGCATTAACGCTGCAGGAAGGAAACACACCGCTAGTCCATTTAGAGAAGTTATCAGAGCAATGGGGAATTGAACTTTATGCAAAATTGGAAGGGGCTAACCCGACCGGTTCCTTCAAAGACCGCGGAATGGTCATGGCCGTTGCAAAAGCAAAAGAAGAAGGAAAGACTGTACTAGTCTGTGCTTCTACCGGCAATACGTCTGCATCTGCTGCCGCATACGGCGCAAGAGCGGGTATGCGTACAATCGTCGTCATTCCGGAAGGGCGCATCGCACTTGGGAAATTGGCACAAGCAAAAATGTATGGAGCAGAAATCCTTGAGATCAAAGGAAATTTTGATGAAGCACTCCGCATGGTACGGGAAGTGGGGCAAGAAGCAGGAATTGCACTTGTCAACTCAGTTAATCCGTATCGTTTGGAAGGGCAGAAAACAATTGCATTTGAAGTGATCGACCAGCTGGACCGTGTGCCGGATATCTTCGCGTTGCCGGTTGGCAATGCCGGGAATATTTCTGCGTCTTGGAAAGGTTTTAGTGAATATGCTGAAAAAACCGGGGCAAAACGTCCGGAACTTTTAGGTGTCCAGGCAGCTGGAGCAGCGCCAATCGTTAATAATGAGATTGTTGAAAACCCGGAAACGGTTGCAACAGCAATCCGGATTGGCAATCCAGCCAGCTGGAACTTAGCATTAAATGCATTAGATGAATCAAATGGAACAATCTTAGCAGCTACAGATGAAGAAATTCTGGAAGCCTATCAATTGCTGGCTTCAACTGAAGGAGTTTTCGCAGAACCGGCATCTTGCGCTTCAATCGCAGGCATCAAAAAACAAGTGGAAAGCGGCATGCTGAAGAAAGGATCGACTGTTGTAGCGGTATTGACCGGCAATGGGTTAAAAGATCCGGAAACCGCCATTTCAGTAAATGAGCATAAAGCACAATTAGTGCCAGCAGATATGGAGCAGTTCTGGGAGGATTTGAAGAAAGGAGTCAAGGCATGAAATGGAACGACTTTACGGTAACTGTGCCGGCTTCGACAGCTAACTTAGGCCCTGGATTTGATTCGATCGGACTTGCTCTGGATCTTCACTTATCCATTCATGTCTCCCCTGCAAATGAGTGGTCGGTTCAATACAATAATGAAAGCTATCGGCATTTATCGCCTTCTTCAGATAATTTAATCGTTGTGGCGGCTCAGAAAGTTGCGGGTAAATATGGCCGGGATTTACCACCTGCCAGACTTCAAGTGGAAACCGATATTCCGCTTAGCCGCGGTCTTGGCAGCAGTGCTTCCGCGATTGCAGGCGGCATTGAAATCGCTGATCGCCTTCTTGATTTGAATATGCCAATGAAAGAAAAAGTGGAAATCGGCACAGAGATGGAAGGGCATGCGGACAATATTTCTGCAGCACTTTTAGGCGGCTTGACGATATCTTATGCAGATGCCGAAGAGCTGTCAATTGTTCATGTTCCAGAGGTCGAAATCGGTGTCTTGATCCTAGTTCCCCCTACAGAATTTCTGACTTCAGAATCCAGAGGATTATTGCCGGAAGAACTGCCGCATCCTGTCGCCGTCCGCAGCAGCATGGCTGCGAATGTACTAGCCGCAGCATTGGCAAAAGGGGATTGGGAAACAGCAGGGCGCATGATGGAGAAAGATGAATTTCATGAACCGTACCGAAAAAGCAGGTTCCCTGACTTTGATGCCATTCGGCTAGCTTGCCGGAAATCTGGTGCTTATGGTTCTGCCATCAGCGGAGCAGGTCCATCTTTATTTGTCGCAGCAGAAAAAGGCAAAGAACGAGACATCAGCCAAAAGCTGAAAAAGCTCTTTCCGCATTATGAATGCCTGATTACCAAACCGTCAAATGCGGGTATAAAATCAGTTGAAACAGTTTTATAACATATGAAAAACGGTCCGAAACACTCGGACCGTTTTTGTTTATTTATTTCGCTATAACAACCATTGAGAAGTTTTCATCATCCGCTGTTTGAAGACATCTTTATAATTTAATGGAAATATACTTCGTTTCCAGGAAAGCTTCCAATCCTTCTTGTCCGCCTTCGCGGCCAATTCCACTTTCTTTCATGCCCCCAAAAGGCGCTTGTGCTGTGGAGGGAGCCCCGTCATTCCAACCCACAATGCCATATTCAAGGTTTTCAGAAATATAAGTTCCCCGTGATAAGCTATCTGTAAAGAAATAGGCCGCTAAGCCGAATCGAGTGTCATTCGCAAGGCGTACCGCTTCTTCATCAGTATCAAAAGCCATAATTGGAGCAACCGGACCGAATGTTTCTTCGTTCATGACGAGCATATCCGGAGTTGCGTTGATCAATACGGTCGGGTTATAGAAGTATGCTCCGTTTTCCGCTTTTCCGTCTCCCCCGACTAAAACTTTTGCGCCTTTTTCCACAGCATCTTGTACATGCCGAGCCGATTTTTCATAGCCGTCCTGGTCAACAAGAGGGCCAATTTGAACGCCTTCATCCATGCCGTTGCCGACTTTCAATTTAGCTGTTGCTTCTTGCAGACGCTGTGAAAATTCTTCAACAATTGTCCGGTGAACATAAATTCGGTTGCCGCATACACAGGTTTGCCCCGCATTGCGGAACTTCGAAGCCATAACGCCTTCAATTGCCAAATCCATATTGGCGTCTTCACAGACAATAATTGGAGCATGGCCGCCAAGTTCAAGCGATAAATTCAACATAGAGTCAGCGCTTTGCTTCATCAATTCTTTGCCGATTTCAGTGGATCCAGTGAAAGTCAGTTTCCGGACTGCTGGGTGGCTGGTGAAGACACGTCCGATTTTGCTGGCGCTTCCGGTCACCAAATTAATAACCCCTTTTGGGAATCCGGCTTCTTCTGCCAGCTCATACATACGCACTGCAGTCAGTGGCGTCAATTTTGCCGGTTTCGCTACAAATGTACATCCGGCTGCGAGAGCTGGAGCCATTTTTCTGGCCATCATAGCAGCTGGGAAATTCCATGGTGTGATGGAAACGACAACACCAACCGGCTGCTTTAATATTTGGATCCGTTTGCCTTCTTTTGTTGCGGGGATGAGCCGGCCATTTGAACGCTTTGCTTCTTCAGCGAACCAGGAAATAAAGGAAGCGGAGTATTCAATTTCTCCGACGGCTTCAGCTAACGGCTTGCCCATTTCTTTCGTCATGATTTCTGCCACTTCCAGCTTATGCTCCAGTAAAAGATCATGCCATTTCATCAAGAGAGAGGCACGTTCATAGACGGTCGTTTTTGACCATGTAACAAAAGCCGCAGAAGCCGCATCAACTGCAGCCTTAGCTTCTGCTTCACCGCCGTTTGGTACGGTACCGAATTTCTCCCCAGTTGCCGGGTTCATTACATCGATGACTCCATCGCCCGATGTTGTCCATTCACCATTAATATAGTTTTTGCCTTCCATTCATCTTTTCCTCCTTTTATAGCTCATATTGTCCTATCCTATCCCGTTACCTCTAATAAAGAAAACGTAAACCTTTCCCGGTTCTCCATTGAGAAAAATCAAACATTGCCACAGTTTCGATGTGGTGGCATTAATGGATGAAGTCTTGAAAAGAGAATTGCCCACACCTTCAAATTAATGGCTATAATCCAGTTAATTGTAATTTCTAAATTGTCGTGGAATTCTATTTATAATAGCTTGAATTTATGCTAACATTGCAACAATACTTTATTAAAATAAAGGGAAAAGGCGCAATTAGTGCAGTGGATTGAAAGTAAAAGGAGGAAGTAGAAATGGCGCAAATGCTGGCATTGACAATTTTGGTTTTCATTCTATTTATTGGCGAAGTTGTATCAATTCGTACAAAAGCTTGGATTCCTTCTATTTTTATTAGTGGAGTATTATTTTTACTCGGATATTGGACTTTTTTTCCACCGGATATTGTGGCGCTTGCCGGTATTCCACCAGCGGTAGTAACGATGCTCATTTTCCTGCTAATCACCAACATGGGGACATTATTATCCCTGCAAGAACTGAAAGCTCAGTGGAAAACAATTTTAATCGCTTTAGCAGGAATTTTAGGGATTTGTGCTGCTCTTTTTAGTATCGGCATGCTGCTGTTTGATTTTCAAACAATAATCGTAGCTATTCCACCATTAGTAGGGGGAGTCGTTTCCGCTTTAATCATGTCTGAAGGTGCACAAGCGGCCGGATTGCCGACTTTGGCGGTTTTTGCGATTGTCATTTATGTTATGCAAGGTTTCGCCGGCTATCCTTTAACTTCGATTATGCTAAAACGTGAAGGCAGATCTCTTTTGCAAAAATACAGAAACAATGAATTGACGGAAAGAGTTTTGGTGACTGAACAAAAAGGAACACCGACTCAGGAAGTAAAAGAACCAAGAATGTTCGCAAACATGCCGGATAAATACAATACCGACTTTTTTAAATTTTTCCGGTTGGCTTTAGTCGGTTATCTGGCTTACCTTGTTTCTGATTTATCAGCGCCTTATGTCGAAATCAGCCCATACGTCCTTTGCCTGTTCTTTGGGGTAGTTGCACGAAGCATCGGTTTCCTGGAGCGCCATCCGCTGCAAAAAGCAAACGGCTTTGGATTTGCTATCATGGGTCTATTGCTTTTCGTTTTCGATGGCTTGAAAAATGCCACTCCAAGCATGATGCTGGAAATTATTTATCCGCTTGTGGCTTGTATTGCTTTAGGGGTTGCAGGGATGTACATTTTTTCTTTCATTGTCGGCAAGTTATTGAAAGTCAGCAAAGAAATGGCATTTGCTGTATCACTCACTGCGCTATATGGTTTCCCAGCAGATTACATTATTACCGTTGAAGTGATCAATTCCTTAACTAAAGACGAAAAAGAACGCGATGTATTGACAAGCCATATGCTGCCACCCATGCTGGTGGCTGGATTTATCACCGTAACAATTGTTTCGGTAATACTAGCAGGTATTTTCGTCGGATTTTTATAAAGTGAAACTTCCTTCAATGGAGTGTTTATTCCATTGAAGGTTAGTTGAACCAATCGGACTTTTACGGACCGTGGCATCCGCTCGGAGAAGCGGGAGCCATACTGCCCG